>NZ_JAVDWL010000005.1:0-490833 GCF_031457345.1 Rhizobium sp. BE258
GCGAAAGACTTCGTCGCCTGCAGCGCCGCCGCCCTCGTTCAGTGACGCGGCTTATACGGCTAACCCCCGCAAACAGTCAACAGCACCCAACAAAGAATTCCGATGTTTCTCATAAGCAATTGGAATTGTACGGGAATTCGAAATGGATGGCGCGGAGCACGATGATGGACGTGCTGAAAGCAGGCAGAGCGCCCGGTATTTGCCCGCTTACCCCTTCAAAAATGTGGGGCGCCATCATTCTGCCGTGACAGGAGCACAATCGATACGGATAAGGACGCAGCATTCGAGCCAGTTTCAGGTCTTACAGTCATAAGGCACCTGATTTGACTCGCGTGCGCAAAATATGCACATCTTCAGGCCCAGCCAGTACGGCCCCGAAGAAGCCCATGAAAGGACGCGGACGCAGCTGCCATGATGACGGAGAAGATGATGATCCGCTCGTTGGGCAACGAGCCGCCGCTTCTCGCCGATGGCAGGCGTGCGCCCGACAAGCGCGAGGTTTCGCTCCGCTGGCTTTCCGGCACCTTCCTGACGGGCATCACCTCCAGCATCCTCATGGGCGTTGCCCTGTTCGCCGCCCTTGACGGCCGCCAGCAGCTGGCGATCCCCGCGGAAGCCTATGCCAACGTCAATGCAGACACCCATGACGATGCCGCAGTAACCCGCGGCGGACGGCTGATTGCCCCGGCAATTGCCGCCAAGCCTTCCGACAAAGCGATCATGGAAGTCTCGACAGTCGTTCACGACGGCGACAAGGAAGTGGTGCGCCGCCAGCCCTTTTCGCATGTGAAGATGCGCCTTGCCGCAAACCACGTGGCGACCGAAGATTATCCGGATTTCGACGCGCTCTCGATTTTTTCCGCCGACGAACCGCTACCGGCACCAGCACAACGCACCGGCGCCATCTACGGCTCCGATGTCGAATCCGAAGTCGCCCTTAAGTCCGTGCCCTTCCCGACCGGCAAGAGCGACCTCAAGGTTGCCGCCGGCATGTCTTTGGAAGAAGTCGAAGAAAATGTCCGTTCCAACGGCTCCGTTCTAACGGACGGCTCATCGCAGGTGGCTGCCCTCTACTACGTCGATCCGCAGCGCTTCTCCAACGAAGACAACGATGTCGATCTGACCGCCGGTCTTTCCGCCCGCGTGCTCGAGCAGAACATGACGGTCTCAGCGCCTGAAACGATCACGCCGCAAACCGAAGAATTTGCCGACGATATCATCCCGGCGCGCCAGGATGTGCCGATCGCCAAGGCGCTGATCGATGCCGGCTACCCCGAGCCGCAGGCTACGATGCTGTCGGGCTACCTCTCTCAGCCGCTCGGCAGCGAAGAGCTCTCGAAAGGCGACGTGCTGCGCATCGGCATCATCCAGAAGGGCGAACAGGCAAGGCTGATCCGCGCCAGCGTCTATCGTGGCGCAAGGCATCTGGTCACCATCGCGCTCGATGACAAGGGCCGTTTCGTCGTCGCCAGCGAACCGCCGCATCTCGACGCGGTGGCGACCGCCTTCAGCGACGATACGCTTTCCGTACCATCGGGCCAGAATCTGCCGCGCGTCTATGACGGCATCTATCGGGCCGCTTTGTCCTACGGCATGACCAAGGACATGACGGCGCTGATCATCAAGCTTCTGGCCGCCAATGTCGATTTCCAGGCACAGCTGAAATCGAGCGATTTCCTCGAAGCCTTCTTCTCGGTCGCCGACTCGACAGGCAAGGCCACGGACGATTCCGAACTGCTCTATGTCAATGCCCGCTTCGGCGACACGGCGATCCGCTTCTACCGTTTCCAGGCCGATGATGGCAGCGTCGACTACTTCGACGAGGACGGCAAGAGCATCCGCCAGTTCCTGCTGCGCAACCCGGTTCCGAACGGTATTTTCAAATCCGGCTTCGGGATGCGTCGTCACCCGATCCTCGGCTTCGCCCGCATGCATACCGGCGTCGACTGGGCGGCACCTCGCGGCACACCGATTATCGCCACCGGCAATGGCGTCGTCGAGAAGGCTGGCTGGGATTCCGGCGGTTACGGCAACCAGACGATCGTCCGTCATGCCAATGGCTATGAATCCTCCTATAACCACCAGAGCGCCATCGCCAAGGGCGTCGTTCCCGGCGCCAAGGTCCGCCAGGGTCAGGTGATCGGCTGGGTCGGCACGACAGGTGAATCGACCGGACCGCATCTTCACTACGAGATGATCGTCAACGGCACCAAGGTCGATCCACTGCGCATCCGCCTTCCCGGCGGAAAATCGCTGGACGGCGAAGCGCTGGCGAAGTTCCAGGACGAGCGCAAGCGTATCGATACGCTGCTCAACAACCAGCCGGTCGACCAGGTCGCCAGCAAGTAGCGTCAACCGTCTTCATCCAGGCCAATGCTGGCACGGGCGAGTAGAACTCATCCGTGAAAATTTCGATTCAAGTAGAATCCGTTTGAAGTAGAATATTCGAAAGTGATTCGGCATCGGTTTAGCTAAATGATTTGGCGGGCGACATGGAATCGAGCGATACATTCGAAACGTGGGCATTGTGCAAGGCGCATGAAATCCTTTCGAAAGAAGGATTTCTCCTGATGGACGCAGCACAGGCCCTGGACAAGAAACGAACCAAATCCAACGCCTTTCTGCTGCGCAATGCCATTGCCCGCTCCCTGATGGAAGCGGCAAGCCTGCGCGGCGTTCAGGCGGCTGGCGAAACGGCCTGACACGTCGGAAGACCGCAAAATGACCGATCGGCGCGCATGAAAATGCCGCCCCGGATGTCTCGCGGGACGGCACATCATCTCATCATCGAGCGCGTGCGGTTTACGCCGCTTCGCTGACGGTCTGCCGGGTCCGGAACAGCAGCCGGTCGGAGCCATTCGTCACCTTGACCGTCGAACCATCGGGCACTTCGCCCGACAGGATCTGTTCGGCCAGCGGATCCTGAACATATTTCTGGATCACGCGCTTCAGCGGACGGGCGCCGTAAACCGGATCATAGCCCTTGTTGGCCAGCCAGTTGCGGGCATCCTCGTCAAGATCGATGATGATCTTGCGCTCGGAGAGCAGAGCCACCAGCCGCTTCAGCTGAATATCGACGATTGCGCCCATTTCCTCGCGCTTCAGCCGGTGGAACAGGATGATGTCGTCGATACGGTTCAGGAATTCCGGACGGAAATGCGCCTTGACGACGTCCATCACCTGTTCGCGAACGCTTTCGCTGTCCTCACCCTCGGAAAGCTGGGTCAGATAGTCTGCACCCAGGTTCGAGGTCATGATGATCATCGTGTTGCGGAAATCGACCGTGCGGCCCTGACCATCGGTCAGGCGGCCATCATCGAGAACCTGCAGCAGGATGTTGAAGACATCCGGATGCGCCTTCTCGATCTCGTCGAACAGCACGACCTGATAGGGCCGGCGGCGGACGGCTTCCGTCAGCGCACCACCCTCATCATAGCCGACATAGCCGGGAGGGGCACCAATCAGCCGGGCCACGGAGTGCTTCTCCATGTACTCGGACATATCCATGCGCACCATCGCCGTCTCGTCGTCGAACAGGAAGCGGGCGAGCGCTTTCGTCAGCTCGGTCTTGCCGACGCCGGTCGGGCCGAGGAAGATAAACGAGCCGATCGGCCGGTTCGGATCCTGAAGACCCGCGCGGGCACGGCGCACCGCGCGCGACACGGCCTGTACCGCATCACCCTGACCGATCACCGATTTCGCCAGCTCGTCTTCCATCCTCAGCAGCTTGTCGCGTTCGCCTTCCAGCATCTTGTCGACAGGGATACCAGTCCAGCGGGAAACGATATGGGCGATATTGTCGGGAGTCACGACCTCCTGCACCATCGCGCCGCGATCGCCATCCTGCTTTTCGGCATCGGTAAGCTGCTTCTCGAGCTCCGGGATCACCCCGTAGGTCAATTCGCCGGCGCGCTGGAATTCACCCTTGCGCTGGGCGATCGCCAGCTCATTGCGGGCTTCGTCGAGCTGCTTCTTGATATCCGCGGCAAGGCCGAGCTTCTGCTTTTCCGACTGCCAGCGGGCGGTCAGGGCATCGGCTTCCTCTTCGAGATCGGTAAGCTCGGTCTCCAGCCGCTTCAGCCGGTCGGCGGAGGCGACGTCGGTTTCCTTCTTCAGCGCTTCGCGCTCGATCTTCAGCTGCATGATGCGGCGATCGAGTTCGTCGAGCTCTTCCGGCTTGGAATCGACCTGCATGCGCAGGCGGGCAGCTGCCTCGTCCATGAGGTCGATCGCCTTGTCCGGCAGGAACCGGTCGGTGATGTAGCGGTTCGACAGCGTCGCAGCCGCGACCAGGGACGAATCCGAGATACGGACCTTGTGATGCTGCTCGTATTTTTCCTTCAGGCCGCGCAGGATCGAGATCGTATCCTCGACCGTCGGCTCATCGACGACAACGGGCTGGAAGCGGCGGGCAAGGGCCGGATCCTTCTCGACATGCTTGCGGTATTCGTCGAGCGTGGTCGCACCGACGCAATGCAGCTCGCCGCGGGCAAGAGCAGGCTTCAAGAGATTGGACGCATCCATCGCGCCATCGGCCTTGCCGGCGCCGACAAGCGTGTGCATTTCGTCGATGAAGAGAATGATCTCGCCGTTCTCGGACTGAACTTCGTTCAGCACCGCCTTCAGGCGTTCCTCGAACTCGCCGCGGAACTTCGCACCGGCAATCAGCGCACCCATGTCGAGCGCCATCAGCTTCTTGTCCTTGAGGCTTTCAGGGACGTCGCCATTGACGATGCGCAACGCGAGCCCCTCGACGATGGCGGTCTTGCCGACGCCGGGTTCGCCGATCAGCACCGGGTTGTTCTTGGTGCGCCGGGAGAGAACCTGGATGGTGCGGCGGATTTCGTCGTCGCGTCCGATCACGGGGTCGAGCCTGCCTTCGCGGGCCTCGGCAGTGAGATCGCGTGCGTATTTCTTCAGGGAATCGAAGCCCTGTTCGGCATTGGCGGAGTCTGCCGTCCGGCCCTTGCGGATTTCATTGATGACCTGGTTGAGGCTCTGCGCCGAAACGCCAGCACTCTTCAGCGCCGCAGATGTCGAAGCCGAAGACTCGATCGCCAGCGCCTGCAGCAGCCGCTCGACGGTGACGAAGCTGTCGCCGGCCTTCTTCGCAGCCTCTTCGGCCGTCGAGAACACTTTCGCAAGCGGGGCCGCGAGATAGATGTTACCACTACCGCCCGACACTTTGGGAAGCTTTGCAAGAGCGGCATCATTAGCGAGACGCGCGGCCTTGGCGTCGCCGCCGGCACGCTCGATCAGCGAGGCAGCCATGCCCTGATCGTCGTCGAGCAGCACTTTCAACACGTGCTCGGGCGTAAACTGCTGGTGGCCCTGGGCCAAAGCGTAGGTCTGAGCGGACTGGACGAAGCCGCGAACGCGCTCGGAGTATTTTTCGATATTCATGCTGTACCTCCATGGATCGCCCTGCCCTGAAGAGGCACAGGCCGATGATTGAGATTGAGCTCCCTGAAAAGGCAAGCCCGGCTCCACCGTTTTGGGATTTCGGCGAAGCAATCGGAGAGGAATATGGTGGGATATCGCAGCAGTTTAAAGGGGGATTGCATTGAAAAGCGGCAGCGATTGCTGCCGCTCGCTCAGGATTTTTCAAGAGCCGCGAAACGCGTCGCGCAGAACGCCGAAGACCTATTGAAGCTGCGGCTTTTTAAGGAAGCTGTTGCGGTCGGCGGACTTGATGCGCAGCCAGGCTTCGCGCCCGTCGCGCAGCACGCGCATCGGGATTTCGGCACCGGCCGAACCGCTTTCCCAGACCTTGCGATAGAAATCCGCAAGTCCTTCCACTTCGCCGTCCCGGATTTCGGAGATGACGTCACCCCGCTTCAGCCCGGCCTTGGCTGCAGGACCATCCGGCGCCACGCTCATGACGATGACCTCGCCGTTGTTCTCCGCCGAAAAAGCGCCGAGCCAAGGCCGCGCAGGCTTGTTGATCTGGCCGCGATTGAGCAGGTCGTCGAGGATCGGGCGCAAAAGATCGATCGGCACCGTCATGTTGATATCCGCGACGTCACCATCCTTTGCCATCTGCAGCCGGAGCGAACCGATGCCGAGCAGCTTGCCCTCGGCATCGACAAGAGCAGCGCCGCCCCAGGAGGGATGGGCGGGCGCCGTGAAAATCGCCTCGTCGAGCAGATATTCCCAGTAGCCTGCGAACTCCTGTTTGGCGACGATATTGGCCCGGACGAACTGCCCAATACCATCAGCCAGCATCACGGGATCACCGACCTTGGCGTCCGATGAATTGCCGAGCGGCAGTGCAGGAAGGTCGAGCGCACCGAGCGCCTGGATCAGGCCGAAGCCGGTTTCCTGATCATAGGCAAGCGCGTGCCCGGCAACAACATGACCATCCTGGCGCGTGAGCCAAACCTCTTCGGCTTCTGTGATCAGGTAGCCGATGGTCAGCACAAGGCCGTTTTCACGAATGACGACGCCACTGCCTTCTCTGACTGTGCCGAGCGTGGCGGCGGTAAAGGCGTCCTCGGCTATGGAGGAGCGAACGGCCACAATTGACCGCAAAATCTGATCTGTATTCATCTCTTTATCCTGACCGCAGATGCGCTGGCCGAAAGCGGGGCTGTCAGGACAGCGCACTAGGATAAAGGTATGAACTGGGCGCGGCGAGCGCAAGCTTTGCAATCACAGATCCGTGCGGGGATGACATGCCGCCATGGCTAAGCCGGTGATTTTCCGTATCTATCAGCAGAAAATTCGGATATTCGCGATTCCGTGATCGCAATGAGGGGAAGCAGATGGAAACCAGCGACCGGGCCTCTGGCGTGCTCAGGCAGCATTTCGACCAACATCGAACGCAGCTGAGCCGCTCGGAGCTTGCCGTTGCCGAATATCTGGTTGCGCTGCCAATCGACGTGCTGATCTTCAAGAGCGCCGAAGAGATCGCCTCCGATGCGGGCACCAGCGACGCCACCGTCATCCGCACGGCGCGCCGCCTCGGCTTCAGTGGCCTGCCGGAGCTGAAACGCGTCTGCAGCCGCACGATGGCGAAGACCATTCCGACCAGCGACCGCCTGGAACAACGCTTTCGCGGCACCGGCAGCGAACTACCGAAAGTCGCGCAACAGATGTTCGCGACAGCCCGCGAGGTTCTCACCTCGACCGAGGAGCAGTTTGATGAGCAGATGCTGTCCGTAGCCGTTTCGCTGCTGGAGGGCGCCGATACCGTCTGGTGTCTTGGAATGGGGACCGCCGAGGTCGAGGCCCGCCATTGCGCCATGGCACTCAGCCGCGCCGGATTGAGAACAAGATGGTCCGGCGCATCGGGCTTCACGCTTGCCAACGATCTGCTCGATCTCCGTGCAAGCGATGTCGTCGTGCTTTTCAATGCGGTGCATGAAACAGCCGAATTTTCGATGGTTGCCAGCCAGATGAGCGAGATCGGCTGCAAGCTCATCCTCGTCTGCGGCGTTCAGCTGCGGGCGCTCTACAAGGACAAGGTCGATGCGCTGCTGACCTGCATCGGTTCGCCCTCCAAGCTCGCAAGCTGGACCCTCGGCGCCATCGTCACCGGCGACATGCTTGCCTACGGCGTTGCCGTCAGAAATCAGTCCCGTGCGATCGAGACGAAGCGCCGGCTTGCAGGCTTGCGGGCAAAGGCAGAGCGCAGGAACTGATGCGACAACCGCGGCAAATTCGTCGGCCACCGCGGACATTCTTCCTCAATGCCTCGATCGCTTTCCAGAACGGGACGCCTCAACGAAAAAGGCCGCCCTCAAGGCGGCCTTTCTTATTCCATTAGCAGAAATGCTTATTCCGAAGCGGCGTCAGCCAGTGCGGGAGCGTCGGCTGCGGCCTCGCCTTCACCCTCACCGCTGGCGCGGCGCGGACGACGGGGGCGGCTGCCGGTGCTGCGGCGGCGCGGCTGGCGCTCGCTCGACTGGCCGCCTTCCTCTTCCATCGAAACTTCGACAGGAATGCCCTCGATCTCAGGCTGCGGACCCGTGCCGTCGATAACCTCGGCAGCGACGACCGGAGCCGGCGCTTCGCGGCGCGGCTCACGTTCGGCGCGCGGTTCCCGGGGCTCCCGCTGCTCGCGGGGTTCACGGGGCTCGCGTTGTTCACGCTGCTGGTGCTGTTCGCGCGGCTGCTGTTGATCGCGCGGCGGCTGAACAACGACCACATCGTCGTTATCACCATCCACATCGTCGCCATTCTCGGCGCCGTCCTGGTATTCGCCACGGTCGTCGCGCTGGAAGCGCTCCTGCATTTGCGCCTGAGCACTCGCGATGATGCGGTTATAATGCTCGGCATGCTGAAGATAGTTCTCGGCCATGACGCGATCGCCGGAGCTCTGGGCATCACGGGCGAGCTGAGCATATTTTTCAGCAATGTTCTGGGCCGTGCCGCGAACCTTTACGTCCGGACCCGAGCTGTCGTAGGTCCGTGTCAGCGGATTGCCACCCTTGCGGTTGAAGTTGTTGTTATTGTTGCTTCCGCCGCCGCCATTGTTGTTGCTGCCACGCCCTCGACCGCGCTTGTTCTGCTGTCCTGGCCTCATCGATCGTTCACCTGAATTCTCTGTTTGTGTGGAGTTAAGGCACCGACCGCAATGCCGGAAACCGGTCAGAGCTTTCGTGCCGCAAGCATGATGCGCCTTCGCGCCGACCTGCCGCTTGTTCTCAAGTCATATTGACTGATTCACGCATTGGGTCGTGTTCAACCTTTGAAACTCTCGTTTAAAAGAGTGGACCCCCGAGGCTGACCAAGTACCGAACGAATCTTCGTTCCTTCTTGGGTGCCCAACGCGTGAGCGCAACCTATCTTGCTTCCCGGGGAAATCCAAGCCTTTTCTTCGCAATAGCAATATCGTCCTGTTTAATGCTGCAATTTGTCGCTCAGACATTCAGTGCGAACAAGAGCACTCGGTCATTCTGGCCGTAATCTTTGACGGACGCGAGACGCTGGAAGCCTGCAGCTTCGAAAACCGCAGTGACGTCGTCCCGCTGATCGTATCCGATCTCCAGTCCGACGATACCGTCTGGCCGCAAGAACCTCGCTGCATCCTTGGCTATCGCTCTGTAGGCGTCAAGCCCATCCGGACCGCCATCCAAAGCGGCCACAGGATCAAATTTCGTCACTTCGGGAGCGAGATCGTGAACGACCTTGGAAGCAATATAGGGCGGATTTGAGACGATCGCATGAAAGCGTCCTTCGATGTTCTCGAACCAGATGGATCGCAAAGCCTCGAAGCGTCCCTGAAGCCCGTTTCTTGCGGCGTTTGCTTTCGCTGTTGCCAGTGCATCAGAAGAGATATCGCTGCCAATTCCCTTGGCCTGCGGGAGTTCGCTCAAAAGCGCCAGGCATATTGCCCCCGTTCCCGTGCCTATATCAAGGATATGGAGATCGGCGCCCGAACTTGCAAGGCTCCTTAAATAGGGAAGCATCACGTCGACGAGGATTTCGGTGTCAGGCCGCGGCTCTAGTGTACCCGCCGACAGCAACAGCGGCAGGCCGTAAAATTCACGCTCGCCGAGAATGCGGTGGACGGGTTCGTGCTGCAGCCGCCGCTCGATGGCGGCGTCGATCACCGCGATCTTGTCACCGGCTAGAGCCTCGTTCGCCCGCGTCAGCATTTCAGTCGCCGAAAGGCCGAGCAATCCGGCCACGAGCAGACGGGCATCCGTTGCGGGATCGGCGATCCCGGCTTCCGTGAAGCGGCGGCGGGCTTCGGAAAGAACCGCCGAAACCGTTCGCCCGCTTGCCGTCATTGCTGTTCGCCGAGGCTGGCGAGCTGGCTTGCCTGATAGTCGGCCAGCAACGCATCGACGACTTCGTCGATCTCGCCGACCATCATCCGGTCGAGCTTGTAGAGCGTCAGGTTGATGCGGTGATCGGTGATGCGGCCCTGCGGGAAATTATAGGTGCGGATGCGCTCGGAGCGATCGCCCGAGCCAACCTGGCTCTTGCGGTCGGCAGAACGCTCGCTGTCGGCCCTCTGGCGCTCGGCATCATACAGACGCGACCGGAGCACCTGCATGGCTTTCGCTCTATTTTGGTGCTGCGACTTTTCGGAGCTGGTGACGACAATGCCGGTCGGCAGGTGCGTGATGCGCACCGCGGAGTCCGTCGTGTTGACGTGCTGGCCGCCAGCGCCCGACGAGCGCATCGTATCGATGCGGATGTCTTCTGCCCGGATTTCGATATCGATTTCTTCGGCTTCCGGCAAAACGGCCACCGTCGCGGCCGATGTATGGATACGCCCGCCTGCTTCCGTCTCCGGCACGCGCTGAACACGGTGTACGCCGGATTCGAATTTCAGCTTGGCGAACACGCCGCGGCCAGTGATCGTCGCAATGATTTCCTTGAAGCCGCCGGCTTCACCCTCGCTCGACGACAGGACCTCGACCTTCCAGCCATTGGCAGCCGCAAAGCGCTCGTACATGCGGAACAGATCACCGGCAAAAAGCGCGGCTTCGGAACCACCGGTTCCGGCGCGAATTTCCAGGATCGCGCTCTTCTCGTCGGCCGCATCCTTCGGCAGCAGCAGTATCTGGATTTCCTGCTCCAGCCCCTCGATCCGCTCCTTCACATCGGGATATTCAAGCTCCGCCAGCTCGCGCATATCGCGATCGACAGACTTGTCCTCCAGCAGCACTTCCAGATCGGCAAATTCATCAACGGCCTTCTGATAGGCGCGGATCTTGCCGACCACGGGCTGCAGCTCGGAATATTCGGAGGCGAGCTTCACATAGACGTCGGCCGCAGGGCCTGCGGACATGCGCGCTTCGATCTCGCCGAAGCGGCGTTCCAGCTCGCGCATCTTTTCCAGGGGAAGCTTCGCCACCCTTCACTCCAATTCTTCTTATCGTTGTCTAAAGGGGAATATTGTGGCTGCTGGCGAAACGGACAAGAATGTCGCGCACGGATTCAGTGCCATGCTTATCGTCAAGCGCCTCGTCCATCAGCTTCGAAAGCGCCGAAACGTCGAGCCCGAGCAGCATCGCCTTCACCGGTCCGATCGAGGCCGGCGACATCGAGACCGAGCGGAAGCCGATCCCCAATAGCGCCATTGCCGAGATCGGCTTGCCGGCCAGCTCACCGCACAGCGTCACGGTCGTGTTATTGCGTTCGCCGGCGCGGGTGATGTCGCGCAGGATCCGCAGGAACGGACGTCCGAGCGTATCGAAACGGTCGGAAACGCGGGCATTGCCGCGGTCGACAGCCATCGAGAACTGGAACAGGTCATTGGAGCCAACCGACACGAAATCCGCCGCTTCCATCAGTTCATCCAGCTGCCAGAGCAGCGCCGGAACCTCGAGCATCGCGCCGAACTGCAGCTTGCGCGGCAGGCCGTGGCCGAAGCGGGAGAGATGCTGCACTTCCTTCTGCAACAACTCGCGGACTGCCTTCAGCTCCGAAACCTCGGTGACCATCGGCACCATGATCTTCAGCTCGGTTCCGGCGGCAGCCTTGAGCATCGCACGAAGCTGGGTACGCAGAAGGCCAGGACGGTCGAGCGACAGGCGGATAGCCCGCCAGCCGAGTGCCGGGTTTTCTTCCTCGTGGCCACGGAAATAGGGAACGACCTTATCGCCGCCGATATCCAGCGTGCGGAACGTCACCGGACGCCCGGCCGCCTGCTTCAGGACATTGCGGTAAAAGGTTTCCTGCTCATCCGCCTTCGGCATCGTCGAGGCGATCATGAACTGCAGCTCGGTGCGGAACAGACCGATGCCCTCGGCACCGGATTCCGCCAGCTGGGGCAGATCGACGAGCAGACCGGCATTCATCTGCAGTGCAATACGCTTGCCGTCCTTGGTAACGGGTTCGACAGCTCGCAAGGCGCGGAACTGCTCCTGCTTGCGGGCGCGGAAGCGCACCTTCTCCTCATAAGAGCGCTGCAGGTCCTGCATCGGGCGCAGGTGAACATGACCTTCGTCACCATCGACGATCGCCGCATCGCCGTTTTCAGCGAGCGCAACGACGCCCGCTGCCTGGCCGATGACAGCAATGCCCATGGCGCGCGCGACGATGACCACGTGGCTCGTCACCGCGCCTTCTTCCAATACAAGACCCCGAACATTCGCCCGCGGATAGTCGAGTAGTTCGGCAGCCCCCATGGCGCGCGCAAAAATGATCGCATCGTTCGGGAAGCCGTCGGCGGTGGTCCGGCCGCTATAGCCGGTCAGCTGCCTGAGAAGACGGTTGGCCAGATCCTCAAAATCATGCATCCGTTCGCGGAGGTAGGGATCGGTCAGGCGCATCATCCGCGCCTTGGTGTCCGATTGCACCTTCTCAACGGCCGCTTCCGCCGTCAGGCCGTTGCGGATCGCTTCTTCCAGCTTGCGCACCCAGCCCTGGTCATGCGCGAACATCCGGTAGGTTTCGAGAACCTCGCGGTGCTCGCCCTCCATGGAGACATCACGGCGCGACAGCATGTCGTCGATCGACAGCCTGAGCGAGCCCATCGACTCCGCGAGGCGACGGATTTCCTTGTCCGAATCCTCGTTCAGCAGATTGGTGACGACGATCCGCGGCTCGTGCAGCACGACGTAGCCGAGGCCGATGCCTTCGTTATAGGTATCGCCGTCGATCGTCACGGCACGCGTCAGGTCGAGCTCGAGGCCAGGCTTGGTGATCTTCTTGAGTTCGCCGGTGGCGATCATCTCGGCGAGCACCATCGCCGTCGTTTCCAGCGCTTCCAGCTCTTCGTCGCGATAATTGCGGCTGGCCTTGTTCTGCACGACGAGAACGCCGAGCGAGCGCCCGGTTCTCAGGATCGGCACACCAAGGAAGGAATGATAGATCTCTTCGCCGGTTTCCGGCAGATAGCGGAAGGCCGGATGCGACTGCGCGTCGGAAAGATTGAGCGGCTGCGCGGAAGCGGCAATCGTACCGACGAGACCCTGTCCCATCTTCAATTGCGAAAGGTGAACGGCTTCCTTGTTCAGACCTTCGGTCGCATAGAGCTCGAGCACGCCGTCGGCACGCAGCACGTAGACCGAGCAGACCTCGGCAACCATGTTGCCAGCAATCTGGCGAACGATCCGGTCGAGTCGCTCCTGCGGCTCCAGCGGTTCCGCCATCAACTCGCGCAACCGCTTGAGCAGTACGCGCGGACCACCGGACAGGTCTCTCATTGCGTCTCAAGCTCCCCGAAACAAACGCCTAATGCGGCCAGCAGAACCGGCCGCATCTCTTCATCTCGAAGGGGCGGCCCGCCCGCTGGGAATCAATTCTTATCCAGACCGTAGCAGGAATGCAAAGTTCTGACAGCGAGTTCCGCATACGGACCGTCGATCAGGATAGAAATCTTGATCTCCGACGTGGTGATCGCCTTGATGTTGATACCCTTTTCCGCAAGCGCGCGGAAGGCCGTTGCGGCGACGCCAGCGTGCGAGCGCATGCCGATGCCGATGACGGATACCTTCACAAGGCCGGATTCGTGCTGGACAACGTCGTAGCCGATAGCCGGCTTGTTGTCCGACAGGACCTTGATCGCCTTGTCGACGTCACCCGACGGAACCGTAAAGGTCATGTCGGTCTTCGAGCCGTCCTCGGAAATATTCTGGACGATCATATCGACATTGATGTGGTTTTCGGCCAGCGGTCCGAAGATCGCGGCGGAAACGCCCGGCCGGTCGGCAAGACGGCGAAGCGAGATCTGAGCTTCATCCTTGGCATAGGCGATGCCGGTGACTACTTCCTGTTCCACGATTTCATCCTCGTCACAAATCAGCGTTCCGGGCGGATTCAAGAAGTCACCCATGCCCGGAGCATCGGGATCTTCGAAAGAGGAGCGTACGAAGGTACGAACCTTGTGCACCATGGCAAGCTCGACGGAGCGAACCTGCAAAACCTTGGCGCCGAGCGATGCCATTTCGAGCATTTCCTCGAAGGCGATTTTCTTCAGGCGGCGTGCCTGCGGCACGATGCGCGGATCGGTCGTGTAGACGCCATCGACGTCGGTATAAATATCGCAGCGGTCAGCCTTCAACGCCGCGGCAACGGCAACGGCAGAGGTATCAGAACCGCCGCGGCCGAGCGTTGCGATGCGATTATCGGGGCCGATACCCTGGAAGCCGGCGATGACGGCAACCTGTCCCTCGCCCATGCGCTTGACGATATCCGCACCGTCGATTTCCTGGATGCGGGCGGCGCCATGGGCATTGTCCGTGCGGATGGCGATCTGCCAGCCCTGCCAGGAGCGCGCATTGATGTCCATGGCCTGCAGCGCGATCGCCAGCAGACCGGCAGTCACCTGCTCACCCGACGCAACGACGGCATCGTATTCGCGCGCATCGTAGAATGGCGAGTTGGCGCCGACGACCTTCGGCATGTTCTGCACCCAGCCGACCAGCTCGTTGGTTTTGCCCGACATCGCCGAAACGACGACCGCGACCTCGTGGCCCGCGTCGACTTCGCGTTTCACATGGCGGGCAACGTTCTTGATGCGGTCCAGATCGGCGACGGATGTTCCGCCGAATTTCATAACGATGCGTGCCATAAGCCTCTACCACAGCCAGCGCCTGATACCGGATCGGGATTTTCCGGAAGCTCGCGCGCCATTGACAAACCACCGGGAGAGACGATCGCCAGACCCGGCATCCAAAGCCAGTCGGACCGCAGGCCGGAGCGCTCGAATTGGGAGTTCTGGAACGCTTCTGAAGCCTTGGCGCCCAAGGGCTCAAGTTGCGGCGTCTCTTAGCGGCTTTGCAGGGGGGTGGCAAGGTCGCCTTCAGGCGATTGGCGGTACGGTGGCGCAAAGTTTTCGATCGTGAGCCGGACAGGCATTTGGAAAGGCCCGGAGGCGTCTTTTACAGCCACTCTTCATAACACCTTGGGGTTATGTTCGATCCCGTTCCGCTCGTTCATCTTTTCTTCATAAATAAAAAATGCGGGCGGTGACCTGCGCGGAACAGCTATAAGAATTGCACTGCGCAGCTACCGGGAAGATCAATCAACAACTCTTCGCGGAGGCGGAACATGAACACCACAGTAAAACTCGACCGCGCATTGGGCCTCTGGTCCGTTGTGCTCTTCGGTCTGGCCTATATGACGCCGATGATCGTCTTCGGCACCTTCGGCGCACTTGCTGCCGCAAGCCAGGGCACAACAGCGATGGCCTATCTCGTTGCCGCCGCCGCCATTCTGCTGACGGCGATCAGCTACGGCGTCATGGCCCGCGTCTACCCGGTTGCCGGCTCCGCCTACACCTATGCGCGCCGCTCGATCAGCCCCAGCATCGGTTTCCTCGTCGGCTGGGCGGTTCTGCTCGATTACTTCTTCCTGCCGATGGTCATCTGGCTGATCGGCGCCGCCTATCTGACCTCGGCATTTCCGGCGATCCCGGCCTATGTCTGGATCATCGGCTTCATCGTGCTCACCACGCTGGTCAATGTCGTCGGCATCGCCTTCGCAAACCGCGTCAATTTCATCCTGATGCTGCTGCAGCTCGCCGTTCTGATCGCCTTCGTGTTCCTGGCTGCCCGTTACGTCATGGCCGCGAGCGGTCCCGCCGGTCTTGTCTCGGCAACGCCGTTCTTCAAGACTGACGTGCCCTTCTCCGCATCGATCGCCGGTGCCGCGATCGCCGCCTATTCTTTCCTCGGCTTTGACGCCGTCTCGACGCTGACCGAGGAAACCAAGGATGCCAAGCGCACCATGCCGCGCGCCATCCTCATCACCGCCCTTGCCGGTGGCCTGATCTTCGTCGTGGCTGCCTACATCACACAGCTTGCCCATCCCGGCATGGACTTCGTCTCCGTCGATGCCGCTGCCAGCGAAATCGCCAAGATGATCGGCGGCGACGTCTTCGTCACCATCTTCCTCGCAACGCTCGTCGTCGCCCAGTTCACCTCGGGTCTCGCCGCCCAGGCAAGCGTCGGCCGCCTGTTGTTTGCCATGGGCCGCGACAACGTGCTGCCCTCATCGATCTTCGGCAGCCTGCATCCGAAGTGGCACACGCCGATCATCAACCTGATCCTCGTCGGCATCGTCGGCCTGCTGGCGCTGACCATGGACGTCACCACCTCGACCTCCTTCATCAACTTCGGCGCCTTCCTGGCCTTCACCGCCGTCAACATCTCGGTTATCGCGCTCTATCTGAAGGGTGACCAGCAGGTGAAGCCACTCGGCGCACTTGTCGGCCTCGTCATCCCGGCACTGGCCGCCGTCTGCGACCTGTTCCTGCTCTGGAACCTCGACGAACATGCCAAGGTTCTCGGCCTGATCTGGCTGGTGATCGGCATCGGCTACCTCGCCTACCTGACGCGCTTCTTCCAGTCCGCGCCTCCCGAAATGGATTTTGCAGAATAACGTCCGCCAAGCGCCAGCCCGGCCGGCAACGGCCGGGCTATGCCAGAAACAGCCGGAACAGCTCGGCCTGGCTAGAAATATTGAGTTTCGAGTAGATCTGCCGGCGGTGCACCTTCACGGTATTGGGCGAAAGCTCCAGCACGGCCGCAAGCGAGAGGTTGGAATGCCCCTTGAGGATCAGCGTCACGATCTCGAGTTCACGCTTGGTCAGCAGCGGATGCTCGATCCGCGCCGCCGGAGCCGCGTTCTTGATCTCCAGCGACAGGCCGGAGACATGGAACCAATGACGGCCAGCCAGAGCGCAAACCAGTGGCGCTGCCGACCGCAAGCGCTGCAAGTCCTCTTCCGAAAACAGCGCCGCATTGCCGGTCCGCGACAGGGAAAGCACGGCGATATAGCCATTCTCCAGCGTCAGGACGAAGCCGATCTCGTCGAGGATCTCGGTGGTCGCGTAATGAATGCGGAAATACTCGGTCTGCGCAAAGTCGTCTGGCGCGATCTCGCGCATCACGATCATCCGCGCACTACTGTCGGCACGCACCGCATCGTAGAAGGGATCGAGCACGAAGGCGCCGGCCAGATATCGGTCGACGATCAGCGCCCGCTCGGCCACGATCTTCTCGTTGTAGAGATCGAAGGCGTGAGCATCGGGCGAGTAGGTGAAGCCATTCATCATCTGAAACGGCGAAAGCAGCCGGAGCGCCGCGGCAAGCGCATCCGGAAAGGACCGCGAACCGATGGCATTCGCTGCCTGAGCGAGAGCAGCATTCCAGACGTCGAAGGCCGGCATCTGGGCAGTTGGTCTCGAAACGGAATTCATGGATCGTCCTGGAAATCACAGGCCCGATAGGGCTTGAAACACAGCAAGCACTCTTTCAAAGCGAAATGCAATGACCCCGATGGAACATGCTCACATGACGACGAAACCGGCAGACGCCACTATTTCGCACCCGCTGGATCTTCCCGCGATCCAGATTGCCCGCGGTATCCGCGAAGGGCAGTTCAGTTCCGAATCCATCGTCTCGGAATCGATCCGCCGCGCCAGGCTGGTGACCGCGAGGCTGAACGCCTTCACCGTCATTCGCGAGGATCAGGCGCTGGAAGCCGCCCGCGCTGCCGACCGCGCGGTCGCGCGTGGCGAAGCCGCCGTGCCGCTTCACGGCGTACCCTTCGCGGCGAAGGACCTGACACCGACCGAGGGCGATCTGACGACGCTTGGCTCTTGGACAAGGGGTGATTGGGTTCCCGGCGAAACGGCGCTCGTCGTCCGCCGCTTGCAGGAGGCCGGCGGCATCCTGATGGGCAAGACTGCTACCCCCGAATTTGCCTATGCAAGCTTCACCCACAGCCCGCGCTGGGGCGTGACGCGCAATCCTTGGAATCCCGAGCGTACGCCCGGCGGCTCATCCGGCGGCTCGGCAGTGGCTGTCGCAACCGGCGTCGTGCCCTTCGCCGAAGGCACGGATATGGGCGGCTCGGTCAGAATTCCGGCCGCACTCAGCGGCACCGTCGGCCTGAAACCCAGCCTCGGCCGCATCCCGATGACCATTCTTCCCAGCGTCTTCGACAATATTTCGCATTTCGGCCCGCTGGCCCGCACCGTCTCCGACGCCGTCTCCTTCATGGAAGCGACCTCCGGCCCAAGCGACGAAGACATCTCCTCGCTGCCTATCGGCTTCGCTTCCGATGTGGCGAAAGCAGGCAGCCTCAAGGGCAAGCGCTTCGCACTCTCGATCGATCTTGGCTACTACCAGATCGAGCCCGAAGTCGAACACCTCGTCCGCAGCGCCGCTGACGAGCTTCGCCGTGCGGGCGCCATTGTCGATGAGGTCCCTATGCAATGGACCCGCGCCGTCAATGACGAGTGGTTCGACATCTGGTGCGTCTTCATGTCGGGTTTCTTTGGCGACACGATCGAGACTCACCGCGAAAAGATGGATCCGGCCGTCGTCTCGATGATCGAGCGCGGACTTGCGATGAATGCGACCGCCTACAAGCGCATCGAGCTGCTGCGCACCCGCATGTGGCAGGACATGGCCGCTCTCTTCCAGACCTATGATGCGCTGCTCTGCCCGACCTGCGCCGTCACCGCACCGCTCGCCACCGAATGCGACGACGATTATGTCGCGACCGGCTCGGACGGCCGTTTCATCGGTCTCGACATGACCTGTCCCTTCAACATGCTGCCGCAGCTGCCTGCCCTCTCGCTGCCTGTCGGCCTTGCGTCGAATGGCCTGCCTGTCGGCCTGCAAATTGTCGGGCGGCGCTTTGCGGATGAGAGCGTGCTTTCGATGGCGGCGGCACTCGAGGCCCGGCTCGCAGTGCCGAGACTGCCCGCCCCTTGACTTATGCTGCCGATCGTCCGACTTCACTGCTGACGAATGCAAGGAGCAGACCGATGAGCAAGGAGCAGACCGATGAGCGAAGCCGCGAAGAGCACGATCGACCAGAGCGAAGTTGACCGCTTCTCGGCGATGGCGGCGGAGTGGTGGAGCCCGACTGGCAAGTTCAAGCCGCTACACAAGTTCAATCCGGTGCGGCTGACCTATATCCGTGACAAGGCGGCGGAGAACTTCGGGCTTGGTCCGAAAAAACCGAAGCCGCTCGAAGGGCTGCGCGTTCTCGATATCGGCTGCGGCGGCGGACTGCTGTCGGAGCCCGTAGCGCGGATGGGCGCCACAGTCGTCGGCGCCGACCCCTCTGAGAAGAACATCGGTATCGCCTCCACCCATGCCAAGGCATCGGGTGTTTCGGTCGATTACCGCGCTGTCACGGCCGAGCAGCTCGCCGAGGCCGGCGAGACCTTCGATATCGTTTTGAACATGGAAGTCGTCGAGCACGTTGCGGACGTGGAGTTCTTCATGTCGACCTGCGCCAGGATGGTCCGCCCCGGCGGGATGATGTTCGTCGCCACCATCAACAGAACAATGAAGGCCGCCGCACTGGCGATCTTCGCCGCTGAAAACATCCTCCGCTGGCTACCGCGCGGCACGCATCAATATGAGAAGCTGGTGCGGCCCGAAGAGCTGGAAAAGCCGATGACGGAAAACGGCCTCGAAATCATCGACCGCACGGGCGTGTTCTTCAATCCGCTTTCCAATCAGTGGAACCTGTCGAAAGACATGGACGTCAACTACATGCTGCTGGCGAAACGCCCGCGGTGAGAGGGACGCCTTCAGATCGTCAGCTTGCTAACCCGTTCGAGCAGATCCTGCTGGCGTTCGGCGTTACGCGCTGCAAGCTCCTTGACCCGCTCCCGATCGATCGACAACTCGGCACCATCAGGCCCGAAAGGCTGCTTGAACGTGAATGCGTGCGGGCTTGGCCCGTGGTCGTCGAGATGCTCGAGCCGCTGAGCACCCTCCGCCCAATCCGGCCGATGCGTTGCGGAAACCCACCAGAGCACGAGTGGCGGCCATGACGGCTTTACGTTCCAGCTTCGGGCATTCTTGAGCGCCTCGGCATGCACGCCATTGTAGCTGAACGCCATAAGCGACTCGATATCAGCCCAGAGTGAGAGCGATGATGGCGCGGACGTGAAGCCGCTGCCTTCGATGTAACGCGGAAAGACTTGCCCACCCCAGCTTCTGGTGCCGGGCACGCCCGGATAGCCCGAGCGCCCGAGGAAACCGCTGGCACGCGTCACCGCCTCGAAGTTCAGCGGCTCGCGCAGGACAAAGCCCTGGATGGTCTCGCTTTCCGGAGGAGCGACGTGGAGGCCAAAATTGTAGAAGGCCAGGCGCTCCGTCTTCATGTCAGTTCACGTCATCTGGCAGAACCGGCAGCGCCGCTATCTCGATGCCTTCGTCGATCAACTCTTGCGCCTCATGCGCGGTCGCCTGACCGATGATACCGCGTGCATCCGCCTCGCCGTAATGGATCTTGCGCGCCTCTTCGGGAAACTTGGTGCCGACGTCTTCAGAGTTCGCCTTGACCTCGGCAACCGCCTGCTTGAGCTTCTGGAACGCTTCGCGGCGCATCGCATCCATGGCGACGGTCTTGATTTCGTCCTTCTTGCGCGCCGTCGAAACCGAAGGCGCCATCAGCACCTTCGAGATCGCTGCGGACTGACAGACCGGACAGGTCAGAAAGCCGGAGGCCAGCTGACGATCGAAATCAGCACTCTCGGAGAACCAGCCTTCAAATTCGTGCGCATTATCGCAACTGAGGGAATAGCGGATCAAGCGGCCGCGCCCCCGCTCATTGCTGCCGGTATCTTCTCGATCGAAAACTCACGGCCATTCTTCAGGTTCGGGATCTTGTCATGCGCCGCCTTGACGGCGGCAGGATCGATATCGGCAACGATGACGGCCTCACCTGTTCCGCCTGCAGAAGCCAGCACGCGACCCCAGGGATCGATGATCATCGAATGCCCGAAGGTCTCGCGTCCATCCTCGTGAACGCCGGCTTGCGCCGCCGCAATGACGAAGACGCCGTTTTCGATGGCGCGGGCGCGCAGCAGGATTTCCCAATGCGCCTCACCGGTCTGCTTGGTGAATGCGGCAGGCACCGTAATGACCTCAGCACCGGCAACGGCCTGTGCCCGGAAAAGCGCGGGGAAGCGGACGTCGTAGCAGATGGTGAAGCCCATTTCGGCAAACGGCAGCGAAACAACGCGGGCCTCGGAACCAGGCCTGTAGGCCGCGCTTTCACGCCAGCTCTCGCCATTATCGAGATCGACATCGAACATGTGGATCTTGTCGTAGCGGTTCAGCACCTTGCCATCAGGTCCAAACAGAAAGCCGCGATTGGCCATCTTGCCGTCGTCGAGCGCAATCGCTGTCGAGCCGACATGCATGTGGATGCCGAGTTCGGCAGCAAGCTCGGACGCCGTCCGCACGATGATGTCATCGGCTTCGCCACGCAACACCGCCTTGGCGGCTGCCCGGTCCCGCTGCAGCATTCCGGTCATCTCGGGTGTCTGGATATAGGTCGCGCCCTGTGCGGCGGCCTCACGAACCAGCCGCGCCATCGACATGGCGTTTCGAGCCGGATCGACACCTGAACACATTTGAACGGCAGCAGCCTTGAAGACCATGGTTTCGGCTCAGGCTGCGAGCATCGGGTCGAGCTTGCCGGCCCGATCGAGTGCGAAGAGGTCGTCGCAACCGCCGACATGTTCGCCGCCGATGAAAATCTGCGGGAATGTCGACCGGCCATTCGACTTGCCGATCATCTCCTGGCGGAGATCGGGAGAGAAGGTCGCGTCATGCTCGACATAATCGACGCCCTTCTGTTCGAGAAGGGATTTTGCGCGTGCGCAATAGCCGCAAGCCTGCCGCGTATATATCGTTACCGGTGTCATCTCTGTCTCCAGACGAGTGCCTGTTTTCACTAGTCATATAGGTTCTGAAAGGGCCCTTGCAAAGGTCAAAACACTGATGTCGGCGGCCCCCGCCTTGCGCAAGGCGCGCGTTGCCGCAGCCACTGTCGCCCCTGTCGTATAAACGTCGTCGACGAGCACGACACGTTTGCCGAAGACGTCGTTTTCGTGGCCGCGCGCCAGCGCGAAGGCTCCCCGGACATTGTCCTCGCGGGCACGGGCGCCGAGACCAACCTGCTGCTCGGTCCGTTTGACGCGCAAAAGCGTTGCCGGAAGCAGCGGCTTGCCGGATAGGCTGGCAATATGCCGCGCCAGCTCGGCTGCCTGATTGAACTTGCGCGACAACAGCCGCGAGCGATGCAAGGGCACCGGAATGATTGCGTCGCAAATCTCGACTGTGCCGTCGGCCGCTCGCAGCATCCAGCCCGCCATCATCGGTGCCAGATCGACACGGTCGCGATATTTGAGGCCATGAACGAGATCGCGGACGGCCTCGTCATGGATGGCGGCAGAGCGCAGCCGGTCGAAGGGCGGCGGGTTTGCGATCGCTTCGGCACAGAGAATTCCGGCGCCAAGATCGTGCGAGAAGGGAAGTCCGAGAACCTCGCAATAGGGCCGCTCGATGAAGCGCACGCCAGACCAGCATTTGGCACATAGCCCTCGATGCCCCGCGGTCAGCACCCCGCACGCCGAACAGGCAGGCGGGTAAACCAGATCCGCAAGTATGCGAAAGGGCTGGAGGACAAGCGTCCGTCCGGATTCTCTCAGCCTGCCGAAATCGATCGCCCCCATAGACGAAAGCTAGCTGGTTTTCCAGCAAAGGAAAATCCGTCTTGCCGCTTGAGAATGACGGGACTATTCACGTCGCATGGATATCATTTTCGACAGGGCGGCGATCGCCGCACACCGCCACCGCGCCTTGCAGGCAGGCGATCCGAAGGCAGCGTTCCTTCTCGATATCGCCGCCGAGGAGCTGGCCGAGAGACTGTCGGTGGTCGAGCGCACCTTCGAGCACGCCGTCGAACTGCACGGCGCGACGGGCGCGGCGGCGCGCGCCGCATTGGCAACAGGCAAGATCGGCGATCTCAGGCGCATCGAAGTGCAGGATGTTTCCGGCGCTCCCGGCGAACTTCAGATCGCGCCGCTGGAGGACGTTCCGCTCGAACCGCAATCCGCCAACCTCGTCATCGCGCCGCTCAGCCTGCATCTGACCAACGACACGCCCGGCGTCTTCATCCAGATCAGGCGTGCGCTGCGGCCTGACGGCCTGTTCCTGGCAGCCATTCCCGGCGCTGGAACGCTGCAGGAACTGCGCGACGTTCTCCTTGCGACCGAGGCCGAAATGACCGGCGGCGCCAGCCCCCGCGTCATTCCCTTTGCCGATGTGCGCGATGCCGGCGGATTGTTGCAGCGCGCCGGCTTCTCGCTGCCTGTCATCGATGCCGAAACCTATACGGTGCGCTACGATTCGATCTTTCCCCTGATGAAGGATCTGCGGGCGATGGGCATGACGAATCCGCTCGCCGCGCGCAGCCGCAAGCCACTGACCCGCGCCTTCTTTCTGCGCGCAGCCGAAATCTACGCCGAGCGCTACTCCGATCCGGATGGCCGGATCCGCGCGACGTTCTCGATCATCTACGTCTCGGGATGGGCTCCTCATGAGAGCCAGCAGAAGCCCCTTCAGCCGGGATCGGCGAAGGCACGCCTTGCCGATGCTCTACGCGTCGAAGAGCACAAACTGAAGCAGTGAAGCGCTGATTTACGGGTTGTGGGCGGCTATCGTGTTGCTGACATTCGTCAGTACGTTCTGGAGATTGTTGCCGAAGGTACCGACACCGGCAATGATGCCGACGGATATCAACGCCGCTAGCAAACCATACTCAACGGCGGTGGCGCCGCGGATATCCGCGATCAAAGCCTTCAGAGAACGCATTACCCCCAACCTTTCCCGCATATGGCGGTGACCTTTTCCTCTGCGCCCCGGCAGACGGTCTTCCCTCAGCAGCCGGCGCCCGAACCGTACCCCTGGACGACGCAGACGGAGCCAGGGCTTTCCTGGAGCACGCTGCGGCGGATTGTGTAGCGCTTGCCGTTCTCGGTCTTGGGGATCGAGCCCGTCGTGATGTTGTCGAATTCCGTCGGCACGCTGGCAAACACGCTGGACTTCGATTTATCGGCGAGCATCGGCGTGAGGATCAACGTCAGGGCGACCGCGGCTGTGCCGAACAGCAAGGCAAGATTAAGCGCGCCCGTCCTGCGCGAGGCATTCGAGCTCTGCTGCTTCTCTCTGACTGCTTTCCAGAAATCGTCGTCCATCCGTCAAGCCTTTACACACACACGCCAGTTGCTTGATTGAGGCCGATCTTTGGCAGAAGGTGATAAACGATCGATTAATATCCGCGGACAAAAACCATCCGTGAAAGTAAATCGTGAGAAATCTCTAAAGTAGATCCTGCAGCATCGGTATCAGCGGCTCGTCGGCCGGTGGCATCGGATAATCGCGCAATGCCATGGGCTTAACCCATTTCAGCGCCTGGCCTTCGCGGCCCTGCGGGACGCCTTCGTAGCGGCGGCACACATAAAGCGGCATCAGCAAATGAAATGTGTCATAGCTGTGGCTGGCGAAAGTCAGCGGCGCCAGACAGGCGACCTTGGTCTTGATGCCGAGCTCTTCCTCGAGCTCCCGCACCAGCGTTTCCTCCGGCGTCTCGCCGGGCTCCAGCTTGCCGCCCGGAAATTCCCAGAGCCCTGCAAGCGATTTTCCCTCCGGGCGCTGCGCCAGAAGAATGCGCCCATCGGAATCGATCAGCGCGCAGGCGACGACCAGAAGGATCTTCTTGCCGGCCTCGCTCATCCGCAGCGATCCTTGCGCCAGTAGCTGTAGCGATAGGCTTCGCGAAAGCCGATCCGCCCGTAAAGAGCGAGCGCCGGCACATTATCCGCCTTTACCTGAAGCCAGGCGGAGCGCGCAGAGCGCATCCGTGCCCAGCGCAGCGCCGATGTCAGGATTTCGAGACCCAGCCCCTCGCGGCGGCGTTCCCGCGCGACCGAAAGCGACATGATGCCCGCGAGATCGTTGTCCTGAACGCAGAGCACCGTCGCCAGCGGACCGGTCTCCGGATCCTCGATCATGAACAAGCCGGATGGCGGCTTGATCGCATTGATGATTTCGGCAAGCGCCGGCTTCAGTTTCGCCGAGACCTGATCGGTCGCCAGATTGGCATCGACGAAGCGGCCGATATCATGGGTCGGGAGATGATCGAGTGTATCCGGAAGATCTGCCTGTGTCAGATCGCAGGTCATGACGATCGTCTCGTCGAAATGCGTCCAGTTCTGCGCTGCCACCAGATCCACCAGCAAGGGCGAGCAGAGCGGCGTTTGCCGCAAAACCGCCGGGCGGCCATAGGCCTCGAACTTGCGGCTCGCCTTTTCCACGCGGATTTCGATGTCGCGATGATCGGACGGATCGAGCGGCACGATGGAATTCAGACGGTTGGACGGATGACCGGCCGTCAAACGCACCTGCCAGCTGCCGTCATATTGCACGGACGAGGCCGGCCAGGCCCGGAACCCGACGGCCTCGAGCCTGCGCACCAGCGGCAGATTTGCACTTTTTGAAGAAGTCTCAGTCAATGAACGATCAGCTCCGGTAGTCGCCGTTGATCGCCACATACTCCTTAGTGAGGTCGCAGGTCCAGACCGTTGCGTGACCATTCCCGAGGCCGATATCGACTTTGACAGGAATATCCTGCTCCTTCATCACATTCGAGGCCGCCTCTTCAGAGTAGCCGGGATCGCGCTCGCCGTTGACGGCAACGCGCACGTCACCGAACCATATGGCCAGCCTGTCGCGGTCCGCCATCTCGCCGGCCTTGCCGACCGCCATGACGATACGCCCCCAATTGGCATCCTCGCCGGCAGCCGCCGTCTTCACCAGCGGTGAATTAGCGATCGAAAGCGCGATGCGCTTTGCGGCAGCGTCGCTCTCGGCGCCGGTCACGGTGATCTCCAGCATCTTCGTCGCGCCTTCGCCATCGCGGCAGACCTGCAGGGCGAGATCCTTGAGTACTTCGTTGAGCGCGACGCGGAACGTCGCGAGGCGGGCATCGTCGGCGCGCTCGACGCGGGCCTGACCGTCAGCCGCAGCAGCACCCGTGGCAAACAGCATCAGCGTATCGGAGGTCGACGTGTCGCTATCGACGGTCATCGAGTTGAAGGTCGGGCCAACGCCGTCGGACAGCATCGCCTGCAGGGCAGCCGGGGCAATATCGGCATCGGTCACCACGAAGGACAGCATCGTCCCCATATCGGGCGCGATCATGCCGGCGCCCTTGGCGATGCCGTTGATGGTGACGGTCACGCCACCGATCTCGGCGCTGCGCGTGGCGACCTTCGGGTAGGTATCGGTCGTCATGATCGCCTTGGCAGCTTCGAACCAGAAGTCGCCACTCGCATCGCGATGCATGGCATCCAGAACACCAGCGAACTTGGTCGCGTCCAGCGGTTCGCCGATAACGCCAGTCGAGGCAAGGTAGATTTCATTCTCGCCGCAGCCGACGGCGGCGGCAGCCGACTTCGCCGTCAGCTCGGTCGCAGCGCGACCCTTGAGGCCAGTAAAGGCGTTGGCATTGCCGGAATTGACAACGACGGCGCGTGCAATGCCATGCGGCAGGTTGGCGCGGCAGAAATCGACAGGCGCCGAAGGGCATTTCGAACGCGTGAAAACGCCCGCAACCGAGGCAGGCTTGTCGAAGACCATCATCAGCACGTCGGTCCGGTTCTTGTACTTGATGCCTGCGGAAGCGGTCGCCATGCGCACACCGCGTAGCGCAGGCATGGATGCGAAGGTCTTCGGGGCGAGCGGAGAAACGGAACCGGACATTGTGATGGACCTGCCTGATAGTGAAGGGCCCGGAAGAACCGGGCCCGAATAGTGATGATTACTGCTGCGGCTGAACGACAGGCTCTTGACCCGGCGCCGGCTGCTTGTTCGCATCCTCGTAACCCTTGCGCAGGGTTTCGTCCATGATATCGACCTTGGACTTTTCCTTCGCGGAAGCGAGAAGAGCAAGATACTTGTCGCGCATGACGAGCTGACGAACCTGATCCTTGACCTGATCGAACGGCGGCGGCGGTGCGTCGCGCTTATCTTCAACCTTGATGACGTGATAGCCGAAATCGGTCTTCACAGGGGTCTTCGAGTAGGTTCCCTTGTCGAGCGCGAAGGCTGCGTCTTCGAATTCCTTGACCATGCGGCCCTTGGTGAAATAGCCGAGATCGCCCCCGTCAGCCTTGTTCGGGTCGGTGGACTTTTCCTTGGCGAGCTCTGCGAAATCCTTGCCGGCGTCGAGCTGCTTGATGACGTCCTTGGCTTCGTCTTCGGTCTTCACCAGGATGTGGCGGGCATGCACTTCTTCCTGCTTCGGAAGAGCGGCGACTTCCTTGTCGTAGCGCGCCTTCACTTCGTCATCGGTGACGGTGTCAACGACGTGCTTCTTGAAGTAGGCGTTGTGCAGTTCGCGGTCCGTCAGATACTGAAGGCGCTTCTTGAACTCGTCGGTCTGATCGAGCTTTTCCGTGGCGGCATCGCCGGCGAGCAGCTTTACGTCGATGGCGGCGGACAGCGCTGCGACCTTCTTCTGATCGTCAGGCAGCTGCGCCAGCTGCGGATCGAGATTGGCGATCGCCAGATCCAGTTCCGACTGATGAATTTCCAGAGTGCCAACCTTGGCAATGACGGCATCCGGCTTGCCTTCAGCATAGACCGGCGCATGGAACGCAACGAAGGTCGCGACCGCCATCACGGCAAGTTTGTTGTAGCTCAACATCAAATAACCTTTCAGAGTTACACCACCGGCTTCAGCATCATGTGTGAATCCAGCCTAAAACAGCGTTCAACACTGGAATGTGGCCTTTCTATATCAGCCAAATCCGTTGACATCATTCGACCCCCCTCTTATCTGTCACGCAACCTCGCGTCCAGAAAAGTTTCCTGGCGTTTCGAGACGCGTGCCTGATTTTCGGCTGGGCATTCGTATAAGAAAAGCCGGGGAAGAATATTGAGAAAGGACCAGTCATATGGTCAGCTTTGGCGGCATCGCCCGCAAGATATTTGGCTCTGCCAATGACCGCCGCGTTCGGTCTTTCCAGCCGAAAGTCGCCGCAATCAGTGCTATCGAAGAAAAGACGAGAGCCCTGAGCGACGAACAGCTCGCCGCCCAAACGGTCGAGTTCCGCAAGCAGCTGGCCGAAGGCAAGACGCTTGACGACTTGCTGATCCCGGCTTTTGCCGTGGTCCGTGAGGCCTCGCGCCGCGTCTTGGGCATGCGACCTTTTGACGTACAGCTCGTCGGCGGCATGATCCTTCACTCCGGCGATATCGCCGAGATGAAGACCGGTGAAGGTAAGACACTGGTCGCAACATTGCCGGTTTATCTGAACGCGCTTTCCGGCAAGGGCGTGCACGTCGTCACCGTCAACGACTATCTGGCGCAGCGCGACGCGGCGACCATGGGCAAGGTCTACGGCTTCCTCGGGCTGACCACGGGCGTCATCGTCCACGGCCTTTCCGACGAGGAGCGCGCCGCCGCCTATGGCTGCGACATCACTTACGCGACAAACAACGAGCTCGGCTTCGATTATCTGCGCGATAACATGAAGTACGAGAAGAACCAGATGGTTCAGCGCGGCCATAACTTCGCGATCGTCGACGAAGTGGACTCGATCCTCGTCGATGAAGCGCGCACGCCGCTGATCATCTCCGGTCCGCTGGACGACCGCTCCGATCTCTACAACACGATCGATGCCTATATCCCGCTCCTCTCGGACGGCGACTATGAGATCGATGAAAAGCAGCGTTCTGCCAACTTCTCCGAAGAAGGCACCGAAAAGCTTGAAAACCTGCTGAAACAGGCCGGCCTGCTGAAGGGCAACGCACTCTACGACATCGAAAACGTCGCGATCGTCCATCACGTCAACAACGCGCTGAAGGCGCACAAGCTGTTTCAGCGCGACAAGGACTATATCGTCCGCAACGACGAGATCGTTATCATCGACGAATTCACCGGCCGCATGATGCCGGGACGCCGCTATTCGGAAGGCCAGCACCAGGCGCTCGAAGCCAAGGAAAAGGTCAAGATCCAGCCTGAGAACCAGACGCTGGCGCAGATCACCTTCCAGAACTACTTCCGCATGTACGGCAAGCTTGCCGGCATGACCGGTACGGCGCAGACGGAAGCAGAAGAGTTCGGCAACATCTACGGCCTCGAAGTCGTCGAAGTCCCGACCAACCTGCCGATCCAGCGTATCGACGAGGACGACGAGGTCTACCGGACCTTCGAAGAGAAGTTCAAGGCGATCATCGCCGAGATCGCCGAGGCGCAGAAACGCAACCAGCCGGTTCTGGTCGGTACCACCTCGATCGAGAAGTCCGAACTGCTGGCCGACATGATGCGCAAGCAGGGCTTCAAGGACTTCCAGGTCCTCAACGCTCGCTATCATGAGCAGGAAGCCTATATCGTCGCACAGGCCGGTGTTCCCGGCGCCGTAACGATTGCCACCAACATGGCCGGCCGCGGCACCGACATTCAGCTCGGCGGCAACCTCGACATGCGTGTCGAGCGCGAGCTCGATGGCGTCGAGCCCGGTCCCGAATACGACGCGAAGGTCGAGGCGATCCGCGAAGAGATCAAGCAGCTCAAGGAAAAGGCGATTGCCGCAGGCGGTCTCTACGTCATCGCGACAGAGCGTCACGAAAGCCGCCGTATCGACAACCAGCTGCGTGGCCGTTCCGGCCGCCAGGGCGACCCTGGCCGTTCGAAGTTCTACCTGTCGCTTCAGGACGACCTGATGCGCATCTTCGGCTCCGACCGCATGGATTCGATGCTGACGAAGCTCGGCCTCAAGGAAGGCGAAGCGATCGTCCATCCCTGGATCAACAAGGCCCTCGAGCGCGCCCAGAAGAAGGTCGAAGCCCGCAACTTCGACATCCGCAAAAACCTGCTCAAGTATGACGACGTTCTGAACGATCAGCGCAAGGTCATCTTCGACCAGCGCCTGGAGCTGATGGAATCGGCCAATATCGCCGAGACCGTTTCGGACATGCGCCGCGAAGTCATCGAAGACCTCGTAGAAAAGCATATTCCGGAGCGCGCCTATGCCGAACAGTGGGATGCTGCCGGTCTGAAGGAACAGGTCGTCAGCCTGCTGAACCTCGATCTGCCCGTCGAAGACTGGGTCAAGGAAGAAGGTATCGGCGAAGACGATATCCGCGAGCGCCTGACCGAAGCCTCCAACGCTGCCTTCACGGAGAAGGCCGAACGCTTCGGTGATGACATCATGCGCTATGTCGAGCGTTCGATCGTCATGCAGACGCTCGACCATCTCTGGCGCGAACACATCGTCAATCTCGATCACCTGCGCTCGGTCATCGGCTTCCGCGGCTATGCCCAGCGCGATCCGCTGCAGGAATACAAGTCGGAAGCCTTCGAGCTCTTCCAGTCGCTGCTGAACAACCTTCGCCAGGCGGTGACGGCTCAGCTGATGCGCGTCGAACTGGTCCAGCAGGCGCCTGCCGAACCAGAACTTCCGGTCATGCACGCACAGCACCTAGACCCGGCGACCGGCGAGAACGAATTTGCGACGGCTTACCAGGCCTCGGAAGTCATCGTCGCTCCCGAGAACCGCGACCCGAACGACCCCTCCACCTGGGGCAAGGTCGGCCGCAACGAAGCCTGCCCTTGCGGCTCGGGCAAGAAGTTCAAGCACTGCCACGGCGCATTTGCCGAAGCGTAAGAGCTTGGATAGACAATGAAGATGCCGCCTCCGGGCGGCATTTTCATTTGCGGCACAGACAACCGCGATATTAAGCGCCGCGGACACGCCACAACCGTTTCTTAACCCTGATCTGGCAAGACTGACGATACGATTTGCCTGAGTTCTGGGTTGTGCGTGTTCATTATGGCAGTCATTGAGACGGCGGAAAAAATGCTGCCCGCGAGCCTGCGTCCCGCCGGCAGCCGGGTTCTGCATATGCTTGTCGCCGTGCTGACGCAGCGGGATGGCAAGGCGACCGCCCAGCGCATGGCGCTGACGGCTTTCGCAATCCGCATCCTCAGCGCCGCCCTCGCCTTCGTTTCCCAGATCGTCCTTGCGCGGCTGATGGGCGAGTGGGAATACGGCATCTACGTCTTCATCTGGGTGCTGATCGTGCTTTTTGGCGACCTCTCCTGCCTCGGTTTCCACACCGCGATCGTTCGCTTCCTGCCGCAATACAAGGCATCGGGCGCTTTCGAGGAGATCCGCGGTCTGACTGGTACCGCCCGCATCTTCGCGATCCTTTCCGGTTCGCTGCTGATGGTGTTTGGCATGGCAGGCCTGCATTTCTTTGGCGACAGGATTGCGACCTACTATCTGATCCCAGGCTTCCTGGGCCTTCTCGCTCTACCGATGATCGCTCTCGGCGACGTCCTGGAGGGTACTTCGCGCGCCAATCACTGGCCGGTCATGGCCCTGAGCCCGATCTACATCATCCGGCCGGTACTGATTATCGTCTTCATGCTCATCGCGAACGCTATGGGTGCCGATCATACCGCGGTCACGGCGATGCAGGCTGCTCTAGCTGCTACCTACGTGACAGCGCTTGGCCAATATGCCGCGACGCTGCTGCGCCTGCGCCACCACTACGACACCGGAAGCCGCAAGGTTGATTTCATCGTTTGGCTGAGCGTCGCCTTCCCAATCTTTCTGATCGAGGGTGCCAGCTTCCTGCTGACCAACTCCGATGTCGTCATCGTCGGCATCTTCCTTGAGCCGCATGATGTCGCAATATATTTCGCCGCAGCCAAGACCATGGCGCTGGTGCAGTTCATCATGTTCTCGGTGAAGGCTGCCTCTGGCCCGCGTTTCTCCAGCATCATCGCCGACGGCACGAGGGGCGAGCTCGCCTCTGCAGCCGCCGACGCTGCGCGATGGACGTTCTGGCCTGCACTTGGCGTCGGCCTCGCGGTCCTTGCCGCTGGCCACCTGCTTCTATCGCTATTCGGTGGAGCCTTCACCGCCGGCTATGTGCTGATGGCGATCCTGCTTGCCGGCATTCTTGCCAAGGCGCTGGTTGGCCCGGCCGAAATGCTGCTGATGATGGCAGGCAAGCAGAACCTCTGCGCTGCCCTTTATGCCGGCGCGCTGACGGCCAATATCACGCTGAACCTGACCCTTATCCCCCACCTCGGAACCATAGGCACCGCGATCGCCACGGCATCGGCGATGGCCGTCGAGGCAACACTTCTTCATATCGCCGTGCGGCGCACGCTTGGCATCGTACTTTTTGCATTCAGCCGCCCGGCGACTGCGCAGGCAGACAGGAAGGCCCCTTGATGGTGCGCACCCCTCCGAATACCGAGTCCACCGACGCTACCACCAACCGAATGGTTCACGAGCTCGCCTCGCTGAATTTCGAGGGACCGCAGGCCGAGGCGCGCGTCGAGATCGGCCGCCCGGGTCGCGAGCTTTGCGTCTATCCCGGCAAACTCGGCTACGAGCTGCAGGATGAACTCGACTTCCTGTCGAACCGGGCGATCGAACCGAACGTCTTCTTCACCGGCCGCTTTCTGGCGCCCGCCATGCCGCGCCTCGACGACCGGCAGGTCAGCTTCGCGCTGATGCGTGATACCGGCGGTAACCGCAGCCGTATGCGCTTCCTGATGCCGTTCTCCGTCGAGAAGCCAGGCTTTGCCGTCGGCCCGTCGATCATCCGTGCGTGGTCTAACAGCTTCGCGCCGCTTGGAACGCCGCTTGTCGATGCCGAGGATGCTGCCGAGACACTCGACAATCTCTTCGAGGGCCTGACGATCCGCGATCTCAGGCTGCCCCCCATTCTGGTCCTGCCCGATCTCAGGCTGAACGGCATTTTCGCCCGGCTCGTCAAAGCCGTCGCGCTGAGCCGCAACCTGCCGATCACCATGACCAACCCCTTCGAGCGTCCGATGCTGCAGAGCGAGGAAGACGCCGCCGTCTATCTCACAAGTTCCGTATCCTCGTCGCACATGCGCGAGATGCGCCGGCAATGGCGGCTTCTCGAGGACAAGGGCACGGTGACCTACAGCGTCGCCCGGCAACCACGCGACGTCCATATGCGCTTCGAACAGTTTCTCGCCATGGAAGCCGGCGGATGGAAGGGCAAGAAGCGCAGCGCGCTCGCCACCGACCGCTATCACACCGCCTTCGCCCGCGAAGCCGTCTCCAATCTGGCAGCCATCGACGCGGTCCGTATTCACACCATCGATTTCAACGGCAAGGCGATCGCCGCCATCGTCGTGCTGATGATGGGCGGCGAAGCCTACACCTGGAAAACCGCCTATGACGAGGAGTTTGCCCGCTATTCGCCCGGAAAGCTGCTGATGGGCGAACTGACGGAATGGCATCTCGACGACGCCAACATCATCAGGTCCGATTCCTGCGCCATTCCGGGCCACCCGATCATGAGCCGCTTCTGGAAGGAGCGCGAAGAGATGGGAACGCTGGTCATCGGCCTGTCGCAGAACGGCGACCGGGACGTGCGCCAGGCGGCAACCCAGCTGCACATGTACAGCAACACCCGCAACATGGCGAAAATGCTGCGCGCCAAGATCATGTCGCTGGCCGGACGCGGCTAGGCGGTCTCTGCGGCGGCGCGCTCCCGCAGCGTCCGCCGGATCACCTTACCAGTCGTCGTCAAAGGCAGCGCATCGACGAATTCCACTTCACGTGGATACTCATGCATCGAGAGACGCATCTTCACCCAGCCGCGGATTTCGGCGGCAAGTTCCGCGCTTGGCGCAAAGCCCTGTGACAGCACAACATAGGCCTTGACGATCTCGGTGCGGACCGGATCCGGCTTGCCGACTGCTGCAGCCAGCTGCACCGCGGGATGGCCGGACAGACAATCCTCGATCTCCGCCGGCCCGATCCGGTATCCGGATGAGGTGATGACATCGTCGTCGCGACCCTCGAAGGTGATGAAGCCTTCTTCATCCCGATGCGCCAGATCTCCCGTCAGCAGCCAGCCGTTGGCAAACTTGCGCTCCGTCGCGTCATCATCGTTCCAGTAGCCGAGAAACATCACCGGATCCGGCGCCCTGACACCGATCTGCCCGGTCTGTCCTAACGGCAGCTCGTTGCCCTTGTCATCGACGACGGCAACCAGATGCCCCGGCACCGGCCGCCCGATCGCCCCCGCCTTCGAAACGCCGGCAGCGGCACTCGAGGAGATGACGAAATTGCACTCGGTCTGACCGTAGAATTCGTTGACGGTCATTCCCAGCGCATCGCGCACCCAATTATAGGTCTCGCGGCCGAGAGACTCGCCCGCCGAACCGATCGTGCGCAGATCGAGACTGTATTTCCGGTGCAGATCGCCGCCAGCCTTCAATAGCCTGAGCGCCGTTGGCGGAATGAAGGCGTTGCGCACATGCATCTCGCCCATGATCCGGTAGGCCGTATCCGCATCGAATTTCTGGGCTGGTGATGAAACCACGGGTACGCCGAGCAGCAGGCTTGGCAGCAGCGCATTCAGCAATCCGCCCGCCCAGGCCCAGTCGGATGGCGTCCACACCTTGTCTCCCTCCTGCGGGAACCCCTCATGGGCAAACTGCATGCCCGGAATATGGCCCGCGAGCACGCGATGGCCATGCAAGGCGCCCTTCGGCGGGCCCGTCGTGCCCGAGGTGAAGATCATCAGCGCCGGATCGTCAGGCCCGGTCTCGGCAACCTCGAAGACAGGCGAATGCGCTGCGACCAGATCCGCGAAATGAAGCGCTTCTCCGCCGTCGATCGAAACCACCGTCTTCAGTTCGGGAAGCCGGTCGCGGATTTTCGCGATCCGTGTCATCCCGAAAGCATTGGTGATGACAACCGATGCACCTGCCGTCTTCAGCCGGTATTCCAGCGCCTCGACACCGAAAAGCAGCGCGAGCGGCAGCGCGATGGCGCCCATCTTGTAGATCGCGACATGCGAAATGACCGTTTCGAAGGATTGCGGCAGCAGCAATGCCACACGATCGCCCCGCCGGATACCGAGCGAAACCAAGGCGTTGGCGAGTGACGCCGACCTCTGAGAAAGCTCGCCATAGTTCATCGCTTGATGGCGGCCGTCAGGTTTGAAATGCTCGAGACAGATCCTGCCAGGCTCTCTTGCAGCCCAATCGTCGCTGACCGCCCGGCCGATATTGAAATCACCTGGAATGTCCCACGCAAATTCACGGTAGAGATCGTCGTACCGATCGAAGTCGGGCAATTTCATAGGTCAGGTCCAGTCGATGCTGCACCAGCTAACACCCTGCGGCGCCGAAGCGCAAGCGGGTGGCCAGACACTGCAAATTTCTGCCCGCAGCCTGCTGACACTTCGCCCGTATTGGCCCTAGATTACTCGGCAGGCGGCGGCGTTTATTCAATCACGGAGTCATTTCAATGGATTATGTAAAACTCGGCAAGACCGGCCTCGAAGTGTCGAAAATATGCCTGGGATGCATGACCTTCGGCGATCCCGGTCGCGGCAACCATGCCTGGACGCTCGGCGAAGAGGAAAGCCGCACCATCCTCAAGCAGGCGATCGATCTCGGCATCAACTTCCTCGACACCGCCAACACCTATTCCGACGGCTCTTCCGAAGAGATCGTCGGCCGGGCCATCAAGAGCTTTTCCAAGCGCGAAGACATCGTGCTCGCCACCAAGGTCTTCAACCGCATGCGCCCGGGCCCGAACGGCGCCGGCCTGTCGCGCAAGGCGATCTTCGATGAGATCGACAACAGCCTGCGCCGCCTCGGCACCGATTATGTCGACCTCTACCAGATCCATCGCTTCGACTATTCGACGCCGATTGAAGAGACGCTCGAGGCACTGCATGACGTCGTCAAGGCAGGCAAGGCCCGCTATATCGGCGCCTCCTCGATGCATGCGTGGCAATTTGCCAAGATGGTCTATACCTCGCGCCTCAACGGCTGGACCGAATTCGTCAGCATGCAGGATCACGTCAATCTGCTCTACCGCGAGGAAGAGCGCGAGATGCTGCCATTCTGCCAGGACCAGAAGATCGCCGTCATTCCCTGGAGCCCGCTTGCCCGCGGCCGGCTGACGCGCGACTGGGATGAAAAGACGGCCCGTACCGAAAGCGACGAATTCGGAAAGACGCTCTACCGCCAGGCCGAAGAATCCGACCGCAAGATCATCGACACCGTCGGCCGACTGGCCAAGGAACACGGCGTGCCGCGCGCGCAGATCGCAACGGCCTGGATCCTGCAGAAGAGCGCCATCACCGCTCCTATCATTGGCGCCTCGCGGCCGGGTCATTTGAGCGATGCCGTCGCCGCGTTGGCGGTCAAGCTCACGCCGGAAGAGATCGCAGCCCTCGAAGAGCCCTATATTCCCCACCGCGTCGAAGGCTTCAAATAGGCAAACGGCCGGCGCCGTCTCAAACCTTGAGCGGCGCCGATTTCGGCGCCAACCTCTCACGCATGGACGAGAGGAATTGCGCCGCCAGTTCGCGGCTCTGGACGGCCCGCGCCAGGCTGACCGCCCCCATCATCGACGACAGCGTGGTAAAGCCGTTCTTGCGCCGTTCTTCTGGCGTGTCGCCGGGGACGACTTCAGCCAGGATTGCCGCAAGCTTCTCGAAGCCATCGTTGAAAATTTCGCGGACCGCGCCAGTGCTTCGCCCGACCTCGTCCATCAGCGAGACGAAGACACAGCTGTTGCCGGGATCATCGACGGCCCGCCAGGAGACATAGTGCTCGACCAGCGCCTCCAGCGGCCGATCAGGAGACTGCGCGATCAGCTCCTTCCAGCGCACTTCAACCCGCGCGACCAGCGCCCGGCTGACCTCGATCTGCAATTCGTCCTTCGACTGAAAGTGGCCGTAGAAACCGCCATGCGTCAGCCCGCAGGCCTTCATGATGTCGGCAACACCAACGCCATCGAAGCCGTTCTCGCGAAACATCACACCCGCCGCCTGGATGATCTTCTCACGGTTTTCGGCAAATTTTTCGCGGCTGACACGCATCAAAACAATTCCTGAAATTGGTCGCTTGACAATTTATATGATGCCGATCATCAATACGCAACAAATATGATGATCATCATCTAAATCGGTGATGTATTGATCAGCTCCATAAATGGAACACGCCCCATGGTATCCACAGCGCTAGCCTCAACCCTCGCCCGGCGAAACATCCACTATGGATGGATCATCGTCGCCGCCACCTTCCTGACCATGCTGGTGACAGCAGGCGCCATGGGCGCACCCGGCGTTCTCATCAAGCCGCTGCAGGATGAGTTCGGCTGGGAGACCTCGCAGATTTCCTCTGCCCTGGCGATCCGCCTTATCCTCTTCGGGCTGATGGGTCCCTTCGCCGCTGCCTTCATGAATTATTTCGGCGTCCGCAAGGTCATCGTCTTTGCTCTTGGCCTGATCGGCGCCGGCTTCATCGGCTCGCTGTTCATGACCTCTCTCTGGCAGCTGCTGGTGCTCTGGGGCATCGTTGTCGGTTTCGGCACCGGCCTCACCGCCATGGTCCTTGCCGCAACCGTCTCGGCCCGCTGGTTTACCAAGCATCGAGGCCTCGTCGTGGGCATGCTCTCGGCCAGCTCGGCCACCGGCCAGCTCGTCTTCCTGCCACTGATGGCGGAATTGACCGAGCGCTTCGGCTGGCGCTCGACGGTCTTCTTCGTCTGCGCCATGATCATGGTCGCCGCCCTCGTCGTCCTTCTCTTCATGCGCGACCGGCCATCCGACCTGAACCTGCCTTCTGTCGGCGAGGCACACGTGACGGCGGCGCCCGCCCGCGGCACGCTGATCGACGCTCTGAAGATGCCGCTTGTCGTCCTCAGGGAGATTTCGGGAACCTCGACCTTCTGGATCCTGTTTGCCACCTTCTTCATCTGCGGCCTCAGCACCAACGGCCTGATCCAGACGCATTTCGTCACGCTCTGCGGCGATTTCGGTATCCTTCCGGTCGCAGCCGCCAGCGTTCTGGCCGTCATGGGCATCTTCGACTTCTTCGGCACGATCGGCTCCGGCTGGCTCTCGGACCGCTTCGACAATCGCTGGCTGCTGTTCTGGTACTATGGCCTGCGCGGCCTCTCGCTGCTCTTCCTGCCCTTCAGCAACTTCACCTTCTATGGCCTGTCGATCTTCGCTGTCTTCTACGGTCTCGACTGGATTGCCACCGTGCCGCCGACCGTCAAGATCGCCGCCGATCGCTTCGGCAAGGAGAAGGTCGGCCTGGTCTTCGGCTGGGTCTTCGCGGGCCATCAGCTGGGCGCAGCAACCGCCGCCTACGGCGCCGGCCTGTCGCGCACCGAGCTTCAGAGCTATCTTCCGGCCTTCTTCATCGCCGGCGCCTTCTGCCTGCTCGCCTCGATCCTGGCGATCACACTGAAGAAGTCGGGCCTTGGCAGCGCCGGGTCCGCCGTCGCCCACTAACGAAAAATGGCTTCCGGCGCATTTGCGCCGGAAGCCATATCAAATCAGCCGGATAAGCCCGCCCGCCGTCTTGCATGCGCGGGCAATCGCATGTTAGACACCCGCCCGTCGGTATCCGTTGCCCCATTGGCGGAATTGGTAGACGCGCTCGACTCAAAATCGAGTTTCGAAAGAAGTGCTGGTTCGACTCCGGCATGGGGCACCAAAAATCTCAAGGCAAGTCAAATACTTGCTTGGATTTCAAAGGCTTAAGCTTCCATCTGCTACAGCAAACTGCTACAGCGCGAGGCATGGAAGACGTGACAGCTTACCCTTGGTTGACCCTCCGAAACCGCACTTTTTATCTCCGTGCTCCCGTGCCTGCTGATTTGCAGAAGGCGCTAGGAAAGGCTGAGATTTGGAAATCTCTTCGAACTCAAGACCGGCGAACGGCGATTGACAGGCTTCGGAAGGAGAGCGGAGCGGTTGCTGATACCTTTGAGCAAGCTCGGAAGCGGCAAGCCAAGCTGCTTGAACCGCCACTTGAGGAGCTTACCGAGGCCCAGCTAAAGGCGATCCATGACGCCTACTTCGTCCACTTGCTGGAGGAGGACGAGGAGACTCGTGAGAACGGCTTTGAAGGCCGGGACTTCGATGAGGATGCGGAATGGCTTGAGGCGTTGGACGGTGAGAATCGCTATGAATTCGCCCGTGGGCTGGCTTCACCTTTCGTGGTGAGCGAGGCTGAAGAAGTACTGAGCTGGGAGAACGTCGATCTCAGGCTTGCTCCCCAGTCCCCTAGTTGGACCAAGGTGGTCAGGGAAATCTACAAGGCTCGCATCAAGGCAGACGAGGCCCGCCGCCTACGGAACTCTGGGGCAGTAGTCGAAACCCCCAAGGCTGTAGCTCCGCCCGCGCAGCCCGTGCTGCGAACCAAGCCAACGCTCGAAGACGCCAAGGACTTTTACATCATTGAGCGAGTGTCCGGCAGCGAGTTTGCTCAGAAGAAGCGCAAGACGAGACTGGCCGCAATGATGCGCCAAGTGTCAGAAGCGCTTGGCGGTGACGTTCCTGCCTTACCAGACTGGACCATTGAACACGCCTACAAGGTGCGAGACCACCTTCTCGGAAAACAGGGCATCAAGGCATCCACCGTTCGCCGGGACTTGAACGACCTCAAAGGAGTCTTTTCGCTCTTCAAGGATAAGAAACTTCGGGGCATGGACAATCCCTTCTCCGGTCTGGAGCTTCCTCGAAGCGCCGCAACTGACAAAGAGGTCCGCGACCCTCTGCCAACCGAGGTTGTAAGTGCGACCCGCTCCCTTGTTCTTCAGAAGGCTAACCCCGATTTAAAAGCCATCTGGCGACTGCTTGAAGGCACTGGTTGCAGGCTGGCCGAGATAACGGGCCTAAGACTTCAGGACATCTTGGTCGCGGGTGACACGCCGCACATCAAGATCGTGCCGCATCCAGCCAGGCAGCTCAAGAATTTGTCGTCGAGGCGAGACGTGCCCCTCGTCGGGGATGCGTTAGTAGCCGCTAAAGAAATTGTTGATACGGCAGAAGGAAGCAGCTTCGCTTTCCCCCGTTACTCCGGTCCCACCGGCCCTAACACGGCCTCTCAGTCGCTGATGAAATGGCTGCGAAAAGTTACCTCAAGTCCGCTTCACGCAGTCCACTCTCTGCGCCACAATATGGCTGATCGTTGCGATCTCGCGGGCGTCCATCCGACCGACAAAGAGGCAATCCTTGGTCACCTTAATGCGAGCGCCAGCGATAAGCACTATGGCTCAGAGACCGTGAAGAGGGTTAGACTGAAGCGGGCGATGGAGCAGGCGTTCGGACTGGTCAACTCGTAGGCGAACAGTAGCGAAATCACTGGCACATATCTTTCATAGCCTTGATAATCCCCCCAAAGGCCGGCTCAGTCAGGGCCTTCGGGTGTGTTCTGAAGTACTGGACCGAAACGTCATAGAAAGTTCCAGCGGTCATTCTTGCGTTAATTACGCAGTTTCGGACCTTCATGAAGTCCGGGTCATCATTATCGAGAACACCTGTCTGATATTCGACAACACCAAAGACGTAGCCGGTCGCGAAGCTCTTGTCTGCCTGTATCAGTTCGGCCCCTGTAAAAGCGCAAGCAGTCGCCGGAAACAGCGACGTAAGTACTAGAAGCCCCAGCCACTTCATTCGGTGCCCTCCAATTGAAGTTACAACTTATATGGCACCATTCAATTTGGCGAGCTTCCCACAGGAATCCACAGGAGGCGCTAGACCCGTCCCATTGCAGGTCCGCCCGGTCACCACTACCGTGCCCCTGCGGTTCACCCTCAGTGGGCTGTGAGGAGCCTCACCCGCCCCTTCGCTAGAGGTGAGAATGGGGGTCGCAACGATTGAGGTTGCGGCCCTTTCTTGTTTTCCCAATAAATCTTTAGTCAGTCCATCCACCGGTGGATTTCTGAAATGCCTAGTCCTCCTAGGACTTCCTCAATATTGCACTCACCGGTGGATTAAATCATTGAAAACAAACGATTTATTCCAATTGACGCCCGACCTTCGCCGGAGTCTAACAGCCTTGTCTCGAAGCAGAGACACACAACTGGGGCACAAGGGCAATGCGATATTTTAAACAGACGCGGTGGTTCGAATTTTATGTCGAAATGCAGGGGCAGCGCATCCTGTCATGCTTCTTCGACACTCGGAAGGACGGCAGCAACTTTGAGTTCTGGTGTGGGCGAGTCTATTTCACGATCGATTTTTACAGCTCCAGCAAGACCGCAGGTGCGCCTCTCGCTCCTCCCGCTGAGTGACAGCAGAAAGACCAGCCATCGCCCCGTGGAGTCATCTGCGGGGCTTTTCTCTCTTATCGCCGAGCGGGCCGATCACCATGACAGACCTATTCGAACTTCGTTTCTTCGACGGAGAGCCACACATCCTCGACATCGATCTAGCCAGAGCGCTTAACATGCGCATCCCAATCGACATTCGCACAAAGTGGATAGTGATGTTCCGGGCCAACCTTCTCAGTGTTGGCTATCTCTATCGGGACGGCAAAGCCACTTACCTTAACGAAGCGCAGGCGCGAACGATCTGCTACTTCTCATCAAGCAGGAGAGCCGCCCAAGCTGACGCTGCGGTGATCGAAACCTTTCGTCGCTTTCGGTTAGAAACCTTGCCGCAGATGGACGTTGTGGAGGTCCTAACGATGGGCATCAAGCAATTCGACCAGATTACCCGCGCCGGGGACAACCGACTTGTCATCGATGTGCTAAGATTAAAACTGCTGGCGACCTCACGGGTTCGCGAACGCAGAAGCCGCAGGCAACGCGAACGCTTCAGTCAAAAGCATCGAAGGTGGTGTTGATAACTGCAGATTACTACGCACTCAACGAGAGGCAGTTGAGTTTGCCCATTTTTGCAACCAAAGATTACCCCATCCTTATGAGAAGACAGAAATTTACTCCGGGCAATTACCCCTCACTTAAGGGAGGGGGAGAAGCGACCATGGTTGAAATCTAAATGTAAATACAACTCAGAATTACCACCCACTTATGAGAAGACCGATGAAGGAGACAACAGAATAAAGAAAAGACGAGAGGAGGATTGATGGAAAAGAGCTTCTCTCTCGGAATGATCTTTATGGAGGATGGAGGTGATAGAACCCTCAATCCACCTATACCCAACTTCAAGAATGACCTTGAGGAAACCTTAAAGAGAACGACACCAGCAACGCACAGTCCCGTCATGGACGCTCGACAAATGAGAGTGCGTTGATTGGTCTGAGACCGGTCGTTCGTTCTCGTGGGTGTGGTGACCCTCGGCCCTCTTGTCGCTTTCGTAGCTGACGAGGGGGCCGTTTCATTTCCACGCCCGCCATCATCACTACCCCCTTCAGAGACATTACAATGCACAATCAAACTTCCACGCCTCTGTGGTCGGGCAAATGCGCTCGTCCGCACGTCCGTTTCTCCCCCTTCGTATTGTGAGGGTCACTCATGTGCGTTGACCCAATCAGCCTCATTGGCTTCACGATCAGTGCCGCCTCAACGGCAGTCGGTTTCGTAGGCGAGAGCGCGGCTGCCGATGAGCAGAACCGCATGTACCAAGAGAATGCCCAGCGGGCCAACCAGAATGCCCGCGATCAGATGTTTGCCACTCAGCAGCGCATGCTGCAGGAGCAGGAGGCTGGGGCAGCCGAGAAGATCAACACCATGAAGGAAGCCAGAGCGGCCAAGGCCACGGCCACAGTCGCGGCTGGCGAGAGTGGTGTCAATGGTCTCTCGGTCGAAGCTCTCCTTCAGGAGTTCGATGGCCGCGCTGCCTCCTACAACGACCGCGTGGACCAGAACACCGACTGGACCATGAACCAGCTTAATGCCGAGATGAAGGGCATCAGGGCGAACGCTGAGGACCGCATCAACTCGGTTCAGCGTGCCTCGAAGCCTTCCTTCTGGGACGCTGGTCTCCGCATCATGGGCAGCGGGCTTGACGCCTACAACACCTCTTACGAACGGCAGCAGAAAAACCCTGACACTCGCCAACCTCCTACCGCGTTCGACAAGTGGCTAACTACGCCGATCTTCGCGAAGCGCCGCGGTTGATCGATACCCAGCTCCCTCACCACACTGCAGCACGCGCTGCCATGGAGAACCTATGACTTACCCGCTTATTCGCACCATGACCATCGACGCGCACGACCCGAACATTCCGGTAATCAGCTTTCGCTTTATCGAAATGAACGCGACTAACTACTTCCTCGCCCGTGATGTGGCAGGCTATCTCGACCAGGCTGCCGACGAAGATGGTGATTACCGCTCCGCGCTTGAAGCCGCTAGCGTGTCCTACACAGAGGCGATTGTCAGCGATCGGGAAACTGTCATTGGCCCGGTCGCCGTTGTGACCGAGGCCGCTTATCGCGAGCTGGTGGCCTTCGTAAAGGGACGACCCTGACGCTCTTGCAAACAATCGTCAATCTGAGTGGTGCCCACGCGGTACCACTCGAAGACATCAAGGTAAAAATATGGGTTGGAAATACACCACGCCGGAAGAGGCTGCGGAAGCTCGGCGCGTTTATGCGAGAGAGTACAACCGCCGTAACGGCTGTAAATATAAAGCAAAGAGCCAAGCTAGCCGAAAAGAACGCTACCATTCAGACCCTGACTACCGGGAAAGGCTCATTGCGTTGGGCTGCGCCCGCTACGCAGCGAACCCCGAGCCGACGAAAGCACGAACCCGTGCCGCCTACCCCAAGGTCAAAGCGATGATCACTGCCCGAATGAGATCTATCAAGACGATATTCGAGGCCCTGCCGGAGGAGCAACGAGAGGAGTACGCGCAGTGGCTTCTCATGGTCGCGAGTGGAGACAGCTACACCTCACAGGCAATTGGGGCGGGAAGCATCGACAGCACGTACATGGGCAACTATGCGGGCATCTGATGGTGCAAATGTTCATTACGAAATTCTCAAAGCCCACATCAGATATAGGAAAAACCCAATTCCCCCCGTGGCCCCTTTGCCCGGAGAAATCGCTCGATCCTGTCACTCCGGGCCGCTCTTGACGAGATCGTAACCCTCTGTAATCTCGAAGCATTCCTATCACGAGGACAGCAATGGACGAGAAGCAAGCAGCCCGAAACACCGACCTTAGAGCAGCACTCAAGCTGATGGAAACATTCCGCCATCTCCGCAGCGACATGCCAATGCAGACGGCATCTGCTTTCCTGCTGATAGGTCTCAACCCCGGCATTAGCCAGGGCGAGCTGTTGCGAAAGCTTGGGACCAGCCAAGCGTCGGTATCAAGGAGCGTCCTCGCACTTGGCGAAGTCGATCGGCACGGAAAGCCCGGTCTCGACCTGATCAGGCAGGTTGCTCAGGACGGTCGGCTTTCTGTGCTCTATCTTAACTTCTCAGGTGAGGCGCTGCTAATGAAGTTGCTGGGGGCGGGGAGGACCGACCCAGCTAGGTAAGCCACTCTGCCCGGGGTCACAGAAGGTCAGCCGCTTCCTCTGGCGTTCTCACGTTCATCGCAGGAAACTCTGGGTGGTCGTTTATAATCTTCAGTCGGACGTCACTGGTTACAAAGACGGCGCGTCCCGCATGGTCATGTGCCCAGAGGGCCTGTGCGTCGAGTATCATATTGCGCCATCGCAGATAGGCACCGGTGCCGTGATCCTTAGAGTCCACGCCCTTGGCCGCCGCGTAGTCGGCCCACTCAAAAGATGACGAGGGAAACAGGAGGTTAAAGATAAGACCTTCGCGGGCAGTACCTTCCGACCATCCGTAGAGTGATTTATCGAAGAAAGACATATCCGCTCGTGCGATTGAGGGCAGCAATGGAAGCGAGCCGAAGCCGAGCGAATTCTGGCGCTCTTTAAATTCGCTTATGTTTGCAAGGAAGGTGCCGCCTTTCTGGCGTTCTGAAGCGCTTGATGCAACCAGTGCAAGGTCTGCCTTCCCAGACGCCCCAGCCTCAAGGAGGGCTCGGATATGCGCCGCAGCCGGTCGATCTTCGTCGATATCGATCAAGCAATTCGTGTCGAGGGTGAATGATTTCATAGCGGAAGATTGCCATCGCTTGGAGCGGTTCGTCCATCCCCGAGATCGCTTGCTCCCCAGCCTGAGTCCGAGGTTCTATAAGGTATGCCTTTCGCGTACCAACATTGCAGTGGTTCGATAAATGGTAGTTGACAATTCAAAACGAACCACAAATAAGCGAACCACCTAAACCGAACCAGGTGGTTTTCCATGCATGTCCGTGCCTACCTCCGAGCCAGCACCAAAGATCAAGACGCCGACCGGGCCAAGGATGATTTGCATAGTTTCGCCGAAGCGCGTGGGTTGAAAATCGCGGCGAGCTACGTCGAGAACGAAAGCGGTGCGTCTCTAAAGCGCCCGGAGCTTTTCCGATTGCTTGCTGACTGCCACCCCGGCGATGTTCTCCTAGTGGAACAGGTGGACCGTCTGAGCCGCCTAAACGCCGATGATTGGGAAAAGCTCAAGGCAGAGATCGCTAGCGGTAGAGTGAAGGTCGTCGCACTCGACCTGCCGACATCATGGCTGATGGCGACTGCAAACCGAGACGATATCCACAGCCGCATGATGGACGCTATCAATGGCATGATGCTCGACATGTTGGCCGCTATCGCTCGCAAAGACTACGACGATCGAAAGCGGCGGCAGGCACAAGGCATCGTCAAGGCGAAAGCTCAGGGACGTTACAAGGGCCGTCCGGAAGATGCGAAGCGAAACGAAGGGATTTTGAAGATGCTAGCAGGTGGGATGAGCTGGAACAGCATTGTATCCACAACGGGTTGCTCGCGCTCAACTCTTTCGCGGCTTGCAAAAAAGGCTGGCCGCTCATCGATTGAACAAAACGCGTTTCCGAGGGAGTGATAATGTCTTTTCGGACACGCGTGAGTTCGGCCTGGTCAACAGTGGTCGGCTGCGCTAGTGTACTGGTCAAAGCTTGCTAATCGAACGAAAAGACAGAATGCCCAATTCTCCCGCCCATTCCCCATCCATCAGCGAGACAAAAGTACTCAGCCGCTCCATTAAATCGGGCGAAGCGCACATCCGCCTTTCAAATGGAAAACTATACGTAGCTCGCCGTTATATCCCTGCAGGTGAAGGCGACATTCTTCGTTTTGAGGGGGGCTCAGTCCGTGCGTATGTCAAGAACGACGATAGCTGGGTTGAGATTGGCAAACCTTGGGTTAAGCGAGTCTCCGCCTCGATCGGAGAGGATACGATCGAGATAACCTTCAAGGAAATTGAGACAGCGACCGAGCTACGGCTTTTTGATGCGCTTCGAAAATTTCATTACAGGGGCGGGGGCGGAGCGGGTAGGACAATCCCGTTGATAGCAACGTCTAACCGGTGGGACCTTCCCACCGTGCTAGGCTTTGTGGAGCTATCATCAAGTATGATAGCGAATTCTGCCCGAAAGCGGTTTTTCGACTTTCCCTATCAGGAGCCAAATGGTCCCCGATGGATGAGTTGGGATCGAGCGGCTACAAAGCAATTCTCAAATATAATATGCCGTATATCCCGGTTTGTTATACATCCGGAAATACGCGGGCTCGGATTTGCCAAACTATTCTCAGATGCGGCCAGAGAGTACGCAGGTTCACGCTGGTACTATGGCGGGTTCAAACCGCGATTTCTAGAAATCACGGCAGACATGCTGAGGTACTATCGATTTGTTGACGAGAGCTTCGCTTTGATGGGGCACACCGAAGGCAATGAACACCGCCTGTCAAAGGATATGAAGTACCTTGTGGGAAAGGGATTATCCGAGCAAGGTGCCAAAGCCATGCCGCAGGGCGGCGGCGGGATAATGACGCTCCAGCGGGCCTATGCATCTCAGCTTATTAAGTACATGAGTACGAACAAAAAGAACTTACCCGAAGTTATCGAGTCATTACAATATGACGCAGCAAAGCTTGATCAAGAGACTTGGGAGTCGCTTCATCGAGTAAACCGAAAGCCAAAGCCCACATATACGTCAGGCTTAACCCCCTTTTCCAAAAAGTACGTACAAAATCGGCGCAGAATTCTTGAGCCGCCGCAGCGGAAGAAAGAGGAGAAGCTCCGCCATAGGCCGCAATGGGCTATTCAAGACATCTCGATAACGGGCACCGTCAATATGGCTCAAACTTCGGAGGCAAGATCATTACAAGATGCCTTTGGATTTGTTGGCTCCACACTGGTCACGCCCATAGTGAACGGCCTTTCCTTCACGCTCACTGCAGGAGAAGTTACACTGATCTGCGGTGCAAGCGGCGCTGGAAAGACAATGCTTGTGGACTCCATTCATGCGCTTCTTGAGAACAGAGAACCTCAAGCGGTAAGAGAGAATGTACGTCAACAAGTTCGCGTCGAGGGGCACGTCCAAACAGCTGCCTCTGTCGGCGTGCTCGAAGATCTACCGGCGGAAGCAGCGCCCTTAGACCTACGAGGCAAAGCCTCCTTGGAAGATTTTCTCACCATCACTGCAAAATGCGGGCTAGCGGAACCCCAGTTGTTTGTTCGGCCCATATTAAGCCTAAGCTCTGGCCAAAGATATCGGCTGCAGGTCGCCCTCGCTTTCTTGAAGAAGCCTGAGGTCCTTATTATTGACAACTTCTGCGAGCCGCTTGATCGCTACACTGCAATTGCTGTAATTAAAGGCGTTAAAGGTCTATCTCACGAGTTGAATGTTGCAGTCGTCGCAGCGACAGCTTCTTATGAACGAGTGCTGGACTTGCTTGATCCCGATCAATCTGTCCTCCTGCGGCGGGGCGATGACCCGATCGTGGTGAACCGAGGAGAACGGATTGCGCTACACAAAGGTTTTCACACAGAGCCGATTTCAGACTCGCGCTCAAAACAATTTTAAGGTCGATAACAAAGAAAAAGGCGTGTTTCTCGGCAACAGAAGCGGAGATCAACAGCGCTCGGCTTTAGTGGGGAAGGTGCTAGAGCAGGGGAAAATCGCCAACGTACTGGATTTCAGCCTCTTCTGCGATGTCTCCTTCCCTCATGTGATCGGCATATTTGGGAGTCGAGGCAGCGGAAAAAGCTTTGATTTGGGTGTTTTGATCGAGGGAATTTTCCTGTCAGACACACTCACACCGTCATCGGTAACTGACGCTGCGATTGTCTTCGACGTTCAGGACCAGTTCTGGACACTAGGATACAGCCCCCAGTCTTCATTGGATGTTGATCAGGAACAGTTGCGAGATTTGAAGCGCTGGGGTTTGGAGCCCTGCGCAATTCCAAACGTGAGAGTGCTCGTTCCGGACGCGAGCGATACATCCGTGCCGCATGCTATTCCTTTTTCCCTTTCAGCGGACCAACTTTCAGTCAGTGACTGGTTAGCCATACTAGAGCTTGAGCGTTTTAGCGCGATGGGCCAAGCCTTGCTGGCTTTGCTCGAAGAAGGCGGCGCCCTTCCTCCGGGCCAGCTCGCGGATAGTTGTGCAGGCAGCCCCGCCATGTCCCGGTTTCAGCAAGCTACTGTTGACGGGTTGAGCTGGCGCCTGAGGGGTCTTGAGGCCAGTGGCGTCATAAAGAACACGGGACTACTGATAGACGAGCTTCTTCGCCCAGGAACACTTTCCGTGGTGCTGATGAGAAATCTCGATGACGCAGTTAGGGGGCTCATCGTGGGGGTAATTTCCCGCTTGGTCTCTGATCGAATGGGCCGCGTTCAACAGTCCCGAAAGGTGGCTATGCGCACCGGCGCGGCTGCGGAAGACACCTCCAACCTTACCGGTAGGCTATGGATGGTTTTGGATGAAGCGCATGTCCTCGTGCCCAATGACGGAGCGACGGCGGCAACCGCACCTCTGATAGACTATGTGAAGCGCGGTAGAGATGCCGGGCTTTCTTTAGTCTTCGCTACTCAACAGCCGTCTGCAGTTAACACGAAGCTCATGAGCCAAGTAGACCTGACGTTCACCCACATGCTTGGATTTGACGCCGACCTGAATGCAGCCGTTGCGCGCATGCCGACACGGAGCACCGTTGATTATGACGTTGACAATGAAAAGGCGAACTCGATCAGCGACGTCATACGCAGCCTAGGCCCTGGTGAGGCTATCATGGCTGATAGTTCCAGTGGCCGTGTTTTGGTGGCGCGTATACGCCCTCGTGTCACGGCACACGGCGGAGCTACACCAAAGTGACCTACACAGGTTCCAGAACCGATGCAGAAAGCAGCCTCGCGAGCGCTCTGTCGCGGCAGATTGGTTACACGAGTGCCGCTTACAGCCTTCCACGGATACTCTCCGTCCTCGATTTTTTTAGAGATAAGCCATCTGGTTACAAGCAAGAGGTGTTAGCATTCTTAAAGGCCCTCCAAGTCGACACTGACGGCTCGGATGGATATCTCGAAGAGGTGATAAACTTTGCGGTCGCCATGAAGCTCGTCGAAGTGGTCTCAAGTTCGCAAGCCACCCTTCAGAGACTGGCACCAACAGAGACGGGTCGTTCGGTTTCAGGCGCGCTCGCGACCGGCGATGACGGCTTTGCTCGGTACTTCATCGCAAGAACGGTTCTCATTGCGGACGCTGACTACATCTTTCCCGTCCTTAAGCACTGCGCAGCCAACCAAAATGGGGAGGACATCAAAGCTTACTTCCTCAGCTTCCAACATAATCTGCGCCTGCGGCGGAGTGAATGGCTTCGTGGCGCATTCCCGGAGCGAGTCCTTTTCACCCGAATAGCCGACATGTTAGGTTGGCTCCGTAGAGGCAAAGGCCCTCTAGCGGACTATGAAGTCGAAAAGCTTACGCTCAACACGGCGCGACATCACACCACCCCACGCCTAGGGTGGCTAATCTACCTTGGCTTAATCGACGGTGAGCGGCGGATCACTTCGTTGGGCCGAGATTTGGTCACTGCGCTCGAAACCGAACATGGGTATTTCTGGCTCGGCCCGCCGTCAGGCGTGCAAGAGGCCCTTAAAATTCCTCCCGACATATGCGTGCACGGGCCGTTCGAGGACACGTTCACACTCTCTGCATTTGAGAGTCGTTCCCCTACCGATGCTGAGGTCGCTAGGCTAATTGATCGCCTTGCGCATGTGATGTTGGAAGGCTACCCCGCAGCTAAACTTGTGCATGCACCACAAGCCTCATTAGTACTTTCGATAGAATTTATTCGTTATAGTGGCTACATAGAGCGGAAAGACTACCACTGGGAGTCTGTCCTCGATCAATTCTTCATCACGAAGAAAGCCGAGTTCGAACGTTTTTCAGCTAAGCGTGGACAAATCGGATTTTACCGGCCCAAAGGAAGCGCCGAGAAGACATGAGCGACAAAAAGAGCCGAGTTACTTTCCAAGAAGTTTACTACACGCGTGAATTCAAGAAGCGGTTCTTTTCTTCTTTAAGCGACGAAATAAAGCACGCTGTTATCTGCTCACCATATTTCGACAAACTGCCAAAACCGTTTGAAGACATCATGGGCTTTTGCTTGTTTCTTAAGAAACGCGGCGCTCAGACCATCCATGTGATTACGCGTCCTCCTGGCGATGATAAGCAAGCCATGACGGTGGAAATGGCCCATCGGCTTGCCGCCGAAGAAATCGAGATTTTCATTCGAACAACGCCATACCTCCACGCCAAGATGTATCATTTCGAATACGTCAGAGGCAACTTCCGCAGCTTCGTCGGGTCAGCGAACTTCACGATGGGTGGCTTCGAGCGGAACCATGAGCTTGTTACTGAGATCGAGGGCGTTGGAGAGACCAGCCCTTGCCACCGAGAAATTCAGCGGATGCAAGCCATCGGAGGCGCAATGCCTTTTGCTGCTTGGATCGCGAGGGGTCAGCCAGCTGGCGAAAAGGAAAGACCATGACAACACTTGAACAGTTTGAGCTTTTAAACGATCCGTTCCCGATTGTTCCGGACGGTCCCGTACATAACTGGGCGGGTCGTGAAGATCTAAAGGAAGATTTGATCGACCTAGTGAAGGGTGTCCGCGCTCGTGACATTGGCGTCACTGAATTCGTCGTGCTTTTCGGAGAACTGGGTGCTGGCAAAAGCCATGCTCTCCGCTTCCTTAAGACATTGATTGACGATGAAAGCAGCAAACAGACCGGCGAATTTAAATCACTTGCACTCTACGTCGAGCGACCTCGCGTTGCTACGAAGCTGAATTTCTTGGAACTGCATAAGTACATTGTGCGCATTCTAGGCCGAGATCGGATTAAGTTTTTCTGCGGTCAGGTCAAAGAAAAGTTCGACGCGATCCTCAATGAACTCGCGACGGAAGCGGGTTACGGGAACGTAAACAATAAGGCTTCTTTCTTCGAGTCAGCTGTCGAGAAAATCGTCCCCAATGATCGAGCGATGGTTCGCCTGCTGATGCGGGGGGCATCCGACGACGCAAAGATCTTCGAATTTCTGATCGGCAATGAGAGATGTGATGGAAACGAGTACGAAGGCAAAATTGACTCAGACTTTATGGCAGCGAAAATCCTGTCTGACTTCTTCCGCGTGTTGACATCCGAATTGAGACCGAAAGAGCGTATAGTCGAGTCGGTCTATCTGTTTATTGATGAGTGTGAAGTCCTCATAGATGCGAAGATAAGCGAGAGCGATCTGGTTTTCAGCGGCTTCAGGGAACTCATCAACGAGCTTCCTTATCGTTTTGGAATGATCCTGAGCTTCTCGGTCGCTACTGCTCTAATCGAAGCAATAATGCCTAATCACCTACTAAAACGGATGACCCGTAATTACGTAGAAGTCCCGATGCTCGAAGATGACGATGCTGTGCGCTTTTTGCGTGATCAGATTAACTTCCATCGCCCTCCAAACTCGGGCGAGGCAGGGACGTTCTATCCGTTCACTGAGGAGGCGCTTCGTTATATAGTGGCAAATACCAACCCCGTCACGCCGAGAAACCTTTTCATGGACTGCAAACGCGTATTGGAGCGTGCAATACGCCGCTACTCCCTCCAACCAGGTGACGTGATTGAGCGCGAGATGGCTGAGAAAATCCTTCAGGGAATTCGCTGACGTCCCATTCACAGACAATCGAAATTGAGGTCAGCTACGCCGAAAAGCTGACCTCTATATAGCGGTTCGAGGCGATGCCGCAGCATCGGTCAGCCTTGCTACTGTTACATTGATCTGCTACAGAACACGGGCAGATGATCTGCCTAAGTCATTGAATTTTAAGAGACTGCCGAGGGGTATCGACCCCGGCATGGGGCACCACTTTACTTTGCGGCCTTTGATTTCACTGCGGAATTCACGATATTCCCCGCACTGGGATCTAGGTGCGGGGAAAGTTCTTTCTCGATCTGTTCTGCAACCAGCTGAAATTTTTGACGCCGATCCGCGCGGTTTACGCTACAGGGAGCGGATAACTACCCAAACGGGCGGCCTTGGAGCAGCGTTCTCGCGAAGGCGCCATGTTTCGCGCCAGGAGCATCCCTGCGTAGCGCGATCAAGTATGCGGATCAAACCAACCGGTCATGCTGCGGGCATCATGCAGGCTGATACGGGCACTCTCCCGCCATTTATCAATTAGGATCTCTGCATGCTGAAAGGCTCACCAGGGCGGCGAGTACTTAGAGTCCCTTTTTGACTCTGCAAATATCGGCAATGGAAGCAAGCCGCCTAGCAGCGCCAAGAGCACCTTCTGATGGGAAGCGTGGAAGACATTGTCTTCCTACGCCAGCAAGATCAAGTCGCTCGCATATTAACCGGACAGCGTTTTCCGAGCGCCGAGCGAAACCAACGCGGATGGGCTTTCTTCTCTTTCCTCAGCGCGACAATGAGGATGTCTTCTCTCATCTCGACTTCAGCCAAAATGCGGACGGAAGCCGCATGACGAATTGTCCGGGATTCTATCGGGCCGTCCTCGCAAGAATTCCGATGGCTACGTCTCCGTGGCCGTCAGGATCAACACGAGAAACGATCTGGAATTTGCCTGTCGCCTGACATCGCCTCGAAGAGCGATATTTCCCCTCAGTTGTCGGGTGCTGGACGTTAGTCAATCAGAAACTCGGCATCGAATAGCCGGTAGTGCTTATCAAGGGAGTTAACCTTCCACTCTTCCTTTCCGAACCCCTCGATGGAAAATGCCATGGAGGTCATCACATAATGCTGCGATGAGGGAGTACGTGTCTCGACGTAAGGCGTAAAGTAATGCATCTCTCGATCATTCCCGCCAAAGAAATCCTGAGCAAAAAGAAGGTTGTTGGAGTCGAGGAAATGCTCTCTGCCGTCGATCGTCACCTTTACTGCTTGGTGACCAGTATTGATAACGGCTTCAGTATCGAAATCGAGATGATCCAAGAACGATGCGAGCATCAATGTGAAGTCGGTACAACAGCCGATGTCGCTTTTCGTCATCGCCGTGAAGGAAAGGTCTCCAATAGATGTGAAGTTGGTTTCCTGGTTGATCGAGACACAGCCGACTTTCGCATCATTAGGGGCCGGGTTGCCGAAATCATAAAAGCCAGCGACGACCAGCATAGCTCCTATCGCAAGATCTCTTCGGTCTCCATATCGGTGATAAGTGGCAGCCATTGGCTCAAGTCGAGACCACATGGCGTCCATGGAGGCCGACGACTTCTTAACGCGCCGGATTTCGCTGATCTTCTCTAGGTACGGATTGTTCTCTGGAATGATTTCTATGCGTGCCGAGTCAATCTGAGATTGAGAACGGTAACGGTATTTTTGGAGTTTTTTCACTTCGGTCTTCAACACGGAAAGCTGTTGCTTGGCAAAGATGCCCCAAGCGCCGACAGCTACGACGGCAACCAAAAGACAGCCGATAACAAAATAGCTCTTTCTCATGGGTGCGCTCGGTTACGACGGGAACCAAATGCCTAAGCTACGCTTTATAAACGCGCGTCAGCCGAATTGGTTCCAGCTGGTCCGTCGATGCTTTTTTTCTTCGGCGCGTTCGCCACTTATGGGGGAGGGTTTGGAGGCGGCTAGAGCTACGAAGGCTCTCGCAGACAAAAAGGTTCGGCGCGCCCAGTCGCTCAGCGATGAGGCTGCTATTTGCCGTGTAGTTTACTTAGCGCTTCTATATTTTCTTGGGCTGCGGCAATTCAGAAGAGCGGTCTCAGAGATTTGGACAGAAGAGTTAATTAAAATATGTGTGCTCAGAAACTGTTGGCGATTGGAAAATTCGACGCCGAATTCAAAAAGACATGCAAACCCACCTCGACTGTCTAAGTATTTTGAAAATGCCGCAATATTCTGCAACGGCATGGGGCACCACCTCCCGGAAAAGCAGCCCTCAGGGCTGCGTCCCGTAGCGTGCCTGCGAAGCCTGCCGAACCGTCTGCGTCTACTTGTTCTTCAGCAGCCACATCTTGCCGGCCATGGTGATGCCGTAGACATCCTTGGCGGCGTCGGTGTCGAGGTTGCGGCGCTCGATGAGGCCGGATCCGCTCAGTTCTTCGATCGACTTGGGCGTCACGGACTTGATCTTCTGCGGACGCTCTTTCCACCGGTCGTTCTTTGCGTAGGTCACGGTGGCGTTCTCATGAGTCCACTTGTTCGTGGCCTGGGGATGAAGGTCGCCATCCTTGGCAAGCTTCAGCGCAGAGATGAGGGCGGGGGTAAGTTCGATCATAATTGTAAAAGGCCTGTTTTAAGTTTCTGAGGGGGCCTTAGCACATATTTGGCGAACACCCTCAAAAAAGCGGCCGGATTCGTATTTTTTGCAAAATTACGCGGCAATTCGGTTACCACCGCCTCATAACAGGCCAGCGGCAAGGACCCTGCCGAATGCCGTTCCTAGTGGATCAGCTGTATCCGTATCTCTTCCTTCGCAGCGAAGGAGCGGCATTCATCGAGATCATCGCCAACGAAGATGACGTCGCCGTCGGCGTCGAAGACGCCCCAGCAGGCCTCATCCTCGAGAAAGACCTCCCTGACATAGCCGAATTCGACAGTATCATCGCAGTAGTGGCTGGCGGCCGCCGCAACAGTTCCTAATTCTCGCATGGAATTCTCCAATGAGATGGCATCGACTGTTTTAGTGCGAGCTCATATTGAGCGCCGAAACTGGCTTCAGGCTGTTGCAACCTTGAGGGAATGCTTGCGCGAGGTCTCATTCCAGATATCGCGCAGGCACATTTCCTGCCAAAATTCCTGCGCACCGCGACCATGCTGTCCAAATCAAGTGTTTAATTTTGCTTGCCCTTCGTTCAAAGTGGCGCCGCAACGAACGGCAAGGGGACGACGTGCATCAGGAAGCAGGCCTTATCGCAACAGTCGCCGTAAGCTTCGTCTTTGCGGCGGTGCTCGGCTATGTCGCAGACCGGCTGCGGCTGCCGCCGCTGGTCGGATATCTGATGGCCGGGATCCTGATGGGGCCATTCACGCCCGGCTTCGTTGCCGACACAGGACTGGCAAGCCAGCTTGCAGAAATGGGCGTCATCTTGCTGATGTTCGGCGTCGGCCTGCATTTTTCGGCGAGCGACCTTCTGGCCGTGCGCGGCGTGGCGGTTCCAGGCGCCATCATCCAGATCCTGCTTGCGACACTGCTTGGCGTGGCGCTCTGCTCCTATTGGGGTTGGAGCCTGGGAGCCGGGATCGTTTTCGGCCTCAGCCTCTCTGTCGCCAGCACCGTTGTGCTTCTGAAAGCCCTGGAAGAGCGAAATCTTATCAACACGGCCAGCGGCCGCGTCGCGATCGGCTGGCTGATCGTCGAAGATCTGGCAATGGTGCTGGCGCTCGTGCTGCTTCCGGCGCTCGCCGAGCTGCTGGGCGGTCACGCGAGCGATGCGGTCGCTCATGGCGCGGGTCTGCCCCTGCCGCTGACGATCGTATTGACGTTGGTGAAAGTCGCCGCGTTCGCCATCATGGCCGTCGTGCTCGGCCCCAAGGTCGTGCCCTGGCTTCTGACCCTCGTGGCTCGCACCGGCTCGCGCGAGCTCTTCACCCTGACGGTTCTGGCGATCGCGCTCGGCATCGCCTTCGGGTCGGCGGCGATCTTCGGCGTTTCCTTCGCGCTCGGCGCCTTCTTCGCCGGCGTCGTCATGAGCGAGTCCAACCTCAGCCATCGCGCCGCCGCAGATTCCCTGCCGCTCCAGAATGCCTTCTCGGTGCTGTTTTTCGTTTCGGTCGGGATGCTTTTTAACCCCTCGATCCTGCTGCAGGAGCCGATGGCAGTCTTCGGTGCGCTGGCGCTGATCATCATCGGCAAGGGGATCATTTCCTTCGGTATCGTCATGCTGCTGCGCTTCCCTGTCGGTATGGGGCTGACGGTGGCGGGCGGTCTGGCGCAGATCGGCGAATTCTCTTTCATTCTTGCAAGCCTCGGCGTCTCCCTCGGCCTCATGCCGAAAGAGGGACAGGATCTCATCCTCGCAGCCGCCATTCTGTCGATCACGCTCAATCCGCTGGTCTGCCTCGCAGCCGAGGTCGCGCACAAGCGCGTCCACAAGAAGTGGCCGCATCTCTACGACGGCTATGGCCGCAAGCGCCTTGATGTGCTGGGGCGCGAGCTCGAGAAGAACCGGCTGCTCGGCGAGGAGCGCGAGCGCGAGCACCAGCTGGAAATGCAGAAGCTGGTCGAGACCTTCCCGATGTTTGCGGAGGTCGACGAGCATTCGCAGGAAGAGCTGCTGCTCCTCTTCCGGCCGAAATCCGCGCTCCCCGGCGAACGCGTGGTCCGCAAGGGCGATCGCGGCGACGGCATGTATTTCATCTCCTCGGGCGCCGTCGAAGTGCGCGTCAATGGCGGGCCTGTCCGGCTCGAGCCGGGCTCGTTCTTCGGCGAGATGGCGCTGCTCTCGGGCGGGCGCCGCACGGCCGATGTCATTGCCATCGATTTCTGCCAGTTCCTCGTTCTGGAACGCCGCGATTTCAACATGTTCACGGCACGCCACCCGGCTTTGAGGGCCGCGGTCAGTGATATGGCGCGCGAACGCACGGAAATGAACGTGATGCGCGCCAAACGCGCCGCCCATCCCGAACCGCGCGAGCCTTCGGCCGAAACCTGAACACGGTCATCTGCCGCCGGATCACGAAAAATTTCACCGCCGGCGCCACTATCATTGCCACAGTGAGCATTTACAGCGCCTAACCCGCCGCCTAATGCTCTTGCACCGCAGCACGAAAGGAATGGAATGCTCCGCAGACTTTACGACTGGACCATGTCTCTCGCCGCCCGCAAGTCGGCCGAAGTCTGGCTCGCCGTTATCGCCTTCGTCGAAAGCTCTGTCTTTCTCGTTCCGGCTGATGTCCTTTATCTGCCGATGGCGCTTGCCAAGCCGGAGCGCGCCTATCGCTACGCTTTGGTGGCCACCGCCGCCTCCGTGCTCGGCGGCATCGCCGGCTGGGCGCTCGGCTATTACGCCTATGATGCGCTCGCCCGTCCTGTCCTGGAATTTTACGGCAAGCTCGAAGCCTTCGAGCAGCTCAGGGTCTATATCCATGACGAGTGGGAAATCCTGCTGCTGCTTCTGGTGACATCGGGTCTGGCGCACCTGCCGCCGATCAAGATCGTCACCATTCTCGCCGGCGTCATCCACATGAACCTCGGCTTCTTTGTCATCTCGGCGATCGTCGCCCGCGGCGCGCGCTTCTTCTTCCTCGCCTGGCTGCTACGCCGCTACGGCGAGCCGATCCGCCATTTCATCGAGAAGCGTCTCGGCCAGATCGCCGCTATCGCGGCAGTCGTGCTGATCGCCCTCGGCGTTGCCTACAAGCTCATTGCCCACTGAAACTCCGCGGAGCCCCGCCATGACTGCCATTGCCCCATCCGTCAGCCGTCCGGTCTTCATCTATTCGCTGGTCCTCGCCGTCGCCATGGCGGTCGTCGTCGGCACGGCGCTCGGCTTCCAGTATATCGGCGGCTACATCCCCTGCGCGCTCTGCCTGATGCAGCGCCAGCCCTATTATTACGCCATTCCGATCGCACTCCTTGGCGCGGTCGGTTCGCTCTTCGGCCTCCCGAACTGGATGTCGCGTGCGCTCCTCCTTGCAGCCGGTGCCCTGATGGTCGTCGGCGCCGGCATGGGCGTCTATCACTCAGGCGTCGAATGGCACTTCTGGGCCGGCCCCACGACCTGCTCGACGACGGCAGGCAGCATGACGCAGAATGCCGGCGATCTGCTGACCGAACTCAACACCATCAAGGGACCATCCTGCACCGACGCGGCTTTGCGCGTGCTCGGCCTGTCCTTTGCGGGCTGGAACGTGATTGCAAGCCTCGTGCTCGCGGCCTTCGCCTTTATCGGCGTCCGCAAGTCGGCCTGAGAAAGGCGGCTGCCGTTACGGCTGCAGTTCGGTATCCCAGTAGAGATAATCGAGCCAGCTGTCGTGCAGATAGTTGGGCGGGAAAAGGCGGCCGTTATTGTGCAGATCCTGCACGGTCGGCTGGTACGGCTTTTGGTGTGGGACCATGCCTGCCTGCTTCGGTAGCTTGCTGCCCTTCCTGAGATTGCAGGGAGAGCAGGCCGCCACGACATTCTCCCAGGTCGTCTCGCCGCCATGGGCGCGCGGGATGACATGGTCGAAGGTCAGGTCGTTGTGATCGCCGCAATACTGGCATTCGAACTTGTCCCGAAGGAACACGTTGAAGCGCGTGAATGCGGGATTGCGCGATGGCTGAACATAGGTCTTGAGGCAAACGACACTGGGTAGCCGCATCGAAAAGCTCGGCGAAGAAACCGAGTGTTCGTACTCTGCGATGATATTCACACGGTCAAGGAAGACCGCCTTGATCGCGTCCTGCCAGGACCAGAGCGACAAGGGATAATAACTCAAAGGCCTGTAGTCAGCGTTCAGAACGAGCGCCGGCAGGGCCTGGGGGGAGACTGCAATCGTCAAGGGACTCTCCTGATCGATTCGGCATCTGCATCCTTATATTAGGCCGGTTGTGACAGCCTTGTGAAGTCCAATAAATTCAGTCAATAACGGCAATTCGATGAGTGTTGCCGATCAGGCGACCGGCACCAGCCCGCGGCCGAGTTTTTGCGCATAATACGCCCAGAAAAGCCTTGCGGCCACGGATCTCCACGGTGCCCAGACTTCCGCCATTGCCGCTAGCGCCTTGGCTTGCGGCCGTTCAGCGAGACCGAATGCCGCGGCGACCGCATTCTGCAGAGCAACGTCGCCGGATGGAAAGATATCGGCATGGCCACAGCAGAACATCAGATAGACCTCTGCCGTCCACGGACCGACGCCCTTCAACGCCGTCAACACATGCCGCGCCTCGTCAGGCGGCAGCACCGAAAGCACGGTCAGATCCAGATGTCCGGCGGCAACCGCGGTCGCGATTCCTGACAGCGTAGAAGCCTTGGCGCGGGAGAGCCCGAACTCCCGCCACGCCTCCTCATGCAGCATCACGTAGCTCTCGGCCGTCAGCTCGCCATCGGCAGGCAGCATTCGCCGCCAGATCGCTTCGGCGCTCGCCCGCGAGACCATTTGCGAAACGATGATATGCGCGAGACCGGAAAAACCCGGCTCGCGCAGCCGCAAGGGCAGCGGCCCGGCATCGGCGGCGACGGCTGAAAGACGCGGATCGAGCCGCAGCAATTCAGCCAGCCCCTGCTCGACATCGCCCTCGTTTCGAATGATCTGCACGTCGCCTCGCGGTGGTTTCGAATCCATGGCAGAAGAAAGCATGACCACGACTCAGCGTCAAAAGCCCGTCTTCCGTTTTGCCCCCAGCCCCAACGGGCCGCTGCATCTTGGCCATGCGCTGTCTGCGTTGATCAATCAGGACATGGCCGGGAAAGCTGATGGCCGGTTGCTGTTGCGCATCGAAGACATCGATCTGACGCGCTGCACACCCGATTTCGAAACCGGCATCTACCACGACATGGAATGGCTGGGCATTTCATGGGAGAGGCCGACGCGCCGCCAATCGGAGCATTTCGGCGAGTATCAGGCAGCGCTCCAACAGCTGATCGGCCGCGGCCTCGTCTATCCGTCCTTCATGACCCGCGGCGAAGTGAAAACGAAGGTCGCATCCCATGAGGCAGCAGGCGTGCCATGGCCGCGCGATCCGGATGGTTCACCGCTCTATCCAGCTGAAGACCGCGAACTGAGCGAGGTGGAGCAAGCGGGAAGGCTGAGCGCAGGCCTCAAGCATGCATGGCGGCTCGACATGCGCCGCGCGCTGGAGGCCGCCGGTTCAAACCTGAGCTGGACCGACACCGGAGACGGCGAACGCGGCATCGTTGAAGCCGACCCGGCCGCCTGGGGCGATGTTATCCTCTCCCGCTCCGACGCACCATCGAGCTACCATCTTTCCGTCGTTCTCGACGACGCGCTCCAGGGCGTCACCCATGTCGTCCGCGGGCTTGATCTTTTCCATGCGACGTCGGTCCACCGGCTGCTGCAGGTTCTGCTCGACCTGCCAGAGCCCGCCTATCATCACCACCGGCTCGTGACCGATGCATCCGGACGCAAGCTCTCGAAAAGCGAGGGCGATACCGGGATTGCCGAACTACGGGCCAAGGGTCTTTCAGCCGCCGACATCCGGCAGCTTGTCGGCCTCTGAGCGCTTGTGGCCATTGCCGCTGAGAAAATTGCGCTTGAAGATCGCCCGAACCCGAAATTTCAGCAGCGCCGCGTTCAGTTCAGCGCCGATAATGAAGATCACCCCGACCATATAAAGGAAGATCAGCACCACCATCACCGAGGCGAGACCGGCATAGGTCGCGTTGTAATTGGCGAAGGTTGCCAGATAATAGGCGAAGATCAGCGCGCCCGCGAGCCAGAGAAGCAGCGTCAGCAACACGCCCGGTATGACGTCGAACACCTTGCGGCGCCCGGACGGAAGCCAGAGATGCACGACCAGCAAGCCGAGCGTCAGCATCACCAGCGTGCCGTAGATACGCCAGCTGAAGACCACCTCCAGCGTATCGACGATAACCGGTAGCCACTGGCGAACAGTTGGCGGTATCCACTCGAAAGCATCGTTGTGGAGCAGCCATTCGCGGGCGTAGTCGAGACCAACGGGAACCGCCACAAGCAGGATGCTGATGGCCGCAAAGATGATGACGGCGACGAGGACATATCCGAGACTGGCAAGGCGCGTGAAATACCACGGCCGCGTCTCCTGCACGCGATAGGCGCGGTTCAGCGAGATGCGCAGCGCCTCCACGCCATTCGAGGCGAAGTAGGCGGCAGCGAGAACCGAGATGGTGAGCAGCCCGCCGCGCGGCACAGTCAGGACCTGCACAACCTGATCGGCCAGCGGCTTGGCGATCGCTTCCGGCCAGGTATCGAAGATGATGTGGATCGCCGTCATCGAAAACTGATCGGCGCCAAGGAAATTGGCGAGTGCCGTGCCGAAGATCAGGAAAGGAAAGACGGCAAGCAGGGTGGAAAGTGCCACATGGCTCGCCATCGCGAAGCCGTCGTCCTCGATGAGATGGCAGATCGCGTCGTAGACCACCTCATAGAGCATACGCAGTATCTTCGGCATTCCATCTCCGGCGCTGGCGATTGTAACCTCGGTGCGAATATGGGAAACGAGTCCCAGTTTGTACAGGAATCAATGAATGGCAGAGCCGCGCACCATCATCGTTACCGGATGTTCGTCCGGGATCGGTGCCTATTGCGCACGTGCTCTCAAGGCTGACGGCTGGCGTGTCTTCGCCACTGTACGCAAGCAGGAAGATCTCGGATCGCTTCAGGCGGACGGCATAGAAGCCTTCCGCATGGATTATGCCCATACCGATTCCATCGCCGATTTCATGCGCGAGATCGAAGCCGTCTCCGGCGGCCGCATCGACGCCCTCTTCAACAATGGCGCTTATGGCCAGCCGGGCGCCGTCGAGGATCTGACGACGGATGTGCTGCGGGAACAGTTCGAGACCAACTTTTTCGGCTGGCATGAGCTGACGCGCCGCGTGCTGCCACTGATGCGCAAGCAAGGCAGCGGCCGCATCGTCCAGTGCTCCTCGATCCTAGGCGTCGTACCCTACCGCTACCGCGGCGCCTACACCGCATCGAAATTCGCCCTCGAAGGGCTGAGCGTCACGCTGCGCATGGAGCTGCAAGGCAGCGGCATCCATGTCAGCCTGATCGAGCCCGGCCCCATCGCCTCGCGCTTCACGGCCAATGCGCTCTCCAAGATCAACGAGCACATCGATATCCGCGGCTCCGTGCATGCGGCAGATTATCGCCGACAGCTGGCGCGGCTTGACGGCACCGGCCCGGTCAGCCGACATAAACTTCAACCGGATGCGGTCTATGCGGTTCTAAAAGACGCATTGAACTCGAAAAATCCGAAGCCACATTATCCTGTAACGGTTCCGGCAAAGCAGGGCATGATGCTGAAGAGACTGCTGCCTGCAGATCTCTTCTATCGCCTGATGCGCTGGACCGACTGACCAAGAAAGCCGAATGCCATGTCCACGGCCACTTACATTCTCGCCATCATCGTCATGGGCCTCGTCGCGCTGGTGCTGATCCGCGGCCTTTTCAACATGATGAAGGGCGGCGATTCCAACCTCTCGAACAAGCTGATGCAGATGCGCGTGCTGCTGCAGGCGATCGCCGTCATCCTGATCATGCTGACACTGTGGTTGACCGGCGGCGGCCGCCCGACCTGACGCATTGAGAACTGGGGGAACGAGTGGTCAAGCTCAACAAGATCTACACCAAGACCGGCGATGACGGCACGACCGCGCTGGTCTCCGGCCCCCGGCGGCAGAAGCACGATCTGCGTATCGAAGCCTATGGCACAATCGACGAGACGAATTCGGCGATCGGCGTCGTCAGGCTCCACACCGGCGATCACCCAGAGCTCGACCGGATGCTGATGCTCATCCAGAACGACCTCTTCGATCTCGGCGCCGATCTCGCGACCCCCGACACCGGCAAGCCGCTCAATTATGAGCCGCTTCGCATTGTCGCCGCCCAGGTAACCCGTCTGGAAGCTGATATCGACAGGCTGAACGCCGATTTAGAACCTTTGAAATCCTTCGTGCAGCCGGCCGGCTCGCCGGCTGCCGCGCATCTGCATCTGGCGCGCGCCATCTCGCGGCGCGCCGAGCGGCTGATGGTGGCGCTGTCGCGAACCGAAGGCGAGACGGTCGGCCAGGAGGCGCTGAAATACGTCAACCGCCTCTCCGATTTCCTCTTCGTTGCCGCCCGTCATGCGAATGACCAGGGCCGCGCGGATGTGCTTTGGGTTCCCGGAAAAAACAGATAGGTTCCCGGCAACGAAGATCGCCCGGGGGCAGGCTTTCATGTTCATTCCGCTGCACGACGCCAATACGCTGAAACATATCAAGGTGCAGTGGGTAACGCTGGCCCTGATCGCCGCGAATGTGGCGATCTGGCTGTTCACCGGCTTTGCCTCTCCTGATATCGCCAAGGCCGCAACCGTCGGCCTCGGATATATCCCGGCTGTCGCTTTCGATCACGCCATCCTGCCGCCTGAGCTGGAACTGATCCCCGAGCAGCTGACCTATATCAGCTATTCCTTCCTGCATGGCAGTTTCTGGCATCTGGCGGGAAACATGATCTTCCTCTGGGTCTTCGGCGACAATGTCGAAGATGCCATGGGGCATCTGCGCTTTCTCATCTTCTATCTGGCCTGCGCCGCATTCGGCGCGCTCTGCCACGGCTTGCTGGCGACTGAATCCCAGGCGCCACTGATCGGTGCGTCAGGGGCCATATCGGGCATCGTGGCGGCCTATCTCGTGCTGCATCCGCGCGTCAAAGTCTGGGTGCTGGTGTTCTTCCGAGTGCCCTTGCCGCTTCCCGCCTTCATTCCTTTGCTGCTCTGGGTCGGCCAGCAGTTCTTCATGCTGGTCATCAGTACGGATAGCGACGTCTCCTGGGGCGCGCATGTCGGCGGTATCCTCGCAGGCGCCATCCTCGTCCTGCTCCTGAAGCGCCGCGATGTGCCCCTCTTCGACCGGGAGATCGTCACGCCGCGCGCGGTGCGCAGCACGCCTGCCATCCGCCGCACCATCGCAGCCGAAGACAGTCACTCCTGACAGCGTACGCGCAATATTGACGTGAACGTAAACGTAATATATTTCCGTTCTTCAATTTGTCTGTCTGCGACTGGCGAGCGTTGTGTTTGGAGGAAAAACGCGTATCCATGTCGCCATTCGACAATCGGAGCAGCGCCGAAACGCGCATTTTCCTGGCGAAAGAGTTTGAAGGAAGGACCCCATGAAGATTCTCGTTCCTGTGAAGCGGGTGGTTGATTACAACGTGAAGATCCGCGTCAAGCCTGACGGCACGGGTGTTGAACTCGCCAACGTCAAGATGTCGATGAACCCGTTCGACGAGATCTCGGTGGAAGAGGCGCTGCGGCTGAAGGAAGCCGGCAAGGCCGAGGAAGTGGTCGTCGTGTCGATCGGTCCCGCCAAGGCCGAAGAGACGCTGCGCACCGCGCTCGCCATGGGTGCCGACCGCGCCATTCTCGTCGAGACCGACGATGCCGTCGAGCCGCTCACCGTTGCCAAGATCCTGAAGGGCGTTGCCGATGCCGAACAGCCGGGTCTCGTGATCGTCGGCAAGCAGGCGATCGATGACGATAGCAACCAGACCGGCCAGATGCTGGCAGCCCTGCTCGGCACCGCCCAGGCGACTTTCGCCTCGAAGATCGAGATCGGTGATGGCAAGGCGACCGTGACCCGCGAAGTCGACGGCGGCCTGCAGACGATCGACGTCAAGCTTCCGGCTGTTGTTACCACGGATCTCCGCCTCAACGAGCCGCGCTATGCGTCGCTGCCGAACATCATGAAGGCAAAGAAGAAGCCACTCGACAAGAAGAGCCCCGCTGATTTCGGCGTCTCCACCGAGCCGCGCCTCAAGGTGCTGAAGACCGAAGAGCCCTCCGGCCGCAAGGCTGGCGTCAAGGTCAAGTCGGTCGCCGAGCTCGTCGAGAAGCTCAAGACCGAAGCTGGCGTCCTCTAAGGTTCGAGAAAGGAATTACAATCATGGCCATTCTTCTTCTGGCTGACCACGACAACGCAACCCTATCCGACCAGACCGGCAAGGCACTGACGGCTGCTTCCAAGATTGGCGGCGACGTTCATGTGCTGGTAGCCGGCAAGGGCGCCAAGGCGGCTGCCGATGCGGCTGCCAAACTGTCAGGCGTTTCCAAGGTTCTGCTCGCCGAAAGCGACGACCTCGCCCACAATCTGGCCGAGCCACTCGCCGACCTGATCATCTCGCTCGCAGGCAGCTACGACACGATCATTGCGGCCGCGACCTCCACCGGCAAGAACGTCCTGCCGCGCGTTGCCGCTCTCCTCGACGTCGCGCAGATTTCGGAAATCATCGAAGTCGTCTCCGCCGACACCTTCAAGCGGCCGATCTATGCCGGCAACGCCATCCAGACGGTACAGTCCACGGACGCCAAGAAGGTGATTACCGTGCGTACCGCATCCTTCGCCTCGGCCGCTGACGGCGGCTCGGCGTCCGTCGAGACGGTCTCGGCAGCTTCCGGCTCCGGCCTTTCGACCTTCGTCAAGGATGCGCTGTCCTCCTCCGATCGTCCGGAACTCACCTCCGCCAAGATCATCATCTCCGGCGGCCGTGCGCTTGGCTCTGCCGAGAAGTTCCAGGAAGTCATCCTGCCGGTTGCCGACAAGCTCGGTGCTGCCGTCGGCGCCTCGCGCGCTGCCGTCGATGCCGGCTACGCTCCGAACGACTGGCAGGTCGGGCAGACGGGCAAGGTCGTCGCCCCGCAGCTCTACATCGCCTGCGGCATCTCCGGCGCCATCCAGCATCTGGCCGGCATGAAGGACTCGAAGGTGATCGTCGCCATCAACAAGGACGAGGAGGCGCCGATCTTCCAGGTCGCCGACTACGGCCTCGTCGCCGATCTCTTCGAAGCACTGCCCGAATTGCAGAAAGCTCTTTGAGCAGGCACGATGCCAGCTTTTCGCACTTGCGAATGACTGGAAAATTATCTCTTATGGGACTACTACTGCTGCCGGGCGATCATTTTGCCCGGCAATTTCATTAAAAAATACGGCTGCGCTCGCGGGGGCGACTGCCGCGGGGGTTTGGATATGAGCGCGTTGAAGACGATCGGTATTGTCGGTGCGGGCCAGATGGGTTGCGGCATCGCGCACGTTTCGGCCGCTGCAGGCTACAAGGTCCATATCTATGACCTCAGCCAGGACCGCATCGAGTCCGGCCTGGCAACCATCAACGGCAACCTGGCAAAGCAGGTGACCAACGGCAAGATGACCGAGGAAGAGCGCAAGACAGCCCTCTCGCTCATCACCGGCTCCGCCAATCTCAACGATCTCGCCCCATCCGATCTCGTCATCGAGGCAGCAACCGAAGAAGAAGCCGTCAAGCGTAAGATCTATGCCCAGGTCTGTCCGGTCCTGAAGCCGGAAGCGCTTCTTGCCACCAACACTTCGTCGCTTTCCATCACCCGCCTTGCATCGGCCACCGACCGCCCTGAACATTTCATGGGGATTCACTTCATGAACCCGGTGCCGGTGATGAAGCTCGTCGAACTGGTGCGCGGCATCGCGACCGACGAGAAGACCTTCTCGACCGCCAAGGCATTCGTAGCCTCGCTGGAAAAGACCGTCACGGTCGCCGAAGACTTCCCGGCCTTTATTGTCAATCGCATCCTGCTGCCGATGATCAACGAGGCGATCTACACGCTCTATGAAGGCGTCGGCACGGTCGATGCCATCGACACCGCCATGAAGCTCGGCGCCAACCATCCGATGGGCCCGCTGCAGCTTGCCGATTTCATCGGCCTCGACACCTGCCTGTCGATCATGCAGGTCCTGCATGACGGTCTCGCGGATTCGAAATACCGCCCCTGCCCGCTGCTAGTGAAATATGTCGAAGCAGGCTGGCTCGGTCGCAAGTCCGGCCGCGGCTTCTACGATTACCGCGGCGAAGTGCCGGTCCCGACCCGCTAAGCGGCGTCAGAGCCCCACCGCTCCCCTGATCAGCGCCTTCGCGTCCTCGCTGTCCCAGGCAGCCGGGCCGTTCATTGCCGAGACCAGGCATCCCTTGTCATCGATCAGCAGCGTAACGGGCAGGCCGAAGGCAAGGCCTTCCTTTTTCAGGCTGTTGAACACGCCGATCGTATTGTCGCGGTAGAGTTTCAGGGAATCGACGCCGGTCTCGCTGAGGAAGGCCTTCGGCTTCTCGTCATCGCCGGTATCGATGTTGACGGCGACCACCTGGAACTTGTCGCTGCCCATATCCTTCTCGAGCGCATTCAGCGCCGGCATCTCCTCGCGGCAGGGCACGCACCACGTTGCCCAAAGATTGAGAAGCACGGTCTTTCCGGCAAAATTGTCGAGCGTCACGGGCTTGTTGTCGGCATCGTTGAAGGCGACCGATGTCAGTTTGCGCGGCTCGTTGGCAGCGACCATTGCCGCAACCTGTCCCTTGGCAAGCGGCGTGATCTTCTGCGCCAGATCCTTTGCCGCGGCGCATTGGCCGGACGCCGTTTCGCCGCCGCCATTGCCAGACCCCGTCTCCTTAATGTAAACCGCTGCCGCACCGGCAATTATGCCTGCGACGGCAGCTATCGAGATCAATTTCAGGGATGGCAGCCCAAGCGGCTTTCTTGTCGTCATTTCATTCTCCAGGACATGCATCTTTCAAGGCAGGCAGCTTCGATGGCCGACGGCAACACGGACACCAAATCCTCCAACCAGATGTGGGGCGGACGCTTCGCTTCCGGCCCCGATGCGATCATGGAGGAGATAAATGCCTCGATCGGTTTCGACAAGAAGCTATTCGCGCAGGATATCCGCGGATCGATCGCCCACGCGACGATGCTTGCCCATCAGGGCATCATATCGGCCGACGATAAGGACAAGATCGTTCACGGGCTAAACACGATCCTGTCAGAAATCGAAAGTGGCAATTTCGAATTCTCGCGCCAGCTCGAAGACATTCACATGAATGTCGAAGCCCGTCTTGCAACGCTGATCGGCCCGGCCGCCGGACGCCTGCACACCGCCCGCTCGCGCAACGATCAGGTGGCGCTCGACTTCCGGCTCTGGGTGAAGGAAGAGCTGCAGAAGACCGAGGCGATGCTGACCGGCCTGATCGCAGCCTTTCTCGACCGCGCCGAAGAGCATGCCGACAGCGTTATGCCCGGCTTCACCCATTTGCAGACCGCCCAGCCCGTCACCTTCGGTCACCACTGCATGGCCTATGTCGAAATGTTCGGCCGCGACCGCTCGCGCGTGCGCCACGCTATCGAGCATCTTGACGAGAGCCCGATCGGCGCTGCGGCACTGGCAGGCACCGGCTATCCGATCGACCGCCACATGACGGCAAAGGCGCTCGGCTTCCGTGAGCCGACCCGCAATTCGATCGACACCGTCTCCGACCGCGACTTCGCCATCGAATTCCTGTCGATCGCCGCGATCGCCGGCATGCATCTGTCACGCCTTGCCGAAGAAATCGTTATCTGGTCAACGCCGCAATTCGGCTTCGTGCGCCTCTCCGACGCCTTCTCCACCGGCTCCTCGATCATGCCGCAGAAGAAGAACCCGGATGCTGCCGAGCTGGTACGCGCCAAGACCGGCCGCATCAACGGCTCGCTGGTTGCCCTGCTGACCATAATGAAGGGCCTGCCGCTCGCCTATTCCAAGGATATGCAGGAAGACAAGGAACAGGTCTTCGACGCCGCCGAAAGCCTGGAACTGGCGATCGCCGCGATGACCGGCATGGTCCGTGACATGACCATCAACACCGCGCGCATGAAGGCGGCCGCCGGTTCCGGCTACTCGACCGCGACCGATCTTGCCGACTGGCTGGTGCGCGAAGCAGGCCTTCCCTTCCGTGACGCCCATCACGTGACCGGTCGCGCCGTGGCGCTGGCGGAAAGCAAGGGCTGCGATCTCGCCGAGCTGCCGCTCGCCGATCTGCAGGCGATCAATTCTGCGATCACCGACGCAGTCTACGGCGTTTTGACGGTCGAAGCCTCGGTCGCCAGCCGCAAGAGCTTCGGCGGCACCGCCCCGTCGGAAGTGCGCAAGCAGATCGCCTACTGGCGCGGCCGCAACTGAGTTCGGACCGCCAGTAACAGCGCAACAATCAGGGTGCACAAGCTGGATAAACTTCGCTATGAAGATGTCCACCAGTGCCGCTCCAAGAGGATACCCATGCAGACCAGCTTGCCGCACCTCATCCGCCTGACGGTCGTTCTTGCCGTCGTCGGCCTTGCCGTTGCCGGATGTGGGCGCAAAGGCGATCTCGATCCGCCGAGTGCGCAGGCAACGAAGGGCGGCGATTCCTCCAAGCCGACGAAACAGCCGGGCGTTGCCGACAAGCCTTTCCTTCTCGATCCCCTGCTCTGATAGGCTGAAGCCGTGAACCACTTCGAGTATCGCGACGGCATTCTTTACGCCGAGAACGTTCCTGTTCCCGAAATTGCCAAGGCCGTTGGCACCCCCTTCTATTGCTATTCCACCGCAACGCTGGAGCGCCATTACCGCGTCTTCGCCGAAGCCTTCAGCGATGTCGACTCCATGGTCTGCTATGCCATGAAGGCGAACTCGAACCAGGCAGTCCTCAAGACCCTCGGCAAGCTCGGCGCCGGTATCGACGTCGTTTCGGAGGGCGAGCTGCGCCGCGCATTGGCCGCCGGCATCCCGGCATCCCGCATCATGTTCTCCGGCGTCGGCAAGACGCCGCATGAGATGGATTTCGCGCTCGAAGCCGGCATCTACTGCTTCAACGTCGAATCCGAGCCCGAGCTCGAAATCCTCAACAGCCGCGCCGTCAAGGCCGGCAAGAAGGCGCCCGTCTCCTTCCGCATCAACCCTGACGTCGATGCCAAGACCCACTCGAAGATCTCGACGGGCAAGAAGGAAAACAAGTTCGGCATTTCCTGGGAGCGTGCCCGCGCCGTCTATGCCCGCGCCGCAACCCTTCCCGGCATCCTCGTCACCGGCATCGATATGCATATCGGCAGCCAGATCACCGAGCTGCAGCCCTTCGACGACGCCTTCAAGCTGCTGCATGATCTGGTCACCACGCTGCGCGCCGACGGCCACGACATCCACCATGTCGATATCGGCGGCGGTCTCGGCATTCCCTACAAGGACGACAACAACCCGCCGCCACTGCCCGATGCCTATGCGGCGATCGTCAAAAACCAGCTGCGCAGCCTGAACTGCAAGATCGTCACCGAGCCCGGCCGCCTCATCGTCGGCAATGCCGGTATCCTGGTGACCGAAGTGATCTATGTGAAGGACGGCGGCGAGAAGACCTTCGTCATCGTCGATGGCGCGATGAACGATCTCATCCGCCCGACGCTCTACGAAGCCTATCACGAGATCAAACCCGTAGTGATCTCCGCCGCCAATGCTCCGCGCATCAAGGCTGATATCGTCGGCCCGGTCTGCGAGACCGGCGACTATCTGGCGCTCGACCGTGAGATCGCGATGCCGCGACCCGGCGACCTCTTCGCCGTCATGTCCGGCGGCGCCTATGGCGCCGTGCAGGCAGGCACCTACAACAGCCGCCTGCTGGTCCCGGAAGTGCTGGTCAAGGGTTCCGATTTCCACGTCATCCGGCCGCGCCGGACCTACGAGGAACTGATCGGCCTTGATTCCCTCCCGACCTGGCTAGACTGACGGACCATCACTTTTTGGCGACCGGCCGTGAAAAACCGGCATTAACCGCCGGTCGCCCTCGCCTTCGCCACAAAGAGTGTTATCCTTTCCTCATGCGAGCGAATTGCTGAGCAATCGCCGGAAGCGCCCACTGTTACTCTAACACGCCATGGCGGAGACCGGATTGAAGAAGAGCCCGAGCAGGCAGGGACATGGTGCATTTGCCATCAGGCCATCTCTTGCGAGGCTGGTTGCGGTAAAGCGTCTCTTCGCACGTGTCGTTCTTCTCTCCGAGCAAGCATTGCCACCGCTGGTGCCCGTTCTCTCGGTCATCGCGCTTTATCTTGCTACCTCCTGGTTTGGCCTCTTCCGCAGCGTTCCCGATGTCCTGCGCATCCTGCTGCTGATCGCGTTTGCGGCGGCCTTCGTTGCGTCACTCATCCCGTTCCGCCGTCTGCGCTGGCCAAGCAACGCCGAGGCCGACCGGCTTCTCGAAGAACGCAACGGCCTGCCGCATCAGCCCGTCACCGTGCAGGAAGACGAACCGGCCTTCGACACGCCCTTTGCCCGCGCGCTCTGGCGCGAACACCAGACACGCATGGCCGAGAAGATCGCCGCGCTCGACGCCGGTTATCCGCGCCCGGATATCGCCCGGCACGACCGCTTCGCCCTGCGCGCCATTCCGGCGCTGCTTGTCGTCATGGGTTTTGGCTATTCGCTGTCCACCAATGGCGGCTCGATCGCCGACGCCTTCCAGCCTCCCGTCGAGCAGGGCGAGACGAATCCCGCCGTCCGCATCGATGCCTGGGTCACGCCTCCCTCCTATACTGGCCGCGCCCCCGTCTATCTGACGGCGACAGGCACGGAACAGGCGCCGATCAACGTTCCGCAATTCTCCAGCCTGACCGTGCGCGTCAGTGGCGGCCAAGCGGACGAGAAGGTCGTCTTCAAGAAGGAGAACGGCGAGGCCAGGGAGATTGCCGCCGAAAAGCAGGCAGGTCAGCAGCCAGCAGACGCTTCCGCACCAGCTCAGCAGCCACAGCAGACGGCGGCCGGTGAAACGCCGGTGCCCACGGCACAGACGCACCTTATGAAGCTTGAGGAAAACGGTGCGCTGCAGGTCAACGGCCGCAGCTGGAGCTTCAATGTCATTCCCGACAAGGCGCCAGAGATCGCTTTCGACGGGCTGCCGAAGGCGAGCGTGAACGGCGCGCTTGAGATCAAGTTCACGGTCAAGGACGATTACGGTGTCCAGGAAGCGCATGCGGAAATTCTACCCGTCGAGTCCGACCCGTCTGCCAAGCCGCTCTACCCGCTTCCGGATTTCCGCCTCGATATCCCGCGCCGCAATGCCCGCGATGCCAAGGGCGTCAGCAGCAAGAACCTGACCGAGCATCCGCTGGCCGGCAAGCGCGTCCGCGTGACGCTGGTTGCCAAGGACGCCGCAGGCCAGATCGGCCGCAGCCCGCCGCATGAAATGATACTGCCCGCGCGGCCGTTCAACGAACCGCTCGCCGCAGCCGTTGCCGAGGAACGTCAGGTCTTTGCACTCGACACCCGCAAGATGCCCGAGGCGATCGCGCTCAACGAAGCGCTGACGATCCGCCCGGAAGAGACGATCCCGAAACTCACCAATTACCTGCTGATCGAATCGGCGCTCGCCCGCATGAAGCTCGCCAGGACAGACGAGCAGCTGAAGGATACCGCCGATTATCTCTGGGACATCGCGCTTGGCATCGAGGATGGCGACCTGTCGCAGGCCGAGCGCAATCTGCGTAACGCCCAGCAGAACCTTGCCGACGCGCTGCAGCGCAATGCGCCGGACGCTGAAGTCAAGAAGCTGATGGACGAGCTTCGCAAGGCGATGAACGAATACATGAAGGAGCTCGCCCAGCGCATGCAGAATGCGCCGATGCAGCCCAACCAGAATGCCCAGATGCTGCGGCAGCAGGATCTGGAACGCATGATGGACCAGATCGAAAACCTTGCCCGCTCCGGCAACCGCGATGCCGCACAGCAGATGCTGTCGGAACTGCAGCGGATGATGAACAACCTGCAGGCGGGACGTCCGCAGCAGGGCCAGCAGCAGCAGGGCGACAACAGCCAGATGCGCCAGCAGATGGACAAGCTCGGCCAGATCCTGCGCGACCAGCAGAAGCTGATGGAACAGACCTTCAAGCTCGATCAGCAGCTTCGTGACCGCATGCAGCGCGGCGACCCCGACATGGGCATGAACGATCCGCTGCTTGACAACATGATGCCCGGCCAGGATGGCGAACAGCAGGATCAGGGCCAGCAGCAGCAACAGCAGGGTCAGAACGGCCAGCAGGGCGACCAGCAGTCGGACCAGATGACCGAACAGCAGCTCCGCGACGCCCTGAAGAAACTGCGTGAACAGCAGGACGCTCTCGGCAAGCAGCTCGGCGAACTGCAGAAGGGTCTGGGCGACATGGGAATGAAGCCCGGCCCGGGCTTCGGCCAGGCCCAGCGCGAGATGGAAGGCGCCGGACGCGAACTCGGCCAGGGCCGTGGCGATACCGCAGTCCAGGGCCAGGGCCGAGCGTTGGAAGCGCTGCGCCAGGGAGCCCGCGACATGATGAACCAGATGATGCAGGCGCAACAGGGCCAGCAGGGTCAGCAAGGCCCGAACGGCCAGGTCGGCCAGGGCAATCAGAACGGCCGCGACCCGCTTGGCCGCCCGCGGCGCGCCGATGGGCCTGACTTTGGTGATACCGTGAAGGTGCCCGACGAAATCGACGTCCAGCGCGCCCGCGAGATTCTCGATGCCATCCGGGAGAAGCTCGGCAACAACCCGCCGCAAGAGATGGAGCGGCGCTATCTGGAGCGTCTGCTGGATATTCAGTGATCGGGCGGCCGAGGGGCTCGCGTTTTTCGATCAGCTTCGTAATGTCCAATCTTGACGGTTGACGAACGACAGCGATTCGATGGCAATTCTCTTCAAGACTGCAATCAGCGAAAACTCGGCATTCGAGATGATCGAAAAGGCGCTTTCGGGCGCCTACCAGTATGACGGCTATCTCAATGTCGTCAGCGATGCCGGAGAAACGGCATTGTCCTGGGGACCGGCCATGCATGCCGAGGAGTTCAAGGCCGAGGTCAGCGAGATCCTGAGAAAGACTTGGGACGCCGCCCGCTTCTGGATCATCTACGAGCGCCGCGACGATCGCCGGGATCCCGAAGCAACGGAAATCCGCAACGCCGCCTTCCGCATCACCCGCGGCTACAGCGGCGTCGTAGTCATCACGCTAAGCCTGCTCGGCAAGCGTGACAGCGACAACGATATCGAACTGGTATTCGTCTGCTTCGAGCAGGATTTCCACAGGCGGAATTTCCGGGTGCGCTACGAAGGCAAGTTCGTCCCGGATGAATGAGGCTGCCTGATCAGGCAGCCAGTGCGCGGGCGACCGCCTTGCGGATATCGGGAAGCGCAAACGGCTTTGAGACCACATCGACGATCTTTTCAGCCAGATCGTCAGCGCGTTCGCGCTGTTCGGCATAGCCGGTCATCAGCAGGATTTTCAGTGCCGGAAAGGCCGACTTTGCCTGATGCGCCAGCTCGATGCCGTCCATGACGGGCATGCGGATATCCGACAGCAGCAGGTCGTAGACGCCGTCCTTCAGCTTCTCCAGTCCCTCGGCACCATCAGCCGCTTCTTCGGTCTCATGACCGTCGAGCCGCAGTGCTCGGGCTACGAAAGAACGGAGGGAGTCTTCGTCTTCCGTGATCAGAATTTTTGCCATCGATGCATCGCTCCGTCTTCATGCCCCAAGACGGAAATCGCATGCCGTTCCTTTGCGATCGGTAAACGGCGGCGGGCGATGGACGGGATGGTTAACAACCCGTCTGTACCGGAGGCGCTCAGGCGTCGCCGGTGACGACGCCGACGAAGGGAAGTTCGCGGAAAGCGTAGGCGACATCCATGCCGTAGCCGACGACGAAATAGTCGGGGCATTCGAAGCCGACATAATCAGCCTCCAGCTTTTCCTTGCGCTTGACACTCTTGTCGAGCAGCACCGCGATCGTCACATTGCGGGCGCCGCGTTCGAAGAGCAGCTCCTTGGCAAACAGCAGCGTGCGGCCGGATTCCAAAATGTCGTCGATCAGCAGGACATCGCGGTCCTTCACGTCGCTATCGATATCCTTGACGATACGAACGCCCTGCGAAACCGTGCCGGTGCCGTAGCTCGACAGCGTGATGAACTCGACTTCAGGCGCCAGGCCGTTGTTGTGCAGGGCGCGGATCAGGTCGGCCGCGAAAATGAACGACCCCTTCAAGACAGCGATCACCAGAAGGTCCTTGGTCGGACCTTCGGCAATCTGCTTTGCCATTGCATCGTTGCGCTCGGCAATCTGCTCGGCAGTGAAAAGGGGATCGATATTTTTTCCGCGCACGACAGGCATACGGCTTGCTCCGTGAAAATGAAGGGTAAGCCGTTAGCACATTAGACGCGGAGAAACACCCTTACGGCATGAATGACAGCCGGACTTCCGGCATTTTTCCACCAGAGTGCTGGACACGCGCCGAAAATCCGCGGCTCTCGCCGCCATAGATGACGTCGACGGGCGGGTTGATGACGATGCTTGCCATCAACCGGCCGTCGCTCACCAGATCGGCGCGAATGGGCCGAACCGTCTGCGTGGTGCCGCTCTCGTTTTCGAGAATGCCGTTGACCATCAGGATGCGCATGCCGTTGGCGTCGCGCGGCGTCAGCGTCACGTGGGTGAAATGCAGGGGTGATCCGGCAACGGACTGATCATCGGCCTGAAGGCTGGAGAAGCCGCCGGACAAGCCGAAGACCAGAAGAAAAAGCAGAAGGACGAGCGCCGCGAAACTCTTGAACGAAGCCTGCTGCAGATGTTCTTCCAGGGCGCGCAAGGCAGAAGCCGCGGCCGTTGTCGCTTTCGGTGTCTCCACCTTCGGTACTGCTGCGGCCCGCTTGCGATAATCGTTGAAACTTTTTGCACTGAAGCCCGGCGATGGGCTTCGCCCGCTGATGACGACGAACTCGGCATCGGAAACGTCGGCCGGGCGCGTTCCGGCCCGCGGCTGGCGTGCCGCCTTGTCTGGCGGCAGGAAATCATAGGCGTGCCCCGGCGCGCGGCGGCTGAACGAAGATGCTTCCATGATGACGGCCTTTCAGCTCTTCACATGGTTTCGGTGCACGGACGATACCGGGCATTGAAACGAATCCAGCTCAGTCGTAAATTTTAATGGTTAATGCTTCGCTAAATCCGGTGCCGAGAGGGCATCTTTCCGCCGAAATTTACCGGTTGTTAATCCACTTGGTTAACAAGTCGATGGTGAGAAACCTCGAACAATCTGAGTTGCCCGTTGATCCACTTCGAGAATGTCGGTTTGCGCTATGGCATGGGGCCGGAGATCCTCCGGGACCTGACCTTTGACATTCCGAAAAAGTCCTTCCAGTTTCTGACGGGTCCCTCCGGCGCCGGCAAGACCACGCTGCTGCGCCTGCTCTTCATGTCGCTGCAGCCGACCCGCGGTCTGATCCGCATGTTCGGCCGCGATATCTCCGATATTCCGCGCCCGGAACTGCCGCTGCTGCGCCGCCGCGTCGGCATCGTCTTCCAGGACTTTCGCCTTCTCGACCACCTGACGACCTACGAGAACGTCGCGCTGCCGCTGCGTGTGCGCGGCAAGGACGAAAGCACCTACAAGACCGACGTCCTGGAACTGCTGAAATGGGTCGGGCTTGGCGAGCGCATCAACGTGCTGCCGCCAGTGCTCTCGGGCGGTGAGAAGCAGCGTGCCGCGATCGCCCGCGCCCTCATCGACCGCCCGGAAGTCCTGCTCGCCGACGAACCGACCGGCAATGTCGATCCGCCGATGGCGCGCCGCCTTCTCAATCTCTTCCTCGAGCTTAATCGGCTCGGCACCGCCGTGGTCATCGCCACCCACGATCTGGCCCTGATGGACCAGGTCGAGGCGCGGCGGATGATTCTGTCCGAGGGGCATCTCGACGTCTATGACTGAGCGATCCCCCAGCAAGAAGGTAGCGGAAGCGGCCACCCAGCAGCAGCGGCGCCCTGAAATGCGCGTTCGCCCGACAGCGCCGATCCTGCCACCCTCCAACATCCAGGGCAACGCGCTGATGGTGGTGATCGCCATCATGGCCTTCCTTGCCTGTCTGACACTCGGCGGCGTCAGCATGGTGCGCTCGACCGCCGCCAGCTGGGAAAGCCAGATTTCCCGCGAAATCACCATTCAGATCAAGCCGGACGACGGCCTCGACATGGAAAAGGCGCTGAACCAGGCGCGCGATATCGCCATGACCTTCGTCGGCACCAAGAGCGGCCAGATCGTCGATGAAGCCGCAACGGCGCGCCTGCTTGAGCCTTGGCTCGGCAGTGGCCTCGATCTCAAGGAACTCCCGGTTCCCCGGCTCGTTATCGTTACGATCGACGAAAACAATCCGCCGGATTTCGAGGCAATGCGCTCGCTGCTCAAGGACAGTATCCCGCAGGCGACGCTGGACGACCACAGAACGTGGGTCGACCGGCTGGTCTCGATGGCGCATACGACAGTGATGATCGGCACGGGTATTCTGCTGCTGGTCTTCACCGCTATGGTGCTCACCGTCGTCTTCGCGACACGCGGCGCTCTGTCGGGCAACCGCCATATCGTCGAGGTGCTCCATTTCGTCGGCGCCGAAAGCTCCTTCGTCGCAACCGAATTCCAGAAACACTTCCTGAAAATCAGCCTCAAGGGCTCGGCGATCGGCAGCGGTCTGGCAGCGCTGTTTTTTGCCGCCGCCGGCTTCCTGCAGAGCCGCACGATCGCCACGCCGCAGACTGATCAGGCAACCGCGCTTTTCGGGACCTTTTCGGTCGGCGTACTCGGCTATTTCGGCATCTTCGCCACGATGATCATCATCGCCCTGCTGACGACGCTGACGGCGCGCGTCACGGTCGTCCGCACGATATACGAGATCGATACACTTCGCTCCGATCCGACACGAACAGACGGGATAGCGAGCTGATGATAGCTATCACACATAGCACCGCCTTTGCCCGTTCGCTGCCGCAATCCCGATATATGCACGACTCATGACCATGGGCTACACGAGACGCAATCCGATTCGCCCCGACCCGGCGCTGGCTAGCTACCGGGTCGAGACGCCGCGTCGCGGGCCTCTGCGCCGCCTGCTGCGCTGGTGCGGCTTTGCCGTCGTTCTGGCAATGGCGCTGGTTTTCGGCGGCTTCCTGCGCTTTGCCGATTCCGTCACCACAATGAGGCCGCCGGCCGAACCGAAGGCCGACGCGATCGTCGTGCTGACAGGCGGCTACCAGCGCATCGACCAGGCGGTCGAACTCCTGCAGAAGGGCGCCGGCAAGCGGCTGCTGATTTCAGGCGTCCACCCCTCGACCACACCGGCGCAGATCCGCAAGACCACGACAGGCTCGGCCGATCTCTTCGATTGCTGCGTCGATATCGGCTATGACGCGATCGACACGATCGGCAATGCCGAGGAAGCATCGAACTGGATCCATGCCAAGGGCTACCGAAGCGTGCTCGTCGTCACCAACAACTATCACATGCCCCGCAGTCTCGCCGAACTTGCCTATGTCGATGACGACACCCAGTTCATCCCCTATCCGGTCGTGAATTCCGACCTGAAGACGCGCGCCTGGTTCATGGATCCGAATGCGCTGCGTGTCATGCTCGCCGAATATGGCAAGGTGCTGTTTGCCGGTGCGCGCAACATCACCGGCTTCGGCCGTCACCCCGGCCTGCGTTCGGCCGCCGCTGACGGCAAGGACTGAAGCGAAGCGTCTTTTTCTGGCGGTGATAATCGTGTAGGCAGGTCGCAACCGCCCTGCTCGCGGATATAGGCTTTTCGGGAAACCTTATGCTCGCCCTGCGTTCCGTTCTCTTCAACACGATCTTCTACGCCAACCTCATCCTGCGGATGATCGTGCTTTCGCCCTATTATTTCGTCGTGCCCCGGCTGACCGCCTATCGCATTCCGAAGAACTGGGCGCTCTCGAACCATTGGCTGATGGAGAAGATCGTCGGCACGACCTTCGAGATCGAGGGCATGGAGAACCTGCCCGATGGCGGCTACATCCTGGCGCCGAAGCATCAGTCCTTCTGGGATACCTACGCGCTGCTGCCCTGGCTGAAGGACCCGGTCTATATCCTCAAGCGCGAGCTGATGTGGATCCCGCTGTTCGGCTGGTACGCTAAGAAGCAGCGGATGATCCCGGTCGATCGCGGCGCCCGCGGCAAGGTGATGGTCGAGGTGCTGAAGCGCACCAAGGAAGAGCTGTCGACCGGCCGCCAGCTAATCATCTACCCTGAGGGCACCCGCCGCCCACCAGGCGCCGAGCCGGTGTATAAATACGGCATTGCCCGCATGTACCGGGATCTCAACATCCCCGTCGTGCCGATCGCCATGCATCCCGGCCTGTTCTGGCCGCGCCGCAGCACCATGCGCTATCCCGGCCATTTCAAAGTCCGCATCCTCGCTCCGATTATGCCGGGCATGGATCCGGATGCCTTTTTCGAGCATCTGGTCGAGGTTACGGAGCGAGCCAGCGACGAACTGCTTCTCGACACCGTCGCCCGCAATCCGCATCTCCCGCTGCCGCAGACGGCCATTGACCGGCTTGCCGTTCTGAACCAGCCGAAGACCGCGTCGGCCTGAGTTCAGGCGGCACGCAGCCGCTCGACTTCGCCTACCACCTGCTCCAGCCAGTGATCGCGGATTCCCATCTGCTTCAGATGGGACAGTGTGTTGAAGACATAAGCGTCGTTCGGACCCGATTGCCCCTCGGCCTCATTGACGACGCGCGCAGCCTCGCCGGTATCCAGAGCGCCCGCATATTGAACGTGGCTGCGGTCCACGACATAAGCGACCGCCTTCACCGTGCGGCCATCGACCAGCAGCAGCGAGACGCGCTTTTCCAGATAGACATTGGTCACCAGTTCGCGAGCCCGCAGATAGTCGATGACCTCGTCCCAATTTTCCGGCGCGACGGAGAAAGCCATGCCGCGGCATGAGCCACCGCGATCGAGACCGAGTACGAGACCGGGATTTTCCTGCGTTCCGCGATGAACCCAGGAGCGGACGCAGAGCGAGCGCCGATAGCCATAAATCAGAGCCTGCGACCGTTCAGCAAACTCGAAGCCCGGGTTCCACATGAGGGATCCGTAGCCAAACACCCAAAATTCGTCCATATCGCAAGCCAGACCGAGATTCCTATTCGCGATTCACCATTGGAGAACATCATGGCAGCGTCAAGCCAATCCGGCAGCAGCAGAAAATTCTGGTGGCTCGGCTTGGGCATCGTACTGGTGGTCGCAATCTATACCGGCGGCTGGTTCTACGCCGCTTCACAGCTCAAGGACACGGTGCTGAAGGTTATCGCACCGCATAACACTGCCGGTGTTAGCGGCGAATGCGCCGATATCGATTTCCGCGGCTATCCCTTCCGCATCGGCCTGTTCTGCTCGAAGGTCGATGTCGACGACAACAAGAACGGCGTGTCGGCGAGCTTCGGCCAGCTGCGCTCCGCCGCACAGGTCTATGCGCCTGGCCATATCGTCTGGGAACTGGATTCGCCTGCCGAAATCCGCACCGCAAACGGCCTGACCCTCTCGGCCCAATGGGCAAACCTGCAGTCCAGCCTGATCACCAAGTTCAAGGGAATCGACCGGACATCGACCGTCATCGAAGGGCTGAAGGCAACCGCGGTTTCTTCCTATAGCGGTCAGACGATCGACGTCGATGCCGCCCGTACCGAAATCCATCTCCGCCAGAACGAAGGCGATCTTGATGGCGCGATCTCGCTGCAAGATGCCAGCACCGTCATAAAGGATTGGCCGCAGGTCTTCCCGAAATTCTCGGCGAGCGCCGACGTGACGCTGGTTGGCAAGGCAGGAATGATCGATGGCAGCGACAAGCAGGGGCTCTACGGCGCCAGCGGCGAGCTGCGCAAGGTCGTGGCCGATATCGGCGACGGCAAGGTAATGACGCTGACGGGCCCCTTCTCCTTCGATGAGCAGGGCTTTCTTTCGGGCAAGTTCAAGCTGGAGATCGAGCAGCTCGGCCCGTGGCGGGACAGCATCAAGCAGACTTTCCCGCAGATCGCCAAGACGGTCGATACCGCCGCCAAGCTTCTAAAAGCACTGGCAGCCGGCAGCGATCGCGTGTCGGTGGATCTGGTGGTCAATCGCGGCGAGGCAACCGTCAGCGGCTTCATCCCGCTCGGCTCCATCCCGCCTATCTAAAGCGTTTTCTAAGAAACGCTGGAGATCAGCTCTTCTTCGGTTCTTGGCCGTGATGGCGGCCGAAGTCCGGCGCGTCAACGTCCTGACCGGCCTGAATGATCGAGCGGCGGATGGCGCGGGTGCGGGTGAAGAGCTCGAAAAGCTTATCGCCCTCGCCCCAGCGGATCGCGCGCTGCAGATAGGCGAGATCTTCCGAGAAGCGCGACAGCATCTCGAGGATGGCATCCTTGTTGTGCAGGCAGACGTCGCGCCACATGGTCGGGTCGGATGCCGCAAGACGGGTAAAGTCGCGGAAACCCGAAGCCGAATACTTGATGACCTCGGATTCCGTCACCGCCTCCAGATCGTCGGCAGTGCCGACGATATTGTAGGCGATGATGTGGGGCAGATGCGAAACAATGGCCAGCACCTTGTCGTGGTGCTGCGGATCCATCTCGTCGACCCGAGCGCCGAGCGCCTCCCAAAAATGGCGAAGCTTGGCAAGCGCTGCCGGATCGGTGCCGGCCACTGGCGTGAAAATGCACCAGCGCTGTTCGAACAGTCCGGCGAAACCAGCATCCGGTCCGGACTTCTCGGTACCTGCCAGCGGATGGCCCGGAATGAAGTGAACGCCTTCGGGAATATGCGGCTGCATCTGCGCAATAACAGAGGCCTTGGTCGAGCCCACGTCGGTGACAATCGCGCCCGGCATCAGCGTTGCGGCGATTTCCTTGGCGACACTTCCAGACGCACCGACCGGCACCGAGACGATGACGAGATCCGCACCCTTGACGGCTTCAGCCGCAGACTGGAGATAACGGTCACCGAGACCGAGTTCTTCCGCCCGCTTCAGCGTGTCGGCGCTGCGGGTCGAGATCACCACCTCCTTGGCGATCCCCAGCCGCTTGACGTCGTGAGCGATCGACGAGCCGATGAGGCCGATACCGATAAGCGCGATGCGGTCGAACTGGATGGTCATGCCTTGCGTCCCATAAACTCGCCGAGCGACTCGATAACACCGCGGTTCGCCTCTTCCGGGCCAACGCTCATGCGCAGCGAGTTAGGGAAGCCATAGCCCTTGACCGCACGCAGGACGTAGCCGCGGCTGGTCAGGAACTCGTCGGCATCGGCAGCGCGCTTGCCATCGGCATCGGGGAAATGGATGAGAATGAAATTGGTGACCGACGGCGTCACCGTCAGGCCAATTGTCTCAAGGGCACCCTTGAGCTTCTCGATCCACATCAGATTGAAGGCAACAGCCTCCTGCACATGTGCCTGATCGCGAACAGCAGCAGCGCCTGCGGAAATTGCCGGCGCATTCATGTTGAATGGACCACGGACGCGATTGAGGGCGTCGATGATCTCGGCCGGCGCATACATCCAGCCAACGCGGAGCGCGGCCAGGCCATAGACCTTGGAGAAGGTGCGGGTCATGACAACATTGGCGTTGGACGAAACGATCTCGATACCGGATTCATAGTCGTTGCGGCGAACATACTCGGCATAGGCGGCATCAAGCACCAGCACCGCATCCTTCGGCAACCCGGCCTGAAGACGGCGGATTTCGCTGACCGGCACATAGGTGCCTGTCGGGTTGCCCGGATTGGCGATGAACACCATCTTCGTCTTCGGCGTCACGGCTGCGAGAATCGCATCGACATCGACCGCGTGATCCTTCTCCTTGACGGTGACGGGCGTGGCACCCGCGCCCATGATCTGGATCTTGTAGACCAGGAAGCCATGTTCGGTGATGATCGCCTCGTCGCCGGCGCCGAGATAGACGTGGCAGAGCAGGCCGAGCAGCTCGTCCGAGCCGTTGCCGCACATAATGTTAGCCGGATTCAGACCATGAACAGCAGCGATCGCCTCGCGCAGTTCATGTGCCTGGCCGTCAGGATAGCGCTCCAGATTACCGGCGGCGTTCTTGAAGGCTTCGACCGCCTTCGGGCTGGCGCCGAGCGGCGTCTCATTGGAGGAGAGCTTGTAGACGCGGGCAACGCCCGGCGCATGTTCCTTGCCCGGCACATAGGCTGCGATATCAAGAATACCGGGACGTGGAACGGGCTTGCTCTTCTCAACGCTCATGGGATCAACCTTGGAAAAATGCCGGGAATTCCGGCTTAAATTGCCCTTTGGCAATAAAACGGAAAGCGGCTTTTGTCGAGTGACTTAGCGGTTGCGCGTGGTCGGAACGCCATGCGGCGCAAGAACCGGCACGAAGACGCGGCGCGAGGCGCGTGCCGCTACCGGCAGACCCTGATAGAGACGCTTCTGCGCCTCGACGATGATGACACCGGAGAAGGCCGGCCACAGTGTCCGTCCGATGCGCTCGAAACCACGCCGCAAGCTGAGAACGGTGCGCAGCTTGGACGGCGGGAAGAACAGCGCCTCGGCGGACGCGCCCGGCGTAAAATTGGTTTCCCGCAGCAGATGTGTCAGCTGACCACGCGAATAGGGCCGGCCGGAGCCGAAGGGTGTGTGCTCCATCCGCGCCCAGACGCCACGCCGGTTCGGCACGACGATCACCAGACGTCCGCCCGGCGCCAGCACCCGCCAGAGCTCCTTCAGCGTTTCGCGCGGGCTTTCGGCAAATTCCAGCGAATGCACCATAAGGACGCGGTCAACGGATGAATCCGGCAGCGGCAATTCCTCGTCGAAGATCAGCGCCGTCGAGGACAGCGAGCCCATCGGCCAGTTCACTGCACCCTGCCCTGCCGGCATGAAGGCGAAGGTGCGCTCGGTATCAGCGCCGAAACGATCGAGAAACGGCACGGCATAGCCGAGGCCGACCAATCGCTCCTGCGGCAGCCGCACCCAGAGCGACGACAGCGCCATGGCGATCGACTGCTCGGCCAGGCGGCCAAGCTCGGAATGATAAAACTGGCGTAGATCGACAATATCCGCGTGCATTGCGGTAAATGTTATCAGTGGGCGGTTGGACTTCAAGGCCGGAGCCTCTACATTCCGGGCATGTCCGTAGGAAAGAGGCCGTTCAGACTATGAAACCTTTGGAATTAGAAGTTTTTCTCTGCCGCTCCGATAATTTTGGCGTTCTCGTACATGATCCGGAAACCGGCCTGACGGCAACGATCGACGCGCCGGATGCGGCTGCGGTCGAAGCGGCAGCCAAGCGCCGCGGCTGGACGATTTCCCACATCTTCACCACCCATCACCATACTGACCATGTCGAGGGCAATCTGGCGCTGAAGGAGCAGTTTGGCTGCGAGATCATCGGCCCGGTGAACGAGGCTGTCGCCATCCCGGGCCTGGACAAGACGATGGCCGATGGCGACAGCTTCACCTTCGGCGACCACACGGTCAACGTGATCGAGACCCCCGGCCACACAGCCGGTCACATCTGCTATCACTTCGTCGACGACAAGCTGCTTTTCGCCGCCGATACGCTGTTTGCACTCGGCTGCGGCCGCCTTTTCGAACGCCCCGCCGCCGACATGTGGCATTCGCTGCAGAAGCTCGCTGTCCTGCCGGATGAGACCGCCATCTATTTCGGCCACGAATATACCCTGTCCAACGCCCGCTTCGCCGTCACCATCGATCCCACAAATGAGCGGCTGAAGGCTCGCGCTGCCGAAATCGAGACGTTGCGCGCCGAGGGACGTTTCACGATCCCGACGACGCTGGCGCTTGAGAAGGAAACAAATCCCTTCCTGCGCGCCGCCGATCCGGCGATCCGCCGCAATCTGCTGATGGAAACGAAGACGAACGAAGAGGTCTTTGCGGAAATCCGCAAGCGCAAGGACAATTTCTGATGTCGCCCGATGAGATCATCGAGGCGCTTTCGATGCAGCCGCATCCGGAAGGCGGCTTCTACGTCCAGACCTTCCGCGACACCAATGGCGGCGAGCGCGGCCATTCGACGGCAATCTACTACCTGCTGAAATCAGGGCAGCGGTCGCATTGGCATCGCGTCCACGACGCCGCCGAGATCTGGCACTATTACGCCGGAGCACCGCTGGCCCTGCATCGCTCGGAAGATGGCAGCAGCAGCGAAACGTTGAAGCTCGGCATCGATCTGGCAGGTGGCGAGCGCCAGCAGGCGATCATTCCCGCCAACTGGTGGCAATCGGCCGAAACGCTCGGCGATTTCACCCTTGTCGGCTGCACCGTCTCACCCGGCTTCGAATTCTCGAAATTCGAGATGGCACCGCCGGCCTGGGCACCGGCCGGCTGACCTACTCGGCCGCAGCAGTCTGTTTCGGCGCCGTCTTGCGCCGGAACATTTCCTGCGCCGCCAGAATGGCACCACCGGTGACCAGCAGGCAGGCAAGAGCAATCCGCCAGCTCGGCTCGGCAAAGCCGAACAATGTCAGGATCAGCGTCGAGAGCAGCGGAGCGGCATAGCTTGCAGCGCCGAGGATCTGGATATCGCCATTCTTGACGCCGTGATCCCAGGCATAGAAGGCGGCCCCCACCGGAAAGAGCCCGAGCCCGGCAACCGCCAGCCATTCGAATGCCGTTTCCGGCCAGACGGTGGTTTCCAATCCGAGATGGCAGACAAGCGACAGAATGGAGGTCGCGATGCAGAAGCCGGTCACCACATCGGTCGACACCGCATCGAAACGCCGCGTCAGCAGCGAATAGCAGGACCAGGTGAAGGCGCAGAGAAGCGCCGCGCCATAGCCGATGGCATAGGCGCCATCGAAATTGATGCCGTTGCGTCCGACGATCAGAAACGTGCCGCAGAGACCGGCAAGGGCACCGGCAATATGATACCAGCGAAGCTTCTCGCCCGGCAGCAGCGCCGAGCCGACGACGATCAGCAGCGGCCACAGATAGGCGATCAGCCCCGCCTCCACCGCCGGAGCGTTCCGGAGCGCCGTGAAATAGAGAAAATGATAGCCGAACAGACCGGCGATGCCGACGATCCAGACCTTCGCCGGCTGCTTCAAGAGCGCCAGCCGCGACGGGTTGAGAACGAGGACGGCGATGCCGGGGATACTGCCGATGGCAAAGCAGATCGCCGACAGCTGGAACGGCGGCATCTTGCCGGATGCAGCCGTGAACAGCGCGAGAAACGACCACATCAGAATGGCCGTGAACCCGATCAAAGTTGCCCGAAGCTTCATCATGTCTCCCGATTGCGGAGACAGGCTCCGTCAGCTGGCGCTGTATTTCACCGCCTTGATCGTCACCGTTCCGTATTGCGTCGGAATGCTGACGTAGACTGGAGCATATACATTTGCCGCATCCGCCTTGGCAAACCAGATTTCCATCCGGCCGCTCTTGCTGAGATAATCGATATCCTTGCGGCCCTTCTTATAGCCCGATCGCGGCACGAAGCGCACGCTGCAGACGGTCGCCTTGCCGGTGAACCCATCCGTCGCAAAATCTTCGGAGCCCTTCGGCGATAGCACCAGATCCATGCGCATCTCGCCGTCATAGATCGGCAGCTTCTGCGAGCAGAGCTTCACGTCAGCAGGAAAGATCAGGCCGGAAATCGGATCGAGAACCGATCGCATGTCGCCCGGCGATACATTGATCCAGTTGCTCGGCGGCTTGCGCTCCGGCTTCACCGTCGTCGAGACGATATTACCGTTGCTGTAGCGAACCTCGTAGGTCCGCGCCCGCTTGCCGCTCTTGTAATAGAGCGAATAGCGCTGCGCCTGCAGCCGATCATCGCGAATGACGCCGTCGACGCTGGTCTTAGCCGAAATCGTCGTCACCAAGTCGGCGAGACCGGCCGAACTGATGTCGCCGGATACTGTGTAGCTCTTGTCATCCTCGATCTGCGTGACGAAGGCCGCCCGCGCGATCGGCAGGACACCGAGGGCGACGCGATATTCCGTGCGGTGGCGGATCTCCTCCGCGCCGGCCGGAATCGCCATCGATGCCACGATTGCAGGGATCAAAATCCGTCTGCCCAGAAGAGCCATGAAGCGAGCCTTGTTTGACGGGCGAACGCCGCCCTGTTACGCGGTCTATACTCTGGCCGCTTGTCGAAGCAAACACGAGCTTTTTGACAGAATTGCGGGAAAGGCCAAGGTTTGGCTTGACGCGGCGAGCCGCTCTGACTATAGAACCGCAACTTTCCAATCATAGCCTTGGATTGCAAGCCCGGTTTTGCCGGTGCGTCGTAATTCGGCGGCTGAGAAAAACAAGAATAGGTGTCAAATGTCTCGCGTGTGCGAATTGACCGGCAAGGCCGTCCTCGTTGGCAACAATGTCAGCCATGCCAACAACAAGACCAAGCGCCGGTTCCTGCCGAACCTGTGCCAGGTTACCCTGATCTCCGACGCTCTCGGCCAGCGTTACCGCCTGCGCGTTTCGGCTCACGCCCTGCGCTCGGTCGAACATCGCGGTGGTCTCGACGCGTTCCTGATCAAGGCAAGCGAAAACGAACTGTCGATGCGCGCTCGTCTGCTGCGCCGCCAGATCGTCAAGAAGACTGCAGAAGCTGCTGCTGCCGCCTAAGCATCGGCGCGCTTTCTTCTCGAAAGTTTCAAAAGGCTTGCACGGTTGAAACCGGACAAGCCTTTTGCTTTGCCGGTATAGTACCGGCCAAAATTTGTTCACTCCAACTGGTGGCATCACCCAGGATAAAAAAATGCTGAAGACACGCTATCTGCTTATCTATGTGGCCCTGATGACGCTCGTCGTCGTCGCCTCAAACTTCCTCGTTCAGTTTCCGCTGAACGCCATGGTCGCCGGCATCAACCTTGCCGACATCCTGACCTGGGGCGCCTTCACCTATCCGATCGCCTTCCTGATCACCGATCTGACGAACCGCCAGTTCGGTCCGCAGACCGCCCGCAAAGTCGTCTTTGCAGGCTTCGTCGTCGGCGTCGGCCTTTCCTTCTACACGGCCGTTCCGCGCATCGCGATCGCCTCGGGTTCGGCCTATCTTGCCGGACAGCTGCTCGACATCGCCGTCTTCAACCGCCTTCGCCGTCAGGCCTGGTGGCGCGCGCCGCTGGTCGGCTCGTTGATCGGCTCGGCGCTGGATACGATCATCTTCTTCTCCTTCGCTTTTGCAGCCTTCTTCGTCTTCTTCGGCGCGAACGAACCCTTCGCGCTGGAATCGGCACCGATCCTCGGCATTCTCTCGATGGAAGCTCCGCGCTGGATCTCCTGGGCGCTCGGCGACTTCACCGTGAAGATGCTGGTTGGCCTCGTCATGCTGCTGCCCTACGGCGCTCTGATGAACACCCTGCGCCCGATGCAGGCAACAGCCGCTCGCTGAAAACAAATGAGGCCGTTGGCGCCTATGCCAGCGGCCCTTTCGTTTTGACCGCAGGATGGCGCAATACTTCCGCGACGAGGCTATCGACCGGCTCTGAGGAATCGAGCCTGAGCAAAGGCGTTGCCCTGCCCTTCAGCCATTCCTCGTGCGAAGCGGCGCTTCGCCGTTCCGGCCCTGCCGTATCGTAGCTTTCTGCCCATTCCAGGAATTGCTGGCTCTTCTCTGCCATGTCGCCACCAGACTTGATCCGGTCGCCATAGCGGGTCTCCTCTCGCTCCCGGATGCGTGCCATGCGCAATACGGGGTCGATCCTGAGGAAGACGATGAGATCGTAGAGCGGCTCGAACTCGGCCGCCCATTTCAGCGCTGAGCCAGAAAGCACCCAGCCGTCGGCGGCCTGGATCGCTTGGCGGAGCATCGCCACGCGCGCCTCGACCGGCCGCTGTGTCGTGAATGGCGGATCGGTCGGCATCCAGAAGAAATGATCGGTATCGAGGTGCCGGAGCCCAAGCTTCCCGGCGAGCGCCTGACCGAGCGTAGTGGTACCGGAGCCTGACGCTCCCATGACATGAATATTCAGCATGGCTCTCTCGATTTGGGTGAAGGGAGAGAGCAGATAGCGGAGAGTTGTGACAGTTGTTCGGCGGCGCGCTCACTCGGCGAGCCGGAACTCCAGCATCACGTTCCGCTGCAGGATCGAATGGTTATCATCGGAAACGAGGATGATATGGGTCGAGCCATCCTCAGCCTGGAAGGCATCGAGCCCTTCCATATTGTCGATCTGATAGCCGAAATCGGCGGTCATCAGCACCGTGCCGGTTGCGACAGCGCCAGGCTGGATTTCGGCGGCAGCGATCCGGCGGATGCGCATGCCGATACCATCTGCCATGTTGAAGCGCCGCTCCAGAAGCAGCAGATCGCCATCGGGCAGAAACGCCCCGTCGGTCGGATCAAAATCGCCGGAGCGGCTGACAGCAAACCGGCCCTTCAGTGGCCCTTCGAGGATCGCCGCATAGACGTTTCCATCATCATCGAGGCTCTCTTCCGCAACAATGACCGCCGCGCCCTTCAGGGCGCTGTCTGCGGGTGCAATCGCCACCGTCTCAAGGCTGCGGTTGCCGCGCAGTTCATCGCGCGGGATCAGGATGGGCAGCGTGCCCAAGGCGGGTGAATTCGCAAAACCCTGACGGGGATAGATATCGACGCGATGATTGCCCTCGAATGAAACGAGTGCCCTGTCCTTGTCGAGCGCCAGCCCTTCGGCATCCATGCGGCCTTTGCCTTCAAAGCTGCGGCCGGTCGCGTCCTTCATGGGAGTGATATCGACATCGGCAAGGCCGGAAAGACGGCCCTGCGCATCGCGCACCAGCGTGCCGGTCAGCCAATGGCCGGTATCGAGCACCCCCGCCACATGCTTGCGATCCGGATCGACCTTGATCGATGACCACGAGCCGAAAATCCGGTTGGTCGAAACCATCTCCAGGCCGCCGATGAATTCCAGCGGGCCGAACCTGGTTTCGTCAGAACCGATCTTGAAGGTGGTGATGACGCGGCTCTCGATCGGGGCACTCTCGGCAATCACCGCAGATGGCAGTCCCGCAAGGCAGACAGCAAGCATGGCCACGCGGGAAAAAGCGATCATATGGTCAGCTGGCGCGGCGCGCGTGGCCGCCACGCGGCTGTGCGGCCTGATCCTCGAACAAAGAGGCCAGCTGTTCGGTCATCGCGCCTGCAAGCTCGTCGGCATCGACGATGGTGACGGCGCGGCGATAGTAGCGCGTGACGTCGTGACCGATACCGATGGCGAGCAGCTCGACCGGCGAACGCGTCTCGATCTGCTCGATGACGGCGCGCAGGTGGCGCTCCAGATAATTGCCCGGATTGACCGATAGCGTCGAATCATCGACCGGCGCGCCATCGGAGATCATCATCAGGATCTTGCGCTGCTCACGCCGCGCGATCAGGCGGTTATGCGCCCACATCAGCGCTTCGCCGTCGATATTTTCCTTGAGCAGCCCCTCGCGCATCATCAGCCCGAGATTGCTGCGGGCGCGGCGCCACGGAGCGTCGGCGGACTTGTAGATAATATGGCGCAGATCGTTGAGGCGGCCCGGCGTCTGCGGCTTGCCACCGGCCAGCCAGCTCTCGCGCGCCTGCCCGCCCTTCCAGGCCTTGGTGGTGAAACCGAGGATCTCGACCTTGACGCCGCAACGCTCCAGCGTGCGCGCCAGAATATCGGCGCAGGTGGCAGCAACGGTGATCGGACGTCCGCGCATCGAGCCGGAATTGTCGATCAGCAGTGTCACCACGGTGTCGCGGAACTGCGTGTCGCGCTCCATCTTGAAGGACAGCGCCTGCATCGGATCGATGATCATGCGCGTCAGGCGCGCCGGATCGAGATAGCCCTCTTCCAGGTCGAAATCCCAGGACCGGTTCTGCTGCGCCATCAGGCGGCGCTGCAGACGGTTCGCCAGACGGCCGACGGCACCCTGCAGATGCGCCAGCTGCTTGTCGAGAAACGCGCGCAGGCGCTCGAGCTCCGTGGCGTCACAGAGTTCCTCGGCAGTGATGATCTCGTCGAATTCCTCGGTAAAGACCCGGTAATCGACCTTCTCGTTGAAATCGGCGAAAGGCGTATTCGGACGGCGGGTCTCGCCCGGCGTCTCGGAATCGTCCTCGCCTTCTTCCATCATGTCGTCGTCGGAGATTTCGGCGCCTTCGGTCTCGCCGTCCTCCATCTGCTCGTCGGCGACTTCGCTGTCTTCGACCGGTGCAGCATCCGAACCGGCGTCTTCGTCGACCTCGTCCTGATCCTGCTCGTCGCCGCTCGGCTGGTCGTCCTGATCCGAGTCCTCGTCGGTCTCCGGCTCGCTGTCGTCGTCGCCATATTCCTCTGCCATTTCCATGGCCGACAGCATGTTGCGGATGACCTTGGAAAAGGCTTGCTGGTCATTGATGACGTTGGACAGATTATCGAGCTCGGCGCCGGCCTTGTCCTCGATGAAAGGACGCCAGAGGTCGAGCACCTTGCCTGCCGAGGCCGGCGGCTTCTGACCGGTGAGCTTCTCGCGCACCATCATCGCCACGGCTTCACCGATCGGCGCGTCTTCCTGACGCTCGATTCCGTTGAAATTCGCCTTGGCATATTTCTCGTCGGTCATGGAGCGCAGGTTCGCAGCCATGCCTTCCATCCGCAGCGCACCGATCGATTCGACACGTGCCTGTTCAACCGCATCAAACACCGCGCGGGCGTCAGAACCCTGCGGCGCCATCGTCGTGTGGACCTTCTCGTCGTGGCAGGCAAGCCGCAGCGCCATGGAATCGCCGAGACCGCGCGTCACCGCCAGCTCATGCGCCGTCGGCCGCTTGGAAAGCTCGGGCAGCCGGATACGCTCTGCCGTCATTCCCGGACGTTCGTTGGCGAAGGTCACTTCGACCTCGTCGTTACCGGCGATTGCGCGGACGCAGCCGGTTATCGCGCGCCGCAACGGCTCGATATCGACGGGGCCGTTGGGCTTGGCTTTCGAATTGTCACCACGAGATGCCATGATCGACCGGCCTTAGGCCTCCAGAACGATGTTGGCGGCGCTTTCCTTCAGCTCCACGCCAAAGGCACGCTGGTAATGTTCGGCAACCAGCGCACGTTCAAGCTCGTCGCACTTGTTGAGGAAGGTGACGCGGAAGGCGAAGGCGAGATCACCGAAGATCTCGGCATTTTCGGCCCAGGTGATGACCGTACGCGGGCTCATGACGGTCGACAGGTCGCCGTTCATGAAGGATGCGCGCGTCAGATCGGCAACGCGGACCATCTTCGAAACGGTGTCGCGGCCGTCCTTGTCCTTGCCGAAGCTCTTCACCTTGGCGGCGATGATGTTCACTTCATGCTCATGCGGCAGATAGTTCAGCGTCGTGACGATCGACCAACGGTCCATCTGCGCCTGGTTGATCTGCTGCGTGCCGTGATAGAGGCCGGTCGTATCGCCGAGACCAACCGTGTTGGCGGTCGCAAACAGGCGGAAAGCCGGGTGCGGACGGATGACGCGGCTTTGATCGAGCAGCGTCAGGCGGCCGGCTGATTCCAGCACGCGCTGGATGACGAACATCACGTCCGGGCGGCCCGCATCATATTCGTCGAAGACGAGCGCGACGTTGTGCTGGTAGGCCCAGGGAAGGATGCCGTCCTTGAATTCGGTGACCTGCAGCCCATCCTTGACGACGATCGCGTCCTTGCCGATCAGGTCGATACGGCTGACATGGCTGTCGAGGTTGATACGCACGCACGGCCAGTTGAGTCGCGCGGCGACCTGCTCGATATGCGAGGACTTGCCGGTACCGTGGTAGCCGGAGATCATGACGCGGCGGTTATGCGCAAAGCCTGCAAGAATGGCGAGCGTCGTCTCGCGGTCGAAAAGATAGTCTGGATCGAGATCCGGAACATAGGCGTCGCCCTTGCTGTAGGCGGGAACGCGAATATCGGAATCGATGCCGAAAACGTCTCTGACCGAAACGGTCGTGTCCGGCAGAGCGGGAATATCTAACTCAATCTTGCTCATCACGTCTCCAAGGCGGGCATAGCGCCCGGCCATATCTCTCAGGCCATTTCGCAACCGCGACGCCGCAGTTTTCTACCACGCCGTCCAGGGTGAGAACGTCGGCGATGCTTCTCCGGGACTGAAATGAAACCTCGGCGGGATGATGACCCCGAGCATTCTAGAACAAAGTCCCGGACAAGAAACGCCGCGTCCGGAAGGAAGGCAAAGGCGCCAGAAGCAAAACGCAATAATGCATGCCGCGATTGCCTGCGGCCCTAGCCGATTTGGACCATACCCGATTGAAGACGGAGAGCAAGGACGGGAATTAACAAAAACCGTTCTGCTTCAACAATTGATAGGCCTGGATCACGGCACGGAACCGCTCCTCGGATCCGCGGTCGCCGCCATTGGCGTCGGGGTGGTGCTTCTTCACCAGTTCCTTGTAGCGCGTCTTGATCTCCGCCGACGTCGCATCGGCGGCAAGGCCCATCGTATCAAACGCCTTGGCTTCCAGGCTTTTCAGCTTGCGCTGTTCCGGAAAGCGCGGGCCGCTGCCCTTGCTGCCACTGACGAAGCCGAACGGATCGCGCACCCGGTTATAGGAGCCCGAGCGGACGTCCGATTGCAGCGGGCTGTTCTTGGCGGCCTTGTTGACGCCGACCGTCCAGGTGGGGCGATGACCGGTGATCGCTTCCTTCTGGTAACGGGCGATCTCGCCATCAGACAGGCCGGAGAAGTAGTTATAGCCCTTGTTGTATTCCTTGACGTGCTCGAAGCAGAACAGGAAGAACTGCCCCTCGGCATTGCGTCCGACGGGAGCGCGATGCGCACCTTTCTTGTCGCAGCCGTCCCACTGACAGGTCGGGGGAGCCTGTTCGGGTTCCTGCTCGCGTTTGCGGCGGGTGCGGATGCGATCGAAATATTTGGAATCAAGTCTCATGACGGCGCTAATTATGAAGCTGCCGCGGCGCGACAACAAGAATTGACAAATGGGAATGTTGCTGGCTTGGTGGGAACCCCTTTTTTCACCAGCAACTGGACGAAAACGTGACCCTTCAGGCCCGCATAGAAGAAAAACTGACCGAGGCTTTCGTGCCCGAACGTTTGAGTGTCATCAACGAAAGCCACCTCCACGCCGGGCACCAGCCTGACATAACAGGGACAGGCGAAACGCATATGCGCGTTCGCATCGTCTCTGAAAAATTTTCAGGAATGACGAGGCTCGCCCGCCACCGGGCCATTACCGAACTCTTGAAACCGGAGCTCGATGCCGGGCTTCATGCCCTCGCCGTCGAACCCTCGGCACCAGGAGAAGCGACCCGCTGGTAGTGGATACCGGCCTCATATAAGTCTTTGCGGCGCGCGATCCAACAGCAAAAGCCGGTTAGACCGCCTTGGGCGCGTCTTCCTCGGCGGGGCGAATGCGCAGCTTGGTGATGCGGTTCTTCTCGCGCTTCATCACAATGAAGCGCTTGCCGTAGAAGGTGAAGGCCTGCCGCTCTTCCGGGATTGTCATCGACTCGTGAATGACGAGGCCGGCAATCGTCGTCGCCTCCTCGTCGGGAAGCTGCCAGTCGAGCGCCCGGTTCAGGTCACGGATCGGAACGCCGCCATCGACGACAACGGAACCGTCGGCCTCCTGACGGACACCCTGCATCTCGATGTCGTGCTCGTCGGAAATATCGCCGACGATCTCTTCCAGAATATCCTCGAGGGTGACGATGCCCTGCACCTCGCCATATTCATCGACGACGACGGCGAAATGTTGCTTGCGGCGCAGGAAGGCGTTCAGCTGATCTTCGAGATTGGTGCTGTCAGGCACGAACCAAGGCTTCTGCGCGATCCTGACGACATCGAGATTCTCAGGCTCGACATTCGGCTCGGCCAGCGCCCGCAGCAGGTCCTTTGCATGCACAACGCCGATGATGTTGTCGGTCGTGCCGCGCCACAGCGGCATGCGCGTATAGGGACTTTCAAGGATGGTGCGGACTATCGCTTCCGGCGCGTCGTCGGCATTGATGGCCCGCATCGCCATGCGATGCACCATGATGTCAGACAATTCGAGCTGGCTGAGATCGAGAACGCCGCCGAGACGGTCGCGATCTGCCTTGACGACCGAGCCTTCCCGGTGAAGCAGATCGACCGCACCGCGCAGCTCTTCATGCGCCGTCAGCATCGATGTTTCGCGCGACAGCGTTATGCCGAAGACACCGAGGATCTTGCGCACGATCGCATTGATGAAGGACGATATCGGCCCGACGATGGCGACGAAAAGCTTGACGGCAAAGGCAACCGTCAGGGCGAAACGGTCAGGCGTCGAGATCGCCCAGCTCTTCGGCAGAACTTCCGCAAAGATGACGAGGATGACGGTCATCGCCAGCGTTGCGAGCGCCACACCGGAATTACCGAACAATCCGAGAAACAGGCTGGTCGCCAGCGCCGACGACAGGATGTTGGCGAGATTGTTGCCGATCAGCAGAGCACCGATCAGCCGGTCGCGCCGCTCGATCAGCTCCCGCACCACGCCGGCGCGCTCGTCGCCATTGGCCTCGAGCGTATGGATGCGGCTGCGCGAGACGGCGGTCAGCGCCGTTTCCGATCCGGAGAAGAAAGCGGACATGAGAACGAGGGCCACGATGGAGACAATTTCTGGCCAGTACACGGAAAGAAATGCCAGCGTGCCTTCGATGCTCATTGCGGGTGCTTTTCCTTGAGGAAGCTCAATACTTCGGATTGCGGCACGTCATCGGCGATGAAGGATTGCCCGATCCCGCGCGTCAGGATGAAGGTGAACTGGCCGTTCTTGACCTTCTTGTCCTGCGCCATCGCTTCCATCAGCCTTTCGGCCGGCGGCAGCTCGCCCGGGATATCCGACATGCGCGTCGGCAGGCCAACCGCCTTCAGATGCGTCTCGACGCGTTTGGCGTCATCGGGGCTCGCAAGGTTCATGCGCGCCGAAAACTCATGCGCCAGCACCATACCGATCGAAACGCCTTCGCCGTGTACCAGGCGGGCACTGTCATAGGCCGTGGCCGCTTCCAGCGCGTGACCGAAGGTGTGGCCGAGGTTGAGCAGGGCGCGCGGGCCATTTTCCCGCTCGTCGGCCACCACCACATCGGATTTCGCCTGGCAACTGGTGGCGATCGCCTGGATGCGGGCATCACCGCCGGCAAACACCGCCTGCCAGTTCGTCTCCAGCCACGCAAAGAAATCAGGCTTGTCGATCAGGCCATACTTGGCGACCTCGGCATAGCCGGCCCGGAATTCGCGCTCCGTCAGCGTGTTCAGCACATCGGTATCCGCAAGCACCAAATCCGGCTGATGGAAGACGCCGATAAGGTTCTTGCCATGGCGGCTGTTGATGCCGGTCTTGCCGCCGACGGATGAATCGACCTGCGACAGCAGAGAGGTCGGCACCTGCACGAAGCGCACGCCGCGGCGCACGATACCGGCAGCAAAACCTGCGAGGTCACCGATCACACCGCCGCCGAGCGCGACGACATAATCATTCCGCTCGACACGCGCTTCTAGCACCTTGTCGCAGACCGTCATCAGATGTTCGAAGCTCTTGGTCTTCTCGCCGGCCGGCAACACCAGCGTGGAGCATGCAATGCCGGATGCTTCCAGGCTCGCGACCAGCGCATCGAGATAGATGGGCGCCACATTCGCGTCGGTGACAATAGCCGCCTTGCGGCCCTTGAGGCGGGCGGTGATTTCAGCACCGGCGCGCGCAATCAGCCCCGGCCCGATCAGAATATCGTAGGCGCGGTCGCCAAGCGGCACATGCACCTTCTTTTCGGCGGCAACGGAAGCGATCGCATTCATGGCACTGCACTTTCAGTTTGGTGTTCGACCACGGCCTTCAGCACTTCGTCGGCCATCAATTCCTTGCGCACATCGCGCGACAAAACGGTGACGTCGGCCTGCGCATAGATCGGGTATCGCGCGTTCATCAGGTTTTCGAGTGTCTGCATCGGGTTTTCGGTCTTCAGAAGCGGCCGGGTATCGCGCTTGTTGACGCGTTCCCAGAGCACATCCAGATCGGCCTTAAGCCACAGCGACAGGCCGCCCTTCTTGATATGCTTGCGGGTGCGGTCGTTGATGAAGGCACCGCCGCCGGTCGAAACCACGCGAGGCCCGTTCTTCAAAAGCCGCTTCATCACCCGCGTTTCCAGCGCCCTGAATTCTTCTTCGCCATAGGATGCGAAGAGTTCGGTGATGGTCATGCGCGAAACGCGCTCGATCTCAACGTCGCTATCGATGAACGGAATTCCAAGCTGCTGGGCAACAAGCCGCCCGACGGAGGATTTTCCTGCACCCATAAGGCCGACGAGGATAAGATTGCGGGACCCGAGCGCGGCGCGAGCTCTGTCTTTCAGACTGTCTGCAACTGTCAGAACTGGGTCACTCATCGGTCCATTCACACTTTGTTTGCAAACGGTATCGACAAATGAAGGTGTAGCGTCAAGTCGCGGGCAAGGGAAACATGTTCCAAATGCGGCTTCTTGCACGCAATCGCGCTTCTCCCTAAAAAGAGGCCAAGCTCATGGAGTTCAAGAAATGCCGACCCTCTTCCGTTTCCTCGCTGTCTTGGCGGTTATCGCCGGGGCGATCTACGGAGGCATGGTGGCCCTGGTGACCTTCGTCGAGCCGCAACCGCGCGACGTGACGATCCGCATTCCGTCGGAGCGCATCAATCCGCCGGCAACCGGCACCATCGCCCCGGCGAAGAAGTAGGCCGATGCGGGATCTCGGCCGCGTTCACGTGGAATCCTTTCTGGAGATGATGAGCGCCGAACGCGGCGCAGCCGAGAACACGCTGCAATCCTACGAGCGCGATCTCGACGATCTCCACTCCTTTCTGAACGGACGCAGCGTCCGTCTGACGGAAGCGGCCTCCGCCGACCTGACCGCCTATCTCTCGTCGCTTGCGGGCCAGGGCTTCAAGCCCTCGTCGCAGGCCCGAAGACTGGCCTCGATGCGGCAATTCTACAAGTTTCTCTATGCCGAAGGTCTCCGAACGGACGACCCGACGGGTGTGCTCGACTCCCCGAAGAAGGGCCGGCCGCTGCCGAAAACCATGGGCGTCGAAGACGTGACCCGGCTGTTGACGCAGGCCGAGCACGAGGCCGGCGATCCTGTCGCCGGGCAACTGAACCGCCGTCGCATGCTGGCGCTTCTCGAATTGTTGTATGCCACCGGCATGCGCGTCAGCGAGCTTGTATCGCTGCCGGCCCGGGTCCTGGATCAGGAGGGACGCTTCCTGATTATCCGCGGCAAGGGAAACAAGGAACGTCTCGTCCCGCTTTCGCAATCGGCGATCGCGGCACTGAAGGCTTACGGCAGCGCGATGGCTGTGGAAAACGCCAGCGCCAAGGAGCCCACCGAGAGCCCCTGGCTATTCCCGGCAGCGTCGAAAGAGGGCCATCTGCCACGGCAGGTCTTCGCCCGCGACCTGAAGAACCTTGCGATCCGCGCCGGGCTGACCCCATCTATGATTTCGCCGCATGTCATGCGCCACGCCTTCGCCAGCCACCTGCTGGCCAACGGCGCGGACCTGCGTGTTGTCCAGGAACTTCTCGGACATTCGGACATTTCGACGACGCAGATCTACACCCACGTCCTGGAAGAACGCCTGCAACAACTGGTGCAAACGCATCACCCTCTTGCAAAACAGGCGAAAAAGCACGAATAGGACCGGCGACAAGGGGCAACGCCAGCAATTGCCCCGGGCACAAGGAACGGAAACGCACCTCATGCACAATTATCTCGACTTCGAAAAGCCGATCTCCGACCTCGAAGCTAAGATCATCGAACTGAAGAAGCTCGCGTCCGAGGACGAGAGCATCGACACGTCGGATGAAGTCGGCAGGCTCGAAGTTCGCGTTCGCGAAGCGATGGTCGATATCTATTCCAAGCTCAATGCCTGGCAGAAGACGCAGGTCGCGCGCCATCCGCAGCGTCCGCATTTCGTCGATTACGCCAAGGTCTTGTTCCAGGAATTCACGCCGCTCGCCGGCGACCGCAAGTTTTCCGAGGATGCCGCCATCCAGGCGGGCCTCGCCCGCTTCCGCGGCCAGCCCGTCGCCGTCATCGGCCAGGAAAAGGGCAACGACACCAAGAGCCGCCTGAAGCACAATTTCGGCAGCGCCCGTCCTGAAGGTTACCGCAAGGCGATCCGTGTGCTTGAAATGGCCGACCGTTTCGGCCTGCCCGTGATCACGCTGGTCGATACGGCAGGTGCCTATCCGGGCGTCGGCGCCGAAGAGCGCGGCCAGGCGGAAGCCATCGCCCGCTCGACGGAAATGTGCCTTGGCGTCAAGGTTCCGATCGTTTCCGTCGTTATCGGCGAAGGCGGTTCGGGCGGCGCGATCGCCATTGCCACCGGCAACAAGGTCTTCATGCTCGAGCATTCGATCTACAGCGTGATCTCGCCGGAAGGTGCGGCCTCGATCCTCTGGCGCGATTCCACCCGCGCCAAGGAAGCGGCGACCAACATGAAGATCACCGCCGAAGACCTGAAGTCGCTTGGCATCATCGACGGCATCATCCCGGAACCGCTGGGCGGCGCCCATCGCGATCCGGACCATGTCATTGCCGCCGCAGGCGACGTGATTGCCAATTCGCTTGCCGAGCTTTCGCCGCGTTCCGGCGAGCAGCTGCGCCACGACCGCCGTCAGAAATTCCTGTCGATGGGCCGTAACCTCTAAGGCAGCCACAGAAAAATTGGCCCGATTAGGGCCAAATCTTGGCCACAATAATGTTATCTACCAGTTTTCGCGCTTGCGGGGGCGCCGCGGGCCGGTCATATCCTCGTAAGGATTTGTAAAGTATAAGCCGCCTATGATTCTCGGTATTGCCCGGATTCTACGGTGTGGAGCGGGCTGAATCTGGTAGTTGGGCTAACTGAATGCGCATTCGTCATTTCGCCTACGTTTCCTTGATGGCACTCGCCTTGGCGGGCTGCAACGACACGCTGGAATCGGCAAGCAAGATCGACCTCTCCACCGTCAAGAACAAGGTGGAGCAGCCTCTGCCTCCGCGCATTCTGGCGCAGATGAGCGCCAAGAGCATGGATCGCAATTCGCCGATCCTGATCCGCATATTCAAGGAAGAAGGCGCGCTCGAGATCTGGAAGGCGAAGACCGACAACCGCTTCGACAAGATCGCCGACTACAAGATCTGCGCTTGGTCCGGCCGTCTCGGCCCGAAGGTGAAGACCGGCGACCGGCAGGCTCCGGAGGGGTTCTACAACCTGACCCGTGCCAATCTGAACCCGAATTCGAAATATTATCTCGCCATCAACACCGGCTTCCCGAACAAGTATGACGCCGTCAATGGCCGCAGCGGTTCGGACTTGATGATCCATGGCGCCTGCTCGTCCTCGGGCTGCTACTCGATGACCGACGAACAGGTTCTTGAGATCTACGCCTTCGCACGCGACGCCTTCAAGGGCGGCCAGACCTCGGTTCAGCTGCAGGCCTTCCCGTTCCGCATGAGCGCGGAAAACATGTACAAGCACCGGCTCGACCCGAGCTACGACTTCTGGAAGATGCTGAAGGTCGGCTACGACAATTTCGAAGTCACCAAGCGCCCGCCAGAGGTGAATGTCTGCGAGAAGAAATACGTCTTCAACCAGCAGACGGCTGACGGCGGCGGCTTCAATCCGGCAGGCAAGTGCCCGGCCATGTCGACGCCCCCGGCGCTCGCATCGGCTCTGGCGTCCTACGACAAGACCTATGCCATGGATTATGCCAAGGCCGAGAAGAAGTTCGACGGCCTCGCCTGGTATGACCCGACCGAAGCCGAACGCAAGGCTGTCGTCGCCAAGACCCGCAAGGGCCGCGATCTCGCTTACGCGCCGACCGGAACCTCGCTGGAAGCCGGCCGCATGGTCAAGGTTGCCGAGCTTGAAGGCATGATGTCGAAGCCGGCAGTGCCTGCCACGGTTCCGGCAACTGCGATTGCAGCGGCAACGCCAGCGCCTGCTGCAGCAGCACCGGCCGCCGCGGCACCCGCTCAGCCGGCCGCCACGGCTGTTGCCGAGGCTTCGCCTGCAAACGTTCCGGTTCCGCAGCAGAACCCGCTAGCCTTCGCGCCCGAGCCGCCGCAGGAAACCGCCGACGCTTCCAAGAAGCCGTTCTGGAAATTCTGGTCCAAGAATTGAGCGGTTCCGACGCCGTCGCCTATGACCTTCGCGGTCTGAAGTGTCCCCTGCCCGTGCTGAAAACGCGCCGCAAGATGTCCTCCATGGCCAGCGGCGCGCTCATCCGGGTCGAAACGACGGACCCGCTGGCCGGCATCGATATCCCGCATTTCTGCAATGAAGACGGCCATGAGCTGCTGGAAACGGTGAAGACCGAGAGCGGCCACCGCTTCCTGATCCGCCGGAAATAGGTCTCAGATCTTCATTCCGGGAATGGCAAGCGGGTTGGATTCCAGCGCCGCACGATCCGGCGTGTCGATGCGCGGCTTGCCGAGGAAGGCATCGAACAGCGTCTTGACGAAGTCCTCGGGCAGATCCTTGGTGATCAGCACCATGCGCGTGCGCCGGTCGTTGGCATCGGGCCAGGCAGGCAGGCGCACCGGCGGATGGAAGATGTTCTGCACGCCATGCAGCACCAGCGGCTTGTCCGGCCGATCCGAAACCGCAACGATCGCCTTCATCCTGAGCAGCTTCTCGCCATGCGCCGAGCGCAGGAGATCGATAAACATTTCGAGCGCCATCGGATCGATTGGCTTGTCTTCGATGATCGAGAAAGACCGGATCGAGGCATCGTGACGGTTCACATCATGCGGATCCTGGCCATCGTGGTGATGGTCATGATGGTGGTGGTGGCCGTGACCATGATGGTGATGATGATCGTGGTGATGGTGATCATGCGCGTTTTCATCGCGCAGCCACCGGCCGACATCGGCAATCTTCGTCTCCGGATCGTAGAGGCCATTGACGAGCACGCCGGCGGTGCCGGTCTCTTCGTCATCGGCATCCATCAGAGCCGCCCTCGGATTAAGATCGCGCAGCCGCGCTTCAAGCGCGCCAAGACGTTCACCATCGGCCATTGGCCGCTTCGAGACGATCAGTCGGTCGGCAACAGCCACCTGCTTGCGGGCTTCCTCGTGAATGTCGAGCGTCTGCAATCCGTTGACGGCATCGACGACGGTCACGATGCCATCGAGCTGAAAATTCGTGGTAATGACTGGGTTGCCCATGATCGCCTGCATGACCGGCGCCGGGTCGGCGAGCCCTGTCGTCTCGATGACGATGCGCTCCACCGACTTTACCTTGCCGGTCTGGATCGCATCCATCAGATTGGCGAGCGTATCGACCAGCTCGCCGCGCACCGTGCAGCACAGGCAGCCGTCCGAAAGCTCGATGATCGCATCGCCGGAACTCTCGACAAGCAGATGGTCGATGCCGACATCGCCGAATTCATTGATGATGACGGCCGCATCCTTCATCGCCGGATCCTTGAGGATCCGGTTCAGAAGCGTCGATTTTCCCGCGCCGAGAAAACCGGTCAGGATGGTGACCGGGATCCGGTCTGCATGCAGGCTCATGGGATATTGCCTTTAGAACGACGTCGGACGCGGTAGCGGCACCGGGATATTGGCGGCATCGCCCATCGCGTCTGTTTTGGCACCCTTGTCAGGCTGGGTATCCTGACCGGGGATGAGGCCGGCGAAGACGAAATTCGGCTCGTGGTCCATCTCGTGAATGTAAGGCGACTGCACCTTCATCCGGCCGACCTCGTCGCGCGTTTCGCTACGCACCTTGGCGCCCTTGGCGCTGCAGATTTCGGCGCTGATATCGCTGACCGCATCCTGCCCCGGCCCGTAGGGCTTCAGCGAGGCAAGCGTTGCACTTGATCCGGCGGGCGTCGCAAAGCCCTTCTCCAGCAGGTTGGCCGTCGCATCAGCGCGCGCGGCAAGGCTGTCCGTACCGAGCACGACCGAAACCACGGTGCGTCCGTTGCGGGTGGCAGAGCCGATCTGGTTGAAACCCGAAGCGCAGATGAACCCGGTCTTCATACCATCCGCACCGGCAAAACGGCCGATCAGCAGATTGATGCTCGGCGTATTGGTCTTGCCGTTGGTAAAGCCTTCAAGCGCGAAATAGCCCGAATATTGCGGAAAATCGCGGCGCAGCGCGACGGTCAGAACCGCGAGATCGCGCGCCGTCGTGTACTGGCCCTTGCCCGGAAGTCCGTTCGGATTGACGAAATGCGAATCCGTCATGCCGAGCTTCAGGGCTTCCGCATTCATGCGCAGCACGAAGGCATCCTGCGTTCCCGCCACCGCTTCCGCGACCGCGACGGCGATATCATTCGCAGACTTGACCATCAGGATCTTCAGCGCGCTGTCGAGCGTCAGCTTCTGGCCTGGCTTGTAATACATCTTGGCGGCAGGCTGCGCTGCGGCCTGCTTGCTCATCACGATCGGCGTATCGAGGCTGATCTGGCCGGAGCGGATGGCATCGAAGGTTGTATAGACGGTCATTAGCTTGGTCAGCGAGGCCGGATACCATTTGCGGAAGGCCTCTTCGTGCTCGAGGACGCGGCCGCTCTGAACATCGACGAGAATATGCGGATTGGCTTGCGCCAGCGGAACCGAAGAAAGCAGTGCGGCAGTGGCACTGACGGCGAAAGAGACCGGCCGCAGGGCGGCAAACAAACGATTCTGGCGCGTCGACACGTCTAGTCCTTAAGATGTCCGGAAAATCTCGAAACCTTCACTATTTAACGTATATGGCCATGACATGGCAAAGGCCATTGAATAAGTTCTTTTCGCGGCAGCCGCTATCTCTGCCGCGGAATAGCCCGTTACCGGTACAGGAATTTGAGCATGCCGATTTTGAACAGAGCCGCTGAATTGCAGGACGAAGTGACCGAATGGCGCCGTCACATCCACGCCCGTCCGGAGCTTCTTTTCGCGGTGGAGAACACGGCAGCCTTTGTCGCCGAAAAGCTGAAGGAGTTCGGCGTCGACGAAATCGTCACCGGCATCGGCCGCACCGGCGTCGTCGGCCTGATCAAGGGAAATGGCGGAGGCAGCCGCACCATCGGCCTGCGCGCCGACATGGACGCCCTGCCGCTGACCGAAATTTCAGGCAAACCCTGGGCCTCGACCACGCCGGGCAAGATGCACGCCTGCGGTCATGACGGCCACACGGCCATGCTGCTCGGCGCCGCCAAATATCTGGCCGAGACGCGCAATTTCAATGGCAACGTCGCCGTCATCTTCCAGCCCGCCGAAGAGGGCGGCGGCGGCGGCAACCTGATGGTCAAGGACGGCATGATGGAGCGGTTCTCCATCGAGGAAGTCTATGGCATGCACAATCTGCCGGGCTTGCCCGTCGGCCAGTTCGCCATCCGCAAGGGCCCGATCATGGCGGCGACCGACGAGTTCACCGTCACCATCAAGGGCCGCGGCGGCCACGCGGCCCAGCCGAACCGCACGATCGACCCGATCGCCATCGGCGCCCAGATCGTCGCCAATCTGCAGATGATCGCCGCGCGCACCGTCGATCCGCTGCGCTCGGTCGTCGTGTCCGTCACCAAGTTCAACGCCGGCTTCGCCCATAACGTCATCCCCAACGACGCCCAGATCGCCGGCACGATCCGCACGCTCGACCCTGAAGTGCGCGACATCGCCGAAAGCCGCTTCAAGCAGGTCATCAACGGCCTTACCGCGGCGCACGGCGCCGAAGCCGACATCGCCTTCCATCGCAACTATCCAGTGACCGTCAACCACGCGGCCGAGACCGGCCACGCTATCGCGACGGCGACCGATATTGCCGGTGCGGCCAACGTCAACCCGGAAATCGACCCGATGATGGGAGGCGAGGATTTCTCCTACATGCTGAACGCCCGCCCGGGCGCCTTCATCTTCATCGGCAACGGCGACACCGCAGGCCTCCACAACCCGGCCTACGATTTCAATGATGAGGTCATCACCCACGGCATTTCCTACTGGGTGCGCCTCGCCGAACAGCGCCTCGACGCCTGATCTATACTGAAAACCGGACTGAAAAAGGCTTGGCTTCGCGCCAAGCCTTTTGTATGCATGAGCCCCAAGTGGTTCCGTAGCTCAGCAGGATAGAGCATCAGATTCCTAATCTGAGGGTCACGCGTTCGAATCGCGTCGGAATCACCATTCGCTTCAAAATCATAGCTGATCCGGCGGCGCGGAACGTTCCAGCGGCGTTCCTGCTTGCGCGTCCACTACTAAGGGACCGGTTGTTCGAAACGTAAGTTGAGCACACCCCTCCCGCTTGCGCGGAAGGGGCGCGAATTGCCTGTGATCAACCCGGGGTCAGCGTCATCGACGCGCTACCCGCCGCAACGTTCAGGCCAAGCTGGCCGGTTACGCTGAGCGCCTGCAGGTGGATCGATCCCGACGTGCCGCCAATTAGCACATTGGCGCCGACGCCGGCACCGACGGTCGCTTCGGCAGATGCGCCGACATAGAGGCCGCCGAGCGAGCCGCGGTGATAGCCGGCGGTCGGGGCGAAGACGGCCCAGACGAGGCGGCTGCGGGTGGTGAAGCCGAGGTCGATGCCGAGCTTGCGGATATCGCCGGTATAGTGATCGGTCACTTCATTGCCGATCGTCGAGCTGAATACGCAATCGGCTTCCTTCGCGGAGCCGAGAACATAGCCGAGGCCGCCGCCGATATCGCAGGTCAGCATGCCGATCTTGACGCCGCCGCGCGTATCCGGTTCCTCGTAGGTCCGGACCATATCGGCAGCGCTCGCCGCCGTGACGCAAGCCTGCGTAAGCGAAGCTGCTGCAATTACCATCGCAATGGTCTTTTTCATCATGGTCTCCTTCTCAAATGGCACCGGCAGCTTCTGATCGAAACCGCACCGGCAAGCAAACCCAGCCACAAATAACGTATGGGATCGCAGAACGATCCAAGCGGCCTTCATTGTTTCCATGCGCAATGAAGAACGTTCTTAACGTTCTGATCGCAAAGGGGACAATTCGAAGGCAGGACCGTTGCTTATTGGCCGCACTCGATGCCGGAATTGCTTTTCGCATACCCCACGCAGAAATTGAGTAAGGCCGGACAATAGCCGCTCCAGGGCGAAAAACCTAAATATTTCGTAAGGTTGGAACCAGGCGTGCGATTGGCGAGTTGATCGTCCGGTTAATCGAAAGGCCAAAACCATGAAATCTCTTATTCTTGCATCCATGCTTGCAGCAGCCGCCATTGTTTCGACCACTGCGCCGTCACAGGCAGCAAACGTAACCGTAACCACCACAGAGCGCGCGCCGGCACACCGCTGGCACAAGCCGATGCACCACGTGGCGACGCATTGCTACGTGAAGACGGCCCGCTTCCACGAACACGGCCACTGGGTCGTCAAGAAGACCCGCGTCTGCCGCTAAGACTTATTTCTCAAGATTGGAGAACCGGCCGTCAGAGGCCGGTTTTTCTTTGCGCTTTGCCGGGCTGGAACTTTGCCGCTGGGGCGGCGTTAAGCTGGCAGAACAGGAGTTCCCGTCATGCGTCAAAAACTCACGCTACTTGCGATCGGCTATATCGCCATCAGTGCCGTCATCGTTGCCTTGGCATACCAGCCGCACGGCACCACGACCACCCAGAAGACCGACCGCCTGGCCGGAGCGACCAGCAGTTCGCATTTCTTGGCGGAGCGCTTCGCCGGCTGATCAGCTGAGCGCCGGCTTGTAGGCAACGACGTGGAAATATTCCTCGTCCGGCAACGTCTCGCCGCGCAATAACTGCCCATCGACTGAAAACAGCATCGGATCGCTGTCAAAGCCGCTCTCGCCGAGTTGCGACCGAAGCTGCTCCGGCGTCGTTGCATAGACCATGATACCGAAATCGTGGGCGCGGTGCAGCAGAATAGCATGTTCGCCATCGCGCTGTTCCAGCGGCGCAAACCGACGCTCGCGCACCAGCCCGACGGCATGCTTCACAAGGCGAAAGCCGAGCTTCAGCGGATCGTTCGACCAGACGATCGACGAGCGCGCCCGCTTTTCCCCGAACCCATGCCAATTGCGGTTGAAGGTCGAGAACACGAAGGTGCCGCCAGCCTTCAGCACCCGGGAGACTTCGCCAAGAATTGCCTTGCGGCCATCCGCATCCACGGAATCGATGCCGTTATAGCTGAAGACCACGATGTCGAAGCTGCTCTTCGCAAAGTGTGAGAGATCGCGGGCGTCCATGTTCTCCAGCTGGGCTGAAGGGTAGTTGCGCTGCGCTAGCGCCACCATCTCGGGCGTATAGTCGATACCGACATAATCAGCGGCCACCGGCTGAAACAATCCAGTGGTGCGGCCGCCGCCTATACCGATGTCGAGGATGCGCGCGCCCGCGCCGCGATTGCGGGCGATCTCGAAAACCACACGTTCACCCTCATTGATGAAGCCAGTGCTTGACCGGTATTCACGCCGGGAGAGCGGGTTGCTCCATGTTCTGCGGTTGATCTCTTCCATGCGATGCATAGGCACCTCCGGTAAAACCAGGAAATTTGGCTTTAACCTATGCCGCTGCCCGTGGAGCGTCCAATTACAGAACGTTAATCTTTTGTTAATGGTTAACGCAGGGCGTCAACCGAGCAGGATCTGGTTGCGGACACCGTGGACACCTTTGACCGAGCTGACCACCGCAGTCGCCCGCTCGATCTCTTCGATTGTGCCGACAGTGCCCGTCAGCACGATCTCTTCATTCTCCGCCGTTACCTGAACATCGGACGCATCGATGCTCCCGGCCACGGCCAGCGCCTCTGCTGCCGCAATCTCCAGCGTCGCGTGATTGACAAACTCGGCTTCGATCTCCGGCTGTTTGCCGTGAAAAGTGGCTTCCTTGAAAACCATGACTCTTCCTCCTTTTGTAATGGCAGAGAAACGCCGGAGGCAGCGGTTGGTTCAGATCCTACCAGGTGACCCGGTAGTTGATATTCACATTTGCCGAGCGGCTTGAGGACAGTGGATCGTTGACGGCAGCGTTCAGATTGAGATTCGGCAGGATATTCTGGCTGACGCCGACGGAGCTGGAAAAATCCTGACCGAGGCCGGTAACGCTGCCATTGGCGGTCAGCGCTGTTCCCGTCCAGGGATAAATCAGCTTCATCGCCTGGCTGGCGGTGACCGAAGTCTGGCGCGCGGCCACCGGATCGAAGCCGATATTGACGAAGCGGCTGGTCTGGAGATCAAGCGAGTCGGAGAGAATGAAGCTTTTCGAGCGGCTGAGCATCAGCGCGCCGCTGCCGCGCAGCGTATCGACGCGAACACCGGCAGATTGCTGCGCCGGTCCGGCCGGCGTCGCCCTCACCTTGCTGATCTTGCCCCAGAGCGTGGCCTGCCCCGATCCCTTGAGGATCGCATCGCCATCGGTTGCCGATAACCCGAAATCGGCACCGGCGCTGGTTTCCCACTCGAACGGCAGACGAAACCCCATCGTTGCCTTGTAGGCCTGATCGGACACCTGCACCGGGTTCCAGATTAACAGATTGTCGGCCCGCGCCGGCAGCGTTTGGACAAGCCAGGCGGCGCATAGAATTGTCAGTTTCAGCATCGTCATCAAAGTCGGCCTTTTCGAGCGCCGAGACGCAGGAACCATGCGGATGCATCGCGAAACGCGTCCGTTCATTCCTCCCAATTTTTGAAGTGGCAGGGCACCGCGGTGCCATTTGCCGGATGCGCCCAAGCGCTGGAATGCGGCTCTGGCCGTTCAGGCCGCCGCATCCGTTATCCTCCACGGATGTTACAAGAGTCACATCCCAACGCCGCTCTGTAAACCCCGTTGCGAGAGAAAACTGCTGCGTTGCACACTTGCCGCACCACCCAAAGCCCTGTAGAGCCGAAGGCAAATGACGGCTCTGGATAAGACACGCGCATGAAGACCGGCCTCACCGCGCCGCGGCGCCTCAGCATCTTTGGTTCGACAGGCTCGATCGGCGTCAACACGCTCGACGTGGTCAAGCAGCTTGGCGGCCGCGATGCTTTCGAGGTGGTCGCAATCACCGGCAATGCCAATGTAGCGCTGCTCGCCGAGCAGGCGATTGCCTGCGGCGCCGAACTCGCCGTCACTGCCGACGAAACAAGCTACGGCGCCCTCAAGGACGCGCTTGCAGGCAGTGGTATCGAGGTCGCTGCAGGCCGCGATGCGCTGATCGAAGCGGGCACGCGCAATGCCGGCCTGGTGATGGCGGCAATCGTCGGCACTGCGGGATTGGCGCCGACGCTGGAGGCCGCCAAGCGCGGCGCCGACATCGCCCTTGCCAACAAGGAATGCCTGGTCTCAGCAGGCCAGCTTTTCGTCAAGGCAGTTTCCGAAGGCGGCGGACGGCTGATCCCCGTCGATAGCGAACACAGCGCCATCTTCCAGTCGCTGGAAGATGACCAGCATCATGCCGTCGAGCGCGTCGTTCTGACCGCTTCGGGCGGTCCGTTCCGCACCTGGACGCGCGAGCAGATGGCAGGCGTCACCGCCGATATCGCCCGCGCCCATCCGAATTGGTCGATGGGCCTGAAAATCTCGATCGGCAGCGCTTCGATGTTCAACAAGGCGCTGGAGATGATTGAGGCAAAGCACCTCTTCAACGTTCGTCCAGATCAGGTTGAGGTCATCGTCCATCCGCAGTCGGTCATCCATTCGATGGTCGGCTATGTCGATGGATCGGTGCTGGCGCAGCTCGGCTGCCCGGATATGCGCACCGCGATCGGCTATGCGCTGACCTATCCGAACCGCTCGAAGCTCGATGTCGAGCGGCTGGACTTTGCCAAGCTGGCACGACTGGATTTCGAGGCACCGGATGAAGTGCGCTTCCCGGCACTGCGGCTGGCCCGCACAGCGCTGGAACGCGGCGGCCTGCAGGGCGCCGTCATGAATGCTGCGGAAGAGATCGCCTTCCACGCCTTCTGCGATGGCCGGATTGGCTTCCTTGAGATGGCCGATATTGCCGAGCGCGTGATGGATATGATGACCGGCCACGAGGCCGCCACGACGATGGAAGACGTCTTCGCAGCTGATGACGAGGCAAGACGGCGCGCCGGCGAAATCATTGTTCAAAAGGAAATGGCCGCTTAAGCGGCCATTTTTATTACGTTATTTCTGTTTTGCTTAGGCGACGTGCCTTGCAAGCGCACAGCGCGACCAGAGCGAATGCAGCGCGCCGACCAGATGCTCGATATCGGCATCGGAATGCTGCGGCGTCGGCGTGATGCGCAGGCGCTCGGTCTTCTTCGGCACCGTCGGATAATTGATCGGCTGAACATAGACGCCGAAATTGTCGAGCAGCAGATCCGAGATCCATTTGCACTTCGCGGCATCCCCGACCATCACCGGCACGATATGGCTCGGGTTCGGCATATGCGGAATGCCCTGTTGGTCGAGCAGCTGGCGCAGCTTGCGCACCCGGTCCTGATGGCGGGCACGCTCGAAGGGGCTGGCCTTCAGATGCTGGATCGAAGCGACCGCACCGGCGGCGAGCGCCGGCGGTAGCGAGGTCGTGAAGATGAAGCCCGAGGCGAATGAGCGGATGAAATCGCAAAGAGCCGTCGAGGCCGCAATATAGCCGCCCATGACGCCGAAGGCCTTGGCAAGCGTACCCTCGATCACCGTGATCCGGTCCATCAGGCCTTCGCGCTCGGCAATGCCGCCGCCGCGCGGACCGTACATGCCGACGGCATGGACTTCGTCGAGATAGGTCATTGCGCCGTACTTGTCGGCGAGGTCGCAGATTTCCTTGATCGGCGCGATATCGCCATCCATCGAATAGACGCTCTCGAAAGCGATCAGCTTCGGCGCCTTGGGATCGGCGGCCGCCAGCTTGGCTTCGAGGTCATGGATGTCGTTGTGCTTCCAGATCACCTTCTCGCACTTGGCATAGCGAATGCCTTCGATCATCGAGGCGTGATTCAGCGCATCGGAGAAAATGATCATGCCGGGGATCTTGCCGCCGAGCGTGCCAAGGGCCGCCCAGTTCGAGACATAGCCCGACGTAAAGGTCAGCGCAGCTTCCTTGCCATGCAGATCGGCAAGTTCGTGCTCGAGCAGAACGTGGTGGTGGTTGGTGCCAGAGATATTCCGGGTGCCTCCCGCACCCGCGCCACAGTGGTCGATGGCGGCTTTCATCGCCTCGATCACCTTGGGGTTCTGGCCCATGCCGAGATAGTCGTTGGAGCACCAGACAGTTACGTCTTTCGGGCCGTCGGCCGTGTGGCGCGTCGCACGCGGAAACTGTCCGCTGTGGCGCTCAAGGTCGGCAAAAACGCGATAGCGGCCTTCAGAATGAAGACCATCAAGCTCGCTTTTGAAAAACGCTTCGAAATCCATGCATATGCTCCAGTATCACGCGACCGTTTTGCTAAGCACACCGCCGCGCGTCAACCCATGGCGCCTCCTTTACCATCAACTGCGGCAAAAGGCGCATATTTTTGAATCATTCCAGACGAAAAAGCTTCAACCCAGCCGATAAAGCGGCTGGGTTGACATATCCGGAATGTCGCTCGTTGCGACTAACCTACAGCAGCAACGGCTCGCTTCGTCATGACTTTTATCAAATTGGCGCGATATTCGGCGCTGGCATGAAGATCGGACAGCAGGCCGTTGGCATCGACCTGAACGCCCATCGCGGCATCGGGCAACCAGTTGGCGCTGAGAGCCGCTTCCAGGCCGCCATGCCGGAACGCACCGTTGCTGCCCGCCCCGGCGATTCCGACCCTGACAGTGCCGCCTGACTTGGTCACCAGCACGCTGGTGATCGCATAACGCGAGGCCGGATTGCGGAACTTGGCATAGCCGGCCTTCTCCGGCGCATCGAAGCTGACGCCGGTGACGATCTCGCCGTCCTCAAGCGCCGTTTCGAACAGCCCGGTAAAGAACTGATCCGCTGGCAACTGGCGCTTGCTTGTCATGATCGTCGCATTGAGCGCCAGCATTGCCGCCGGATAGTCGGCAGCCGGGTCATTGTTGGCGATTGATCCGCCGATCGTCCCCATATGCCGGACATGCGGATCGCCGATCAGCCCCGCCAGTTCGCAGAAGGCCGGAAGCACACTGCGGATTGCCGCAGATGAAGCGACTTCCGCATGCGTCGTTGCGCCGCCGATGGTGATCTTTCGCCCATCGACTTTGACCCCCTTCATCGAATCGATATGCCGGAGATCGACAAGGTTGCTCGGCGCGGCGAGCCGCTGCTTCATGGTGGCAATCAGCGTCATGCCGCCGGAAACGAACTTGCCCTCGGGTTTGCCGGAGATCAGCTTGACCGCCTCATCGACCGAAGAGGCGCGGTGATAGTTCAACTCGTACATGGCCCTTCCTCCTCAATTGTTCGCACGTGCCGCCATCCACACCTTTTGCGGTGTGGCAGGCATGGTCAGCATATTGTTGCCGATGGCATCGGTGATCGCATTCATCAGCGCCGGTGGAGACCCGATCGCCCCCGCCTCGCCGCAGCCCTTGATGCCGAGCGGGTTGCTCGGGCAGGGCGTGTTCTGATGCGACAGCTTGAAGGACGGCAGGTCGTCGGCGCGCGGCATGGCATAATCCATGTAGCTCGCCGTCAGCAGCTGCCCGTTCTCGTCATAGTGCACACCTTCGAGTAGCGCCTGGCCGATACCCTGTGCAATGCCGCCATGCACCTGTCCCTCGACGATCATCGGGTTGATGATATTGCCGAAGTCGTCAGCGGCAACGAACTGGATAATCTTGGTATGACCCGTTTCCGGATCGACCTCGACTTCGCAGATGTAGCATCCGGCCGGGAAGGTGAAGTTCGACGGATCGTAGAAGGCGGTTTCCTTCAGCCCCGGCTCCATACCCGCCGGCAGATTGTGGGCGGTGTAGGAAGCAAGCGCCACCTGGAACCATGGCAGCACCTTGTCGGTACCGGCCACCTTCAGCTCGCCATTTTCGATGACGATATCGCTCTCGTCAGCCTCCATCAGGTGTGCGGCAATCTTCTTCGCCTTGGCCTCGACCTTGTCGAGCGCCTTGACGACAGCCGACATGCCGACGGCACCCGAGCGCGAGCCGTAGGTGCCCATCCCCATCTGCACCTTGTCGGTATCGCCGTGGACGATGGAAACGCTGTCGATGGGAACACCGAGACGATCCGCCACCAGCTGAGCAAAGGTCGTCTCGTGTCCTTGGCCATGGCTGTGCGAGCCGGTCAGCACCTCGATCGTACCGACGGCGTTGACGCGCACCTCTGCCGATTCCCACAGCCCGACACCAGCGCCGAGAGAACCGACCGCCTGAGACGGCGCAATCCCGCAGGCTTCGATATAGCAACTCATGCCGATCCCGCGCTTCATGCCGCGGTTCGCGGCCTCTGCACGGCGGGCTTCGAAGCCATTCCAGTCGGCAGCCTGCATCGCCGCGTCGAGCGAGGCATCGTAGTCGCCCGCATCATACATCATGATCACAGGCGTCTGATGCGGGAAGGAGCGGATGAAGTTCTTCCGCCGAAGCTCGGCCGGCGAAATACCGAGTTCGCGTGCTGCGGTTTCCATCGTCCGCTCCAGCAGATAGGTCGCCTCCGGCCGACCCGCGCCGCGATAGGCATCGACGGGCGCCGTATTGGTATAGACGGTGCGGACATTGGCGTGGATCGCGGGGATCGCATACTGCCCTGACAGCAGCGTCGCATAGAGATAAGTCGGCACCGCCGAAGAGAAGAGCGACATGTAGGCGCCGAGATTGGCGATCGTATCGACCTTCAGCCCGATGATGCGATGATCCTTGTCGAAGGCCATCTTCACCTTGGACACGTGGTCGCGACCATGCGCATCGGTCAGGAAGGCTTCGGTGCGGTCCGAATTCCACTTCACCGGAACGCCGGTCTTCTTCGAGGCCCAGAGACAGACGATCTCCTCGGGATAGATATAGATTTTCGATCCAAAACCACCGCCGACATCGGGCGCGATGACCCTGAGCTTGTTCTCCGGCGCCACATTATAGAAGGCGCTCATCACCAGACGGGCGACATGTGGATTCTGGCTCGTCGTGTAGCAGGTGTAGTGATCCTCGGCAGAATCATAGATGCCGAGCGCCGCCCGCGGCTCCATCGGATTGGGCGACAGACGGTTGTTGGTCAGTTCGATCTCGGTGACATGCGCTGCCGCCGCAATTGCCTGATCGGTCGCGCCTTCATCGCCGATCACCCAATCGAAGATCAGATTGTCCGATGATTCAGGATGGATCTGCGGCGCGCCCGACTTCAAGGCCTCGACGGCTTCAGTGACGACAGGAAGCTCCTCGTAGTCGATGCTGACGGCTTCGGCAGCATCCCGCGCTTCGCCGAGCGAATCGGCGACGACGATCGCCACGGCATCGCCGACATAGCGGACCGTATCCACCGCCAGCGGCCGCCACGCACCCATCTTCATCGGCGAGCCGTCGCGCGAATGGATCATCCAGCCGCAGATCAGATTGCCGATGCCATCGGCAAACAGCTGCTTACCGTCGAGCACGCCGATGACGCCGGGCATCGCCTTGGCGGCCGAGACGTCGATATTGGTGATTTTTGCGTGAGCATGCGGGCTGCGGATGAAGTAGCCGTATTTCATGCCCGGAACGACCATGTCGTCTGTATAGCGGCCCTTGCCTGTCAGAAACCGCTTGTCTTCCTTGCGTGCGACGCGTGCACCAATTCCTTCAACACCCATGATGTCCTCCAATGGGGTTTCGGGCCTGGCATTCCGCCAAAGAGAATTGTGTTCGGCAGCTGCCAGACGAATTCAGGGGATGCTATTCGGCAGCCTGCTTGGCGCCGCCATGCATTTCGGCGTTGGCGGAGAGCACGGCCTTGACGATGTTGTGATAGCCGGTGCAACGACAGATATTGCCTTCAAGCTCGTGGCGGACGGTTTCCTCGTCGAGATGGCCGCCGTGGCGGTTGATCATATCGACCGAGGCCATCACCATGCCGGGCGTACAGAAGCCGCATTGCAGGCCGTGATGTTCCTTGAAAGCCGCCTGAACGGGATGCAGCTCGCCATTTGCCGCAAGCCCCTCGATGGTCGTCACCGAAGAGCCGGAGGCCTGGACGGCCAGGATTGTGCAGCTCTTGACCGACTTGCCGTCCAGATGGACGACACATGCACCGCATTGCGTTGTATCGCAGCCGACATGGGTGCCCGTCAGCCCCAGCTTTTCGCGAATGAAATGGACGAGAAGCGTTCTTTCTTCACAGTCGCCGCTCACCGCGCGGCCATTCACCGTCAGTTTGACTTTCGCCATGATGTCCTCCTCGTGCCTCCTCCAGGCACAAGCGGCATCATTTGACCTTTTCCCTTTAGGATCAACCGCTACTTTAGGGAGTTGTATCAATTTTGCTTCACTGCCGAAGTCCGATAGAACGGGGCTCTCCTGAAACGTTATGAAACGAAGCGTGACCGCAAACTTTGTGGAGATTGCTGGACACGCTTTGTTTACGACATAGTTTGCAGCCTACGTGACAAAAACAAAAACACGTGAGGGACGGCTGCTGCCAGGGGGCAGCGAACCTTTTGGAGATGGAAATGAAGAAGATTATCGCATTCGTACTCGTCGGCCTCTCGATCGCGAGTTGCACGCCGACACAGCAGGGTGCCGGCATCGGCGCCGCTTCCGGCGCTGTGATCGGTGGTGTTGCTACAGGCAATGTCCGCGGTGCCGCAGTTGGCGCAGCGATCGGCGGCGTTGCCGGCGCACTGATCGGCCGTGTCGCCGAGCAGCCCGGGCAGTGCTATTATCGTGATCGAAACGGCAATCGCTACATCGACGACTGCCCGCGCGGCGGCTACTAAGCGTTAAATTCACCGACTAAAAAATCCCGGCCAGCGCCGGGATTTTTCATTTTCTGTACTAAATTAGCCCGCCAACAACTTAAATTGGTACACGTTTCGCATTTTTGCCGCTAAGGTGCCCGCGGCTGGGCAACGCGAAGCTTCATTTTCCATGTAACTAAAAGCGGCGGATGCAGATCAGAGGGACGACACCGAAAGCGGGTTTCGCGTATCGGCGGACAGGCACCATGATGGTGATCGCGGCAACGGCCGCGTTTTCGCCTGCATTGGTCGATGAGGCATACGCCTTCAAGCTGTTTGGCATAACGATATTCGGCAAGGACGACAGCGAAGCGGAACAGGTTCCTGATCCGGTGCGATACGACGTCGATCTGACGTCGGGCACGGCCGATCCTGATCTCACTGAGGCGCTGCAAAACAGCTCGCGCCTGGTCGGCGACAAGGACAAGCCCGTATCAGGCGATCTCGGCGTCGTCGTCAAGGCGCGCGACGACCGCGAGCGGCTGATCGCCACCCTGTATGAAAAGGCCCGATATGGCGGCGTGGTGACCATCACCGTCGATGGCAAGAATATCGACAACCTGCCACCCAATCCGGTTTTCGACCGGTCGAAGCCGGTCACCGTCAACGTCAATGTCGATCCGGGGCCGGTGTTCCACGTACGCGACGTCCAGTTCGGCGGCGATGCAGCGATGCGCAATCCCGCAGACTACGATCTGGCGCCCGGCGAAGAGGCGGGCTCCCTCGTCATCATCAAGGCCGGCGACAAGATCGTCGAGCAGTTGAAGAGCGAAGGACGGCCGCTTGCCAAGCTGACGAAGCGCGAGGTCGTTGCCGATCATCGCACGAGCACCGTCGATATCGTCATCACCACCGAAGGCGGCCCCGTTGCCCCTGTCGGCACCGTTGGCGTCACCGGTGAAAAGACCGTCAAACCCGATTTCATCCAGCGCTATTCGCGGCTCAACCGCGGCGAAGCCTATTCGCCAGAGGCGTTGAAGAAGGCCGGAGACCGTCTGCGTGCACTTGGCGTCTTCTCGAGCGTCACCATTCACGAAGCCAATGAGCTCGCTGCTGATGGTACGCTACCGATGACCATCGAGGTGTCGGAAGGCAAGCAGCGCTACTTCGGCTTCGGCGCCAACTACTCGACGATCGACGGCTTCGGCCTGCAGGGCTACTGGGGCCATCGCAATCTTTTCGGCGAGGCGGAATCGCTTCGTATCGAAGGAACAGTCGGCCGGCTCGGCGAGAACGACATCAGCAATCTCGACTATTCGACTGGCATTTCCTTCACCAAGCCTGGCGCCTTCTTCCCTGCAGGAACGCTCAAGGCATCAATCCTTGCCAAGACGGAAAATCCAGACGCCTACAACGCCTCTCTGATCACCGGCTTGCTCGGTTACTCCTACGAACTCAGCGATCAGGACACCGTGTCGGCCGCAGCCGAGATCAGCTACGAAAAAGACGACGACGCCTTCGGCAACAACGAGTATCTGACCTTCGCTCTGCCACTGACATACGAGCGCGACGCCCGCGACAGCAAGTTCAATCCGACGGAAGGCTACCGCGCGACACTCGCGGCAACGCCGAGCTACGAAGCCTTCAACGGCACCATCTTCTCCTCCTTCGAGGGCTCGATCTCGGGCTATCAGGCGATCGGCCAGGAGGACAATGTAGTGTTCGCCGGTAAGGTGGCCGCGGGTTTCCTGGTCGGCGGCGAGCTGCAGGACATTCCCGCCACCCGCCGCTTCTTTGCCGGCGGTGGTGGCTCGGTGCGCGGCTACGGCTATCAGGAGATCTCGCCCTACGACGCCGACAACGAGGCGACCGGCGGCAAGTCCTATGTGACCGCATCGCTGGAGGCACGCGTCAGGATCACCGACACGATCGGCATCGTGCCTTTCATCGACGTCGGCACGGTCTCGGCAGACACCTTCCCCGATTTCGGCGATTTCCGCGCCGGCGCTGGCGTCGGTATTCGCTACGCCACGCCTTTCGGTCCACTGCGGCTTGATTTTGCCGTACCGCTGAACAAGTACGAAAATGGCACGGCCTATGGAATCTACGCCGGCATAGGCCAATCATTCTAACGGCGGAAAACGCAGCGGATGAACCCGTTGCACCGCCATGCGAACGGGATAGTGTCCGCCTTCATGCAAGCACTGACGAAACTCATGAACTGGATTGTAAGGCTGCTGGGCTATGGCCTTGGCCTCGTGCTTGTCGTTGCCGCGATTGCGATCGTCATTTTCGGCTTCACTTCCTTCGGCTCACGCATCGTTACCGAAAAGGTCGCGGAGATCATCTCCAACCGGGACATGAACGTCTCGATCCGCGAGCCTGGCAGCCTGCTGACAGGCGGCCTCGATGCTGCACAGATCACGATATCGGACACCCGTGGTGTTTTCGCCGAAGCGAGAGGAATCTCTATCAACTGGAATCCCTTGGCGCTGCTGACCGGCACGTTCCACGCCAAGCAGATCGGCATCCAGTCGATCACCGTCGTCCGCAAGCCGGTGCGCACCTTGCCGTCGCCGCCGGATACCGGCGAAGAAGCCGGCTTCAAGCTGCCCATCAAGATCGATATCGACAACATCGCGCTGCCGCAGATCAATCTCAGTGAGCAGCTTGTCGGCCGCGCCTTCACGCTGGTCGCGGGCGGCAATCTGCAGGCCGATCAGAGCGGTGGCCACGCGGTTCTCAACGTCAATCGCCAGTCGGTGCTGGACGCCAAGCTGAACGCAGACGTTGCCTTCATGCCCGAGGAAAACCACCTTCGCCTCAAGGCTCAGCTTGCCGAACCGAAGGGCGGCGTGATGGCGACGTTGCTGTCGCTGCCGGGCGATCCATCCGTCAATCTGTCGATCGATGGCGACGGTCCGATTTCGAACTGGAAGGCCAAGCTGCTGGCGGCCCTCGATGGACAGCCCCGCGCTTCGATCGAAGGCCAGCATGTGCTGACGCCGGAGGGGCTTCACCAGATCAACCTGAAAGGCGGCGGCGATCTGAGCTCGCTCCTGCCCCCACCCTTCCGCCCGCTCTTTGCAGGGCAGACGAATATCGACCTCGCGGCCACCTTCGACAACAAGGGCAAGATCGACATCCAGACCGGCAACATCGCCACCGGAAGCGTCGTCATCGCCGCCTCCGGCACGCTCGATCCGGCAGGCAACAACAGCCTGAATGCCAATGTTCTCGGCACGTCCGGCCCGGTCGATTTCCGCTGGCCGCTCGAAAAGGGTGAAGCCCGCCTGCTGGTCAGCGGCCTCAATGTCGCCCTGACCGGCGACGCCAAGGCTGCCCGGCTGAACGCCAGCGCATCCCTGGACGCGATCACCGTTCCCCAGGCCACGGCAAGCAACGTCAAGCTGACGGCCAAGAGCGATGCCTTCAACATCGCCAAGAAAAGCGGCGGCGTGCAGATCCGTCTTGTGGCCGGCGATACGGCCTTCATCAATCCCGACGTCAACCGGGCGGTCCAGGGGCCGGTCACGCTGGCAGCCCCGCTGCAGGTCGCGCCCGATAGCATTGGCTTCAACGGCACGACATTCGAAAGCGCCAATGCCAGCGGCAGCGTCAACGGCACTTACAGGCTCGAAAGCCAGGCGCTCACAGGCAATGCCAAGCTGACGATCGAACCGGCGGCCCTCCCGGTGGCGATCGCGCCGCGTTTCGACACGCCGATTTCGATCGAGACACAGGTTGCAGGCACGATCCCTTCGAAGATCAATCTGTCGAACCTCGTGGTGAAATCGGGCAGCCTGGAAACCAACGGCAACGTCACCCTCGACGGCGATACGCTGGCGGCCGATCTCAGCGGACGGCTTCCCGATATCGGCAAGCTCGTTCAGGATACCGGCGGCGAACTGGCCTACACGGCCAATATCAGTGGCCCGCTCACCGCGCTCGCCATCAAGGCGAACCTGAAGTCCGCGGCCCTCCAGACCGCAGGCCGTACGCTGTCCGGTCTCGACGTGGACCTCTCCGGGACCGCTGATCCCAATGCGCCGCAGGCGACGGTCAGCGCCAAAGGTGCGATCGACGGCCAGCCGCTGGCGATCAATGCCAACGTCCAGTCGAAAGACGGGACGACCAGCATTCCGTCGATCTCCATCGATGCCGGCAGCAACAAGCTGACCGGCAACATCGAGCTGACGCCATCCTTCCTGCCGAGCGGCAAGCTGAATTTCGATTTTCCGGATGTCGGCCTGCTGGCAGCCTTGGCAGGACAACGTGCCGAGGGCGATCTGAAGGGGGCCTTCGACATCGCCAATGACGGTGGCAAAATCTCCATCAAGGCGAAGGCCAGCGGCAGCGGCATCAGGCGCGACGGCCTGTCGCTGGTGAAGCCGGATATCGATATCACCGTCAGCGATCTGAAAGCTTTTGCGGCGAACGGCATCATCAAGGCCGACGAGATTTCTTCGGGCGCCAACACCATCAGCGGCCTGGCGGTCAATTTCACGCAGCAGCAGAACCGCACCAATTTCGATCTAACCTCCGTCTACGACGCCAATCCGCTGGTCGCCGCCGGCGCAGTCGAAACCAACGACGGCAGCATGAAGATCGAGCTCGACCGGCTGTCGGCAAAGCCGCTGAATATTGCCGTAGAGCTTTCTGCGCCGACCGCCGTAACGATCGCCGGTGGTGCCGCAAAGCTGGATGGCCTGACGATCCGCACCGGTGAGGGTTCGGTCAGCGTTTCGGGCTCGGCCGGAGAAACACTCGATATCGATGCGACGATCAAGGACCTTCCCGCCAGCCTCGCCAACACCTTCGTCCCGAAGCTCGAGGCGGCAGGCAGCATTTCCGGCACGGTCACGGTAACCGGCACCCCGGCGGCCCCGATCGCGAACTTCAAGCTCGACTGGAAGGACGCTTCGACAAGCCAGACCAAGGCCGCCGGCCTCTCCGGTTTCGCGATCGCCGCAAGCGGCAAGCTCGCTGACAACAGACTGGATTTCGAAACCACCGCAGATGGCGGCAAGGGACTATCCTTGAAGGCCTCAGGCAACTACATGGTCGCCGGTGCCAATGCCCAGGCCCTGTCGGTCGATGCCGAAATCGCCAACGTGCCAGCGGGGCTCGCCAACGCCTTCGTTCCCGATCTCGGTGCCGCCGGCGTCATATCCGGCACCGCCAAAGCATCCGGCACGCTCCCCAACCCCACTGCGCAATTCGATCTGTCATGGAAAGACGCCGCAACCGGCCAGACTGTGAAGGCCGGCCTTGCCAAACTGGCCATCGGCGCAACCGGCACCTTTGCCGACAACAAGCTCGCCTTCGACGTCGACGCCACCGGCGCAAAGAACCTGGCGCTGAAAGCCAAGGGCAACTTCGTCGTTTCAGGGCTCGAAGCGAATACGTTGACAGTCGATGCCGATATCAGCAACGCCCCGGCCTCGCTGGCAAATGCCTTCGTTCCGGGCCTTGGCGCCGAAGGACTGATTTCAGGGACAGGCAAGGCTTCCGGCAGGCTGCCACGCCCTAGCGCCGAATTCGACCTGACCTGGACCGATGCGGCGACCGGCCAAACCAAAAAGGCGGGGCTCGCGAGTTTCGACGTTTCCGCCAAGGGCAAGTTTGCCGATAGCAAGCTCGATTTTGACACCGCAGCAAGCGGCAAGAACAGCCTATCGCTGAAGGCAGCGGGCAGCTTCACCGTTGCCGGTCCCGATGCGAACAACCTCTCCGTCGATGCCACGATCGGCAATGTACCGGCCGGGCTGGCAAATCCCTTCGTTCCCGGCCTTGGCGCCGAGGGTCTGATATCCGGAACGGCCAAGGCCTCCGGCAAGTTGCCGAGACCAAATGCCGACTTCGACCTTACATGGACGGATGCCGCGACGGATCAGACGAAGAAAGCCAAGCTCGCCAGCTTCGACGTCACCGCCAAGGGCAAGTTCGCTGACGACCGCATCAATTTCGACGCGGCGGCAAGCGGCAAGAACAGCCTGTCGCTGAAGGCAACTGGCAACTTCGCCGTTTCCGGCCCCGATGCCAACGCGCTTTCGGTCGATGCCGACGTCACCAACGTGCCAGCCGGCCTTGCCAACCCCTTCGTGCCGGGCCTTGGCGCCGAAGGACTGATTTCCGGAACCGCCAGAGCTTACGGAAAGCTCCCCAATCCGGCGGCCGATTTCAAATTTGCCTGGAAGAACGCCGCGACCAGTCACACCAAGGCCGCCAATGTTACCGGTCTCGGCGTCACGGCCGATGGCCGACTTTCTGGTAATACGCTGAATTTCAACGTCAACGCCAACGGCAGCGGTTCCCTGTCGGTCAAGGCGAAGGGCAGCTTCGAGGTTGCCGGTCCTCAGGCGAATTCGCTGCGCGCCGACGCTGACATCAACAATCTGCCGGCCGGCATCGCCAACGCCTTCGTTCCCAATCTTGATGCCGAAGGGGCAATTTCGGGCAGCGCCAATGCCGCGGGCAAGCTTCCGATCCCCGATGTCGATTTCAAGCTCAACTGGAAGAATGCGCAGACCAGTCAGACAAAGAGCGCTGGCCTTGCGCCACTCGGCATCACCGCCAATGGAAAGCTTGCCAGCAACACGCTGACGATCGATACCGGCCTTTCCGGCGACGGCGGCCTGTCGATGAAGGGTGGCGGCAGTGTTGGCATTACCGGGCAGAAGGCACTGAACCTTCAGTTCCACGGCAACCTGCCCTTCGCCATTCTCGACGCGCAGCTCGCCCAGCAAGGCTTCGTTGCCGAAGGCGCGGCGGATATCGATCTTCGCATTACCGGAAATGCCGGTGGTCCCGTTCTCAACGGCAGCGTCAACACCAGTGGCGCCAAGCTGGTCGACGTTCGCCGCAACCTGGCTCTCAACAATCTGGCTGCAAGCATTACCATGAACGGCCAGCAGGCGACGATCTCGCGCTTCAGCGCCAATCTGGCAAGCGGCGGCGCAATCTCGGCCACCGGAACGATCGGCATTCAGCCGAATGGCGACTATCCGGTGAATATCGACGTCAAGCTGGACAAGGCCGTCTATGTCGACGGCACGCTCGTCGTCGCGACAGTCGATGGTACCGTCGGTCTGCGTGGTCCGCTGCTGTCCAACCCGACCTTGAGCGGACGCCTCGATCTGGAAAAAGCCTCCGTCACGGTGCCGGAAAAGCTGCCGACCTCGCTGCGCGAAATCGACATCAGGCACATCCACGCGCCCGCCGCGGTGCTCAAGCAACTGCGCGACGAAAACCCGCCGAAGCCTGGCGAAAAGTCTTCGACGATCACGCTCGATCTTCAGCTCAATGCGCCGTCGCAGATCTTCGTTCGTGGCCGCGGCATCGATTCCGAGCTTGGCGGCAGTCTGACCATCAAGGGGACGGCAGCAGCCCCGATCGTCTCCGGCGGCTTCACCATGCGGCGTGGGCGCCTGACGATCCTGAACCGCCGAATGAACTTCACCGACAAGAGCCGCATCACTTTCGCAGGCAACCTGACCCCTGCTTTGGATATGGAGGCAAGCTCGACCTCGGGCACGACGACGCTGACGGTCGATGTCGGTGGTCTGGCGACCGACCCGGCCATCACCTTCTCGTCGTCACCGGCCCTGCCGCAGGATGAAGTCCTGGCGCAGTTGATCTTCGGGCAGTCGATGTCAAAGCTTTCGCCGGTGCAGATCGCTCAGCTTGCGGATGCAGTCAGCCAGCTCGCCGGTGGCCGGTCGACCTCGCTCTTCGAGGGCCTGCGTAACCAGCTTGGCGTCGATGATCTCGACATTAGCACCGACGAAAAGGGCCAAACCAGCGTCAGCGTCGGCCGCTATCTCAACGAGCGCACTTATTTCGAACTGCAGCAAGGCGGCGCGGCCGGCGCCAAGGCGATCATCAATCTTGATGTCGGCCGCGGTGTCAAGCTTCGCGGTGCAGCGGGCGGCAATGGCGCCGGTGAAGCAGGCGTCGTCTACGAACGCGAGTATTGACGCGCGCGGCCTAGAAAATCGTCTTGCTGGTTTTCAGCAGGATGTTGGTTTCCGTCACGTTGATGCCGTCGACCAGACGGATGCGCCGCAGCGTCTCGTCGAAGGACACGAGATCCCGGTCTTCGAGTTCGGCGATGAAATCCCATTTGCCATTGGTGCTGTGCAAGGCACGCACTTGAGGCAACCCGCGCAGCTGGTCGGCAACCTTGTCGGCCAGTTTGCCGAGAACCTCGATGAGAATGATGGCCCGGACGCCCGCCGAGCGCACTTCATGCCCCGTTCGGATGGTGAAGGCTGCGATCGTGCCATTGACAACAAGCCGGTCGATCCGCGCGGCAACGGTCGCCCGTGAGGCGCCCGTCATCGCCGCTAGTGACGATACCGGCGTTCTTGCATTGTGTCTGAGAGCGCTGAGCAGTTCCTGATCGAGGTCGTCCATGATTTTCACTTTGCTCGAATGGTGTGAGCAATTTGTACAATGTTGATTTTATTTTGGCAATTTTCCATCTTTTTGTCGTCGCGGCAATAGCCGAATATGCAGCTCGAAACTCGAAATCCGGAGCTTGGAATGGACGTTCAATCGCGCGCAGTCACCCTCATTGGCGTTCCGTTGGAAGAAGGCTCCGGCCGAAGGGGCGCCGCAATGGGCCCGGCAGCACTTCGCATCGCAGGGATCGACCAGACGCTCATCGAGCTCGGTCATGACGTCAAGGACGACGGCGACCTGCAGATCGTGCCGGCTCGAGACCTGCCCAATCATCCGAAGGCCCACAATCTGCGGATCATCGGCGCGTTCACCCGGGCGCTGGAAGCGAGCACCTATGAAGCGGCCGCTGCCGGCCGCCTTCCGCTGATCCTTGGCGGCGATCACGCCCTGTCGATGGGTAGCGTCTCCGGCATGGCACGCTATGCCGCCGAACAGGGCCGCCCGCTGTTTGTCATCTGGCTTGACGCCCACTCGGATTTCAACTCGCCGGAAACCTCGCCCTCCGGCAATATTCACGGCATGCCGGTCGCGTTCTTCACCGGTCAGGCTGACCTCGCCGAAGTTCTTCCGAAGGCCCGGCCGCTGGTCGATCCGCGCAACGTCTTTCAGGTCGGCATCCGTTCGGTCGATGCGCCGGAACGCGAGCTGATCAAGAAGCACGGCGTCAACGTCTTCGATATGCGCTCGATCGACGAACAGGGTATCGCACCTATCATGCGGCAGATCCTCGCTGCGGTGGAAGAAGCCAACGGCCTCCTGCATGTCAGCCTTGATGTCGATTTCCTTGATCCCGATATTGCCCCGGGCGTCGGAACGACCGTGCCGGGCGGAGCGACATTCCGCGAAGCGCACCTCGTCATGGAGATGCTCTGCGACAGCGGCCTCGTATCGTCGCTCGATCTCGTCGAACTCAATCCGTTTCTGGACGATCGCGGCAAGAGCGCCCGCGTTCTTGTCGAACTGACCGCCAGCCTTTTCGGCCGCCGTATCTTCGATCGTCCGACCCGCGCCGCCTAATCCGAGGGAACCAGCCATGAACGCATCTGAAAACCTGATCGCCACCGAACAGCGGCTTGGCGCCCATAACTACAAGCCGCTCGACGTCGTGCTGACCCGCGGAGAAGGCGTTTACGTCTGGGATACCGACGGCAACCGCTATCTCGATTGCCTCTCGGCCTACTCCGCCGTGAACCAGGGCCATTGCCATCCGAAGATCCTGGCCGCGATGGTCGAACAGGCCGGCAAGCTGACACTCACCTCCCGCGCCTTCCGCAACGACCAGTTGGCTCATCTCTACGAAGAGCTGGCGGCACTGACCGGATCGCACAAGATCCTGCCGATGAATTCCGGTGCCGAAGCCGTCGAGACGGCGATCAAGGCCGTGCGCAAATGGGGCTACGAGGTGAAGGGCGTGCCGGAAGGCAAGGCAGAGATCATCGTCTGCTCCGACAATTTCCACGGCCGGACGCTCAGCATCATCAGCTTCTCGACCGACCCGGATGCACGCACCGGCTTCGGACCTTACACGCCGGGCTTCCGCACCATCCCCTTCGGCGATGCCGGAGCCTTTGCCGCGGCGATCAACGAAAACACCGTCGGCGCGCTGATCGAGCCGATCCAGGGCGAGGCCGGCGTCATCATTCCTCCGGCCGGTTATTTCAAGCGCGTCCGCGAGCTCTGCACCACGCACAACGTCACGCTGATTCTCGACGAGATCCAGACCGGTCTCGGCCGCACCGGAAAGCTGCTTGCGGAAGAGCACGAAGGCATCGAAGCCGACGTGACGTTGATCGGCAAGGCGCTCTCCGGCGGTTTCTATCCGGTGTCCGCCGTTCTTTCGAACAGCGAGGTCCTTGGCGTCCTCAAGCCCGGTCAGCACGGCTCCACCTTCGGCGGCAATCCGCTCGCCTGCGCCGTGGCTCGCACCGCGCTCAAGGTGCTCACTGAGGAAGGCATGATCGAGAATGCCGAGAAGATGGGTAACTATTTCCTCGAAGGTCTGCGCTCCATCCGCTCGAACATCGTCAAGGACGTACGTGGCCGCGGCCTGATGCTAGCGATCGAACTCGAGCCCGAAGCAGGTGGCGCGCGCCAGTATTGCTACGGTCTCAAGGAGCGCGGTCTGCTCGCCAAAGATACGCACGAGCACACGATCCGCCTCGCTCCGCCGCTGGTCATCACCAAGGACCAGGTCGAATGGGCCGTCTCCGAAATCGAGAAGACAATTACCTGAGGTGAGCGGCCTCTTCGGAGGCCGCAACCAACACGAAGTATGTTTGCGTGAACTCACGCATTAAACGCTAATATACATCAGTATATTCAGTCAGTTACTCATTTTTAATCTAACTAATCATATTATTTCAGCAGAAACACCCGGGCGCATTGTGGGGGCAGCGTCCGGGTTTTCAGCTTTATTTGAGATCTGACCTGCCGCATCGAATGCGCCGCAGGCGCGGCGATCTGTGTGCCTGTTTTTGGCAATCGCCCTCGCCCCGCACCGCTTTGGAGTGCTGCAGTCCTTAGAGGGACGACGATGCCGCTATTTTCAGTTATTTCAGGTTCCGACGCCAAGGCCATGTTCTCGGCGCTCAACAAATCGCAGGCCGTGATCGAATTCGACCTGCAGGGCAATATTCTGACGGCCAACGAAAACTTTTGCCGGACGCTCGGGTACGAGCTTTCGGAGATCGCCGGCAAACACCACCGCATATTCTGCGATCCTGACTATGTCGCGTCCGCGGCCTATAAGGATTTCTGGGCCAAGCTCGGCAAGGGCCAGTTCGATTCCGGCGAATACCGCCGCATCGGCAAGGGCGGCCGGGACGTCTGGATTCAGGCGACCTACAATCCCCTGCTCTCCAACGGCAAGCCTTACAAGATCGTCAAGTTCGCAACTGACGTGACCGCGGCCAAGCTCGATTCGGCAAATGCCATCGGCAAGATCGAAGCGATCTCCCGGGCACAGGCCGTCATCGAGTTTACCCCGTCCGGCGAGATCTTGACCGCAAACGGAAACTTCCTTTCCGTCCTCGGCTACAGCCTGGATGAAATCCGCGGAAAGCATCACAGCATGTTCTGCGAAACGGCCTATACGGCCTCGCCTGCCTACCGCGAATTCTGGACCAAGCTTGCCGCCGGCCAGTTCGTTGCCGAAGAGTTCAAGCGAGTCGGCAAGGGCGGTAAGGTCGTCTGGATCCAGGCGTCCTACAACCCGATCTTCGACATGAACGGTCGCGTCTTCAAGGTTGTCAAGTTTGCGACCGATATCACCAGCCGCGTGCAGGCCGTCGATGAGCTCGGCGAAGGACTGACGCGCCTTGCCGCCGGCGACCTGACCGGCGCCATTGAGACCCCATTCCTTCCGGCTCTCGACAAGGTCCGCGTCGATTTCAACAGCGCTGTTGAACGTCTGAGCGGCGCCATGCGCACCGTTGCTGAAAACACCGATGCCATCGCGCATGGCTCCCGCGAAATGACGACCGCTGCCGGCGAATTGTCTAGACGGACGGAGCGGCAGGCAGCAACCGTTGAGGAAACAGCCGCCGCCCTTGAGCAGATCACCCAGACAGTGGCCGACAGCGCCAAGCGCGCCGGTGAGGCTGGCGACCTGGTGGCCAAGACGAAGCTTGGCGCCGGCCATTCCGGCAGCATCGTCCGCAAGGCGATGGGAGCCATGGATCAGATCGCCAATTCGTCGCGCGAGATCAGCAACATCATCAGCGTCATCGACGAAATCGCGTTCCAGACCAATCTTTTGGCCTTGAATGCCGGTGTCGAGGCTGCCCGTGCCGGCGAAGCTGGCAAGGGGTTTGCTGTCGTCGCGCAGGAAGTCCGCGAACTCGCCCAACGCTCGGCGAACGCGGCAAAGGAGATCAAGACGCTGATCACCGCCTCGTCCGAACACGTCAAGAGCGGCGTAACGCTGGTCGGTGAAACCGGTAGCGCTCTGGAAGAGATCGTCTCGCAGGTCACCGAGATCGACGGCAATGTCGTGGCGATCGTTACAGCTGCCCGCGAGCAGTCTACCGGGCTGACGGAGATCAACAAGGCTGTCAACGCGATGGATCAGGTCACGCAGGACAACGCCTCTATGGTTGAGGAGACCACGGCTGCCAGCGGCAAACTCTCGAAGGAAGCCGAAAACCTCCGGGTGCTGCTGTCGCAATTTAGATTTGCGCAACACTCTTTCGCTAAGCTCAACACCAAAGCCACAGAAGCGCCTGCCGCACGCGCAACGCCACGTGGTCAACGCGTAACGAATGTTCGCGCCAATGGCGGCGCAGCCGCTCTGGCTTACGAGAATTGGGAAGATTTCTAATGAGCACCATTAATTCCAATAGTTTCAGTGGCGACACGCTCGAGATCATTGCCTTCCGGCTGCACGATCAGGAATTCTGCGTGAAGACGACGACCATCCGCGAAATCCGTGGCTGGGCGCCCTCCACCCCGATCCCGCATGCACCGTCGGATGTCATCGGCGTGATGAACCTGCGCGGCTCTGTAATCCCGATCATCGACCTCGCCTACAAGCTTGGTATGAAGAGCACGGTCGCCAATGAGCGCAGCGCCATCGTTGTCGCCGAAGTCCACAGCATGGTCATCGGCATGCTCGTCGACCGCGTCTCGGACATCCTGACGATCTCTTCCGGCCAGGTTCAGCCCGTTCCTGAGGTCACCGCCTCCTTCGATCGCGCCTATTGCGAAGGTATCATCGCCTCCGAAAACGGCATGATCTGCTTCCTGAACCTCGCGAAGATGTTCAAGGAAAGCGAAGCCGAAGAACTCGTTGCCGCCTAACGGAAGGCAGCGCCACACAAAATCAAAGCCGCCGTCGAGGCGGCTTTTTTGTGCCCAGTAGAAATCACCCATAAGAACTTGGCGTAAAAACAAATCTTATTAGCAATCTCTTTTATACCCTAAATTAACCTTCACACCATCATCATGGGTTGCGAACTGACAGTATTACGATTTCTGATAGTTGCGATTTTCGCGTATAGCGCGATTAATCCGGCCTCAAATCCAAAAGCTGTAAGTTCATCAACTTTGCCTGGCGAGAGCGTCGGCACATGATTGGGGAACGGGGATGCTGGGTTTATCTTCCGATGCAAAATACATTCTTGATGCCATTTCGAAATCTCAAGCCGTTATCGAATTTGATCTGAAAGGCAATGTCCTGAAGGCCAACGAGAACTTCTGCCGGGCGCTCGGCTACAGTCTCGATGAGATCACCGGCAAACATCACAGCATGTTCTGCGATCCGGCCTTGGTCGCAACCGCGGAATACCGCGATTTCTGGACCCGGCTTGGCCGCGGCGAACATGATGCTGGCGCTTACAAGCGGCTGGCAAAGGGCGGCCGTGAGATCTGGATCCAGGCAACCTATAATCCCGTGCTCAAGGGCGGAAAGCCCTTCAAGGTCGTCAAGTTTGCCACCGACATCACCGCGGCCAAGCGTCAGGCGATCGACGACGCCGGCAAGCTCGATGCGATCTCCCGGTCTCAGGCTGTCATCGAATTCAAGCCGAACGGCGAGATCCTGACGGCCAACGAGAATTTCTGTAAAGGCCTGGGCTACAGCCTCTCCGAAATCGCTGGAAAGCATCACAGCATGTTCTGCGATCCGGCCTATGCCCGCACCGAAGACTATGCCAATTTCTGGCGGCGGCTGGCAGGCGGGGAGTTCATCGCCAACGAGTTCGTTCGCTATGGCAAGGGCGGCAAGGAGATATGGATCCAGGCCGCCTACAACCCGATCATCGGTGCCGATGGCCGCGTCTACAAGGTCGTCAAGTTCGCCACCGACGTGACCGAGCGAATGAGCGCGATCAGCCAGCTCGGCAGCGCTTTGAAACATCTCGCGGAGGGCGACCTGACGCAGACGGTCAATACCGCCTTTGTCCCATCGATGGAGCAATTGCGCCACGATTTCAACACCGCGCTGGAAAAGCTGCGGGATACGATGGTGACGATCGGCGAGAACACGGCCGCGATCGCCGCCGGGTCTCACGAGATCGGTGCGGCAGCCGATTCCTTCTCGAAACGCACGGAACAGCAGGCCGCGTCCATTGAAGAGACGGCCGCCGCACTGGAGCAGATCACCACCACCGTCAACGACTCCAGCCACCGCGCCGGCGAGGCCGGTCAGCTCGTGGCCAAGACGAAGCATGGCGCCGAGCAATCCGGTATCGTCGTGCGCAATGCAGTCTCGGCAATGGGGCAGATCGAGCAGTCGTCCCGCGAGATTACCAACATCATCGGCGTCATCGACGATATCGCCTTCCAGACCAATCTGCTGGCGCTGAATGCCGGTGTCGAGGCCGCACGCGCCGGGGAAGCCGGCAAGGGCTTTGCCGTCGTCGCCCAGGAAGTGCGCGAACTCGCCCAGCGCTCGGCAAGTGCTGCCAAGGAAATCAAGGCGCTGATCAACCAGTCCAGCGAGTTCGTCAAGAATGGCGTCGATCTCGTCGGCCAGACTGGACGGGCGCTCGAAGAGATCGTCAGCCAAGTCGCCGACATCAATACCAATGTCGCGGCCATTGTCGAAGGATCACGCGAACAAGCGACAGGCATCAAGGAAATCAATCAGGCTGTCAATTCGATGGACCAGGCGACACAACAGAATGCCGCCATGGTCGAGGAAAGCACCGCAGCAAGCCACAAGCTGACCTCCGAGGCAGAGGTGCTGAGAGCCCTGCTCAGCCAGTTCCGCCTCGGCAACGAGATGCAGCATCGTCCAGCTGCGAGACATACCTCTCCGGCCCTGCAGCTTGTCTCCCGTGTTGCCAGAGCGCACGGTTCAGCCGCACCGGCCGCCGACAACTGGGAAGAATTCTGATCTCCACTCAGGCACACCTGCACTCCGGCTCTGCTTGCAGGGCCGGTTTTTCTTTGCATCTCTGCAAGCAAGGCGTGCTGCCAAAACCAGCCGCCACCCCTAATTTTTGATTGAATTAGAATATCATCATAGACAAGTATCGATTTGACGCCTCGTCCTTCGCAGCTATTCTGCGAGAATAGCCACGTATGCTTTCAGGCAAGGAAATTCTTCGAAACCATAATAAAAACAATCAATATAGAATTCGGCACTTTCCAGAAATTACGCAATAAAAAATATTATAGACGCAGTCTTGCCGATTTCGTTTACAGCTTCTTAGCTGTACACGTAGCCAAAACCAACCTTAGCGCGAAACTCCTACACAATATTAGAATCTACGTATATTATGATACTGTATCGATCGGAGACCTGACAACCACTTTTGGTTGCTGTTATCCGATACGGAAAGCGCGCGCTTCCGATTTTGATTTCCAAGCCTGGGCATGGGGTCCTGGCGGAATCGCTTTTGGAGGTTGGAAATGCAGTATCACAAATCGGCTATCACTGTACTCGCCATCAGCTGTGCAGCGTTGATCATGCCGTCCCAAGCTAGCGCCGAAGGCCTTCTCGGCGGCCTCGGAAACGCCCTCAGCGGCGGCTCCAAGAGCAGTACGAGCAGCGGGAGCACAAGCAGCGGGAGCACAAGCAGCGGCAGCAAAAGCAGTGGCGGCGGCCTTAGCATAGGCGGCAGTAACGGCATCAGCATCGGCAACAATGGCGGGCGCGGCCTCAGCGCGTCCATCGGCGGCTCCAGCGGCGTCAATGCCAGCGTCGGCGGCACATCGAAGGGTGGACTTGGCGTCAACGCATCCGTTGGCGGATCCGGCGGCATCAATAGCAAGACGAGCATCGGCGGCGGAACAAAAGGGCTCGGAGTCGGCACGACAGCAAGCGTCGGCGGCAGCAAAGGCCTGAATGCTGACGTCAAAGCCAATGTCGGCGGTAGTGGCCTCGTCAGCGCCAGGGCGAAAGCTGGATTGGGCGGCAACACGCTGGTCGATATCGCCCTCGGTGTGCCGGGCATCGATCCGGATGATCCGACCGGCCCTAATGGTCCTAATGGGCCCAATGGCCCGAACGGGCCGAGAGATCCCAATGGCTCGAATGGGCCACGTGGTCTGAATGGGCCGGCCTACTCTTACAATGACATGTCGGCAGCCGAGCGCGCCAAGGTAAAGCTTCGCTGCCGGGACATTCTCGGCTCGGGCGGCTACGAGGCAAGCCTCGTCAAGCTCTGCCGCATGGTCATCGCGATGCGCTGACCTCCTCCCCCGGGACCGTGTCCGGCGCGAAAGGCCGGATGCGGCCTGGTGGTGAAAGCGCCCAACTCCAGAATTCGCGCCTCTCCCCGGAGGCGCCTTTTTCATGAGAAAGGCACGCGTTGAGATGCGTGCCTTTCCTTAGATCCACCAAGGTCCCGATCAGCCGAACAAGGCAAACGTCGCCTTCAGCGTCACCCAGACACCCCACAGCAGCGGAATGCCGACGACGGCCCAGGCAAGTGCTGCCTTGGCGTCGAAACCGCCACGGCCAATGCCGAAGGAGCCGCTCGGCCCTGCACTTGCAGCGGCCGACTTGGCCTGCAGCGATGCCACTTCTGCGTCCGACATGAACCACTTGTCTGCAAGCGGCCGGACGAAGAGGTTGGCGATCAGGCCGAGTGCCAGCATACCAGCCAGGATATACATCGTGCCGGTATACAGCGCCGGTCCAGGCGCCACGCCCGCCGAGATTTGCGCCTCGCGGATGTAGTTGACGACCACAGGGCCGACGATACCGGCAGTCGCCCATGCCGTCAGCAGACGGCCATGGATGGCGCCGACGAACTGCGTACCAAAGATATCGGCGAGATAGGCCGGGATCGTCGCGAAGCCGCCGCCATACATCGACAGGATAATGCCGAAGGCGAGAACGAAGAGTGCCTTGTTGCCCATGTCGGCGAGCGTCGGCGCCACAGCGTAGAGCACAATGCCAAGCAGGAAGAACGTATAATAGGTGTTCTTGCGGCCGATCTTGTCCGACAGAGAGGCCCAGAAGAAGCGTCCACCGATATTGAAGAGCGAGAGCAGACCGGCAAAGCCCGCCGCGATTGTTGCGATCGATGCTTTCTGGCCCGCATCGAGCTGCGCGAAGCCGACGTCAGGCAGACCGATCAGCGAACCGGCAAAGATTTCCTGCAGCATCGGCGATGCCATGCCGATAACGCCGATACCGGCGGAAACGTTGAGGCAGAGAACCGCCCAGATCAGCCAGAACTGCTTGGTCTTGTGCGCATCGCGCAGGTGCACGTGCTTGGTGGTGATCATGCTGCTCTTGGCAGCAGGGGCCGTCCAGCCCTCAGGACGCCAGCCGGCCGGCGGAATGCGGTAGCCGAAGGCACCGCCCATCATGAAGACGAAGTAGATGACGGCCATGACCACGAAGGTCTGCCAGACACCGACCGACGTGTCGGTCTTGAAGTAGTTCATCAGCAGATTTGCGAGCGGAGCGCCGATCATCGCGCCGCCGCCGAAGCCCATGATCGCCATGCCGGTCGCCATACCGCGACGGTCCGGGAACCACTTGATCAGCGTCGAAACCGGCGAGATATAGCCGAGACCGAGGCCGATGCCGCCGATCACACCGGCGCCGAGCCACATCAGCCAGAGCTGATGGGTCATGACGCCGACGGCAGCGACGAGAATACCACCACACCAGCAGCAGGCGGAGACGAAACCGGCTTTGCGCGGACCGACCCGCTCAAGCCAGCCGCCCCAGATGGCCGCAGAGCAGCCGAGGAGCACGAAAAACAGCGTATAGATCCAGCCGAGATCGGCGACGCGCCAGTCGCAGGTCGTGGTGAAAAGAGCCGAAGCCAGCGTCAGATCCGGGCAGGCCGTCGAAGCGCTGATCCCCAGAGATTTAGACAGCGGCAGCCAGAACACGCTGAAGCCGTATGCCATGCCGATGCACAGATGAATGGCGAGTGCGGCCGGTGGCACGAGCCAGCGGTTGAACCCCGGCTGCGCAATAATTCGCTCACGATCAAGCAGGCCAGCGCCCGCCAGTACCCCTGCTCCTGATGTATCCGCTGCGGTCATGAATGAGTTCCTCCTGGATCTGACCTTGCTGACATGAATCGCGCTCGAACAGGCAAAAACAACCTGCGTCCCCCCTCGCGCGAAACGATGTTTAGTGCCGGATAGGCTCCGCCGGCTCGGGCTTGCGGATCAGGGAAGAGGCCTCGATCACCAAAGGATCGAAGCCATTGTTTTCCTGGTCCAGAATTTCAAAAAACTGCCGCCGCATACGCGGCTCCCAAAATTTATTGATATGTGTTGCGACGCCCTCGACAGCTTCGCTGGCGGGTTGGGTCTTGAAAAAAGTGGCGATCTGATTGGCCATGTAGACGAGCTTGGAACGCGTATCATGCGACATCGGCGATGCTTTCCGGCGAAATGCGGTGAGGATGGGTGAAAATCTCGAAATCATCGCCACGAACCAGGGCGACCAGCGTCATCCCGGCGTCCTCGGCCGTGCGGATGGCGAGTGCCGTCGGCGCCGAAATCGCAATCAGGATCGATGCGCCGAGAATTGCCGTCTTCTGCACCATCTCGACAGAGATGCGGCTGGTAACCACGACAGCACCCCCGATGCCAGTATTGCCCGACCGGATCACTGCGCCGCAAAGCTTGTCCAGCGCATTGTGCCGCCCGACATCCTCGCGAACGGCCGAGAGCCCCTGCCCAGGAATATAGAAGCCTGCGCCATGGACGGCACGGGTTTCGCGATGCAGCGGCTGCGCCTCGTTGAGCAGGTTTGCAGCGCGCACAATATCGCCATGCGTCAGTGCCAAGGGAGAACCGGAAACATCCGGCACCTTGCGAACGGCCTGCTCGATCGATTCGATACCACATAGGCCGCACCCGACGGGTCCAGCCATGCTGCGGCGCCGAGCGCGCAGAGCGTCTTCGACATCATCCGCGAGCATGATCTGCACATCGATGCCCATCTCGCTATCGACGGTCTCGATCGAGGAAATCTGCGCCATCGAACTGATGATCCCCTCCGTCAGGCTGAAGCCCACGGCGAAATCCTCAAGATCATCGGGCGTCGCCATCATGACGGCATGCGAACTGCCGCCATAGGAAAAGGCGATCGGCACCTCTTCCGGCACGATGCGCTCGCCCGGCATCACCACACCGCCCTTGCGGGCGATGCGGCTGACGGGGATGCGTGTGTGCCGTTCGGACATTACTCCGCGGCCTCCATCTTGCCGGAGATACGGCGGCTCTGGCGGGCCTGCTCGTCATATTCGAGCTGCCACTCGGTCGGCCCGTTGGAGGGCGAAACCTGCACCGCCGTCACCTTGTATTCCGGGCAGTTGGTCGCCCAATCGGAGAAGTCGGTGGTGATAACGTTGGCTTGCGTCGTCGGATGATGGAAGGTCGTGTAGACAACGCCGGGCGCAACGCGCTCGGTGATCAGCGACCGGAGCGTCGTGTCGCCGGAGCGGCTCTGCAGCTTGATCCAGTCGCCATCGCGGATGCCGCGCTGTTCGGCATCATGCGGATGGATTTCCAGCCGGTCTTCTGCGTGCCAGGCAACGTTCTCGGTGCGGCGCGTCTGTGCTCCCACATTATACTGGCTGAGAATACGGCCGGTGGTCAGCAGCAGCGGGAAGCGCGGGCCGGTGCGTTCGTCGGTCGCGACATATTCCGTGCGGATGAACTTGCCCTTGCCGCGAACGAAGCCGTCGACATGCATGATCGGCGATCCCTCGGGATGCTTCTCGTTGCACGGCCACTGAACCGAGCCCATCTTTTCCAGATAGTCGTAGGACACCATCGCAAAACTCGGCGTACTCGCCGCGATCTCGTCCATGATTTCGGACGGATGCTTGTAGTTCCAGTTGAGCCCCATCGCCTGCGCGAGCTTCTGTGTCACTTCCCAGTCGGCATAGCCGTTCTTAGGGGTCATCACCTTGCGCACGCGGTTGATGCGCCGCTCTGCATTGGTGAAGGTTCCGTCCTTCTCCAGGAAGGTCGAGCCCGGCAGGAAGACATGCGCGTAGTTGGCGGTCTCGTTGAGGAAGAGATCCTGGACGACAACGCATTCCATCGCCGCCAGACCGGCAGCGACATGCTTGGTGTCGGGGTCCGATTGCAGGATGTCCTCACCCTGGATGTAGAGCCCCTTGAAGGTGCCATCCACAGCCGCATCCAGCATGTTCGGAATGCGCAGGCCCGGTTCGTTGTTAAGCTTTACGCCCCACAGCTTTTCGAAGACATCGCGCGTCGCATCATCAGAGATATGGCGATAACCCGGCAGCTCGTGCGGGAACGATCCCATGTCGCACGAACCCTGCACGTTGTTCTGGCCACGCAGCGGGTTCACGCCAACGCCTTCACGGCCGATATTGCCTGTTACCATCGCCAGATTGGCGATCGCCATGACGGTCGTCGAGCCCTGGCTGTGTTCGGTAACGCCGAGGCCGTAATAGATCGCGCCATTGCCGCCGAGCGCATAAAGCCTGGCTGCACCACGCAGATCGGCAGCCGGAACGCCGGTGAATTTCTCGGTCTCCTCAGGACTATGCTGCGGCTCCGAAACGAAGGCCGCCCAATCCTCGAATTCCGACCAGTCGCAGCGCTCGCGAATGAATCTCTCGTTGAACAGGCCTTCGGTGACGATGACATGCGCCAGCGCCGTCATGACGGCAACGTTGGTGCCCGGCTTCAATGGCAGGTGATAGGCAGCCTCGACATGCGGCGTTCTGACAAGATCGATGCGGCGCGGATCGATGACGATCAGCTTGGCGCCCTGACGCAGCCGCTTCTTGAGCCGCGAGCCGAAGACCGGATGGCCATCCGTCGGGTTCGCACCGATGACGACCACGACGTCGGAATGCTCGACGCTGTCGAAATTCTGCGTACCGGCCGAGGTGCCGAAGGCTTGACCGAGACCATAGCCGGTCGGCGAATGGCAGACGCGGGCGCAGGTATCGACATTGTTATTGCCGAAGCCGGCACGGATCAGCTTCTGAACAAGGAAGGTCTCCTCGTTGGTGCAACGTGACGACGTGATGCCGCCAACCGCTTCGCGGCCATATTGATACTGGATGCGCTTGAACTCGGAGGCCACATGCGCGTACGCCTCGTCCCAGGTGACTTCCCGCCAGGGATCCGAGACCTTCTCGCGGATCATCGGGTTGAGAATGCGATCCTTGTGGGTCGAATAGCCATAGGCGAAGCGGCCTTTGACGCAGGAATGCCCGCGGTTTGCCTGGCCGTCCTTCCACGGCACCATGCGCACCAGTTCTTCGCCGCGCATTTCCGCCTTGAACGAGCAGCCGACGCCGCAATAGGCGCAAGTGGTGACCGCCGAATGCTCCGGCTGGCCGATTGCAATCACCGACTTCTCGGTCAGCGTCGCCGTCGGGCAGGCCTGCACACAAGCGCCGCAGGAAACGCATTCGGAATCGAGGAAATGCTCGTGCATACCGGGCGAAACGCGCGATCCGAAGCCACGCCCCTCGATCGTCAGCGCGAAGGTACCCTGCACCTCTTCGCAGGCCCGCACACAGCGCGAGCAGACGATGCATTTCGACGGGTCATAGGTGAAATACGGGTTCGACTCGTCCTTCGGCATCCATTTCAGATTGATCTCGCCATTGCTGCGCGCCTTGACGTGATTGTCGCCTTCATAGCCGTAGCGAACGTCGCGCAGGCCGACGGCACCCGCCATGTCCTGCAGTTCACAATCGCCATTGGCGGCGCAGGTCAGACAGTCGAGCGGGTGGTCGGAGATATAGAGTTCCATCACGCCGCGACGGATATCCTTCAAGCGGCCCGTCTGCGTATGAACGACGAGGCCGGAAGCGACCGGCGTCGTGCAGGATGCGGGCGTGCCGTTGCGTCCTTCGATCTCGACAAGACAGAGACGGCAGGAACCGAAGGCATCGACCATATCGGTAGCGCAGAGCTTCGGAACCTGGATCCCGGCTTCCATCGACGCACGCATGATCGACGTACCCTCGGGCACGGTGATTTCGCGGCCGTCGATGGTCAGCGTGACCATGGCTCCGGATTTCGAAGCCGGCGTTCCGTAGTCAATTTCATGAACGAGAGACATGGGTCTTTACTCCGCCGCTTCGATAAGGGGTGTTGGAGCGAAATCGTCCGGGAAGTGCGTCATCGCACTCATGACCGGATATGGGGTGAAGCCGCCCAAGGCACAGAGCGAGCCGAATTTCATCGTGTTGCAGAGATCGGTGAGGAGCGCCCGGTTCTTCTCCGGCTCGATCCCTTGGGCAATCTTGTCTGCCGTCTCAACGCCACGGGTCGAGCCGATGCGGCAGGGCGTGCACTTGCCGCAGCTCTCGACCGCGCAGAATTCCATCGCGAACCGCGCCTGCTTCAGCATGTCGGCGCTGTCGTCGAAGACGACGATACCCGCATGGCCGATCAAACCGTCCCTGGCGGCGAAAGCTTCGTAGTCGAACGGCGTATCGAACAGCGCCCGCGGGAAATAAGCCCCAAGGGGACCGCCGACCTGAACCGCCTTGACCGGACGCCCGCTCGCGGTGCCGTTGCCGATCTTATCTATGATATCGCCGAGTGACAGGCCGAAGGCCGTCTCGTAAAGACCGCCATGCTTGACGTTTCCGGCGATCTGCAGCGGTATCGTGCCACGCGAACGACCCATGCCGAAATCACGGTAGAAAGCTGCACCCTTGTCGAGAATGACAGGCACCGATGCCAGCGAAATGACGTTGTTAATGACGGTCGGAGACGCAAACAGCCCCTTGTGAGCAGGCAGCGGCGGCTTGGCGCGTACGACACCGCGCTTGCCTTCCAGGCTGTTCAGCAGCGCCGTTTCCTCGCCACACACATAGGCACCGGCGCCCATGCGCACTTCGATGTCGAAAGCCTTGCCCGAGCCCATGACCGACTGACCGAGCACCCCGGCCTTGCGGGCGATCTCGACCGCCTCTGTCATCGCCGCGATCGCATGCGGATATTCCGAGCGGGTATAGACAAAGCCCTTGGTGGCGCCTGTCGCAAGCCCAGCAATCGCCATCCCCTCGATCAGCACGAAGGGATCGCCTTCCATGATCATCCGGTCGGCAAAGGTACCGCTATCGCCTTCGTCAGCATTGCAGACGATGTATTTGCGCGGCCCCGAAGCGTCGAGAACCGTTTTCCATTTGATGCCGGTCGGGAAGCCGGCGCCCCCTCGCCCGCGCAGCCCGGAATCGGTGACTTCCTTGACGATTTCCGCAGGCGCCATCTGAGCGGCACGCTTCAAGCCCGCCAGGCCACCATGCGCCTGATAATCCTCAAGCGACAGCGGATCGGTGATACCGCAGCGGGCGAAGGTCAATCGGGTCTGTTCCTTGAGGAATGGGAGGCTTTCGACCTCCCCAAGACAGAGCGCGTGATCGCCGCCGGAGACCAGACCGGCCTCGAATAACCCGGCAACATCCTTTGCCTTCACCGGACCATAGCCGATGCGCTTGCCTTCGATCTCGACTTCGACGAGCGGCTCCAGCCACAGCATGCCGCGCGAACCGTTGCGCACCAGCTTCACGTCGAGACCGCGAGCAGCAATCTGCGCGGCCACTTCCTTCGCAACCTTGTCGGCGCCGAGCGAAAGCGCCGCCGCATCGCGGGGAACGAAAATCTTGACGGTCATCGCCGCACCTCCGCAACGAATTCGGCAACCGTCTCGTCATCGACGCGGCCGTAAAGCTCGCCGTCCAGCATCGCCGCCGGCGCGCAGGCGCAGAGCCCGAGACAGTAGACCGGCTCCAGCGTGACGCTGCCGTCGAGCGACGTCTGATGGAAATCGATACCCAAAAGCGTCTTGACCCGATCAGCCATGGCGTCTCCCCCCATCGACTGACAGGCCTCGGCCCGACAGAGTTTCAGAACATGGCGCCCGGCCGGATGATCCCGGTAGTCGTGGTAGAAGGTCATCACGCCATGAACTTCAGCGCGCGACAGGTTCAATTCGTCAGCGATCACAGGAAGCGCTTCCTGCGGCACATAGCCGAACTCATCCTGAACTTCATGCAAGATAGGAAGAAGCGGACCTTCGAGAGACCGAAGGCTCGAGACGATCGCGCGCGTGCGCGCGGCAATATCGCCGGTGGCGACATGGGCATTCATTTTGGCAGGCCTCCCAGGGCTTCCCGTTTCAGCCGCCACACCAGCCTCCCCCAGCTTGGTATGACATTGTGACAGGAAGTGTCTCAGGGAACATGCAGGCGATCAATAAAGCTGTTCCGTCGATTGATAGGTTTTTCCTATCGAAGATCTTCGCTCTCCGCGAGTATCCTTGCCTCATGCAACAGCGCAGAGACGAGTGGCGTGAACGGCTCGCGATGTGTCGCGACCAGACCGACAAGATGATCGGCCTCCGGCTCGACAATCGGGATCATGCGGATTTCGGCCGGAAAACCGAAGGATTCGGCCACATTCCGTGGCATGATGCTTGCCCAGCGGCCGGTCCGCACATGCGAAAAAAGCACGATCATCGACCCTGACTCCAAAGTCGGATGCGCCGTCGCACCGGCTTCGGCCAGATGCCGGTTGATGATCCGGCGGTTCTGCATGTCCGCAGTCAATAGACAAAGCCGAAGATGGCCAACCTCGCGCCAGGTCACGGTTTCGCGATCTGAAAGCGGACTGCCGGCGGCGGTAATCAGATTGTAGCGCTCGGCATAGAGCGGAACCGTCGTCACCCGCCCAAGCGGTTCATTCTCCAGATAGGTGATGCCGGCATCGATCTCGAGATTTTCGAGCATGCTCAGAACCTGCAGCGAGTTGCGCGAGACGATCGAAAAGGTAACGTCGGGATGCCGCTCCTGAAACGGCGTGGTGATCCGCGGTAGCATCGCCAGCGCGGTTGGAATGGAAGCGATCCGGAGGTGACCGGAAAGACCCTTGCGGGCGGTGCGCATCTCCTCGCGCATCGTGCGGGTATCGCCGACGATCCGGCGCGCCCACTCAAGCACACGCTGTCCCTCGGGTGTCAGCCCCTGGAAGCGCGACCCGCGCTGCACCAGCATGACGCCCAGCTGGTCCTCCAGCTGGCGGATCGCCGCCGAGAGCGTCGGCTGTGAAACGCCACATTCCTCGGCCGCGCGGCCGAAATGCTTTTCATTGGCAAGGGCTATGAAGAATTCCAGCTTATCGATCATCCGGTCTCCCGCCGAACTTCCTGTTCAGGCATCTTTGGCCGGAGAACACACGCTTAGCAAGAGCGGCTATCGGGCCGCTGCGGCTCCAGGAAACAGCGCGAAAAGCGAATCCAGGAAGGAGGCGACACTCTCGTTTCCGAGGCTGTAATAGACAAGACGCCCCTCACGGCGGGTATTGACCAGACCTTCCATCCGCAGCCGCGCCAGCTGCTGCGAGACCATCGCCTGCTGCACGCCGAGCAGCTCTTCGATCTCGCTGACGGTCTTTTCCTCTTCGGCAAGAATGCAGAGAATGAGGAGCCGCGTCTGGTGCGCCATTGCCTTGAGGAGGCTGCTTGCTTCATGAGCTTTCTCAGCAAGCTTCTTCAATTCCTGACCAGCTGTTCCCGGCGCAGTTGTAGGCAAAGGCATTCGGATTCTCTGATGGACGCGTTAGGACGGGTCCAAGCGATAGCATATTCGCACCGTTATACTGCGCAATTTTACTAAAATACCAAAAATAGTCCAAGTAAATCAGCAGATAAGCTGGCCGCCGTTGATTTCCAAGACTTGGCCGGTGATGTAGCCGGAGAGCGAAGGCGCAGCCAAAAAGAGATAGGCAGGGGCGCAGTCCGCAGCGGTTCCGAGCCGCTGCAGCGGAATGGTTTTGCGCGTCTGCTCCAGCTTTTCGCGCGACGAATAACGCTCGTGGAAATCCGTCTCGATCGTCCCTGGCGACACGCAATTGACACGGATCGCATCGGGCGCAAGCTCGCGCGCCAACGCCTTGGAATAGGTGGAAACGAAGGCTTTCGAAGCCGAATAGATCGCCGAACCCGGACTGCCGCCGGTCAGCGCCGAAATCGACACCGTATTGACAATCGCCGCGCCGTTGGCGGCCCTCAACGCCGGGAGAAGCGCACGCGTCACCTCGACGACCGATGTCTGATTGAGCCGGGTGATCGCTTCATATTCGCTGTCGGTCAACTCGCCTGCCGGAAACCGGCCGACCATCGTGCCCGCATTGTTGACCAGCACGTGGACGCTACCGAACGCCTGAAGAACCTGATCCGCAAACTTTGCGGTACCGCCGGAAACGGTAAAATCGCCTGCGATCAGCACCGCACGGCCGTCCGCTTCCGCAGCCGTCAGGAAGTCTGGCAGCTGCCGTTCGGTACCCCGGCCGGTATGAACGGCAACGCGCGCACCGCAATCAAGAAATTGCCGGACGACTTCGAGGCCGATGCCGCGGCCCGCGCCGGTGACGACAACATTGCGGTTTTCGAAAAGCTTTGGATCAAACACGCGATGGCCCTCCCGGCGTCGGCTTTCACTCGCCGATTGCGCAATTTTCGCTTTAACATATGATCGCAAAAAACGAAAGAAAGGGAGGCGCAGCATGTTTCTGTCCGGACGGCAGACCGAGATCCTCGATATCGCCAAGTCCGAGGGCCGCGTGCTGGTAGAAGATCTGGCGGCGCGTTTCTCGGTGACCCCGCAGACCATCCGCAAGGATCTCAACGATCTCTGCGACAGTCGTGTGCTGACCCGCATCCATGGCGGCGCGATCTTTCCGGGTGGCACGGAGAACGTCAAATACGAGGCACGGCGCTCGATCGCCGCCAACGAGAAGACGGCGATCGGCCGGGCAACCGCAGCCCTCATCCCCAACAATGCCTCTCTGTTCATCAATATCGGCACGACGACCGAAGCCGTTGGCGAAGCACTGATCGACCATCACGAACTGATGGTCATCACCAATAACATCAACGTCGCCAGCCGCTTGCGGCTCTTCCCCTCGATTGAGGTGGTGATCGCCGGGGGCGTGGTGCGCCATTCCGACGGCGGCATCGTCGGCGAAGCGGCCGTCGATTTCATCCGCCAGTTCAAAGTAGATTATGCCGTCATCGGCGCATCCGCGATCGATCCCGATGGCGCGCTGCTCGATTTCGACTACCGCGAAGTCAAGGTTGCCCAGGCAATCATGGCCAACGCCCGGCACGTGGTCCTGGTCGCCGATTCCACCAAGTTCGAGCGCACCGCGCCCGTCCGCATCGGCCATCTGTCGCAGGTCCACACCTTCGTCACCGATGAATGCGCCCTGGATTCGCTGCGGCGGATCTGTTCCGAGGGCGGTATCAGCCTGGTTGAGACCAACAGGACGGACGGCGAAAAAGATTAAATCTGCATCGTCGCAAAAGGTTCGTTTGACATTCACTTTCTTTCGTTTTAGCGCTTAACGGATTTCATTTTTAAGCACTAAATCATTGGAGAGCGTGCGTGAGCGGGCAGATTTTCGACCTATTCGTGATCGGCGGCGGTATCAACGGCTGCGGGATCGCCCGGGATGCGGCTGGACGCGGCTATTCGGTGGCACTGGCCGAGATGAACGACTTCGCCTCTGGCACGTCGTCAGGTGCCACCAAGCTCATCCATGGCGGTCTGCGCTATCTCGAACACTACGAATTCCGGCTGGTGCGTGAATCGCTGATGGAGCGCGAGGTGCTCTGGGCGATGGCGCCGCACATCATCTGGCCGATGCGCTTCGTGCTGCCCTACCACAAGGGCGGCATCCGGCCTGCCTGGCTGATCCGTCTCGGGCTGTTCCTCTATGATCACCTCGGTGGCCGCAAGCTGCTGCCGCCGACGGCGACGCTCGACATGCGGACCGATCCAGCCGGCAAGCCGCTGAAGGCGCTGTTTGCCAAAGCCTTCGAATATTCCGACGGCTGGGTCGACGATGCACGCATGGTGGTGCTCAATGCCCGCGATGCCAGCGATCGCGGCGCGCTGATCATGCCGCGCACGAAAGTGGTGTCGGCGCGGCGCGAGAATGGCCTCTGGACCATCGAAACGGTGGATACGCTGTCGGGACGCAGTTCGACGCATCAGGCCCGCATGCTGGTCAATGCCGCCGGTCCCTGGGTCGATCATGTGATCCGCGCCGCCTTCGGCGAGAACGAGGCACGGCATGTCCGCCTCGTCCAGGGCAGCCATATCATCGTTCGGAAGAAGTTCGAGGGGCCGAAGGCCTATTTCTTCCAGAACCCCGACAACCGCATCATCTTCGCCATTCCTTATGAGAGTGACTTCACGCTGATCGGCACCACCGACCGCGATTACACCGGCGATCCCAGGGATGTCAGAATCTCCGGCGAAGAGACGACCTATCTCTGCAATGCGGCCTCCGAGTATTTCAAGGAGCCGGTGAAGCCCGAGGATATCGTCTGGACCTATTCGGCGGTTCGGCCGCTGTTCGACGATGGCGCTTCGAAGGCGCAGGAGGCGACGCGCGATTATGTGCTGAAGCTCGAAGGCAAGGACGGAACCGAGGCGAATGCCGCACCGCTGCTCAACGTCTTCGGCGGCAAGCTGACGACCTACCGGCGGCTGTCGGAACATGCGCTGGAAAAGATCGGCGAGGCGATCGGTATCAAGGGTAGCCCGTGGACGGCAAAGAGCCATCTGCCGGGCGGGGACTTTCCGGTACAGGGATATGAGGCGGAGGTCGGCAAGCTGAAGGCCGCCTATCCGTTCCTCGCCGACAGCCATGCCCGAAGGCTGACGCGCCGCTATGGCACCAGGGCCAATGTGCTACTCGGCAAGGCCGCATCATCAACTGATCTCGGCAGGCATTTCGGATCGGATCTCTACGAGGCCGAGGTGCGCTATCTCATGCAGAACGAATGGGCCTTCACCGCCGAGGATGTCCTCTGGCGGCGCAGCAAGAAGGGGCTCTATCTCAGCAAGGAAGAGGCGGCAGCGCTGGAGAGCTTCCTGCGGGCCGAGCGGCTCGCCGCTTAAGTGTCTGCAGGGGGGCCAGCGCCGGTCCTTATTGAGCCGGCGCAACGCTTCCCGTTGGCTTCCACGTTTTACGGCAGTTGATAGCCGGCCGCCTTGAACATCCGGTACCACTCCTCGCGGCTCAGCTCGATGTCAGCTCCGATCGCGCTGTCACGCAAGCGTTGGGGGTTCGTCGTTCCCAGCACCGTCTGAATTTTGGCGGGATGACGCGCGATCCACGCGACAGCAATGGCAGCAGGCGTCGCACCGTAAGTTTCCGCGAGTTGGTCCAGAACCTTGTTGAGCTCCAGATAGTTCTCGCGGTCGCCCAGGAAGATGCCTTCAAAGAAGCCATGCTGGAACGGCGACCACGCCTGCAATGTGATGCTATTGATCCGGCTGTAGTTGACGAGCTCGCCATCCCGGTCGATCGACTGCTCAGATCCGCCCATATTGGCAGCAACGCCGAATGCGATAGACGGCGCGTGGGCAACACTCAACTGGATCTGATTGGCTATGATAGGTTGGGTAACAGCTGTCTTCAGCAAATCGATCTGGCCTGGCGTATGGTTCGAAACACCGAAATGGCGAACCTTGCCTGCTGCATGGAGCTTGTCGAATGCCTCGGCGACCTCTTCCGGCTCCACCAGCGCATCGGGCCGATGCAATAGAAGCACGTCCAGATAGTCGCTCCGCAGGGCCTTGAGGGACCGGTCGACGCTTGCGAGGATATGTTCCTTGGAGAAATCGAAATATCCCGGCCGGATCCCGCATTTGCTTTGAATGACGATCTTGTCCCGCTCGTCGGCTGTAAGGCGAAGAGCGTCACCAAACCGCGCTTCGCAGCGATGGGGGGCGCCGCCATAGATGTCCGCGTGATCGAAAATATTGACACCGATCTCCCGGGCCGCCGAGTAGAGGGCTTTAATTCCGCTGTCATCCAGCGTGTTGATCCGCATCAAACCAAGCACGACACTCGATACCGACACGCCCGAGGTCGAAAGCTGAATATTTTTCATGGGAACTCCCTGCAGCAATTGCGAATAGTTGAGGGACCCTATTAGGCGCAGAAGTCAAAATCTAGAGCCGATAGTGGGCCGCCCGCGGCCGCCAGATACTCAAGATCTCATGTTCATTGCCAGTAAGATCGGCACTCATGTGTCCAAAACGAAAAAAGCGGCCCTGAAGGCCGCTTTCGATCATTTGGGACTATTCCCGATCAGTCCTGTTCGACAACGCCACGCAGATGCGTGAGTTCGAGGATGAACTGCTCGAGCTTGGACTTGTGCTCATGATGCTCGGCATCATCGAGATCCTTCTGCGCCGCTTCGATACGGCGGGTCAGCTCGTCCTTGTTGATTTCCTCGACCGGAACGGCCGATTCGGCGAGCAGCGTGCAGCCCGTCGGCAGGATGTCGGCAAAGCCACCGAACACGACGTAGTCCTGCTTGCTGCCGGAGGCCGAACGAACGCTGACGATGCCGGGCTTGATGGTCGTCATCGTCGGCGCATGGTGGGCCATGACCGTCATCTCGCCCTCGGTTGCCGGAATGACAACTTCCGTCACCATCTCCGACAGGAGCAGACGCTCCGGAGATACGAGTTCAAAATTGAAATTGTCAGCCATCAGTGACTTACCTTCTCGGCCTTTGCATCTTGCAGTTTGGTCCCGCAGAACGGGCAGTGCTGTATCGCCTGATCGAGATAGCCGAGGCCTTCCTCGGCCTGAACCAATCCGACAACCATCATCAGCGCACCGTTATCCGCCCTGTAGACGGTGGGCGCTGCGGGTTCCGGAAGATCTGCCACGACCACCCGAAGGGAGTCGCAGCAGAAAATCTCGTCTTGCGCGTCGCTCATCAAGCGGCTGCGGAGAGCTTCTTGGCCTTTTCGATGGCTTCTTCCATCGAGCCGACCATGTAGAAGGCTGCTTCCGGCATGTCGTCGTAGTCGCCGTTGACCAGGCCCTTGAAGCCCTTGATCGTGTCTTCGAGCGCGACGAGCTTGCCCGGCGAACCGGTGAAGACTTCGGCGACGAAGAACGGCTGGGACAGGAAGCGCTCGATCTTGCGGGCACGGGCAACGGCCAGACGGTCTTCTTCAGACAGTTCGTCCATACCCAGGATGGCGATGATGTCCTGCAGCGACTTGTAGCGCTGCAGCGTCGACTGAACCTTACGAGCCACTTCGTAATGCTCTTCGCCGACGACCATCGGGTCGAGCATGCGCGACGTGGAGTCGAGCGGGTCAACGGCCGGATAGATGCCCTTTTCGGCGATCGAACGCGACAGAACGGTCGTTGCGTCCAGGTGAGCAAACGAAGTTGCCGGAGCCGGGTCGGTCAAGTCGTCGGCCGGAACGTAAATGGCCTGAACCGAGGTGATCGAACCGGTCGTCGTCGTGGTGATGCGTTCCTGCATCTGGCCCATGTCCGTTGCGAGCGTCGGCTGATAGCCAACGGCCGAAGGAATACGGCCGAGCAGAGCCGACACTTCGGAACCTGCCTGCGTGAAGCGGAAGATGTTATCGACGAAGAACAGAACGTCCTGGCCCTGGTCGCGGAAGTTTTCAGCAACCGTCAGACCCGTCAGAGCGACGCGAGCGCGGGCGCCCGGCGGTTCGTTCATCTGGCCGTAAACGAGGGCTGCCTTCGAGCCTTCGCCGCCGCCGTGCTTGTTGACGCCGGACTCGATCATTTCGTGGTAGAGGTCGTTGCCTTCGCGGGTACGTTCACCCACGCCTGCGAACACCGAGTAACCACCGTGCGCCTTGGCGACGTTGTTGATCAGTTCCATGATGAGGACGGTCTTGCCGACGCCTGCGCCGCCGAAGAGGCCGATCTTGCCGCCCTTTGCGTAAGGCGCGAGAAGGTCGACGACCTTGATGCCGGTGACCAGGATCTGTGCTTCCGTCGACTGTTCGACGTAAGACGGTGCATCCTGGTGGATGGCGCGCTTGGAAGCGGTGACCAGCGGACCGGCTTCGTCAACCGGCTCGCCGATGACGTTCATGATACGGCCGAGCGTTTCCGGACCGACCGGAACCGAGATCGGCGCGCCGGTGTCGAAAACTTCCTGGCCGCGGACGAGACCTTCGGACGAGTCCATGGCGATCGTACGCACGACGTTTTCACCGAGGTGCTGCGCGACCTCAAGAACCAGGCGGTTGCCCATGTTCGTGGTTTCGAGCGCGTTCAAAATCGCCGGCAGTTCGCCTTCGAAAGCCACGTCGACGACGGCGCCGATAACCTGTGTGACCTTGCCGACAGAGCCTGTGGCGGTCTTCTTAGCGGCGGTCTTCGCTGCCGCCTTCGGGGTAGCTGCCCTAGCCATTCTAATACCCTCTTTCTCTAACCTCAGAGCGCTTCCGCGCCCGAAATGATTTCAATGAGTTCCTTGGTGATCTGCGCCTGACGCTGACGGTTGTAGTTGAGCGTCAGCTTGTTGATCATCTCACCTGCGTTACGTGTCGCGTTGTCCATGGCGCTCATCTTCGCGCCCATCTCGCCAGCTGCGTTTTCAAGCAGCGCGCGGAAGATCTGGACAGAAATGTTGCGCGGAATCAGATCCTCGAGGATCGATGCCGGATCCGGCTCGTATTCATAGACAGCGCCGGCATGGGCAGCATCCTCGGTGACGCCTTCCGGCACCTTCGCGGGGATGATCTGCTGTGCCGTCGGGATCTGGCTGATGACCGACTTGAACTCGGAATAGAACAACGTGCAGACGTCGAACTCACCAGCTTCGAACATCTCGATGATGCGCTTGCCGATCTGGGCCGCATTCTCGAAGCCGACACGCTTGACGTCGCGCAGTTCCTTGCGCTCGGTGATGAGCGAAGAGAATTCGCGGCGCAGGCTGTCGTAGCCCTTCTTGCCAACGGTGAAGATCTTGACGGTCTTGCCCTGAGCAATGAGCTTGCGGGCATGATCACGTGCAAAACGCGAAATCTGCGAGTTGAAACCGCCGCAAAGACCGCGCTCTGCGGTGCAGACGACGAGCAGGTGAACCTGATCCTTGCCTGTGCCGGTCATCAGCAACGGTGCACCGTCGGCATCGGTGACCGCATGGGCGATGTTCGCGAGAACAGCCGCCATGCGCTCCGAGTAAGGCCGGGCGGCCTCGGCCGCCTCCTGCGCACGCCGAAGCTTAGCCGCGGCGACCATTTTCATCGCCTTGGTAATCTTCTGCGTCGCCTTGACGGAGGCGATCCGGTTTTTCAGATCCTTAAGTGAAGGCATCCGTTATCCGTCCTAACTGAGCCCGATCAGGCGAAAGACTTCGAGAACGAGTCGAGAGCAGCAACGAGCTTGCCCTTCGTATCGTCGCTGATGGCCTTTTCCGTGCGGATCGTATCGAGGATCGCCTTACCTTCCGAGCGGAGGTAGGAAAGCAGACCCTGTTCGAACTTGCCGATCTGGTTGACGGCAATCTTGTCGAGATAGCCGTTCACGCCAGCGAAGATCACAGCAACCTGCTCTTCGGTCTTCAGCGGCGAGAACTGCGGCTGCTTCAGAAGTTCGGTCAAGCGTGCGCCGCGGTTCAGCAGGCGCTGCGTCGAGGCATCGAGGTCCGAACCGAACTGAGCGAAGGCGGCCATTTCGCGATACTGGGCGAGTTCGCCCTTGATCGAGCCGGCAACCTGCTTCATCGCCTTGATCTGCGCGGCAGAACCGACGCGCGAAACCGACAGACCGACGTTAACAGCCGGGCGGATACCCTGATAGAACAGGTCGGTTTCAAGGAAGATCTGGCCATCGGTGATCGAGATCACGTTGGTCGGAATGAACGCCGAAACGTCGTTACCCTGCGTTTCGATGACCGGCAGAGCGGTCAGCGAACCGGCGCCCTTTTCGTCGCTCATCTTTGCAGCGCGCTCGAGGAGACGCGAGTGAAGGTAGAAAACGTCGCCCGGATAAGCTTCGCGGCCCGGCGGGCGGCGCAACAGGAGCGACATCTGGCGGTAGGAAACGGCCTGCTTGGAAAGGTCGTCGTAGCCGATGAGAGCATGCTGACCGTTGTCACGGAAGTATTCGCCCATGGCGCAACCGGCAAACGGTGCCAGGAACTGCATCGGAGCCGGATCGGAAGCCGTCGCAGCAACGATGATCGAGTACTTCAGAGCGCCGCGTTCTTCGAGAACCTTGACGAACTGGGCAACCGTCGAGCGCTTCTGGCCGACAGCGACATACACGCAGAACAGCTTTTCGCCTTCCGGACCAGACTCGTGAATAGCCTTCTGGTTCAGGATCGCATCGAGAATGATGGCGGTCTTGCCGGTCTGGCGGTCACCGATGACGAGCTCGCGCTGGCCACGGCCGACCGGGATGAGGGCGTCGATAGCCTTGAGGCCGGTCGACATCGGCTCATGAACCGACTTACGCGGAATGATGCCCGGAGCCTTGACGTCAACGCGCGAACGGCGCGTTGCGTTGATCGGACCCTTGCCGTCGATCGGGTTGCCGAGAGCGTCGACAACACGGCCGAGAAGTTCCGGACCAACCGGAACGTCAACGATGGCACCCGTACGCTTGACGGTGTCGCCTTCCTTGATGTCACGGTCCGAGCCGAAGATAACCACGCCGACATTGTCGGATTCGAGGTTCAGGGCCATACCGCGGATGCCGCCGGGGAACTCGACCATTTCACCGGCCTGAACGTTGTCCAGACCGTAAACGCGAGCAATACCGTCGCCGACAGAGAGAACCTGGCCGACTTCCGAGACTTCAGCTTCTTTGCCGAAGTTTTTGATTTGATCTTTGAGAATTGCGGAAATTTCCGCGGCGCGGATATCCATCAGCCAACCTCTTTCAATGCAAGCTTGAGAGTAGAAAGTTTGGTACGAAGCGACGTATCAATCTGACGGGACCCGACCTTCACGATCAGACCACCAAGAATTGACGGATCAACCGTGACGGCAATCGCCACGTCTTTGCCGGTGGCGCTCTTCAGCGCCGCCTTCAATTCAGTTTCCTGCGCTGCGGTCAGCGCATGGGCCGAGGCAACCTCGGCAGAAATTTCGCCACGCTGACGGGCAGCGATGATGCGGAAGGCCTTGATCATGCCCGGGAGGGCGAACAGGCGGCGGTTACGCGCCACGACCTTCAGGAAGTTACCGACGAAACCGGAAATACCGGCCTTCTCGCTGATGGCGACGATAGCCTTCAGCTGATCGTCAGCCGAGAATACCGGGCTGGCGACGAAACGCTTCAGGTCGTCGCTCTCATCCAGCATCGCCTGGAAACGGTCGAGATCAGCGGTGACGCTCTCGACGGCACCTTCTTCAAGCGCCAGATCGAACAGCGAGGACGCATATCGCTCTGCAACACCAGAAGTAAGCTGGGACGTGTCTGCCACGGGCACAAATTTCCCTGATTTCAATTCAAGAATCCGGCCGTCGGCGGGCGCCTGACCTATGCTCTTGAATTCGTTTTGATTTCCCCCAGAAATCGCAAGAGAAGCCTCTTGCTTCTTCCGAAATTCGGGGTCCGTCTAACATAGGACGCAGGGACTCGCAACACGCGTAACGCCCGAATATGCCTTTCGAATGATTTTCTATCGGCAAAATCGTGAAATGGCGTGGAGGCAGGCGAGCAGGCGGTCCGCTGCCCGGTAATTCAGGTTGTGAGGAAGCCGAAAGAATAGGCCAGCGGAACAGCCGCGAGGATCGCCTGCACAACCAGAAGTAAATAGTTGATAATTGTGCTCCCCTTATCTGAAAGGAGCGAAATGATGCGTGCGAAAGCTGACAATGCCAAGGTCGCACCGAGAACCAAATAGATCGGCAGCATCTCAAGCATTATGGGTGCAAGGCCGAGCGCCAGATACAGGCCGCCTGTTGAACGCAGTGCAGCGTAGCCATCCCGCCGCCCTTCTGCAGGCTGAAGGCCAACGAGACGCATCGCGTAGCCCGGAGCGAACATAATGACCAAACCTATTAAAGCTACGAACGCTGCGGCGCAAAATGCCAGCTGCTCGCCAAACTCCTCGGGAAAATATAGTTCCATGAATCGACCCCAAATCATGCCGCGTTTGGCAGTCCTTATGGCATGATTGCAGGCGGTGGAAAACGGCCAGCAGGCGCTGTTTTTTTAAAGGAAGCTCTGCGGATCGATGTCGAGCTGGACCTGAATGGAGCCGCGTTCTTTTGGCGCCTGCGACAGCATGGTCTTCAGAAAGGCCTGCATATCGGAATTGCGCCGCCCGTGGACGAGCAACCGGAAACGATGGCGACCGCGGACGATTGCAAGCGGCGCTTCGGCCGGTCCCAGCACGGAAATGCCCGAGACCTGCGGCGCGGAACCGCGGATGCCGCGCGCATGAGCCTCCGCATCCTGGCGGGTCTCCGCCGAAACGATGATCGAGGCGAGACGGCCGAACGGCGGCAGAATCGCGCGCTCGCGCTCGGTGATCTCGCGCTCGTAGAAGGCACCCGCATCGCCCGAGACGATCGCCTGCATGACGGGATGCTGGGGTTGATAGGTCTGCAGCAGACCGTGGCTCTTCAGGCCCGTTCGCCCGGCGCGGCCGGTGACCTGCGACAGCAGCTGGAAGGTACGCTCCGCCGCGCGCGGATCGCCATTCGCCAACCCGAGATCGGCATCGACAATGCCAACCAGCGTCATAAGCGGAAAGTTATGACCCTTGGCGACGAGCTGCGTGCCGATGACGATATCGGCCTCACCCTTGGCAATCGCATCAAGCTCCAGCCGCAGCCGCTTCACGCCGCCGGTGATATCGGAAGAGAGCACGATGGTGCGCGCGTCGGGAAAATGCCGCTCGACTTCCTCGGCGATCCGCTCCACCCCGGGGCCACAGGCGACGAGATGATCGAGCGTGCCGCATTCAGGGCATGCTTCAGGCGTGCGCTCGGTATGGCCGCATTGATGGCATTGCAGCTGGCTTCGGAAGCGGTGCTCCACGAGCCAGCTTGAACATTGCGGGCATTGGAAGCGGTGACCGCAGACACGGCAGAGCGTCAGCGGTGCATAGCCACGCCGGTTGAGGAAAAGCAGCGCCTGCTCCTTCTTCTCCACCGTCTTGCCGATCGCCCGGATCAGCACCGGTGACAGGAAGCCGCCGCGCTCCGGCGCGTGGCGGCGCATATCGACGAGATGCAGATCCGGCATCGCCGCATCGCCGAAGCGCGTCGGCAGATGGATCGTCGTGTAGCGGCCGCTCTGGCCGTTGACCTGGCTCTCCACCGACGGCGTTGCCGAGACCAGTACGACCGGAAAATCACCGATACGTCCGCGCACGACCGCCATGTCGCGCGCATTGTAATAAACCCTGTCTTCTTGCTTGTAGGCCGGATCATGCTCCTCATCGACGATAATCAGGCCGAGATCCTCGAAGGGCAGGAACAGCGCCGAGCGCGCACCGGCAACGACCCGCACCTCGCCGGTCACCGCCTGCCGCCAGACCTTTTCGCGCATGCGCGGCGCGAGGTCCGAGTGCCATTCGGCGGGCTTGGCTCCGAAGCGATCCTGAAAGCGTTCCAAGAAGCTCGCCGTCAGCGCGATCTCCGGCAGCAGGATCAGCACCTGCTTGCCACGTCGCAGCGTCTCGGCGATCGCCTCGAAATAGACCTCGGTCTTGCCGGACCCCGTTACTCCGTCGATCAGCGACACGGCGAATGCGCCGTTGCGTACCTCGGCCAGAATGTCGTCGGCGGCTTCCTTCTGCGGACCGGCGAGCCGCGACCGTGCAAAATCGGGATCGGGCTTCGCGACCACAGGCGGCGGCGGCAGAAAGATCGTTTCGAAAATACCCTGGCTGATCAGCCCATCCACGACGCTGGTGGAAACACCCGCAGCATGGGCAAGCCCCGTCCGCGTCCACGAAACGCCGTCAGAGGCCGTATCGAGCACGCGGGCGCGTGCCGGCGTCATCCGCTCCGGTTCACCGCCGACGAAGCGCAGGCCTTCCACCATCGGCTCCGGTTCGAAGGCATTGGGCGCACGCAATGCCATGCGCGCCACGAGACCGGGCGGCGAAAGGGTATAGGCGGCGACCCAATCGATGAAATCGCGCATCTCCTTGGTCAGCGGCGGACAATCGAAGACATGGGTGATCGGCCGCAGCTTCTTCGGATCGACGCCATCTTCGCCGCCATCCCAGACGACGCCGATGACCTGACGCGGCCCGAGCGGCACCTGGACGACAGAACCGGGCTCGACCGCCATGCCATCAGGCACGGCGTAGGAATAGGGCCGCGGTGCAGGCAGCGGAACGAGCACCGGAACCGTGCGGGTTGCCGGTGGTGTCTCGAACAATGCGCCAAAGAGATCGGACGAATCTGTGCTCATCGCGGCAGACCATGCCCGCAACGCAACAGAAAGGAAACCCGCTGAAAACGGCTAGTCGTCTTCGTCATCGTCACCAGCAATCGTGCCCGTCAGCCGCATGCCTTCGATCCAGGTGGCGCCGTTCTCACGGATCACCTTGCGCGGACGAACGCCGCATCGCTCACGCACCGCTTCCGCCAGCTTTTCGGAATGCGTCACGATCCAGACCTGACTGCTCTTCGAAGCCTCGGCAATCATGTCGGCAAGCGGCAACAGCATATCGGGATGCAGGCTCGCCTCCGGTTCGTTGAGCGCGATCAATGGCGGCAGGCGATAGGAAAGAAGTGCAGCCGCAAGACCGAGAAAACGGATCTGTCCATCCGACAGCTCGCGGGGCTGAAACACCCGATGCGGAAAGTCGGGCAGAATAAGCCCAAACTCCGTCGTCTCTCCCGGATCAGGAACAACGAGCTTCGCCACGCCGAGCGCCGATGCTAGAATGCGCTCGAGCTCCACCGTATCCTGTCTGGTATGGACAAGCGTTGCGAACACAGCGGCCAGATTGGCACCGTCCTCATCCAGCATCGGACCGGTGACGGCGAGGCAGGGGTGACGCAGAGGCGACGCCCGATCGGTGCGGAAGCCATGGAAAAAGCGCCAGTTGCTAACAATCCGCCGGAAGGCCGCGACCTCCGGAAAATGCCCGGCGTCACCGAGCAGCGCGATCGCCGTTTCCGAGGTCAGCGCTTCATCCGGATAGTTCTCCATCCGGCCGTCACCGCCGCGCACCGAAATGGCGGGCCCGGCACGTTTCATCATCACCACCGTCCGGCGCCCGGTCTCGACCGAAAGCTCCTCGGCCTTCACCTGTGGCTCAAGCGCGAAGCCGGCCGCAGCGCTCGGGGGCCGGAGCCCGGCTTCGACGTGATAGCGAAACGTGATCGCCCGCTCCTCGTCGACGATCTCGACTTCGAGCCGGATGCGCGCCGGCCCCTCGGATTTGCGCCGCGTCCCCGACCAGAGCGCCGAGAGCATGCCCCCTTCCGCCGCAAGCTCGTGTGCCAATCGTCCCCGCACCGCCGCCTGTACCAGCTGCAGCGCACGGTAGAGATTGGATTTACCCGCACCGTTTTCGCCAAGAAACAGCGTCGTATCCGCCAGATCCATGCGGATCGAACGCAGCGAACGGTAATTCTGGGCAAACATCGAGCGAAGGCGCATGACACCGCTTTAGCGCAAAGCAGCACCAAAAAGAATGGGCGGGACGCGGCCCGGGCTTGGCTTGGCCGATCTTAGCAATTCCATAATGTCCCTCGGTCAAAATCGGCAACGAACACCAAAATCAAGGCCGCCGCCGTGAACGAACTTCTGATTATTGCCGATCCGCGGCTGATGGCCGAACGCAGTGCCTGGCTTATGAGCCTCGCCAGCGAGCGCCGTCTTTCGGCTCACACGCTGGATGCATACGAACGCGACAGCCGCCAGTTTCTGACCTTCCTCACCGGCCATCTCGGCGGCCCCACGACGCTGGGCGATATCCAGGCGTTGCGCCCTGCCGATTTCCGCGCCTTCCTGGCCGCCCGCCGCAAGGTAGGATCGGGCGCCCGCTCGCTCGGCCGCAATCTCGCCGGTCTGCGCTCGCTGCTGCGCTATCTCGAAAAGAAGGGTTTGGTGAACGCTGCAGGTGCCAGCGCGGTGCGCTCACCGAAACAGCCGAAATCGCTGCCGAAACCGCTTTCCGACCGTCAGGCCGTCACCGTCGTCAGCAACGAGGCGCAGATGCATGACGAGCCCTGGATTGCCGCCCGCGACGCCGCCGTCATGACACTGCTTTACGGCTGCGGCCTGCGCATCTCCGAAGCGCTCGATCTGACACCTGGAGATTTCCACGCCGGCGCAACGTCACTGCGCATCACCGGTAAAGGCAACAAGACACGCCTGGTCCCCCTGCTTGCCATCGTCGGCGAGGCGATCGGTAAATACCGCGCGCTTTGCCCGTTCCATCTTGAACCATCCGAGCCGCTCTTCCGCGGCGCCCGCGGAGGCAAGCTGCAGCCGGCAATCATCCAGCGCACGATGCAGACGATGCGCAGCGCCTTCGGCCTGCCAGAAACCGCAACGCCGCATGCGCTGCGTCACTCCTTCGCAACGCATCTCCTGGCAGGCGGCGGCGATCTGCGCACCATCCAGGAACTCCTCGGCCACGCCAGCCTTTCCACCACCCAGGTCTATACCGGCGTCGATTCGGCCCGGCTGCTCGAAGTCTATGATCGTGCCCATCCAAGGGCGTAATCATTCGTTAACGCATTCCCTTAAAGGAATATGCGCGAAGGCGGCGTAGAGCATGAGACTGATCAAGCACCGCGAGCGGAACCACCAATCATGACGATTTCCATCGGCCACCGCAGACTGCAGATCGCGCAGCCGGGCAACATCCTGCTCTGGCTGATCGCGGCCTTCCATATGCTGCTGGCCGCAGCCTTGCTCGCCGTTCTCTTCTCCGTTTCGCCCGCTACCGCCGCCGATGACAGCTGCTCCGGCAAGGACCTGATGGCCGAGCTGAAGCAGAGCGACCCGGCCCGCTACGCCGAAGTCGTCAAGGAAGCCGACGCTGTTCCGAACGGCAAGGGTATCTTCTGGAAGATTGAAAAGCAGGGCCTGAAACCGTCCTGGCTGCTCGGCAGCATGCACGTCACCGATCCCCGCGTGCTGAACCTTCCGGCCTACGCCCAGGCAGCGCATGACGGCGCCGATACGATCGTCATCGAATCCGACGAAATTCTCGACGAGAGGAAGGCCGCCGCCGCGCTCCTCGCCCGCCCCGATCTGACCATGTTCACCGATGGCACCACGATCGACAAACTTCTGTCGCCCGAAGACTATGCCCGTCTCGACGCTGGACTGAAGCAGCGCGGCATCCCGCTTTCTGCCGTATCCCGCATGCGCCCGTGGATGATCGCCAGTGCGGTTGCCCTGCCCGCCTGCGAAATCGCCCGCAAGGCCAAGGGCGTGCAGTTTCTCGACCAGAAAATCGCCGCCGATGCCATCAAGCAGGGCAAGCAGGTCAAGGGCCTCGAAACGTTGGCCGAACAGCTGCAGGCGATGGCCGAGCTGCCGATGGAATTCCATCTGAAATCGCTGATCGAAACGCTGGAACTCGGTCCGAAGATGAACGACGTCGTCGAAACCATGACCGACCTCTATCTCTCGGGCGACGTCGGCATGACCATCCCGATGCTGAAGACCGTCTCTCCCGAAGAGGGTGGTGACGGCGACTACGCCGCCTTCGAACAGCGCATCATCCTCGACCGCAACAAGGTGATGGCCGACCGAGCCGCACCGATCCTCGCCAACGGCAACGTCTTCATGGCCGTCGGCGCCCTGCACCTGCCGGGCGATCAGGGCGTGATCCAGCTGCTGCGTAAGCAGGGCTTTACGGTTACTGCGGTGAATTGAGCCGGAAACTTTCCCGGCGCACCCCACATCGTCCCTCATTCCCGTGCCCATCACATGAATCCAGCCGCCGCGCGTCTGCGCGGCGAGAAGAGATTCGATGTCTGCAAAAGATCGCGATGCGTCTCACGCGGAGCCCCCCTCATCCGGCCCTCCAGGCCACCTTCTCCCCGCTGGGGAGAAGGGAAAGTCGAGGATGCCTCTTGCGCTAACACCCCCCTCTCCCCTCGGGGAGAGGGCAGGGTGAGGGGGCTACGGCCTCAAGCTTTCAGGAATGCCGGGCGCAAAAAAGCCGCGGCCCTGTCGGACCGCGGTTTCTCCGGCAGTAGCTGACCAACCTTACATATGGATCGGCTTGAAGAACGCCGCCAGCGCCGCGTCCTTCACGGCTTCCGACATGGTCGGATGCGCGTGGCAGGTGCGGCCGAGGTCTTCGGCGGAGCCGCCGAATTCCATCAGAACGGCGATCTCGTGGATCATTTCGCCGGCGCCGAAGCCGACGATGTGGCCGCCGAGGACGCGGTCGGTTTCCTTGTCCGACAGGATCTTCACGAAACCGTCGGTCGCCAGCATCGCGCGGGCGCGGCCGTTGGCGGTGAACGGGAACTTGCCGGTCTTGTAGGCGATGCCAGCGGCCTTCAGCTCTTCCTCGGTCTTGCCGACGGAGGCGACTTCAGGCTGGGTGTAGACGACGCTCGGGATGACGTCGTAGTTCACATGGCCGTGCTGGCCGGCGAGGATTTCGGCGAGTGCGACGCCTTCGTCTTCAGCCTTGTGTGCCAGCATCGGACCCTTAACCACGTCGCCGATCGCGTAGATGCCTTCGACATTGGTCTTGAAGTGGCCGTCGATTTCGACGCGCCCGCGGTTGTCGAGCTTGACGCCGGCTTCTTCGAGGCCGAGGCCAGCCGTGTAGGGAATGCGGCCGGTCGAGATCAGCACGACGTCGGCTTCAACGGTCTGCGCATCGCCGCCCTTGACCGGCTCGAAGGTAACCTTCGCGCCCTTGCCACCCTTCTCGACGCCGGTAACCTTGGCGCTGAGATTGATCTCGATGCCCTGCTTGCCGAGCATGCGCTGGAACTGCTTGGAAACGTCGCCGTCCATCGCGCCGAGGATCTTGTCGAGATATTCGATGACGGTGACCTTGGCGCCGAGGCGCGACCAGACCGAGCCGAGCTCTAGGCCGATGACACCGCCGCCAACGACGATCATGGTCTCCGGAACCTTCTCAAGCGCGATCGCACCCGTCGAGGAGACGATGATCTTCTCGTCGATATCGACCTTGACGCCCGGAATGCCGGCAACGTCGGAACCAGTGGCGATGACGATGTTCTTCCCTTCGAGTTCCTGCACCTTGCCGTCTTCGGCGGTTACGGAAACCTTGCCTGCCGAGACGATCTTGCCGGTGCCCTGGAAGGCATCGATCTTGTTCTTCTTGAACAGGAAGGCGACGCCATCGACATTCGACTTCACCGTCGCATCCTTGTGCGCCAGCATCTTTTCAAGATTGAGCTTCGGTGCCGCAACCTCGATGCCGAGCGCATCCATGCCATGGGCGGCCTGATGGAACATCTCGGAGGCGTACAACAGCGCCTTGGAGGGGATGCAGCCGACGTTGAGGCAGGTGCCGCCATAGGTCGCGCGCTTTTCGACGACCGCAACCTTCAGGCCGAGCTGAGCCGCCTTGATTGCCGCGACATAACCGCCAGGGCCGGTTCCGATAACGATCACATCGTAAGCCATTGTTCTTTTCCTTTTATTCGTTCGTTGGTCAGGAAATGGAAGCCTATCGCCCGCCGCTCACATTCATGATGGCGCCGGTCACATAGGATGAATTCGAAGACAGGAGATAAAGCACAGCATCCGCGACTTCCGCGGCCGTTCCCGGACGCTGCATCGGGATGGAAGAGGCCATGTCCCGGGCGCGGTCGGGTAGACCGCCGGATGCATGGATATCGGTATCGATGATACCGGGCCTGATGGCGTTGACCCGGACGCCCTCGGTCGCGACTTCGCGCGCCAGACCGATGGTGAACGTATCGATCGCGGCTTTCGACGCGGCGTAGTCGACATATTGCGACGGCGAGCCGATGATCGCGGCCATCGACGAAATATTGACGATCGAGCCACCCTTGCCGCCATGGCGGGTCGACATCCGGCGCACCGCTTCCGCAGCGCAAAGAATGGAACCGGTGATATTGATACGCATCATGCGCTCGATGCGCTCGACGCTCATCTCATCGACACGCTGCGGCTGGTCGACGATGCCGGCATTGTTGACCATGCCATCGAGACGGCCGAAATGCCGGTCGACGGCCTGAAACATAGCGGTAATGTCTACCGCACTTCCGACGTCGCCCTTGATGGCGATAGCATCGCCACCCTTGCTTTTGATCTCGCTGACAACGCTTTCGGCAGCTGCCGCATTGGAAGCGTAGTTGACGGCAACGCGCCATCCCTGGCTCGCCGCGAGCCTGCAGACCGCAGCGCCGATACCGCGGCTTCCGCCGGTGACGAGAAGAACGGGAGCATCGCTCACTTCACGCACTCCTTGAAGGAAAAGACATCCCAGGGTGCGACGGCCTGCTTGCCCTCGCCGAGGATCGATGAATCGCGCAGCGCCGGACCGATCGCAGGCAGCACGATGCTGGCAACAGCATTCGATTTTTCGCCTGGAAGGTTGTCGATCGCGCCCTTGTCGTCGACGCCATAGACCGGACCCTGCCAGATGGTGCAGGCGTCGAGATCAGCCCCCGTCGCATCGCCTTCGGGGCAATTGAACATCACCATGCCGATCGTCCGGGCCGGATCTTCGGAAGGCATGACATAGCCATCAAGCACCGCCTTGCTGTCCTTCATCGTCATCTTGAACTGATTGCTGGCGGCCGCAGCATCGGAATTCAGCGGCGAGAATTTCAGCTGATAGGTGCCGTCACGATCCGCATAGACGGCGTTCGACAGCGGGCAGTCTGCCGCCGCGGCAAAACCGGGCAGCATCAGCACAGAAGCCGCAACGAGTGCTGCAAGGCTCGATCTCTTGCTCATTGCGCCACCGGCTCCTTCCGCCCATCGGAATTTTCGATCACGTAGAAGTCGGTCAACATCACCAGAGGATGACCGTCTTCAGCGAGTCCCCAGAAGACCGGATAAAAACCATCGCCCCAACCGCTCCAGAAGATCGCCACATTGCCGGGCTTGCCTGATACCGGCGAATGCAGCGCGAAGCGGCCGCCATTGGCATTCAATTCAGGGGCGATGACGTCGTAGTAATTGACATCTTCGTCCGGCTTTGCCGCCTGTTCCGTTTCCGCCCGCTCCTCAAGAAGCTTCAGCGTATCGGCATCCATGTAGGAACCGAGACCGGCATCGACAGGATAGCCGAGGATCTCGTCGTCCTTCAGCGCCGCCGGATCCTGGCCGGGGATCGCCGCCATCTCCCAGCGCGCAGGCTTGCCTTCGCCGAAGCGCATGCTGGCCGCAGCGACGCGGCCGAAGGCCTGATAGAGAGTGACAGGATAGTTGCCGGGAGGGACGGTCCGGATGAAGGCCGGGCGGTCCGGCTGCGCCAGCGGATCGGCGGCGATGATATGTCCGGAGGTCAGCTGCACGTCGCCCATCTTGACGACGGTGATCTTGCGTTCGGCAAGTGCGGCGTCATCCAGCGAAACCAGGTCGAAATTGCTGCTCGCCTTGCTGATATCCCAGGCTGCGGCGAAAGCCGGAACCGGAAGATGCACTGCGGCTGCGCCCAAGAGCGCGAATGCCGCCTGCCTGATCCGGTTCCGCATCGGATTTGCTCCGCTTAGAGATCGAGAACCAGACGTTCCGGATCTTCCAGGCTTTCCTTGACGCGAACGAGGAAGGTCACCGCTTCCTTGCCGTCAACGATACGGTGGTCATAAGAGAGCGCGAGATACATCATCGGACGGATGACGATCTGGCCGCCGACGACAACAGGACGGTCCTGGATCTTGTGCATGCCGAGGATACCCGACTGCGGAGCGTTCAGGATCGGCGAGGACATCAGCGAACCGTAGACGCCACCGTTGGTGATCGTGAACGTGCCACCCTGCATGTCGGCCATCGACAGCGAACCGTCGCGGGCAGCCTTGGCAAGACGGCCGAGGTCCTTTTCGATTTCGGCGATCGACATCTGGTCCGCGTCACGGATGACCGGAACGACAAGACCCTTGTCCGTGCCGACAGCCATGCCGACGTGGCAGAAGTTCTTGTAGATGATGTCGGTGCCGTCGATCTCCGCGTTCACAGCCGGGAGTTCCTTCAGCGCGTGGGTCACGGCCTTGGTGAAGAAGCCCATGAAGCCGAGCTTCACGCCATGCTTCTTTTCGAAGACGTCCTTGTACTTGGCGCGCAGGTCCATGACGGCCTTCATGTCCACCTCGTTATAGGTGGTCAGCATGGCAGCCGTGTTCTGGGCATCCTTCAGGCGCTTGGCGATCGTCTGGCGCAGACGCGTCATCTTCACGCGCTCTTCGCGGCCGGCATCCTGAACGGTCGACGGCGCACGTGCAGCCACCGGAGCGGCGGCCGGTGCAGCCGCAGCCGGAGCGGAAATGCCCTTGGCGACGGCAGCGATGACATCGCCCTTCAGAACCTGGCCGCGCTTGCCGGAACCATCGACCTGCTCGGCAGCGATGTTGTTTTCAGCAAGCATCTTGGCAGCAGCCGGTGCCGGCGGCATGGAGGACGGTGCAGCAGCGGCAGCCGGGGCTGCGGCAGCAACCGGCTCGGCAACCTTGGCCGGTGCGGCGGCGGCGGGAGCAGCAGCCGGGGCTGCTGCAGCAGCACCTGCGGCGATCTGGCCGAGCAGCGCGCCAAGGCCGACCGTCTCGCCGGCCTGGGCAACGATTTCGGACAGCGTGCCGGAGGCAGGCGCCGGGACTTCGATGGTCACCTTGTCGGTTTCAAGCTCGAGGATCGGCTCGTCCGCCTTGATGGCATCGCCGACCTTCTTGAACCAGGTGCCGACTGTCGCCTCGCTGACGGATTCACCGAGAGTTGGAACGCGGATTTCTGTGGCCATGATTTTGGTTTCCGTTGATCAGTTTGTTTCGATCGTTGTTCGTTCGTTGGATCAGCCGCCCAACGCATCCTCAAGGAATGCGGCGAGCTGCGACAGGTGCTTGGACATCAGGCCCGTTGCCGGCGAAGCGGCGGCCGGGCGGCCCGTGTAGCGGACGCGCTGATACTTCGCATCGATATGGGCGAGAACCCATTCCAGATACGGGTCGATGAACGACCATGCACCCATGTTCTTCGGCTCTTCCTGGCACCAGACCATCTCGGCGTTCCGGAAGCGGCTGAGCTCGTTGATGAGCGCCTTGGCCGGGAACGGATAGAGCTGTTCGACGCGCAGCAGGTAGACATCGTCGATGCCGCGCTTTTCGCGCTCTTCGAGCAGGTCGTAATAGACCTTGCCGGTGCAGAGCACGACGCGGCGGATCTTGGCATCCTTCTGCAGCTTGATCGGGCCGTCCTTGATGACTTCGGCATCGTCCCACAGGAGACGGTGGAAGGAGGACTCACCCGCCATTTCGGCCAGCGTCGAGACCGCGCGCTTGTGGCGCAGCAGCGACTTCGGCGTCATCAGCACCAGCGGCTTGCGGAAGTCGCGCTTCAGCTGACGGCGAAGGATGTGGAAGTAGTTCGACGGCGTCGTGACGTTGGCGACCTGCATGTTGTCTTCGGCGCAGAGCTGAAGGAAGCGCTCCAGGCGAGCCGAGGAGTGCTCCGGACCCTGGCCTTCATAGCCGTGCGGCAGAAGGCAGACGAGACCGGACATGCGCAGCCACTTGCGTTCGCCCGACGAGATGAACTGGTCGAAGACGACCTGTGCACCGTTGGCGAAGTCGCCGAACTGGGCTTCCCAGAGGGTCAGCGCGTTCGGACGGGCCAGCGAGTAACCGTATTCGAAGCCGAGGACCGCTTCTTCCGAAAGCATCGAGTTGATGACTTCGTAGCGGGCCTGGGTCGGCGACAGGTTAGCAAGCGGAATGTAGCGCTCTTCCGTTTCCTGATCGTAGAGGACAGAGTGACGCTGCGAGAAGGTGCCGCGTTCGCAGTCCTGACCCGACAGGCGGATCTTGTGGCCTTCCGTCACCAGCGAACCGAAAGCCAGCGCTTCGGCCATCGCCCAGTCGATGTTTTCACCCGACTGAACCATGTTGGCGCGGTTTTCCATGAAGCGCTGGATCGTCCGGTGCGCATGGAAGCCCTCAGGAATTTCAGCCAGCTTGCGGCCGATTTCCTTCAGCTGCTTCATCGGAACGGCGGTCTTGCCGCGGCGCTGCTCGTCGGCATTGTCAGCCGTGCGCAGGCCCGACCACTCACCGTCCAGCCAGTCGGCCTTGTTCGGCTTGTAGCTCTGGCCAGCCTCGAACTCCTGCTCGAGATGGGCGCGCCAGTCGGCCTTCATCTTCTCGACTTCGCCTTCGGTGAGAAGGCCTTCGCCAACGAGACGCTCGGCATAGATCTGCAGCACGGTCTTGTGGCCGCGGATGACCTTATACATCTTCGGCTGCGTGAAGGATGGCTCGTCGCCTTCGTTGTGGCCGTAGCGGCGGTAGCAGAACATGTCGAGGACGACAGGCTTGTGGAACTTCATGCGAAATTCCATGGCGATCTTGGCGGCGTAGACAACCGCTTCCGGATCGTCGCCGTTGACGTGCAGGATCGGCGCTTCGATCATCTTGGCGACGTCGGACGGATAGGGCGACGAACGCGAGAAGGCCGGATTGGTGGTGAAGCCGATCTGGTTGTTGATGATGACATGCATCGTACCGGCAACGCGGTGACCGCGCAGACCGGACAGGCCGAGGATTTCGGCAATGACGCCCTGGCCGGCGAAGGCCGCGTCACCATGGATCAGCAGCGGCAGAACCTTGGCGCGTTCGGTCAACGGAATGGTGTCGCCGTCCCAGACGGTGGCACCCATATCCTGCTTGGCGCGGGCCTTGCCCATGACGACGGGATCGACGATTTCGAGATGCGACGGGTTTGCCGTCAGCGAAACGTGGACCTTGTTGCCGTCGAATTCGCGGTCGGAGGAAGCACCGAGATGGTACTTCACGTCGCCCGAACCTTCGACTTCGTCAGGTGCGTAAGAACCGCCCTTGAATTCGTGGAAGATGGCGCGGTGCGGCTTACCCATGACCTGGGAGAGCACGTTCAGGCGGCCGCGATGGGCCATGCCGAACACGGCTTCCTTGAGGCCGAGGTTGCCGCCGCGCTTCAGGATCTGCTCAAGCGCCGGGATCAGCGATTCACCGCCGTCGAGACCGAAACGCTTGGTGCCCTTGAACTTGACGTCGAGGAACTGCTCGTAGCCTTCGGCTTCGATGACCTTCTGCAGGATCGCCTTCTTACCCTCGGGCGTGAAAGCCACACCCTTGTCCGGACCTTCGATGCGTTCCTGGATCCAGGACTTCTCTTCCGGGTTCGAGATATGCATGAATTCGACGCCGAGCGTCGAGCAATAGGTGCGCTCGAGGATCTCGATCATCTCACGCAAAGTCGCGTATTCGAGGCCGAGAACGTTGTCGATGAAGATCTTGCGATCGTAATCGGCGGCGGTAAAGCCGTAATTCTCAGGCGAAAGCTCGTGATAATCCTCGACCGGCGCGGCGATGCCGAGCGGGTCGAGCTTGGCGTGCAGATGTCCGCGCATGCGGTAGGCACGGATCATCATGATGGCGCGCACGGAGTCGCGCGTCGCCTGGATGATGTCGGCGCCGTCGCTCGGCTTGCCGGATGCTTCGGCCTTCGCCTTGACCTTGGTCTCGATGACCTTCTCGACAATGCCCCAGTCGCCGTCGAGCGCCGAGACGAGATCGCCGCCGGCCGGGATCGGCCAGTGCTTCTTGCGCCAGGATGCACCCTTGGCTGCCTTCTTCACGTCGCTCGGATCATCGTCCAGCGCCTTGAAAAAGGCCTGCCACTGTTCGTCGACCGACGACGGATCTTCTTCATAACGGGCGTAGAGCTGCTCGATATAGGCAGCGTTGGCGCCATCCAGAAACGAAGTGATCTGAAACTGCTCGTTGGCTTCTTGCCGTGCCATGGTGTTACGCGGGCGCTTCTGCCCGCCTCCTGACTAAGATGAATTTGCCGGCCATCTCGCCGGCTGCCGCATTCCAATTTACCGCCTGTCCGCGGCACATCTGCATTCGAAAGTCAGCCGGGCGGCGACGGCAGATGCGATCCGCCGCCCGGGTCTATATGTCGGTTCAGCCCTTGAGGACTTCAACCAGCGTCTTGCCGAGGCGGGCCGGGGACGGCGACACCTTGATGCCGGCTGCTTCCATGGCAGCGATCTTCGATTCCGCATCGCCCTTGCCGCCGGAAACGACTGCACCGGCGTGGCCCATGGTGCGGCCCTTCGGAGCGGTACGGCCGGCGATGAAGCCTGCCATCGGCTTTTTGCGGCCCTTCTTGGCTTCGTCGATCAGGAACTGCGCTGCATCTTCTTCAGCAGCGCCGCCGATTTCGCCGATCATGATGATCGAGGTCGTCGCCGGATCGGCCAGGAACATCTCGAGCACGTCGATGAACTCGGTGCCCTTGACCGGGTCGCCGCCGATGCCGACAGCCGTCGTCTGGCCGAGGCCTTCGTTCGACGTCTGGAAGACGGCTTCATAGGTGAGCGTGCCCGAACGGGAAACGATACCGACCGAACCCTTGCGGAAGATCGAGCCCGGCATGATGCCGATCTTGCATTCTTCCGGCGTCAGGATGCCTGGGCAGTTCGGGCCGAGCAGGCGCGATTTGGATTTGTCGAGGCGAGCCTTGACACGGACCATGTCCATGACCGGGATGCCTTCGGTGATGCAGGTGATGAACGGGATCTCGGCGTCGATTGCCTCGATGATCGCGTCTGCTGCGCCTGCCGGCGGAACGTAGATGACCGATGCGTCAGCGCCGGTGCGTTCCTTGGCTTCGGCAACCGATGCGAAGATCGGCAGGCTTTCGCCCTTGGAGCCGGTCCAGGTTTCGCCACCCTTCTTCGGGTGAATGCCGCCGACCATCTGCGTGCCGTAGTAGGCAAGCGCCTGTTCGGTGTGGAAGGTGCCGGTCTTGCCGGTCAGGCCCTGAACGAGAACCTTGGTATTCTTGTTGACGAGAATAGACATGTATAGGTCCTCAAATTAGGCGTTGATCGCCGCGACGATCTTCTTGGCCGCATCGTCAAGATCGTCAGCAGCCGTGATCGCGAGACCGGATTCGTTGAGGATCTTCTTGCCGAGCTCGACATTGGTGCCTTCGAGGCGAACGACGAGCGGAACCTTCAGACCGACTTCCTGCACGGCAGCGACGACGCCTTCAGCGATGACATCGCACTTCATGATGCCACCGAAGATGTTGACGAGGATGCCTTCGACCTTGGGGTCGGCAGTGATGATCTTGAACGCAGCCGCGACCTTCTCCTTGCCGGCGCCACCGCCGACGTCGCAGAAGTTTGCCGGCTCTTTGCCGTACAGCTTGATGATGTCCATCGTCGCCATGGCGAGACCGGCACCATTGACCATGCAGCCGATATTGCCGTCGAGGGCAACGTAGGCGAGGTCCCACTTGGAGGCTTCGATTTCCTTGGCGTCTTCTTCGGTCTCGTCGCGCAGCGCCTTGACGTCGTCATGGCGGAACAGCGCGTTGCCGTCGAAAGACATCTTGGCGTCGAGAACGCGCAGATGACCGTCCTTCATGACGATCAGCGGGTTGACCTCGAGGAGCGCCATGTCCTTTTCGTTGAACGCCTTGTAGAGCGCCGGGAACAGCGACTTGGCATCTTCGGCCGCAGCGCCGTCGAGCTCCAGAGCCTTGGCAATGGCAGCGACATCGGCAGCCGTCACACCGGCTTCCGGGTTGATGGCGATCGTGTGGATCTTCTCAGGCGTGTCGTGAGCAACGGCTTCGATGTCCATGCCGCCTTCGGTCGAAACGACGAAGGCAACCTGACCGACGGAGCGATCAACGAGCAGCGAGCAGTAGAGTTCGCGGGCAATGTCGGCGCCGTCTTCGATGTAGAGACGGTTGACCTGCTTGCCGGCTTCGCCCGTCTGCGCCGTTACCAGCGTGTTGCCGAGCATTTCCTTGGCGTGAGCAACGACCTCTTCGATCGACTTGGCAAGGCGGACACCGCCCTTGGCGTCGGGGCCGAGTTCCTTGAACTTGCCCTTGCCGCGGCCGCCAGCATGGATCTGGCTCTTGACGACGTAGAGCGGGCCCGGAAGCGACTTTGCAGCAGCCTCGGCTTCCTCGGCCTTGAGGATCGGCACGCCGCTTGCGACCGGCGCGCCATAGCCCTTCAAGAGAGCCTTGGCCTGGTATTCATGAATATTCATGGATCTATTCCTGTTTGAATTGCGTGGGGGCGCGCGGGAACTACTTCAGCGCAGGCGCAATGTTGATGCAGGCTTCGCAAAGACCGGCGACAGCGGCGACCGACTTGTCGAAGGCTTCCTTTTCGGCCTTGTTGAGGTCGATCTCGATGACGCGCTCGACGCCACCGGCACCGATGACCGTGGGAACGCCGACATACATGTCCTTGACGCCGTACTGGCCGGTCAGCTGCGCTGCGCAAGGCAGAACGCGCTTCTTGTCCTTGAGGTAGGATTCAGCCATTTCGATCGCCGAAGCAGCCGGAGCATAATAGGCCGAACCGGTCTTGAGCAGGCCGACGATTTCTGCGCCGCCATCACGGGTGCGCTGGATGATTTCTTCGAGGCGTTCCTTGGTGACCCAACCCATGGTGACGCGGTCGGTCAGCGGAATGCCGCCGACGGTCGAGTAACGGGCGAGCGGCACCATGGTGTCGCCGTGACCGCCGAGAACGAAGGCGGTGACGTCCTGAACGGAAACGTTGAATTCCTTGGAGAGGAAGAGGCGGAAACGCGAAGAGTCCAGAACGCCGGCCATGCCGACGACCTTGTTGGCCGGGAGGCCGGAGAACTTCTGCAGCGCCCAGACCATCGCGTCGAGCGGGTTGGTGATGCAGATGACGAAAGCGTTCGGGGCATATTTCTTGATGCCGGCGCCGACCTGCTCCATGACCTTCAGGTTGATGCCAAGAAGATCGTCGCGGCTCATGCCCGGCTTGCGGGCAACGCCTGCGGTGACGATGCAGACATCAGCACCTTCGATCGCGGAGTAATCGCTGGCACCGGTCAGGTTGACGTCGAAGCCTTCGACCGGGGACGACTGGGAAATATCGAGGCCCTTGCCCTGCGGGATACCGTCGGCAATGTCGAACAGAACGATATCGCCGAGTTCCTTGAGGCCGGCGAGATGCGCCAGCGTGCCACCAATCATGCCAGAACCAATGAGTGCGATCTTATTACGCGCCATTTCGCTTTTCCTTTGCGAATATAATCGGTCGGGCGGCGCGCCGCGGCGTCGTCCAATGCCGCAATCGCATAGACCCAAAGCCCAAAAATGGCAATGTGTTATTTTTGGTGTAGCATTTTCAATCGTTTAGATGTCAAAATTCTTACGTAAACGTAAATCAATTTGTCACCAAATTGTTACTCGGCGGCGGTCTTTTGATGATGCAGCGCAAGATATTCGGCGCTGCGCATCTCAAAGAGACGCGACGCGGTACGATCGAACTCGAAGCCCTCGGTGCCGCGCCGCTCGGCGAGCAACTGTTCCGGCATGGCCGCCGCCGAGGCATGCAGACGCACGCCATGGTCATATAGGGTATCGACGAGAATGATGAAGCGTTTGGCCTGATTTCGCTTGTCCGCCGTCAGAAGCGGAATGCGATCGACGAAAACGGTATCGAACCGGCCTGCGATCGCCAGAAAGTCCGCAGCGCCGAGCGGCTTGTCGCAGAGATCGGCAAAGCTGAAGCGCGCAATCCGGTCGACGGCGAGCGGCACATGGATCGAGCGCCCCTTCATCGGGATATCCACCGGCTGTGCCTTGCGTCCATGCAGCATCTGCGTCCACGACGCATCCATGGCCATATCGGTGCGCGCGTCGATCGGCGTCAGGTAGACCGGCTGGCTGTTCAGCTTTTCCATCCGGTAGTCGGTCGGCGAGTCGAGCGTGACGACATCGACATTCTTCTTCAGAAGCTCGACGAACGGCAGGAAAAGCCCTCGATTGAGGCCATCCCTGTAGAGATTGTCAGGCTCGACATTCGAGGTTGCGATCAGCACGCAGCCCTTGGCGAACAGCTCCGAAAACAGCCGCGACAGGATCATCGCATCGGCGATATCGGTGACGGTGAACTCGTCGAAGCAGAGGAGTTCAGCTTCCTCATAGAGCGAAGCCGCCACCGGCGGAATCGGATCGGCCTGCTTGGTCTCGCCGTCCTTGAGCTTCTGGCGATGAGCGGCGATGCGATTGTGCACATCGGCCATGAATTCGTGAAAATGCGCCCGCCGCTTCTTCTTGCAGGGCGCCATGCCGAAGAACATGTCCATCAGCATCGTCTTGCCGCGGCCGACGCTGCCATGGATGTAAAGGCCCTTGATCCCGGGCTCGGATTTCTTCTTGGAAGCGAACAGCCAGCCGAGAGCGCTCGATTTGGCGGCAGGACGGCGTTGCTTCAGCTGCGACAGAACCCGGTCGAGGCTCTTGGCAACATCCATCTGCGCGGAATCGATCTGAAGAGAACCCGAGGCCGTCAGCGACTTCAACTGTTCGCTGACGCTCAGGGCGTAGTCTGGCATTGGCTGCATGAGGGCTGGTCCGCCTATGCGTGACCGGCGGACGCGCCGCCGGCGCGATTACCGGCTGAGAGTGATCGGCTGGCCGCCATTGGTCTGGCCGGAGAAGCTATTGTCAGCCGTCTTGTAGACGCTGCCGATCTGGTTGCCGCTGCGGTCCTTGAGCAGAACCTGCTTGCCGGAAACTTCCCAGGAGCCCATCGCCGTCAGCTCGCCCGTGCAACCGCGCGTGCCGCCACGCGAACCGCTGCCGAGATTGGTCAGCGTCAGGAACATGTCGCAGCCGCCGTTAACGCGCCAGCTGCCGACCATCGATTCCTTGGTGACATCGAGAGCGTTTGCAGCCATGGCGCCCGGTGCTGCCGGAGCTGCCGGGGCCGCGGTCGGCGCCGCGGGGAACTGCGAAGCGCCGCCCGGAGGAGGCAGCTGCCCGCCCTGCACCGACGGTACAGGCTGCGCGGTCAGCGGTGCCGGCTGGCTGCTGTAGCTCGCATTGTCATAGGCCGTACGCTGGCAGCCAGCGAGTGACAGAACAACCGCCACACCCGTCATCGCATATCGCAACTGCATCTTGAGGCTCCCGAATATCCGCCTTGCCGCATCAAAAGTAGTCATCAGACTAATTTTCGAATTAACGTATTTCACTTTGGTTAATCAAGTGAGCACACCCGTAAATTGCCCGTGACAGCATCTGTGCCGGAACGAAGGCAATTCAAGCCGTGCGGCCGCACTTCTGAAGGGAGAATTTGTCAGCACGGTGATCAGCGCAAATTCTCAAGCACTTTCCAGCCTTGCCCGGAGAGTGAAACGGCGCCCGAAGGCGCCGTTCGAAAAGCTATGCCGATCAGACCCGGCGCTCGACCATCATCTTCTTGATCTCGGCGATTGCCTTGGCGGGGTTCAGACCCTTCGGGCAAGTCTGCGCGCAGTTCATGATCGTGTGGCAGCGGTAGAGGCGGAAGGGATCCTCGAGGTTGTCGAGACGCTCTCCGGTCGCTTCATCTCTGGAGTCGATCAGCCAGCGATAGGCCTGCAGCAGAACAGCCGGACCGAGATAGCGGTCGCCGTTCCACCAGTAGCTCGGACAGGAGGTCGAGCAGCAGGCGCAGAGAATGCATTCGTAGAGGCCATCGAGCTTCTGGCGGTCCTCGTGGCTCTGCTTCCATTCCTTGGCAGGCGTCGGCGACACCGTCTTCAGCCAGGGCTCGATCGAGCGATGCTGGGCATAGAAGTTGGAGAGATCAGGGACCAGATCCTTGACGACAGGCATATGCGGCAGCGGATAGATCTTCACCGTGCCCTTGATATCGTCGAGACCCTTGGTGCAGGCCAGCGTATTCGTGCCGTCGATATTCATGGCGCAGGAACCGCAGATGCCTTCGCGGCAGGAGCGGCGCAGCGTCAGCGTCGGGTCGATCTTGTTCTTGATATAGAGCAGACCGTCGAGAACCATCGGGCCGCAATCGTCGATATCGATATAGAACGTATCGATCGACGGCGTCTGGCCATCATCCGGGCTCCAGCGGTAAACGCGGAATTCGCGGGTATTCTTGGCACCGGCAGGCTTCGGCCACACCTTGCCTTCGCGCATCTGGGAGTTCTTGGGGAGAGCGAGTTCTACCATGTCCGGTTCCTCTTAGTACACACGAGCCTTGGGCGCGATCTTCTTGGGATCGATGCCCTCTGCGATCAGCTCGGTGTGAACCGGGCGGTAGTCGAGCTTGACGTCGCCTGCGTCATTGACCCAGGCAAGCGTGTGCTTGCGCCAGTTGACATCGTCGCGACCAGCGAATGCGCCTTCCGTGTAGTCTTCGCGCGCATGCGAGCCGCGGCTCTCTTTGCGGGCTTCGGCGCCGTAGATCGTCGTGATGGCGTTGGCCATCAGGTTCTGCAGCTCCAGCGTTTCGACGAGGTCGGAGTTCCAGATCATCGAGCGGTCGGTGACCTTGATGTCCTTCATCTCGCCCCAGATCGCCGAGATGCGGCGGCAGCCGGATTCCAGCGATTCCTGCGTACGGAACACGGCGGCGTCTTCCTGCATGGCGCGCTGCATCTTCTCGCGCAGAACGGCCGTCGGCGTGCCGCCGCTGGCGTTCCGCAGCGTGTCGAAGCGGTCCATGATCTTGTCGCAGGCAGCAACGTTCAGATGCGGAACCGGGGATGCGCGGTCGATGACCTCGCCTGCGCGGATCGCCGCGGCACGGCCGAAGACCACGAGGTCGATCAGCGAGTTGGAACCGAGACGGTTGGCGCCGTGCACCGAGGCGCAGCCGGCTTCACCGACGGCCATCAGGCCGGGGATGACGCGTTCCGGATTGCTCGAGTCGGCATTCAGCACTTCGCCCCAATAATTGGTCGGAATGCCGCCCATATTGTAGTGGACGGTCGGCAGAACCGGGATCGGCTCGCGCGTCACATCGACACCGGCAAAGATCTTGGCGCTCTCGGAAATCCCCGGCAGACGCTCGTGCAGAACCGCCGGATCGAGATGGTCGAGATGCAGGAAGATATGGTCCTTGGCCTTGCCGACGCCGCGGCCTTCGCGAATTTCCAGCGTCATGCAGCGCGAGACGACGTCACGCGAGGCGAGGTCCTTCGCCGAAGGGGCGTAGCGTTCCATGAAGCGTTCGCCCTCGGAATTCACGAGGTAACCGCCTTCGCCGCGTGCGCCTTCGGTGATCAGACAGCCGGAGCCGTAGATGCCGGTCGGGTGGAACTGGACGAATTCCATGTCCTGCAGCGGCAGGCCCGCGCGGGCCACCATGCCGCCACCGTCGCCGGTGCAGGTATGAGCCGATGTCGCCGAGAAATAGGCGCGGCCATAACCGCCGGTCGCCAGCACCACCATTTTGGCGGCGAAGCGATGGATCGTGCCGTCATCGAGGTTCCAGGCAACGACGCCGGTGCAACGGCTGCCATCCTCGGACATGATCAGGTCGAGCGCGAAATACTCGATGAAGAATTCGGCGTTATTGCGCAGCGACTGGCCATAGAGCGTGTGCAGGATGGCGTGGCCGGTACGGTCGGCAACGGCGCAGGTACGCTGTACCGGCGGGCCCTCGCCGAAATTCTGCATGTGGCCGCCGAACGGGCGCTGGTAGATATTGCCTTCCTCGTTACGCGAGAACGGCACGCCGTAATGCTCGAGCTCATAGACCGCCTTCGGCGCTTCCATGGTCAGATACTGCATGGCGTCGACGTCGCCGAGCCAGTCGGAGCCCTTGACGGTGTCGTAGAGGTGCCACTGCCAGCTATCAGGCGTCATGTTCTGCAGCGAGGCGGCGATGCCGCCCTGCGCCGCGACCGTGTGCGAGCGTGTCGGGAATACTTTGGTGATGCAGGCGGTGCGGAAACCTTGTTCGGCCATGCCGAGCGTGGCGCGAAGACCGGCGCCGCCGGCGCCGACGACGATCACATCATAAGAGTGATCGACGTACTTGTAGGCCTTCCCATTCTGAGCGGGTGAAGAGGGTGCCATGATGCGGTTATCCTACGAATGCAATTTTCAGAATGGCGAAAAGACAGAGGCCGGCGATCAGGATCGAGAAGAAGGTGTTCAGCATCAGGCTGACGATCTTCAGCCATTCGGTGTGAACATAATCCTCGATGATGACCTGCATGCCGAGCTTCATGTGAATAACGCCCGAGATGATCATCAGACCCATGATGACGGCAACGAACGGGTTCGACAGCGCGTGAACCACGTCTGCATAGGGCTGGCCGGCATGAACCAGCATGAAGATGATGAAGAACAGAAACAGCGGCACGTTGGCGACCGCGGTGAGGCGCTGGCGCCAGAAATGATCGGTGCCTTCCTTGGCGGAGCCGAGGCCGCGAACCTTACCGAGCGGGGTACGCATATCCATGAGAGCGACCTTTAACGAATGACGAAGCCGATCACCCAGACCAGCACGGTCAGACAGAGCGATCCGATCAGATTGGCGATGGCGAGCTTGGTGGAGAATTCCTTCCCGAAACCATGGCCGAGATCCCACATGAAGTGGCGGAAACCGCCGAGCATGTGGTGGATCAGCGCCCAGGTGTAGCCGAGCAGCACGAGCTTGCCGATGATGCTGCCGAGCACCCAGTTGGCCCAGTCGTAATTCGACTGTCCCGTCGCAGCCGCGATCAGCCACCAGGCGATCAGCAGCGTGCCGACATAGAGAGCGCCACCGGTAATGCGGTGGACGATCGACATGATCATGGTGGGGATTGGTTTGTAAATTTGCAAATGCGGCGACAGGGGCCGGTTATTTGTCACATTCGCCATCAGAACCTCGCGGCGTCTTCTCTGCGCTTCCGGAATACGGAGCATTTCAAGGCAACCACAGGAATGACAAAATTGTCTGTGTGCGTTGCATCAATGGCGACGTTTAATCACCGAAGCCCCGGACGACAAGCACAATCGCCGTCCGCTTTTAATTTAATCGATTCGCGTTACCGGGAAGTTGCTGCAAAGCAAAACTGGCTTCCGGTACTCAGATTTTATCCTGATTTTTCATCGCTCAAGTGGACATACGGGAAGTTTTGAAGCAAGCTGCCGTTAACGATTTGTTAACGATCGCATTTTGCGAGGAAGACAGCCGATGGTCACGCGTTTTTCGAAAGCCATTCCGCTCATGCTCGGCGCCTTGATGGCGCTGCCTGCCGCCGCCGGCGAACGCTTTCCGCATCACGGTCGCGGTATGGTCCATTGGACCAGCGGCTATCAATGGCATGGCGATCGCGACCGCCGTGACGGCCATCAGCGCTATGTCAGACTGCGACAGTTCTCGCCTGTCTACAACGGCTACACCATTCAGGGCAGCAACGCCGCCGCACCGGTGAACAACGGTCCGGCCTATAACGGCACCTATGCTGGTTCTTATGCCTATGACGTCGATGGCGGCACCTATATCGGCGCCAGCGGCTACGCGATCTATGCGGCACCCAGAACCGCCACCCTCGGGCCGAAGGCCAAAGTGATCGATGTCGCGATCCAGGATGACCCTTGCGAATACGAGGCGAATGTCTGCGTGATCAGGCCCTGAAGCGCCAGACCGTCGTCTTCTTGACTTCGCTATCCTCGAGCGCCCGGGTGACCGGCACTTCGTAGACGGCGCAGAATTCCAGCCGGTCTTTCGGCAGGTAGGCACGGCCGGGATCGCCGACCAGCACCGTCTTGCCATCTTTCGCCAGCCGCTCGAACCACGGCAGCAACGCATCGGCAAATCCGCGATCGTAAAACACGTCGCCTGCGAGCACGATATTCGCACCAACGTCCGCGCCGACAATGTCTGAGCCTTCGAAGCCGATCGCAACCTGGTTTGCCGCCGCGTTGAGCCGCACGGCAGTCCGAGCCCAGGGATCGATATCAGCGGCGGCAACGCCAGCCGCTCCAGCCATCGTCGCGGCGATCGCGACGAGGCCAGAACCGGTCGCGAAATCAAGCACCTGCGCGCCACTGACCGTATCAGGATGGTCGAGAATATAGCGCGCCAACCCCTGCCCGCCGGCCCAGGCGAACGCCCAGAACGGCGGCGGCAGACCGATCTCCGCAAGCTCCTCTTCCGTCTTCAACCATAGCTCATGAGCCTCGCTCGCCAGATGCAGCCGGATCTCCGGCACATGCGGCGGCGCCATCAAGCTGGTATTGGCGCGGATGAAGAGTTCCGGATCGGTCTTCAAGAGCGGTCAGCGCGGCGGGTTGTCGATACCGCCCATGCGGCAGACTTCGAGCCACTCTTCGTCGGTCACCGGCTGCACGGACAGGCGCATGGACGTCACCAGCGACATCTTCGACAGCTTCTCGCTCGCCTTCACATCCTTCAGCGTCACCGGCTTCGGCACATCCATGACGGCGCGGATATCGACGCAATCCCATTTGGGGTCGCCCTTGGCCGAGGAATCCGGATGCGAGAGAGCGCAGACTTCGACGATCCCGACAATCTCCAGTCCATCATTGGAATGGTAGAAGAAGCCCTTGTCACCGATCTGCATGGCCCGCATGTTGTTGCGGGCGAGGTAGTTGCGGACACCCGTCCACTCCGTCCCCTTCTCGCCTGCAGCCTTCTGCTGCTCCCAGGACCAGGCAGCCGGCTCGGACTTGTAAAGCCAGTGCGCCATCTCAAGCCTCCGGATTGTTGAAGACCCAGTTATAGGGCTTCACCTCGACGCTCTCGAACAAATCGGCTTTGGCATAAGGGTCTGCTTCGCCAAGCGCCTTGGCGGCTTCCAGGCTGTCGGCCTTGACGATCACAAGGCTGCCGTTCGGTTTGCCATCGGCATCGAGGAACGGACCGGCAATCGCCAGCTTGCCTTCGGCATTCAGCTTGTTGAGATACTCGACATGAACAGGACGCGTTTCCATGCGCACGTTCAGATGGCCTGGCTTGTCCTTGCAGAGAAGGGCGAAAAGCATGTCAGTCTCCTATTCGGTGGTGATCGGACGTGTCATCAATTTTTCAATGGCCTCGGCAATCCTGAGCTTGCCCTCGATGATCGCCGAGACAGCGTCGGTGATCGGCATGTCAACGCCAAGCTCGCCAGCCAGCCGCGAGGCAACGGCAGCGGCAAAAGCGCCCTCGACCAGCTGGCCGCGTGCAGGATCGGCCTGTTCGCCGCGGCCGAGGGCGATGCCGAAGCGCAGGTTGCGCGATTGATGGCTGGTGGCTGTGAGTACCAGATCGCCGAGCCCCGAGAGCCCGCGAACCGTATCCGCCTGTCCGCCCTTGGCGGCAACCAGCCGCGACATTTCCGCAAGCCCGCGGGCAATCAGCGCCGCGCGGGCGGAATCGCCGATACCGCGGCCCTCGCCGATGCCGCAGGCAATGGCGAGAACATTCTTCAGCGCGCCCCCGAGCTGCACGCCTGTGCGGTCGTCGGATGCATAAAGTCGGAAGGTGCGGCCTGAGATCGCCTGCGCCAGCCGCTCGGCAACATCCATATCCGCGGCCGCGATCGCCATCGCCGTCGGCAGGCCCTTGGCGATATCGGCCGCAAAACCGGGACCAGAGAGCACGGCGACACGATGAGCCGGAAGCTCCCGTTCCAGCATGTCGGTCAGCAACGCGCCGGTCGCGCGTTCGATGCCTTTGGCACAGGTGACGACGAGAGCATCCTTAGCCAGATAAGGACCATACTGGCGCGCGGCATCGGCCTGCGCTTGCGACGGCATAGCGAAGAGGACGATCGACGCGTCGCGGATGGCGTCCGCTTCTGCGGAAAATTCCAGCGCTTCGGGCAGCGCAATTCCCGGCAGTGCCGCATCGTGCAGCCGCTCGGCCGCCAGATCGGCCATCAGTGCCGGATCCCGGCCGACAAGCGTCACGGCGCTACGGCCAGTGAGCGCGATGACCGCGGCAAGCGCGGTTCCGAACGCACCGGCACCGATGACTGCAATCCGCTCGCTCATGCCTTGGCTCCGCGTTTTCCGTAATTGACCAATGCCTCGGCATTGGAATCGAGCGGCCAGCGCGACCGCGGCTGAACGTCGAGATCATCAGGCGCCACGCCGATCGCCATTCGCTCCAGTCCGGCCCAGGCGATCATCACGGCATTATCGGTGCAAAGCCGGAGCGGCGGCGCGATGAAGCGGAAGCCATGCGTGCCGCAGAGCGCTTGCAGCGTGCCGCGAACTTCCTGATTGGCCGCAACACCGCCCGCAACCACCAGCGCCGGCTGGCCCTCAATGTGTGGAAACTCGGTTTTGAAACGCTGCAGCCCGCGCCCGATCCGGTCCTTCAGCGTGCGCGAAATCGCTTTCTGGAAGGAAGCGCAGATATCGGCAATATCCTGCGTCGAGACAGGTGCAATCTCGGTTGCCGCCTGGCGAACGGCGGTCTTCAGACCGGAAAAGGAAAAGTCGAGGCGGGCCTCGCCGACCAGCGGGCGCGGAAAGGAAAAGCGATCGGGATTGCCCGATTTCGCCGCCTTCTCCACTTCGGGACCGCCAGGATAGGGCAGCCCCAGCAGCTTCGCCGTCTTGTCGAAGGCTTCGCCGAGCGCGTCGTCGATCGTCGTTCCCCAGCGCTCGTACTGGCCGATGCCGCGCACGAGGATGAGCTGCGTGTGGCCGCCGGAAACGAGCAGCATCAGATAGGGGAAGGAAAGCCCATCGGTCAGCCGCGCCGTCAGCGCATGCCCCTCGAGATGGTTGACGGCATAGAGCGGCTTTCCCGCCGCCCGTGCGATTGCCTTGCCGGTCATCAGCCCAACCAGAAGCCCGCCGATAAGCCCCGGACCCGACGTCGCAGCAATGGCATCGACATCGGCCAGCGACACATTGGCGCGCTGCAGCGCCTCTTCGATCAGCGTGTCCAGCGCTTCGACATGAGCGCGCGCCGCGATCTCGGGAACCACGCCACCATAGGCGCTATGCTCGTCAAGCTGACTGAGCACAACGTCGGAAAGCACATTCGAGCGGCCTTCCGCATCGCGTTCGACCACCGCAGCCGCGGTCTCGTCGCAGCTTGTTTCGATGCCGAGGATGCGTAGAAAGGGAGCCATGAAACCTGATCGTTGATTGCGATGGGGCGGAAACCCGGATACGAGACTTCCGGTAACAACGGATCAAAGCGGATGCAAACAAAACCTTTCCGGATCGGTACGCGGGGCAGCCCGCTGGCGCTTGCCCAGGCACACGAAGCCCGCGACAGGCTGATGGCCGCGCATGGCCTGCCGGAGGAAATGTTCGAGATCGTGGTGCTGACCACGACCGGCGACCGCATCACCGACCGTTCTCTTTCCGAGATCGGCGGCAAGGGCCTTTTCACCCAGGAACTCGAAGAAAAGCTGGCGATCGGCGAGCTCGATTTCGCCGTGCATTCGGCGAAGGACATGGCAACCACGCTGCCGGAGGGGCTCTATCTCTCCGCCTTCATGCCGCGCGAGGACATCCGCGACGCGGTGATCGGCCGCACGGCTGCAAAGCTGATCGATCTGCCGCACGGCGCGACCGTCGGTTCCTCGTCGCTGCGCCGTCAGGCACTGATCCGCCGCATGCGCCCGGATATCAATGTCATCACCTTCCGCGGTCTCGTCGATACCCGCCTGCGCAAGCTGGCCGAAGGTCAGGTCGACGCGACGCTGCTTGCTCTCGCTGGTCTGAAGCGCCTCGGCAAGGTCGATGTGCTGACGGATATTCTCGACCCCGATACGTTCCCGCCAGCCCCCGCGCAGGGCGCGATCGCCATCGAAAGCCGCATCGGCGACGAGCGGATGGACAATTTGCTCGCCGCTATCAACGATCCGGCGACCTTCGATGCGGTTTCCTGCGAGCGCGCCTTTCTCGGCGCCCTTGACGGCTCCTGTCGCACGCCGATCGGCGGCTATGCGATCTGCGAAGGCGATCAGATCAAGTTCTCCGGCCTGATCATCACCCCGGACGGACGCCACCAGCACGCGATCACCATTGACGGCAACCGCCGTGATGCCGCGGCGCTCGGAACCCGAGCCGGGCAGGACGTTCGCGACCGTGCGGGAACCACGTTCTTCGACGACTGGAACTAGTCTCCATGCGCGTGCTCGTCACCCGCCCGCAGTGTCAGGGGGAACGAACGGCACAGCGATTGCGGGCCATGGGCCATGAGCCCTCGCTTCTGCCTCTGTCAGAACCGCGTCACGACAGTGATGCTGCGATCGAGGCATTGGATGCGCATGACGGCCCGATCGCGATTACCAGCGCAGAGGCCGTTCGGTCCCTGACCGCAAGATCCGGCGAACTGGCACGCCACCTCACCCGGCCGGTATTCTGCGTTGGCGCGGCGAGCGCCGAGGCGGCAGACGCGGCAGGCTTCACCTCGGTCTCCGCAAGCACCGGCGATGGCAGTGATCTGGCGGAGCTGATTGCTGGTCAGGCAAACGGTGTCATCACCTATCTGGCTGGCGCCCCGCGCGCCGAAACATTCGAAAAACGGGCGGCTGAACTCGAATTACAGATCGATGTTGCCGTCTGCTATCGCATGCAGCCGGTCACCATCGATCCCGCTCAGATCGAACAGCTGGCTAGGGCGCCGGCGGAAGCCGCCCTCTTCTATTCCCGCGAGGCGGCGCTGGCGTTCTTCGAGCTCTTCACAGCCGAATCCACACCTGTCTGGCTCACAGTTGCCAAGCTGTTTTGCCTTAGCGAAGCCGTGGCAACTGCCGTCCCCGGCGGCCTCAGGAAAAATATCCGGACAGCCGCGATGCCGGATGAGCAAAGCCTTTTGTCGCTCCTTTGAAGGCATGCTCCGCCCAAATTTGATCTAACCTCTTTCCTTAACTGGCATCACTGACTAGTTTCGTTGCAATGCAGGAAAAAAGAGGACCTCATGGTTTCGGGAAACCCGCCACGCCATTCGAAGAGAACCGAACAGCCGGTCACCATCGATCTGGAGGCGCAGGAATTTGCCAAGCAGGAGGATGCAGCAGAGATGCCTGCGCAGGCGGCTGAGAGCCCTGACGACCAGGCAACCAGCGATCTGAACGCCTCGCTTCAGGCGGCAAAGGAGCAAGCCTCCGAAGACCTGAATGCAAAGGCGGAAATCCCCGTCACGGAAGAGGCCGCGGGCGTAGAAACACGGCCCGATGAAGCGCCCTACCGCGCCGAGGAACGGGTCTTTACCGCACCGCCGCCGCAGCAGCGCGGCGGCTCGACCTCGGGTCTCATCGCCGCAGGCATTTTCGGTGGTCTTGTGGCGCTCGTAGGTGCCGGTGCCATCCAATATGCCGGATATCTCCCCGGCTCTGCGCCGCAGCAGGCCCAGTCCGATCAAAGCGCAGAATTTTCTGCCGAACTTGATGGCCTGAAGCAGGCGATCGCCAATCTGGCGGCCGCGCCGAACCCGGATGACGACGCCCTCGACAAGCGGATTGCCGCGCTGGAAACAGCGGCAAAAGCACCGTCGCAAACCGTGGCGGGCGACCCGGCAGCCGTCGAAGCCTTGAACCAAAAGGTCGCCGATCTCACCGCACAGCTGGAACAACTCCGCTCGTCGATCACGCAGACATCCGAGCAGCAGGCCTCCAGCGGCGCCGATCTGACCAAGCGTCTCGACGAAGCCGAGAAAAAGCTCAACGAGCCACGCCAAGACGTTGCCGTCGCCAAGGCGATCGCCGCCGCTGCGCTGAAGGCAGCGATCGACCGCGGTGGCCCGTTTACGGCCGAACTCGATACATTCGCAGGCGTTTCACCTGACGATCCGGCGACCAAGGATCTCAGAAGCTTTGCCCAAACCGGCGTGCCCTCGCGTGCCGAACTGATCAATCAGGTTTCCGATGTGGCAAGCGCCGCCGTCGAATCCGCGAACCAGCCGAGCCCTGATCAGAGCTGGTCGGACCGGTTGATGAACAGCGCCAAGTCGCTGGTCAGCGTCCGTCCGGTCGGCAACATCGAGGGTGAAAACGTAGAGGCGATCGCTGCCCGCATGGAAAACAAGGTTCGAAACGGCGACCTTCCGGGCGCCGCCAACGAATGGAACGATCTGCCGCCGGCAGCCAAGCAGGCGTCGGCAGCCTTCAAGCAATCTCTTGAGGCCCGTATCCGGGTCGAGGATCTTGTCAGCGGAGCGCTGTCCAAAGCCGTCTCCGGCACCGGCAAGGAGGGCTGAACCGATGGTCAAGCTCGTCATTTTTGCGCTCGTGGTTCTCGTTCTCGGCTACGGTTTCTCCTGGCTCGCCGACCGGCCTGGCGACCTGTCGCTCATCTGGGAAGGCCAGCTCTATCAGACCAAGCTGATCGTCGCCGCCAGCGGCCTGATCGCCTTGATCGCCCTCGTCATGATCGCCTGGTGGCTGGTCCGGATGATCTGGACCTCGCCGCATTCCGTCACCCGTTATTTCCGCGCCCGCAAGCGCGATCGCGGTTATCAGGCGCTCTCGACCGGCCTGATCGCCGCCGGCGCCGGCAACGCGCTTCTCGCCCGTAAGATGGCCGCACGCTCGCGCGGCCTGATCCGCGCCGACCAGGAACCGCTGATCAACCTTCTGGAAGCGCAGGCCGCGCTGATCGAAGGCCGCCACGATGAGGCACGCGCCAAGTTCGAGGCCATGGCCAACGATCCGGAGACCCGCGAACTCGGTCTGCGGGGGCTGTATCTCGAAGCCAAGCGCCTCGGCGCCAACGAGGCGGCCCGCCAATATGCCGAGAAGGCTGCCGATAATGCGCCCTATCTTCCCTGGGCCGCACAGGCGACCCTAGAATATCGCAGCCAGGCTGAACGCTGGGACGACGCTATCCGCCTGCTCGATCAGCAGAAGGCAGCCCGCGTCGTCGACAAGCAGGACGGCGAGCGTCTGCGTGGCGTGCTGCTGACGGCACGCGCCGACGACAAGCTGGAAAAAGACCCTGCAGGTGCCCGCGACGACGCCCTCCAGGCGCTGAAGCTGATCCCCGATTTCGAGCCTGCCGCAACCATCGCAGCAAAGGCGCTGTTTCGCGAAGACAAGCTGCGCAAGGCTGCCGCCATTCTCGAACAGGCGTGGAAGGCCAGACCACATCCGGATGTCGGCCGCATCTATGTGCAAGCACGCAGCGGCGATTCCGTCACCGACAGATTGAAGCGCGCCGAAAAGCTGGAGGCTCTTCGCCCCAACAACGTCGAGTCGCTTCTCGTCGTCGCCCAGGCCGCCCTTGCCGCTCAGGATTTTGCCAAGGCGAGAGCCAAGGCGGAGGCCGCCGCCCGCATGCAGTCGCGTGAGGCAGCATTCTTGCTGCTTGCCGATATCGAAGAGTCCGAGACTGGCGATCAGGGCCGTGTCCGTCACTGGCTGGCCCAGGCGCTGAAGGCGCCGCGCGATCCGGCCTGGGTCGCAGACGGCTTTGTCTCCGACAAATGGCTGCCCGTCTCGCCCGTCACCGGCCGTCTCGATGCTTTCGAATGGAAGGCGCCCTTTGGGCAGCTTGAGGGCCCGGTCGAGGAAGGCACCGTGACGTCGATCGATGCCGCCCTGAAGACATTGCCGCCGGTGCGCCAACAGCGTGCCGAAGCACCTGCCAACGACCACCGCATCATCGAACTGGAACGCGCCGCAACCATCGCCGAAGCCGTGCGCCCGGCGCCTGCACCAGCGTCCGCCCCGGCTCCAAAGCCAGCGGAAGCAGTTACCCCTGTCAGACAGCTTGAACCCAAACCATATTATGGAATGCCTGACGACCCAGGCGTTCGCGACAACAAGGCGGCCCCGGAACCCAAGACGCGGCTCCGCCTTTTCTGAGATGGAACGACAACCGCATGTTCGAACGCTTTCAGGCATTCTTCCACAATCTCACCGCAGACGATGGCAGGAAGGGTTTCAGCCCTGATGACCCGCGCATCGCCGTGGCCGCTCTCTGCATGCAGGTCATGGAGGCGGACGGCCAGATCAAGGACAGCGAGAAGAAGCGGCTGCGCAAGCTTCTCAAGGAGCAGTATGGCCTCGACGGCAAACAGCTGGATGCGGTCATCGCCGCCGGTCTCGAAGCCGAAAGCAGCGCCGTCGACTACTACCGCTTCACGTCGGATCTCAAGCGCCACCTGAATACCGAGCAGCGGCTGGAGCTGATCGGCATTCTCTGGGACATCGTCTATGCCGACGGCGAGCGCAGCGAGATGGAAGACCACGTCATCTGGCGCATCGCCGATCTGCTCGGCGTCTCCTCGCGCGAGCGTATCCAAAAGCGCCAGGAAGCGGCTGCGCGCGTGACGGATGCGGTCGTGGTGCAAGACGATGCAGATTGAGCGACCGGTCAATCGCGACAAGCGCCCGATCCTGATCGTTCTGCATCAGGAGCAGTCGAGCCCCGGCCGGGTCGGCCAGCTTCTCGTCGAGAAGGGCTACAGGCTCGACATGCGCCGCCCGGTTCTCGGCGACACACTGCCTGGAACACTCGACGACCACGCCGGCGTTGTCGTCTTCGGCGGCCCCATGAGCGCCAACGATCCCGACGATTTCGTGAAATCCGAAATCAACTGGCTGGACATCCCACTCAAAGAGAACCGGCCATTCCTCGGCATCTGCCTCGGCGCGCAGATGCTGGTCCGCCATCTCGGCGGCAAGGTGCAGGCGAATGCCGATGGCTCGACGGAAATCGGCTGGTACCCGCTGCACCCGACCGAAAAGGGCCGGCTGCTGATGCACTGGCCGAAGATGGTCTACCATTTCCATCGCGAGGGCTTCGACCTTCCCCGCGGCGCCGAGCTTCTGGCTGAGGGTGACGCCTATCCGAACCAGGCCTTCCGCTACAACAAGAATGCCTGGGCGCTGCAGTTCCATGCCGAGCTGACGCGGGTGATGATGCACCGCTGGGTCGTCCATGGCGCCCATCGCTTTATTCTGCCTAATGCGCAGCAGGGCCGCGAGCATCTGGAAGGGCGCATGCTCTTTGACGCGCCGCTAAAAGCCTGGCTGAACGAATTCCTCGATATCGTCTTCGAGGGAAAGACGGCAAAGAGCGCGCCTGTCTCTATGCCGGCGTCGCTGAGCGCATAGGCGCATCCAGCGTATCGATCTGCCGCAGCTGGCGGAAGCTCATCGCCCAGATCACCGACACCGCGAGCGTCCCAAGACCGCCGATCACGACCGCAGGCACGGCGCCGAACGTATGCGCCATCGTACCCGCCCGGAATTCGCCGAGTTCATTCGACGCGCCGACAAAGACCATGTTGACGGCGTTCACGCGGCCGCGCAGCTCATCCGGCGTCCAGAGCGCGATCAGGCTTTCGCGCACATAGACCGAAATCATGTCGGCGGCGCCCATGATCGCCAGCGCGGCAATCGAGGTCCAGGTATGCGTCGAGACGCCGAATACAATGGTTGCGATGCCGAACAGACCGACGCCCATGAACATATAGAAGCCGGCGCGATGCTTCATCGGGCGGGCGGCAAGGAACAGCGCCATCACGATCGCGCCGACGCCTGGCGCCGAACGCAGCAGACCGAGCCCCCAGGGGCCGAGCGTCAGGATATCGCGGGCATAGATCGGCATCAGCGCCGTGGCACCGCCGAGCAGCACCGCGAAGAGATCGAGCGAGATCGCCCCGAGCACCACCTTGTCCGCCTTGATGAAACGGAAGCCGCCGAGGATCATGTCCCAGCTCTTTGCCTCGCCGGAACTGCGCTGCGCAGGCTTCGGGATCATGAAGAGCAGGATGGCGCCCAGTATCGCGAACACCACCGAGACTGTGTAGGCCGTTGTCGCACTGACGCCATAGAGCAGTCCGCCGAGTACGGGACCGGTAATTGCCGCCAGCTGCCAGGACGACGAATTCCAGGCGATCGCGTTCGAAAGATCCTTCTCCGGCACGAGGTTCGGCGCCAGCGACTGTATGGCAGGCGCAGCGAAGGCGCGCTCGATGCCGAAGATCAGCAGCACGATGAAGACAGGGATCGGCGAGAACGTGCCGGTCACCGTCATGATCAGCAGGGCCAGCGTGCAGAGCGCGCTGACGAGCGAGCAGATCGAGGCAACGGCGCGGCGGTTGTAGCGGTCGGCGACCGATCCGGTCACCAGCATCAGAACCAGCGACGGTAGGAACTGCACAAGGCCGATCAGGCCGAGATAGATTGCGCTCCGCGTCTGGTCGTACATCTGCCAACCCACAGCAACGCTGAGAATCTGCTGCGAGAAGGACAGCAGGAACTTCGCGAAGAAGAACCGGGTGTAGGAAGAATGCCGGAACGCCGCAAAACGGTCTCCGGTGGACGAGAAAGACATGGGGGCAACCAATGAAACCGGGCCGCGCGGGACAGTTCAAACGCGCCCATTAAACATGATTCACCGCGCGTTAAGACACGGCACTTGCCCGTTTAGTCGCCAATAGCTACATGTCTGTCAACAACGAACTGGAGACGACGATGATTGCCCTCTTTCAAACCATTGATTTGGCTTTGAATCTTTACACCTGGGTGCTGATTGGGAGTGCCATTTTCTCGTGGCTCTATGCCTTCAACGTCATCAATTCCAGCAACCAGTTCGTCAATTCGGTGGGGATGTTCCTCTATAACGTCACCGAACCAGTGCTGCGGCCGATCCGCCGCGTGCTGCCGAACCTGGGCGGTATCGACATCTCTCCGATCATCCTGCTGCTGATCATCTTCTTCCTGCGCTCCTTCATGTGGAACACGATCTTCCCGCTGGTGGCGTGAGCTGTGCCTGGACGATCTTCGACGGCTATCTCCGCCTGACGGTGCGTTTGACGCCGAACGGCGGACGTGACGCCATTGACGGCCTGGAAACAGATGCCGAAGGCGACACGCACCTGAAAGCCCGCGTCAGCGCCGTGCCGGAAAACGGCAAGGCGAACAAGGCGCTCGTCGCCCTTCTCGCAAAATCGCTTCGCGTTCCGAAGTCTGCGATAGCTCTTGTCTCCGGCGAAACGTCGCGCAAAAAAATCCTCCGCATCGAGGGCGATACGGAGGATCTGGTCGAAAGGCTGAAAGCTTTCGGTCGGGCCTGAGCTTACTTCGCCTTCTTGGCGCGCTCGACGGCTTCGAGGATCAGTTCACCGGCTTCCTTGGAGCCCTTCCAGCCAAAGATCTTTACCCACTTGCCGGGCTCCAGATCCTTGTAATGCTCGAAGAAGTGCTCGATCTGCTTGACGGTGATATCGGGAAGATCGGTATATTCCTTGACCTTCTCGTAGCGCAGCGTCAGCTTCGGCGACGGAACGGCGATGATCTTCTCGTCCTTGCCGGAATTGTCTTCCATCATCAGCACGCCGATCGGGCGCACATTGATGACGCAGCCCGGAACCAGCGGACGGGTGCTGGCGATCAGCACGTCGATCGGGTCGCCGTCTTCCGAAAGCGTATGCGGCACGAAGCCGTAATTGCCGGGATAGGTCATCGGCGTGTAGAGGAAACGGTCAACGACCAGCGTGCCGGCTTCCTTGTCCATTTCGTACTTGATGGGATGGCCGCCAACCGGCACTTCAACGATGACGTTGATATCTTCCGGTGGATTGTTGCCGATGGAAATGGCGTCGATGCGCATCAGTGTCCCCTAATATAGGATGGTATCCGGCTGCCAGATAATCAGAATCTCTTCGCAACGCAACATGTCAGGCTCATCTTCCGTCGTTTTGGCTAATAGAGTTTGGCCTTGAAGCAAAAGTTCGGGGATCGGCGCAATAATGGGAAACGGCGCCACAAACAGGTCGCAATATCCAAGTTGGCTTTGCTTTTCAGATTCCCCATTGCGATAGACGGTCATGCATCTTTACGAACAGAAAGACTTTTTCGAACTCGTGTGTGGCAGCTATCGCCGCATTGTCGGCAAGGATCTCGTGCCCCGGGTGCTGACGCAGAGAGAAGCCGTTCGCTGGCTTTACGAGGACGCGCCGTTTGGCCTCCTGGCACACGACACGGCCACAGATCCCGTCTTCGTCTATGGAAACAAGAGCGCTCAGCGGCGCTTTGAATACAGCTGGGACGAGCTCACTGCACTGCCCTCGAGGCTGTCTGCTGAAGCGCCGGAACGCCAGGCGCGCGAGAATTTCCTGCGGCAGGTCGCCGAGCGCGGTTATGTCGACGACTACGAGGGCATAAGGATCAGCAAATCGGGAAAGCGCTTTCCGATTGCGGATGTCACGGTCTGGCAATTGATCGATGTGGATGGGACGATCCGCGGCCAAGCGGCAAGGCTGCCATAAAAGGCAGCCGTCAGTTCCAGATGAAGCCGATCTTCTTCAGCTGCTTGTGGTCGAAATTTTCCATGCCTTCGCAGAAATCGACGCCGCCATGGCCGCGATAGAAGCGGCTGGCATTGTCATTGTCCTCAAGGCACCAGACGACGAGACCATTGCAGCCAAGCGACTTCAGCAGCCGGCGGGCTTCGCCGAAGAGCATACGGCCGAGGCCGATACCCTGATATTCCGGGCGAAGATAGAGTTCGTAGATTTCGCCTTCCTGCGGCAGAGCGCGGGCACGGTTGAGACCAAGCGTGGCATAGCCCGCAACCGTTCCTGCGACGTCAAGAACCAAAAGCGTTGCCGGACCACGGGTGGCCTTGCGCCACCAGCCTTCGCCGCGCCGTTCGATCATCTGCGTCAGTGCGCGATGGGGGATGATGCCGGCATAGGTGTGCTGCCACGCAAGGCGATGCGCCTCCGATATGGCGCGGGCATCTTGCGGCTCGGCCCGCCGAACATCGATCGACAACGTCTTCATAACGCTACTCTGGTCCTTCAGCGGACAATTAACCATGCGCGATCATGCGCCTTCGCCAATTGCCCACAGACTTAACATGTGGACGATGGGCAAAATTTAACGCTTTTTTAACTATTGCGACAAGAAGGATTCGACACGGCGCACAAATAAAAACCCCGGCCTGGAGGGCCGGGGTTTCAACTATCCAGGAATGGCAGCGGCTATCAGGCCGACTTCGCCTTGGCGAAACGCTTGCGGTCGTTCGCGTCGAGATACATCTTGCGCAGACGGATCGACTTCGGCGTTACTTCCATCAGCTCGTCGTCCTGGATCCAGGAGAGAGCGCGGTCGAGCGTCATGCGGATCGGCGGCGTCAGCTTGACGGCTTCGTCCTTGCCGGCAGCGCGGATGTTGGTCAGCTGCTTGCCCTTGAGAACGTTGACTTCAAGGTCGTTATCGCGGCTGTGGATGCCAATGATCATGCCCATATAGACCTTTTCGCCCGGCTCGATCATCATCGGGCCGCGGTCTTCCAGGTTGAACATGGCGTAGGCGACGGCTTCGCCGGCTGCGTTTGCCAGCAGAACGCCGTTGGTACGGCCGCCGATTTCACCCTTGTAAGGCTGATAATCCTTGAACAGGCGGTTCATCACAGCCGTGCCGCGCGTGTCGGTCAAGAGTTCCGACTGGTAGCCGATCAGGCCGCGGGTCGGCGCATTGAACACCAGGCGAACGCGATTGCCGCCCGAAGGACGCAGCTCGGTCATTTCGGCCTTGCGCTCGGACATTTTCTGAACGACGACGCCGGAATGCTCTTCATCGACGTCGATGACGACTTCTTCGATCGGCTCCATCAGCTGATCGTTCTCGTCGCGGTGCATGACGACGCGCGGACGCGACACGGCCAGCTCGAAGCCTTCACGGCGCATGGTTTCGATCAGAACGGCAAGCTGCAATTCGCCACGGCCAGACACGAAGAATGAATCCTTGCCTTCGGCTTCTTCGATCTTCAGCGCGACGTTGCCTTCTGCTTCCTTGTAGAGACGGTCGCGAATGACGCGCGAGGTGACCTTGTCGCCTTCGGTACCTGCCAGCGGGCTATCGTTGACGATGAAGGACATGGTGACTGTCGGCGGATCGATCGGCTGCGCGGTCAGTGCCTCGGTGACAGCTGGATCGCAGAACGTGTCGGCAACCGTACCCTTGGAAAGGCCGGCGATCGCGACGATGTCACCTGCGTGAGCCTCTTCGATCGACGTGCGCTCGATACCGCGGAACGCGAGGATCTTCGAGATACGGCCATTTTCGATCAGTTTGCCGTCCTGGCTCAGAACCTTGACGGCCTGGTTCGGCTTGATCGAACCGGAATTGATGCGGCCGGTAATGATACGGCCGAGGAAGGGGTTGGCTTCAAGGATCGTGCCGATCATCGTGAACGGGCCTTCGTGGACCGTCGGCTCCGGAACATGCTTGAGCACGAGGTCGAGCAGCGGTGCAAGACCCTGGTCCTTCGGGCCTTCAGGATTGACGTTCATCCAGCCATCGCGGCCCGAACCGTAGAGGATCGGGAAGTCGAGCTGCTCGTCGGTAGCGTCGAGGTTGGCAAAAAGATCGAAGACTTCGTTGATGACTTCTTCGTGGCGGCCATCCGGGCGGTCGATCTTGTTGATCGCGACGATCGGGCGAAGGCCGACCTTCAGCGCCTTGGAGACGACGAACTTCGTCTGCGGCATCGGGCCTTCCGACGAGTCGACCAGAACGATCGCGCCGTCCACCATTGACAGGATACGCTCGACTTCGCCGCCGAAGTCGGCGTGGCCGGGGGTGTCGACGATGTTGATGCGAACGCCCTTCCACTCGACCGAAGTCGCCTTGGCAAGAATCGTGATGCCGCGCTCTTTTTCCAGATCGTTGCTGTCCATGACGCGCTCTGCAACGCGCTGGTTCTCGCGGAACGAGCCGGACTGTTTCAGGAGCTCGTCCACCAGGGTCGTTTTGCCATGGTCAACGTGCGCGATGATCGCGATGTTGCGAAGTGCCATTATATCAAATCTCTGAGGCTGGGGCGCTACGTCGGGAGGAGGCGCCTATTACGTTTGGCGCGCTCATACAGTGTTTTTTGCGATTGCGAAAGGGGGGAGAGGCGAGAGCGGCCATAGACAGGGTTAACTCGTACGTTGCGGGTCGATGACGGTTCGCCACAACTCGTTGTCATCGCGATCCATCAGGCGCACGGTCATCTGCTCCGTTGCGCCATCGATATCGACCAGGCCGAAGAACTGCATTCCGGCACTTGGCGGCAGATTGGATTCGATCCCTCCCGGTGCCGCCTTGATGAAGCGCACCTCGGGGCCGAACGTGCCGTCCAGCTCCTGCGGTCCATAAGTGCCCGAATGAAGCGGGCCGGAAACGAACTCCCAGAAGGGCAGGAAATCCTGAAACCTGGCCTTTCCGGGATCATAATAATGAGCCGCCGTATAGTGCACGTCGGCCGTCAGCCAGACGATATTGCCGATCGCCGCATCGCGGATGAAGCGCAGTAGATCGGCAAATTCGAGTTCCCGGCCGAGCGGCGCTCCGTTGTCGCCGTTGGAGACGGATTCGCTGCCGCTGCGCTTTCCATAATCGTCCCAGATCACCAGCCCGACCGGCAGATCACACGCGATCACCTTCCAGGTTGCCGTCGAACGGACAAGTTCGCGCTTCAGCCACGCCACCTGCGCCTCACCGAAAAGCCGCGACTGCGGCGTGATCTCGCGGTCGAGTGCATGGGTATTGGGTCCGCGGTAGGAGCGTAGGTCGACAAAGAAGATATCGAGCAGCGGGCCGTAGGAAACCTTGCGATAGATCCGCCCCGGTTCCTCCGCCACGTAGCGGATCGGCGTCATTTCGTGAAAAGCCCGGCTGGCGCGTGAAGCGAGCGCCGAGACGGACTTTTCCTTGTAACGGTCGTCGGCACGAAGATCGGTTGAGGGAGACCAGTTGTTCAGCACCTCGTGATCGTCCCATTGGTAGAAAACCGGACAGACGGCGTTGAAATCGGTCACGTGCTCGTCCAGCAGATTGTATTTCCACTGGCCGCGAAATTCGGACAGCGTCTGTGCGATCGTCCGTTTCTCGTCGGTGACCACGCGGTTTTTCCAGATCCCGCCGTCTCGCAGACGGATCTCGTCGGGGATCGGATTGTCGGCGTAAATCGTGTCGCCGGAATGGATCATGAAATCAGGCCGATGGTAGGCGATCGTCCGATAGGTCCGCATGCCCTCGTCATCGATCCCCCATCCCTGTCCTGCCGTATCGCCGGACCAGACGAAGCGGATATCCCGCCTTGTCGACGGCGCCGTGCGGAACTGACCGCGAATGGGCTCAGAGCGGCTGTTGATATCCTGCAGGTCTGCAGCCACGAAACGGTAGAAGATTTCCTGATCCGCCGGCAATCCATCGAGCAGCACTTTGCCGGCAAGATCGGTCTCGGGCGTGACATCGAAGGATGCAAGCCGAACCGCGTTTGCAAATTTATCGGTCGTGGAATATTCGACGAACAATCGCGAGGGCCGGTCGACGCGCGCCCAGATCACGCCGGAATCCACATCGACATCGCCGGATTGCACGCCGGAGGTAAAGACCGGCCGGCTTGACGAGCCACGCGCATAGAAGGGCATCGCAAGGCCCGCCGCCGCAAACCCACCGACCGCGCCGACCGAGGATAAAAACCGGCGGCGCGTCGTTTCTTTCAAGATCATGCCAAAGCCCCGGCTACTTCAGGAGCGGGAACGAAGCGTCCCGCCCCAGCCTTGGGCAACCGTCATGTCAGTCTCTTGAAGACCGCATGACGGTTTGCCGAAACTTCGGCGACAGTTTTGTTACGGCACGCGCTCAGGCATCGCTGCCCGAGAGCTCCTTGAAGGTTGCCAGACCCTTCTTGACCAGCATCGCGTCCGGGCTCGGCAGCTTGCCGCGGAAACCCTTGTAGGCGTCTTCGGGATCGAGCGATCCGCCGGTCGAATAGATGTTGTCCTTCAGCTTCGCCGCCATTTCGCGGTTGAAGGCATCGCCGGTTTCCTCGAAGGCCGCGAACGCATCGGCGTCGAGCACTTCCGACCACATGTAGGAATAGTAGCCGGCCGAATAGCCGCCGGAGAAGATATGCTGGAAGTGGGGCGAAGCATGACGCATGACCAGTGACTTCGGCATGCCGAGCTCGGCCAGAACCTCCGCCTGAACCGCCATCGGATCATCGACGGCATCGCGCGTATGGAATTCCATGTCGACGATTGCCGAGGAGGTGAACTCTACCGTATTGAAGCCCGCATTGAAGGTCCGCGCCGCGAGAACCTTGTCGAGCAGCGCCTGCGGCATCGGCTCGCCTGTTTCGAAATGCACCGCATATTGCTTGAGGATCGCGGGCACGGTCAGCCAGTGCTCGTAAAGCTGCGACGGCAATTCGACGAAATCACGCGAAACGCCGGTTCCAGAAACCGACGGATAGGTGACGTTTGACAGCATCCCGTGCAGCGCATGGCCGAATTCATGGAACAGCGTTCGGGCGTCGTCGAGCGACAGCAGCGCAGGCTTGCCTTCCGCAGGCTTGGCGAAATTACAGACGTTATAGATGATCGGCAGCTCGCCGGTGTTGCCGTTCTTCAGCTTCAGCTTGTGCTGCGACTGGAAGGAGCTCATCCAGGCACCCGAGCGCTTGGAGCTGCGAGCAAAGTAGTCGCCGAGGAACAGCGCCACAAGCTTGTCGCTGGCGTCGCGGATTTCGAAGACGCGAACATCGGGATGGTAGGCGGCAATGCCCTTCTTCTCAACAGCCCGGATGCCGAACAGGCGGTTGGCCACGTCGAAGCAGGCTTCGATGATCTTATCGAGCTGCAGATAGGGCTTCAGCTCCGTTTCGGAGAAGTTGAACTTCTGTGCCCGGATCTTCTCCGCATAGAAGCGCCAATCCCAGGGCATGACCTCGTGGTTTTTCCCATCTTCGGCAATCAGCCTGGCGATATCGGCTTCTTCCTCGCGGGCGCGGGAAACGGCTTTCGCCCAGACTGCCCGCAGCAGCTCGTCGACAGCAACAGGCTTCTTCGCCATCGTGTTGTCGAGCTTCAGCTCGGCGAAATTGCCGTAACCGAGAAGGCCGGCCATTTCCTTGCGCAGCGCCAGCGTTTCCTTGATGATGCCGCGGTTATCGGTTGCGCCCGCATTCGCGCCACGGGCAGTCCAGGCCTTGAAGGCCTGTTCGCGCAGATCGCGGCGTTCTGAAAATGTCAGGAACGGCTCGATGATCGACCGCGACAGGGTGACCGCAAACTTGCCGTCTTCTCCGCGTTCGCGGGCCGCCGCTGCCATCGCATCCTTCAGGAAATCCGGAAGACCTGCGAGCTCCTGTCCTTCGGACAGCAACAGCGACCAGCTCTTTTCGTCGGCGAGAACGTTCTGGCCGAAATTGGTGCCCAGACCGGCCAGCTTCTCGTTGATGCCTGCGAGCTTTTCCTGCTCCGGCTTCGGCAGCTTGGCGCCGGATTTCACGAAGCCCTTCCAGTGCCGTTCCAGCACCCGCGTCTGCTCCAGGGTCAGTCCCAGTTCCGCGCGCTTTTCCCACAGCGCGTCGATGCGCGCAAAGAGACCGGCATTCATGCCGATCTTCGAATAGTGCCGCGACATCTTCGGCGAGATCTCGCGCTCGAGCGCCTGGATGACATCGTTGGTATGCGCACCTGCCCGGTTCCAGAACAGCGCGGAGACACGCGACAGCTCATCGCCGGCAATCTCCAACGCGACGATGGTATTTTCGAAGGTCGGCGCCTCGGCATTGGCGGCGATCGCATCGATCTCCGTTTCGTGAGACGCGAGCGCCGCATCGAAGGCGGCTGCGAAGTCGCCATCATTGAGCGCTTCGAAGCGCGGCAGGCCGTGATGCCCGTTCCAGTTGACGAGCGCCGGATTGAATTCTGGTGTGGAAGGCATGCTGACATCCTTTTACGCAAGCAAGTGAAAAGGCAATATAGGTGACGCTTCGCGGCAATGGTATGTTGCTGATCAAATTCGTCTTTTGCTGGTACGTGGAAGATTTGATCCATGAAAACTGATAGACGAAAATTAACTATTTGTTAACGATTGACGCCCGGCGGTCCTAGACGCTAGTTTTCGCTTACTCTTTTCGTAAGGGGACATGCGCCATGGAAATTTTTTCTGTGCGGTCTTCTCAAAGTTTGCTTTTTAAAAACAGTCACAATAACGCAAAATCTTCGAAGACCTCCGATATTGAAATTGATACTGGACCGGCAGTCCAACCCGGCTTCAGGGTAGACGACGTAACAGCCTCCGGCGGCCCGGATTTCACAGCAGTCAGCCCGGGCGAGTTGCGAAGCTATGCCCGGCAGAGCTTCGATTCCGGAGAGCTCGACCAAGACACGTTTGCGGCGATCTCAGAGCCGTTGCCGATGCATGCGATCGATGCGCAGGGCAATCTGCTGGACCTGCGCGGCGTTACCGACGGCACAGCGTTCAATTTCCGCGATTACTACGAAAACCAGCTGCAGATCGCCAAGTCCCTCGGCGACACCGATGGCGAGAAGACACTGAAATCGATCGTCGATTTCATCAGCACCTGACGATTAGGCCTTGCGCCAGCCGAGCAGCCCGGGCGTCGCATGCCATAGGGCCTGAACGGCAAAGCCCATGAACAGCACGCCGGAGCAGCGCACGATCAGCCGCTCGTTGGCGCGATAGAAGCGGCGCACGGCGCCCGCACCGATGATGGTGACGAGTATGATATCGGCAGTCACAAAGCCGACGAAAGAGACGCTGAGCATCAGGGGCAAAGCTGCGAAATCCAGCGCGTTTGCCGAACCGGCGACAAGCGCCGTGAATGTTGCAAGCGCCACCGGATATCCCTTGGGATTGGTAACGCCGAAGATCAGGCCGCGGCGGAAAGGGCGTTCGACGACGACGAGCGCCTGACCATCGGCCTTCGGTTTGGCGCTCACGGCGTTCCAGCCGATCCAGGCAAGGTAGAAGCCGCAAAGCAGGCCGAGCAGGTCGAACACGAAGGTGCCGATGATCTTCGCACCGACGATCGCGATCAAGGCCAGCGCCGACCAAATGATGTCACCGACCAAATGCCCCATCAGGAAAAACGCTCCCGCCTTGCGGCCCTGCCCGGCACCGATACCGAGCAGCTGCAGGAAAGCGGGACCGGGGATGAGGACATAGAAAAGTGCGGCCAGAAAGGCGCCAAGAAGCAGCGATTGCGTCATGAAATGCTCCGCAGATGATCCGCGCAGACTATGCCAATGCAAGGTGCCGTCAAGGCCATCCGCGATGCAAAGAAAAGGCCCGCGCAATAGCGGGCCTTTCATATTTCGATGGCAGAGGGATCAGCCCTTCAGATTGCGCTTGCCGAGCGTGCGCAGGCGCAGCGCGTTGAGCTTGATGAAGCCGGCCGCATCCTTCTGGTCGTAGGCGCCCTGGTCGTCCTCGAAGGTGACCAGCTTGTCCGAGTAGAGCGACTTGGGGCTCTCGCGGCCGGTGACCATGACATTGCCCTTGTAGAGCTTCAGCGTCACTTCGCCTTCGACATGCTCCTGGCTCTTGTCGATGAGCGCCTGCAGCATCTCGCGCTCCGGCGAGAACCAGAAGCCGTAATAGATGAGCTCGGCATATTTCGGCATCAGCTCATCCTTCAGGTGAGCTGCACCGCGGTCGAGCGTGATCGACTCGATGGCGCGGTGCGCCGCGAGCAGGATCGTGCCGCCGGGCGTCTCATAGACGCCGCGCGACTTCATACCGACATAGCGGTTCTCGACGAGGTCGAGACGGCCGATACCGTTGTCACGGCCGTAATTGTTGAGCGCTGCGAGCAGGGTCGCCGGGCTCATGCGAACGCCGTTGATCGAGACGGCATCACCCTTTTCGAAGCCGACCTTGATGACGGTGGCCTTGTCGGGCGCGGCTTCCGGCGAGATCGTGCGCATATGCACATATTCGGGAGCTTCCTGAGCCGGATCTTCCAGAACCTTGCCCTCGGATGAGGAGTGCAGAAGATTGGCGTCGACGGAGAACGGCGCCTCGCCCTTCTTGTCCTTGGCAACCGGGATCTGATGCTGTTCGGCAAAGGCCAGCAGATCGGTACGGCTCTTGAAATCCCAGTCGCGCCACGGCGCGATGATCTTGATATCCGGGTTCAGCGCATAGGCGGACAGCTCGAAGCGAACCTGGTCGTTGCCCTTGCCGGTCGCGCCATGCGCGATCGCATCGGCGCCGGTCTTGCGGGCGATGTCGATAAGGTGCTTCGAGATCAGCGGACGGGCAATCGAGGTGCCGAGCAGATAGACTCCTTCATAGACGGCATTGGCACGGAACATCGGGAAGACGAAGTCGCGCACGAATTCTTCGCGCACGTCCTCGATGTAGATTTCCTTGATGCCGAGCATCTCGGCCTTCTTGCGCGCCGGCTCTAGCTCTTCGCCCTGACCAAGGTCGGCCGTGAAGGTCACGACTTCGGCGCCGAGTTCGGTCTGCAGCCACTTCAGGATGATCGAGGTGTCGAGGCCGCCCGAATAGGCAAGCACGACTTTCTTCACGTCTTTTTTAGGTGCCATGATGATGAGGTCCGTTGCAAAGGGGCAGCGGCAAACCGCAAAGCCCGGTGTCGCGGGCACTTTTAGCGAGATTGTCACACGACGCAAGGGCAGGAAGCGCCGCTTTTCGGTCGCGGATAGTGTTTGACAGCGTCAAATGCCAACCCATATCTGGCTTCGTCCGCACAACGCTTCGAGGAGAGCCGGTCCCGTGACGAATATTCAAGAGATTTTCAAGCCATCCAACGTTGCCGTAATTACCGGCGGCGCCTCCGGCATCGGCCTTGCGGCGGCAAAGCATTTTGCCAAGGCAGGCATGAGCGTCGTCATCGCCGATCTCGGCCAGGAGAAGCTCGCCAAGGCACGTGCCGAGCTCGAGGCCATCGTTGGCGCTGCACATGTTCTTGCAGCCGAAACCGATGTCTCCGACAAGGCGGCGCTTGAGGCATTGGAGCGGACGGTCATCCAGCGCTTCGGCCGTGTTCACGTGCTGATGAACAATGCCGGCATCGGGCCGGAAACCTCGATATTCAGCCCGCAGGCCGATTGGGACAACATTCTCGGCGTCAATCTGCTGGGCGTCATCAACGGTACCCGCGCTTTCGGCGCCGCGATGGCCAAGCATGGCGAGCCCGGACTGATCATCAACACCGGTTCCAAGCAGGGCATCACCACCCCGCCGGGCAACCCCGCCTACAACGTTTCGAAAGCCGGCGTGAAGGTCTTCACGGAGGCGCTCGAACACGAGCTGCGCAACACCGAAGGCTCGAAGATTTCCGCTCATCTGCTGATCCCCGGCTTCGTCTTCACCGGACTGACCAAAGGCGGTCGCGCCGAAAAGCCGGCTGCGGCCTGGACGCCGGAGCAGACGGTGGATTTCATGGTCGAGAGCCTGGCAAAAGGCGACTTCTACATCCTCTGCCCCGACAACGACGTCGCGCGTCCCGTCGACGAGCGCCGCATGGCCTGGGCCGCCGGCGACATCATTGAAAACCGCCCGCCGCTGTCGCGCTGGCACAAGGACTATGCCGACAAGTTCAAGGCGTTTCTGGAAGCCAAGTAACGACCGGAAACGATCGGCCACATCAGAAGGTTTGATTGGTAATTTTCCGAAAGCCGGATATGAGAAATAACATCTCCTTCCGGCTTTCAGAGTGCACCATGGACTTTCTTCCGACCCTGCCAACGCTCCTCGCCTTTGCCGCTGCAAGCCTGCTGCTCGCAGCAACGCCAGGGCCGGACATGACGCTCTCGATCAGCCGCGCCCTGTCGCAGGGCAAGAAGCCGGCACTCTATGTCGTGCTCGGCACAAGTCTCGGCATCGTCGTCCACACCATGCTGGTTGCCTTTGGCATCTCGGCACTGATCACGGCCTCGCCGACCGCCTTCCTGATCCTCAAGACCGGGGGCGCTGCTTACCTGCTCTGGCTCGCCGTACAGGCGGTCCGTTTCGGCTCGAAGCTCTCGGTCGAAAAGGTCGATGAGGTGAAGGGCACGCCACTCTCCAACATCTCCAGCGGCTTCTGGGTCAATCTCCTGAACCCCAAGGTCATCATCTTCTTCATGACCTTCCTGCCGCAGTTCGTCACCGCCGGCGATCCCGCCGTCACGCACAAGCTGCTCTTCCTCGGCTTCTTCTTCATTCTGATCGGCATGCCGGTGAATGCAGCCGTGGTCTTCGCCTCCGACTGGCTCGCCGGCTGGCTGCAGAAGAACAGAAAGGTGCTGCGCGGCATGGACTACACTTTCGCAGGCGTCTTCTCGATCTTCGCGGCGAAGATTTTTTTCACGCAGGCCCGTTAAGCTTAGCTATCCCGCAGCGCCTCGAGCCGCTGCGCCAGAAACAGCTTCTCAGCTTCGGACAGCGAGAGCTCGATGGCCCTGGCATAAGCGAGCCTTGCCTGATCAACCTGGCCGTCGCGCACCAGAAGATCGGCCTGAACCGCGTAAAACGGCTGATACTGCGTAAGCGCCATGGCGATCGGCTTGAGCCGGGCAAGCGCTGCGGCCGCACCCTCGACATAGGACAGCGCGACGATCCGGTTCAGTTCATAGACCGGGTTGTCGGCAGTGCGGGCAAGCTCTCCGTAGAGCAGCGCAATCTGTTGCCAATCCGTCTCGGCAAAGTCTTGCGCCTCCGCATGCACGGCAATGATCGCCGCCTGCAGCTGATATGCACCTGGGCAGCCACGCTTCAGCGCCTGTTCAATCAGCGCCACGCCCTCGGCTATCGCCGTGCGATCCCAGAGTCTGCGGTCCTGCATTTCGAGAGTGAGGATCGCGCCGCCCTCGCCGATCCGCGCGGCCCTGCGGGCATGATGCAGAAGCATCAGCGATAGCAGCCCCTCGATCTCCGGCTCATCAGGGCGCAACGCCATCAGCAGCCGCCCGAGCCGGATCGCCTCCTCACAGAGATCGACGCGGATATGGCTGCCGCTGCCGGAAGCATATCCTTCATTGAAGATCAGATAGACGACGGCAAGCACGCTTTCGAGCCGTACCGTCCACCCCTCCGGCCCCGGCACCTCATAAGCGATCCCTGCCTTGGCAATCTTGTCGCGGGCGCGCACAAGCCGCTGCGCCATCGCATCGTGCCGGTCGAGGAAGGCCCCGGCGATCTCTTCGGTCTTCAGCCCGCAGACAGAGCGCAAGGTCAGCGCCACGCAGGTCTTCCGGTCGATCGCCGGGTGGCAGCAGGCAAAGATCAGCTTCAGCCGCTCATCGCCGATCGGATCAGGGTCGTCTGCTATGGACGACGCGCTCTCCAATTCGGCAAGATGGGCGATCTCCACAGACTTCGCCCGGAAATTGGCCGAGCGCCGCAGCCGGTCGATCGCCTTGCGACGGGCGACCTGCATCAACCAGGCGTTTGGAGAAGCGGGCAAGCCATTGCGGCCCCAATGGACCAGCGCCGATTCCAGTGCGTCCTGCAGGCTGTCCTCGGCCAGCTGGAAATCCCGCAGCGCGCCCATAAGGCTGGAAAGGAGACGGCCACCGTCCTGCCGGGCGATCCTGTCGATCGCGTCGGCAACTGGACCGGCGGCCGGAACCTCGCTCATCAGCGGTCGAAGACCATGATCGGCCGCACCTCGACGCAGCCCATAGCCGCATGCGGGATCATCGCTGCGTATTTGATGGCATCGTCGAGATTGTCGCAATCGAGGATGTAGAACCCGCCAAGCTGGTCCTTGGTGTCGGCGAAGGGACCGTCCATCGTCTCGGTCCGGCCGTTGCGCACCCTGACGGTGGTCGCGGTGGTCACCGGCTGTAGCGCATCGCCGGCAACCCAGATCCCATCCTTTTTGTAGGTCTCGGTCGCGGTAGCATAGCCGCTCATCATCGTGCCGAATTCAGGGGAATCCGGGGGCGTGCGCGTGTTCGGGTCCATGTAGATCAGCGCTATATATTTCATCATCCGTCTCCTTAGCTCACCACCGCTCCATGCGATGGTGACGGATAACGAATGCGATGCAAGCGGATCGACATCGCCTCGAAAATATTTCGATCAGCCGATCAGCAGCGCGTCATCGTCAAGCGTCTGCCCGCGCATCTTGCGGAACATCGCGATCAGGTCCTCGACCTGCAGATCCTTGCGATTGTCGCCGCTGACATCGAGCACGATCTCACCGCCATGCAGCATGATCGTCCGATGGCCGTAGTCGAGTGCCTGGCGCATCGAATGGGTGACCATGAGCGTCGTCAGCTTGCGCTCCGAAACGATCTTGTCCGTCAGCCCCATGACGAACTCGGCCATCCCGGGGTCGAGTGCCGCCGTATGCTCGTCGAGCAGCAGTACTTCCGAACCGGCCAGCGTCGCCATGACCAGCGAGACCGCCTGCCGCTGACCGCCAGAGAGCAGATCCATGCGATCGGCCATGCGGTTTTCGAGACCGAGATTGAGTTCGCCGATGCGTTCGCGGAAATGCTCGCGGCGCTTTGGCCCGAGCGCCGACACCAGGCCGCGCCGCTCGCCGCGACGGGCGGCCAGCGCCAGATTCTCTTCGATCGACAGGGCACCGCAGCTTCCGGTCAACGGATCCTGGAACACGCGTGCCACAAGACCGGCCCGCGCCGCCGTCTGCTTGCGTGTGACGTCGGTTGTGCCGATCGTCACCTTGCCTTCGCTTGCCAGTACATCGCCGGCGAGCACGCCGAGCAGGGTCGATTTGCCAGCGCCATTCGAACCGATGACGGTGACGAAGGAGCCCTGCTCGATCGTCAGGCTGATGCCGTTCAACGCCTTCTTTTCAAGCGGCGTACCCTTGCCGAAGACGACCTTGATATCCTGAACGCTGATCACGATGCAGCTCCTCCGCGGCGAAGACGGGGAAGGATCAGCGCGATCGTGACGAGTACCGCCGTGACGAAATTGAGGTCCGAAGCCTGCAGGCCAATGAAATCGGTCGACAGCGCAAGCTGGATGGCGATGCGATAGATGATCGAGCCGAGCACGCAGCCGATCAGCGCGATCAGCAGGCCGCGCCGGCCGAGCAGCGTCTCACCGACGATGACGGCCGCGAGACCGACGACGATCGTGCCCACGCCCGATGTGACATCGGCAAAGCCATTGGTCTGCGCAAACAGCGAGCCACCGAGCGCCACCAGCGCATTCGAGATCGCCATGCCGAGATAGATCTGCCGGTTGGTATCGACGCCTTGGGCGCGGGCCATGCGGGCGTTGGCGCCAGTGGCGCGCATCGCAAGTCCCGCATCGCTCTCAAGGAAACGCCAGACGACGATGACGGCGATGACGACGAGAACGCCGACGAAAAGCGGGCGGACATAGAAATCGCGCAGGCCATGGCCGAAAAATGGGCTGATCATCGTATCGGCATTGATCAGCGCCACGTTCGGCTTGCCCATGACGCGCAGGTTCACCGAGAACAGCGCGATCATCGTCAGGATCGAGGCAAGCAGGTTGAGGATCTTGAACCGCACGTTCAGCATCGCCGTGACGATGCCCGCAGCCGAACCCGCAATCATCGCCACCAGCGCGGCAAGCCACGGATTGACGCCCGCGATGATCAGCACCGCCGTGACGGCGGCTCCGAGCGGAAACGACCCGTCGACCGTCAGATCCGGAAAATCGAGAACGCGGAAGGCGAGATAGACGCCGAGCGCAACGAAGGCATAGACCAGCCCCAGTTCCACGGCTCCCCAAAATGCAATTTGGCTCAAGGCCTCCCGCCTTTCTGTTCTTCTGTGCCCGTGCTTTCGCGGGTCTTAAAATACCAAACCGCCCCCGTTTAGAAACAGGGGCGGCTAAACGCAATATCGAAAGCGACGGTTTCGGTTTACTCGACGACGCGGTTGGCGCGCTTCAGCACGCTTTCCGGCAGCGTTACGCCCATCTTTTCCGCGGCCTTCTTGTTGACGACGAGGTCGCTACCGGCGGCAACCTTGACAGCGATGTCGCCCGGGTTCTCACCCTTGAGAATGCGCACGACGATATCGCCGGTCTGCTTGCCGACATCGTAGTAGTTGAAGCCGAGGGCAGCGATCGAACCGCGCGAGACGGAATCGGTGTCGGCGGTGAAGAGCGGCAGCTTCGCTTCCTCGGCAACGGCAACCGCGCCTTCGAGAGCCGAGATGATCGTGTTGTCGGTCGGCACGTAGATGACGTCAGCACGGCCGACAAGCGCGCGGGCGGCGCCCTGAACTTCAGCCGACTTGGTGGCGGCGGATTCAACGACCTTGAGGCCGGCCTTCTCGGCTTCCGTCTTCAGCACGGCCAACAGCGATACGGAGTTGGCTTCGCCCGAATTGTAGAGATAGCCGATCGACTTCACGTTCGGCAGGATTTCCTTGATCAGCGCGATATGCTCGGCAACCGGCGACATGTCGGACAGACCGGTAACGTTGCCGCCCGGCTTGTCCATGTCCTTCACCAGCTGTGCGCCGAGCGGATCGGAAACCGCGGTGAAGACGACAGGAATATCGCGCGTCGAGGAAACGACGGCCTGCGCCGACGGCGTGGAGATCGGTACGATGACGTTCGGATCTTCGCCGGCGAACTGGCGGGCGATCTGCGCTGCCGTTGCCGGGTTGCCCTGTGCGGATTCGAACAGGAACTTGAGGTTCTCGCCTTCCTTGTAGCCGGCAGCCGCCAGCGTGTCCTGCACGCCCTTGCGAACGGCATCGAGTGCCGGATGCTCGACGATCGCCGTCACGGCAACCGTGACGTCTTCAGCCTTTGCAGGCAGGGTAAGGGCAAGGGTCGCCGCAACGGCGAGCAAGATCGAACGCATAGAGTCCTCCATAGATTATCAGGCGCTTCTAGAAAAAGACGAAGGCCCGATCAATCGCAAAGAACTGTTAGAAGGATCAAACTTGCTGATCAGTCGTCCGCGCCGTGATTGGCAATCATCATCGCTTCGAAGGCGAGACGCTCGGTCTTGCGCATGCGCTCGGACTCCGACTTCAGCTGCCCGCAGGCTGCAAGAATATCACGGCCGCGCGGCGTGCGGATCGGCGAGGCGTAGCCGGCCGAATTGATGAAATCGGCAAACTTCTCGATCTGCGCCCAATCCGAACACTGATAGTTGGTGCCCGGCCACGGGTTGAACGGGATCAGGTTGATCTTCGCCGGAACACCCTTCAGTAGCTGGATCAGCCCCTTCGCGTCTTCCAGACTGTCATTGACGTCCTTCAGCATCACATATTCGAAGGTGATGCGGCGGGCGTTGGAAAGACCCGGATACTTCCGGCAGGCGTCGATCAGTTCCTTCAGCGGATACTTCTTGTTGATCGGCACCAGGATGTCGCGCAGGTCGTCGCGAACGGCGTGCAGCGAGATCGCCAGCATGACGCCGATCTCGTCGCCGGTGCGGAAGATCTCAGGCACGACGCCGGATGTGGACAGCGTGACGCGGCGCTTCGAGAGCGACAGCCCATCGCCATCCGTCGCGATCAGCAGCGCCTGCTTGACGGCATCGAAATTGTAGAGCGGCTCGCCCATGCCCATCATCACGATATTGCTGACCTTGCGGCCCTCGGCCGGCATGATCGTGCCCTGCGGCGCTTCGCGATCCGGGAAGTCGCCCAGCCGGTCGCGGGCAAGCAGCAGCTGCGACAGGATTTCCTCGGCCGTCAGGTTGCGCACCAGGCGCTGCGTGCCGGTGTGACAGAAGGAACAGGTAAGCGTGCAGCCGACCTGGCTGGAAATGCAGAGCGTGCCGCGGCCTTCCTCGGGAATATAGACGGCCTCGATCTCGACGGGACGCCCGGCGCCGCGCGGTGGAAAGCGCAGCAGCCACTTGCGGGTACCGTCGTTGGAAACCTGTTCCTCGACGATTTCAGGACGGGCGATCGTGAAATGTTGCTTCAGCGTCTCGCGCATGTCCTTGGAGATATTCGCCATATGATCGAAATCGGAGACGCCGCGCACATAGATCCAGTTCCAGAGCTGGCTGACGCGCATCTTGATCTGCTTTTCCGGCACGCCCTTTTCGCGCAGTGCATCGGCCATCTGCTCGCGCGACAACCCGATCAGCGAGGGCTTCTCGTCGCTGAGCTGGGGGCGCGGCGCCTGTGGCTTGGTAACGGCCATAGCATCCATGACGGACATAGTTTCTCGATCCCGAAATCAAAACTGGACGCATCCCGGTAAGCCGGAAGACTTGGCGGGTGACATCGGCAGTTCGCAGAAAATTGAATGCGGAGCTACGGGCAAAGCCGCAATCGTTCCGCTGTTGCGCGGGGCTTTATCATCATTTTCCCCGCACGTCACTATAGATGGAAACGGCAAAGGCCGGCGCAAGGCCGGCCTTCGAATTCTTCGATCAAGCGGAAGAGCTTACTTGCAGCTTTCGATCTGCTTCAGCGCCGCCGAAATGCCGGACAGCGAATAGGCGTAGGACGTGCCGGTGCCCTTGCGCGAGACGGCTGTGACCGTCATCGAGTGACCGCCCTTCATGGCGGCGACCAGAGCGGGCTCCTGAGCGGCATTCTCGACCCAGCCCGCCTTGTCTTTGGTGAACATGACGAAGGTCTTGTTGTCGATGACGACGTTGATCTTGGAATTTTCCTTGACCGTGTAGCCCATCATCGCCTGCGGCTCATAGGAAATGTTCTGGCCCGGGCGCTGCGATACGATGAAGAAGTTATCACCGTGATCGACGCTTGCCGGCTGCTTCGTCGTCGGAACGGACAGTACGTAGCAGACGGTGCTGTTGCCCTGCTTGTAGGAATAGGCGCCCCAAGCCTGGAACTGCTGGATGCGGGTCGGCGCCGAGGCTCCGCCCTGCTGCGCTCCTGCGACTCCGGCCGTGATGAGAACGAGAGCGAGAGCGGGTGCGATACTTTTTACAAACATTGATTTCCTGCCGGTTCTTGCGATTCAGCGCCCGATCAGAGCGGGCAGCGCTTTCGTCACGATCTGCTTTATTTTGACTTAATTCAGGTTACCAAAGCGTCAACGGAGACCGTGATTTGTCTCCACCTGTGTCATTTAGGCCTGTGTGTCAACGTTCGGCTTGGTGCGGCTGCCTGCGGTGATGTTATGCGTCGATGACGTCGCGTCATCCCTTCGAGAGCAATTTAAGACATAAAGATTCAGGCAAGAGTTTGACCTTTCGAAAATCCGTTGTACCTCATTAAGGTATTGGAAATTCGTCCAAGAATTGCCTGAGCCAGGGGGAACGTGACCGGACATGGATGCTGAGGAAAAACAGCGTTTCGCTGCCCTCGCAAAAGCTGTCGCCGATCAGCGGGACCAGCAGGCTTTCTCAATCCTGTTCGATTATTTCGCGCCACGCTTGAAATCCTGGCTGTTGCGCCAGCGGATGCCGGCAACCGAGGCAGAAGAGTTGGTCCAGGAAGTGATGATCGTGCTCTGGCACAAGGCCGGTCTCTACGATCCGGCGCGCTCTTCGCTATCCACCTGGCTGTTCCGCATCGCCCGCAACCGCCGCATCGACCTGCAGCGGCGCGCCAGGGCTCGCGTCCTTGATGAAGACGACCCGACACTGCAACCGGCTGCCGAAATCGGTGCCGACGAGGCGGTCGCCAATGATGACCGCGATGCCCACGTGCGCGCCGCCGTCAGCCAGCTGCCGGAGGAGCAGCGTGAGATGCTGCGCGCCGCCTTCTTCCTTGGGCAATCGCATTCGGAAATCGCCGAAGCCACGGGACTGCCGCTCGGCACGGTGAAATCGAGGATCAGGCTCGCTTTCGGCAAGCTCAAGAAAGTTCTGGAAGCGGAAACCGCCTAGACGGTCTTCATGCCCTCGGGCTGATCGGCAAGGGCGCGATCGGCAGCCTCATAGTGCTTGGGCTTCATATGGCCGCTGACAAGCGCAAAGGCGGCCGACAGCACGGCAATATCGTCGGAGAAGCCGACAACCGCGAAAATATCCGGGATCATGTCGAACGGCAGAACGAAATAGGCGAGTGCTGCCAGCAGGATGCCGCGGACGCGCGCGGGCGTCGCCGGGTCGGTGGCGCAATAGAAAGCAGCAACGACATCGCGCGAGAACGGGATCTGCCGGACGGCGCGCTTGAAGGTCGGCCAGAATTTCTTGCGCACGGCCTTTTCCCGGCGGCTCTGGGTTTCCTCATCGCCGGGCAGCAGGATCTCACCGTATTTGACGTCGTCCATTCCGATCTCCTCAAAATGCATGGCCTGATATGGTGACTGCCGGACGCGATTCAATTGTTTGTGTTCAGACCGGCCGCCTTGTCCATTGCCTTGGCCAGTTTGAAATCAAGCTCGGTCAGCCCGCCGGCATCGTGCGTGTTAAGCGTCACGTCGACCCGCGAATAGACATTGAACCATTCCGGATGGTGATTGAGCTTCTCGGCCGATAGCGCCGACTGCGCCATGAAGCCGAACGCTTCGACGAAGCTGCCGAACTTGAAGGTTTTGGAGATCGACTTGCCATCCTCGGCAAGCGTCCATCCTTGCATTGCCGCCAGATGTTCGTCGATTGCGCGGCGTTCCAGTTTTTCCATCTTCATGTCATTGTCCTCCGATCACCTTTCATAGGTCTCTTCATGAAACGCGTCAGCATCCTGTTTGTTTGCATGGGCAATATCTGCCGGTCGCCCCTGGCGGAAGGAATCTTTCGCCATACCGCGGCAGAGGCCGGGCTCTCGGACAAGTTTGCCATCGATTCGGCTGGAACGGGCGGCTGGCACGAAGGCGACCCGCCAGACCGGCGATCGGCCGCAACAGCCAGACAGCACGGGATCGACATATCCGCACAGAGGGCACGCCGCATCCGCAGCGAAGACGTCGCGGCATTCGATCTGGTTATCGCGATGGACCGGAACAACGTGGCCGAGCTTCGGCGCACATTACCAAACGCCCGCAACATCCACCTTTTCGGCGACATCGCCCTCGGCACCGGCGAAGATATTCCGGACCCCTATTACGGTGGTCCGGAAGGCTTCGAGAATGTCTATGCCAGGCTCTTGGCCGGCTGCATGAAGTTGCTTGGCGAAGTCGGCGCCGACAGCGCTTCATGGAGTGGGAAGACCTCTTCCGTCAGATAAGGCCCGCCGCCGACCGAATCCCTCGACGAGAGCAGGACGAAGCGCGGCACGGTGAAGGTCGACGTCTGGAAATTGCCGCGGCCCGAGAGGTAGTGAACCACGTCATCGACGCGCGACGACTTCAGGCGGGCAAGCGTCACATGCGGCGTAAACTTGCGGGGATCGGGCGGAAGGCCGATCCTCTGGCAGATACGCTCGATCTCGCCCTGAAGAGCATACATCTCGGGTGAAGGCGATACACCCGCCCAAACCGAGTGCGGCTTCTTGGAACCGAAAGCGCCGATACCATCGAGCCTGATCTGGAATTCCGGGCGGTCGATCCTGTCCAGCCGCTCGACGATCTCGTCAGCGGTGCGGCCATCGACATCGCCGATGAAGCGCAAAGTGACGTGGTAATTCTCCACATCGATCCATCGGGCACCGGGAAGACCACCGCGCAGCAATGAAAGGCTCATCGCCGCATTGCGCGGAATTTCGAGGGCGGTAAAAAGTCTCGGCATAACGAGCACTCCCCGAATCTTTTGCAGGTGCTAACACGGAATCACGCAATGGTGAGCCGCGCAAGCCCCTATTTCTTCACAGTAGAAATCGTCCCGATGAAATTTGTGACAGCCGGCTCCATCTTCTGAACCATGACATCCACTCCCTTGGAATTAGGGTGCATACCGTCCTCAAGCTTAAGGCTGGGGTCTAGCACAACGCCATCGAGGAAAAAGGCGTAGAGCGGAACCTGATGTTTTTGCGCCAGTTTCTCGAAGATGGGATTGAACCGAGCAGCATAGTCCGCCCCCATGTTCGGCGGCGCGATCATGCCGGCAAGCAGGACCGGAATACCTCTGTTCTTTAGCCGGGTAATGATTTCATCAAGGTTTCGCTCGGTTTCCTCGGGCGCGATCCCCCGAAGCGCATCATTGGCGCCAAGCTCGAGGATGACGCCGCTCGTTCCGTCGGGAACCGACCAGTCGACCCGTGCGAGCCCGCCGGTGGAGGTGTCGCCGGAAACGCCGGCATTGGTGATCGCGACATCGACTCCTTTCGCTTTGAGTGCGGCCTGCAGCTTCTCGGGAAAGCCGTCTCCCGGCGACAACTGGAACCCGGCCATCAGGCTGTCACCGAAGCCAACGAGGTTGATTGTCGCGGCATTTGCCAGTGTAGCGGCAAGCAGAGAGCCCGCAATGACAGCGATGTGAAGCAGGCCAACTTTAAATCTCATTCCGCTTTCCCTAAATTGTCGAAGTCTTTGGGATTTATATAGGGCTATTTTCTTTGGCAAAAACCATCATCGAGCTGAAGCACGCGGATTTGACATTGGGCAACGCCGCGGCGTCGGTCCACGTGCTGAAAGGCATCGACCTGACGATCGAGGCCGGCGAATCCGTCGGTATCGTCGGGCCATCGGGATCCGGCAAGTCGACGCTGCTGATGGTGCTTGCCGGTCTGGAAAGGCTCGATAGCGGTGAAATCCACATTCAGGACACGCCGCTCCACGCCATGAGCGAGGATCAGCTGGCTGATTTCCGCGGCCGGAACATCGGCATCGTTTTCCAGTCCTTCCATCTGATCGCCAACATGACGGCGCTCGAGAATGTCGCAGTGCCCCTCGAGCTTGCCAACGTGGCCAACCCGTTCGAGATCGCCCAGCGCGAATTGCGCTCCGTCGGTCTCGGCGAGCGGCTGAACCACTATCCGGGCCAGCTCTCCGGTGGCGAGCAGCAGCGCGTGGCGATTGCCCGGGCGCTGGCGCCGTCTCCCGCTCTTCTGATCGCCGACGAACCGACCGGCAATCTCGACACCGAGACCGGCCGCCAGATCGCCGATCTGCTCTTCGCAAAGCAGGCCGAGCGCGGCATGACCCTGCTGCTCGTGACCCATGACAATGCGCTCGCCAGCCGCTGCTCGCGGCAGATCCGGGTGCGCTCCGGCAAGATCGAAAGCGACAGCCCGGCGCGCCAGTCTGCGGCAGTCCTCGCATGACCCTGATCACGCCGCGCGCGTCACTCGCCTTCCGCCTGGCCCTTCGCGAGCTGCGCGGCGGCCTCAGGGGCTTCTACATCTTCCTCGCCTGTATCGCGCTCGGCACCGGCGCGATCGCCGCCGTCAATTCCGTCTCGACCTCGATTACCGACACGATCGCGTCGCAAGGGCAGGAACTTCTTGCCGGCGACGTCCGCTTCGAGCTCAACAATCGCGAGGCATCGCCGGATGAGATGAATTTCCTGCGCGGCTTCGGGAAGGTCTCGATCTCGACCGGCCTGCGCTCGATGGCAAGAAAACCTGACGGTTCCGACCAGGCGCTGGTCGAGGTCAAGGCCGTCGATGACGCCTACCCGCTCTATGGCACGTTCCAGTCGGAGCCCGATTATCCGCTGGCAGCCCTGCTCTCCGACCAGAGCGGCACCTACGGCGCGGTCGCGGCTCCACTTCTGCTTCAGCGCCTTGGCCTTGCCGTCGGCGACGAAATTCTGCTCGGCAACGCAACGCTCAGCATCACGGGAACCGTCAAGACAGAGCCGGACGCGCTCTCCGAGGGCTTCGGCTTCGCGCCACGGCTGATCGTCAGCCGCGCGGCGCTGCAGGCTTCGGGACTGATCCAGACCGGCAGCCTCGTCGAGCACGCCTACAAGATCAAGCTGGATGATCCCCGCGACCTTGGTGCGGTGCGCGACCGCGCCGCCAAGGAGTTTCCTTCCGCCGGCTGGTCGATCCGCGCCAGCGACCGCGCTGCGCCATCGCTGACGGAGAACATCACCCGTTTCTCGCAGTTCCTGACGCTGGTCGGCCTTACCGCGCTGATCGTCGGCGGCGTCGGCGTTGCCAACGCGGTCCGGGCCTTTCTCGACTCCAAGCGGACGACGATCGCCACCTTCAAATGCCTTGGCGCGCCCGCGTCGGTCGTGGTGCTCGTTTATCTGTTCCAGATCGCCATCATCGCCTTCGCTGGCATCCTGATCGGTCTGGCGCTCGGCGCCATCTCGCCTGTGATCGCCGCCCAATTCCTGGCACAGTTCCTGCCGGTCTCGACGGCACCGGCGCTCTATCCGGGCGCGCTGCTGCTGGCCGCTGTCTTCGGCATCCTGACGACGCTGGCCTTTGCCATCCTGCCGCTGGGGCATGCCCGCGAAGTTCCGGCGACGGCTCTGTTCCGCGAACAGGGCTTCGAAGCCCGTGCCCTTCCCTCCTGGCCCTATATCCTGCTGGCCGGCGTCTTCATGGCAGCACTTGCGGGGCTGGCGATCGTCACCGCCTACGACCGCTTCATCGCCGTCGTCTTTGTCGGCGCCATCGTCTTCGCCTTCGTGATTCTGCGCGCCGTGGCCGCCCTGATCGCCTGGCTGGCAAAACGCAGCCCGCGCGTCAGTTCGCCGGCGCTGCGTCTGGCAATCGGCAATATCCACCGCCCCGGCGCCTTGACGCCCTCTGTCGTGCTCTCGCTGGGCCTCGGGCTGGCGCTCCTGGTAACGCTGACGCTGATCGACGGCAATCTGCGCCAGCAGCTGACTGGCCGCATGGCCGGCGGCGCACCGAATTTCTTCTTCGTCGATATCCAGAGTGCCCAGGTGGAGAGCTTCCGCAATCTGATCAAGCAGCAGGCGCCCGAGGGCAAGCTGGTCGAAGTACCGATGCTGCGAGGCCGGATCCTGGCCTTCAACGGCGAAGACGTCACCAAGCGCAAGGTGCCGCCGGCAGGGCAATGGGTCCTGCGCGGCGACCGCGGCATCACCTATTCCGAAAACATCCCCGAGAATGCCGCACTCACAGAGGGCAGCTGGTGGCCAAAGGATTACAGCGGCGAGCCGCAGGTTTCCTTTTCCGCCGAAGAGGCAGGCGAACTCGGCCTCAAGATTGGCGATACCGTCACCGTCAACGTGCTGGGCAGAAACATCACCGCGCGGATCACCAACCTGCGCAAGGTCCAGTGGGAATCACTATCGCTGAACTTCGTGATGGTCTTTTCGCCGAATACGTTCCGCGGCGCCCCGCATGCCTGGCTGGCAACGCTGACCGATCCCTCGGCAAGCGCGACCGAAGAGACGGCGATCCTGAAGGCCGTCACCAACACCTATCCGACGGTGACAAGCGTCCGCGTCAAGGATGCGATCGATATCGTCAACCAGCTGGTCGGACAGCTTGCGACCGCGATACGCGCGGCGGCTTCCGTCGCACTCATTGCCTCTATCCTGGTGCTGGCAGGCGCGCTCGCCGCCGGAAACCGGGCCCGGACGCACGATGCGGTGGTGTTGAAAACGCTGGGCGCAACGCGCGCCATGCTCATCCGCGCCTTCAGTTACGAGTATCTGATCCTCGGCGCGGCCACCGCCATCTTCGCGCTTCTGGCAGGCGGCGTGGCAGCATGGTTCATCGTCAGCCGTATCATGCGGCTACCCTCCGCCTTCCTCCCGGATGTCGCGGGTCTGACGATCGCCACCGCTCTGGTGCTGACCGTCGGGATCGGCCTGATCGGAACCTGGCGCATCCTCGGCCAGAAGGCAGCACCCGTTCTGCGCGAGCTCTAGGGCTGGCACTGGTAAAGCAGCGCCCGATAAAATAGCTTCACCTTACGGCGATTTAACCCCGCCGCCGGTTGCAAGGGCCTTGTTTGCAAAGGGCGAAAGCCTCATATTGACCGCAGGCATGCTGGAGCTCCGCAGCGGCGCCCGGGTCGCAAAGCCCGACACCGTATTCACATCGGAGCTTGTAAGAGGAAACTATGGCTGACCTTCGTAACTACCAAAGCCGGACGCAGACTGGCGAGATGATCGACCAGGGGCTGCGCTCCTATATGCTCAAGGTCTACAACCTGATGGCGCTGGGTCTGGCGATCACGGGTGTAGCCGCATTTCTGTCATTCCAATTCGCCTTTGCCGACGGTCAGCTGACCGCCTTTGGCCAGGCCATCTATCTGAGCCCGCTGAAGTGGGTCGTCATCCTGGCTCCTCTGGCCATGGTGTTCTTCCTGAGCTTCCGGATCAACCGCATGAGCGTTTCGGCCGCGCAGACCACCTTCTGGATCTACGCCGCGCTGGTGGGTCTGTCGCTCTCGTCTCTGCTGCTGATCTACACCGGCCAGAGCGTGGTGCAGACATTCTTCATCACCGCCGCTTCGTTCGGCGCACTGTCGCTCTACGGTTATTCGACCAAGCGTGATCTCTCGGCCATGGGCTCGTTCCTGGTCATGGGTCTGTTCGGCCTGATCATCGCGTCGGTCGTTAACATCTTCCTGGGTTCGTCTGCCCTTCAGTTCGCGATCTCCGTGATCGGCGTCCTGATCTTCGCCGGCCTGACGGCCTACGATACGCAGCGGATCAAGGAAATGTACTACGACGCCGATGGTGCCGAGGTCATGGGCCGCAAGGCGATCATGGGCGCGCTGACGCTCTATCTCGACTTCATCAACCTGTTCATGTTCCTTCTGCAGTTCATGGGTAACCGCAAGTAAGACGGAACTGTTGACGGCCAGACCGTCTGGCCGAATGCGAGACAACCGAGCCGCCTGCAACAGAGATGTTGCGGGCGGTTTTGTTTTTTCGGAGTGTGGATTGAGCGCTGTGGTCATGCAGCTGGCAAATAACGGCCAGCCTTGCGCGTCTTAAAGCTTGCGTGCCGCCAGGCGCCGACGGTCGAGCGCAACATGGTCGGAGCCGCGCTTCGTCAGGCGGAATTGCCGCTTCTGGAACTCGCCGCGAATCTCGATAAAGCCCTTCTCCTCGGCTTCGTTCAAGGTCTTCAGGCTGGTGCCCTCAGGGGGAGACTGCCAATCAATGCCGACGGCGGCGTGCAGCAAAACCAGAATCTTGATAATGGCGTTTCTCCATGGCTGACGCACGCGGCCGATCTGCCGCCTGACGCAAAGGCCTGTTCCGCGAAGCTGTTCTCTAGAAGCTCTGGCGGGTTCGGTCAACTCGCCGGCCTTGGCCGCCACACGGCTGTCATCTCCGGCTTGCCGGAACAGAAGGCAGCGGAACAATCACGACGACGGCAGGCAAGTGCCCTGCATGGTCCCGATATCCTTATTCGCTTTTCCTGTTGCCAAATCTCGCGCCGGATGGTTTTCAGCCTGAACCACATTCCAGACATCGGCCGCCCAATGACCGTTCATCTCCGAGATATCGCAACCTCCGACCTCGATGCCATCACCGCGATTTACCGTGAGGCGGTGCTGTCAGGCGTCGCCAGCTACGAGATTGCCCCGCCGGAGCGCCAGGAGATGGCCACGCGGCTGGCTGCCATAACGGGCCAGGGCTACCCCTATCTCGCCGCCATCGACAAAGACGGTGTGCTGCTGGGCTATGCCTATGCATCGGCGTTCCGCACACGTCCGGCTTACAGGTGGATGGTCGAGGATTCGATTTATCTGGCGCCGGAGGCCCGGGGAAAGGGCGTCGGCAAGGCGCTGCTCGCGGAACTGATCGCCCGCTGCATCGCCCTTGGCTTCCGGCAGATGGTCGCCGTCATCGGTGGCGCCCATCCGGCATCGATCGCGCTGCATCGTTCATTGGGTTTCGAGGAAACCGGCCTGCTCAAGGGTACCGGCTACAAGCACGGCCGCTGGCTGGACACCATGCTCATGCAGCGGCAGCTGGGCGAGGGAAAGGATACCGATCCGGACCCGTCGGCCTATCCAGGCAGCCTCTACAAGGGCTGATCGCTATTTGTCGACGAGCTTCAGCACCTTGTCGAACACCTTCAGCACCTGCTGCAGCTCGTGGCCGCGCTTCAGGATCATGCCGTTGGTGTTGACGACGGAATAGGCGCCCTGCTTGTTGGCAAGCTTGGGGTCTTTCTCGATGGTGAAGAGCGGCATTTCGCCGGAGCGCTTGAAGACGGAGAACACCGCCTTGTCCTTCATGTGGTCGATGGCGTAGTCTTTCCACTCGCCCTCGCCGACCATGCGGCCGTAGATCCACAGGATCGCATCCAGCTCTCGCCGGTGAAAGGTCACCGGCAACGGATTCTTTTTCTGCTTGTATTCTTTAAGATCGACGACGACTGAGGAACTACTGTCGGCGGAACGGTGATCGCCATGCCGCAAATCCGGCTGATCTGTCATCAGTCTCACAAGGCCTCTCGCTTATGACAGGAGAGTGACAGTTTGCCCGACCCGCCGCAAATTGCAAGTGCGGCCAGTCATCACATTAAGCATATGCTATGCAATCTCCTGAACGCCGCAATTCAGTCAAAACAGCGCCTCATTTGCAGGGGAAATTCCGCTCACCGATTTGGCGCCAGCGCGCCAAAGGGCCCGGCTGAGCGTATCGACCTTAACCCCAGCCCCGAATACGATTAGCCGGGCCGCCCCGTTTTCCATCCTGAACGGATGAAACTTTCAGATATTTTTCCCGGCCATGACGACGGTTGCGCCGAGGATCGCGGCCGGATCACCGTCAGCCGTAGCAGCCTGTAACAGGATTGCACAGCCTTCAAGGTCGGCCTTTTGCAGAACCGTTGCAGGTAAGGTCAGGCTTATTGCCTTTCCGTCCCACATTCCGACAGTTTCGATATCGCTGACGCTGTTGATATAGGAAATCTTCTGGCCGCTGTTTTCGCCCTTCTCGACGTCGATGGTCCTTTCCTTGTCGAAATAGACCATCACCACATTGGCTTTCCCCTGGCCGGCGCCAATCTTGATCTCCAGCTCATCGCCCCGCATCTGCGCATCGATAGGGACATTCAGCCCCTTGCCGTCGGTCGAGAAGCCGTCGATCTTTCCGTTGATCGCCGAGAGATCGGAGCCGGTCATATGATCACGGCCGTTGACGACAACCTGCGGCGTGTAAACGTTGCTGCGGCCAAGCATGCGGGCATAGCCGTACTGACGCTCGGTGTTCTGCTTGGAACTCAGCGTGTCGGTCCAGCCGAGATAGTTCCAGTAATCGACATGATAGGCGAGCGCGATTACATTCCCCTGGCCAACGATCTTGCGAAATGCGGCATCGGCAGGCGGACAGGATGAACAGCCTTGCGAGGTAAACAGTTCAACGACGCCCTTCGGCTTGCCGTCTTCGGCTTGAAGTGGTGCTGCGAGCACCAGACCGGCAATCAGCGAAATCAAAAAACGCGGCGACATTGCAACCTCTTTATCCAGGACATCGGGCGAACGAAGGCCGCGCGGCCTGATTGACGACCGTAGAGATAATCCTTCCGGTTCCAAACGGGAAGTAACGAAGGGGTGAGACATCCCCGCCCGCCGCCACGCCGGGAACACATCGCCGTGAGCCGCGTCCCCGCAAAGAAAAACCGCCGGAGATTGCTCCCCGGCGGCGATTATCATGTGCTTGTCTTAAGAATTAAGCAGCGAGGTCGCGCAGAACCGTCTGCAGGATACCGCCGTTGTTGAGGTAGATGACCTCGTCGAGCGTATCGACGCGCGACAGCAGCGGAACGTCCTTCACCGAACCATCGCCGTAGGTGATCTTGGCGATCTTCTTCTCGCGCGGCTTGATGTTCTCGAGACCTTCGATCGTGACAATTTCATCGCCCTTGAGGCCGAGGCTTGCCCAGGTCGTGCCTTCTTCGAAGACGAACGGGATGATGCCCATGCCGACCAGGTTCGAGCGGTGGATACGCTCGAAGGACTGGGCGATGACGGCCTTGACGCCGAGCAGGTTGGTACCCTTTGCAGCCCAGTCACGCGACGAGCCGTTGCCGTATTCGACACCCGCGAAGATGACGAGCGGAACGCCCTCTGCCTTGTACTGCATGGCCGCGTCGTAGATCGATTCCTCTTCCTTCGACGGGTAATGGATGGTGTAGCCACCTTCCTTGCCGTTCGGGCCGAGCATGTGGTTGCGGATACGGATGTTGGCGAAGGTGCCGCGCATCATGACTTCATGGTTGCCGCGGCGCGTGCCGTACTGGTTGAAGTCCGCAACGCCGACATTGTGCTCGATGAGGTAGGCACCGGCAGGAGACGCCGCCTTGATCGAACCGGCCGGGGAAATGTGGTCGGTGGTGATCTTGTCGCCGAAGAGACCGAGAACGCGCGCACCCTTGATGTCGGAAATGCCCGTGCCGGTCTTGCCCATGCCGACGAAATACGGCGGGTTCTGAACGTAGGTCGAGTTGTCGTCCCAGGCATAGGTCTGGCCCGGAGGAACCTGAACGGCCTGCCAGTTGACGTCGCCCTTGAACACGTCGGCGTACTTTGTCTCGTAAAGTTCGCGGGTGACGTATTTCTGAATGAATTCCTGGATCTCGTGCGAGGTCGGCCAGATATCCTTCAGATAGACAGGGGTTCCGTTCTGGTCTTCACCGATCGGCTCCTTGGTCAGGTCCTTCTGGACCGTGCCGGCAAGCGCGTAGGCGACGACGAGCGGCGGGGAAGCGAGGTAGTTCGCCTGAACGTCAGGCGAAATACGGCCTTCGAAGTTGCGGTTGCCCGACAGCACGCCGGAAACGATCAGACCCTTGTCGTTGATCGTCTTCGAGACCGGTGCCGGCAGCGGGCCGGAATTGCCGATGCAGGTCGTGCAGCCGAAGCCGACGAGGTTGAAGCCGAGCTTGTCGAGATCAGCCTGCAGGCCCGACTTCGCCAGGTATTCGCCAACGACCTGCGATCCAGGTGCGAGCGAGGTCTTGACCCACGGCTTGGTCTTCAGGCCCTTGGCAACGGCGTTGCGGGCGAGAAGGCCGGCAGCGATCAGAACCGACGGGTTGGAGGTGTTGGTGCAGGAGGTGATCGCAGCAATGGCGACGTCGCCATGACCAAGATCGAAATCGGTGCCTTCGACCGGGTAGCGGTTCGAGAGCTGGCCCGGCTTCTTGTAGTCGGCGTCCATCGAACCGGCGAAACCGGCAGCGATGTTTTCGAGCGGGATGCGGCCTTCCGGGCGCTTCGGGCCGGCCATGGCAGGCACGACGTCGCCAAGGTCGAGTTCCAGCGTATCGGTGAAGACGAGGTCGGAACCATCGCCATCGCGCCACATGCCTTGAGCCTTGGAATAGGCTTCGACGAGCGCGATACGCTCCTTGGTGCGGCCGGAAACGTTCAGGTAGTTGATGGTTTCGCCGTCAACCGGGAAGAAACCGCAGGTCGCGCCATATTCCGGACCCATGTTGCCGATCGTCGCGCGGTCGGCGAGCGGCATGTTGTCCATGCCCGGGCCGAAGAATTCAACGAACTTGGAAACAACGCCCTTCTTGCGCAGCATCTGCACGACCATCAGCACGAGGTCGGTCGCGGTGACGCCTTCCTTGAGCTTGCCGGTGAGCTTGAAGCCGATGACTTCAGGCAGGAGCATCGAGACTGGCTGGCCGAGCATGGCTGCTTCGGCTTCGATACCGCCAACGCCCCAACCGAGAACGCCGAGACCGTTGATCATCGTCGTGTGGCTGTCGGTGCCGACGCAGGTGTCCGGATAAGCGATCGTTTCGCCATCCTCTTCCTTGGTCCAGACGGTCTGGCCGAGATATTCGAGGTTGACCTGGTGACAGATGCCGGTGCCCGGAGGAACGACGCGGAAATTCTTGAATGCCTGCTGGCCCCACTTCAGGAAGCGGTAGCGCTCGCCGTTGCGCTGGTATTCCAGCTCGACGTTCTTGGCAAAAGCCTGCGGCGTGCCGAATTCGTCGACGATGACGGAGTGGTCGATGACGAGGTCGACGGGAACCAGCGGGTTGATCTTCTCGGGGTCGCCACCGAGCGACACCATCGCGTCGCGCATTGCCGCGAGGTCGACGACGGCGGGAACGCCGGTGAAATCCTGCATCAGCACGCGCGCCGGGCGATAGGCGATTTCGTTTTCGACGGTGCCCTTGTTGTTCAACCACTCGGCAACGCCGAGGATGTGCTCCTTGGTGACCGACTGGCCATCTTCGAAGCGCAGCAGGTTCTCCAGCAGAACCTTCATCGAATAGGGAAGCTTCGAAACGCCCGGAAGACCATTCGCCTCAGCCTTGGGAAGGCTGTAATAGACGTAGTCCTTACCATCGACAGTGAGGGTGGAGCGACAATTGAAGCTGTCAAGAGACTTAGACACGAGATACCCCGTTTCTGATAGCCAACACAGTCGTGCGAACGCCTATGCACTTAATGCACATCAGGATGCGGGTACGGCCATTTCCGCTGTCCGCACGTGGAAAGAATATTCCATGTTCGGCGCAAGGATGAAGTTCACGCCGACCGCTGGCGTGGTTGCGGGTCTTATAGATAATTTCTAAGAAGGGTGCCAGATACTGCGTGGCCCATTTCGGACATTTTTTGCGTCGCGATGACTAAAATCTTAATCAACGGAAACGCCATGCATCTGACTGCCGAAAATCTCTCAGCACGCCGCGGCGAAGACCTGATTTTCAAGGATATCTCGTTCCGCATCGAAGCCGGCGAAGCACTGGTTTTGGCAGGGAAAAATGGATCAGGAAAGTCCACTTTACTGCGTGTCATGGCGGGACTTCTGCGGCCCGAAACCGGCACGGTCGACTTCACTGATTCGCGGGGTTCTTCGGAACATCGCGCCAGCGAAATCAGCCACTATCTCGGCCACCGCAACGCGATGAAAAGCGAGCTCACGGTCGCCGAAAATCTGACCTTCTGGCGGGACTTTCTCGGCAGCACTTCCGGTGGCGAGGGACTGCCGATCATGGAGGCCGCGGAAGCCGTCGGCCTCCCCGGCATCACCCACCTCCCCTTCGGCTATCTCTCCGCCGGCCAGCAACGCCGCTTCGCCTTCGCCAAACTGCTGGTCGCCCACCGCCCTGTGTGGATCCTGGATGAACCGACTGCAGCACTCGATGCGAGTGCGGACAGGATGTTTGCGGCGCTGATTGCAGCGCATCAGAAGAAGAGCGGGATCGTGCTGGCTGCGACGCATCAGCCGCTGGGGCTGGAGAATGCGAGGGAATTGCGGATGACCGGGTTTGCGGGTGTGGATCAGGGGGTGTGGGGATGAAGAATACAGCCAGCCCCGGCGCCAGCATTACCCCCCTCTGCCCTGCCGGGCATCTCCCCCACAAGGGGGGAGATCGGCTGGGCGCCGCCGCTCGTTCTCCTCTTATTATTTGGCTGAGCCGCCGCAACAGGTCGATCTCCCCCCTTGTGGGGGAGATGTCCGGTAGGACAGAGGGGGGTGTCCAGCGCGAAAAGGCCAACGAAACGATTGCCTCGCCAGTCAGAGAGCCCGTTCAATGACCGCCCTCTTCCTCCGCGACCTGAAACTCTCGATCCGCGCCGGCGGCGGTGCGCTCATCGGCGTCTTGTTCTTCCTGACCGTCGTCGCCGTCATCCCCTTCGGCGTCGGCCCCGATCTCAACCTGCTTTCGCGCATCGGCCCAGCCATTGTCTGGATCGGCGCACTGCTATCGGCCCTTCTCGGCCTCGACCGCTTGTTCCAGGCCGAGCGCGACGACGGATCGCTGGATCTTCTGCTGATGCAGGAAACGCCGCTGGTGCTGACCGTCCTCGTCAAATGCCTCGCTCACTGGACCGCCACCAGTCTGCCGCTGCTTATCGCCTCGCCGCTGCTCGGCCTCTTCATGAACATGAACGAAACGGCGATCGGCGCCACGATGCTAACGCTGCTGGTCGGCTCGCCCGCCATCACCTTCATCGGTGCCGTCGGCGCAGCCGTCGCGGTTGCCCTGCCGCGCGGCGGGCTGCTGGTCTCGATCCTCGTGTTGCCGCTCGCCATTCCAGTGCTGATCTTCGGCGTCAGCGCCAGCTATGCGGCCGTCGAGGATCCGGCACCCTTCCTGCCGCCCTTCCTTATTCTCATCGCATTGACGCTGTTCTTTGCGGTCATCGGCCCGGCAGCGGCAGCGCTGGCACTCAGAAACACGTCGGATTGATCATGGCGTTGACCGGCATCAATTGCGGGAAGTACCCGTTCAAGGTAAAGAACCGCTCATGAGCGAAACAAGCCTTGCCATCAGCAAATTCAGCGACCTCGCGAACCCCACGCGGTTCCTGGCGCTGGCACAACGCATCATTCCCTGGATGGCTGGCATCACGGCTCTCTGTCTGGCCGTGGGGCTGTATCTCAGCTTCGCGACCGAGGGCGACTACCAGCAGGGCGAAACCGTCCGCATCATGTATATCCATGTGCCCTCGGCCTGGCTGGCGATGATGTGCTACACCGTCATGAGCATCTCGGCGATCGGCACGCTTGTCTGGCGCCACCCGCTGGCCGACGTCGCAGCCAAATCCGCGGCACCGCTCGGCGCCGCCTTCACCCTGCTCGCGCTCGTCACCGGCTCGCTCTGGGGAAAGCCGATGTGGGGAACATGGTGGGTCTGGGATGCCCGCCTGACCTCGGTCTTCGTGCTCTTCCTCATGTATCTCGGCCTGATCGCGTTGAACCGCGCCATCGACGATCCCTCGAAGGCTGCACGTGTCGTCGCCGTGCTGATCCTGGTCGGCTTCGTCAACATCCCGATCATCAAATTCTCGGTTGAATGGTGGAACACGCTGCATCAGCCGGCAAGCGTCATGCGCCTCGACGGCCCCGCGATCGATCCGGAATTCCTGCGCCCGCTCTTCGTCATGGCCATTGGATTCACGCTGCTGTTCTTCACGCTGCACATCATGGCGATGCGCAACGAGATCTGGCGCCGCCGTGTCGCCGCCCAGCGCCGCCTTGCGGCCCGTCTGGCAAGCCGCGAGGACTGATCGATGTCTCACGCTTTCTACGTCTATAGCGCCTACGGCTTTGCTGCCGTGATCACCATAGCCGTCACCCTCTGGATCTGGGCCGATGGCCGCGCCCGTCAGAAGGAACTCGCCGCTCTGGAAGCATCCGGCATCCGCCGCCGCTCGGCACGGCCGAAGGGTGGCGAATGAGCGCCCCCGAAACCCAGCCGGCAGCCCGCCGCGGCCTCAGCCGCTATGTCGTGGCATTGATTCCGCTCGTGGTCTTCGGCGGCATCGCCGCCACCGCCGGAAAAATGCTCTACGACCAGGATTTCCACGGCAAGGACATTTCCGAAATCCCCTCGGCGCTGCTCGGCACCAAGGCACCATCGCTGAACCTCGCCCCGCTTGAAGGCTCGAACCTTCCGGGACTCACCGATGCGGCGGTGAAGGGCAAGCTGACGCTCGTCAACGTCTTCGCCTCCTGGTGCATCCCCTGCCGCCAGGAGCATCCGATCCTGAAGCAGCTGGCCGCCGACGGCAGGCTGAACATTGTCGCCATCAACTACAAGGACAAGAGTGCGAACGCGCTCCAGTTTCTGGGCGAACTCGGCAACCCCTTCAACGCCATCGGCGTCGATCCGAACGGCAAGGCAGCGATCGACTGGGGTGTCTATGGCGTCCCGGAAAGCTATCTCGTCGGCCCCGACGGCACGATCCTCTATAAGCGCGTCGGCCCCTTCGATGAGATCAGCATGAAGGAAGGACTGTTTCCGGCGATGGAGAAGGTGCTGGGAAAACCGGCGTCCTAAACCGCACTCTGCCAGGCCTTCACGGCCTCGACCGGCCAGACCAGCATCAAGACATTGAGCGTCAGGTTGTCCCGGATCATGTAGCCGGTAAAAATCTCGAAGAAGATGGCGATCGCCACCGTCAGGGCAACCGGCGCACGCGCGGCGAAGAAGAAACCGACGACCATGAAGACCGCGTCCATCGCCGAATTCAGAATGCTGTCGCCGTAGTAATCGAGCGAGATCGTCGCGGCCCGATAGCGGTCGATGATGATCGGCGAATTCTCGAGCAGTTCCCAGCTGGATTCGATCACCAGCGCCAGCAGCAGTTTCGCGCCGATGGGCTTGTTGCGCAGCACGAGATGCGCCAGCCCGTAGAACAGGAAGCCGTGGATGATATGCGACGGCGTGTACCAGTCGGACAGATGCTGGGAATTGCCACTAGAATTGACGGTGCCTTCCCAGAGCTTGACGTAGCCGCAGGTGCAGATCGGCGTGCGGCCCATGAAATATTCGGCCACAATCTGCGCCAGAAGCACGCCAATGCAAGCGATGAACCAGAAGTTTTGATGTTTCGTCCGCTCAGCCGTGCCGTCGAAGCTCACTTGTCGGTTTCTCCGGCAGGCTGCACCGTATGTTTCAGGATCAGCGGCATCTGCGCCATGGTGAAGATGATCGTGATCGGCATCGTGCCCCAGACCTTGAAGGCGATCCAGAAGTCATCGGAGAAATTCCGCCATACGACTTCATTGAGCACGGCCAGAAACAGGAAGAAGATGCCCCACCGCAGCGTCAGCTTGCGCCATCCCTCAGCATCGAGCTGAAAGGCGGCGTTGAAGACATAGCCGAGCAGCGACTTGCCGAAGGCAAGGCCGCCCAAGAGCGCCACACCAAACAGCGCGTTGACGATCGTCGGCTTCATCTTGATGAAGGTTTCGTTCTGCAGATAGATCGACAGCGAGCCGAAGATCAGGACGACGATGCCCGAGACGAAAGGCATGATCGGCAGATGGCCGAGGATGATCTTCGAGGCAACCAGGGAAATGACGGTCGCCGCCATGAAAAGGCCGGTGGCGACGAACAGCGGGCCGCCAAGCTCGCTCAGAGCAGGAAACCGGTCGACCAGCCACTGGCCGCGAAGATTGGCGAAGAAGAAGATCAGCAGCGGGCCGAGCTCGAGCGCCAGCTTCAGCATCGGGTGATGCCGGTCGGCGGAAGAGGGCGTGATATCGCTTTCGGTGGTCATGCGTGCGTCGAACCTATTCGTTTGTCAGGCGCGGCATGCGCGCCCTTCTCGTCATATCTGTGGCATCATTGCCCGAGACCGGCAATGGCATGGGCAAAATCCTCGGCCTCGAATGGCTCCAGATCGTCCACACCCTCACCGACGCCGATGAAATAAACAGGCAGCTTGTGCTTGGCGGAGATCGCCACGAGGATACCGCCGCGCGCCGTGCCGTCGAGCTTGGTCATGATCAGGCCGTTGACGCCGGCGACATTGCGGAAGATTTCCACCTGGTTGAGGGCGTTCTGGCCTGTTGTCGCGTCCAGCGTCTGCAAAACGGTGTGCGGCGCATCGGGATCGAGCTTGCCGAGCACGCGCACGATCTTCTCAAGCTCGGCCATCAGCTCGGCCTTGTTCTGCAAGCGTCCGGCGGTATCGATGATCAGCACGTCGCATTTCTTCGCCTTGGCCTGCTCGAAAGCATCATAGGCAAGACCGGCGGCATCGGCGCCAAGCTTGGTGCCGATGAATTCCGACTTGGTGCGATCGGCCCAGATCTTCAGCTGCTCGATAGCAGCGGCACGGAACGTATCGCCGGCGGCAACCATCACCTTCAGCCCGGCGCCTGAGAGCTTGGCCGCCAGCTTGCCGATCGTCGTCGTCTTGCCGGTGCCATTAACGCCGACGACGAGAATGACATGCGGCTTGTGGCTGAGATCGAGCTGCAGCGGCTTGGCGACCGGCTTCAGCACCTTGGCGATCTCGCTCGCCATAATGCGGCTGACGTCTTCGCCTGTTACATCCTTGCCGTAGCGCTCGGACGCCAGCGTATCGGTGACGCGCATCGCCGTCTCGACGCCAAGGTCGGCCTGGATCAGCAGGTCTTCGAGGTCCTGCAGCGTTTCGTCATCGAGCTTGCGCTTGGTGAAGAGCGCGGCGATCTGGCCGGTGAGCTGTGAGGAGGTACGGGCAAGACCGGCGCGCAGGCGCTGGAACCAGGTGAGCTTGGGTTGCGGGACGAGTGGTTCGGGTTCGGAGGCGGCAGTGCCGGTGGCAAAACCCTTGGGCAGGATGAGCGGCTCGGCTGGTGGTGCCTCGGCCGCCGTGGGTGACGGTTCTTCGAGGTCGGCGGGTGGGGTACCCCCCTCTGCCCTGCCGGGCATCTCGCCCTCAGGGGGGGAGATCGGCTGGGGGCGCTCGCTCGCTTCTGGAGCTATTTCATCCTGAGCAGAGACCGCTGCAGTTTCCGGCTCGATATCAATAGGCTCTTCGGGCGCTATGCTGGCACCAGCAACCGCCTCAAGTTCCACCTGATCTCCCTGCTTGAGGGGGAGATGTCCCTGAGGGACAGAGGGGGGTGTTTTCGCAGGGGGCGCGATCTGGTCTTCAGCCGGAGCCGCGATCTCAGCCTCAGCTTCCGCCTGCAACAGCGACAGCGGCACGACACCGATATCACCCAGCTGCTCGGCATCCTGCAAGATCGCCGGCTCTTCCTCCGCTGGCGCGACCGGCTCGGCCTCCGCAACATCGGCAACCGGCCCACCGGCCGTATCCACCTCTTCCGCCAGCACCGGGTCGGCCGTAACCGGCAGCTCGTCCTTCACCGGCTCGATCGCGGGCACAGCCTCCTGCGGCTTTGCCTCCTCAAGCGGCTTGCCGAAGGTGAAGACCTTTTTGATGAAACTGAGCGCCATTTGAATTCCGTAAACTCAGGCGGCTTCCGCCGCCGTCAATTGCATGTCGAGGTGCTTGCCGTTGTGGCCGGTGATCTCGGCCTGCAGCAGAGAACGCGGGCGAAGGCCGGGAGCGGCGGCAAGCGTGAAATTTTCCGTATGCGCCAGACCGTTGTTTTCCACCAGCAGCCACTGCCGCGTTCCAACCATTCTGTCCAGATGGGAGCGATGCAGCGTCTGTCCAGTGGCGCGCAGCCGCGCAGCGCGGTCCTTGATCAGCGAACGATCAAGCTGCGGCATGCGGGCAGCGGGCGTTCCGGGGCGCGGGCTGTATGGGAAAACGTGCAGATGCGCGATATCAGCCTCCTCCGCGAGGCTGGCGGCATTGGCGAACATCTCCTCGGTTTCCGTCGGGAAACCAGCGATCATATCTGCGCCAAAAGCCATGTCCGGCCGCAGGCGCCGCACCTGAGCGACAAAGTCGAGCGCATCGGCGCGGCTGTGCCGCCGCTTCATGCGCTTCAGGATCATGTCGTCACCATGCTGCAGCGACAGATGCAGATGCGGCATAAAGCGCGGTTCATCAGCGATAAGGTCGAAGAGGTGATTGTCAGCCTCGATGCTGTCGATCGACGACAGCCTGAGACGGCGGATTTCGGGGATCTGCTTCAACAGCGTCTTGGCCAGCATTCCAAGCGTCGGCTGCCCTGGCAGATCGGCGCCATAGCTGGTCGCATCGACACCGGTCAGCACGATCTCGCTGTAGCCGCCCTCGACCAGATTGCGGGCCTGATCGACGACAGCTCCCATCGGCACCGAACGCGAGTTTCCGCGGCCATAGGGGATGATGCAGAAGGTACAGCGGTGATCGCAGCCATTCTGCACCTGGATGAAAGCGCGAACATGGCCGTCGATGTGCTTGACCATCTGCGGCGCCGTCGCCTTGACGCTCATGATGTCGTTGACGCGCAGCTTCTCTTCCGCCTTGACGCCGAAATCCGGCAGCGCGCGATAGGAGGCGCTCTTCAGCTTTTCTTCATTTCCGAGGACAGCATCGACCTCGGCCATCTCGGCAAAAGTCTGCTTCTCCGTCTGCGCCGCGCAGCCGGTCACGATGATGCGGGCATGCGGATTATCGCGCCGCGCACGGCGGATCGCCTGGCGGGCCTGGCGCACGGCCTCGCCGGTGACGGCGCAGGTATTGACGAGGATGGCATTGTTGAGCCCGGCCTTCTCGGCCTCCGCCCGCATCACTTCGGATTCGTAGGTATTGAGACGGCAGCCGAAGGTGATGACCTCGACACCGCTCACCGCGCCTCGGCTCCCTGCTCCGCATCGCGTGCCCAGCTGCCTGTCTTGGGATCGACCATGCCCGACCATTCCCATTCGGCCGGGCCGGTCATGATGACGTGGTCGTCGCGCTCGCGCCATTCGATGGAGAGCGATCCCGCGTTCGGGCTGCTCGCAACCTTGATGGTCACATCGCGGCCGGTGCGGCCGGTGCGGGCGGCGGAGACGGCAGTGGCGCAGGCCGCCGAACCGCAGGCAAGCGTCAGACCGGCGCCGCGTTCCCACGTCCGGGTGGTGATCGAAGACGGCGAGGTGACCTCAGCCAGTGTGATATTCGCCTTTTCAGGGAACATCGGGTGGTTTTCGAGCAGCGGCCCGAATCGGCCTAGATCGAAGGACATCACGTCCTTGTCGACCCAGAAGATCGCATGCGGATTGCCCATCGAGGCAACCGACGGCGAATGCAGCACCGGATTGTCGATCGGCCCGATCTGCAACTCTATACGGCTCGTATCGTAGAATTCTTCGGCAAGCGGGATCTTGTCCCATTCGAAAACGGGCTTGCCCATATCGACCGAAATCGTCCCATCAGCCTGCTCGACGGCATTGAGGATCCCGGCGACGGTCTGGAAGGTGAAGACCTTCTTGCCGGTCTCGGCAGCGAGTGCCTGCACGACACAGCGCGTGCCGTTGCCGCAGGCCTGGGCCTTCGAGCCGTCGGAATTCAGGATATCGATCCAAGCGTCCGTACCCTGAGCCTTCGGATCATGGATCGCCATGATCTGATCGAACTGCGTTGCCGGATCGGCGTTCAGCGCAATCGCCGCAGCGGGCGTCACGGCATCCGGACGTCCACGCATATCGACAACCAGGATCTTGTTTCCAAGCCCGTTCATCTTCGCGAATTCGACCGTTGTGCTCATTGCTGCTGCTTCCATTGCTTTCGGCCTGTATATGGCGGAAATGCGGGGGAATTACCAGTAGGCCGCCGATAGCTCAAGCCTTGGGAACGTCGAACACTTCCCCTGCCCTCAGCGGCCGGAAACGGCCAGGCGCCATGCCGCGCGCCGCAAGCGCGGTCTCCAGCGCCTCGACTGGCGCATCGATTGCCTCGTTCGTCAGCTGGAACGTCGCGAAGTGGTGCCCTGCCACATAGGCGGCATTGGCGAGCTCCATGCCCTCCACCGCCTCCTCCGGATTTTGATGCTGCCCCTTCATGAACCAGCGCGGCTCGTAAGCGCCGAACGGCAGGATCGCCAGCCGGAAGCCACCATGCTTTTCGCGGACAGCACGGTAGTTGATGCCATCGTGAAAGCCGGTATCGCCGACATGGTAGATTTTGCCTGCCGGCGTCGAGATGACGAAGGCTGCCCAGAGCGCCATGCGCCGGTCGCGCGTGCCGCGCGCCGACCAGTGATGGCAGGGCTCGGCATCGATGGTGACCCCATCCCAATAGGAAAGCCGGTCGCCCCAATCCATATCGGAGATCTTCGTCTCGGGGATCGCACGATGGATGATCGTATCATTGCCGAGCGGCGTCACGAAATGCGGGCCATGCTCCTCATGCAGCCGCCTCAGCGTCCTGACATCGAGATGATCATAGTGATTGTGCGAGACGAGCACGATATCGATCGGCGGCAGATCCTCGAAGCGAATGCCGGGTGGCGAAACGCGGCGCGGGCCGGCGAAGGAGAAGGGGCTGGCGCGATCCGACCAGACAGGATCCGTCAATATATTCAGCCCGGAAACCTGGATCAGCATCGTCGCGTGGCCAACCATGGTCACCCGCAAATCCTCGCCGCTGACGCGTTCTACGGGCTTGGCGGACGGAAACGGGCTCTGCACCGCCTTCGGCCAGCGAAAACGCCCGCCGCCGAACTGCCAGCGCATCAAATCGCGAAAACCGAGCGGCTCGATCCCATCAGGATTGAAAAAATGGACGCCATCGAAATGGTCGGAGACCGGCCCCTGGTAATAGGCATTGCGCATCTTGGCGTCGGGCATGGGCAGATGGACTCTCGTGGCGGGAGGATGCATTTGGGAAGGCGCAGGCGATTTGAGAAGGACCGGAAGCGCGAATTTGGCTGCTCTGGCTTGACTTTCCGGCCGCTTTCCTGTTTACCGCGCCTCAATTCTGCGACGAGCGACATGACTCCGAGCCGCCGACCGGGACTTGATCCCGGAGGTCCACACCCGACAGCGCGATGCGCCCTCGGGTGCTTTTTGGCTTTGCGTCTTGTTTTCGTCAAGGAAAAGCACGAGGTTTCCGGCATATCCGGAAACACAAGGAAGAGCCTATGTTTGAAAACCTCCAGGACCGTCTTGGATCCATTCTCAATGGACTGACAGGCCGTGGCGCGCTTTCGGAAGCCGATGTTTCCGCTGCGCTGCGCGAGGTTCGCCGTGCCCTTCTGGAAGCCGACGTTTCGCTCGAAGTCGTCCGTGGCTTCACCGACCGTGTTCGCGAAAAGGCTGTCGGCGCCGAAATTCTGAAGTCGATCAAGCCCGGCCAGATGGTCGTCAAGATTGTCCATGACGAGCTGATCGAGATGCTCGGCGGCGAGGGCGTGGGCGTCGATCTTCATGCCGTTGCCCCCGTCGTCATCATGATGGTCGGCCTGCAGGGCTCCGGCAAGACGACGACCTCGGCCAAGATCGCCAAGCGGCTCACCGACCGCGACAAGAAAAAGGTGCTGATGGCGTCGCTGGATACGCGCCGTCCCGCCGCCCAGGAACAGCTGCGCCAGCTCGGCGTCCAGACCGGCGTCGATACGCTGCCTGTGATCGCTGGCCAGTCGCCGACTGATATTGCCGCCCGCGCCGTTCAGGCCGCCAAGCTTGGTGGCCACGACGTCGTCATTCTCGACACCGCCGGCCGCACGCATATCGACGAGCCCTTGATGGTCGAAATGGCCGACATCAAGAAGAAGTCGAACCCACATGAAATCCTGCTGGTCGCGGATTCGCTGACCGGTCAGGATGCCGTCAACCTCGCCCGCAATTTCGACGAGCGCGTCGGTATTACCGGCCTTGTCCTGACCCGCATGGACGGCGATGGCCGCGGCGGTGCCGCCCTTTCGATGCGCGCTGTCACCGGCAAGCCGATCAAGCTCATCGGTGTCGGCGAGCGCATGGGCGAGCTGGAAGAGTTCCACCCGCGCCGTATCGCCGACCGCATCCTCGGCATGGGCGACATCATCTCGCTGGTCGAGCGCGCTGCCGAAAACATCGATGCCGAAAAGGCAGCCGCCATGGCTGCCAAGATGGCCAAGGGCAAGTTCGACCTGAACGACCTTGCCGACCAGCTGCGCCAGATGCAGAAGATGGGCGGCATGGGCGGCATCATGTCGATGATGCCCGGCATGTCGGGCATGAAGGACAAGATGGCGTCGGCCGGCCTCAACGACAGCCTGTTCGGCCGCCAGCTCGCCATCATCTCGTCGATGACCAAGGCCGAGCGCGCCAACCCCGATATGCTGAAGCATTCGCGCAAGAAGCGTATCGCCGCCGGCTCCGGCACCGATGCCTCCGACATCAACAAGCTTCTGAAGATGCACCGCCAGATGGCGGACATGATGAAGATGATGGGCGGCAAGGGCAAAGGCGGCCTGATGAAGCAGATGATGGGCGGCCTCGCCGGCAAGATGGGTCTTGGCGGCATGGGTGGCGGAATGGGCGGCATGCCCGACCTCTCGAACATCGACCCGAAGCAGCTGGAAGCGCTCCAGAAGCAGGCTGAAGCGGCGGGTCTTGGAAAGCCGGGCGGCGGCATGCCGGGCCTCGGCGGACTTCCGGGCCTGGGTGGCGCCAAGCTGCCGGGTCTCGGTGGTGGTTTCCCGGGGCTTCCCGGTTTGCCCAAGAAGAAGTGAAAGGGTCGCCTGAACGATGATTGATCCTGAAATCAAAGCCCAGCTTTCGAGCTACCGCCAGTCGATTGACAATATCGACGCGGCACTCGTCCACATTCTGGCCGAACGCTTCCGCTGCACCAAAGAGGTCGGCGTTCTCAAGGCCAAGTACCAGCTGCCGCCGGCCGATCCGGCGCGCGAAGAATACCAGATCGAACGCCTTCGCCGCCTGGCCAAGGATGCCAATCTGGATCCGGATTTCGCCGAGAAGTTCTTGAACTTCATCATCAAGGAAGTCATCCGGCATCATGAGCAGATCGCTGCGGACCACGCCGCAGCAAAATGAACCTGCCGCCCTACGAAGCGGTCAAGAAAAGCCTAAGGAGTAAATGACATGGCACTGAAAATTCGTCTCGCACGCGGTGGTTCCAAGAAGCGCCCGTACTACCACATCGTTCTCGCTGACGCCCGTTCGCCGCGCGACGGCCGCTTCCTGGAGAACCTCGGTTCCTGGAACCCGATGCTCGCCAAGGACAACGACGCGCGCATCAAGCTCGATAACGACCGCATCAAGCATTGGCTCGATCAGGGCGCACAGCCGACCGACCGCGTTCTGCGCTTCCTGAACGAAGCTGGTCTCGCCAAGCGCGACACCAAGAACAACCCGGAAAAGGCAAAGCCGGGCAAGAAGGCTCAGGAGCGCGCTGCTGAGAAGGCTCAGAAGATTGCTGACGCCGCCGAAGCTGCAGCTTCCGCAGAATAATCCGCAAGGATTTTGTTTCGAACGGGCGGCATGGCGACATGCCGCCCGTTTTCGTTTTCATTCCGGCGCACTTCGTTTATGAGAGGCTTGAACGCGGATCGATGCAGACTTCGGATGAAGGACACCATGACAAAGCTTGAGAACCCCGTGCTGATGGGCACCATAGGCGGCGCGCAGGGCATCCGCGGGGAAGTTCGTGTCAAGCCTTATACGGCCGACCCGACGGCACTCGGCGATTACGGCCACCTGCACAGCCTCGATGGCCGCGTCTTCGAGATTCTCGAGCTGCGCGAAATGAAGAACATGGTCGTCGTCCGCTTCCGCGGCATCAACGACCGCAACGCCGCCGAGGCGCTGAACGGCCTCGAGCTCTATATGGAACGCGACAATCTTCCGGACGACGAACTGGAAGAGGACGAGTTCTATTATGCCGATCTCGAGGGCCTTGAGGCGCTCGACGACAAGGGCGTCAGCTATGGCACGATCACGGGCGTTTTCGATTTCGGCGCCGGCGACCTGCTGGAACTGAAAGGCCCGGGCAAGCGTCCGGTGCTGATCCCCTTCTCCGAAGCTTCGGTGCTGGAGATCGACCTCGAAGGCGGCACGATCCGCATCGACCCGATGGCAGCCGGCCTGATCGACGATCCGGAAGACATCTCCAAGCTCGCCACCGGCAAGCCGAAGAAAAAGAAGTAAGCCATGGCCTTCCGGGCAAGCGTGCTCACCCTCTATCCGGAGATGTTTCCGGGCCATCTTGGCTTCTCGCTGTCAGGCAAGGCGATGGAGCGCGGGCAGTGGTCGCTCGATGCCGTGCAGATCCGCGATTTCACCGCCGACAAGCACCGCACCGTCGACGACACCCCCGCTGGCGGCGGCGCCGGAATGGTGCTGAAGCCGGATGTGCTCGCCCGCGCCATCGATCAGACCTCCGAAAACGACAATCGCCCGCGCCTGCTGATGAGCCCGCGCGGCAAGCCCCTAACGCAGCAGCGCGTGCGCGAACTCGCCGCTGGCGAAGGCGTGATCATCGTCTGCGGACGTTTCGAAGGTGTGGACCAGCGGGTGATCGAGGCGCGCCAGCTCGAGGAAGTCTCGATCGGCGACTATGTGCTCTCAGGCGGCGAACCGGCGGCGCTGACGCTTCTCGACGCCATCATCCGCATCTTGCCCGGCGTTATGGGCAACGATCTCTCGGGCCTGCATGAGAGCTTCGAAGGCGGCTTGCTGGAGCATCCGCATTATACCCGTCCGCAGGAATGGGAAGGCCGCGAGATCCCGGCAATCCTGACCTCGGGCAATCACGGCGCCATCGAGAAGTGGCGGCATGAACAGGCCGTCGCCCTGACCAGGAAGCGACGGCCCGACCTCTTGGAAGAATAAGCGCCCGGAAGACCAGGCGCCTCATTTGTCAGGTGGCGGCGCCGACGGCAGAGCCGCGCGTGCTCATCCTCAGCACGTAATAGACCAGGCCGCCAATGCCGACGCCGAAGAACCAGCCATAGGTACCCCACCAATCCGGCAGGATCGATGTGAAGGTCGGCAGGATCGACGAAAAGACCACGCCGACGATGAATGCGATAAAGGCATTCGCATGCCAGCCGTTCTGGAAGCGGAATTCGCCGTCTTCGCGGTAGAGTGCCGCGACATTCAGCTCGCCCTTCCGGATCAGATAGTAGTCCACCATCATCACCCCGAAGATCGGCCCCATCGTCGAGCCGATGAAGTTGACGAAATGCGCCGCACCCGTCTCCCAGGGCGCGAAGGGATAGAGCACCAGTGCGATCAGAGCCGCAATGTAGCCGCCACGCTTGAAGCTGATCTGCCGCGGGAAGACGTTCGAGAAGTCGAAGGCCGGAGACACGAAGTTGGCAACGACGTTGATGCCGAGCGTCGCGACTGCAAAGGTCAGAGCCGCCAGCAGCGCCAGGAACCAGCTGTCGAATTTCGCAGAAATCGCTTCCGGATGCAGCAGCACCTCACCATAGACGGTGAAAGCCGCCGTCGTCGTCACACCCGCCACGAGGCAGAAGGCGAGGAGATTGATCGGCAGACCCCAGAGGTTGCCTTTGCGCAGGGTCTTGGTGTCCTTGGCATAGCGCGAGAAGTCGCAGAAGTTCAGATAGAGCGCTGCGAAATAGGTGATCCATGTCGCGGCAACGGCGGCCAGCGCCGGGAACGATCCGGGTTCACCGGGAACGCCGGCATCCTTGGTCTTCTCAAGCAGAACATCGCGCGGGATCTCGCTACCAAAGGAGAAGGTCCCCGCCTTGACGACGAGATAGACGGCAAGCACCAGCATCATGATCCAGACCGCAGGCCCGGCCCAATCCTGAAACTTGCGGACGGTTTCCATGCCGCGCTGGATGATCAGCAGCTGCAACGCCCAGATGATCACATAGCAGATCAGCTCCAGCGTCGAATGACCGAGCATATGGCTGTTCTGGTGGAAGGCGAGAATGCTGTCGTTGCGGATAAGGAGTGCAACGATCGCACCCGAAGCCGCCGCCGTCTGCGCGCCATACCAGAAGCAGGCAACGACGGCGCGCACCAGCGCCGGGAGGTTGGCGCCGAAGGTGCCAAAGGAAGCACGGGCGAGAACTGGGAAAGGTACGCCCGTCTTGACGCCGGCATTGCCGACAAGGCTCATCAGGCAGAAGATGACCAGCGAACCGATACCGATCGCAATCACGAAATTGATGAAGCTGCCGCACAGCAGGAAAAGACTTGCGGCGAGGTAATAACCCCAAAGACTATGGACGTCAGACGTCCAGACGTTGAAAATACTGAAGGCGCCCCATTTCCTCTCTTCTGCAGGCGCCAAGTCCTCGTTATACAACGAAGGCGATGGATTGCTTATCGACATTCATTCCCCTCCAAATTCCCACGGGTCATGATTTGGCCCGAATCAGAATCTGCTCCTAAATTAGGCATTCGACAAATATTTAATCAGGGAACTCGCTGCCTTGATTGCGTGGAGCATCCGGCGGCAGGCATACGAGACCGATGATCATTGTGGTTTTTCAGAGCGGGAGGGGTGACAAAGCCTGCGCGATAGGGTATGCGCACGCCCGGAATGGGAAAAAATCCCATCAACCACGTAAAGAAAAGCAGACGAATTCGCTCCTGCCTTCACCGGCATATATCCGAGGCTTCGCCAAAGATAGATCGTAGAGCGCTCTGGCTGTTGAACCAACAAAGAGGTTGAGTCATGAACATCATTCAGCAGCTTGAGGCCGAACAGGTCGCCAAGATCGAAGCCAAGCGCACCCTACCTGAATTCTCCCCGGGCGACACCGTCCGCGTCAACGTGAAGGTCACGGAAGGCACGCGTACCCGCGTCCAGGCCTACGAAGGCGTTTGCATCGCCCGCTCCGGCGGCGGCCTGCAGGAAAACTTCACGGTCCGCAAGATTTCCTACGGCGAAGGCGTCGAGCGCGTATTCCCGGTTTACTCGCCGATGATCGAAAGCGTCGAAATCGTTCGCCGCGGTAAGGTCCGTCGCGCCAAGCTCTACTACCTGCGCGACCGTCGCGGTAAGTCTGCCCGTATCGTTGAAGACACCGGCGTTCGCGCCCGCAAGCTCAACGACGCCGAGCGCGCCGCCGTTGCCGAGGAAAAGGCACGTCTGGAAGCTGAAAAGGTTGCAGCAGCACAGGCTCTCGCCGCCGAAAAGGCAGCGACCGAAGCCGCTGAAGCAAAGGCAGCTGCAGAAGCAGCAGCCGCTGCTGAGCCTGCAGCAGAATAAGTTCTGCCCAGCGCAAAATTCTTGCATGAAAAGGCGGTCTTCGGGCCGCCTTTTCTGTTTTAGAGCCGCAGGCGCGCACTGGCCGCTCTTGCCATCGCCTTCTCTTCTATGACAGTTTCCGCCAGCCACATTTTACCGGGGATTTTCAGCATGCTTTTCCGCCGCACCATTCTCGCGGGCCTCGCGGCCCTTTCTCTTTCGCCGCTCGCCGCTGTTGCGGAAAGCCTGCCCGATCTCGGCGGCAAGTCGGTCGTGGTCGTGACCGAGAACGCCTATCCCCCGCTGCAGTTCGTCGATCCGAAATCCGGCAAGCAGATCGGCTGGGAATATGATGCGATGAACGAGATCGCCAAGCGGCTGAATTTCAAGGTCGAGTACCAGAACACCAGCTGGGACGCGATGATCCAGGCGGTCTCCGACAACCAGTACAACATCGGCATGACCGGCATCACCATCAAGGACGACCGCAAGGCGAAGGTCGATTTCTCCGACCCCTACATGCGCTCGCAGCAGTTCATGCTTGTTCGCGCCGATGAAAACCGCTTCACCGACGGCAAGACCTTCGGCGCCTTCAAGGATGGCCTGGTCGGCGCCCAGCCGGGCACCTCGCCCTTCTATACCGCCGTCTACGAAATCCTCGACGGCAACGAGCAGAACCCGCGCATCAAGCTCTTCGAAACCTTCGGCGCCACCGTTCAGGCCCTGAAGACCGGTGACGTCGATACGGTGCTGACCGACGGTGTCGCCGCCAAGGGCTATGTCGACGCGTCGAACGGCACGCTCAAGGTCATCGGCGGCCCGCTCGGCACCGAGGACTTCGGCTTCATCTTCCCGAAGGGCTCCGACCTCGTTGCCCCTGTGAACGCCGCCATTGCCAGCCTCAAGGCCGACGGCACGCTCGACGCGCTGAACAAGAAGTGGTTCCTCGACTACAAGATGGGCCAGTAATTCTGGATCATCGCAGATGGCGCCACACCCATCCCCGCGATCCGAGAAGGGCGACTATCCCTGGTGGCTGGTCGCCCTTGCCATTATCGGCATCATCCTCGCCATCGTCATTGTCACCAACGGCATTTATGCGCAGGTCTTCCAGACCGTCTTCAACGGCGTCTGGATCACTGTTTTCGTCACCATCGTCGCCTTTGTGCTGGCAACGATCCTCGGCCTTGGAATCGCACTCCTCGGGCTGTCCGACAGCAAGGTGCTGCGGCAGATCTCGCGTTTCTATATCGAGATCATCCGCGGTATCCCCATGCTGGTGCTGCTGTTCTATGTCGCCTTCGTCGGTGCGCCCGGCATTGTCGCTGCCTATAATTTCCTGATCACACCGCTGGTAAAATCGGGCATCGCCGAACCCATTCTCGTTCGCGACCTGTCGCTGATGTGGCGGGCGATCATCGCGCTGATGATCGGCTACTCCTCCTTCATCGCCGAAGTCTTCCGCGCCGGTATCCAGTCCGTCGATCACGGCCAGATCGAAGCCGCCAAGGCCCTCGGCCTGTCGCGCTATCACCGCTTCCGGCTCGTCATCTTTCCGCAGGCGATCCGCGTCATCTTCCCGCCGCTCTCCAACGATTTCGTCTCGATGGTGAAAGACTCCTCCCTGGTCTCCGTGCTCGGCGTCTCCGACATCACGCAGATGGGCAAGGTCTACGCGTCCGGCTCCTTCCGCTTCTTCGAGACCTACTCGATCGTCACCTATATCTACCTGATCCTGACGATCGGCCTGTCGCTGGGCCTCAGGCAAGTGGAGCAGCGGATGCGCCGCAGGCACGGGCGATAGTCCTGACGATTCGAATTGCCGTTTATGAGAAAAATCGCTATATCCAGCCTCATGGAAAGCAAGTTCAAGTGCACAGGCGCGCATATTTTCGTGCTGCAGGACCATTATCGCCTGCCGGCGCGGTTCTTTGCGTGCGTTTCGGGCGCTCTCAACAGCCGACTTCGTTGATCGAATGACGGCCGGCGGGCCTTGCCGCCATTTCCCTTTTTCCATTGCATCCAAAAACGGACATACCGCTATGAGCGCACCGCGTACCCTTTACGACAAGATCTGGGACGATCACCTGGTTGACGAACAGGCCGACGGCACCTGTCTTCTCTACATCGACCGCCATCTGGTCCACGAAGTCACCTCCCCGCAGGCTTTCGAAGGCCTGCGCATGACGAACCGCAAGGTTCGTGCGCCGGAGAAGACGCTGGCGGTGGTCGATCACAACGTTCCGACCTCTCCCGATCGCCACCTCGGCATCAAGAACGAGGAAAGCCGCATCCAGGTCGAGCAGCTGGCGATCAATGCCGCCGAGTTCAACGTCGAGTATTACTCGGAGAACGACAAGCGCCAGGGCATCGTCCACATCATCGGTCCGGAACAGGGCTTCACCCTGCCGGGCATGACGATCGTCTGCGGCGACAGCCACACTTCGACCCACGGCGCCTTCGGCTCGCTCGCCCATGGTATCGGCACCTCTGAGGTCGAGCACGTTCTCGCCACCCAGACGCTGATCCAGAAGAAGGCGAAGAACATGCTGGTGCAGGTCGACGGCCAGCTGCCGCCGGGCGTCACCGCCAAGGACATCGTTCTCGCCATCATCGGCGAAATCGGCACGGCCGGCGGTACCGGCTACGTCATCGAATATGCCGGTGAAGCCATCCGCGCGCTGTCGATGGAAGGCCGCATGACGATCTGCAACATGTCGATCGAAGGCGGCGCGCGCGCCGGCCTGATTGCGCCTGACGAGATCACCTTCGAATACCTGAAGGACAAGCCGCGTGCGCCGAAGGGTGCCGAGCGCGAACAGGCGATCGCCTACTGGAAGACGCTGAAGACCGACGAAGGCGCCCATTTCGATCGCATCGTCAAGCTCAACGCCGCAGAACTGCCGCCGATCGTTTCCTGGGGCTCCTCTCCTGAAGACGTCATCTCGGTTCAGGGCATCGTTCCGAACCCCGACGATATCAAGGACGAGACCAAGCGCACCTCCAAGTGGCGCGCGCTTGACTATATGGGCCTGAAGCCCGGTACGCCGATCACCGACATCAACATCGACCGCGTCTTCATCGGCTCCTGCACCAACGGCCGCATCGAAGACCTGCGCGAAGTTGCCAAGGTCGTCGAAGGCAAGACCGTTGCCTCCACTGTCAGCGCCATGATCGTCCCGGGCTCCGGTCTGGTGAAAGAACAGGCGGAGAAGGAAGGCCTCGACAAGATCTTCAAGGCGGCCGGCTTCGACTGGCGCGAGCCGGGCTGCTCGATGTGCCTCGCGATGAACGACGACCGCCTGAAGCCGGGCGAGCGTTGCGCCTCGACCTCCAACCGCAACTTCGAGGGCCGCCAGGGCTTCAAGGGCCGCACCCATCTCGTCTCGCCCGCCATGGCAGCAGCCGCTGCGATTGCCGGTCACTTCGTCGATATCCGCGAGTGGAACTGAGCGTCTAACTGCATAAAATGAAAAGGGCGGCCTCGGGCCGCCCTTCTTGTTTCTGCCGATATCAGAATGTCGCCGTGTACGGATCCGGCCCCATCCGGGAGCCATTGTCGTCAAGCTTGGCGATCGCAGCCATATCCTCTGCATCCAGCTTGAAATCGAAGACATTGAAATTCTCTTCGATGCGAGACGGCGTTACCGATTTTGGAATTACCACCAGTCCGGTATCGATATGCCAGCGGATGATCACCTGCGCCGGCGTCTTGCCATGCTTCTTGGCGATCTCACCGATGACGGCATTGGCGATGAACTTGCCCTGCCCGAGCGGGCTCCAGGATTCCGTCACGATGTTGAGCTTCTTATGCGCCTCCTGCGCCGCCTTCTGCTGGAAATCAGGATGCAGCTCGATCTGGTTGATCACGGGCACGACGCCGGTATCGCCGATGATGTGCTCCAGATGATCCGGATAGAAGTTCGACACGCCGATCGAGCGCGCCCGGCCCTCTTCCTTGATCTTCACGAAGGCCTTCCAGGTCTCGCGATAGAGGCCGCGATGCGGCGATGGCCAGTGGACGAGATAGAGATCGACATAGTCCATGCCGAGCTTCTTCAGGCTGCCGTCGAAGGCGCGAAGCGTATTGTCATAACCCTGATCAGGGTTGCGCAGCTTGGTGGTGATGAAAACGTCCTTGCGGTCGAGACCGGAGGAGCGGAGGCCTTCGCCAACGCCCTGTTCGTTGTCATAGCCGGACGCCGTGTCGATATGGCGGTAACCGGCCTGCAGCGCCTTCAGCACTGTTGGCGCGGCGATATCCTGCGGCGTCTGCCAGACGCCCAGGCCGACCTGCGGAATGGAATGTCCGTCATGGAAAGTAATGATGGGTTGATTGGCCACAATATGTCTCCGTCAATTTGAAAGCCGGCGCGCCCGAGGCAGCGCGACGTCGAGAAGCCATATAGGACGGCGGCGAAGAATTATCACCCCTTGAGATTCAGAGAACCTTGACGACTGTCCCTTTACGCATGTGGGGCAGCATGCGGCGCATGTCCTGCGGCTTGACGGCGACGCACCCGTCCGTCGGCTGGTAGCCGGGGCGGATCAGGTGGAAGAAGATCGCCGAGCCGCGATAGCGCGCCCTCGAAGACACGTTCCAATCCATGACGAGGCAGACGTCGTAAAGGCCGTCCTTGCGCTTCAGTTCCTCATGGCTCTGCTTGAAGGGCGCCTTGACCAGGCGGTTATAGTTGGCGTTCTCGGCCTGATCGCACCAGAGCATGCCGGCACGGATGCGCGAAAGCGCAAGCGGCGTCGTGATCCGCTGTGGGCGCTCGCCGCGCCGGAAGCCGTACAGCAGCTTCATCGAGGCCACCGGCGTTGCCCCATCCCCCTCGCGCTTCAAGATGCTGCGGCCCGTCCGGCCGATCGCTGCAGGCACAACAATAGGCCCGCACTGCACCAGCGCCCGGCTCTTTTTTCCCGGTTGAGGCCTCACAAGGATGGTGCAGATACGCTTTGCCGCTCTCTGCCTTGTTTTTTCCATTATTGTCACATGTTTTTGTTTTGCTTAGATGTTCGATGAAATCATATCGATCCGGGCGCTGCAACCGCGTGTCTTGCGCTCTTTGCCAATCATCGAATTTGGCGTAGGACTTGTAAGACGGAACCTGAGGAACAAAGCCGCATGACCGCACGCACCATTCTACTGGTGGATGACGATGACGACCTCCGCGAAACCCTGACGGAGCAGCTCGCGCTCTATGAGGAATTCACGGTTCTCCAGGAATCGACCGCCGGCAAAGGCGTGCAGGCTGCCCGTGGAGCACCCATCGACCTTCTGATCATGGACGTCGGCCTGCCTGACATGGACGGCCGCGAAGCCGTCAAGCTGCTGCGCAAGGGTGGCTTCAAGGCGCCGATCATCATGCTGACCGGGCACGACACCGATTCCGACACCATTCTCGGTCTTGAGGCCGGCGCCAACGATTACGTGACAAAGCCCTTCCGCTTCGCCGTCCTCCTCGCCCGCATCCGCGTGCAGCTGCGCCAGCACGAGCAGAGCGAAGACGCGACCTTTACTGTCGGTCCATATCTCTTCAAGCCCAGCCAGAAGCTGCTGACCGCTGAAAACGGCCAGAAGATCCGGCTGACGGAAAAGGAAGCGGCGATCATCCGCTATCTCTATCGCGCCGAACAGAAGGTCGTGACCCGCGACGTTCTGCTCGAAGAGGTCTGGGGCTACAATTCCGGCGTCACCACGCATACGCTGGAAACCCACGTCTATCGCCTGCGCCAGAAGATCGAGCGCGACCCGTCCAATGCCGAAATCCTCGTCACCGAGAACGGCGGATACAAGATCATACCGTGAGGCAGATGCGCAGATGGCGCTGACAGACGACATCCACACGCTCTCGCAGCTGCCGCTCTTCAACGGCATGTCCGACGACCAGCTCCGCCTGGTCGCCTTCGGCGCCGATCGCCGCGTCATCTCCACCGGCCAGATGCTGTTCCGCGAGGGCTCTCCAGCGGAGAGCGCCTATGTGGTCACCAGCGGCGCTTTGGAGCTCACCGTAATGGACAAGGATGGGCATCATCGGGTGCAGCGTGTCGCCGGACCCGGAACACTGCTTTCCGAACTTGCGCTGGTGACGCTGGTGGAGCGCAAATATACCGCGGTCGCCCGCGAGGATACCGGCATCATCCGCATCACCCGCGCGCTTTTTCATCGCCTCATCGAGGAATATCCGGAAGCCGCCAAACTCATCGAAAACCGTATCCGCGACAATATCGCGGAGCTTGCTGCGCGCGCCACGGCGCAGCTCCACCGCTTTTCCTGATCAGAGATTGAAGTAGGCCGTCACGGGAACGTGGTCGGATGGCTTTTCCCATCCGCGCGCTTCCTTGAGGATCTCGACACGCTGCAGCAGCGGCCCGAGATCGGATGAAGACCAGATGTGGTCGAGGCGGCGGCCCTTGTCGGCCGCTTCCCAATCCTTGGCGCGGTAGCTCCACCACGTATAGAGCTTCTCATTGGCAGGCACATGCTGGCGCATCAGATCGAGCCAAGCACCGCGCTTGATGACCTCGAGCAGCCCCTCGGTCTCAACAGGCGTATGGCTGACGATCTTCAGGAGCTGCTTGTGCGACCAGACGTCGTGCTCCAGAGGAGCGATATTGAGATCGCCGACCAGGATCGAGGACGTGTTGGGCTCGGCATTGGCCTTCAGCAGCTTCATCTCATCGACGAAATTGAGCTTGTGGGCGAATTTCGGATTGATCGCGATGTCAGGCTCGTCGCCGCCTGCCGGCACATAGAAATTATGCAGCCGGATACGGCGCCCGCCGCGCTCGAAAATACCCGAGATATGCCGCGCATGGCCGACATCGCCGTAGTCGAAGCGGTGATCTTCGACGATCGGCAGCCGCGATGCGATCGCCACGCCATGATAGCCCTTCTGGCCGTGAAACAGGATGTGCTCGTAGCCCATCGCCTTCAGTGGCGCGAGCGGGAAGAGTTCGTTCGGAACCTTTGTCTCCTGCATACAGAGAATGTCGGGCTGATGCTTGAGCAGGAATTTCTCGACGATCGGCATCCGGAGACGGACGGAATTGATGTTCCAGGTCGTGATCGAGAAGCTCATGCCAATGCCTTTCATCGAGGGGTGAAAAGGCTTTAGAGCAAAGCCGCGCCGGAGGAAACGGGCGGCAAAAGAAAACGCCCGGACAAAGCCGGGCGTTGCTTCAATGGGATGAGATCGGCGGGGTCAATCGCGCGAGGCGGCCGTCCCAGGAATGCTTTCGTAAGGCACCCGAAACACCTTGTCGTCGAACTGCACGCCGGTCTTTACGTTGAACACCATGACCGAGGTGTCCTTGCCCTGGTTGTCGGTGATCGTCCACTGGCGAAGGTCGTAAGTCTTCGGATCGAACATCATGGTGATCGTCGAATTGCCGAAAACGGTGTTGTTACCAAGCGCGATCGTCGTCAGGTCCGACTCTTCCTTGACGCTCTTCACCGAACCATCGCTGAGATTGATCTTCTGTGCCAGCAGCAGGCTGAGCGGCGTCTTCGACAGCGGATAGAGGTTCCAGGTCTTGAGCTTCAGATTGCCGATCGCGACATTCTTGCCGTCGGCGATCACCCGGATCGGCGACGGGTCGTCGTAGTTGAAGCGCAGCTTGCCGGGCCGTTCGATGAAGAACTTGCCGCCTGTCTGTTCGCCACGCGGACCGAACTGCACGAACTCGCCCTGCATGGTGCCGACGCTCGAAAAATGGTCGGCGATCGCCTGTGCCGTCGAAGAGCCCGCGGCTGCCGCCTGAGCAAAAGCATTGAACGGTAATGCGGCCGACAAGGCGCCGAGCGCCATCGCGCCCAGCATATGGCGGCGCGTCAGCGAAAAGCCGTTCAGGAATGAATCGGAGTTGTTCATCTAGGTCTCCTTTATGCGACCTGCTTGCTGCCGAAAGGCGGCGTCTTCATGGCGCAGACGCATAGCTGCGAGAGGTAACGTTTTCGAGGCGATCAGGTTTCCGTGAAGCCGTTGCCTCGAAAGATTTTTTCACGTGTCAGCGATCGAGTATATCACCTTCGGTCGGAACAAGGATCTCGCGCTTGCCGGCATGGTTGGCGGGGCCGATGATCCCTTCCTGCTCCATACGCTCGATCAGCGATGCAGCGCGGTTATAACCGATGCCGAGGCGGCGCTGGACATAGGACGTCGATGCCTTGCCATCGCGCAGCACGATGGCCACCGCCTGGTCGTAGGGATCGTCGGAATCGGCAAGATTGGAGGTGCCGGCCGGGCCGCCACCGTAGTCACCATCTTCGTCGTCATCGGCTGTGATCGCATCGAGATACTGAGGCGCGCCCTGCGTCTTCAGGAATGAAACGATCTCCTCGACTTCCATATCGGCCACGAACGGGCCGTGGACACGCTGGATGCGGCCGCCGCCAGCCATGTAGAGCATGTCGCCCATGCCGAGCAGCTGTTCTGCACCCTGCTCGCCAAGGATGGTGCGGCTATCGATCTTCGACGTCACCTGGAAGGAGATGCGGGTCGGGAAGTTCGCCTTGATCGTGCCGGTAATGACGTCGACAGACGGACGCTGCGTCGCCATGATGACATGGATACCAGCGGCACGCGCCATCTGCGCCAGACGCTGCACCGCGCCTTCGATATCCTTGCCCGCGACCATCATCAGGTCGGCCATTTCGTCGATGATGACGACGATATAGGGCATCGGCTGCAGATCGAATTCTTCCGTCTCGTACATCGCCTCGCCGGTATGGCGGTCGAAGCCGGTCTGCACGGTACGCGAGATCTGCTCGCCCTTGGCAAGCGCCTGCTCGACGCGGGCATTGAAGCCATCGATATTGCGGACGCCGATCTTCGACATCTTCTTGTAGCGCTCTTCCATCTCGCGGACGGTCCACTTGAGCGCAACGACGGCCTTCTTCGGATCGGTAACGACGGGCGACAGCAGGTGCGGGATGCCGTCATAGACGGAGAGTTCCAGCATCTTCGGATCGATCATGATCAGGCGGCACTGTTCCGGCGTCATCCGGTAGAGCAGCGACAGGATCATCGTGTTGATGGCGACCGATTTACCGGAACCGGTGGTACCGGCGACCAGCAGATGCGGCATCTTGGCGAGGTCGGCGATGACGGCTTCGCCGCCGATCGTCTTGCCGAGCGCCATCGCGAGCTTCGCCTTGGATCCCTCGAAATCACGCGAGGCGATCAGCTCGCGCAGATAAACGGTCTCACGCGTTGAATTCGGCAGTTCGATGCCGATGGCGTTGCGGCCCGGCACGACGGCGACGCGGGCAGCGATCGCGCTCATCGAGCGGGCAATATCGTCGGCAAGGCCGATGACGCGGGACGACTTGATACCCGGAGCAGGCTCCAGTTCGTAGAGCGTGACGACCGGGCCCGGACGCACGTGGATGATCTCGCCCTTGACCCCGAAATCTTCGAGAACGCCTTCGAGCATCCGCGCATTCTGTTCCAGCGCATCCGCGGACAGCGTGCTGTCGCGGACGACATTCTTCGGCTCGGCCAGAAGATGCATCGGCGGCAGCTGGAAGCCTTCGGGACGGATGAAGCTGCCCTGCGATTCGCGGTCAAGACGCGCACCTGGCTTCGGGCGCGATGCTGCAGGCGTCACCCGCGGCTCCTGCTTGCCGCCGGAACGCGCCGGGGCGCGCATCATCCAGCCATCCTCGTCGTCATCGGGAAGGATATCGGCGGGGCGAGGCGGCATGTCGGCGTCAAACGCATCATCGTCGTCATCGTCATCGAGCGAAATCGACGGCGCGGAAACGATCCGGCGCTGCGAGGTCGCACCCACATCCATCGACGGGTCCATACGCTCGCCGCGGCCGGCAGGGGCCTTGGCACGCACCGGCTCGTTGAGCTTGCCGAATTCGTCATCGTTGAAATCGTAGGGCGATTCGAAGTCGCTCTGGCGGCGCTTGCGCGGCCCCATGCCGAAGATGCGGCGCATGCGCGCCTGGCTCATGTACCAGGCATGCGTCAGCGCGCCGAAGGCGAGCCAGCCACCTTCATCGTCGCCATCATCCTCGTCGGCTTCACCAACCGAACGCGCCTTGGAGCGCGTTTCGGTAAAGTCCTCGGCAATATCGTCATCTTCTTCGGTGCGGCCGACGATACCGGCCGCAAACAGCATCATCCAGACGGTCGGCACCGCGAAGACGCAGCCGACGGCGGTTGCGAATGTTCCGGTTGGATAGGCGCCGACGAACAGTGCCGGGAAGCGCAGAATCATGTCGCCGATGACGCCGCCGATACCGTTCGGGATCGGCCAGGTCAGTGGTGGCGGAAAGCAGCCGATGACGGCAGAGGAAAGCACCGAGCCGAGCGCCCACGCACCGCCGCGCGCCGGGATGCGGCTGATATGACGGCCGGAGATCATCGCCAATGCCCAAGCAACGACGGGCAGAAGCGCAATGACGCTCGCAAGTCCGAAGAACTGCATCGCCAGATCGGCAAAGGCAGCGCCGCTATAGCCGAGGATATTGCTCGGCGCATTGCTTGTTGCGTAGGAATAGCTCGGGTCGGCGACGTTCCATGTGGCCAGCGCCGCAACGGCAAGCGCCAGCATCAGGAAGATCGCAAAGCCCAGAAGAGCCTGCGCCTGCCTGAACAGGAACCCTGAAAGGGAGAAACGGTCCGGCCGGCTATCGATCGCCGGCGACGTGCTTCTTGCCATATGTCCTACCGTCCATGTGCTGCGGCGCGAATCGCTCTCGCAATTCACGCAGAATGCGTCTCTTCCACCTAACCAGAGGACGGTTAAAGCGGTGTTAACCATGACATCGGGGTATTAGAATGTTGAAAATAAAAGGGCCCGAACCTTGGAAGGTCCGGGCCAAAATGCGGTCTATGTTTTCGATAGGCCGCGACGGGCTGTTCAGCGGCGCCCTTTTTGCCGGGCGCCGCAATCCCTTGATTACGAGTGGTAGGCAGCTTCGCCGTGGGTCGCGAGATCGAGACCTTCGCGTTCGGCTTCGACGGCAACACGCAGGCCGACGATGAGATCGACAACCTTGTAGAGGATCGCCGAACCGACGCCGCACCATACGATGGTGGTGGCGATAGCCGTCAGCTGGGTGACGACCTGGCCGCCCATGGTGACACCTTCGGCATAGCCGACGCCACCGAGCGACGCGCTGGCGAAGATGCCGGTGGCGATAGCACCGAACATGCCGCCGACGCCGTGAACGCCGAAGACGTCAGCCGTGTCGTCATAGCCGAACTTGTTCTTCACGACCGAGACGAAGAAATAGCAAAGCGGAGAAACGATTAGACCCATGACGATCGCGCCCATCGGGCCGACGATACCGGCAGCAGGCGTGATGGCAACGAGACCAGCGACCATGCCGGAAGCGCCACCGAGCATCGATGCCTTGCCGCGTGTCAGGGTTTCGACAATCGCCCAGGAGATGACGGCAGCAGCGGTGGCAACGAAGGTGTTGACCGTTGCGAGCATGGCGCCGCCTGAAGCTTCGAGGTTGGAGCCGGCGTTGAAGCCGAACCAGCCGAACCAGAGCATCGAAGCACCGACCATGGTCAGCGTCATCGAATGGGGAGCCATCATGTCCTTGCCGTAGCCGGTACGCTTGCCGACCATGATCGCGCCGATCAGACCGGCAACGCCGGCGTTGATGTGAACGACCGTGCCGCCTGCGAAGTCCAGCGCGCCCATCTTGAAGAGCAGGCCGTTGGCGTCCCAGACCATGTGAGCGATCGGGAAGTAGACGAAGGTTGCCCAGAGCGCGCAGAACAGAACGACTGCCGAGAACTTGATGCGTTCGGCAAAGGCGCCGACGATCAGGGCAGGCGTGATCGCGGCGAAGGTCATCTGGAACATCGCGAAGATGAACTCAGGAATGACAACGCCCTGCGAGAAGGTTGCAGCCGTCGTATCCTTGGTGACGCCGGCAAAGAACATCTTGGCCGTGCCGCCCCAATACGGGCTTTCCGAGCCGCCGAAGGCGAAGGAGTAGCCGTAGATGACCCAGATCAGCATCAGAACCGCAGCAACCATCGTGCACTGCATCAGAACCGAAAGCATGTTCTTGGCGCGAACGAGGCCGCCGTAGAACAGTGCCAGGCCAGGCAGGATCATGAAGAGAACCAGCAGCGTGGAGATGAACATGAAGGCGGTGTCGCCCTTGTCGGCGACCGGAGCAGCAGCAGCGGCAGCGGCCGGAGCGGCCGTCGTCGCGGCGTCCTGTGCAAAAGCAGCGACCGGCGCCAGAAGCGCAGCCGATGCAGCGCCGAACCGCGCAAATGTGGAAGAAAACTTCGAAATTGACATTGGTAAAAAGCTCCTTGCTCAGCGGTTCTTAGAGCGCTTCGGTATCGGTTTCGCCCGTGCGGATGCGGACGGCGTGGTCGATGGAGTAGACGAAGATCTTGCCGTCGCCGATCTGGCCGGTCTTGGCCGACGATGCGATGGCTTCGACCGCCTTGTCGACGATCTCGGTGGCGACTGCGATTTCGATCTTGAGCTTCGGCAGGAAGCTGACCGCATATTCGGTGCCGCGATAAATTTCAGTATGTCCCTTTTGGCGCCCGTAGCCCTTAACTTCGGTCACGGTCAGGCCTTGGATGCCGATCGCGGTGAGGGCTTCGCGGACCTCATCGAGCTTGAACGGCTTGATAATGGCCATCACAATTTTCATCTGGTTTCCCATCCTTCGTTATCCTCGGCACGGAGCCGACTCTCCTTGCCGCTGACGTTTGCGAGCAGCGACCGGGGATATACATTCAAGGGGCGTGCCAGATTCGAGGCGCGTTATAAGTTATTGAAAAGTAAAGACGATATCGAGGGATGCCAATTTTGAGGCATTTGGCGGCGCAATAAAGGCTTAAATAATGCGCAAAACTGCGAATATGCACATTATTTATTCATCTGCCTTTTTCCGAATCAACCCCTCCTGGGCGACCGACGCAATCAGAACACCCGACCGCGTAAACAGGCTACCGCGGGTCAGCCCGCGCGCACCCGAGGCAGAGGGGCTATCCTGGGTGTAGAGCAGCCAGTCGTCGAGTTTGTCCGGCCGGTGAAACCACATGGAATGGTCGAGGCTTGCGACTTGCAGCGTCTGATCGAAAATCGACGTCCCATGCGCATAAAGCGATGTGTCGAGCAGCGTCATGTCGGAGAGGTAGGCAAGCACCGCTGCCTGATAGAGCCGGTCATCCGGGACCGGGCCAGTCGCCCGCACCCAGACGTCCTGACGCGGCTCCAGTTTCTCGCTGGAGAAATAATGCGTCAGCGAAACCGGCCGGATCTCGATCGGCCGCTCGCGCTCCCAGTATTTGCGGATCGCAGACGGCGCATGCGCAAGGTACTGGTCCTTGATCTGCTGTTCGCCAAGCAGCTTTTCCGGCGGCGGCACATCCGGCATTCCGGCCTGGTGGTCGAAGCCTGGCTCCTCGATCTGAAACGAGCAGGAAAGCGCGAAGATCGCCTTGCCGTGCTGGATGGCGACGACGCGCCGCGTGTTGAAGCTCGATCCGTCGCGAATGCGCTCGACCTGATAGATGATCGGCACCGAGGGGTCGCCCGGACGCATGAAATAGGCGTGCAGCGAATGCACGATCCGCCCGGGCTCGATCGTCCGCTGCGCCGCCATCAGCGCCTGGCCGATCACCTGCCCGCCGAAAACGCGCTGCCAGCCGACCTGCGGACTGCGGCCGCGAAAGATGTCGATTTCGATCGGCTCGAGGTCGAGCGTCGCAAGAAGGGTTTCCATGGCGGTCGGTTTTGCCGCAGCTGCGGTCATTTGCTTGCCCCCGGCAGTAGGAAGTAAGGGAGCGATGATCTATATAGATCGCGATTGTATTCACAAGGCTGAGGAGTGGGCGATGCTTGATATGCTGGTTGTTGGCGGAGGCTATGTGGGCCTGTCCGCGGCGGTGGCGGTCAAGCAGGCGGCGCCGCATCTTGATGTTGCCGTCGTCGAGGCAGCACCCGAGCATGTCTGGCAGAAGGACATGCGGGCGTCCGCCATCATCGCCGCCGCCGCCAAGATGCTGGAGGTTTTCGGCATATGGGAGAATATCCGCGGCGAGGCCCAGCCGATCACCAAGATGATCGTCACCGATTCCAAGACGTCGGATCCCGTTCGTCCGGTGTTCCTGACCTTCGATGGCGAGATCGAAGATGGCCGCCCCTTCGCGCATATGATCCCCAATGCGGTGATGGTCCGCGAATTGCGCGGCGTCTGCGAGCGGCTCGGCATCGAGATCCGCCATGGGCTCAGCGCCACCGGGCTGAAGACCGGCGAAAATAACTCGACGGTGGAGCTGTCGGACGGCAGCAGCATCGAGGCGCGCCTGGTGGTCGCCTGCGACGGCGTGCGTTCCAAACTGCGCGACCTCGCCGGCATCAAGACCGTCAGCTGGGACTACGGGCAATCCGGCATCGTCGCGACCGTCGAGCACGAGCGGCCGCATAACGGCTGTGCCGAGGAGCATTTCCTGCCCTCCGGACCCTTCGCCATCCTGCCGCTGACCAAAAATCGCTCGTCCCTCGTCTGGACCGAAGGCACCAGCGATGCCAACCGCCTCGTCGCCGGCGACGATCTGATTTTCGAGGAAGAGCTGGAGCGCCGCTTCGGCCACAAGCTCGGCGCGCTGAAGGTGATCGGCGTCAAACGCGCCTTCCCGCTCGGGCTGACGCTGGCCCGGTCATTCGTGGCGCCGCGCTTCGCGCTTGCCGGCGATGCCGCCCACGGCATTCACCCGATATCGGGCCAGGGCCTCAATCTCGGCTTCAAGGATGTCGCCGCACTTGCCGAAACCATCGTCGAAGCCGATCGCCTCGGCCTCGATATCGGCTCGATCAACATTCTGGAGCGCTACCAGACCTGGCGCCGTTTCGACACGTTCCGTATGGGCGTAACGACGGATGTTCTGAACCGGCTGTTTTCGAATGATATGACGCCGGTCCGCATCGCCCGCGATGTCGGCCTCGGCATCGTCGATCGGCTGCCCGGCCTGAAGTCGTTCTTCATTGGCCAGGCGGCGGGAACGACCACCAAGTCCAATCCGCGCCTTCTCGCCGGTGAAGCGATCTAGTCGTCCAGCCTTCGGGCCTCGGAAACCAGCATGATCGGGATCCCGTCGCGGATCGGATAGGCAAGCCTCGCCTTTTCCGAGACCAGCTCATTGAGCTCCCGGTCATAGCTCAACCTGCCTTTCGTCAACGGGCACACAAGCAGTTCCAGAAGCTTCGGATCGACGCGGCTGAGTTTTTCGTCCATTCCGGTTGCTTACTGCAAAACCGTGTCGGAGTCACCGAAGACCCGCGCCAGAACGATCTCGGTAATGGCAATCAGCGTTTCCGCTCGCGTCTTCAGGTCGGGCGCCTCCAGCAGCGCCTGCTTTTCGGCCGGGCCGAAGGGCGACATCATGGCCAGCGAATTGACGAGCGTCAGATTGCTCGCGCGTTCGACGCTGTCCCAATCCGCTTCCAGCTTGTTGGCATCGAGATAGGCCCTGAAGGCCGAAAGAAGCGCTGAGCGATCGACAGCATCCTCTTCGTCGCGCGCCGAAAGATCGGAAATGAACGGCGCGATCCGGAAGGTACGAAACGGCTCGTGCGTCACCTTTTCGCCGATCAGCCGGAAGCGGCAGATGCCGGTCAGCGAGACGATATAGCGGCCATCGCCGGTCTCTGCGAAAGATGTGATCCGGCCGACACAGCCTACGGGTGCAAGATTGCACTCGCCGCTCTTGTCATCGGTCTCGACGAGCGCCGGCTGCACCATGCCGATCAGCCGGTTTCCGGCCATCGCCGCATCGAACATCGCGAGATAACGCGGCTCGAAAATGTTTAAGGGGAGTTGCCCGGTCGGCAGGAGGAGAGCGCCGGTCAGGGGGAAAACGGCGACGGTTTCCGGCAGATCACCGGGTTTCAAATATCTCGCATTCCCGACTTGCATGAAATTTCGTCCCGCATTCTTCAGGCAGGAAAAATCGGAGCCCTTGCCATCCCTTTTGAATGTGGTGCCCCCGCTCAAAAACGCAAGGGCACCCGCCTCAAGTTAGGAGAACAGCATCGCGGAAAGCTTGCGCCGCGCAGCGATAGTTGCCGGGTCCTTGAAGCCCCAGACATCGAAGAACTGCAGCAGTTGGCGCCGCGCGCCGTCGTCGTCGAAAGTGCGGTCCTTGCGCATGACCGTCAGCAGATGCTCGGCCGCCTCGTCGCGGCGTCCCTCGACGTTGCGGATCTTGGCGAGCTTCACCCGTGCTTCATGGTCATCGGGATTACCGGCAAGCACCTGCTCCAGCGCAAAGGGGTCGCCGAGCTTGCGGGCCTCCTCGATCTGATCGAGCTTCTTGAGAACGGCCTGGATGCCGGCATCTTTGGCAAGCTCCTCAGGCAGATCGGTCAGCGCCTCGCGGGCGCGCTCATGCTGGTTGGCAGCAATCATGCATTCCGCCATGCCGGCAAGCGCCTTGGCATTTTCCGGATCGGCCTGCATCACCGCGCCGTAGAGCTGCGCCGCGCCGTTGACATCGCCCGAAGTCAGAAGACCGGCTGCCTCTTCGAGCACAGCTTCGATCTCGGCCGCCTGATCGGCACCGGCAGGACCTGCAAGACGATCGATGAACTGGCGAACCTGGCTCTCCGGCACCGCACCCATGAAGCCGTCAGCCGGACGACCGCCGACGAAGGCGATGACGGCGGGAATCGACTGGATGCCGAGCTGACCGGCGATCGACGGATGATCGTCGATATTCATTTTCACCAGCTTCACGCGGCCCTGGGCCTCGTTGACGACCTTTTCCAGAACAGGCGTCAGCTGCTTGCACGGGCCGCACCACGGCGCCCAAAAATCGACGAGAACCGGCTGGTTGCGCGAATCCTCGATGACGTCCTTGGTGAAGTTCGCCGTCGTCGTGTCCTTGATATAGTTGCCCGCTGCGGCCGGCGCGGAAGCAGCCTGCGGCGCACCGCCGCCATAGGTCGCCGTTGCCGACATCGTGCCGTAGGACGTGCTGTAGGGGTTGTCGTTGCCGCTCATAGGTATCTCCCGCCAATGCCGGTCGCGCCCGGCTTTTTTCTAGCGCTAAAATCGTATGTCAGGCCGTGACTTTCAAGACAAGCGGCTTGTGACCCGTCGCTTCCATGAAGCGGATGAGATCGGCGCTGGCAATGGAGGTCGTCGCATCGTTGGAAAGCGGATGGCAGTTGACGATCTCTTCCTTCATCAGATCGGCATCGAGAACGAAGGTGACGTTGCTGCCGGCATCGTTGATCGCCCCGAATGCGGTGACCGAGCCGGGAATCACACCCAGATATTCCATCAGCTTTTCCGGCTTGCCGAACGAAACCTTGCTGGCAGCACCGATCAGCGTGTGCACCGTCTTCAGATCGACGCTCGCATGCTCCTCGACGGTCAGCAGAAAGAACTGGTCCTTCTTGTCCTTCACGAAGAGGTTTTTCGTATGGCCGCCTGGAATCTCGTCGCGCAGTGACACCGATTCGGCAACTGTGAACACCGGCGCATGATCCTTCGTGGCATGCTTGATGCCGAGCTCGTCGAGAAAGGCAAAAAGCTCGTCGCGGGTCTTCGGCTTCGTATCGGTCATCACACCATCCATCTCATAAAAATTGCGGGCAGGCGCTTTGATTAAGTCCGGGCCTCAGCTTTTGCAATGCGCGCGATCGACGCTTTCGCCCGGATTTGCGGCATTTTCGGAAGTTTTTCCAAAGGCTTACAATTTTTCTTCGCCTCTCCGTCATTTCCCTGTTGCATTTGAAAATCGTTTGGGCGATATAGCGCCCGTCGCCGCAAGGTGGCGCCCACGGTCCTCACAACTACCACAGGCCATGGGATTATGAGCGGGTGTAGCTCAGTGGTAGAGCACAACCTTGCCAAGGTTGGGGTCGAGGGTTCGAACCCCTTCGCCCGCTCCAAACTTCCTCTAGGACACAAAATTGAAGACAAAGCGCTCCAGCGCGCAGCCGGTCTTCGCACTGTTCTCAGCCGACGATCCATTCAAGCCGCACACCGCCTTTCAAAAAGGTTTGATTTGCGCGCAACGCGTTGCCATGTTGAAGCAGGGCGAAAATGAATGGTTTGAGTATGCTGCAACGACTCGACGATACGGATGCTGCGCTGATCGACAGGCTGCAACAATCCGCCTTCAACTACTTCCTGAAACACACGAACCCTGACAACGGGCTTGTCGCCGACACGTCGGTCGATGGTGTGCCGTGCAGCATCGCTGCCGTCGGCTTCGCGCTATCGTCCTATACGGTCGCCGCCGAACGCGGCTGGCTCACCCGGGCGGCAGCAGTTGAGCGGACATTGGCGACCGTGCGGTTCTTTGCCGGAAGCCATCAGGGCCGGGAACGCCACGCGACCGGCTACCGCGGCTTCTATTACCACTTCCTGCACATGGATACCGGCCACCGCGCATGGAACAGCGAGCTGTCGACCATCGACACGACATTGCTCGTTGCCGGCATGCTGACGGCAGCCGCCTATTTCGACCGCGCCGATGACAGCGAGCGGGAAATCCGCGATCTCGTCAAAGCCATCTACGAGCGCATCGACTGGACCTGGGCGCTGAACAAGGGCCAGACCATCTCGATGGGCTGGAAGCCCGCCAGCGGCTTCCTGCGCTGGCGCTGGCAGGGATATGACGAGGCAGTGCTGCTCTATACGCTGGCGCTCGCCTCGCCCACCCACCCGATCCCGCAGGCGAGCTACGACGCCTTTACGTCAAGCTATTCCTGGATGCTCCACAAGGATCAGGCCTATCTTTATGCCGGTCCGCTGTTCATCCATTTCTTCTCGCACGCCTGGATCGATTTCCGCGGCATCCAGGACCGCCCGATGGCAGCACGAGACTGGGACTATTTCCGCAACACGCAGGTTTCGATTGCCGTGCAGCGCGATTACGCCGTGCGCAATCCCGGACATTTCGTCGGCTACAACAAGGATGCCTGGGGACTCTCGGCCTCCGATGGCCCGCCGCCGAGCCGCCATATGCCTGGCGGACGCCATCCGAAGGTGCTGGGCTATGCGGCGCGGGGTGCGCCTCTCGGGCCTGATGACGGCACGATTGCGCCCTGGGCAGCGCTCGCATCGCTTCCCTATGACCGTCAGGCGGCGATAGACGGCACCAAGGCCCTGCTCGAGACCTATCCCGATCTCATCTACGAAGGCCGCTTTCCGGGCGGCTTCAATCCGACCGTCAAGACCAAACGGCCCGAAGGATGGGTGGACGACCGCTGCGTCGGCATCGACCAGGGCCTGCTGGTGATGACGATCGAGAACGACCGCTCGGATTTCATCTGGAGCCTGATGCGGCAATCGCCGGTTATTCGCCTTGGGCTGGAGCGTGCCGGCTTCACCGGCGGCTGGCTGGAACGGAGCGACGAAATCGATGCGAGCCGGAAGACGGCTTAGCGGACGCTGAAAACGTGGGCCTTGCCAGCGATGTCGAGACGGACGCGATCGCCGGTCTCCGGCAAGGCGACGCTGGATGTCTTGATGAGAATGGGCGGCAGCGCCACGCCTTCCAGCGAGACGGCGACCGTGCAGGTCGCGCCACCGAACTCCACTTCGACCACCCGCCCATGATAGGCGGGCTGGCTGTCATCGGGAACGACGCGGATTTGCTCGGGCCGCAACATGATCTCGGCCTTGCCCTGATGATCGCCATCAACGGCAACCTTGCCCAGCGCGCAATCGGCAAAGCCGTTGCGAACGATGGCGGGCAGCATAACGGCATCACCCAGAAACAGCGCCGTCTCGCGATCCTTCGGCTGAAGATAAAGCTTCTGCGGCGAACCCGCCTGCACCAGCTTTCCATCGCGCAGCACCGCCACCTGATCGGCAAAGGACAGCGCCTCGCCCTGATCGTGCGTGACGAGAATGGTGGTGATGCCGGCCGCCTGCAACACGCGGGCAACGGCCTTGCGCATGTTTTCGCGAAGACCGGTATCCAGCGCCGAGAACGGTTCGTCGAGCAGCATCAGCCGCGGCTTGCGGCCAAGCGCACGCGCAAGAGCGACACGCTGCTGCTGGCCGCCTGAGAGCTGATGCGGGCGGCGCGTCAGCATATTGCGGTCAAGCTCGACCATATCGAGTAGCTCGAGGATCCGCTTGTCGCGATCGGCCGCACCCCGCTCGAAGCCGAAGCCGATATTGTCGGAGACGCTCAGATGCGGAAACAGCGCGCCGTCCTGCGATACGATGCCGATGCCGCGCTTGTGGGCGGGCACGGCCGACGGGCCATTGGCAAGCACTTCGCCATCAAGGCAAACCTTGCCCTGATCCGGACGCTCGAAACCGGCAATCAGCCGCAGAAGCGTGGTCTTGCCGGAGCCGGACGGTCCGACGACCGCGGTGCGGCTGCCGGCCGGCACATCCAGCGAAACATTGTCGAGCGCGGTCACCGGGCCATAGCGCTTGCTGGCGGATTGGATCGAGAGCAGCGTCATTGTCCGGCAGTCCGTTTCGATTGAACGTAGAGAAGCAGCGTCAGCGGCAGCGACAGGATGATCATCATCACAGCATAGGGTGCTGCGGAGACATAATCGATCTCGCTGGTCAGCGACCAGAATTTCGTCGACAGCGTTTCAACGCCGTTGGGCGACAGCATCAGCGTTGCCGTCAGCTCGTTGGTGATGCCGAGGGCAACAAGCGCGATACTGGCGGCAAAGCCGGGTGCGGCGAGCCGCATGGTGACCTGGCGAACGGCTTGCGCCGGCGTGCGGCCAAGGCCCATCGCCGCCCGCTCCAGCTCCACCGGCGCCTGCGCGATACTGGCACGCAGGCCAACCATGGCACGCGGCAGGAACAACAGAACATAGGCAACGGTCAGCGTCGCGAACGTCTGGTAGAGCGGCAGCACGAGGCGGACGGTAATCGTCACCAGTGCCAGCGCCACGACGACACCGGGCAGCGAGCCGACATAATAGTGGCAGGCTTCGAGGAAGCGCTGGAAGCGTCCGGGAGCCCGCACGGAGAGCCATGCCATCGGCACGGCAGCGATCGTCGTCAGAATGCCGCCGGCGACCGCAAGCACGATCGTCTGCAGAAAAGCATTGCCGACAGTATCGATGCGCCAGATTTCCGCACCGCCGAGATAGAGCCAGCGCCCGAGCGTCACCAGGGGAACACCGAGCGTCAGAACGGCAACGACGACGGGGAGCAGAATGGCCGGAACGACGAACCATCCGAGCCGGCGACGGTCGGCCGGGCGCGCCGAACCGGAACCGACCCGGGCATAGCGCTCGTTGCCACGAACCAGAATTTCGAGGCCGAGCAGGAACAGGCAGCAGCCAACCAGCACGCCGCCCAGCATGTTGGCCGCCGGGCTGTTATAAGCCGACTGGAACTGATCGACGATCGCCGTCGCGAACGTGTCGAAACGGATCATCACATAGAGCCCGTATTCCGACAGCAGATGGAGCGCGATCAGCAGCGAGCCGCCGCAGATTGCCAGCCGCAGCTGCGGCAGCACGGTCCGGAAAAACACCCGCCAGGGGTTAAGCCCAAGAGAAGCCGCCGCATCCTCGATCGCCGGATCGAGCCGCCGGAGCGCGGCTGCCACGGGCAGATAGAGAAACGGATAGTAAGCGAGAACCGAAACGAAGACGCCGCTTTCCAGCCCGCGCATGCCGGGCACCAGGCTGATCCAGGCATAGCTGTGCACGAAGGCGGGAACTGCAAGCGGCGCGACCGCGAGCCACGACCACAGACGCGAAAACGGAATGTCGGTTCGTTCGGTCAACCAGGCCAGCGTCACGGCAAGCGCAATGGATAGCGGAATCGTCAGCGCTTCGAGAAGCACCGTGTTGACCATAAGTTCGCCGACACGCGGGCGGAAGACCAGCGCCTTCACCGTGTCCCAGCCGACGTCATAGGTGATCCAGGCGATGAAGCCGAGCGGCACGAGGCTGAAGGCAGCGACGACCGTTGCGAAGACGACGACGGAAGCGTGCGGCATGCGCCCGCGAAGGGAAGCGATTGTGCTGACCGGCGCTTCATTGCCGGCAAGGCCGGTCACGAGCGATCTGTTGTCTTGCAGCAAGGCCGACGCCTTTGTGACGCTGAAAAAGGAAGGCAACCGCCTCGTCAGGAAGCGGTTGCCATGATTGATCATGCCCTAGGGTTTTCTTGAGCCAAAAGCAATAGTTTTGACTCCCGAGCCCTGCGGCAGATGGGCTTAGATGAGACCGGCAGCCGTCATCATCTCAACGACCTTCTTGCTGTTCAGCTCGGAGGCTTCGACCTTCGGCGCGTTCAGCTCCTTGAGCGGAACGAGCTTGGCGTTGGATTCGCCGCTGACGGCATATTCATAGGAGGTGCCGTCCTTGAGGATGGCCTGGCCTGCCTTGCCGGCGATGAACTTCAGGAACGCCTGGGCTTCCTTCATGTGCTGCGTCGACTTGAGGATACCGCCGCCGGAGATCGAGACGAAAGCGCCCGGATCCTGGTTCTTGAAGTAATGCAGGCCGACATTGGCGCTGTTTTCAGCGGTCTTTGCCTGATCACCGAACCAGTAATAGTGATAGATGATCGCGCCTTCGACTTCACCGGCATTGACTGCCTTCAGCGCAACGCTGTTGCCCTTGTAGGGCGTCGCATTGTCCTTGAGGCCCTTCAGCCAGGCAGCAGTCGCTTCCTCGCCCTTCAGCTGCAGCAGCGCGCTGACGATTGCCTGGAAATCGGCACCAGCAGGAGCAGCACCCCAGCGGCCCTTCCAGGCCGGGTCGGCGAGGTCGAGCATCGACTTCGGCAGCTTGTCTTCCGTAAGCTTGCGCTTGTCATAGGCAAATACCGTCGAGCGGGCAGCAATACCCGTCCACATGCCGTCAGCAGGGCGGTATTCGGCCGGAACCTGATCCAGCGTGGCCTTATCGACGGGTGCGAACAGGCCAGCGCCATCGACCAGCGTCATCGCAGGCGAGTTTTCGGTGAGGAACACGTCAGCCGGCGAGGCATCGCCTTCCTGGATGATCTGGTTGGCGAACTGCATGTCGCTACCCTGGCGCATGGTGACCTTGATGCCGGTCTCCTTGGTGAAGGCATCGATCCACTCGCGACCGAGGCTTTCGTGCTGCGCGTTATAGACGACGATACCCTCGTCCTGAGCGTGAGCGCCGGAAGCGAGCGAGGTTGCGGCCAGAAGCGACGCGGCAAGCGCCAGCGCAGAACGGCGCGTGATGGAATTGGTCATGATGCCCTCCATGGCATTGGCACCCTGCTGGGGGTGAGGGGTGCTGCGCGGCACCCTATATTTTTCCTGACTTCAATTTTCAAGTTTGCTTCACGAGACCGCGATCACAAATACTTGAAATTATTGATCAAGTTTAGAACGATTCTATACCGCGGCAATGTCCGCGATCACGTCATCATCGACATCGATACCGTTTTCGATCGCCGCCCGGCGTGCATTCTGCCCACGCCGTCCCGGCAGACGGACGCCTGGATCGGACGAGATTTCGTTGGCAAGCTCCGTCAGCCGCGCTGCCGCAAACGCGCCGCCGCCGGCTTCCGGATTGATGACGATGATCATCTGGCCGAGACCCGGAGCCGCGCCCTTGTCGTCGAAAAGCGATGTCGATTCATAGGAGAAGTTGGAGCCAGTCAGCGGCGCAGCCAGGATCTCGACCATCATTGCCAGCGCAGCGCCCTTGGCTTCGCCAGACGGCACCATCGTGCCATCAAGAGCTGCCACGGCATCCGTGGTCGGCTGGCCATCGCGGTCGAAAGCCCAGTCGGCAGGGATCGGCACACCCTTCTGCCGCGCGGCCATGATCTTGCCGCGGGCAACGCGCGAAAGCGCCAGATCGATGACAACGGGGTCCTGCCCGGTCACCGGCGCCGCAAAGGCAATCGGATTGGTGCCAAACAGCGGCTTGCGCCCACCCCATGCGGCCATCGCTGCGGTCGCATTGGCAACCATGATGGCGACAAGACCGGCTTCTGCGAAACGCTCGACCGTCAGCGCCAGAACGCCGGCGTGATGCGAGCGTCGGATGGCCGCCATGGCAACTCCCTGCACCTTCGCCATGTCCGTAAGAACCGGCACGGCAAGATCGAATGCCGGATAGGCATATCCATGACAGGCATCCACCTGGATGACCGAAGGATAGGGTTGATAGAGGCTCGGCCTGATGATGCCATCAACCTTTCCCGACTTTGCCTGGGCAGCATAGGCGGCAACACGCCGAAGCCCGTGCCCGCTCTGCCCGGCTGCTTCTGCGGCGACGAGCGCACGCGCCACGGATCGCGCATTGCCCTCTTCAACCCCGCTGCGTTTCAACGCCTCTATGACAAGCGTTTCAGCGGCAGCAAGCGTCAGATGCATGGGAAAAACCTTAGCGAAAAACAAAAGGGCGACGACGGTGTTACGTCATCGCCCCCAGAGCTGCAATGCAGCTGCCTTACTCGACGTCGAACTTCACGCCCTGCGCCAGCGGCAGTGTCTTGCCGTAATTGATGGTGTTGGTGGCGCGGCGCATATAGGCCCGCCATGCATCCGAACCGGATTCGCGGCCGCCGCCCGTTTCCTTTTCACCGCCGAACGCACCGCCGATTTCCGCACCCGACGGGCCGAGATTGACGTTGGCGATACCGCAATCCGAACCGCGCGCCGAAACGAAGGTTTCCGCCTCGCGCATATCATTGGTGAAGATCGACGAGGAAAGGCCCTGCGGCACGGCATTGTGCAGATCGAGCACTTCGTCGAAATCCGAATACTTCATCACGTAGAGGATCGGCGCAAATGTTTCATCGACAACGGGACCCGTCTGCGACGGCATCTCGACCAGAGCCGGGCGAACGTAGAAGGCTTCGCCAGCGCCGTTTTCGACACGTTCGCCACCAGTGATCTTGCCACCCGCTGCATTGGCAGCAGAGAGAGCCGACTGCATTTTTTCGTAGGCAGCCTTGTCGATCAGCGGCCCAACCAGCGTACCGTTCTCCAGCGGATTGCCGATGGTGACCGAACCATAGGCCTTCTGCAGGCGCGGAACGAGTTTGTCATAGACGCTGTCATGCACGAAGAGACGGCGCAGCGTCGTGCAACGCTGACCGGCCGTGCCCATCGCCGAGAAGGCGACACCGCGCAGCGTCAGGTCGAGATCGGCAGTCGGGCAGATGATGGCCGCGTTGTTGCCGCCGAGCTCGAGGATCGCCCGGGCAAAACGCTGCGACAGACGCGGACCGACGGCACGGCCCATGGCCGTCGAGCCGGTTGCCGAAACGAGCGGAACCTTGGGGTGATCGACAAGGGCTTCGCCGACATCACGGCCGCCGATCAAGAGCGTTGCCAGATTGGCCGGCGCCGAGCCACCTTCGGCGACGAAACGCTTCAGCGCCTTCTCGAACAGCGCCTGCGTGGCCAGCGCCGTCAGCGGCGTCTTTTCCGACGGCTTCCAGACGACCGAATTGCCGCAGACAAGTGCCAGCGCTGCATTCCACGACCAGACAGCAACCGGGAAGTTGAAGGCCGAGATGATGCCGACGACGCCGAGCGGGTGCCAGCTTTCCATCATCCGGTGCTCGGAGCGCTCTGTGGCGATCGTCAGGCCGTAAAGCTGACGGGACAGACCGACGGCGAAATCGCAGATGTCGATCATTTCCTGGACTTCGCCAAGACCTTCGGAGGTGATCTTGCCGACTTCGATCGAAACGAGGCGGCCGAGAGCGCCTTTGGCAGCGCGCAGCTCTTCACCGAGCAGACGGACGAGCTCGCCGCGCTTCGGCGCCGGAACGGCGCGCCATTCGGCGAAAGCCTTGTGGGCGGCATCGATCGCCGCCTTGGCGCCGGCAACGGTGTCTTCCTTCAGCGCGCCGATTTCCTTGCCTGTGACAGGCGAGGTAACGCGCAGCGTTCCGCCGGTATAGCGTGCGGCATCGACGCCGAGTTCGGACAGCAGCTTCTTGGTTTCGGCTGCGAGATCGAGGTTAGCGATGGTCATGTGTTTCCAACCTTCTTGTTCTTAAAAACGCGCATCGGCGAAGTGGGCGACCTGGGCGCCGGCTTCGTACCACATTTCCTTCAGCGCCCGGAACCCCGGCTCGCGCGGATCCGTCAGCGGCAAGGGCAGCTCGGCCTCGCTGATGCGGCCAAGAATATGTTCGGCGAGCGTCCGACCAAAAACAGTGCCAGGGGCAATGCCGCGGCCATTATAGCCCGAGAATCCGACGACGTTATCGGCAAACTTGTGGAACCGCGGCAAAGCATTGTCGGTCATGCCGATCTTGCCATACCACTCGCATTCGAACTCGACCTCGCCGATCTGCGGGAAGAGCTTGCGCAGCGAACGTTGCGCCCAGCCCTTGTGGACGGCAGTACCGGTATTGCGCAGCGCCCCGACGCTGCCGAAGACGAGACGGCCTGCCTGATCCATCCGAAACGACGACAGGATTTCCTTGGTATCCCACACGCCTTCGCGGCCGGGCAGGATCGACTTGCGCAGATTGTCGCCAAGCGGCGTGGTCGCGAGATTGAAATAGGGAAGATGAACCTGTTCGGTGCGCACCTGTTCCCAGGGGCCGGTGCTATAGGCATCCGTCGCAACGATGATCCAGTCAGCGGTGACGGTCCCCTGTTCGGTGCGGACGACCCATTTCCCACCCTGACGCTCCGTCGCAATCACTGGGCTTGCCGTGTGCAGGGAAACACCGGCTTGCACTGCAGCTCGCGCCAGCCCACGGGCATAGGCGAGCGGCTGCAGCGTTCCGGCTCGCATGTCCAGAAGCGCTCCGGCATAGGCATCGCTACCGATCCGGCGCGCCGTCTCCGCTGCATCCAGCACGGTCACAGGCGCACCCCGCTTGCCCCACTGCGCCGCCCGGTTCTCGATCTCCTTCAGCCCCTCAGAGCCGACGGCGCAGTGCAGCGTTCCGTTCGTTTCGAGCTCGCAGGAAATGTCATGCTTGGCGATCAGCTCCATCACCAGACGCGGCGCATTGCCGAGCATGTCGAGCAGCCGCTCGCCATGAACCGGCCCGAGCACACCGGGAAGATCATCAGGCATCACCCACATGCCGGCATTGATCAGACCGACATTGCGCCCGGCGCCGCCAAAGCCGATTTCCTTGGCTTCGAGAAGAACGACCTTGCTGCCGGCCTCCGCCAGATGCAATGCCGAAGAAATACCGGTATAGCCGCCACCGACGACAACCACATCGGCCTGCACGGATCCGGTCAGCGGCGCGGTTACAGGCGGCTGGGGCGCAGTCTTTTCCCAAAGTCCATGCGAGCGCGGATCATTCAGCATCGGTCAATCCATCCAAAGGCGAAACCGCCGTTAATCTAGCGCCGCGACGGCAACCGCGAAAGCACTCTCCGATGCCTTCATAGCAGGCATCTCACCGCGAATGGATGGTTTCCATCAGGCCACGAGTTCATTCCGAATATGCGCGACAGATTTCTTTACAAACCGGTTTTCACCGTGAATATCGACGTTTCGGAAACAGGTCATTCTGAAATGGACTGAACAATGCTCGCATCCCGCCGCTTCCTGCCCTCGATATCGCTGCTCGCGGCCTTCGAGGCCACTGCCAGAACCGGCAGCGTCACTGCCGCCGCCCGCGAACTCGATCTGACACAGAGCGCCGTCAGCCGGCAGATCAAGGCTCTGGAAGAGCAGCTGGGCGTCGAACTCTTCCTGCGCGAACGCCAGACCGTCCGGCTGAGGCTGGCAGGCGACGGCTATGCGAGGGAGATACGCGAAGCGTTGCGCCGCATCTCGAGTGCCTCGCTGAACCTGCGCGCCAACCCCTACGGCGGAACGCTGAACCTCGCCATTCTACCAACTTTCGGGACCCGCTGGCTGGCGCCAAGGCTCGGCCGCTTTCTCAGCCAGAATCCCGGCGTCACCATCAATCTCGTCACCCGGCTCTCGCCCTTCGACTTTCGCCTCGATTCGATCGACGCCGCCATCCATTTCGGCCATCCCCATTGGCCCGGTGCCGAACTGACGCTGCTGATGTCGGAGAAGACGGTTCCGGCCTGCAGTCCGCAATTTCTGAGGGATCACGGCATCCATGAAGCATATCATCTGCTGGACGTGCCGCTGCTGCATCTGACAACCCGGCCGGATGCCTGGGAGGCATGGTTTGCCGAAAACGGCGTTGCCTTCCAGAGCCTTCACGGCATGCTCTTCGACCAGTTCGCCACCGCCGCCCAGGCGGCCGTCGCCGGGCTTGGCGTCGCGCTGCTGCCGACCTTCCTCATCCAGGACGATCTGAAGCGCGGCGATCTCGTCGCTGCCATCGATGGAGAAATCGAAAGCCGCGAGCGCTACTATCTCGCCCACCCTTCCGAACGCGCCGACTATCCGCCGCTTGCGGCCTTTCGTTCGTGGATCGAGACCGAAGCGAAGTCTTGAGCTTGCATCCGGGGAGCGGTTTCGCGCATTATGCGCGCAAACATTCACTCCGCAGGAAATCCCCATGAAGCCCATTTTCGTCCAGCTCCAATGCGCCCCCGGCAAGACCTACGAAGTCGCCGACGCCATCTACCAGACGGAACGTGTTTCTGAGCTCTATTCGACCAGCGGCGACTACGACCTGCTGATGAAAGTCTATATCGAAGAAGGCCAGGACATCGGCAAGTTCATCAACGACAATATCGCCAATATCCCGGGTATCGTCCGCTCCCTGACGACGCTGACCTTCAAGGCATTCTGATCTCCAGGATTAACTCTCTTTCGGAAGATTTCCCGCTGCTGGGCGCTCCGTAAACCGGGCCTTAAGGCGATCAGGTATCTCGTCCGGCACTATGGCGCGGCCCGTTCCGGGATCAGGGAGCATGGCATTGGAAGCAACGGCAGAGCAGGCAAATGCAGCACCGATGATCGTGCATGTCGTGCGCCAGTTTCTGCCGAACCGCGGCGGGCTGGAAGACGTGGTCGCCAACTTGGCGCGCGAGACCGTCAAGCGCGGCTACCGCGTCCGGGTCGTCACGCTCAACACGCTGTTCACGGCGCGCGACCGCAAGCTTCCGTCGCATGAGATCATCGACGGTATCGACGTCGTGCGTATCCCCTGGTCCGGCAGCACCCGCTATCCGATCGCACCGCAGGTCCTTCGCCATCTCGCCGACGCCGATCTCGTCCATGTCCACGCGATCGATTTCTTTTTCGACGCGCTGGCGCTCGGCCGCGTTCTGCACCGCAAGCCGATGGTCGCGACGACCCATGGCGGCTTCTTTCACACGCAGAAACACGCGGCCCTCAAGAAGATATGGTTCCAGACGCTGACACGGTTCTCGGCGATGAACTACAAGCGCGTCGTCGGCTGCAGCGCCTCCGATATCGCCCAGTTCTCGCAGATCGCCGGCAATACCGTGCTGATCGAGAACGGCGTCGATATCGGCAAGTTCGCAGACAGCGCATCACGCCAGCCGCGCCGCCGGATCGTCACCATCGGCCGCTTCTCGGTCAACAAGCGGCTCGACCATCTCCTCGATGTCATGCAGGTTCTGGCCGCCCGTGATCCGGAATGGCATCTGGATATCGTCGGCTCGGAATCGGATCTGAAAGGCGCCGATCTCACGCGCGAGATCGCGGCCCGCGGCCTCGATCGTGCGGTCGGCCTTCATGTCGGCATCGCCAATCCGGAGATACGGTCTCTGATCTCGGCGGCATCGCTCTTCGCCTCAGCATCCGAATACGAAGGCTTCGGCCTCGTTGCGCTGGAAGCGATGAGTGCCGGCCTCAATCCGGTTCTGAACCGCAATGCTGCCTATGTGGCACTAGCCGAACGCAAGATGCCGCTGTCGATTGCCGACTTCAGCGATCCGGAAAATGCAGCGGCCGCAATCGAACAGGCCTTCGCGACGATTGCAGCCGAACCGGCGGCAATGCGCGATGCGCTGATCGCTGCCGCCAGACCCTATTCATGGGATCACGTCGCCGGGCTCTATATCGATCTCTACAGATCGCTCGGTATCCCGGCTTTCCAGCGGATTGCCGCTTAAGCTTTCGCCAGCTTGGCGATCTCATCCAGCACGATCCGGCGCGATTCCAGTGGCGTCAGATTGTGGTCGGCATCCTCAAGCATCACGAGACGCACGTTCGGATAGCGCGCCAGCTTGCGGCCACCCGGACCGAAGTGGAAATACATATGATCGAGGCCGACATCCGCTTCGCTGTAGATCAGCGTCAGCGGCACGTTGCGCTTGCCGAACGATGCGAAGGCCTGCTTCACCTCGCGCGCCACATGCCCCTTGTGCGGTAACAGCTCGATCAGCGGCGCGAAGCGATGCGAAACCCGGCGGCCGAGCGCGATGAAGATGTTCTGGAAGGCCGCCTTGACATCGACCTGACCACGGAAAAGCCGCTTCAGGGTCTCGATGTTCATCAGCCGCTGGCTGTAGTCATCGACGCTGCGCGGCACCGAGACGACATGCTCCTTGGCGACCTGAACGGCGGGGTCCCAGTAATAGACGAAGGGATTGATCGAGACGACCGCCTTCAGGCGCTCATCGGCAATGCCGGCACGGAAGGCCACATAGCCGCCGCTGCAGCGCCCGGCGACCATCACGGGGCCTGGAACATGGGTCTCCAGGAGATCGAGCGCAGAGACAGCGTCATCGATCTGTGTCTGCGAGTAGAGAATCTGATCCGGCGCATCGGGACGCGGAACGCTGTCGCCGACATTGGCGGAATCGAAGCGCAGCGATGTCACACCCTGGCGGGCGAGTTCGCGCGCCATGTCAACGATCGCACGGCCCCAGCCGGCGTGCCGGTCATAGGCAGTGGTGAGGAACATCACCGAATTGCCCTTGGACGCCCCAACCGGTCGGCTGATGACGCCAACGAGATGGTGATGCGCACCGAAACGCACCGGCACTTCTTCAAAGCCATCGCCGTGCAGGATCTGGTTTTCGGCGGGAACCACCGAATTTGCCGCCGTGGCGTCAGGCACCGTGTTCGTCTCGATCCAGCGCGTCAGTTCGGCAACGACACGCATCGGCGTCTTCGCAAACAGCGGATTGGTCGCCAGCTCGTCATACCCCTCGAACACAGTCTCATCGACGGTCGCGCCGAGTGATCTGAGGGCAGTGGCAAAGCTGGAATCTCCGACGCGCGACGGGTGCTCGAAGATCACATAATGCGATGCAGCCAGGCTCTCGGGCGCCGTCAGATTGAGCTTGCGGATTTCCGCGGCAATCGCTTCAGGCATGAACAGACCGGCGATCGTTACCTGATCGGCCGGAGCGTGCTCCTTGCTGAGGCCGAGATCGGCGTGAATGATCTTCGCCCACATGTTCAATTCGCGCAGATAGCCGCGTCCGCTCAGAACCGGCGCCAGCATCGCGACGCCACTGACGCCTGGGATCGTCGCACCGATACGCTGCACCAGCGCGGCGCCGATCCCCTGGGCGATAAGGATGATTTGGTCGCAACCGCTCAGCGATTTCAGCTCTTCGGCCGCAGCACGAACCGATGCTTCCCAGCTGGAGAGCGTTGCCGGCTGATTGCCGAAATCAAGCGCGTCGCCGGTGCCCAGATAATCGAAGCGAAGGCTGGGAACACCGATATCCGAAAAATGCTCGGCAGCGACGCGATAGAACTTGCGGCTGCACATCTCCTCGAAGCCCCAGGGGCTGACGAAGAGGACAGCGGAGGACCGCTTGGTGACGGCAGGATTTTCAGGCATGAACAGCCCGATCGTGCCATCGAAGGCAACCGGGAAGGCGGCGCTGCGGCCGGCACCTTCAGCCGGCTCGTGAACGGCCTCGGTTGGCTTTTTCTGATCATTCTCCGACTGCAGCGGTGCGATGAATTGCGCGGCCTTCAACGCCGGGCCGCGCAACGCAGACGGCACCTTGCTGAGGATCGAGCGAATGACAATTGCGTCTTGTCTCGGAATGACCTTGAGAAGTTTGAGTGCGAACAGATAGGCGACACCGCCTGCGATGATCGCCAGCACCAGGCCAACAGGATTGTGGACGAGCTCGAGGACCGCGAGAGCCGCCAATGCGCAAAGCACGGCCGCCACCGTCACCTTCGCGAGGCTGACATAGAGGGTCGAAAGCTGACTTCCAAAGCCGGTCTGTTTGATCATGATCACGCACATCACGACAAAAACAGCGATGCGAACGACCGCAGCGCCTTCCGCCGCAAAAGTAGGCACCAGGAGTAAACAACCGCCTACCATGACAAGGCCACCAATCACACTGGTCTTCAGGCGATCGCGCACCCGGTCCATCGACAGCAAATAGAGGCTGAGGATCTGCATGAAGGTGTAGGCAGGGGCGGCCAGCGCCAGAAGCATGACGACGGGACCGCTCGGGCGGAAGGCTTCGCCGAACACGCTGACAACGAGAACGCCCGAGATCGCCGCCAGTCCAAAGCTCATCGGCATGATGATATAGGCCATGCTGCGGGTGACCGCGGCGAAGACTTCAACCGGCAGGGTCGAATCCTTGCTGTTGTGCCGCTGCTCCGAATAATAGGGCAGCAGGCTGCCGGTCATCTGGATCGGCAGTTGCAGGGCGATATTGGCGACCGACAGACCGATTGCGTAGTAACCGACCATCTCGACCGACCAGAATTGCTGCAGGAACAGCAGTTCGAGGCGATTGATGAAGACGGAATCGATCAGGAACTGCGTCGATATGATCACCGACGACGAGGCGAGAACGCTAAGTGAAATATCGCATCTGTCCCGCTTGGTCAGCAGGATCGGCATGGTCGCGACGAAAAACACCAGTTGGCCGAGCGCATAGCCGATCAGCACGCCCTCGACGCCGTAAAGCACCGCGCCGATCGCGACGCCACCGAGCTGCAGGATCGAAACGCCGACGGTGAGCTTGAAGAAATCGCCGAGGCGCTTTTCGCCGATCAGGTAGAATTTGACGAAAGAGCCGATCGCCTGAATGAAGAACAGCGCGCCTGTCACCATCGCCACCGACGGCGCCGTTTCGGCCCAATGCATCTCTTCCGACGACAGGAAGAAGATGCCGTAGAGCCCGAGCAGCACCACCGTCGAAAACAGCATTAAGGTGACGAGGATCGAGGCAAAGCCCATGCGGCGCTTGCTGTCGTAACCTTGCACATTCAATTGCGGCAGGGTCTTCAGAAGCGTGATGCTGGAGCCCAGTTCGGCAATTGACGCGCCGGTGGCCACAAGCCAGAGCGAAAAGGCAACGATGCCGTTTGCCTCCGGGCCAAGCAGGCGGGCGGTGATGATCGACGATGCAAAACCGGTAGCCAGCAGCAGCATACCCGCAGCCGCGTTCATCACCGAATTCGCTATGATCCCGTTCGACATCCGTCTCTTTCCACTGGCTTCTCAGCCATTCCTAATGTGAAACCGTTAAATAAGGACCGAGGAGTTCGGTTAACGGCCCGCACCGGCAAGCGCCTGCAGCGCTTTCTCGTAGGTATTGGCCTCCAGATAGGCGACCAGGAAGCGTTTGGCGCGAGCGGCCTTTTCCTTCGCCGCCTGCGGGTCGGAATAAATCTGATCGAGGTAGCCCGCCGCCACTTCAGGCGACGGATCGGCCCAGACTGCACCCTTCAGCGCCGCAAATTCCGGATGCGTATCGACAACCGGGATCAGCGATGGCGCGACGTTCCAGGTATTTTCAGGGTCGCAGAAATCGACGGTGCCGGACCATCCCGTGGTCACGACAGGGGTATTATGAATGATCGCTTCGGCAACGGTCAGGCCGAAACCCTCCGAACGGTGTAGCGAGATATAGGCATCGGAATCACGGATCAGCCCGTTGATCTCGCTGCTCGCCAACTTGTCTGTGGCGATGCGAATCCGGCTATTGCCCTCGGCCGAACGGTAAAGGGCTGCAAGGCCGGGATCCTTCGCCGGATCACCGCTTCCCTTCATCAGCATGAAAGCCTTTGGGCAGCGCCGCTGAAAGATCTTGAAAGCATCGATGACAGCCTGCGGATTCTTGCGGTTGATCGACGATCCGGCGCTGAAGATGAAGCTGACCAGAAACGCGTCGTCCTCGACACCGAACTTCGCCCGCATCCCATCCGCAGCCGGCTTCTCCGTCACCGGATGCGGCAAAACAACGACAGGCGCGCTGGTCAGCGGCGCAATCGCCTTGCGGGTAAACTCAGAGGGGACAAAAACCGCGTTGACATAGCGCGCGCCGTTCCGCCACTCCGGCGGCACGATCTCCAACTCCCAGGCCCAATAACCGATGTTGTAGGCGCGGGCGAACTCCCGCAGTCCGGTGCTGAGCACCGCCCGCGGCAGCATTGGCGGATTGAGGTGCCAGATGCGCGTTCCCGGTTGAGCGGCATTGACTGCGGCAGCCTTCCATTCGACGGACGCACCCTCGTCGGCATGGGTACTGACATCCCGCAGAGAGATTCGGCGGCCGCCCGCGGTCAGCGCGTCGGCGCAAAGCCGCGCGGATTCGCCCACACCGGCCATCATCGACAGATAGCCGGCGACTTCGATCGGCCGCGCCGGATCGAAAGGCACCCGGGATTTCGGGATCAGCCGCTGCAGGACATGAGAGCGGAAGGCACGGTAGAGAGATCGGATAGGCATCTGTTTTTCAACCACCCACGCCGAAAGCAAAGCGGCGCATACTGCCGGCGCAAAGCACCTCGCCCTGAGGCTCTCCCGCCTTAGTGCCAACAGGCGTCAGCCGGATACGGCGCTGGATACCCGGCGCCAGATGAAACCAGTCGTCAGCTGGGCGATACCCAGCAGCATCGATGTGAAGCGATTGGGCAAGGCAGTTGGCGGAGACATCGAGTGCCCATGCGCCGCCGTCATCCACCAATGTCACGGCAACATCGGCATCGTGAAACGCCTTTGCCCGACCAAGCGGAAAGTGGAACGCTTCGGCCAGCAGGTCACCTTCCACCGAGCGCAGCCGCGCCACCGTAACGTCATGCGACGGCGGGCCGAAACGGAAGGCGTAAGTGGTATCGAAGAAGGCGCCGAAAAGTTCGGTCGCCGCGATCTTCTGCTTGCTCCGCGCTGCGATTGTCAGGCTCTGGCTGCCGCTTGCCGCCTGCTGCCGGCCGTCGCGGAAGCAGATAAGCTCAAGTTCCCCGGCAAGGTCAGTAGATGTCTCGTTGACCACATGCACATCGAGACCATTGGTCCCTTCGTCCGTCAGCACCACCTGCAACGGGCGGAATGCCCGGCGCATTGCATGCCAGACGGGCTTGGGTTCACCGGTGGAATCGATCACTCCCCAGCCCGGTCCGGCCAGCAGATCCTGTAGCGTCCAGACCAGCGCGCCGTCGCAACGCGATCCGGTGCGGCGCCATTCGGCAAAGGTTTCGGTCAGCACTTCGCCTGTGACGGCACGGGAAAGATCGAGATAGCGTTCCGGATTTTCGCGGCGAAGCCTGGCCGGATCGGTATCGTAGAGCAGCCCAAGATAGTGATCTCTGATATCCTCGAAATCCCAGGACGCGCCGCGGTCGCGCGGCACCCGGGCCTTCCAGAGAGGGTTGTGAACGGAGGGCACATCGAGATGCCGCTGCAACGTTCTCTGCTGCGGGACATGCGCGAAGGCGAGGCTTTCGGCGGCGAAACGCACATCGGCCCGGCGCGCATCGTCAAGCGGGCGCATATAGGCGCCAACGCCGTAGTAGTGCGTGACCCCTGCATTCGGCGAAAACGGCATGGCCCCGCCATAGGGCGAATTCGGAACGTAGGGCACATCCGGCCGCAGCCGCGACGCGATCGCCGGGATTACTTCGTCGGTCACCGGACCGCCCCAGAACTCCCGCGGCAACCCGAGCATCGCCGCCTGTTGGTGCACCTCGCTGCCACCGCAGAGCACGGCAAGCGAGGGTGAGGCCTGAACCCCATGCAGGAACCCTTCGACTTCGGCATGGACGTGACCGATGAAGGTCTTGTCGTTGCGTGGATAGTCGAAATTGGCAAACATGAAGTCCTGCCAGACGAGCAGGCCGAGCTCATCGCAGAGCGCAAAAAAATCGGGCGCCTCGTACGCCATCGTGCCGCCGACGCGGATCATGTTCATGCCGGCTTCGGCAGCCAGCCGCAGGAACGGCTCGTAATCGGCCCGCGCGCCGGGAAGCCGCACGATATCGGCGGTGGTCCAGACGGCACCCCGGCAAAAGACGCGCTCGCCGTTGACGCAAAGCCCGAAGCCATCGCCATCGGCCCCGCGATCGAGGGCGATCGTGCGGAAACCGGTCTTGCCGAGTGGATACTCGACATCGTCGGAAACCAGCGTCAGATCGTAGAGATCAGGCGTGCCGTGCGTGTGCGGCCACCACGGCTTCACATCGGCAAGCTTGAGGATGGCCGAGTAGTGGTTCTCGCCGATCTTCTTAAAGGCCGCCTCTTCTCCGCCGCAGCGCAGCTGAAGGATCGGATCGTCCGCGGCGGAATAAAGCGAAACGCTGACCCGTCCGCTGCCATCCTCATCCAGAACGCTGCGGATCGAGACATTGTCGATCGAAACAGGGCCGCTGCGCACCAGCGATATCGCCCGCCATGGTCCGATGGCATGGATCTCGGGGCACCAGCCCGGCATATGGCCGAGCACTGTGGTGCGGACATTCTTGAGGCCCGGCGGCGTGATCATCTGCGGGCGCCAGCGGGCGCGCGGCCCGGGCTCGGTAAGCTTCGGCGCGAGTGCCCGGAAGCACAGCGCAAGCTCGTCGCCGCCGGCAAGCGTCACCGGAATTTCGTGAGCGGTGAACATGCTTTCCGAAAACAGCAGCTCTTGGCCGTTGACGAACACGTGGCAAAGCGTTGCCAGTCCCTCCAGCCGCAGAATCCAGTCTCCCGGTTCTGTGTCGAACAGGCGGCAGACATACCAGGCATCCCGGGTGTTCAGAGGCTCCGGATTTTCCCTGTCGAACAGGCCGGCTCTCTCGAGCGCTTCGGCAACGGTTCCGGGCACCGGTGCGGCGATGAACTGCGACGTCGGGGGGATATCATGCGGCACGGCATAGGCATCGGGTTCCGTGAGAACGAGGTTCCAGCCTTCCGAAAGCAGCACCTCTTCTGCGCCGACGCTCGCCAACCTGCCCCGCATGATCAAGCCTCCGGTGTCACAGCTGCTCGGAAATCGAAGCCATCATGGAATCCCATGCATCGGCGGCCGGATCAAGCGCGGTCTGCAGCGGCTCGAATTTCTTGCGGGTCACGGCCCGCGCCAATTGGAACTGCACGGATTTGGCCGTCTCGGAAATCTGCCGGGCATCCGCCTCGGCGCTGCCGAACTGCCCCGGCGCAAGCCAGGCGAGATGATCCGCCGCCAGCTCGAAATTGGCGCCGAACTGGCGAAGCGTGTTGAAGGCATATTTGTGGAAGAAGCCGAAGGGCCGCTCGGCAATTTCCTCGACCTGCTGCGGGAAGACCGCGGCAAAGGCGCGGATCGGATTGCGGGCCGGGCGGCGTGCGAAATGCTTTCTGAAGATTGTTTGGGAAGCCGCCCGCATCTCCGCATCGCCTGGAAGCATCACCGGAAACTTGGCAAATTCGGTGTAGGGCAGAAACAACGCTCCGTCCGCGCCTGAATTCAGCTGAAACAGACCGTCAAAATCCTCGCCATCCAGCGCGAAGAACCCGGCATTGTGGAAATACTCGACGCGCTTCGCATCGAAATCCAGCCGGTTGATCGCCACGGTCGTCTTGCCGTGCTCGGTGCGGTAGGCAGTGCCCTGGGTGTCGGGCATGTAATAAGAATCCATCTCGATCAGGCAGAGCCGCCCGCGGCCGATCTGCATTTCGATATGGCGCTCGACGCGATCGAAGATCGCCAGTTCGCTGACGCGAATGCCGTAGAGCGTTTCCAGATCTTCCAGCGGCACCTTGAAGAAGGTGAACTGGTCGCCCTCGAAATCCTGCGTCATGGTAAAGCCGAGCATCGCTTCCGGCGGCAAGCCGAGCGTGTTCAGTACCTCGATCCAGAGATCGATATAGCAATTGGTTTCCGGCCACATGCGCTCGCTGGAATGGAGCGCATGCCTGACGTAGCCATCCGGAGCGATAGCCGGGAAAACAGCCTTCATCAGACGTCTCAGCCCCAGAGCGCCTTGCGGACGTTTTCAGGCCATTCCTTCACGTCGAGACCGTGATGGTGGAACAGCGCAAGCGCGATACGTTCCAGACCGAAGCCGACGCAGGCGGTATGTGCCACGCTGCCATCCTCGAGATTCAGACCCCACTTCAAGCCAAACGAGTCCTGATGGTAGTTGAAGCTCATGCAGGCGGTCGGATTGGCGGTCGAGGTGATCGGGATCAGCAGCTCGAACTTGAGGTTCTGGTCGCGCTGGTTGTTGACCATCATCTTGCCGGCGCGACCGAAGAACGGATCGTTCGCCACGTCGATGACCACATCGAGGCCAACCAGCTTCATCATCTCGACGCCGCGATCCATCCAGCGCTGGCGGAAATCCGTCACGTGGCTCTCGGTGCCCATGCAGACATATTCACGCATGCGAAACAGCTGCTGTCGGGCCGGATCCTTGGAAGGCTCATGGCGGAAGCAGTAGGACTGCAGATCGTAAAGCCCACCCTTGGCCGGCAGATTGCCGCGCTTGGCGACGGTCGGGTAGAGCGGATAGCAGGCGGCCGGCGTCAGTACGATCTCGGTCGCCTCCTGGCCCTTGGTCCAGTCGTCGCCGACTTCCATGCATTGCAGCAGGTTCATGTGATCGAGCTCGGCGCCGCAGAAGCTGTGCACCGTACCCGCAAGCTGCGGGAAGCTCTTCATATAGCCGCTTTTCTCGAAGATCGCCCGGTTCATGCCTGGCGGAAAGCGCATGGCTTCGGCACCATCGGCGCCGCCAAACCTGTCGATCAGGCGCTCGAAAGCGGAGATTACGTCTTCGAACTGGCCGCTGCGGCCGTAGAGGCCGTCAACGCCGGTATCGATCAGCAGGCCGGATTCGAAAAGCCGGTCCAGAAACGAGGTCTGCATATCCATGTGAGTCACCCCAGTAGGCTAGTGTCCTGCTTGTGGACGAGAAGCATGCTCGACGTGTTGCCGAGGATGCGGTCATTGGAAATCATCAGCTGCGCGGAATGCGCATCGCGAAGGTGCCGGCCGACGCTGAAAGGCGTGCCGTTCTTGTAGCCCATGATGCCGCAGATCAGCATGACGTGGTTGACGATCTCGAGGATCGTTTCCGACGAGGCGATCTTCACGTTGTTCATGGCAACGGCAAAGCCCATCGACGACAGCTTGTCGGGATCGGCCTTGGCGTCTTCGTAGGCTTTCAGACCCGCGACGACATTCGACTTCACCATCTGCAGAAGGTTCGAAACCTCGGCAAGGCGTAGTGCACCGGGCGGCGGAGCGCCGGGCGATTTGCGTGCGGCAGCGCGAACGAACGCCTGGGCGCGGCAGACGGCATCAACCGCAATGCCGTACCAAACACCGCTCCAGAGAAGATGCGAGGAGGCAAGCATCGACTGTGCTGCGATTTCGGCAAACGGCTTCGGCAGGATTTGTGCCGCCGGCGCTTCGCCCTTGAAGAGGAAGCCGTCGGAGCAGGTGCCGCGCATGCCGAGCGTATTCCATACATGGGTGCGCTCAAGCGTGTACTGGTCCTTGAGGAATGCCGTCAGCACCTGATCCGAAGACGCGGCCTCCGGCCCGCTGCGCGACGTGATCAGGATAGCATCGGCATGTGAGCCGTAGGAGATGACGGTCGCGTCCTTTTCGAGACGGCAAGTATCGCCGGTGATCTCGATGGCGCAGATGCTGTTGCGCAGATTGCCGCCAATGCCGCCTTCGGTCGTCGCCGAGGCGATCAGCAGCTGTTCGGCCGCGATACGCCGCATGAAACCTGCATGCCACTCGCTGTCAGCGCCATGCTCGACAAGGCTAGAAAGCTTGATGTGGTGCATGGCGAAAACCATGGCGCTTGCGGCGCAAGCCTGGCCAAGAACAGAGCAGAGTTCGGCGATTTCGGTCGTCGTCGCGCCCTCGCCGCCAAGGTGGCGGGGGATCTGAATGCCGAGCAGACGTTCGGCCTTCATCGCATCGGCAGCTTCCCGCGGGAAACGGCCTTCGGCATCGACGGTGTCGGCGTGCTTAGCCGCAATCTCGGCGACGCGCGCGGCCCGTGCCGCAAAGCTCTCTTCCGTGATCTTGACCGGGAAGTTCATCAGGCGACCTTCCGGCTGTCCTTGATCATATCGACGGTCTTCTCGATCGCCGAGATGCTGGCGAAGGACTTGCGGTTGAGAAGATTGTCGGGGAACTCGATATCGAAGGCTTCTTCGATCGCCAGCATCAGCTGGACCGATGCAAAGGATGTCAGACCCGCCGCGTAGAGATCGGCGTCGTCGGCGACCTGGTCGATCGACGCGGGAAGCTTGCCGAATTTGGCTATAATATCGCGGATTGTCTTGTTCATCCGAACATCTCCAAGATTGTCATGATCCAGAGCAGGCGTTCATCGCCTTCATCATGAGCGCTCTTTTAGGCCGGAAAACCCAATATTCCGCTAATTTGTCTGGTTAAAGATGAGCAAGATTCACACTTAAAGTTTTATCGAGTATCGCGCCCTGATTGAATTTCGCCTTTTCTGCTCAAATACTTGCCTCGCCAGTTTGGCGTAATACAGGAGCGGCGCGAAGGACTTGCCAGTGCAGAAATGGAACGGAAATCTTCTATCCCGCCGGTGGATAGCTGTGCTCGCCGCCCCGGTAATCAGAGACCGAGAAGCAACCGTCGGCGGTTTTGCGAACGCCGCTTTCGGCGATCACGGTCTTTCCGTAGCCGCCCGGAATATCCAGAATATAGGCCGGCTGGCAGAGGCCGGATATGCGGCCGCGCAAGGCTGCGACGATCGCCTGCCCTTCCTCGATCGACAGTCGGAAATGGCTGGTGCCGGGCGCAAGGTCGGGATGATGCAGGTAATAGGGCTTGATGCGGTTCTCGACGAACGTCTTCATCAGCGACGCGAGCACATCCGCGTCGTCATTGACGCCCTTCAGCAGCACAGATTGGCTGATCATGACGATACCGGCGTCGACGATCCGCGCGCAGGCCGCCCGCGCTTCGGCCGTAAACTCGCGCGGATGATTGGCGTGCAGTGCGATGTAGACGGTCTTGCCGCTCGCCTTCAGCGCGCCGATGAGCGCCGCATCGATCTTGCGCGGATCGACCACGGGCACGCGGGTATGAAACCTGACAATCTTGACGTGATCGATCGCCGAAAGCTCCCGCATGATGTCTTCCAGCCGCCGCGGCGACAGGATCAGCGGATCGCCACCGGTGAGAATGACTTCCCAGATCTGGTCATGCGTGCGGATATAATCGAACGCGGCTTTCATCGCCTCAGGCTCGAGCGTGCCGAGACCTTGCGGCCCGACCATCTCGCGGCGGAAACAGAAACGGCAATAGACCGGGCAGACATGCACCGCCTTCAGCAGCACACGATCCGGATAGCGATGCACGATCCCTTCGACAGGGCTGTGCGGGAGATCACCGATGGGATCGTCCCGCTCTTCCGGTGTCGTCTGCAGTTCGGAAACATCGGGCACGAATTGGCGAGCAATGGGATCAGCCGGGTCTACACGGTCGATCAGCGCCGCAATCGACGGCGTTAACGCGATCGCGTAGCGCGCGGCGACATCTTCAAGCGCCAGCCGGTCGGCGTCCCCGATCAGGCCTGCGCTCGAAAGGTCATCGATGGTCTTGATCGGCCTGACGATATTCATCGGCCATACTCCGCCACAGGCGCCCACAACACCTGATCGATGCGCGAGGCACCAGTCGCCAGCATCACCAGCCGGTCAAAGCCGAGCGCGATGCCGCTCGCCTCCGGCATGATCTGCAACGCCTCGAGAAAATCCTCGTCCAGCGGATAGCGCTCGCCATAGATGCGTGCCTTCTCGGCCATCTCGATCTCGAAACGGCGCCGCTGTTCGGCAGCATTCGTCAGCTCGCCGAAACCATTGGCGAGCTCGACGCCGCAGGCATAGACCTCGAAGCGCTCGGCAACCCGGGGATCCCGGCCTGACGGCCGCGCCAGAGCAGCTTCCGAAACAGGATATTCGTCGAGAATGGTGATGCGGCCGAAACCGAGATGCGGCTCGATCTTCTCGACCAGCGCTCGGCTGAAGAGATCGGCCCAGCCATCGTCTTCGGCGACACGCAGGCCGTTGCGGCGCAGTTCAGCCGCCAGATGCTCGCGATCGGTCGAGCCATCGGCTGCGACCGAGCCGAGCAGATCGATCCCGGCATAACAATCGAAGGCTTCCGCAACGGAAATCCGCTCCGGCCCAGCAAAAGGATCGGCCTCGGCACCGCGATACATCAGTTTGGATGCCTTGGCGGTCTCGGCAGCGAGTGCTGCGATCCGCACGCAATCCATCATCAGCGTCTCGTAACTCTCGCCCGCCCGATACCATTCGAGCATCGTGAACTCGGGATGATGCAGTGGCCCGCGCTCGCGGTTGCGATAGACATGCGCGAAACAGGCGATGCGCTGTTCGCCTGCCGAAAGGAGCTTCTTGCAGGCAAACTCTGGCGAGGTGTGCAGATAGAACAGCGCCGGTTGACCATCTGTCGTCAGCGCTTCTGTTGCGAAAGCATGCAGATGCGCCTCGTTGCCCGGTGACACCTGAAGTGCGGCCGTATCGACCTCGACAAAATCTTCGCCGGCGAAATAAAGACGCAGTGCCGCCTGGATCGCGTTGCGCCCAATCAGGAACGGGCGGCGATCCGCGTGGACGTCGGGCGTCCACCAGGGCGAGGCTTTGGCGCTCGTCAGGCTCATTCTCCGCTTTCTTCACCGTGACGGCCAACGCTGGGCTGGCTTTTCGCCGGATTTTAAGTTAGTTGCCGCCCCAAAGGAAAATTAATCGCGTCTCCAGGGCTATTGCGACAGTCCTCTACGACGCCGAAGGCTGAGTTACAAGGAAGTCTTATGGTCAAGATCATCGCCTCCTCCGTCCGCAAGGGCAACGTTCTCGAAGTGGATGGCAAGCTGTATGTCGTTCTTACGGCCAACAACTTCCATCCTGGCAAGGGCACGCCGGTGACCCAGGTCGACATGCGCCGCATCGTCGATGGCGTGAAGGTGTCCGAGCGCTGGCGCACGACCGAGCAGGTCGAGCGCGCATTCGTCGAAGACGTCAACTTCCAGTTCCTGTATGAGGACGGCGAAGGCTTCCACTTCATGAACCCGGAAAGCTACGATCAGGTCGTCGTCGACAACGAAACGATGGGCGATCAGAAGGCCTATCTTCAGGAAGGCATGACCTGCATCCTGTCGATGCACGAAGGCATTGCGCTGGCTCTCCAGCTGCCGCGCCATGTGACGCTCGAAATCACCGAGACCGAGCCGGTCGTCAAGGGTCAGACGGCATCGTCCTCCTACAAGCCGGCAATCCTTTCGAACGGCATCAGAACGCTGGTTCCGCCGCATATCGATGCCGGCATCCGCGTTGTCATCGCGACGGAAGATAACTCCTACGTCGAGCGCGCCAAGAACTGATTGTCCGCAGGGGCAAAGCAAAAGGCCGGCGGAGACGCCGGCCTTTTTCGTTTCAGAGATGCGGGTTGCGCGGCCGGTAGCGTTTGACCAGCTGCTGGTTCACCGCTGCAGCACCCGGCATGTTGGCGCTGAGATAAACCGGCGCATCGCCTGACTTGGCAAGCTCCGAGGCCACCTCGGCAAAGATCGCATTGAGCACGGTAGCCCCGACTGCCGTCGAGACCGGTCCGACCTTCAGCCCGCTCCCTTCGATCTCGATGACGGCATCGCCCGGCGGAAGTCCGTTGTCGAGGACGATATCGGCAACCTCGGCCAGCCTGCGGCGGCCGTTGGCGATCGCCTTGGAATATTCGATCGAGGTGATGGCGATTACCTTGGCGCCTATCTCATGACCGTAATCGGCGGCCTCGAGCGGCGCGGCGTTCACGCCGGAATTCGACGCGATGATAATCACGTCGCCCGACTGCATGCCATAGCGCTCGAGCACCGGACGAACGAGACCTTCCGTCCGTTCATAGACCGAACTGATCACCGCACCCTCGTGCAGCATCGCAGAACCGACAAGTACGGGAACAGTGAAGGCAAGCCCGCCAGCCCGGTAATGCACTTCTTCGGCCAGCATATGGGAATGGCCGGTGCCGAAGACATAGACGCGCTTGTCGCTGCGGGCCGCTTCGAGGATCGCCGCGGCAGCCTGCTGCATCGGAACATCGAGAGCCGACTTCAGCTGGCCGAGCCGCTCGATCAAGTTCGAGAAATAAGCATCGGTGATCGCAGTCATCGCTACTTCCTCTCCCCGCCGATCCAGGCCGCCGTGACCTCGATCTTGTCGGTCAGGTGCACGAAGTCGGCGCGATACCCGGGAGACAGGCGGCCGTAGCCATCAAGCTGCAGGAAGCGTGCCGGATAAAGCGTCGCCATCCTCACCGCTTCGGCCAGCGTCAGGTCGAGATAGGTCACGCAGTAACGGATGCTGGACGCCATATCGACATCGGACCCCGCCAGCGTGCCGTCATCCAAAACCACCTTGGAGCAGAAACTGCCGCTTTCGCGATGAACGGTGCGGCCATTCAGCGTGAAGCTGTCCTTATCGGAGCCGACAAGCGACATCGCATCGCTGACGAGGAAAAGCTTTCCTTCGCCGCGCTTCGCGCGCAGCGCCGTGCGCAATGCCTTCGGATCGACATGGTGGCCATCGGCAATCACGCCGCACCAGGTAGAGGGGTGATCGATCGCCGCGCCAACGAGACCCGGAGCGCGATGCCCCATCTGGCTCATCGCGTTAAAGAGATGCGTGACGCCGCGGGCGCCGGCATCGAAACGCTCTTCCGCCTGCTCGCTGCTGCAATCGGAATGTCCGATGCTGACGATCACGCCGGCTTCGGCAAGCGCGCGCACCTGCTTCACGCTCACCTGTTCAGCCGCCATGGTGATGAGCAGCGTGCCGATCGCTTCACGCGCCGCAATGAACGCCTTGACGTCTGCGTCTTCGACCGGACGCATCAGCGACGCGAGATGCGCGCCTTTGCGCGCCGGTGCCAGATGCGGACCTTCGAGATGCAGACCGGCAACGCCGCGGTTGGTCTTGACGGCTTCCTTCGCAGCCTCGATCGCCGCCTTGGTGGCATCAGCCGTGTCGGTGATCAGCGTCGGCAGCAGCGCTGTCGTACCATAGCGGCGATGCCCATCGGCGATGATATACATCGAGTCAGCCGATGGCTCGTCGTTCAGCATCCGGCCACCGCCGCCGTTCACCTGCGCGTCGATGAAACCTGCGGAGAGAACACCACCGTCAAGCACCACGGTTTCGCATTCGGGGAGATCGTTGAGTGCCGCGATGGTCTCGACGCGTCCGTTCGAAACGACCAGCGCCCTTTCGTCATGGAAGCGCTCGCCGTCGAAGATCCGGGCGCCGGTGAAGATCTTGCGGGACATCAGACGGTCTCCGTAACCTTGAGCAGGTTTGCCGGCTTGTCGGGATCGAAACCCTTGCGGCGCGTTACCGACTCGATGAGGCGATAGTAGACGAGCAGCGAAACCAGCGGGTCGAGCAGGCCGTTGCCGGTCGTCGGAACGCGCAGATTGACGCCTGCGAGCGGCTGGGCCGAAAAAGGAACGGTCGTCGCGCCGAGCTTCTGCAGACGTTCGAGCGCCTGGACGTTGTTGGCATAGGCGGCATCGTCAGGCGCGAAGGCAACGATCGGGAAGCCCGGCTGCACGAGACGCATCGGGCCGTGCATCAATTCGGCCAGCGAGAAGGCTTCGGCATGCAGGCCCGACGTTTCCTTTGCCTTGAGCGCGGCTTCGAGCGCAATCGCGAAGGCCGGGCCACGGCCGGCCGTGTAAAGCGAGCTGGCGTTGAAGAGCACGTCCTCAGCGGCAGTTGTATCGATACCCGACGTGGCAGAGAGTGCCTCGGGAAGCTTCTGCAGGGCGGCCTGCAGATCAGCCTTGCCGCCGATCGCAGCCGTTACACCGGCAAGCGCTGCAACCGACGCGATGAAGGATTTCGTCGCGGCGACGCTCTTTTCCGGTCCCGCATTGAGGCCAAGCACGATGTCGGCCTGATTGCCGAGCGGGCTATCGGTGACGTTGACGACGGCGATCGTGGTCGCCCCGCCCTTCTTCGCGGCTTCTTGCAGGGCAACGATGTCAGGGCTGGCGCCCGACTGCGAAACCGTGAAGTGAATGCCGCCCTTCAGATGTAGCGGCGCGCCGTAGACCGAAGCGATCGACGGGCCGACGGATGCGACCGGAACGCCGCAGGTGATTTCGAAAAGATACTTGAAGAAGGTTGCGGCATGGTCGGAAGACCCGCGGGCTGCCGTCGTCACCACGCTCGGCCGCGCCGAGGAGAAAAGCTTGGCAATTTCGGCAAAGGCCGGCTTTTCCTTCTCGAGCAGGGTTGCCACGACCTCCGGCGACTGCCCGGCTTCCTGCAGCATCAGCGACTTGTTCTCACTCATAGTTCATCTCCAATTCTCAATTCTGCAACGAAATCATAAGCATCGCCACGATAGTGCGAGCGGGTATATTCAACGACGCGCTGATCCTCGAGGCGGGATATCCGCTCGATCAGCAGGGCCGGCGCACCGGCCTTGACGTTCAGCATCGCGGCCGAGGATGGGTCGAGCGTCACTGCCGTCAGCCGCTGCAGCGCCCGCACCGGCTTGTGGCCGTTGGCAGCCAAGGCGTCATAGAGCGAACCCTCGCCGCCCGCCTGTTCGCCGACGAACTTGACCGGAACGACGGCCCGTTCGATCGCCAGCGGCAAACCATCGGCAAGACGAAGACGATCGAGCCGCAACACCGGTTCGTCCTGACCGAGCCCCAGCAGGAAGCTTTCTTCCGGCGATGGCTGATTGATTTGCCGGGAGAGGATTTTCGCCGCCGGAGAGCGGCCGCGCGAACGCATGTCGGCCGAGAAAGACGAGAGCCGCCAGAGCGATTGCTCCATGCGCTCGACACGAGCCGAAACGAAGGTACCGCTGCCGTGTCGCGATTCAAGCGCGCCTGAAGACATCAGCTCGCGATAGGCGGTGCGCACCGTGACACGCCCAAGCTTCAGGGCCTCAGCAAGATCGCGCTCACCGGGAAGCGCAGCGCCTGGCTTCAGCAACCCCTCCTGAACGAGACCCGTCAATGCCAGGGCCAGCCGCTTATAGAGCGGTCCGGTCGAGGCCTCGTCGCGCAGTCCGCGCGCATTCAGCTCTGCTATCAGACTGGTTCTATCCATAGGCGCACATTAGAACCTATTTAGAACCACTCTTCAAGCTGAATCTACGCCGCAAAAAAGAAACCCTCGTGACGGATCACGAGGGTTCGCAAAACCAGCGATCAAATCGAACGCGTCAGTTCTTGGTGAAGATGTAATCCGTTTCCTGGCGCAGAACCTCGCCCGGCCGCAGCACGGCATTCGGGAAGCCCTCGTGATTGATCGCATCCGGCCAGACCTGGGTCTCCAGGCAGAAGCCGGCGAACGGTCCGTACTTGCGGCCGTCCAGACCGGGCACGGCGACATTCAGCTTGAAGCCGGCATAGAACTGCACGCCCGGTTCGGTCGTGCGCACTTCCATCGACACGCCGGAATTGAGGCTGCGGGCCAGCACGGCGGTGCGCTTGGCGACACGCTCCTTCGACAGGCAGAAATTATGATCGTAGAGCGCCTGTTCCGAACCTTCGAAACGCTTCATCGGCGCCATCTCGCGGAAATCGAAAGCCGTGCCACCGACGGAACGCAGCTCGCCGGTCGGGATCTGGCGCTCGTCGGTCGGCAGATAGTGATCGGCCGCGATCATGATGTCGTGGCCGAGCGCGTCGTCTCGGCCGTCCAGATTGAAATAGGCGTGCTGGCAGACATTGGCGAGCGTCGGCTGGTCGGATGTCGATTCATAGACGATCGAGAACTCGCCGTTGCCGTGAACGTGGTAAGTCGCCTGGATCGTACAATTGCCCGGATAGCCGGCGCGGCCATCGGGATCGACGATCTTCAGGACAACGCGATCGACGGCATGCTCGACGATCGTCCAATTGCGCTTGGCAATGTTATCGCTGCCGCCATGCAGATGCGAAACACCCTTTTCGTTGAGCTCCAGCTGGTAAGCCTTGCCGTCCAGCGTGAACTTGCCACCGCCGATGCGATTGGCGCAGCGCCCGGGCGTCGCACCGAAATAGGAGGAGTAGGCCGGATAGTCGGAAAACTTGTCGAAGCCGAGCAGCAGCGGGGCATCGTGGCCGTCGAGCCTGAGATCCTGGATGACAGCGCCCCAGCTCATGATCTTGGCCGTCAGACCGCCGCCTTTGATCTCGACGCGATAGACGGTTTCTCCGTCTTTCGTCGTTCCGAAAACTTCCCGCTTGAGCTCTTCCGCCATTATACCATCGTCCTGAAATCTGTTCGCATCCGGCAGCGAAACTGCCCCCATTTGCCGCGAACCGCAACTGCCAATGCCAAAAAAGAAATGCCGCTGCGGCAAAGGCAGCGGCATAGCATCAACAGTTTGATAAGCCGTCAGATTTTCGTGCCGATCTCGTTGAGGTCGTAGGACGTCGTCTGATAGATTTCATTGATCCAGTTGCCGAAGAGCAGATGTGCATGACTGCGCCAGCGATTTTGCGGCGGCAGCGCCGGATCATTATGCGGGAAGTAGTTGTGCGGCATCTTGATCGGCACGCCGGCATTCACGTCGCGGAAATATTCGTCCGACAGCGACGTCGAATCGTATTCGACATGGTTGAAGATGTAGAGGCGTTTGCTGGCCTCTTCCTGAACCAGACAGACGCCCATCTCGTTTGATTCCATCAGGATCTCGAGACCCTGCGCCTTCTCGATGTCGCCGCGGCGCACTTCCGTCCAGCGCGACACCGGAATCTCGAAATTGTCCGAGAAACCGTTGAGATAGACCGAGGACGGCTTCAGGTTCTTGTGGCGGTAAACGCCGAATGCCTTCTCCTTCAGCTCATGCTTGGGAACGCCGTGGAAGTGGTAGATCGCCGCCATCGCGCCCCAGCAGACGTTCATCGTCGAATGCACGTTGGTGCGCGTCCACTCGAAGATTTCCTGCATCTCGCTCCAATAGTTGACGTCCTCGAAGGGCATCAGCTCGATCGGCGCGCCGGTGATGATGAAGCCGTCGAACTTGCGATGCTTCACCTCTTCCCAGGTCTGGTAGAAGGCCAGCAGATGGTCTTCCGAGGTATTCTTGGCCTTGTGGTTGCCGACCCTGACCAGCGACAGCTCGACCTGTAGCGGCGAGGCGCCGACAAGGCGCGCCATCTGCACTTCGGTCTTGATCTTGTTCGGCATGAGATTGAGAAGCCCGATCTGAAGCGGGCGGATATCCTGGCGGATAGCCACTGTCTCAGTCATCACCCGCACACCCTCCTGAACGAGGGTTTCGAAAGCGGGCAGCGTGTCAGGAATCTTGATGGGCATTGCATTCACTCGATCGAACAGGACAACCGGCAAATAAAAAAACCGGTGGCGAAAAAAGAATCGCTACCGGTCCGCACGCGGCCCTTTAGCGACTTATTTAACGTGGCTGCAAGCCGGCCGGCCAAATCACCACGATCCTCTAGATAGCGCTGACAGCGCCGCGAATCAATCGTGATTCGCAACCTGCACTTTGAGTTAGGTAACTCACGCATTAATGACTGGTAGAATCTGTTGATGGACAGCACGCGCTACCATGTTAATCAGGGATGATGCTGTACAGGAATGCATGATGACGGACGACGCCAAAGGCGGGGCTGTCGGCCAGCGGCAAGATAGGGTCGGATACGATCTCAGCCTCGGCTATCGCCTCAAATTGATGTTTTTAGCCTTCTGGGCTTCGAAAGTGCGCGGCAAGATCCTGTCTCTCGCCGCTATCCTTATGTTCGTCATCTTGGCGACGGCCTACGGTCAGGTCGTTCTCAACCGCTGGAACGCGCCGTTCTATGATTCGCTGCAGCGGCGCGATGTCGGCGAGTTCTTCCATCAGCTTCAGATTTTCGGCCTGATCGCCGGCTCCCTGCTGCTTCTCAATGTCGGCCAGGCCTGGCTGAACCAGATGACGGCGCTCTATATGCGCGAGGGCCTGACCCGCGATCTGGTCGATCAATGGCTGAAGCACAAGCGGGCCCTGCGGCTCGCCTCGAGCGGGCTGATCGGCGTCAATCCGGACCAGCGCCTGCACGAGGATGCCCGCAACCTGGCCGAAAGCACCACCGGCCTGGTTCTCGGCCTCATACAGTCGACGATCCTGCTCGTCAGCTTCATCGGCGTGCTCTGGGAACTGTCGAGCGGCTTCGTCTTCCACTTCCGCACCTATTCCTTCGCCATCCCCGGCTACATGGTCTGGGCCGCCGTCTTCTATGCCGCGTCGGCGTCGATCCTAAGCCAGATCGTCGGCCGAAAGCTGGTGCCGATCAACGCCGAGCGCTTCTCCAAGGAAGCCGAACTCCGCTTCTCGCTGATGCACGCCAACGAGAATATGCCGGCGATTACCGTCGCCAGAGGCGAGGAAAACGAGCGCCAGCGCATCAACACCGATATCAGCACGGTTCTCGCCGTGCTCAAGCGGCTGACCATGGCCAATACCAACCTGACCTGGGTTTCCGCCGGTTACGGCTGGCTGGTCATCGTCATCCCGATCATTGTCGCCGCTCCCGCCTATTTCTCCGGCGGCCTGACTTTCGGCGAACTGATGATGTCGGTCGGCGCCTTCAACCAGGTCAACACGGCGCTGCGCTGGTATGTCGCCAATTTCGGCCCGATCGCCGAATGGCGCGCGACGCTCAACCGCGTCACCGATTTCCGCCATGCGCTTGAGCACATGGATGAACCGCTCAATCCGAAGAATGTCATCGCCTACGAGGATACGGCTGCCGACAGGCTTGTGATGAAGAACGTCACCATCGCCGCCAAGCTGGGCGAAGAAGTCGATCAGTGCGGCGGCTTCCGCCTGCACGAGCCCGATGTGACGCTTAAGGCCGGCGAGAAGGTGATGATAAACGGCGATCACAACGTCAATCGGAAGCTTCTCTTCCAGGCGATGGCCGGCCTCTGGCCCTGCGGCAGCGGCACGATGGGCCTGCCGCCCTCCGACGACATCCTGTTCGTACCCCAGGTCGCCTATATCCCCGGCGGTACGCTGCGCGAGGCGCTCTCCTTCCCCGAACCGGCCGGTTCCTACAAGAACGAGGATATCGAGGCCGCTCTGGAGAAAGCCGGGCTGCGTCAGCTGATCAGCCGCCTCGACACGCGGGCGCGCTGGGACAAGGTTCTGGATTCCGACGAGCAGAAGGCCATCGGCTTTGCCCGGCTTCTGCTCGTGCGGCCGCGCTGGGTGGTGTTCGACGAAGTGCTTGAAGGCCTGGAGCCGGAATGGCAGGCGACGCTCACCAACCTGCTGACGGCGCTGCCGGAAACGTCGATGATCTATATCGGCCGCTCGGAGATCTACATGGAGATCCTGAAGCCGAAGGTTCTCCATCTGGAAGCGATCGCCTCCAAGGCAGAAGAACCGCCGCCACCGCCGAAGACCGGCACCGGCCGCCCCGCGGCGGCACCGGTTATCTAGCGAATTACATCGGCTGAACGCCGCTGAGACCGACCGAGACCTGTTTCGAGGAGACGCTGCCGTCGGCGGCCTTTTCGGCGTTGACGATCACCGCCGCGCCCGGCTTCAGATCATCCTTAGTCGCCGTAGCGATGGTGACGACCTGTGTGCCATCAGGGATGGCAATGGTCTTTTCCTTGCCCTGGTAGGTGAGCGTGATCGTCTTGCCGTTGACCGCCTTGACGGCGGTGCTGACGGTCGCGTTGGTCATCTCGGTATTCGGCTTGGCATCCCAGGGGCGGTTACCCTCGCCGGTGCCTTTCATAGATGCCGGGAAGATCATCACCTGCAGCGCGTCATTCGGCCCGCTGCCCTTCGGCATCGAGCCGACGCCAACGAAATCGCCCGGCTTGATGTCATCGACGGCCGCCCGCTGGATGCCGCCAACCCGGAAGCCCGATTGCATGGCGATCGACTGGTCGGTTCCATCGCGGGTCTTGATGGTCAGCACATCGCCGTTGAGGCTCTCGACGATGCCGCGAATGCGGACACGCTGCGTATCGTCGGCCTGGCTGGACTGAACGGCTGAAAAGGTGATGGCTGCGGCGGCGAGCGCCGTCAGAAATGCGGAAGAAAGCTTGCGAGACATATGACTATTCCTTGTCGCCACGATAGCAGGCATATCCCCCGGCTGCCGGAGCGGACTCTAGAGCCGCACCGGGACACCGGCGAATCAAGGAAACGTGAGACTCAGCCTTCGATCTCCTCCCTCAGCATTTCCAGCTCAAGCCATTCCTCTTCCATCTTCGTCACGCTGTCGCGCAGCTTTTCCATCTCGGCGGCAAGCTTGTTGAAGGTCGCCGGATCCTTGGTGAAAAGGTTCGGATCGGCCATCTTCGCTTCGCGCTTGGCAATCTCCGCTTCGGCCTTGGCCATTTCTTTCGGCAGGTTTTCGAGTGCGAACTTCTGCTTGAACGAAAGCTTGCCCTTGCCCTTCGGTGTCTCGGCAGAGGGCGAAGCCTCCGCCTTTACCTTTTCGGCAGCCTTCTCCGCCCTGCGACGCTCATCCAGCGCGCCTTTCCGCTGCGCCATCATGTCGGAATAGCCGCCGGCATATTCGATCCACCGGCCATCGGGCGCATCCGGAACGGCGGGCGCAATCGTAGAGGTCACGGTGCGGTCGAGGAAGTCACGGTCGTGGCTGACGAGAATGACCGTGCCCGGAAAGCCGGCAACGATTTCCTGCAGCAGGTCGAGCGTTTCGATATCGAGGTCGTTGGTCGGCTCGTCGAGGATCAAAAGGTTGGTCGGCCGCGACAGGATCCGCGCCAGCATCAGCCGCGCGCGCTCACCGCCGGAGAGGTTCTTGATCGGCGTCCGTGCCTGCTCCGGCTGGAACAGGAATTCCTTCATGTAGCCGGTCACATGGCGCTGCTCGCCATTGACGAGAAGGTTTTCGCCGCGGCCATCGGTCAGGTAATTGGCGAGCGTGTCGTCGAGGTTGAGTTCCTCGCGCTTCTGGTCGAGCGTTGCGATCTCGAGATTGGTGCCGAGCTTCACGGTGCCGCTGTCGGGCGCCAACTGGCCAGTCAGCATCTTCAGCAGCGTCGTCTTGCCGGCACCGTTCGGGCCGACGAGACCGATGCAATCACCGCGATGCACGCGAATAGAAAACGGCGTGACGATGGGCCGCTCGCCATATGTCTTGGTGATCTTGTCCGCCTCGATCACCAGCTTGCCGGATTCCTGCGCATCCGAAACGCTCGCCTGGACGCTGCCCTGCGGACCCTTGTGGCCGCGATATTGCGAGCGCATGGTCTGCAGCTCACCCAGACGGCGCATGTTGCGCTTTCGGCGCGCGGTAACGCCATAGCGCAGCCAATGCTCTTCACGCTCGATCGCCTTGCCGAGCTTGTGCTGTTCCAGCTCCTCGGCCTCCAACACCTGATCGCGCCAGACTTCGAAATGCCCGAAGCCACGATCCAGACGCCGCGACGTGCCGCGATCGAGCCAAACGGTGGCCGTCGAGACCTTTTCGAGGAAGCGTCGGTCATGCGAGATCAGCATGAGGGCGCTGCGCGTCTTCTGCAGCTCGCCTTCCAGCCATTCGATGGTCGGCAGGTCGAGATGGTTGGTCGGCTCGTCGAGCAGCAGGATATCCGGCTCCGGCGCCATGACGCGGGCAAGTGCTGCGCGGCGGGCTTCGCCGCCGGAAAGGTTCTTCGGGTCCTCCTCGCCGGTGAGACCCAGATGCGACAGCAGATAGGTGACGCGATAGGGGTCGTCACCCGGCCCAAGACCGGCCTCGGCATAGGCCTGCACCGTCGCAAAACTTCCGAAATCAGGAGCTTGCTCAAGATATCGGACCGTCGAGGATGGATGCCGGAACACCTCGCCGGATTGCGCTTCGGCGATGCCGGCAGCGATCTTCAGCAGCGTCGACTTGCCGGAACCGTTGCGGCCGACGAGGCAGATCTTGTCGCCGGGCTCCACCTGCAGGCTTGCGCCCGCCAGCAACGGCGCGCCGCCGAAGCTCAGAAAGATGTCGTCCAGTTTGAGAATGGGAGGCGCCAAGGATCAGACTCCGGAAAGGTCATAGGGGCGGGCAAGGACGATCGCGCGGCCACTGCCGAGCGTGAACCGAACCTTGCCTTCTGCCACATTGGAAATGGTACGCGACGAGCCGAACGGCAAATGGAAATCCGAGAGCGGATAGCGCGCGTTTTCGATGAAGAGACCGCGCAATTCGCTGAAACCGGGAACCGAGAACAGGCTGTTCTTCGGCAGGTCGAGCTCGATGGAACCTGAAAGAAGCGGAACTGCTTCCTCCAGCCCCGAAGTGAGCAACAGGTCGATACCCTGTTCGGCGAGGCTGACGGCATAGAGGAGGTGCTGAAGCGCATGGTCGGACCGCTCACCCGCCAGCGCACCGGCAAGGATCAGCCGTTTCGCGCCACGGGCTATCGCTTCGGAAACAGCGATCTCGCCATCCGTCGAGGCCTTGGCTGCCGGGTATGGCTGCTTCGGCACACCCGGAAACGCGCCTTCGAGATCCGGTGCGGTGGAATCGAAATCACCCACCCAGAGCTCTGGCACGACACCGAGCTCTGCCGCATGCCGCATGCCGCCATCGGCCGCGATGAACCGGCTGCCGGCAATCGCACTGCGCAGCCGCTCTGTCGGCGTCAGCTCGCCGCCGAGCAGGATCGTGAAGGTCGTCTGGGTCATGGGCATTGCCCATAGCGCAAAGGAGGGGTCGAGGGAAAGGGGCGGGGCTTAACCGGGCGTGCCCTTATCGCGCCGTTCGAAGGCTTTTTCATAGCCGTCGATAAAGCGCTCATAGAGCGCGGCGAAGGCATCGACGTCCGTGTTGCTCCAGCCGTCGAGGATTTCTGTGATCAACGACAGCTTCTGCGCCCGGATCTCCGACAGCAGCCGCTGGCCGATCGGCGTCATCACGACGACGATGCGCCGCGCATCGGCTTGCGATGCTTCGCGGCGCAGAATGTTGCGGCTGACCATATCGGCAACCACGCGGCTGGCGCGAGAGGGATCGATCCGCAGCATCTCGGCGATCATCCCGACAGTCACTTCATCGGCCGGCTGCGCACGGCGCACGGCGTCAAGAACATCGAGATGCGAGAGCTCGAGATCCGGCGCCACGCTCTGGATTGCCAGACGCCCAATCAGCCGGCGCCCAGTCATCAACTTCATGCGTGTCATGCTCTGGCCGATGCTGGAAACGCTTTCGTTCTCCAGTGACAGCGGATCAAGCTCGTGAATGCGGGCGGGTTTCTCGTTCATGCGCCGAGCATAACAGAAGGCTTGCGCGAAGGAAATATGCCCGCGTCATTCTGGTGTCATTGACATTTATATGCTTTTGTCACATAAATTGGCGATCAAGATTGGAACTGTCTTCATGGATATGCAGCTTGCCTCCCAGCCGCTCGTGACGGATCCCCGCCGCAGGCTTATTCTCTTCCTGTTTCTGATGACCGCGATGTTCATGGCAACGCTGGACAATCAGATCGTCTCGACGGCGCTGCCGACCATCGTCGGCGAATTCGGCCACCTCGAACGCTTCGGCTGGATCGGCTCCGCCTATCTGCTGTCGCTGAGCGCCGTGATGCCCGTCTATGGCAAGCTCGGTGACCTCTTTGGCCGCAAATACGTGATGATGACCGCAATCGCGATCTTCACCGTCGGCTCCGCCGTTTGTGGTCTCGCCGTCTCGATGAACACGCTGATCGCCGCCCGCGTGCTCCAGGGCCTGGGCGGCGGCGGCATCATGGTATCGATCTTCGCCGTCAATGCCGATCTCTTCGAGCCGCGCGAACGAGCCCGCTACCAGAGCTATTCCAGCCTGGTGCTGATGGCCTCGAGCGCCATCGGCCCCGTTCTCGGCGGCATGATGAGCGATCTCTTCGGCTGGCGCTCGATCTTCCTCGTCAACGTGCCGATCGGTTTCGTTGTCTTGATCGGCCTCGCGCTGATGCTGCCCTATCGCAAGCCGCACCGCCGCCCGAAGATCGATTATGCCGGCGCCCTACTGCTGGCGATGACGACGACGAGCATCGTGCTGATGGCCGATGGCAGCGAGCTGTTCGGCTCGATCCTGGCGCCGCAGAGCCTTGGGATCATCGGTATCGGCGCGCTTTGCGCCATCGCCTGGGTCTTCGTCGAGCGCCGCGCCGCCGAACCGATCGTGCCGCTATCGCTGTTCCGCAACCCTACCTTCCCGCTTCTCCTGATCATGTCGATCACCGGCGGCGGCATCGCTATCGGCATGGCCAATTACTTCGCGCTGTTCCTGCAGACGACCACGGGCCTGTCGCCCTCGCATGCCGGCCTGCTCTTCGTCATGTTGACCGGCGGCCTCGTCTGCGGCTCGCTCTTTGCCGGGCGCATGATCTCGCGCACCGGACGCTACAAGCCCTTCGCCATTGCCAGCCTCTCCTGCAGCGCGGTGGCCTTCGCGCTCCTGACCCAGGTCCATGCTGGTACGCCGCTGCCGATCATCGGCCTGCTGATGATGCTGCACGGCATCGGCATCGGCTTGTCGCAGCAGGTGCCCGTCATCGGCGTCCAGAACGCCGCTCCGGCGCGTGATGTCGGCGCCGCCACCGGTTCCGTCACGCTGTCGCGCATGGGCGGCGCCTCGATCGCCATCTCCATCTACGGCGCCATCATCGGCTCACAGCTGGCAAAGGTCGGCGTTTCCATCCCCGGCGTTACGGATATCGAGCAGCTGACGCCGAAGATGATGGCAGCCCTCCCGGAAGCCAGCCGCCAGGCTGTCGCCGATGCCTATGCCAGCGCCTTCACGCCGATGTTCATGACCTCCTGCGCCTTTGCTCTGATTGGATTGATTGCAGCGCTTTCGCTGAAACCGGTCCAGTTGCCGCGCCACGGCGAGACCAAGAACACGGCCGCAGCCGCCGAAGCCGCCGAGTAGCGGCAAGGGCGCGCTGCGCCCTTGTCATAAAGCCTGCATCACTATACATCTGCCAACGCTCTAACGGGGTGCCCTGTATCCGCAAGGATATCTGGCTGAGAGGCTTTCAAGCCAACCCGCGGAACCTGATCCGGCTAACACCGGCGGAGGGATTAGACGCGTGACACCAGGCACCGCCCTTTTCCCCATGAAACAACTTTTTTAGGAGGAGGCGCGCCATGCCCGGCCGCAAACCATTGATCGCATCATTCGTCACGGCTTTCCTTGCCGCAACAGTCACTCTGTCTCCGGCGCAGGCCGCCGACAAGACGCTGACCATTTACACCTACGAGAGCTTCACCTCGGAATGGGGCCCGGGCCCCAAGGTCAAGGAAGCCTTCGAGAAGACCTGCGCCTGCACGGTCAATTTCGTCAGCGTCGCCGATGGCGTGGCGCTTCTCTCACGCCTGAAGCTCGAAGGCGCCTCGACCAAGGCCGACATCGTTCTCGGCATCGATACCAACCTGATCACCGAAGCCAAGGACACCGGCCTGTTCGACGTAAGCGGCGTCGATACCAGCGACCTCAAGGTACCGGGCGATTTCAAGGACGATGTCTTCGTTCCCTATGACTATGGCCACTTCGCCATCATCTACGACACGCAGACCATCAAGAACCCGCCGAAAAGCATGCAGGAACTGATCGACGGCGACCCATCGCAAAAGCTCGTCATCGAGGATCCGCGCACCTCGACGCCCGGCCTTGGCCTGCTGCTCTGGGTGAAGTCCGTCTATGGCGACAAGGCGCCCGAAGCATGGACGAAGCTCAAGAGCCGCATCCTGACGGTGACGCCCGGCTGGTCTGAAGCCTATGGCTTGTTCACCAAGGGCGAGGCGCCGATGGTATTGTCCTACACGACCTCACCAGCCTATCACATGGTCGCCGAGAACACCGACCGCTATCAGGCCGCCGCCTTCTCCGAAGGTCACTACATCCAGATCGAAGTCGCCGGCCTTCTCAAGAACGCGCCGGATAAAGAACTCGCCCGCGACTTCCTGAAGTTCATGGTGACGCCGGGTTTCCAGGACACGATCCCGACCAACAATTGGATGATGCCTGTTGCGGCCACCTCCACGCCGCTGCCGGATGCCTTCGGCAAGCTGGTCAATCCGTCCAAGACCTTCCTGATGAGCCCGGATGATGTCGCCAAAAACCGCAAGTCCTGGATCGATGAGTGGCTGACGGCCATGAGCATGAACTGATGCTGCAGACGGCTGCGGAACGGAGAAATGCGCTGGCGGGCGGGGCAATCGGCCTCGCCGCCATCCTGCTTTTCATCGGCATCGCCGCCGTCTCGCTGACTGCTTCCGGCGGCAGTGATGCGTTCGCCGGGATCATCTCGGATCCCTACATTCTCCGCGTCCTGCGCTTCACGCTGCTGCAAGCGGTTCTCTCCACGCTGCTCTCAGTTCTCCTGGCGCTCCCCGTCGCGCGGGCGCTTGCCCGCCAGCCGAACTTTCCCGGCCGCATCTGGATCATCCGGCTGATGGCCGTGCCGATGGGATTGCCCGTTCTGATCGGCGCGCTCGGGCTCATTGGCATTTGGGGACGGCAGGGCCTGCTCAATACCGCTTTGCTCAAGCTCGGCCTGTCCGAACCCGTCAGCATCTACGGACTGACCGGCATCCTCCTCGCCCACATCTTCTTCAATCTGCCGCTCGCTTGCCGGCTGATGCTTGCAGGACTGGAGCGCCTGCCCGCCGAATACTGGCTGATGGCAAGCAATCTCGGCATGCGCCCGCGCGCCGTCTTCCGTTTCATCGAATGGCCGGCGATCCGCGGCCTGATCCCTGGCATTTCAGGGCTGATCTTCATGCTCTGCGCCACCAGCTTCACGCTGGTGCTGACGCTTGGCGGCGGACCGGCGGCAACGACGATCGAGGTGGCGATCTACCAGTCGCTGCGTTTTGATTTCGACCCGGGCCGAGCGGTAGCTCTGTCCTTGCTGCAGATTGCCCTGGCCGGCCTCATCCTCGGCGCCATGTCGTTTCTCCCCGCCAGCCGTGACGAAGGGCTGACCGCCGGACGCCACTCCATGCGTTTCGATGGCAGAATGGCGATGGCAAAACTGTCGGATGGCCTGCTCCTCGTCCTCGCTACGGCTTTTCTGCTTTCGCCATTGCTTTCCGTGTTGGTAGCCGGCCTGAGAGCCGACCTCCCGAAGCTGGTCGGCGAGCCGGTCTTCTGGCAAGCCGCAGCGATGAGCTTCGGCATATCCCTTTCCGCCGCCACATTGGCCCTTGTCGTATCAGCAGCCCTGATCCGCGCCCGCCAGACCATCAGCGGGGACAAGCGTTTCACACGCGGCAGCCGCGCCCTCTACGCAGCGATGGGCGGAGCCTCGTCAATGGTGCTGTTGGTGCCGCCCGTGGTGCTTGCGACCGGCTGGTTCATGGCGCTCAGGCCATTCGGCGACGCCTCTGTTTTTGCGCCCGTCCTCGTCGTTCTGATCAACATGCTGATGGCCCTGCCCTTCGTCATGCGCGTGCTTGAACCGGCCTATCTCGTCCATCAGCGCCGCACCGCGCGCCTCTCGGCAAGTCTCGGGATAACCGGCGCGGCGCGGCTGCGGCTTGTCGACTGGCCGGGGCTGCGCAAGCCGTTGCTGACCGCCCTGTCTTTCGCCATGGCGCTGTCGCTCGGCGATCTTGGCGCTGTCGCCCTGTTCGGATCCGATGGTTTTGTCACACTTCCATGGCTGGTCTACAGCCGCATGGGAAGCTACAGAACCAACGATGCCGACGGCCTTGCGCTGATCCTCGGCGTCATTTGCCTATTGCTGACGATCGCCGGAGCATCCGGCCAGATGCGAGGACATGGTGCCGATGACGGCCGCTGATATCACCATGCAGAACGTCCGCCTGACGCTCGGCAGCCACGCCTTCCATTTCGATTGCACGCTGCCCCGCGGCCAGATCATTGCCGTGACAGGCCCATCGGGCGCCGGCAAATCGACCTTACTCAATCTGCTGGCAGGCTTCGAGACGCCGGAGAGCGGCCGCGTTCTGCTCGCCGGACATGATGTTACCGGCAGTCACCCGGCCGAGCGGCCCGTCTCGCTTGTCTTTCAGGACAACAATCTCTTCGCTCATCTCGATATCTTCACCAATGTCGGGCTGGGCATTAATCCGGCCCTGAAGCTCGCGCCGACGGATCGCAGCCGCATCTCGGCCGCGCTGGCGCAGGTCGGCCTGACGGGCTTCGAAAAAAGGCTTCCTGCAACGCTTTCCGGCGGCGAAAGGCAGCGCGCCGCCTTTGCCCGCGCCCTCGTTCGCAAGCGTCCAATCCTGCTTCTCGACGAACCCTTCGCCGCCCTCGACCCTAGCCTGCGCAACGGCATGGCTGAGCTTCTGACGGCAATGCAGCGCGAGACCGGGGCCACGGTCATCATCGTTTCGCACGACCCGGATGAGGTTCGCCGCATTGCACAATATGGCGTTTTCATCGACCATGGCGCGATTGCGCTCGCTGCACCGTTGAGCGAGTATCTGGCTGATCAGAGCACCCCCGCATTGCGGCAATTTCTGCAGGGCTGACGAATATCCACGCCGCGATGGCACTTTCGCCACAATTTCATCGGAGCGAAAGAACTCCTTAACCACGCTAAGCTTGCTAAATTACAACGGCGCCATAATTACGCAGAGTCTCGCTATGCAACCGATGCGGAAATCAGCTACAGCAATGACGTCTGTTCCCCCGTTGTGCAATGCGAGAAGCGGGATGGACGCCTGTTGAACCCCGTTGGAAGTGGCCGGATCGAACATTTGGCGAGCCGGCCGAAAAGCAAGATGACTCGGAGAGCCAGACTGGACAGCATGACGACGTGGACGAGACCCGCGCCTTCCAGGAACGTGCTATCCGCTTTGCGTCAACGGGGACGGCATGCGCTGCTTTTGACGGCTGCTGCCATGGCTCTCAACGGCTGTCAGTCGATCATCGAACAGTCCTACCAGCCGACGGTTTCCCCCTCGTCCAATCCGCAGATCGTCGATGAGGTCCAGAAGAACGACCCGCGCGCTGCCATGGGTGCGCGCGAGCATCCGCGCATCGTTGCGAGCTACGGCGGCGAATACAAGGATGCCAAGACCGAGCGGCTTGTCGCCCGCATCGCCGGCGCCCTGACGGCGGTTTCCGAAAATCCGAGCCAGTCCTATCGCATTACCATTCTGAATTCGCCGGCGATCAACGCCTTTGCGCTGCCGGGCGGCTATCTCTATGTGACTCGCGGCCTGCTGGCGCTCGCCAACGACGCTTCGGAAGTCGCTGCCGTGCTATCGCATGAGATGGGCCACGTGACCGCAAACCACGGCATCGAGCGCCAGAAGCGCGAAGAGGCCGAAGTCATAGCCAGCCGCGTGGTCGCCGAAGTCCTGTCGAGCGATATCGCCGGCAAGCAGGCGCTCGCCCGCGGCAAACTGCGTCTCGCCGCCTTCTCCCGCCAGCAGGAACTGCAGGCCGACGTGATCGGCGTGCGCATGCTGGGCGAGGCAGGCTACGATCCCTACTCGGCGGCACGCTTCCTTGACAGCATGGCCGCTTACAGCCGCTTCATGTCGGCCGATCCCGACGCCGACCAGAGCCTCGACTTCCTGTCGAGCCACCCAAATTCGGCCCAGCGCATCGAACTTGCGCGTGACCACGCCCGCGCCTTCGGCCAGGAAGGCAAGGTCGGCGACAAGGGCCGTGACTATTATCTCGATGGCATCGACGGCCTGCTCTACGGCGACAGCCCCGAAGAGGGCTATGTGCGCGGCCAGACCTTCCTGCATGGCGGCCTCGGCATCCGCTTCGACGTACCGCCCGATTTCACCATCGACAACAAGGTTGAAGCCGTCATGGCGACCGGCCCGGGCGATGTCGCGATCCGCTTCGACGGCGTGGCCGACAGCAACAACCAGAGCCTGACAAATTATATCTCGAGCGGCTGGGTGACAGGCCTCGACCCGTCGACCATCCAGCCGACGACAATCAACGGCATGGAAGCCGCAACCGCCCGCGCCAGCGCAGATCGCTGGGATTTCGACGTAACCGTCATCCGCAACAACCAGCAGATCTTCCGTTTCCTGACGGCCGTGCCGAAGGGCAGCACAGCGCTGCAGCAGACGGCCGACGTGCTGAGAGCGAGCTTCCGCCGCATGACGCCGGACGAGATGTCCTCGCTGAAGCCGCTGCGCATCCGCGTCGTCACGGTACGCGCCGGCGACAACATCACCACGCTCGCGGCCCGGATGATGGGCACCGATCGCAAGCTCGACCTTTTCAAGCTGATCAATGCCCTGCCGATGGGCGCGTCCGTAGCGCCCGGCGACCGTGTGAAAATCATCGCCGAATAAAAAAGGCCCGGTGTGAACCGGGCCAGTCTGTGCTTCTGGGAGTAAAGACTACTTTCAGGCGTAGGCGGCCATATGCGGATCGGCGCTGACAAGCGCGCTGCGCAACTTTTCCATTGCCCGGCTCTCGATCTGGCGTACCCGTTCCTTCGAAATTCCGAGATCGGCGCCGAGCTCTTCAAGAGTCGCTCCGTCTTCTGCCAGGCGCCGTGCGCTGATGATCTTCATCTCGCGCTCGTTGAGATGCGTCAGCGCCGAGGCCAGCCAGACGCGGCGGCGCTCGCCGTCGATCATGTTCGTCACCTGCTCGTCCGGCAGTGGCTCGTTGCTGACGAGGAAATCCATCTTCTCGGCACTATCGGCGTCCCCGGAGACCGAAGGCGCCTGCAACGACGCATCGTTGCTGGAGAGCCGCGCATCCATCGTCTGGACGTCCGCAAGGCTGACGCCGAGTGCAGCAGCGATTTCCTGATGGATCGACTGCACGGTCAGCTGGGTGTCGCCACGCGCCAGCTTGGCGCGCAACCGGCGAAGATTGAAGAACAGCGCCTTCTGCGCTGAGCTTGTGCCGCCGCGAACGATCGACCAGTTTCGCAGGATATAATCCTGAATGGAGGCACGGATCCACCAGCTGGCATAGGTCGAAAACCGCACTTCGCGTTCGGGCTCGAACCGCGCTGCAGCTTCAAGCAGACCGACATACCCTTCCTGCACGAGGTCGCTCATCGGCAGGCCGAAATTGCGGAACTTGCCGGCCATGGAGATGACAAGACGCATATGCGCCATGGCGATCTGGTTGCGCGCGCCGCGGTCGTCATTGTCCTTCCAGCGGATCGCCAGCTGATGCTCTTCCTCGCGGGCAAGATAGGGAGCCGCCATCGCAATTTTGATCATGCGCCGGTCTGCAGACATGTTCCTCATATCGGTCTCCTAAAATCAGGCCTCGCGCCCAAACAAAAAACAACGAAGGTTCGTTTCCGGAACGTGGCCGCCCGGATCAAATTCAGCTCTCGAATGCAAAAGGCCTCTCTCCTGGACTTTTCAGGAGGAGGCCCTATCTCTTCAACAAGTACCGGTCAGACGGTCAGGCAGGATCTGATTCTTCAAGTTGCCGTTCCGGCAAAATGTGGAAGCCATGACCCACTCCTCGTCCAGCGTTCAAACCAGCGGACGAACGGTGGGCTCCACCGGTTTTTTGTCCGCACTTACGAGATCTAAACGCGGCAGCGCGGAAAAAGTTCCAAGAAAAAACCCGGCTCGAAGGCCGGGTTTTTTGCAAGGAAAAACAAAGTGCTATTATGCGGCTTCGTCCTGGGAGTCGTCTTCTTCGATTGCCTTGCCGCGCTTCGGACCCTTGTTGAGGTTGGTCTCGACGAGACGGACGGCTTCCGTTTCCGACATCTTGTTCACGGCAGCGATTTCGCGAGCCATACGGTCGAGGGCAGCTTCATACAGCTGACGCTCGGAATAGGACTGCTCCGGCTGGTTTTCGGCACGATAGAGATCGCGCACGACTTCTGCGATGGAAATCAGGTCGCCGGAATTGATCTTGGCATCATATTCCTGCGCACGGCGGGACCACATGGTACGCTTGACACGAGCCTTGCCCTGCACAACCTTGAGCGCGCGCTCAACGAAGTCGGTTTCCGACAGCTTGCGCATGCCGATGCTCATCGCCTTTGCGACCGGAACCTTCAGACGCATCTTGTCCTTTTCGAAATCGATAACGAAAAGTTCGAGCTTCATGCCGGCAACTTCTTGCTCTTCGATAGCGGTGATGGTACCGACGCCATGAGCGGGGTACACGATCGATTCACCGGTCTTGAAGCCGTGGCGAGCTGCTGAAGGTTTTTTCTGCTGGGTCGTCATACTAATCAAAAACTCCCTGTTACGCTTCCGGCGGCGGCCGGAGCCGGGTCAGTCAGGCCCGGATGAGACGGTAGAATTCCCGTCGGGTGACTTCACTCTGGTCCCACCAGACATAAGCAAAGAAATTCGTGCACGCGATTAACGATCGGACAGCTCAACTCGTTGATATGTCACGGAAACCGCGTACGGATTTAATTTGCTTTCGTGATGGTTTTGGGCACGCCTCGTGCCTCAAATGGGTCAGTCTCTAGAACCTATCACAAAAATATGAGGAAATCAATAATTTGGTGCGTGTGAGTCATGCGGGCAACACATGGCTCACATATTAGTGAAGCATCACTTGAAACGTTTAAGCGCCTTCTGAACCCGATTTCAGGCGGATTTCAGTAGCTTGAACTCAATCGCCCGCGCCGGGCTTTTCGGAGAAATACTTCTCGAATTTGCCGGTCTCGCCGTCCATTTCCTTGGCCTCGGGCATCGAGTCCTTTTTGACGGTAATATTGGGCCAGACGCTGGCATATTCAGCGTTGATCTTGAGCCATTTGTCGAGACCCGGTTCGGTATCCGGCTTGATCGCCTCGGCAGGACATTCGGGTTCGCAGACGCCGCAGTCGATGCATTCGTCGGGATGGATGACGAGGAAATTTTCGCCTTCATAGAAGCAATCGACCGGGCAGACTTCCACGCAGTCGGTATATTTGCAGCGAATGCAATTGTCGGTCACGACATAGGTCATGAAAAACTCCAGGATTTCACGCGAGCGGGGAGACGAACCTGGAACGTCGCGTCTTTCCCTGTGCCGGAGGAGCAGCGTTGACTGGCTTGGGAGGCAAGAACGCAGTCCGGCGAGTTGATTGTGACGTATCGGCTTTACAGCCTGATTTCAAGGATTATCCATCTTCAAAAACCGGCGGCGCAGACAGAGTTTTCTAATCCTCGCCCGACTGGAGCCTGTCGATTGCCCGCCGCTCTTTCTTTGTCGGCCGTCCTGCCCCCGCGCCGCGGATCGCCTGCTCGTAGGCGGTGAGACGTTTCGTCTCATCTTCAGGCGGCGTGATGTTCTCGTAAAGGCGCTGCGCCTCTTCGAAAGGCCCCCGCCGCTCGCCCGGCAGTTTGACAAGGAGGACGACGTCCCGGCGATCGAGTTGCAGCTCGACGCGATCGCCCGCCTTGACTGTCTGACTGGGCTGGATGGCACGCTCGCCGTTGATGCGAACGTGCCCGGATTGAACATGGCTTTGCGCCAATGAGCGGGATTTCACCATGCGCGTGAAGAACAGCCATTTGTCGATGCGCTGGCGCGAACCGCTTGCTGGCTGTGTCTCCCCGCCCATCGATTACTTCTTCATCTGCTCCTTCAAGGCAGCGAGCTTGGCGAAGGGCGAATCCGGATCGATCGGCTTTTCCTTGCGCGGCGGCTTGGCCTCGAAGCGCAGCGGCTGGGCGCCGCCACGGTTGTTGTTGCGGTCGTTGCGATCCTTCCGGTCACCACGATCCTGACGGTCGCCACGCTGTTCGTTGCGATCGCCACGGCCCTGATGCGGCTTGCCGCCATCGCGGCCGCGCTGCTGGCGGTTGCCATCGCGGCCTTCGCGATTGCCTTCGCCGCGGTTGTTGCCTTCAGCGCCTTCGGTCGCGCCGCCCTGACGACGGTTGCCCTGCTGGCGCTCGCCGCCGCGGCGTTCGCCGTGGTTGCGCACCGGGCGCTGGTTGTCGTTGCGGCCGCCGAGGCGCCACAGCAGAACCGGCTTCGGCTCCTGCGGTTCGCCGCTTTCGGCCGTCACTTCGGCAGCTTCAGCAGGCGCTTCGGCAGCGGGTGCTTCTGCAGGTGCTTCCTCAGCACCATCCGCATCGTCGTGATCGGCCTTGTCGGATGCTTCTTCGGCTGGTGCCTCGCTCGCGGCCGGTGCATCCGACGCATCTTGCGTGGCAAGATGGGCGGCAGCCTCTTCGGCCTTCACGGCATCCGCACGGTAACCGAGACCCTTGAGGATCTCTTCCATGTCCTCGAGCGTCGCGCCGAGGATGGAGAGCATTGCGGTCGTTGTCGTAAAGCGGCGGCCGTCATAGGCACCCTCGGGACGGTTTGCCTGACCCGGCTTCCACTGCAGCAGCGGACGGATGATATCGGCAAGCCGCTCTAGAATATCGATACGAACAGCCCGCTTCCCGAGGAAACGGAAACCGGCAAGCTTGTAGAAGGTGCGCTCGAAGCTCGGATCGGTGACGACAGACGTACGGCCAGCGGCCAGAACCGGAATGAGGTCACCATAGCCAGGCTTGTCGAGACCGTCGTTCTTCAGCGCCCAGAGGAGCGTGATCAATTCGGCAGGCGCCGGCTTCAGAAGTGCCGGAACGAAGATGTGGTAAGCGCCAAACCGCACGCCGTAGCGGCGCATCGAGGCACGGCCATCCTGATCCAGCGACTTGACGTCGTCGGCGACGTCGCGGCGGAACAGTACGCCGAGATTCTCGACGAGCTGGAACGCCAGACCCTTTGCCAGGCCCTGCAGGTCTTCAGCGCGCGACAGATCGTCGAGCGGCTTCAGCACCGTGCTGATGTGATGATTGACGAAGCGCTCGACGCGGGCGGCGACATGATCGCGCGCATTTCCGGTCAACTGTTCGTCGGCAAGCAGGATCACCCGCGGCCGCATTATGTGGTCGCTGCCCGAAAGCCGCGCCACGGGATCGCCGAGCCAGCGCACAAGGCCATCGGCGCTGATCGCCAGATCGCCATTGCCGGCAGCATGCATGCGCGCAGCGCGCGCTTCGAATTCCAGAGCAAGCGCCTTTTGTGAAGCAGCCTGTACGGCCTTGGCGTCCGGTCCATCCGTTCCACCGATGGGCGTGAAGCGGAAACCGCTCAACTGACCCACATGATGTCCCTCCACGAAGACATCACCATTCACACTGATTTCAGCTTCCAGCATCGCATTCTCTCTCAGGCGCTTCATGAGCACAGATGTCCTGCGATCAACAAAGCGTTTCGTCAACCTTTCATGTAACGCATCGGACAATCGATCTTCGATTTCCCGCGTCTTTTCCTGCCAGTGTGTCGGATCGGCAAGCCAACCGGGCCGGTTCGACACATAGGTCCAGGTTCTTATCTGCGCGATTCGCGCCGAAAGCGTGTCGATTTCACCGTCCGTCCGGTCCGCACGATGCACCTGCTCCGCGAGGAAATCTTCGTTCACCGTGCCACGGCGGACGAGATCAGAAAAGAGGGTCGAGATCAGATCGGCATGCTGGGCCGGTGCAATACGCCGGTAATCGGGCAGCGCACAAGCTTCCCAGAGCTTTTCAACCCTTTCCGGCTTGGTCGCAAGATCAATAATTTCCGGATATCGTGAAAGATGTTCCAGCGCCTGCTGATCGACCGAAGGCAGGGATCGCGTCAGCCCCTGGACGCTCGGCGGCTTTTCCAGGCTTGCGCGCAGCGATTGTATCGAGGCGAAGTCGAATTCCTTGGTCCGCCACTGCAGAACCTTGACGTTGTCGAACTCGTGCGCCTCGATCCGCTGCACCAGTTCATCATCAAAAGGTGCGACCTGCCCGGTGACGCCGAAGGTGCCATCGCGAACATGGCGGCCGGCACGCCCGGCGATCTGGCCAAGTTCTGCGGGATTGAGATTGCGGAACTGGTAGCCGTCGAATTTCCGGTCTTGCGCGAAGGCGACATGATCGACGTCGAGATTGAGCCCCATGCCGATCGCATCGGTGGCGACCAGATATTCGACATCGCCCGCCTGATAGAGCGCCACTTGCGCATTGCGCGTCCGCGGGCTGAGCGCGCCAAGCACGACGGCCGCGCCGCCGCGTTGGCGCCGGATCAGCTCGGCGATGGCGTAAACTTCGTCAGCCGAGAAGGCGACGATCGCCGAGCGCTGCGGCAGCCGGGTAATCTTCTTCTGCCCGGCATAGAGCAGCTGCGACAGTCTCGGCCTCTCGATGACGGTAATACCAGGCAACAGCTGCTGGAGAATGGGGCGCATCGTGCCGGCGCCAAGCAGCAGCGTCTCGTCGCGCCCGCGCAAATGTAGAATGCGGTCGGTGAAGATATGCCCGCGCTCGAGATCTCCGGCCAGTTGCACTTCGTCGATCGCGACAAAGGCCGCCTTGGTTTCCCGCGGCATCGCCTCGACTGTGCAGACCGAAAAGCGCGCATTGGGCGGAGAAATCTTTTCCTCGCCCGTGACCAGCGCGACATTGTGCACACCGACCTTTTCGACGACCCGGCTATAGACCTCTCGCGCCAGAAGGCGCAGCGGCAGCCCGATCACGCCGGTGCCATGCGCGACCATGCGCTCGATGGCGTAATGCGTCTTGCCGGTATTGGTCGGCCCGAGCACCGCGGTCACACCGCGCCCACTCAGTATCATCGGCTGCGAATTCAGTGTCATGGTCCATGCAAGTGAGGCGGGGAGCCCCGGGGTCAAGTCAGCAGACAACACATGGACAGGGCAACCGGCAAACGCAAGAGCCGGATGATGCGAATGCTCTGCTAATTTGATTCAACAAGCGGCGCTAAGCCTCTGTTTTGAGATTCGGAACAGCTTGAGAACGAATCAGAGACGAATCGCAGACTCGCGGTGATTCAGCTTTTGTTCACGGCTAAGTATTGGTTTTGAATCAGCTTTTCCCACTAGATGCTGAATCACCGGAATCCGGCAATTTGCAGCAGGCGAACTTGGATGGCCTATTTTCATCCGGCGTCAACCGCAAAGACGGAAAACCCGAAAACCACTGAATTAACCTTCGGGTCAAAGCCGGAACGAATCACAGACGAATCGCCGACAGCCGCAAATTCCGCTTTTGTTCGCCACTGCATATTGATGAACTGCGCGAACGGGCGCTATATGCAGCCTCCTTGATTGCAGGATCAGCATTGAAAATCGGGCGCCATTAACACTTTCCGCCCTGAGTTTGATGTTTCGTTAAAATTTTCTGCGGAACAGCGGAACCTTTTTGAGCCTGACGCGTTTATACCGTCCCGTAGAATATAAGTTCCGGCACCATCAAGAAAACTCCATCCTGAAATTGCACGCACATAAGTTTAGCCGGGAACAAAAACCCGGCTACCGTGTTTATTGTCCATTCGTAACTCGCGGTGAGTTGAAGGACAGAAAACATGCTCAGTACGATACTTCTTATTATCCTTATTCTGCTTTTGATCGGCGCTCTGCCGAATTGGGGTTACAGCCGCGCTTGGGGCTATGGACCTTCTGGCGGTTTGGGGCTAGTTCTCGTCATTATCATTATCCTTGTCCTGATGGGCCGCATCTAAAGGCCATGTAACTGGGGAGTTGTAAGTCATGATGAAGAAGGTTGTTCTCGTTGCAGCACTCGTGGGTGCGCTTGCATCGTGCACGGCAACTGAGCAGGGCACCGCAATCGGCGCTGGCTCTGGCGCCCTTATTGGCGGTGCGGTTTCCAACAGCTGGGGCGGCGCAGCCGTCGGCGCCGTTGCAGGCGGCCTGGTTGGCGCTGCAGTCGGTAACTCGGTCGATCAGCGCAATGGCCGCTATTCGGGCCAGCGCGTCTATCGTGACCGCTACGGTTGCTACGTAGCCTACTCGAACGGCTCAACGCGCCGCGTTCGCTGCTAACAATAGACTGATCTCTTGAAAACGGGCGCCTTGGCGCCCGTTTTTGTTTCAACCGTTGCGCTAGATCCCGGTGAGTGAACTCCCGGAAGCTCAGGGCGCCTCTAGACGAAAAACTGCCCGCCATTCGCCGTCAGCGTCGAGCCGGTGATGAACCCGGCGTCATCCGAGGCCAGGAACACCACACAACGCGCGATTTCTTCAGGCTCGCCAAGACGGCCAACCGGGATCTGCGGGATGATCCGCTCGTTCAGCACCTTTTCCGGAACCGCAAGAACCATCTCCGTGCCGATATAACCGGGGCAGACGGCGTTGACCGTGATGTTCTTCGCCGCACCCTCTTGCGCCAGCGCCTTGGTGAAGCCGAGATCGCCGGCCTTGGCAGCTGAATAGTTGACCTGTCCCATCTGGCCTTTCTGGCCATTGATCGACGAGATATTGACGATACGGCCGAAGCTGCGGTCACGCATGCCGCCCCAGACCTGGTGGGTCATGTTGAAGAGACCGGTGAGGTTGGTGTTGACGACCTCATGCCACTGCTGTGGGGTCATCTTGTGAAACATCGCGTCGCGGGTGATACCGGCGTTGTTGATCAGAACGTCGATGGGGCCGAGCTCGGCCTCCACCTTGGCGATGCCCTCGCCGCAAGCGGCATAGTCGGAAACGTCCCACTTGAAGACCGGGACGCCGGTTAGGTCATGAAAGGCCTTGGCCTTCTCTTCGTTGCCGGCGTAGTTCGCCGCCACCTTGTAACCGGCGTTCTTGAGCGCCACCGAAATTGCTGCACCGATGCCACGTGTGCCACCGGTGACCAAAGCCACTCTGCTCATGTTTCGCTCCCCTTGTTATCGCCTTCGATCCCGTCATTAAGACATGGATCGCATGCTATTTAAAGTGCTTCGAGGCACATCGCGACGCCCATGCCGCCGCCGATGCAGAGTGTTGCCAATCCTTTTTTGGCGCCGCGGCGTTTCATTTCAAAAACCAGCGTATTCAGAACGCGGGCACCGGACGCACCGATCGGATGGCCGATGGCGATCGCGCCGCCATTGACGTTGACGATCGCCGGATCCCAGCCGAGATCACGGTTGACGGCACAAGCCTGTGCCGCGAAGGCCTCGTTGGCCTCCACCAGATCGAGATCGCCGACCGACCAGCCTGCTTTCTCAAGCGCCTTGCGCGATGCCGGGATCGGGCCTGTGCCCATGACCTGCGGATCGACACCCGCGGTTGCCCAGGAAACGATGCGCACGAGCGGCTGGATACCGCGGCGCACAGCCTCCGCTTCGGTCATCAGAACAGTTGCGGCGGCACCGTCGTTGAGACCGGATGCGTTGGCGGCAGTTACCGTCCCGTCCTTGTCGAAAGCCGGGCGAAGCTTGGTCATCGCCTCGATCGTTGCACCGTGGCGGATATACTCGTCGGCATCGACGGTCACGTCACCCTTGCGGCCCTGGATGACGAAAGGAACAATCTCATCCTTGAAGCGGCCGGCCTTCTGCGCGGCCTCCGCCTTGTTCTGCGAGGAAACCGCGAACTGGTCCTGCTCGTCGCGCGAAAGCTGCCACTGGCGGGCGATGTTTTCCGCCGTGATCCCCATGTGATAGCCGTAGAAAGCGTCTGTGAGGCCGTCCTTGATCATCGTGTCGATCATCTTCATGTCGCCCATCTTGGTGCCGCCGCGAAGATGCGCAGCATGCGGCGCCATCGACATCGATTCCTGGCCGCCGGCGACAATGATCTTTGCATCTCCGGTTGCGATCTGCTGCATGCCGAGCGCAACAGCGCGCAATCCGGAACCACACAGCTGATTGACACTCCAGGCCGTCGCTTCCTTGGGAACACCCGCCTTCATCGCTGCCTGACGCGCCGGGTTCTGACCCTCACCAGCCTGCAGGACCTGGCCGAGAATGACCTCGTCCACCTCTGCGGCATCGACGCCGGCGCGCTCGAGCGCACCCTTGATGGCCGTTGCTCCGAGTTCGTGTGCAGGGACTGTGGCAAAGGCGCCGTTGAAAGAGCCGACCGCTGTGCGGGCTGCGCTGGCGATGACGATGGACGTGTTGCTCATGGAAAGCCTCCTCGCGTTTCAGCACTTTATATAGGTCGAAACTGGCAAAGCTTTTAGCCCGAGTCAAACGCCAAGACCGTCATATGGCAATTTTAGCCCGCACTTACGAAGACGCGAATTATGACGGGAATAAAAGGGGTTGCCGCATCGCACAAAGAGATTGTCACCGGCGTTCTTTTGCGTCTACATTCGATATTGGAGGAATTTCCACATCATCAGACGGGGTTCAGGAGACTGATATGGCGAAGAATGAGGGTCAGATAGTCATCAAGAAATACGCCAATCGCCGACTCTATAACACGGGCACCAGCACCTATGTGACGCTGGAAGACCTGGCGGAGATGGTGAAGAAGGGCGAGGACTTCACGGTCCAGGATGCCAAGTCCGGCGATGATATCACCCACTCGGTATTGACCCAGATTATTTTCGAGCAGGAATCGAAGACCGGCAACACGCTGCTGCCGATTTCCTTCCTTCGACAGCTGATCACCTATTATGGCGATCAGATGCAGATGGTCGTTCCGAGCTTTCTCGAACACTCTATGAAGGCCTTCACCGAGCAGCAATCGCAGATGCGCGAGCAGGTGACCCGCGCCTTCGGCGAAACGCCGATCGGCAAGAACCTGCAACTTCCGATGCAGATGGTCGAGGAGCAGGTGCGCCGCAACACCGAGATGTTCCAGCAGGCGATGCAGATGTTTTCGCCCTTCATGACCCCTCCTGCCAAGGAGACCAAGAAGGCTGAAGCCAAGGACATCGACGAGCTGAAGGAACAGCTGAGGGCGCTTCAGAACAAGCTGGACAATCTCTGATCTCCGGGCGTTTCGAGGAAACGCTCTAAAGCCCGATCGAGACGTCTCGCCCCGCGGTGCGGATCGAGACGGCAAAGCCGCCGATCACATCGATCAGCGCAATCGTCATCAAGATGAAGAACACCTGGGTTGCCGCATCCTGGACGAGCAGAAACTCGACCAGGAAGGCGATGAAGACCAGCATCGACAGCATGTGATTGATCAGGCTGCCTGAGCCGTTACGCGTCGCCTTCAATATCTCGAAGAATAGCACCACAAGCGCGATGACGATGAAGAGATCGCCGAGCGACATGCTCCAGATCGCGCCTGAGATCATCGACAAAACCATGATGTCGTGCTGAAGCGCGGGAATACCGCCGCTTCCCATCAGGCCGAGCATTGCCATGTTGTAAAGAATAAATGGAATGATCATCAGCGGCATTGCACCAAGCATCTCGGTCTGTTCTCCCTCTATTCAGGGAATACTGCCGTAGATCGCCGTCCCACTTCAAGACAATTGCGAATATCGTGGTGCGCAAACGCAAAAAGACCGGCTGAAAGCCGGTCTTTCAATCTGGAAAACCAGAAACAGGAAAGCTTATGCGCTTTCCTTTGGCGTCAGAACCTGACGGCCGCGATACATACCGGTCTTCAGATCGATATGGTGCGGACGGCGCAGCTCGCCGGAGTTCTTGTCTTCAACATAGGTCGAAGCCTTCAGTGCGTCTGCAGAACGGCGCATACCGCGCTTGGACGGGCTCGTTTTTCTCTTCGGTACAGCCATTTCTCGTACTCCACTTCACGGGCAACACATTTTCGGCCAGACTGGCGGCCGAAACGACATGTCGCGATTTCGGAAATTTTGCGCGCTTATACATGCGATAAACGGCCTTGACCAGTCCCTAAACAGATTTTTTGAGAATCCTTTGATTCCCGTTCAAACCTCATCGTGCGGCACGATCCACGGTTCGGCGCGCGCAGCCTCTTCCCACCTCCGCCAGGCGGGATGCGCCTTGACGGCCGCCATATAGCTCAGCGTATCGCCGGATGTCACGAGGTCATAGACATCGAAGCGATTGACGACAGGCGCAAACATTGCATCGGCAGCCGAAAAACTCCCAAACAGGAACGGTCCACCGGATTGCTCCCGCAACTCCCGAAAGATCGTCTCGATACGCAGGACGTCGGCCATCACGCCATCGGCAAGCGCAATCTTGCCTTTCGGACGGCGAATGTTCATCGGGCAGGCATTCCGAATGGCACGGAACCCGGAGAGCATCTCCATCGAAACGGAGCGGGCGGCGGCTCGCTTCGCACGATCCTTCGGCCACAGCCCGGCTTCGGGATAGAGTTCGGCAACATACTCGATGATCGAGAGCGATTCCCAGACGCGGACGTCACCATGATGCAGCGCGGGAACGCGGCCGGTTGGCGAAAATTCCTTGAAGCGCGGATTGCCCGCTTCGAAATCGAAGGGAGTGAGAACTTCCTCGAAGGGAATGCCCGCTGCCTCCATGGCGATCCACGGCCGGAAGGACCAGGAAGAATAGTTCTTGTTGCCGATATAGAGCGTGAGCTTGTTCATGAGCCGATCCGTGCTGTTTCAGCTCTATCTACCGGCCACTGCGGCGGCTCACCAATGAATTATTCGCAGCTCAATCATAAATGCATCTGATGTAATCGCCGGCACCCTGGGCGCGGCGCTCGATCACCGCCGCAAGCCGCCTCAGGCCGCGGCCGGGCTTGCCGGCATTGCGGTCGATCGGGTTGGGCAGCGAGACGGCCAGCAGCGCCGCCTGGCGGCGTGACAGCTTGGACGCCGGAACCTTGAAATGGTAACGCGCCGCCGCCTCGATACCGTAGATACCCGGCCCCCATTCGGCGATATTCAGATAGATTTCCATCAGCCGCCGCTTGGTCCAGACGAAATCGGAGGCGACCGCCAGGGGCAGCTCAAGACCTTTGCGCACAAAGGAGCGGCTGTTCCAGAGAAACAGGTTCTTTGCCGTCTGCATTGGGATCGTGCTGCCGCCGCGCGTCGAGGCGCCGTCCAGCGTATCTTCGATCAGCATCCGCATCTCACCCCAATCGACACCACCATGGAAGCAATACTGCCCGTCCTCGGACATCATCACCGACTGCACTAGCGCCGGTGAGATATCGTCCAGCGACACCCATTGGCGATCGTAGCCGCGCAAAAGGACGAGATCGCGCAGCATCAGCGTTGAGACCGGATGAATGAAGGGAATAAGATAGAGAATGATCAGCGCATAAGGCAGGACGCAGAGAGCCAGGATGCCAAGCACGATGCGGGCAGGCAGCGAGCGGCCGCGCAGCCATGCATACATCCGCCGATGAGCCGGCATGGCGATGCTTTCCTCTCTCTCCGGCGTTATATCCAACGTCTAGCCCAGACCTGTTCCCTGCGTCCTCCATACCGTCTGAGAAAGGCCAAGGCCAGAGCACAACGGAAATCTTGATCTCTCCATCTACAATTCCGTTGCGCCGCGGGCTTTGCTCATGCCAAACAGCGGCCATGAACGCCAGTCCAGACCCATTTTCCGAACGGTTGAAAAGCAACGCCAGAGAGATCGAAGCGCTGCTGGAAGCGCTGCTTTCGAAAGACGTTCTGTCCGACGAGATCGCCCGGCCGGAAAGCCTGCGCGCCGCCATGCATTACGCCGTGCTGAACGGCGGCAAGCGGCTGCGTCCCTTCCTGGTTATCGAAAGCGCTCTCCTGCTCGGTGGTGACAGAGAGACTGCGCTGCGCGTCGGCGCAGCACTTGAATGCGTTCATTGCTATTCGCTTGTTCACGACGATCTCCCAGCCATGGACGACGACGATCTGCGCCGCGGCAAGCCGACGGTGCACATCGCCTTCGACGAAGCGACCGCCATTCTGGCCGGCGACAGCCTGCTGACTTACGCTTTCGACATCATCGCAGCGCCAGAGACCGCGCTTTCCGACGCCCGCAAGACCGCACTGATCCTGGCGCTCGCCCGCGGCTCTGGCCTCGGCGGCATGGCCGGCGGCCAGGCACTTGATCTGGCAGCGGAAAAGCAGGCGCCCTCCGCCGATGGCATCATTGCATTGCAGGCTATGAAAACCGGCGCCCTGATCCGCTTCGCCTGCGAGGCCGGCGCGATCGTTGCTGGCGCCGCAGACGGCGAGCGCAAGCGCCTCCGGGCGTTCGGTGAAAAGATCGGCCTCGCCTTCCAGCTTGCCGACGATCTGCTGGACATCACCTCGGACGCCGAGACCATGGGCAAGGCAACTGGCAAGGATGCCGGCCGCGGCAAGGGTACACTCGTTGCCCTCAACGGTATCGAATGGGCAGAAACGGAATTGCGCCGCCACGTCCAGGACGCGACGGCGCTGCTCGAGCCCTACGGCGACACAGCAGCGACGCTTGCCGCCACCGCGCGCTTCGTTGCCAACCGCAAGAACTGATTGAGAGCGCCGGGCAGTCCGGCGCCGATATCTACGCTTTTGCCAAGCGCCCTACCTCAGCCGATACCGGCCGCCGCAGGATGGCAACAACCATCAACCCGCCGATGACACTGATATGCTCGATAGCAAAGAGCATCTCGAAGAAGGCGGCCTCACCGGTCATCGTCCAGAAGGCATGCGCGACCGGGATCGTCAGTGCCGTGAAGACGCCGAGCGCCCCGGCTCCCAGCCAGACATTCCAGCCCGAAATCACCAGCGCCGAACCGCCGAGCTGAACCATGATGACCAGGGCAGCCATCGGCGCTGCCGGCAGCACGCCATATTTTTCCATCTCGGCGACGGCACCGGCAAAGTCGAAGAGCTTCGCAAGGCCGCTGGACCAGAAGACGAATGTCACCAGCACACGGGCGAGTATGCCGAGGACAGGCGACGACAGGAGCTTGTCGATCAACATATCCGCTCCTTCCTCAGGCTGCCGGTGCGAGCGGGATATCGATGCCGAAGCGGGCGGCCGTCTCGACAATCTTCGGAATGTCGGGCGGCGGCATTTGCGGAAACTGCGTCGTTCCCGGCGGCAACGGCTCGCCGACAGCCACGAAGAATTCTTCGTGCAGATCACCGGGAAAGTTGATCAGCAGCAGCTTCGACGGCTTGTCGTCAATGTTGCGGAAGGCATGCATGGTTCCCGGCGAGACATGCACGAACTCACCCGGTCCGCAGATCTTTGTCTCATTGCCGACCATGATCTCATAGCGGCCCTCGAGAATGAGAAACGCTTCCTGATCGGTCTGCGTGTGTGGCGGCGGGCCGGCATTCGGCGCGGTAAAAACTTCGATCACGGTGAAGCTGCCTTTCGTATCGGCATACCGTGCGCGAAAGGTCAGGATATTGCCGATGAAGTGAACGGTCATCGGCGTATCCGCCGATTGGTCTGGTTTTGTCGGAATGGAATTCATTGACTTGTGCCCCCAGGCGTTTGTGATACACTCAACTCTTAATGAGATACTCGTCTCATAATGAGGTAAAAATGGACAGTCAAGAAAAAAGATTCGAGCGTGTGAACCAGAAGCGCCGTACGCGCAGCGAACTGCTGCGCGCCGCACGGCAGATCGTCGAGCGAGGGGGACACCCGTCCGTTGCCGATGTTGCTGATCTGGCAGGGATTTCTCGCGCCACCGCCTATCGCTACTTCTCGACGCCCGACGAGATCATCCGCGAAGCGGTGCTTGATGGTGTCGCTGATGTCATCAGCATCGAACCGGCCACCCAAGGCGCTGGCGTAAATGAAGCCGAAGCGCGAACGGACAAGCTGGTCTCCGATATCTTCCGGATGATCCTCGGAAATGAGAGTGTCTTCCGGGCCCTGCTCGGCAATTCCGTCACCGGCCAATCGCAGGTCCGCCGCGGCGGACGGCGCATCCCGTGGCTGAAGGAGGCACTATCGCCGCTTCAGGGACGCATAGCCTCGAAGCAGCTCGACAAGCTCATCCATGCCCTGTCGCTGGTCACCGGCATCGAATCCGTCGTGGTGATGCGGGATATCTGCGAGCTCGAGCAGGATGAGGCCGAGAAAACACTGCGCTGGACAGCGAAGGCCATCCTGAAAGCGGCTCTGAATGAAAGTGATCTCAAGACGGCGTGACAGCAGACGAAAACTCTGACAGGTTCACGCTTTCCCGCCGAAGAGCAGCCCCATGCACGACACGCTATCCTATCTCCCGTCCATCATGCCCGCCTATATCGCTTACGTGATAGCGGTCATCAGCCCCGGCCCCGCGATCCTGGCGATCGTCGCGACCTCGATGACGCAGGGCCGTAAGGCCGGAATGACGATCAGCGTGGGGATTTTCGGCGGCTCCTTCACCTGGGCCTGTGCCGCAGCACTTGGCCTGGCAACGCTGCTGCATACTTACGCGATCGCTCTGGAAATCCTGAAGGTCTTCGGCGGGCTCTACCTGCTCTATCTCGCCTACAAGGCGTTCAAGGCGATGCGAACAGGCAATGAGCTTGCGCAGGCAAAGGATGTGCCGCCGCTTTCGACACGCGCCCTGCTGCTGAAGGGTTACGGCATCCACGTCACCAATCCGAAGGCGATCTTTGCCTGGCTCGCCATCATCGCGCTCGGCATGCCGCAGGGCGCACCGGGTTCGGTCGCGGTCCTCATCGTCGCCATCTGCCTGACGACAGGCTTCGCAATCTTCATGGGATATGCGGTGCTGTTTTCGACCCCGCATGCGCTGAAGGTCTACCGGAGCCTGCGCCGCTGGATTGAAGGCGCAATGTCCGCCTTCTATTGCTTCGCCGGGCTGAGGCTCCTCACCAGCCGCATCTAGCGGCTGGCTCCTTACTCGGCCGCGGTCTTCTGGCCGAAACGCTTCTCGATATAGTCGGCAACCAGCGCCTCGAAATCGGCCGCGATATTCGGGCCGCGCAATGTCAGCGCCTTCTCACCGTCAATGAAGACGGGCGCGGCAGGCGTCTCGCCGGTGCCCGGAAGAGAAATGCCGATATCGGCGTGCTTGCTCTCGCCGGGGCCATTGACGATACAGCCCATGACGGCGACGTTCAGCGCCTCGACGCCCGGATATTTCTCACGCCAGACCGGCATGTTCTTGCGGATGTCGTTCTGAATGCTCTGCGCCAGTTCCTGGAAGACCGTCGACGTCGTGCGGCCACAGCCGGGGCAGGCGGCAACGACAGGAATGAATTGCCGGAAGCCCATGACCTGCAAGAGCTCCTGCGCCACCTGCACTTCACGCGTCCGGTCGCCATTCGGCTCCGGCGTCAGCGACACGCGGATCGTATCGCCGATACCATGCTGCAGCACATAGCCCATGGCGGCCGACGAAGCGACGATGCCCTTCGAGCCCATGCCGGCTTCGGTGAGGCCGAGATGCAGGGCATGGTCGGAGCGCTCCGACAGCATCGAATAGACAGCAATCAGATCCTGTACCTGGCTGACCTTGGCAGACAGAATAATGCGGTTGCGCGGCAGGCCGATCTCTTCGGCGAGATTGGCCGAGATCAACGCCGACTGAACGATCGCCTCGCGGGTCACCTGGCGTGCCGAAAGCGGCGAGCCCGCCTCGGCATTCTGGTCCATCAGCGCCGTCAGCAGATCCTGATCGAGCGAACCCCAGTTGACACCGATGCGTACCGGCTTGTCGTAGCGGATCGCCATCTCGATGATCTCGGCGAACTGCTTGTCCTTCTTGTCCTTGAAGCCGACATTGCCCGGGTTGATGCGATATTTCGCCAAGGCTTCGGCACAGGCGGGATGATCGGCAAGCAGCTTGTGGCCGATATAATGAAAGTCGCCGATCAGCGGCACGTCCATGCCAAGACGCAGCAGGCGCTCGCGTATCTTCGGAACAGCGGCGGCACTTTCGTCGCGGTCGACGGTGATGCGGACCATCTCCGAACCGGCCTTGAACAGCGCGGCGACCTGCGCCACCGTTCCGTCGATATCGGCGGTATCGGTATTGGTCATCGACTGTACGACAACAGGCGCGCCGCCTCCGACAATCACTCCGCCGACATCGACGGCAACGGAAGAGCGGCGCGGTTTCGGATCAAAATCCGTGGCTGAAGACATGAAGAGAGCTCTTGGACCCTTTGAAAATCGTGCCTTTCAGGTGGATCATGCCTGCCTGCTTGTCAACCGCCCCGCGCTTCACTTTTGTTGGCGGCCTAGTGGCCGCCACCCGAGGCGCCGTCGGCATAGCGCGCCAGTCTCGAAAAGATCAGAACGACGACCAGAAGGGCCGGCAGCGCCATGAACACCGTCGAGAAGCCGATATGCTCGGCGACGAAACCGATTGCCGAAGGCGCAACCAGCATCCCTGAATAGCCCATGGTCGTCACCACCGAGATGCCGATTCCGGGTCTCAGGCCTGGCACGTTGCCGGCCGCCGAAAAGGCGATCGGCACCATGTTGGAAATGCCGATACCGCAGAAGGCGAAGCCGACGATTGCAAGCTCCGCAGTCGGCGCAAGGGCTGCAATCAGCATGCCGACGATCGCAAACAGCGTGCAGACACGCAGCGTCTTCACCCCACCGAACCTGTCGCGCACCATATCGCCGGCAAAGCGCATGATCGCCATCGTCAGCGAGAAGGCAGCAAAACCAAAGCCCGACAGAGCGACGGATGCGCCCATTTCCTGACGCAGATACAGTGCGCCCCAATCCAGCACCGCGCCTTCCGGAACCATGGAGAACAGCGCCATCAGGCCAAGCAGCCATGGCAGCGGCACCATCGGCAGGCGGGTCTTTTCCTTCTTCTCATCCGGATGCGGTGGGTCCGAAAGCATCATCGGCCACGCGACGGCAAGAAAGGCGGCGGCAAGCGCCGTCGCAAGCCCGGCATGACCGAGCACGCCGATCTTGGAAATCAGCAATCCGCCGAGCCCGGAACCGATCAACCCGCCAAGGCTCCAGAAAGCGTGGCAGGACGACATGATCGCCCGGCGCATCGACTTCTCGACAACTACCGCATTGGCATTCATGGCAACGTCCATGGCGCCGACGAAGCCGCCGAACAGGAAGAGAGCGATGCTGCCGGTGATGACATTGGGCGCAACGGTCAGCGCCAGAAGGATCGGCAGCAGGCAGACGGCCGTCGCCAGCGAGACGACACGCGAGCCGTGCTTTGCGATCTTCGCGCCGGCAATCGGCATCATCGTCAGGGAGCCAACGCCGAAGACCAGGATCATCAGGCCAAGCTCGAATTTGCTGATGCCGAGCCTTTCGGCAAATTCCGGAATTTTCGGTGCCCAGCAGCCGACCAGAAAGCCGTTCATCAGAAACAGCAGCGAAACCGCGATCCGGCTCTTCGGCATGAACCCGCGCTGCACGCCCGGCATCGCATGTAGTTGATTATCCATTGTCCCGTCTCGTTCACTATCGCCTGCCTCTTTGGCAGGTCACTTCAATTCAATTCGCCGCCGCGGCCTGCACCGTGCGGCACCCGCGCTCGCGATAGGCCGCGAGCAATGTTTCATCGGCGTCATGTTCAACCACTAGGCATTCGCAATGCGCCACCGGCAGCACGCTATGGGGTGCTGCCGTGCCGAATTTCTCCGATGTCGCGGCAACCAGAACCTGGCGGCTCTTGGAGGCTGCGAACCGCTTGAACTCGGCATCCTCAAAGCCGAAGGTCGTGACTCCGGCTTCCAGATCGACGCCGCAAGCACCGAGCACGCAGAGATCCGGAGACAATTGCTCCATGTCGCGCAGCGCCTTGGCACCGAGCGCGCCGCCGACCTGCCGGTCGATCAGCCCGCCGATAAGGATGACGTTGATACCCGTCTTGTCGAGCAGCGCTGCGGCAATGGCCGGCGCATTGGTGGCTGCCGTCAGCAGCATCTCCTGAGGAAGGGCGTTGGCGATCGCGAGATTGGTGCTGCCAGCGTCAAAGAAAACGGTCGATCCCGCCTTGATCTGCGAGACTGCCGCTTGTGCCAGCGACTGCTTGCGCTCGAAGGCGACGCTCATCCGCTGCTTCAGACTGCCGCCGGCCGGCGAAATCGGCAAAGCGCCGCCATAGACGCGCTCGCAAAGTCCAGCCGCCGCCATCTCGCGGAGATCGCGGCGTACAGTATCCTCGGATACGCCAAATTCGGCGGCAAGCTCCGCTGCCAGCACGCGGCCATGCGTCTGCAGCTTCAGCGAGATGATGCCTTGCCGCTCCCGCAGCAACATTTCGTTCACATTCATCCTCGACCCCGACATGAACAGGCACAAACAAACACAAACGTGCATAAACAGATAATCGCATGCATGCAATGGGGTCATCGCCACACGTTTATTGACGCCCTGAAACAAGCCGCGCTAAAAGTGCGGCAAATGAGAAAAATATTCGCAGTTGCCGATTTTCTTTGCAGTTTTCTACGCTTCGCCCCGCCCTGTTTTCTGCGATCAATGCGGCATTGAATTTCCTCCTTTACGGAACAGAAAAATGAAAATCCTGAAGACCATCGCCACCGCAGCCCTGATCTCCGCCGCAGCCTTTGCTGCTCATGCTGGCGAAAACCTCGCCGCCATCAAGTCCGCGGGTGTTCTCAAGATCGGCACGGAAGGCACCTACGCGCCCTTCACCTATCACGACGACAGCAACAAGCTCGTTGGCTTCGACGTCGAGATCGGCGAAGCCGTCGCGGCCAAGCTCGGCGTCAAGGCCGAGTTCGTCGAAGGCAAGTGGGACGGCCTAATCGCCGGTATCGACGCGAAGCGTTACGACACCGTCATCAACCAGGTCGGCATCACCGACGCCCGCAAGCAGAAGTACGACTTCTCCGAGCCCTACATTGCCTCGAAGGCCGTTCTGATCGCCCGCACCGACGACGACAGCATCAAGTCCTTCGCCGATCTGAAAGGCAAGAAGGCCGCTCAGTCCCTGACCAGCAACTTCGGCAAGCTTGCCGAGCAGTCGGGCGCCGAGCTCGTCGGCACCGATGGTTTCGACCAGTCGATCCAGCTCGTGCTGACGAAGCGTGCAGACGCAACCGTCAACGACAGCCTCTCCTTCCTCGACTTCAAGAAGCACAAGCCTGATGCGCCGGTGAAGATCGTCGCCCAGCAGGAAAATGCCGATTACTCCGGTATTATCATCCGCAAGGGCGAGCCGGAACTGCTGGAAGCGATCAACAAGGCTCTCGTCGACATCAAGGCCGACGGCACCTACAAGAAGATCGCCGACAAGTATTTCGGTCAGGACGTTTCCAAGTAACTCCGTTGCGCCGGTTTTCCCGCGCATCGACTTGATCTATAGAGTGTAGAGCGTCCGGCGATTTCGCCGGACGTATCTTTTTCAGAGGGTCGTCCCGTGCCTCATTGGCTTCAACTGATGGCGGAATCGCTGCCTACCCTTTTGTGGGGCGGCATCAAGTTCACCATCCCGCTTACGCTGCTCTCATTCTCCTTCGGACTGATCCTCGGATTGGCAACGGCCGTCGCCCGGCTGTTCGGCCCGGCACCCTTTGCGGCAATTGCCCGCTTCTATGTCTGGATCATCAGAGGCACGCCGCTGCTCGTCCAGCTTTTCGTCATCTTCTACGGACTGCCCAGTATCGGCATCCTGCTCGACGCCTTCCCGGCTGCCCTGATCGGCTTCACGCTCAATATCGGCGCCTACAGCTCCGAGATCATCCGCGCCGTCATCTCATCGGTGCCGAAGGGTCAGTGGGAAGCCGCCTATTCGATCGGCATGAACTGGCGCCAGGCGATGACCCGCACTGTCCTCCCGCAAGCAGCCCGCGTCGCGGTGCCGCCGCTGTCGAATACGTTCATTTCGCTGGTCAAGGATACCTCTCTTGCCGCCGCCATCACCGTGCCGGAACTCTTCCAGGCCGCGCAGCGCATCGTGGCAACGACTTATGAGCCGCTGATCCTCTATATCGAAGCCGCTCTCGTCTACCTCGTCCTCAGTTCCGTCCTGTCGACGCTGCAGGTGCGGCTGGAACGCCGTTTTGCCCGCTATGGCGGCATGCTGGAGGCAAACGCATGATCGAGCTCTCCAATATCGAAAAACGCTTCGGTGACGCCGTCATCCTGAAGGATATCAGCATCCGCATTCCCGAAGGCAGCGTCACCGCGCTCGTCGGCCCCTCGGGCGGCGGCAAGAGCACGCTTCTGCGTTGCATCAACCTGCTGGAAATCCCCACGGCCGGCTCGGTCCGCATCGGCGAGGAAACGCTGGACTTCGCGCCCGGCAAGCGCACCGGCTGGCAATCGATCCAGAAGATCCGCCGCCAGACCGGCATGGTCTTCCAGAATTTCCAGCTTTTCCCGCATCAGACCGCGATCGAAAACGTCATGGAAGGACTGGTCACCGTTCTCAGATGGCCGAAGGAAAAGGCCCGCGAGCGTGCCATGGAGCTGATGACCAAGGTCGGCATGGCCCACAAGGCGGATGCCTGGCCCTCGACGCTGTCAGGCGGCCAGCAGCAGCGCGTGGCAATTGCCCGCGCTCTCGCCCCGTCGCCACGCGTGCTGCTCTGCGACGAGCCGACCTCGGCGCTCGACCCGGAGCTCTCGGCCGAGGTGGTCGATGTTCTCGGTAAGCTTGCAAACGAGGGAACCACGATGGTGATGGCGACGCATGACCTGCGTCTCGCCTCGAAGATCGCGAATAACGTCGTCTTCCTGGAGGCGGGTAGCGTCGTCGAAACCGGCAGCGCCAAGGCAATCTTCACCGCACCCGAACGCGAGCGCACCAAGCGCTTCATCTCGACGATCAACGCCGCCCATACCTACGATATCTAGGCACGGGCGGCGCAAGGTCCGGTCTCAGCCAGCGCGCGCAGCCTTCAGTGCCTTGCCCCACCAGATCAGCTGGTCGAGCTGGTTCTTGGCGGCCTCGGCAAGATGCGGATAGTCGTTCAGGCTCTTCCCATCCTTGGCGACGGAAAGATATTCCGGGAAGCTGATGTGGACGCCGGTCCTCACCGACGCAGCGCTCATTTCCACGAAGACCAGCCGCAGATGCTCGACCGCACGGGCACCGCCGACGCCGCCATAGCCGACGAAGGCAACCGGTTTCTGGATAAAATCGCCAAGGTCGATGGCGTTTTTCAGCACTGCCGTCGGGGCGTGGTTATACTCGGCGACCGTGAAGATGTAGCCGTCGAATTCACGCAGCTTCTTTTTCCAGCGCTCGGCCGTCTCGCTTTCGGCCTCGCTGGCCGATGCTTCACCAAAGAAGGCCATCGGATAATCGAGAAGATCGAGCACCTCGACATCCAGTTCCGGACGCTCGGCGGCGATCGCGGAGATCCACTTCGCAGGATGATCGGCAAAACGCCCGATACGCGTGCTTCCAACGATAACGGCGATTTTGAGCTTGCTCATTGTGACCCTTTCCTGATCCGCAAATGATTGGAAAGGTCTGGATACTAGGCCAAGGTTCAAACCCGGCAAGCCCAAAGGCGTCAAAGACGGCGTCGCCACGATAGTTTATTGCAGCAATACGAGCTCGGGAGGCGGGCGACAGGCCCGCCTCCCGTAAGACTTAGGCTGAGTAGGATACCAGCAAATCCTTGGCATCGATCTGGTCGCCGGCCTTGACGAGAACTTCGGCGATGGTGCCGTCCTTCTCGGCGTGGATCGCCGTTTCCATCTTCATCGCTTCGATCGACACCAGCACATCGCCGGCATTGATCGCCTGACCTGGCGACACAAAGACGCGCGAGATGACACCCGGCATCGGCGCGCCGACATGGGCGGCATTGCCCGGCTCCGCCTTGCGGCGGGCAGCAGCGCCCGATGCGCCATGGGCGCGATCCGGCACCTTGATGCGGCGCGGCTGGCCGTTGAGCTCGAAGAACACGGTGACCATGCCCTGGCTGTCGGTGCCGCTCATCGCCTGATTGACGACGACGAGCGTCTTGCCCTTCTCGATATCGGCAAACAGCTCCTCGCCATCGCCAAGACCGTAGAAATAGGCAGGTGTCGGCAGAACCGAAACCGGACCGTAGGTGTCCGACGCCAGCGCAAAGTCGGTAAAGACCTTCGGATACATCAGGTAGGAGGCAAACTCGAAGTCGCTGACCTCACGCTCGAGCTTAGTCTCGATCGTCTTGCGCTCCGCATCGAGATCGGCCTCTGCAAGCAGCGAGCCCGGGCGGACCGTATACGGCTTGTCGCCCTTCAGCGCCTTCTTCTGCAATGCCTCCGGCCAACCGGACGGCGGCTGGCCGAGATCGCCCTTCAGCATCGAAACGACAGATTCCGGGAAGGAGACTTCCTTGTCCGGGCTGATGACATCGGCGACCGTCAGATCCTGGGAGACCATCATCAGCGCCATATCGCCGACGACCTTGGAGGACGGTGTCACCTTGACGATATCGCCGAACATCTGGTTGGCGTCGGCATAGGCCTGCGCCACGCGATGCCAGCGGGTCTCAAGCCCGAGCGAGCGGGCCTGTTCCTTGAGATTGGTGAACTGGCCGCCCGGCATCTCGTGGAGATAGACTTCCGAAGCCGGCCCCTTGAGATCGCTCTCGAAGGCCGCATACTGATGACGCACCGCTTCCCAGTAGAAGGAGATGCGGCGGATCCATTCGGGATCGAGGCCCGGATCGCGATCGGAACCACGCAGCGCTTCGACGATCGAGCCGAGGCAGGGCTGCGAGGTATTGCCTGACAGCGCGTCCATCGCCGCGTCGACAGCGTCGACGCCGGCATCGACGGCCGCAAGAACCGTCGCAGCAGCAATACCCGACGTATCATGCGTGTGGAAATGGATCGGCAGGCTGGTCGCCTCGCGCAGCGCCTTGAACAGCACCTTGGCAGCAGCAGGCTTCAAGAGGCCCGCCATATCCTTCAGCGCGATGATATGCGCACCGGCCTTTTCGAGCTCGACGGCCAGATCCGTATAGTATTTCAGGTCATATTTCGGGCGCGCCGAATTGAGGATGTCGCCCGTATAGCAGATCGCCGCTTCGCAGAGCTTGTTCTCTTCGGCAATGGCATCCATCGAGACGCGCATGTTCTCGACCCAGTTCAGGCAGTCGAAGACGCGGAACAGATCGATGCCGCCCTTTGCTGCCTGACGGACGAAGTATTTGACGACATTGTCAGGGTAATTCGTGTAGCCAACGCCGTTGGCGCCGCGCAGCAACATCTGCAACAGCAGGTTCGGCGCCGCTTCGCGGACCTGCGAAAGCCGCTCCCAAGGATCCTCGGTCAGGAAGCGCATGGAAACGTCGAAGGTCGCACCACCCCAGCATTCCAGCGACAGCAGATTCGGCAGAGCATGCGCATAGGTGCCGGCAATGCGGGCGATATCGTAGGTGCGCATACGGGTCGCCAGCAGCGACTGATGGCCGTCGCGCATCGTCGTGTCGGTCATCAGCACGCGTTTTTCATTGCGCATCCATTCGCCGAACTTCTTTGGTCCTAGCTTGTCGAGCAGCTGCTTGGTGCCGTCGGGGATAGCGCCGCCATTGGTATAGGGCACGACCGGTTCGGCAATATCGGCAGATGGCTTCGGCCGGTCCTTGGCCTCAGGATGGCCGTTGACCGTCACATCAGCCAGATAGGTGAGCAGCTTGGTGGCGCGGTCCTGACGCTTGACCTGCTGGAAGAGTTCCGGCGTCGAGTCGATGAAGCGCGTCGTGTAGCTGTTATCCTTGAAGTTCGGATGCGTGATGATCGCTTCGAGGAAGGTCAGGTTGGTGGCGACGCCGCGGATACGGAACTCGCGCAGCGCGCGGTCCATGCGGGAAATCGCTTCCGAAGGGTTCGGCGCCCAGGCCGTTACCTTCACCAGTAGCGGATCGTAATAGCGGGTGATGATGGCGCCCGAATAGGACGTGCCGCCGTCGAGACGGATGCCGAAGCCCGAGGCCGAACGGTAGGCAGTGATGCGGCCGTAATCCGGAATGAAGTTATGCTCCGGATCCTCGGTGGTGATGCGGCACTGCAGCGCGTGGCCGTTGAGCTTGATGTCTTGCTGCTTCGGCACGCCAGACTCCGGCGTGCCGATCGCGAAGCCATCGAGGATATGGATCTGCGCCTTGACGATATCGATGCCGGTGACGACTTCGGTGACCGTGTGCTCGACCTGGATACGCGGGTTCACCTCGATGAAGTAGAATTTGCCGGTATCGGCATCCATCAGATATTCGACGGTGCCGGCACCGATATAGTTGGTGGCCTTGGCGATCTTCAGCGAATAGGCAGCCAGTTCCTGGCGCTGCGCTTCGGAGAGATACGGCGCCGGCGCACGCTCGACGACCTTCTGGTTGCGGCGCTGGATGGAGCAGTCACGCTCGAAGAGATGCACGACATTGCCATGCGTATCGCCGAGAATCTGGCTTTCGACATGGCGGGCGCGCTCGACGAGCTTTTCCAGATAGACCTCGTCCTTGCCGAAGGCGGCCATTGCCTCGCGCTTGGCTTCCGTCACTTCGCGGGCAAGATCCTTCGGATCGCGAATGGCGCGCATGCCGCGCCCACCACCGCCCCAGGAAGCCTTGAGCATCACGGGATAGCCGATCTCCTCGGCCATCTTGGCGACAACCTTCATGTCGTCAGGCAGCGGCTCGGTTGCCGGAACGACGGGAACACCGACGGAGATCGCGAGATTGCGGGCCGCGACCTTGTTGCCGAGCTGACGCATCGTATCCGGCTTCGGACCGATGAAGATGATGCCGGCGGCATTACAGGCATCGACGAATTCGGGGCTCTCGGACAGCAGGCCGTAACCTGGATGGATCGCATCGGCGCCGGACAGCTTGGCAACACGGATCACTTCGTCGATCGACAGATAGCTCTCGATCGGCCCGAGATCACGGGCAAGATGCGGCCCGCGGCCGACCTGATAGCTTTCGTCGGCCTTGAAGCGGTGCAGCGCGAGTTTGTCTTCCTCTGCCCATATCGCGACCGTTTTTATCCCGAGCTCATTGGCCGCGCGGAAAACGCGAATGGCAATTTCGGAACGGTTGGCGACAAGAATCTTCGAAATGGGCAATGCACTCTCCTCAAAGCACGGATCACGCGGGCAATGCTGCACCCGCGAAGAGAATTCTTAACGTGCTGTTACAGAAAGTTCAATTTCCCTTGCCGCCACGAAATAGAATTTCTCCGTCATTAGGTAATTAAGCCGTACCTAAAGGCCAGAGCGACGGCCTGTTGACGGTTTTTGGCCTTCAGCTTGTCCTGAATGCCGTTCATGTACCAGTCGACGGTGTGGTTGGAGATGCTGAGCAGCTTGCTGATTTCGATCGAGGTCATGCCGTCGGCGAGATAATGCAGGATCTCCAGCTCGCGCCGTGTCAGCGGCGTCTCCATCAGAGTCGGGCTATCGAGTGCATCGGCGTCGCCACGCAATTCGAGCAGCCGCCAGAACGCCTTGTGGGTCACGCCACAGAACAGCGACATCTCCACAGGCGACAGATCGACCGGGACGCCGCCGATGCTGAGGCTCCCCAGCAGGCCACTACGGCCGTGAACCGGGAAGACGTAGCCGTCGCCCAGGCCATGCTGTGCCGCGTCGGCCATCATCTGCTCCATGCGGCGCTGATGCGGATCGCGCCGGTAGGCAGCAAGTCCTTCGCGCCATCGGAACGGCCTGTGCGTCTGGCCGAGATAACGCATGGTCGGGTCGATGAGGAAATATTTCTTGGTTGCATAGACCTGTGTCCAGGTCTCCGGCCAATCGCCGGCCAGCACCGTGCCCCAGGGATCGACGCTGCGTTTCGGATGGCGCAGAAGCACATAATATTGGAAGCCGTAGGAATGCAGGACATTCTCCAGCTCCTCGACGACACGCTCGACCTTCTTGCATTCCTCTAGAACGACAAGCAATTGAATCAACGAATGAATATTCACAAATGCCCCCTGCCCGAAAAGGGCGTGCGGTTGAGGGCCGTCGACCGGCACTAACGCAGCCGGCATCCCAACGGTCTTCGGTTCAATGATTTAACCCGTATGAGTTTAAGGTGCGACGTACCGCCTTCCAAATGCAAGCGAAAATTGTCACAACCGTTCTCGGGTGAACAACTTTCGGCCCATGTCATCTCGTCGCACCCTGCTTTTGACGCCTTCTGAAAAGTCCCGGGTGAACACGGTGTTAATCGCCGGTTCAGGTAGATTTTAGTAGCGTCGCAACATCCCGTTTTGCAGATGCACAAAAGAGGTACTGCCGTGTCGCTATTCAAGGTCTATGCAAGAGCCTTGCGCTACCTTGGCGCATACAAGCTCCGCGTATCCCTGGTGGTCGTTGCCAACATTGTTCTGGCTGCCATCACCATCGCGGAACCGATCCTCTTCGGCCGTATCATCGATGCCATCTCCGGCAAGGGTGACGTGAAGCCGATCCTCTTCATGTGGGCAGGCTTTGCCGTCTTCAACACCATCGCCTTCGTGCTTGTCGCCCGCGAGGCCGACAGGCTGGCGCATGGCCGCCGGGCCACGCTTCTGACCGAAGCCTTCGGCCGCATCATCTCCATGCCGCTCTCCTGGCACCACCAGCGTGGTACGTCGAATGCGCTGCATACGCTGCTGCGCGCCTGTGAAACGCTGTTCGGCCTCTGGCTCGAATTCATGCGCAATCACCTTGCAACTGCCGTCGCCATCATGCTCTTGGTTCCGACCGCCATGATGATGGACCTGCGTCTGTCTGCAGTGCTCGTCGTGCTCGGCGTTGCCTACTGGCTGATCGGCCGCCTCGTCATGAGCCGCACCAAGGATGGTCAGGCTTCTGTCGAAAACCACTACCACACCGTTTTTTCGCATGTCAGCGACTCGATCAGCAACGTCTCGGTCCTGCATAGCTACAACCGTATCGACGCCGAAACGCGTGCCCTGAAGGGCTTCACTGACCGCCTGCTGCAGGCGCAGTATCCGGTTCTCGACTGGTGGGCTATCGCCGGCGCGCTGAACCGCATGGCGTCCACCATCGCAATGATGATCATTCTGGTCATCGGCACGCTGCTGGTCCAGGCTGGCGAACTGAAGATCGGTGACGTCATTGCCTTTATCGGTTTTGCCAACCTGCTGATCTCGCGCCTCGACCAGATGCGCCAGTTCGCAACGCAGATCTTTGAGGCCCGCTCGAAGCTCGAAGACTTCTATGTCCTCGAAGACTCCGTCCGTGACCGCGAAGAGCCTGCCGGCAATGTGGATATCAAGGACGTCAAGGGCGAAGTCGAATTCCGCGACGTCTCCTTCGGCTTCGGCAATTCCTCGCAGGGCCTGCACAGCGTCAACTTCAAGGCCAAGGCCGGCCAGACGATCGCCATTGTCGGCCCGACCGGCGCCGGCAAGACAACGCTCGTCAACCTGCTGCAGCGCGTCTACGACCCTGACAGCGGTGAAATCCTGGTCGACGGCCAGGACATTACCAAGGTCACCCGCAAGTCGCTGCGCCGCTATATCGCAACCGTCTTCCAGGATGCCGGTCTGCTGAACCGTTCGATCAGCGACAACATCCGCCTTGGCCGCGAGGGCGCCAGCGAAGAAGAGATGCGTCAGGCAGCAGAAGCCGCCGCCGCGGCCGACTTCATCGAGACGCGCGAAGACCAGTATGACACCCATGTCGGCGAGCGCGGCAACCGTCTCTCCGGTGGTGAGCGTCAGCGCATCGCGATCGCCCGCGCCATCCTGAAGGATGCGCCGATCCTGGTGCTCGACGAAGCGACCAGCGCGCTCGACGTCGAAACGGAAAACCGCGTGAAGGCTGCTATCGACAACCTGCGCCAGAACCGCACCACCTTCATCATCGCCCACCGTCTGTCGACGGTCCGCGAGGCCGACAAGGTGCTGTTCCTCGACAACGGCCGGATCGTCGAGCAGGGCAGCTTCGATGAACTGAGCCAGAGCAACGGCCGCTTTGCCGCCCTGCTCCGCGCCAGCGGCATCCTGACGGACGAAGAAGTCCGCAAGGCACATGCGACCGAAGCCGCATAAACTAGCGGCCGCACAGAACTTGGATATCAGGCGGGGGGGGTCGCCCCTCCGGCCTTTTCTTATGTGGCAGCGGATCAGCGGATGGAAATGCTCGAGCGGCGACCACTGAAGTCCGGCGCCACCTGCTCAAGAGAAGCTTGCAGTCCCCGCTTGCCACCAGATTGATGGCGTGGGGCAAACCGAGATGGCAGAAGCGATCGCGGCTCATCACCAACACCGGATGAGAGCTTCAATCTCCCAATAGAAGGCTCTAGCATCGCCCCTTCACAACCAGGGAGGATCCATCATGGCCGTACGCCGCATCATTGCCAATCTGCCGGCAGCCGATCAGGCACGGACGCAGCGCTTCTATGGTGAAGTGCTTGGGTTGGATATTCTGATGGACCATGGCTGGATCATTACCTATGGCAATGCCACCGCGATGCAGGTTCAGCTCAGCATTGCCAGCGAGGGCGGCTCAGGCACGCCTGTTCCGGATATCTCCATGGAAGTCGATGATGTCGATGCCGTTCTCTCGGCGATGCGGCAGGCAAAATTCGAGATCGTCTACGGCCCCGCCGACGAGCCGTGGGGCGTCCGGCGCTTCTTTGTCCGCGATCCCGCGGGCAAACTCGTCAACATCCTGCAGCATATAAAATAAGCCGGCGGGCTGTTGCGCCGCCGGCTTGATATCTTGGAATCTTTGGCACGCCGTTACTTCCGCCCGTCGTTGATCCGCACCGGAACCGGCATGGCGCCGCGTCCGATCGCTGGCTTGGCCTTCTCATCCAGACGCTTGCGCTCCAGATGGTAGGCATAGGCGAACTGCGCGGCGATACCGGCAACCACGAACATCGGTCCGATGAACTGATCGCGGTTGGTGACATAGAGCAGGACCTGACCCGCCATCGCCAGGATCGTACCGGCAACGAAGATGTTCAGCGAATGCCGGCCAAGGATCGTCAACGGATGATCCGCCGGGCGGCGCAGCATGCGCGACAGCGCCGGGATGTTGATGACGAGATAGGTCAGGGCCAGCACATGCAACAGACGCGGCAGCGACAGGAAGGTCTTGTCGAACCCGGTCAGAACGCTCGGGAGACCCAGCGCCGCCAACGCGTTGCCGAGATCCCAGAGATGACCGACAACCCAGGCGAAGGACAGGGCCACATAGCCGGATGCCAGCACGAACAGGATCGGGTGCTGCGGCAGCGAGCCGCCGCGCTTGACGTGCATCATCCCAACGATGCCGATGGTGAAGATGAACTGCCAGGACAGCGGGTTCAGGAACCAGTAGTCGGCAATGATCATGTTATGCGGGGCGATCTGATAGATACCGGCCATCAGCCACACAGCGCCCGACACGCTGAGTGCCAGCAACGGATGCCAAGAGTTCAGCAGCAGGATGATCGGCACCATCAGCATCAGCGCGCCATACATCGGCAGGATATTGTTGTAGCCAATCTGGTGTCCCAGCAGCAGCAGCGCCGGAATGCCCTCTTTCAGATTTGTCAGCACGGCAAGAATATTGATTTCCACCAGCAATCCAGGCCGGTGGAATAGCCAGGCGCCGCAAATGAACAGCGCCAGGGTCATGAAGGTGGTGATCATGTGCGCGAGGTAGAGCGTGAAGGCGCGCTTCACGGCCTTCCTCGCCATCTCCAGCCTGCGGCCGAACTTGAAGCCGGATCCATAGGCCAGACCGACAGCAATACCCGAGATGAGGACGAAAGCCTCGGCCGCATCGGAGAAGCCGAAATTCTTCGTCGTCACATACTCGAAAATCTGCCCGGGGACGTGGTTGATGAAGATCGTGATCAGCGCCAGCCCGCGCAACACGTCTAGTCTTGTGTCACGTTGCGGCCGGGCCGCAGATCGGGAAACGCGCTCAGCGCCGATGGCTTTTTCCGGCGTAGTCGCCATTATTCTCTCCTGGTTCCGATTTGCAAACGCGGTTGCGGCCAAAAGGTTTCCCTTTTGGCCGCAACGAATCGCCGGAGTGTGAGCTTAGGAAATGCTGCTATCCGACCGGATATCCCTCAGAGGGATTGGCGATGTCGTTGCCATTGATAACAAGACTGTAGCCGCCGGGTTGGGACGATTTTGAGACCGAGATGCGGTATTTCACACCGGAATGTTCGACCTCCGCCGAGAAGCCGTCCCAGGCGCTTGGCAGCGCCGGACGGACGAACAAACGCCCATCCTTCAGCCGGATTCCGAGGATGCCTTCGACGGCCGCGCGGTAGAGCCAGCCGGCCGATCCCGTGTACCAGGTCCAGCCACCGCGGCCCTTGAGAGCGCCTTCGCCATAGACGTCGGCAGCAATCGTGTAGGGCTCGACACGATAACGCTCGGCCGATCCCTTGTCCCGCGAATGGGTGATCGGGTTCAGCAGTTCGAAGCAGGCGAACGCATCGTCGCCCCGGTTCATTTCTGCAAGCGCCATAACCACCCAGGTCGCCGCATGCGTATACTGGCCACCGTTCTCGCGAACGCCCGGAGGATAGGCCTTGATATAACCCGGATCCTTGGCCGAGGTGGCGAAAGGCGGTGTAAACAGGCGGATGATGCGGGTATCGCGATCGACGAGGCGGTTCAGCACCGCATCCATCGCTGTCTTCGCATGCTCGGGATCGCCTTCGCCCGAAAGCACGCTCCAGGACTGCGCGATCGAATCGATCTGGCATTCCAGGCTTTCCTTCGAACCCAGCAGGCTGCCGTCGTCGAACGTGCCGCGGCGATAGTAGCCGCCGTCCCAGCCTGCGCTCTCCAGTGCTGCCTTCAGCTCGCCGAGATGCTTGGTCCAGCGCTCGACGCGAGTCGTGTCGCCACGCTCCTGCGCATAAGGTGTGAACGAGCGAAGTGCACCGGCAAGGAACCAGCCGAGCCAGACGCTGGTGCCCTGGCCATGGATGCCGACGCGGTTCATGCCGTCGTTCCAGTCGCCACCGAGGATCAGCGGCATGCCGTTCGAGCCGGTCCGCTTGATCGCCAGATCGAGGGCGAGAGCGGCATGTTCGTAGATGCTCGCCTTGTCTTCTGAAATCTCCGGCTTGTAGAACGAGTCGTGTTGTCCTTCGAGAAGCGCCGGCCCTTCGAGGAACGGCAGCTGCTCGTCGAGCACGGACTTGTCGCCGGTGACGCCGCAATAGTGATGGATGCCATAGGCAAGCCAGACGACGTCGTCGGAGATCAGCGTGCGGACGCCCGCACCCGTTCCCGGCAGCCACCAATGCTGAACGTCACCCTCACGGAACTGACGCGAAGCGGCGTTGACGATCTGGTTGCGCGCCAGCGACGGATCCTGCAGCACGAAGGCCAGAGTATCCTGCAGCTGGTCGCGGAAGCCGAAGGCACCGCTGGCCTGATAGAAGGCCGAACGCGCCATGATTCGGCAACCAAGGCTCTGATAGGGCAGCCAGGCATTGATCAGGTTGTTCATGCCCTGATCAGGTGTCGAGATCTGCACCTTGCCGGTGAAGCCCTGCCAGAAATCGCGGTTTGCCTGGACAGCATCGTCGATGCTCGCGGAACGGATATCCTTGACCAGAGTCGCCGCCTCGTCCTTCGAGCCGGTATCCCCGAGGAAGAACGTCACGTCGCGGCTTTCGCCGGGCGCCAGCGTGATATCGATCGCGAGCACCGCGGCCGGATCGCCGTCGAGTTCCTTCGCGCCCGAAAGCGGAACGGAGGGCTTCAACGCCTGCGGCGACTGGATCGTACCCGCCTTGCCGATGAATTCGCGGCGGCTGGTCGCGAAGCTCGATGGCTTCTCGCTCGCCGCGAAGAACGATACGCGCTTCGAAAAGTCGATGCTGTACTGGTTGGCGGCGAAGAGAGCACCCGTCTCCTCATCTGCCGATGACAGGATGAAGGGTGTGGTGCGCTGCGGATTGTTGCCGAGCACCCATTCGACATAGCCATAAAGCCTGAGCTTGCGGGCGCCGGAGCTGTTGTTGCGCACGCGCACGCGCTGCATTTTCACCGGCTTTTCGCGATGAACGGTCTGGGTGACCTCCATGGCGATATCGTTCTGCTCGCTGGAGAAGACCGAGTAGCCGAGACCATGGCGGGTTTCGAAACGCGCGTCGGCGCGCTGCGACAGACCGGCATAGGGCGTCAGGATGGCGTTGTTGTCGAGGTCGGCGACATAGATTGCCTCACCCGAGCGATTGACCACGGCATCGTTCGACCAGCTGGTCAGCTGATAGTCACGCGAGTTCACCGACCAGGTGAAACCGGCGCCTTCAGCGGAAACATGGAAGCCGAACCTGTCGTTCGAGATGACGTTGATCCACGGCTGCGGCGTCGCGGTGCCGGCGGCGAGGCGAACCACATATTCGCGTCCGTCGCGGGCAAAACCGCCGTAGCCGTTCCAGAAGTCGAGATCGCCTTGCTCTTCGATATCGGCAGCAACCGGACGCGGCTTGATGACAGGCGCGATGCGCTTCGGCGCTGCCGCCTTGGCGCGTTCGGACGCCTTCTGCATCTCTTCCTGCTCTTCCTTGGAAGGCGAGGTAAGAGCAATGGCGCGATTGATCTGATCGATCACCTTGCCATTCTTCGCGTGGAAGGTGACGCGGGCGGCGGCCAGCAGCGCGTGATAGGTCGTCTCCTCCATCAGATCCTTGCGGACGGCAAAGATATGCTGGCGTAGACCATCGGCCTGGCCCATCCGGCGGACGTTTTCGCACATCTGGTCGACAGCATGCTGCATGTCCTGCGCATAGGAGGAGGCGCGCTCATTCATGATCACCAGATCGGCGGTGACGCCCCGCGAGCGCAGATATTCCTGCGTCAACAGCGCCTCACGAACGATATCGAGATCGAGATCATCGTTGATGCGCAGCATGAAGATCGGGAAGTCGCCCGAGATCGCCAGCGGCCAGAGCGACGACTGCGAGGCCATGCCCGCCTGAACGGCAGCGGCATCGGCGCGCAGATCCATGTCGGGATAGACCAGATAGCGGCCGAGATGCTGGAAGGCAGCGGCCTGCTGCGAGGTCACGCCGACATGGCGCATCTGCACCTGCGTGCGTGTCCAGGCCTGAACCAGCTCGTGCTGGAAAGCATCGGCGTGGCGGTAGCGCTCGACAGCCTTGTCCACTTCGTCGCGGCTTGGCGCAGCGATCGTCCAGAAGATCACGCTGACCTTCTTGCCGGCTGGCACGCGAACCGTGCGGCGCAACGACAGGATCGGATCGAGCGTGAAGCCGTCAGTACCCGACAGCGTCGCGCCCGGATCGAACGCAGCAGCATCCGAAAGGCTGCGGCCGCGGCCGAGGAACTTGCGGCGATCGGTTTCGAACTCTGTCTGACGCTGCGGACCGGCGCTGTCGACGATCAGATGGGCGATGCTCATGTTCGCTTCGTTCGGATCGCGCTTGTTGCGTTCCGCTCGGATGACATCGCCGCGCTTGCCGAAGTCGGTCTTGACGAACATACGGGCAAAGGCCGGATGAGCATTGTCCGTGTCATCGCTGGTGAGCACGGGTTCCATATAGGAGGTAACTTCGATGAAGCGATCTTCCGAGCCCATGTTGAGCAGCGTCAGGCGGCGGCCATCGGCATCGTGCTCGGTGGCGACGATGCATTCGACTTCGCTGGTCAGATCGCCGACGACCTTGGTGAACTCCGCCTTTTCATCGGCGAAGAGCACGTTGACCTTTTCGCCTTCGACGCTCTTCGGCTCCGCGGTCGCCGACCACCATTCGTTGGTGACGGTGTCGCGCAGGAAGATGAAGCTGCCCCAGCGGTCTTCGGTCGGATCGGGCTTCCAGCGGGTGACGGACTGGCCGTTCCAGCGGGCGTAACCGGCGCCGGTCGCCGTCAGCATCATCGAGTAATGGCCATTCGACAGGAAGACGAGTTCGCGGTCGCGAGACAGCGGATCGGCGATCTTGCGCAGTTCCGGACGCAGAAGATCGTCCTGGATGCTGGCGGGCGTGTCGGACTCGTGCTTGCCGCTCATCACCGGGATATCGCGCGGCGCCTTTTCCTGCAGCAGCAATTCCGCCGCTTCGATCACCGGATCGGAGTGGAAGAGTTCGCGCAGGTGGCCGTTGAAGGCGACGTTGGCGACGGCTGCGATCGACATGCCATGGTGGTGGGCATAGTAGTTATAGACCACTGCACACTTCTTGCCCTCAGGCACGCGCGTTGGCGTGAAGTCGACGGCGTCATGATAGCCATACTTGCCAAGTGCGCCGAGCGCACGCAGGCGATCGAGGTTTTCGAGCGCAGCCTTCGGATCGTACTGGCTGGCCAGGATCGATGCATAAGGCGCAATGACGGCGTTGTGGCCGAGGCCACGCTTCAGGCCAAGCGTCGGCACACCGAAGTTGGTGTACTGGTAGTTCATGTTATGGTCGCGGGCATTGAAGGCGGCTTCCGAGATACCCCACGGAATGCCGAGCTTGCGGCCGTAATTCATCTGCTCGACGATAACGAGATTGTTGGTCTGGTTGAGAATACCGCCACCGCGCTCCTGCATGACCAGAGGCGGCATCAGATACTCGAACATCGAGCCGGACCACGAGACCAGCGCGCCCCGCGAGCCGACCGGAACGACCTGGCGTCCCAAGCGGTACCAGTGCTCCGTCGGCAGATCGCCCTTGGCGATACCGAACAGCGACGTCAGGCGGCATTCCGATGCGAGAAGGTCGTAGCAGGCCTGATCGAGCTCGCCGCTTTCGACGCGGTAACCGATCGACAGCAGGCGGCGCTCCGGACGGAACAGGAACGAGAAGTCCATCGAGAAGGCGAGATCACGCGCCTTGTCGCGCAGCGCAATCAGGCGTGGGCGCAGCGGATCGATATTCGACAGATCATAGGTGCTGTCGGAAATATGCGCTTCGCAGACCTTCACCAGTTGCTCGGCCCAACGGGTCAGCTCGCCGCTCAGCGACGACTTGACTTCGTGGTCGAGATTGGCAGCCAGCTTCTGGATATCACGGGCGAGAACAGCCAGGTTGATGACGCGGATCGAGGCGAACTCGTGCTCACGCTTGACCGCGGCCAGTGCGTTCTGGAAGCCGATGATGCGTTCTTCCAGGCGGCGGCGCAGCGGGCGGACGGTCTTGCGATCGTCAGGCAGGTCGGCAAGCACTTCGCCGAGGATGCCGGCGGTATCGCCGACACCATCGAGATTGCCCTGCATATGCGCAGACGGTGCTTCCGCCCAGTTGCGGCACGCCGACGAAACGGCGATCAGGTGACCGGCCAGGTTGCCGCTATCGACGGCCGAAACATAGCGCGGGCCAAGCGTCTGCAGCGTGTCGGTATGATACCAGTTGAACAGATGGCCACGGTACTTCTCCATCTTGTCGATGGTGGCGATCGTCTTCTCCAGGCGGTCGATCGTCTCTTCGAAGGAGAACCAGCCGAACTGGCGGCCGGAAACGACCGAGAGAAGATATACGCCGATATTGGTCGGCGACGTCCTGGTTGCCACGATCACGTGCGGCGTTTCCTGCACGTTGTCAGGCGGCAGATGGTTCTGCTCGGCCGTCGTGAACGTGTCGAAATAACGCCAGGTGCGGCGTGCGATCTTGCGCAGTTCGGTGGAGTCGGACTCTGCCACTTCGAGCCGGTCTTCGGTTTCCGCCGACTGGCTCACATAGTAGGCAACGAGCGGCGAAAGGATCCAGAGAACGGCGAAGGGAATACCGACGAGGAAGGCCTTGTCGCCCGAAAGCGCCGCGAAGGCGAGCGCAAGCAGTGCCAGCACCGGCGCATGCCACATGGCCTTGTAATAGGAGGCAATCGTTCCCTGTTTGCCAGCCTGAACGCTGGCGGCAGTGCGCCATTGCAGCATCAGCTTGTGGCTGAAGAACAGACGGTACAGCGAGCGGCCGATGGCATCGGCCATCATGCAGGCGGTATCGGCAATGAAGACGATCCGCAGTGCCACCTGGGCGTTCGCCGCGCGGATATCGGACCAGACCGTATAGAGATGGGCACGCGCGACGATATCGCTGGTGCGCGGAATGATGCCGTTGATCAGCGACAGCGTCGGAGCGACGAATAGGCAGAAGATCAGCAGGATCTGCCAGACCAGCGCGCCGAGCGGACCCATGAAATACCAGCCGAGCACGGACGCGAAGAACCAGGCGATCGGGGTCAGCGAGCGGCGCAGGTTGTCGAACATCTTCCAGCGGCCGAGCGCGGTGACGCCGTATTTCGGATTGAACATGTAAGGCAGGAGCTGCCAGTCGCCGCGCGCCCAGCGATGCTGGCGCGAGGTTTCGACTTCGTAGCGGATCGGGAAGTCTTCGACGAGCTCCAGATCGGTGACGAGCGCGCAGCGCGCCATGGAGCCTTCGAGAAGGTCATGGCTGAGAACCGAGTTCTCATCGATACGGCCCTTCAGCGACGCTTCGAAGGCGTCGACATGATAGAGGCCCTTGCCGGTGAACGTGCCCTCGCCGGCCAGATCCTGGTAGACGTCGGAGACAGTAAAGACATAGGGGTCGAGACCGCGGTTGATCGAGAACACGCGCTGGAAGACCGAGGCATCCTTGCCGGTCGTCAGCGACGGGGTGACGCGCGGCTGCAGAACGCCATAGCCGCTTTCGACGCGGCCGGTCTTCGGGTTGAGCACCGGGCGGTTGATCGGATGATAGAGCTTGCCGACGAGCTTGGTCACCGCATCGCGCATCAGGCGCGTGTCGGCATCGAGCGTCATCACATACTGGACGTTCTCCGGCACGATGTTGGCGCCCGGCAGATAGGTGGTGTCGGCATCACCGCGCAGCAGCATGTTCAGCTCATGCAGCTTGCCGCGCTTGCGCTCCCAGCCCATCCACGCGCCTTCCGAAGGATTGTAGAGGCGGCGGCGGTGCAGCAGATAGAAGCGGGTCTTGCCATCGGACGCATAGCGCGCCGAGAGGTTCGCGACTTCGCGACGGGCATAATCCAGCACTTCGAGATCGTTGGCGGTTTCCTCAACCTGACTGTCCGGCCAGTCGCTGAGCAGCGAATAGTAGATCTCACCGCGCGGGTTCGCGAGATAGTGAACCTCGAGATTGCGGACGAGCTCATCGACGCTATCGCGGTTGGAAATCAGGCAGGGCACGACAACGAGTGTGCGCGCGTCCTCCGGAATACCTTCCTTGAACTCGTAGCCAACGAGACGCGATGGCGTCACGAAGAACGACAGCACGGTGTTGAATAGCCCCGTCGCGCCTTCCGAAGCCGGCAGCGAGAACATGATCAGGAGAACGATGATCTCTGCAGGGCTCATGCCGGCATTCGCCATGAACTTGCCGACAATCACCATCGCCAGGATCGTCAACAGAGCGACGGGTACGGCGATCGACAGCCAATTGAACTTGCGGACGGTGCGAACGAAATGCTGCACGAGCGTCGGGCGATAGTTCGCGCGCGCCTCGAACTTCGGGCGATGCATGCCCGCGAGGAAGCCCCCGACATTCGGCTCGTGCGGCTGCGGCTCATCGGAGGCCTTGGCCTCCTCGGTCATATCCAGCGCCAGCTGCGCCACTTCCATTTCACTGAGCGGCGAACGCTTGGCGAGCTTTTCGATCTGCTTGCGGTATTTGTTGCGTGAGCCGGAATCGAGAATGCCGTAATCCGATTTGTCCCAGAGCAGCTGGTCGACATGGCTCACCTGCTCGACCCAGACCGACCATTCGGTGTCGTCGATCTCGCGCAGGCTGCGGATGATGTTGCCCATCGTCACGTTGCCGGATGACAGGCGGCTGTGCTCTGCCATCGTCGCTTCTTCGGTATCGCGGCCGAGCGAAGCGAGACGGTCGTCCAGCCAGGCAATCGCCAGGCTCGACGATTGAGAGCCGTCGCGCATGCGATAGAGGAACTGCGTCGAGAACGTATTGTCCTCGGCAAGCGTCTCCAGTGTCTTCAGGTATTCGGCAGCCTTCGCCGGATCGGCCAGACGTACCAGCTCGTCGGCGGCCTCGTTGGCGCGGCGGCGCATCCGGCGGCTGCGTTCGACGCGGCTCGAAATGCGGCGCAGATTTTCAACGAGCACGTACCTGACCAGCGACGGAACTGCCCAGAGCTCCCCGATCTTCAGCGTCTCGGTCTGCTGGAAGCCATCGACGAGAGCCGTCAGGCTTTCCTGCGAAACGGTGCTGTGCGTATGCGCCACGTAGAGCCAGGCGAGAACCAGCGTCCGCGGGACCTGCGTGCCGCCAACATTGACGGTCGGCAATTCGCGATAGAAGCGGCGCGGAAAGTCGCGGCGCACTTCTTGGATCGCCTCTTCGACGATGTAGTGATTGTCGAGCAGCCACTCCGCGGCAGGCGTGATGGTCTCGCCCGATTCCACATCTGCGGCGGTCGTACGATAGACGCGCAAGATCTCCTTTTCGTTCTCCTTGTGCCGCGCGAAGAAATCGAAAGGCGCAAAGGCGGGAAGCGATTCCGCCCCGCTGCGGGCGACCATTTCGCCCATCGCCTTGATGTCTTCGATGGAGAGGTATGTCGAACGGATCGAGTCGTTATGATCGATCTGCTTCGTTTCGGAATCGCGCGACGGGCTCGGAGACGGATTGGAAATTGACATGGGTTCGGTTCTGGATCCAAACAAAGTTATGGTAATTTTGGCTAGCCTTTTGCACCGGCAAATATGACTGCCGCATGAACGGCAGAGCACTGTTGCTCAAAGATACTATGGCAGCCGATTTTTAGATGCGAAACGGTTTAAGCCCTGCTTTATCGCACAGCTATGACCGTGATGGCAGTGCTTCTTGTCCCTCCCGCAAAGCCATTTCCTCAAAGTTGGACACTAAGCGGATAATTCAAGTCAAGAGCGAAGAATTGGCACTGGAGACATGAAAAATCCGGCGCCGCTCCGGCACCGGATTTTCATCATCGCAACGATGCTTTCAGCGCCGTCAGCGCCGCATCAGACGCATGAAAAGCGAGACGACGAACAGTACCAGGAACAGGAAGAACAGAACCTGAGCGATCGAGGCCGACGCGCCGGCAATACCACCGAAACCGAGAAGGCCGGCGATCAGGGCGACGACGAGAAATACCAGAGCGTAATAAAGCATGCCCATCTCCTTGTTTGCTGACGGATAAACGAAGATCTGCGACCATGGTTCCGCGAGATTGAGAAAATCTTTCGATATCAATGAATTATGAAAAAGGGCGCATGGACATGAGCATGCGCCCTCGCGGCGGCGATAAGGCGCAAAGCGCCCACGCCTACTTTGCAATGATGGCTTTCAGCATCCAGAGCGCCTTCTCGTGAAACGTCAGGCGGTCGGTCAGCATGTCGGTGGTGACAAGGTCCTTGTTGTCGTCGGCAGCGGTGCCGGCTTCGCGCATCGCCCTGCAGGCCGCCTCATGATCGGCGATCAGGTCGCGCACCATGTCTTCCGCCGTCAACTGGCTGAAGTCGCCATTATCAGGCGCGAATTTCGCAGCGTCTCCGACGCGGGCCGGCGCCAGGTGACCAAGGGCGCGAATACGCTCGGCGATGATATCGGTCGCCTTGAAAAGCGTATTGTAGTGCTCTTCGGTCAGCTCGTGCAGCGGCTTGAACAGCGGGCCGACGACATTCCAGTGATAGATGTGGCTCTTGATCACCAGATGATAGGTGTTCGCCAAGATCGCCGACAGGCTCTTTGCCATGTCGGCGCAATATTTGTCGGTCAGTCCGGTTTTCACCGAGACGTCACGCGATTTCGGTTTCAGTACGGCTGTATTTGCCATCGTCCTCAACTCCTGACTGGGAACGCCAGACAGCGTGGGATGGAAGGAGAAGGATGATGACCGGGGTCCGGTACACTATGCCTTTAACGTCCATTCCCGATACGCTGAATGCGTAAGCAGAGAATGCCGCGGCTGGCACATTGTTCCGAAGGAAGGGCACCGGCAGAGCGCCGGTGCGAAGATCAGCCGATCAGGCCGAATACGAACGCAGCGACGAATGCGAAAGCTGCGGTCAGCAGCACGGCATGAACGCCAAGCTGCAGCTTGCCGCGCACGGACAGCGGCTTCTTTGCCGGCACGGAACCATAATGGTTCGCGTGAGTATGCGATATACCCAAGTCTGCCATGTGTTGCCTCCGTCTGTTCTCTTTGGTGCGGCTTTATGCCTGCACCTTTATTCTTATATTCTCTATCAGGTAGGTAGAGATAAAATTCCTTCCAGAGGCAACCGGGTAGAAAATCCAACCGGTGCTGGAAGAAAGCTCAGCAGAGAGTGCGCCAGGCCCAGATCAACGACCGTTCGATCGCATTTTCCTCGCGCTGCGCAGCAGCGGAGACATCGATGAAGCGGCGGTCCTTTTCGGCAGGAATAGAAACGACTGGCTGCTCGCTCCGCTCGGCCTTCACCGGCGGCTCGAGATATCCCATGGTCATGCCACCGAGAAAGAACATCCTTACCTCCATGATCACGAAAACTAACAATCGTTAACGGGATCATGACAGATGAAACGGGCCTGTCAATAGTCTAGTCGAATGGTCGTCTTTAACGCTACGTTAACCTTAACCGCACGCATGGAACAGCCTTTTCAAACACTTGAAAAACCTGTATTTCAGCTTTTGACGAAGCCTTTGCTCGCGACCATCAGATTGCGGGTGTATTCTTCCTGGACATCGGCGCGGGCAAGCTCGGCCGAGCTCAAGCGCTCGACGACCGCGCCATTGCGCATCACCGCGAGCTGCTCGCACATATGGGTGACGACGCCGAGATCGTGGCTGACCATCACGAAAGTCAGCTTTCGATCGCGCCGGATCTGCTCCAGCAGGTTCAGCACTTCGGCCTGAACAGAGGCATCGAGTGCCGAGGTCGGCTCGTCGAGCAACAGCACCGACGGCTCGACGATCAGCGCCCGGGCAATCGCTACGCGCTGGCGCTGGCCGCCCGAGAGCTGATGTGGATAGCGGAAACGGAAACCATTTCCGAGGCCGACTTCGTCAAGCGCGCGGGCAATACGCGTTTCACCGTCGCTGATGCCGTGGATCGCCAATGGCTCCAGCAGCAGCCGGTCGATCGTCTGGCGGGGGTGAAGCGAACCATAGGGGTCCTGAAACACCATCTGGACGCTGCGATAGAAAGCCTTGCTGCGCTTGGCGCCCTGCAGCGCCTCGCCATGAATGCGGATAGTCCCCGAACTGACGGGCGCAAGCCCGGCAACCGCCCGCAGCAGCGTCGATTTCCCCGACCCCGATTCCCCGACAAGCCCGAAGGACTCGCCCGTTCCGACCTCGATGCTGACATCCTTCAGGGCGTGGAAATCGTCATAGATGACGCCGAGCTTTTCGACAGAGAGTGCTGCGCTCATGCCGCCCACTCCGGCTTGCGGTCGAGAACCGGCAGCGGATGGCGGCTCTGGCCGATCTCCGGCATGCAGTTCAGCAGACCCTGCGTATAAGGATGCTGGGCATTCTTCAGATCGGATGCCTTCAATTCCTCGACGATCCTGCCAGCATACATGACGATGACACGGTCACAAAAGGACGAGACGAGTCGCAGATCGTGCGACACGAAGATCAACCCCATGCCGCGCTCGGAAACGAGTTTGTCCATGATCTTCAGCACATCGAGCTGAACGGTCACGTCGAGCGCCGATGTCGGCTCGTCGGCAATCAACAGCTCCGGCCCGGCGATCAGCATCATGGCGATCATCGCTCGCTGCCCCATGCCGCCGGAAACTTCATGCGGATAGAGATCGAAGACCCGCTTGGGATCGCGGATCTGCACCGCCTCCAGCATCGCAAGTGCCCGTTCCTTGGCCTCCGCCCGGCCGACCTGTTCATGGGTCTTCAGCGTCTCGCAGATCTGCCGGCCGATCGACATGACCGGGTCCAGCGAATATTTCGGATCCTGCAGCACCATGGCGATCCGCTTGCCGCGCAGAAGACGCCGCTGCTTGGCGGAGGCGGACAGGAGATCGATGCCGTTGAAGTCGAGGTTGTCGGCGCTGACGACGGCGTGCTTCGGGGTGAGGCCCATGATGGCGCGACCGGTCTGAGACTTGCCGGAGCCGGATTCACCGACGATACCGAGGCGTTCCTTGCCGAGCGTGAAAGACACGCCACGCACCGCCTCGATTACGCCTGTGCGCGTCGGATAGCTGACACGCAGGTTGTTGACGTCGAGAAGCTCGGTCATTGGCCGCTCTCCTTCGGATCGAGCGCATCGCGCAGGCCATCGCCGAGCAGGTTGAAGCCGAGGCTGACGATCAGGATGGCAATACCGGGCATGGCCGCTACCCACCATTGATCGAGAATGAAGCGGCGGCCCGAGGCGATCATCGCACCCCATTCCGGCAGCGGCGGCTGGGCGCCGAGGCCGAGAAAGCCGAGACCGGCAGCTGTCAGGATGATGCCCGCCATATCGAGGGTTACCCGCACGATCAGCGACGAGATGCAAAGCGGCATGACATGACGGATGATGATCCTGATCGGTGAGGCGCCCATCAGCTTCACGGCAGAAATATAATCCGAGCGCCGCACCGTCAGCGTTTCGGCGCGGGCGATACGGGCATAAGGCGGCCAGGAGGTGATGGCGATGGCGATGACCGCGTTCTGGATCCCCGGCCCCAAAGCCGCGACAAAGGCAAGTGCCAGCACCAGCTTCGGAAAGGCCAGAAAGATATCGGTGATCCGCATCAGGGTGGCATCGACCCAGCCGCCGGCATAGCCGGAGACGGTGCCGACGATCAGCCCGATCGGCGCGGAGATGATGGCGACGAGAACCACGACGAAGAGCGTGAGCCGCGAGCCATAGATCAGACGCGAATAGATATCGCGGCCCTGATCGTCGGTGCCGAGAAGATAGCCGGCAGTGCCCGGCGGCATCAGCCGCGCGTTCTTGAGATCACCGATGACAGGCGAATGCGTTGCCAGGAGATCGGCGAAGGCCGCGACGAACAGTAGCCCGATGATGATCACCAGGCCGACGACGGCGAGCTTGTTGGCGGTGAACTGCCGCCACGTGACATAGGCGCGCCCGAGACGCGCCTGCGTGCGTGATTGCGGCCGGTCGGAAAGCAGCCATTCGCGGCGGCTCATCGGAGGTGTCTGGTTGACCGGAACCGTCATCGGCTTCGCGTCCTTGGATCGAGGGTCCGGTAGAGAAGATCGGACAGGAGGTTGATGCCGATGAAGACGGTGCCGATGACGATCGTGCCGCCGAGCACGGCGTTCATGTCGGCGCTCTGCAGCGAGTTGGTGATGTAGAGGCCGATGCCTGGCCAGGAGAACACCGTCTCCGTCAGCACCGAACCTTCAAGCAGCCCCGCATAGGAAAGCGCGATAACGGTTATCAGCGGAACGCCGGCGTTGCGCAGTGCATGGCCCCAGATCACCCGCGTTTCGGAGAGACCCTTGGCGCGCGCCGCCACGATATATTCCTGGCTGAGCTCGTTCAGCATGAAGCTGCGGGTCATGCGGCTGATATAGGCGAGCGAGAAATAGCCGAGCAGTGAGGCAGGCAGGATGATGTGGCGGAAGACGTCGTAGAAGACGTCCCACTGCCCCTGCCAGGCACTGTCGAGCAGATAGAAGCCGGTTATCGGCGTGAAGGTATATTCGTAGACGATGTCGATACGGCCGGGGAACGCCACCCAGCGCAGCTTCGCATAGAAAACGACGAGTGAGATCAGCGCCAGCCAGAAGATCGGCACCGAATAGCCGATAAGCCCGATGACGCGCACCACCTGGTCGGCCAGGCTGCCGCGGCGCACCGCAGCCAGCACACCGAGCGGAATGCCGATCACCGCGCCGATGATCGTGCCACAGGTTGCCAGTTCGATGGTCGCGGGAAATGCGCGGCGAATATCGGTCATGACGGGGTTGGTCGTCAGCACCGAATTGCCGAAATCCCCTGAGAGAATGCCCTTCAGATAGATATAGAACTGCTCGTAGAGCGGCAGGTCGAAGCCCATTTCGCGGCGCACGCGCTCCACCACATGGGTCGGCGCCCGGTCGCCGAGAATGGCAAGAACCGGATCGATCGGCACCACGCGGCCGATGAAGAAGGTGACGGCCAAGAGGCCGAGATAGGTCGTGACCGCGGCAATCAGAAAACGCCCGAGTGCCTTGGCGAGCGGAAGTGCGCGGCCCTTCGCGGGCCGCGCCTCCACCTTTGTTTCAACGATGCTCAATGAACCAATCCCACCGGATTATTCCTTGGCGATCGGACCGACATAGTTGGTGTCGAAGCTCGGGCCGAGCTTGAAGTCTTTCAGGCTCTTGCGATAACCGGCCACTTCGATCTGCTGGAAGATGAAGACGAAGGGGCTGCTTTCCAGGTACTTTTTCTGGATGTCCTGGTACATGGCGGCGCGCTTGGCACCATCACGCTCCAGCAGCGCAGCCTTGGCTTCCTTGTCGAGATCCGGTGCCTCGAAGGTGTTGCGCCAGGCGAGCGTCTTGTTGGTACCCGCATCCGAATTGTCGGGGTTCGAGGTGAACGTGTCAGCATTCGAATTCGGATCGAAATAGTCTGAGCCCCACTGGCCGATATAGATATCGTGCGTGCGGGCGCGATATTTCGTTAGCGTCTGCTTGCCGTCACCCGGGACGATTTCGAGCTTGATACCGGCCTGTCCAAGCGTCTGCTGCATGGATTCGGCAATGCCGGTGACCGGCTGCGTGTTGCGCACGTCCATGGTGACGGAGAAGCCATCCGGCAGGCCTGCCTTTGCCAGCAGCTCCTTGGCCTTGGCGACGTCGAGCTTGAACGGATTTTCGTCAAGCGCGCCAAGCTGGCCCTTCGGCAGGAAGGTTTGGTGAACTTCGCCGATACCCTTGATGAGCGTCGAGCTGATCGCATCGTAATCGACCAGATATTTGAAGGCCTGCTGCACTTCAGGCTTTTTCAGGTTCTCGTTCTTCAGGTTGAGGCTGACGTAATAGATCGTGCTCTTCGGCGCGTCTGTCGTCGCCAGATCGGCATTTTTCGCCACGGCGTCGAGATCGCCCGGCTCGAGATTGCGTGCGATATCGATGTCACCCGCCTCGAGCGCCAGGCGCTGCGCCGAGCTTTCCTTCATGTAGCGGTAGATGACGCGGTTCAGCTTCGGCTTGTCGCCGTAATAATTGTCGTTGCGCTCGAGAACGACGACTTCGTTGGCGCGCCATTCGCGTAGCTTGAAGGCGCCCGAACCGGCATAGCCGGTCTTCAGCCAATCGTTGCCGAAGTCGTTGTCATACTTGTGGTCGGCATCGACGGTGACGGGCTTGACGTGATCGAGCACCAGCTTCTTGTCGACGACGGAAGCAACCGTTGCCGTGAGGCAGTTCAGCACGAAGCTCGGCGCATAGGCCTTGTCGACGGTGAAGACGAAGGTATTCGGATCGGCGGCCTTTGCCTTTTCCGTGACGTTGTCGCCGGTGAGGCCGAACTGGGTGAGAATGAAGGCCGGGCTCTTGTCGAGCTTGACGGCGCGCTCGAAGGACCAGGCAACGTCTTCTGCGGTGATCGGGTTGCCGGAGGCAAACTTCAGGCCCGGCTTCAGCTTGAACGTATAGGTCAGGCCATCATCGGAAACGGTCCAGCTTTCGGCAAGGTCACCCTTGACCTTCGAGGTGTCGGCCATATCGAGGCGCACCAGCAGGCTGTAGCTGTTGCTGGTCACTTCCGCGGTCGAGAGCTCGAAAGCTTCGCCTGGATCCATGGTGATGATGTCGTCGATGGCAAAGCCTTCGACCAGCGTATCCTTCGGCGTTTCAGCAAAGGCGGCAGGCGCTGCCATCATGAGAAGCGAAAGAGCAGCACCGGCAGAAAGGGCACGGAAGCTGCGGTTCAGTTTGGTAATCATCATTGGTTCTGTTCCCCTGTTTTTGATTGATTACAAAGCAGTTCTCAGGCTCAGACGTCCTTCTCCCTCCACGCCGAAGCCAGGATTCTCAGCCAGTTCTCGCTGGCAAGTTTCTTGAGATCGTCCTCACCATATCCACTGTCCCGGAGGGCGGCAATCAGCTTCTGGTTGCCTGCAGCGTCACCGATTTCGTCGGGAATCGTCGCCCCGTCGAAGTCCGATCCGAGCGCGACGCAATCGATGCCGACTCGCCCGACGAGATGGTCGATATGGCGGATCATGTCGGAAAGCGGCGTCTCGCCATCGGAGCGTCCATCCGGGCGCAGCATGGCCGTCGCATAATTCAGACCGACGAGCCCCTTGCACTCCCTGATGGCATCGAGCTGCTTGTCGGTCAGGTTGCGGGCTACGGGCGTCAACGCGTGCGCATTGGAATGGGTAGCCACCAGCGGCTGATCGCTGGTCTTGGCAACATCCCAGAAGCCCTTCTCGGTGATATGCGACAGATCGATCATGATGCCGAGGCGATTGCACTCGCGCACCAACTCGAAACCCGCATCCGTCAGACCGGGCGCCGTATCCGGGTTTTTCGGGAAAGCAAACGGTACGCCATGCCCGAAGACATTGTGGCGGCTCCAGACGGGGCCGAGCGAGCGCAATCCGGCGGCATAAAAGACTTCGAGCGCGGCAAGATCCGGCCCGATCGCCTCGCAGCCCTCTATGTGCATGACGGCGGCAAAGACCCCACTCGCCATGGCCGCGCGGATGTCCTTGACGCTGCGGCAAAGGCGCCAGGCACCGGCAGTATCGAGACGCAGCGCAATCGCCGCCATCTCCGTCGCGATCCCCAGCGAGGGCAGCCGATCGAGCGGTGCCGACAGTGGGGTTTCGTAGTGACCGTTTTCATCCGGATCGGCAAAGACGAGATCGCCGGACGGGATGTAGATGGCGCAGAGGCCGCCGGCCAGGCCACCCTCGCGGGCGCGGGGCGCATCGATATGGCCCTGGGTCGTTCCGTTCAGAAATTCGGCGACCGGATCGTTGCCGTCTCTTTCATGTGTCCAAAGCCTGAGGAGAACGTCGTTATGGCCATCGAATACGAGCTGCATCTGTCTTCCTGCTCTACCCTTCCGGGCAAATATCAAGTGACAACAATAGAAAGGCTGGAAAAATAGGCCAGCCCCTTTTTTAGAAATTTGCGGCACCGCTGAAATAGGCGCCAAACGTGAAAACGGGGCCAGATGGCCCCGTCATTTTTTCATGTCTCAGTGCTTTGCGCGTTTCTTTTGCCGGTAGACGTCGACGACGACGGCGGCAACGATGATCACGCCCTTGACGATTTCCTGGTAGTAGGCGTCCACCCTGAGGAAGGTGAAGCCTGAGGTCATGACGCCGAGAATGACCGTGCCGATCACGGTACCGGTGATGCGCCCGACACCGCCCGTCAGCGACGTGCCGCCGATGACGGCCGCAGCGATCGCATCGAGTTCGTACATCACGCCCATGCCGGCCTGCGCCGTCTGCGCACGGGCTGCAGTCACGACGCCGGCGAGACCGGCGAGCAGACCCGCGATAGCGTAGACCTTGATCAGATGCGCTTCGATATTGATGCCCGAAACGCGTGCCGCCTGCATGTTGGCGCCGATCGCATAGGTGAACTTGCCGTAGCGGGTATAGCGCAGCGCGATGTGGAAGATCAGCGCGACAACGAGGAAGACGATAACAGGCCAGATACCGGTGCCGATGAAGTTGAACTGATCGGTCAGGCCGGAGACCGGCTGGCCCTTCGTGTACCACTTCGAGATGCCGCGTGCCGACACCATCATGCCGAGCGTGGCGATGAAGGGCGGGATCTTGGTCTTGGCGATCAGCTGGCCATTGATATAGCCGGCCAGAAGGCCGATCAGCAGGCCGACGCCGATCGGCACGAAGAACGGCATGTCGGTCAGCGATGGATAGAGCGCACGTGGCCAGGTGGAGGCCTGGGCAAAGCTCGCCGCGATCATCGCCGTCATGCCGACGACCGAACCCGAGGAAAGATCGATACCGCCGGTTATGATGACCTGCGTCACCCCGACCGAAATGATGCCGATCACCGAGACCTGCAGGATCATGATCGTCAGGCGCTGCGGGTTCATCAGGAAGCTCTGGCCGATGAAGATCCAGCCGAGAATCTCGTAGACGAGGGCGATGCCGATCAGCACCAGGAAGATGCTGAGTTCCGGCGGTATCCGGCGGCGGCGGACCCGGGCTGCGAGCGGCGCATGGCCTTCTGCTGCATCTGTGTTCATGTTCAAACCTCCCTTTGGCAATCGAGCGGCGCGTTTACTGCGCGGCGAGCTCCATTACCTTCACCTGTGTTGCTTCGGCGCGATCGAGGAAACCGGTCACCCGCCCTTCATGCATGACCATGATGCGGTCGCTCATGCCGAGCACTTCCGGCATTTCCGACGAAATCATGATCACCGCGACGCCGTTTCTGGCCATCTCGGTCACCAGCCTGTGGATCTCGGCCTTAGCGCCGACGTCGATGCCACGCGTGGGTTCATCGAGGATCAGGATCTTCGGATTGGTGAGCAGCCAGCGGCCGATCAGCACCTTCTGCTGGTTTCCGCCCGAGAGATTTTCGACGCGCTCGTCGAGATTGGGTGTCTTGACCCTGAGCCTGCGCGCCATGTCTTCGCAGGTCTTCTCCAGCGCCCGCTCCTGCACGAAGCCGCCCTTGACGAACTTGTCTTGCAGCACGGCGATCTGCATGTTTTCGAGCACGTTGAGGATCAGAAGACAGCCCGTGTCCTTCCGGTCTTCGGTGAGGAAAGCCATGTGGTTCTGGATGGCAACGGTCGGCGAGTTGATGTCGACCTTCTTGCCGAACAGCTCGATCGTGCCGGCGCTGGCAGGCGTCACACCGAACAGCGTTTCGGCGACATTCGAACGTCCCGAGCCAACCAGACCGGCCACACCTAGAATTTCGCCTGCGCGCACATCGAAGGAGACATCGCGAAAGACGTTGTTGAGCGTCAGATCCTTGACCGACAGCACGACGTCGCCGATCGGAACCTCTTCCTTCGGAAACATCTGGGTGATCTCGCGGCCGACCATCATCTTGATGATGTCGTCGCGCGTCACATCCGTAGATGCATGCGTGCCGATATACTTGCCGTCGCGGAACACCGAAAACTCGTCGGCGATCGCAAACAGCTCGTTCATCTTGTGGGTAATGTAGACGATGCCGATGCCCTGGGCTCTCAGGGCGCGAATGATATCGAACAGGTGAGCGACTTCACGCTCGGTCAGTGCCGAGGTGGGCTCGTCCATGATCAGAACGTCTGAATTGTAGGAAACCGCCTTGGCGATCTCGACCATCTGACGGCTGGCAACCGAGAGATGCCGCACTTCGATATCCGGATCGATATCGATGTTGAGCCGCTGAAACAGCTCCTCGGTCATGCGATACATCTCGCCATGATCGACGAACCCGAAACGGCTCTTCGGCTCGCGGCGAATCCAGATATTTTCCGCAACCGTCATGAACGGCATCAGGTTCAGTTCCTGATGGATCATGGCGATGCCGTTTTCCAGCGCATCGAGCGGCGACTTCAGCTGGATGTGAACGCCCTTGAGACGCACCTCGCCTTTGTCAGGCGTGTAGATGCCGGCAAGGATCTTCATAAGCGTCGATTTTCCGGCGCCATTCTCGCCCATCAGCGCATGCACCGAGCCGCGCTTCAAGCGGAATTGAACGTCGTCGAGTGCGACGACACCTGGAAATTCCTTGCGAACGCCCTCGGCACTCAGCAGGAATTCCGCATTCGGAACGGCCCCGCTGGCGCGCACGGCAGCCATGGTGGACGGGCTGATAGCCATCTTCTTCTCTCCGGATACGGCAGGAACTGGATGCGGGCATAAAGCCCGCATCCGTGACACGGCGCCTTAGTTCTTGGCGACGAAGTCCTTGACGTTTTCAGGTGTGACGAGCTGGAAGGGAATGTAGACCTTCTTGTCGATCTTTTCACCCTTGGCGAGCTTCAGAGCCGCATCGAGCGAGCCCTTGCCCTGACCTGCGGCGTCCTGGAACACCGTCACGTCGAGGTCACCGGCCTGCATGGCGGCAAGCGCGTCCTGCGTGGCGTCAACACCGCCAACGACATAGTCCTTCATGTCCTTGCCGGCGGCCTTGAGGGCCTGGATCGCGCCGATCGCCATTTCGTCGTTGTTCGAGATGACAGCATTGAACTCAAGACCGCTGGAGAGCCAGTTGGTCACCAGGTCGGAGCCCTGGGTACGATCCCAGTTTGCCGTCTGTTCTTCGACGATCTCGATTCCCTTGCATTCGTCGGTCTTGATGACGTCATGAACGTCCTGGGTGCGCATGCGGGCAGCCTGGTTCGACAGTTCGCCCATGATGACCACGGCCTTGCCCTTGCCACCGAGGAGACGGCAGACTTCCTTGGTTTCCAGCGTACCGGATTCCAGTTCGTTGGACGCGACGAATGCCTGATTGTCAGGCAGCGTATCGACGTTGACGGGCTGGCGGTTGACGTAAACCAGCGGAATGCCGGCATCGGCGGCGAGCTTCGACATCGCAGCCGTTGCGTCAGTGTCGACGGGGTTGACGATGATCGCATCGACCTTGGAGGCGATGAAATTCTGGATCTGGCTCTGCTGCTTCGACACGTCGTTCTGCGCGTCTTCGACCTGCAGCGTCACGCCGCTCAGCGTCTTCGAGTAATCGATCATGCCGTTGCGCAGAACAGTCAGGAAGTTGTCGTCGAACTTGGCCATGGAAACGCCGACCGTTTCCGCATGCGCGGCCGTCGACATGACAAGCGCCATCGCAGTGCCCAGGATAAACTTTTTCATTTTATTTCCTCCACAAAGCGGTGTCCGGCAGCACCCTCCTCACGCCGGAACTTCGGGCCCAGCCCAAAAGCCTTAATTCCAGTTGACCGCCACTCCCGTGAGGCGGCTCCGTCAAAACGGAACAAACAAACCGTAAAATTTGCCTGACGGAATATTCATTCCATTTTCCTAGCGCGGCGTCAACTCTTTTTAAAGCAATGCCGAACGCAGCTGCTGGTCGGAAAAATCTGCGACGGCATGAGAAGTGCTGATGCAATCGCCATCAGCCGCGCCTAGATATGCGGCCTCAGCATCAAGCTGATCCCTTTGCCCCAGGAGATTTCCATGTCCGTTTCCATGTACACGCTTACCGTTCCGATCTTTCAGCGCGGCCTGAAGACGCTGAGCACCTATCTCGACAAGGCCGAAGCCTACGCGAAGGAAAAAGGGATCGATTCCAGTATCTTGGTGAATGCGCGGCTGGCGCCGGACATGCTGCCGCTGTCAGGCCAGTTTCAGCGCGCCACGGATAGCGCCAAATTCGGCATCACCCGCCTGACATCGACAGACGCACCGAAATTCGAGGACAACGAAGCGACGATTGCCGAGCTGCGCGAACGCCTGGAAAAAGCGGAAGCCTACCTCGCCACGGTCACGCCCGAGATGCTTGAAGGCACGGAGAAGAGCGAAGTGACGCGCTCCCTCGGCGGCAAAACGATAACGCTGAGCGGTCAAGAATATCTTGCTGCTTTCGCACTGCCGAACTTCTATTTCCACATTGCCATGGCGCACGCCATCCTGCGCAACCAGGGCGCCCCGGTCGGCAAGATGGATTATCTCGGCAGCTTCGGCTGAGGCACTCAGGGCCGGTAGGACACCGGCCCTTTTTCCGTGAGCTCGGTATAGGCAAGCGTCTGATCGAGGTGGCTCGCCCGCAGCGACAGCAGGCGCTCGGCATAGGCGAGCTGCACCTGCGCGTAAGCCGGATCGCCGGCAAGATTGCGAAGCTCCATCGGATCGGCCTTCAGATCGAAGAGCAGCGGCGGCAGGGCGGCAAAATGCACATACTTGAAATGATCGTCGCGGATGACGGCAAGATTGCACCGGTTGGGCGCCAAGCCGAAATGCGCCTGCGCATCGCCGCTGGCGATCTCCCGGAAATCGAACTCCCAGAAAGCCGCATCGCGCCAGTCCGAGACCGGCTTTTCTTCAAGAAATCGGCGAAGCGATCTGCCGTCGAGGCCGTTTTTCGCTGACGCGCCGAGTGTCTCGCACAGCGTTGGGAAAATATCGGCCGCACTGGTGAAATGATCGACCGACACGTCTTTTGCAGCCGCCCGCGGATCGCGGATGACGAGCGGGATATGATAGCTGCCGTCGAAGAAGCCACCCTTCCCCAGCGTCCAGTGATCGCCCATCATCTCGGCATGATCGGAGGTGAAGACGATGACGGTATTCTCCCACGTGCCGGCGTCCTTCAGAGATTGAAAGATACGGCCAAGCTGCGCGTCGACCTCTGAAATCATGCCGTAATAGATCGCCCGGATGGCATCGAAATCCTGAGCACCCCAGTCATTCACCGCGCCTTCGGCACCGGAAATAAAACTGCCTTTCGAGGCCCGCGGCATTGCGTATTCGAGGTAGGGATGCGCCTGCATCTCATCCTGCGCCGACGGTCCGCGCGAAAAGACCGGCCCGTCCCCGGGCTTGTACATCGCGCCATAAGGTTCCGGCACCGAAAAGGGCGGATGCGGCCTGAGGAAGGAAACATGCGCGAACCACGGATTATCCTGCTCACCCAGCCAGCGGATGAATTCGCCAGCTAAAAACGCTGTCTGGGTCTCATCCTTCGAATAGGACGTGCCCGCAGCCGAAATATCCCCTGCCCCCGCGCCAACTGGAATATGAATGTCGCGGCTGACGGCATCGGCATGGCCGCGCGACCGCAGCCAGGACAACCACTGCTTTTCATGCTCCGGCAGCAGCTGGCGCGCGGTAAATCCCGGCAGCAGCCCTTCGTAGCTGGTCAGATGCGGATCGCCGGCCTCGAGCGCTCGCGGGTCAGGAGCCGTATCGGTATAGCCGAACAGCGTCGGGTCGTAGCGCGCGCGCCGCGCCGCCAGCGCCAGATTGTCGAACCGCCGGTCGAGCGGCGAGCCGTTACGGCACACCCGGTGATTCATCTGGTAGAGACCGGTATAGAGTGTCGCCCGCGCCGGCGAGCATGGCGCGGCTCCCGCAAAGTGATTGCGGAACAAAACGCCCTCAGCGGCGAGCGCATCGACGTTCGGCGTCCTGACAACAGGATGGCCGACCGCCGAAAGGCAATCGCCACGCCATTGGTCAGCTGTGATCAGCAGGATATTCTGACGTTTCGGCAAGGCACGCCTCAGTGCTGATTGGTTCGGGAATGCCAGCGCCAGGCTGACTGGATGATCTCGGACAGATCATATTGCGGCACCCATCCGAGCACATCCCGCGCCTTGTCGTTATTGGCGACCAGCGTGTGCGAATCGCCCTCGCGGCGGCCGATATACTCGACCGGGAAAGGGCGTTTGGAGACATCCTCGATCGCCCCGAGCAGCTCCTTCACCGTCGTGCCGGTCCCGGTTCCGAGATTGAGCGCCACGGAATCGCCGCCACGCAGCAGATATTCGACCGCCCGCACATGGGCGTCTGCAAGGTCGAGTACATGGATGTAATCGCGTACACACGTGCCGTCGCGGGTCTCGTAGTCGCTGCCGAACACCTTGAACCCCTGGCGGCGGCCGAGTGCCGCATCGATCGCCAACGGGATCGCATGGGTTTCCGGATCGTGCCATTCGCCGATGCGGCCGTCGAAATCAGCACCCGCCGCATTGAAATAGCGCAGAATGACGGAGCGCAGGCTCTTGTACTGGTCATAATCCGCCAAGGCCTGCTCGACGATATATTTGGTGCGCCCGTAGGGATTGATTGGCACTTGCCGGTGCGTCTCATCCAGCGGCACGCTCTGTGGCAGGCCATAGGTCGCGCAGGTCGAGGAAAACACGAAGGCATTGATGCCTGCCGCCTGTGCGGCCGACAGCAGCGTCAGCGTACCGATTACATTATTCTCATAGAAGGCGACTGGATCTTTGACCGATTCACCCACCTCGATCAGTGCCGCAAAATGCAGGATCGCGGAAGGTTTGTGCTTGGCGAGCACCTCGTCCAGCCGGGCCCGGTCGCGAATATCGCCCTCCTCGGCCGGCCCCCATTTGACGAATTCCCGATGCCCGTTCGAGAAATTGTCGAAGACGACGGGCTTGTAGCCCTTGTTGGCCAAATCCAGGCACGTATGCGAGCCGATATAGCCGGCGCCGCCGACCACCAGAACAGTTTCACCAGCCATTCACCACCTCTATTGCCGTCTCGGATGACGGAACCCTAGAGGAGATAAACGGCGAGAAAAAGGGGAATTGCAAAACCGATGCTGCAGGGCAGCAAAACAGGCATAACAAAGCTCTGCGCAGGCGCGTCGTGCGGTAACGTTTTGGGATTTTCAGCGGAAGAGCGAGCTTGCTCTCAGCGATTCCAGAGCGAAAACTGCTGGCCCGCATGGCATTGGCAGACAATCCGAATACCGCCGAGATTATAGCGCTTTCCGGCGCGGCGTTATTGCAGCGTTTTGCAGCAGCGATGTGATGGCAGAAACCGGCTGCGGCCTGCCGAAGGCATAGCCTTGCAGAATGTCGGCACCGAGTTTCGCCAACACTTCTGCATGGGCGATCGTCTCGACACCCTCGGCAACGATCTCGACATCGAGCGACCGGGCGATATCGATCAGCGAGCCTATCAGCCGCCGCTGGGTCTCGTTTTCCAGAACCGGAAGCACCAGCTGGCGATCGATCTTCACCCGGTTGGGACGCAGTTCGACCAGACCGAGCAGCGAGGCGTGGCCGGAGCCGAGATCGTCGATCTCGATGTCGATGCCGCACTCCCGGATCTTGTCGATATTGCGCTTCACCTGGCCGCTCAGGCTATCGAAGAAGATCGTTTCGATCAGCTCGAAACTGATGCGTCCCGGCGGGATCTGCAGCTGCTTGACCTTGGCCGGCAGGTTCGGATCGGCGAGACGCTCGGCCGACAGATTGACGGAAACCCGCGGCACGTCGAGGTCCGCAAGCGACCAGCGGTTTACGTCGAACAGGGCGCGCTGCAGAATCGCGTCGTCGATTGCCTCCATCAGGCCATGAGCGGCCGCCAGTGGCAGAAACTCCGCCGGGCTTCTGACACCCTTGGCGCTTTCCCAGCGGGCGAGCGCTTCCAGGCCGCAGATCTCATAGCTGCGCGCATCGACCTGGACCTGATAGAAAGGAACGACCTCGCCGGCCCTGAGACCCGTCTTCAACTCCTGCAGCAGCTGCTTTTCAGCGTTTATCTTGTTGGCAAGGGACGGCGAGAACAGCTCATCGCGATTGCGGCCGCCCCGCTTGGCCTCATAGAGCGCGAGGTCCGAGGAGGCGAGCAGCGATGCCAGCTGATCCGAAGGCGCACTGGCCAGGCCGATCGAACATTCGATGACAAAGGGCTCGCCGTCTATGTCGAGCGGGCGCCGCAGAGCCTGGCGCAGATCCCGGACGATCCCGGTATCCCTGCCTGGCGAAAGATGATGCGAAACGATGACGAACTCGTCGCCGCCAAGCCGGGCGGCGATCTCGCCGTCTCCCACACAGGCCGTCAGCAGCGAGCCGACATGGCGAAGAACCTGGTCCCCGCCGGCATGACCGAAACGGTCGTTGATATCCTTGAAGCGATCGATATCGATATGACAGACGGACACGATCCGGCCCGCCTCACGCCCAAGAGCTGCAAAAGCCTCGTCGAATGCCCGCCGGTTCAAAAGCCCGGTCAGATAGTCGTGATCGGCGGCATAGCGTGCATCGGCGCGGCTGCTGTCGGCGGCCTCACGCTCGCGCGCAAGCTGCTCGTTGCGCAGAACATCGTCAGTGACGTCCCATTCCGCCCCTATGAAACACGGCTCTCCCTGGCCATCGACGAAATACTTTGCGCGCGACCGTATATGCCGTACGGCGCCATTCGGGCGGATGATGCGAAATTCGGAAGCATAGTCGCTCCTATTCCTGATCGCTTCCTCGAACAGTGCGCTGGCACGGCTACAATCGTCGGGATGAACGCTTTCGAGCCAGACGACGTCGAGCAAACCCTTGTTGATGCCGTAGATACTCTGCAGCTGCTCGTCCCAGCGCGTCTGGTTTTTCAACAGGTTATGCTGCCAGATACCGATGCCGGAGGCTTCGAGCGCAATATTGAGCTGCCGAACCAGATCTTCCAGTTCGTTGTTCGTCCAGGTTAGTTTCGTTTCCACTGCGTTCCGGCCTCTTTTGCAGCACTATGCCGGTTATTGCTTAGGAAATACTGAAGCCATTCTCCCGAGTTCCACCCTCGATTTTTTACAACCGTCTGCAATTCTTGAGCGAGTGATCGCCAGGATTTAGAAGATTACGAGATGGGATGGATTCGTCCGGACAGGCAATTGGAACGCTGCCTTGCAAGGCAAATGCCCGCGTCGCAGCGAACATTAAGTTCACGCGTGTGACCGCAAGGCCAAAACTGAATGTAGAGAAATGATGGCGGAGAGGGTGGGATTTGAACCCACGGTGCCCTTGCAGGCACGCCGCATTTCGAGTGCGGTACATTCAACCACTCTGCCACCTCTCCGCGGTCTGGTTGGCGCCGTTAAGCGCGGGCTGTCTCTTAACGATAGAATCACGGGCTGGCAAGACGAAATTGCGACGCTTTTTCATCCTTCTGCCTTGACAGATTTTTGACACTCGTCTATCCCGCCTCCGCAATAGGCGTGGAAAAGTCCGTGCCTTGCCCGCCTCGCGCTCGCGTGAGGTTTCACCGGCAGACAGAATTTGGGGTTCAGCCCCGAAATCCCTGCTTAACACAGACTGATAAGAAGACAGCCACCTGCGGTTTGCAGGGAGAGCTGGATCGAACATGAAAGGATTAAAAAATGTTCGCAGTCATCAAGACCGGCGGTAAGCAGTACCGTGTGGCAGCAAACGACGTGCTGACCATCGAGAAGCTTGAAGCATCCGCTGGCGACTCCATTGAATTCACCGAAGTACTCGTCATCGGCGAAGGCGCCGATGCAGCGATCGGCGCACCCTTCGTCAAGGGCGCATCCGTCAAGGCCGAAGTGGTCGAGCAGAACCGTGGCAAGAAGGTCATCGCCTTCAAGAAGCGCCGCCGTCAGAACTCGAAGCGCTCGCGCGGTCATCGCCAGCATCACACGGTTGTCCGCATCACGGACATCCTGGCAGCCAAGTAATCGGTTTCGGGCAACTAAGGTTTAAAGGAGAAATCCAATGGCACACAAAAAAGCTGGCGGTTCGTCGCGCAACGGTCGTGACTCTCAGTCCAAGCGCCTTGGCGTGAAGAAGTTCGGCGGCGAAGCCGTCATCGCAGGCAACATTATCGTGCGTCAGCGCGGTACGCAGTGGCATCCAGGCGCCAATGTCGGCCTCGGTAAGGACCACACCATTTTTGCGCTTACGAACGGCAATGTAGACTACCGAACGAAGGCCAATGGTCGCGTGTACGTGTCTGTAATGCCGAAAGCGGAAGCAGCGGAATAAGCCGGTAGCGCTCTAAAACAGCCGGCGTCTCATCGACCCGGCTGAGCGTATCAGGTTCAGTCCAGAAAACAGGGGAGATGGGGCGCCATCTCCCCTTTTTCTTTGTCCATAAGGAGGACTGAACATGCAAGGCGAACTGATCAGGGTCGACCAATCAAGGTCACCCCGGGAAGACCAGAGGTCTCCCAAGGAACGGCTGAGGCCGGAGCGGTTAAGGACCGATTGCCCTGTCTTGTTATCGGAAAGGCTCGTCATGCGCGCGCCTCACGTGGAAGACATTGACGCCCTTTCCCATCTCGCCAACAACGCCAAAGTCGCCACAATGGTATCGCGCATGCCGCACCCGTATACCGCCAATGATGCCGCCGACTTTGTACGTCGAACGGCGAATGGCGAGATCGGCAAGTGCGTCTATGCCATTACCAAAGCCGAAAACGGCGCGTTTATGGGCTGCTGCGGCGTCGAACCGCATGCCGATGGACGCACCGTCGAGATCGGTTACTGGCTCGGCGAACCCTTCTGGGGGCAGGGCTACACCACGGAGGCCTGCCACGCGCTGGTCGATATGGTGTTCCGCACCCGCGAAAGCGTTGACCAGATCGACGCCCGTTGCCGGGTGACCAACGTCGCGTCGCGGCGCGTCATCCAGAAGTGCGGCTTCCAGTTCCAGGGATCCGGCCTTGCCGCATCGCTGGCGCTCGGTTCCAACGTCCCGGTCGAATGGTACAGGCTCGATCGCAAGACCTGGATGTCGCTGAGAAGCTGGGGAGCACTGTCATGAGCGCAGCCCTTCTCGACCGCCAAAAGGTCCAGCCGATGACACCGGGCACTATTCCCGTCATCGGCACCGCCAGGCTTTCGCTTCGCCCGCACCGGCTGAGCGATGCCGATGCCATCGCCGGATCGCTCAGCGATTTCGCGGTAACGAGGATGCTGGCCCGCGTGCCGGCACCCTACCACCGGCAGGACGCCCTGGATTGGCTGGTTCCAGTCACCTCGGGGCGGCTGCAGGATTGGCATCTGGCGATCACCAGCGGAGACGATACCCATATCGGGATGGTCTCCGTCGAGCTTCGCCACGGGCGCTGGCACCTTGGCTACTGGCTGAACCGCTACTACTGGCGGCGCGGCTACATGAGCGAAGCGGTCGCCGCCGTGCTGGAGCGGTTTTCGCGCCGGATGCCGGAGATGCCCGTTCACTCCGGCGTCTTTGCCGATAACCCCGCCTCGCTGCGGCTGCAGGAAAAGCTCGGCTTCCGCATGAGCGGGTGCTCGGAAATCTACAGTTTCGCTCGCAACACCATGGTGTCGCATGTCGAAACCGTCCTCCAGCCCGGTGCGCTGCAAAGCGTCAAGGCCGCCTGACTGAGACTGAAACGCCGCGGCAGCAATGCCGCGGCGTTTTTCTAGACCTCGATCTCGACCCAGACCGGGAAGTGATCCGAACCAACCGAATCCGTATCGACACGGGCGGCCTTGAGGCTGCCTGTCAACCCGCCGCTGACGAAACAGTAATCGAGATGCATGCGCTTTCCGTGATCGCCAGGATCCATCCAGCTGTAGCTTCCGGGATGATAGCCATCGAGCGCCGCCAGCGCATCGACAGGCGTGCCGATGCGCGGAACACGGCCATAGTAGCCGTCCTTGCTGCCGGCAAGCGTGCAATATTCCGGCGATTCCGGCACCATGTTGAAATCGCCCATGACGACATAGTCCTCTGGGAGCGGCGGTTCCTCCATACCGAGCTCAGCCGCACCGGTGATCGCGCCTCCCTCGAAGGGGAAGGCGTTCAGCCGCTCGTTGAGATGGCGCATCTGGGCAATGCGCTCATCGAGCCAGACATGATCGAGATGCAGCGAATAGACACGCAGCGGCCGGCCGGGACTGTCGATCAGCGCCTCGGTCGCCCCCCGCTGCAGATTGAGCTTCGACACCGTGCGGCTGCGCGGCAAGAGGATCGTTCGGGTCGACAGGATCGGAAAGCGCGACAGGATCATGTTGCCGAACTGGAAGCGCGTGCCGCGCGGCGGAAAACCACCCTCGCCTACATCGACATGCAGATCGCAAGGCGCGCCATAAACCCAGAAATGGTCGGGAAACAACGCCGCCAGATCGGCCGGCATGTCGGCAAAATCGTTCTTTTCGTAGCCTCGTGTCACTTCCTGCAGCGCGATGACGTCAGCCCCTTCGAGACTATCGGCAATGCGGCCAAGGTCGTAAATCCCATCAAGACCGAAGCCGTACTGTATGTTATAGCTCGCAAACTTCACGATATTCTTTGACCTCCGCATGAACCGCCTATATCGAAAGCGGCGAATAAGGCGCGTTAATAGCCACCGGTACTGGAAGTAAAATGAAATTTCTCGACGAAGCAAAGGTCTATATTAAGTCCGGAGACGGCGGTGGCGGCAGCGTGTCGTTCCGTCGCGAGAAGTTCATCGAGTTCGGCGGACCGGATGGCGGCGACGGCGGACGCGGCGGCGATGTCTGGGCCGAAGCGGTCAACGGATTGAACACGCTGATCGACTTTCGCTTCCAGCAGCACTTCAAGGCGCAGATCGGCACCCACGGCATGGGCCGCAACCGCACCGGCGCCAACGGCAGCGACGTCACGCTTAAGGTACCCGTCGGAACGCAGATTTTCGAAGAAGACCGCGAGACGCTGATCTGCGACCTCACCGAAGAAGGCCAGCGCTTCCGCATCGCGGCAGGTGGCAACGGCGGATTCGGCAACGCGCATTTCAAGTCTTCGACCAACCAGGCGCCTGACTGGGCCAATCCTGGCCTCGAAGGCGAGGAAAAGACCATCTGGATGCGGCTGAAGCTGATTGCTGACGCCGGTCTGGTCGGCATGCCGAATGCCGGCAAATCCACCTTCCTGGCCTCCGTCACCCGCGCACGCCCGAAGATCGCCAATTATCCTTTCACCACGCTGCACCCGAATCTCGGCGTCGCGACGGTCGACGGACAGGAATTCATTCTCGCCGACATCCCGGGCCTGATCGAAGGCGCCCATGAGGGCGTCGGTATCGGCGATCGCTTCCTCGGCCATGTCGAGCGCACGCGCGTTCTCCTGCATCTTGTCTCCGCACAGGAAGAGAAGGTCGGCAAGGCTTACAAGACGGTGCGCCATGAGCTCGAAGCCTATGGCCAGGAACTCGGCGAGAAAGTCGAGATCGTCGCGCTGTCGCAGATCGACGTGCTCGACGACGAGACGCTGAAGAAAAAGACCAAGGAACTGGCCAAGGCCTGTGGCCGCACGCCGTTCCAGATTTCGGCGGCGACCGGCAAGGGCATGACCGAGGTGCTGCGCGCCCTGCGCGAAATCATTACCGAGGCCAATGCCGGATCGGCTGAAAAGATCGCAAAGGCACCGAAGCTTCGTCACCGCGATATGGCCTCCGACGAGGAAAGCGAAACGGATGACAACGCGTAAGTCTCTGGATCGCCATCGCCGCATCGTCATCAAGATCGGCTCGGCACTGCTCGTCGATCGCAAGACGGGTCTGAAAAAGGCTTGGCTGGACGCGATGTGCGCCGATATCGCGGCGCTGAAGAAAAAGGGCGCCGATGTTCTCGTCGTCTCATCGGGCGCTATCGCCCTTGGCCGGTCGGTTCTCGATCTTCCCTCCGGCGCCCTGAAGCTCGAAGAGAGCCAGGCGGCCGCAGCCGTCGGCCAGATTGCGCTGGCCCGCGCCTGGTCCGAAAGCCTCTCCCATGATGAGATCGTCGCCGGGCAGATCCTGTTGACGCTTGGCGATACCGAAGAGCGCCGCCGCTATCTGAATGCGCGCGCCACGATCAACCAGCTGTTGAAGATCGGCGCCGTGCCGATCATCAACGAAAACGACACGGTCGCCACCAGCGAAATCCGCTATGGCGACAACGACCGGCTCGCCGCGCGCGTCGCGACCATGACCGGGGCCGACCTGCTGATCCTGCTCTCCGATATCGATGGTCTCTATACGGCGCCGCCGCATCTCGATCCGGACGCGAAATTCCTGGAGACGATCGCCGAAATCAACCCTGAGATCGAAGCCATGGCGGGCGGAGCGGCTTCCGAGCTGTCGCGCGGCGGCATGCGCACCAAGATCGATGCCGGCAAGATCGCGACGACCTCGGGCTGCGCCATGATCATCGCATCGGGCAAGACCGATAGCCCGCTATCCGCCATTGAAAACGGCGCGCGCTCCTCGTGGTTCGCGCCTTCAGGGACACCCGTCACGGCCCGCAAGACATGGATCGCCGGCCAGCTACAGCCGGCCGGCGAACTGCACATCGATGAAGGCGCCATGACCGCGCTTGGCGCTGGCAAGAGCCTGTTGCCCGCCGGTGTCCGCAAGATCAACGGCATTTTCAGCCGTGGCGATACCGTGGCGATCATCGGCCCGTCCGGACGCGAGATTGCCCGTGGCCTTGTCAGCTACGATGCCGACGAAGCCCGCCAGATCGCCGGGCGCAAATCGGCCGAAATCGAGAAGATCCTCGGCTATCCCGGCCGCGCCGCCATGATCCACCGCGACGACATGGTGATGACGGGGCAGATAAGTTCGAAATCCGAAAGGCTGAAGAAGGACGCAAGCTATGCTTGATACGGTTGCGCAGAGCCCTGACATTGACGTGCTGATGAACGACATCGGCCGCAAGGCAAAGGCTGCAGCGCGACCGTTGGGCTTTGCCTCGACGGACAGCAAGAACAAGGCCTTGAACGCCATGGCCGACGCGATCCTCCGGAACAAGGCGCATATCCTGGCGGAAAATGCCAAGGACCTGAAGGATGTCGAAGGCGGCAGCCTGCTGGCTTCTTTCGTCGATCGCCTGACGCTCAATGACAAGCGCGTCACCGAGATGGCTGAAGGCATCCGCACCATTGCCGCGCTCAAGGATCCCGTCGGCGAAATCATCGCCGCCTGGGACCGGCCGAACGGCCTGAAGATCGAGCGCACCCGCACGCCGCTCGGCGTCATCGGCGTGATCTTCGAAAGCCGCCCGAACGTGACCGCCGATGCCGGCGCGCTATGCCTGAAGGCCGGAAACGCCGTCATCTTGCGTTGCGGTTCAGATTCGCGCCGCTCCTCGCAGGCAATCCACGCCTGCCTGGTCGAGGGATTGAAGGAAGCCGGGCTGCCCGAACACTCCATCCAGCTCGTACCGGTCACCGACCGGGCGGCCGTCGGCGCCATGCTGCGTGGCCTGGAAGGCGCGATCGACGTCATCGTCCCGCGCGGCGGCAAGAGCCTTGTCGCTCGCGTCCAGAACGAGGCCCGCGTGCCGGTTTTCGCCCATCTCGAAGGGCTCTGCCACGTCTATGTCGACAAATCCGCCGATCTCGCCATGGCAAGAGACATTATCGTCAACGCCAAGATGCGCCGCACCGGCGTCTGCGGCGCTGCGGAAACCCTGCTGGTCGATAAGGCGGTTGTGGGCACCCACCTGAAGCCGTTGCTGGAAGCGCTGGCTGCCGCCGGATGCGAGATTCGCGGCTCCGCGGCAGTGGTCGATGCTATTCCCGGCACCAAACCGGCAACGGAAGAAGACTGGTCGACGGAATATCTCGACGCGGTGATCTCCGTTGCCATCGTCGATGGCATATCGGGTGCGATCGGCCACATCCAGACCTACTCATCGAACCACACCGAGGCAGTGCTTGCCGAAGACCCTGATGTCGTCGATCGCTTCTTCACCGAGATCGATTCCGCTATTCTGCTGCACAATGCCTCGACCCAGTTTGCCGATGGCGGCGAGTTCGGCATGGGCGCGGAGATCGGCATCGCCACCGGCAAGATGCACGCCCGCGGCCCCGTTGGCGTCGAACAGCTGACCTCCTTCAAATACCGCGTTCGCGGCACCGGACAGACGCGGCCCTGACGTGATTCCAGAAGGACTAGACCGGCACTACCATCGCATGCCGCACACCGAGCGCGGCATGGTCGTCGGTCTTTTCGGAGGGTCCTTCAATCCGCCACACCAGGGCCATGCGCTGGTGGCCGAGATCGCAATCCGCCGTCTCGGGCTTGATCAGCTATGGTGGATGGTGACGCCCGGCAATCCACTGAAGAGCCGCAATCACCTGGCACCGCTGGCGGAACGCATAGCCCTCAGCGAGGCGATCGCGCCGGATCCGCATATCAAGGTCACGGCCTTCGAACAGGCGCTGGGGATCAGCTATACTGCGAACACCCTGGCGAAGGTGAAAGCCCGCAATCCGCATGTTCACTTCGTCTGGATCATGGGGGCCGACAGCCTGCAGACATTCCACAAGTGGCAGAAATGGCAAGACATCGCCAAAACCTTCCCGATCGCCGTCATCGACCGCCCGGGATCGACGCTGTCTTTCCTGTCATCGAAGATGGCGAAGACTTTCGATTACGCACGTGTTGATGAAGACGATGCAAGGGCGCTCTGGAAAAAGCCGGCGCCCGCCTGGACCTTCATTCATGGGCCACGTTCGGCGCTGAGCTCCACCGCGATCCGCAAGGCCGCCGAATAATCCAAATTGTGAGAAGAGCAGAAATGAAAAGCCCGACGGGGGAGGATCCGTCGGGCTTCATAAACTTGATCGACAACTGGGAGGAGGAGTGTTGTCGATCCATATCGAACGGCCTTGGGAGGAGGAGTGGCCGTTTCGATGCTTAAGTTCTATCATAATCGATTGAAAAATGAACATCGTATATCGCAATGCAGCAATGCATTTCATGCAAGGCTAAGCTAAGCATTCCGGATGATCCTGCTCGTTTTTCGGGCAATCCGAACGGGCTATCTGTAGACCCGCTCCGAAAAGGCGCTCATTCCGGACCTGATCATCAGTTCGTAGACCATTCGCCTGCTGATTGGATTATGGAGCCTTGCAACTTTGGATCCGAGAAACTCCGTCTCCGTGTGGTCGAAGGCGGTCAGATCCGCCGCATTGGCGATGGCGTCATAGTAGAACTGATGGTGATCCCGGCGGCAGACATAGGTCTTGTATTTGGTCATGCAGAAAGCCGAGAACTCCGCACCGTTTTCCCGCAGGAAATCGGCAACGCCGACAGTAACCTCCGGCCAGGCCGGATTGAACGTGTCGTCGAAGGCGATGATGCCGTGTGGCGCGAGGCTATCCTTCGCCAACCGGCTATCGGCGACGATATGCGGCAACATGTGGCCGCCATCGATGCTGAAGAAACGGACTTCGCCGATCTTGTCCTTTATCGCGCTTGCCGAAAGCCCGGTACTGTCGCCCGTGACGATCAACGCCTCGTCAACCGCAAGCCCAAGCCGCCGTCCGTTATCCAGGAAACGCCCGTATTGCGGCGAAGCGCCGTCGCCGGTCTGGCCGATGTCGAACAGATCGATCGCCAGCAGTTTCTGATCCGGCCCGCAGATCTTCCGGAACAGATAATAGGAGCGTCCGTAGAAGACGCCGATCTCGGCTATGCCACCGTCAAGGTTGTCGCTGTTTTGTCTTGGCAACAGAGAGAGGAACACAAGTGCGTCGGGCGGATCGATATATCCTTCGATCGTATGTAAATCATGGAAGATGAATTTCCGTGTCGCCGAGTTCATCAAACCTGCAGATCCTCTTCGCCTGTGATTTCATAGCGTTTTCCGCATCTATAGGCACGAAGTAAACAGCAGATCAGGCAGGATTATCAAGCTTAACGTAGCGAATTTCGTATTTTACTTGGAATTGCAGCACGATAGGCAAGAATATCTGCAATTTATACGCGATAAATGTCAAATTTATCGATTCATTTGTGGCAATACTTAGGCAGAAAATGCGGCCACGCATCAATATGTTTGTGAAAATATATCCCTAGCCAAGGCGAGGCAGATCGATATATTCGCTTCGATATTTCGAACTGGGGAGTGAATTTTATGCAGAACCGCCGTCATTGGATGAAACTGGCTATTGCCGCTATTTCCGCCGGCTTTATCGGCCTCGGCACCCTGCCGCAGCCGGCTGCGGCCGCCGAAAAGGTGACCGTCTTCGCCGCTGCGAGCCTGAAGGACGCCCTCGATGCCGCAAACGCCGCCTGGGCCAAGGAAAGCGGCAAGGAAGCCGTGGTCTCCTATGCTGCCAGCGGCGCGCTTGCCAAGCAGATTGAAAACGCCGCACCGGCAGACGTCTTCATTTCCGCCGATCTGAACTGGATGGATTATGTCGCAGGCAAGAAGCTGATCAAGGACGACACCCGCTCGAACCTTCTCGGCAACCGCCTCGTGCTGGTCGCCGCCAAGGACAAGGCAAAGCCCGTCGATATCAAGCAGGGCTTCGACCTTGCTGGCCTGATCGGCGACGGCAAGCTGGCAATGGGCGAGCCGAAATCCGTTCCGGCCGGCAAATACGGCCAGGCCGCCCTCGACAAGCTCGGCATCTGGAAGTCGGTTGAGCCGAAGGCTGCCTTCGCCGAGAGCGTTCGTGCCGCACTGGCACTCGTTTCGCGTGGCGAAGCCCCTTACGGCATCGTTTACCAGACCGACGCAGCCGCCGATAAGGGTGTTGCGATCGTCGGCACCTTCCCGGCCGATTCCCACCCGCCGATCATCTATCCGGTGGCGCTGCTCGCCGAAAGCAAGAACGCCGATGCAGCCGCCTATCTCGACTTCCTGAAATCCGACAAGGCCGCACCGTTCTTCACCGCACAGGGTTTCACGATCCTGAAGTGATCGAACTGAAATGATTGCAGAATTTCTTTCTGCAGCTTAGCGTGAAGGCTCGCATTTCTGCGAGCCTTCTATTTTTGGAGAAGACGGATCTTGGATGCCCTTGGCCTGAGCGCGGAAGAATGGACGGCGATCATGCTCAGCCTTCGCGTCTCCATCGTGGCGATGATCGCCAGCCTGCCTTTCGGCATCGGCGCAGCGCTGCTGCTCGCCCGCGGCCGCTTCTACGGCAAGTCGATTCTGAACGGCATCATCCATCTTCCGCTCATCCTGCCGCCTGTCGTCACAGGCTTCATCCTTCTCGTCCTGTTAGGCCGACGTGGGCCGATTGGCAGCCTGCTCGACCAATATCTCGGCATCGTCCTCTCCTTCCGCTGGACGGGCGCTGCGCTGGCCTGCGCCGTGATGGGCTTCCCGCTGATGGTGCGCAGCATTCGCCTCTCCATCGAAGCGGTCGACCGCAAGCTCGAAGAAGCGGCAGGCACTCTCGGCGCAAGTCCGCTCTGGGTATTCCTGACTGTCACCCTGCCGCTGACATTGCCTGGCGTCATCGCCGGCGTGATCCTGTCTTTCGCAAAGGCCATGGGCGAGTTCGGCGCCACGATCACCTTCGTCTCGAACATCCCCGGCGAAACCCAAACGCTGTCCGCCGCGATCTACACCTTCACGCAGGTGCCGGGCGGCGATGCCGGCGCCTTCAGGCTGACGCTGGTAGCCGTCGCCATCTCCATGGCGGCGCTACTGGCATCCGAATACATGGCCTATCTCGCCGGCCGGAAAGTGGATCCGGCATGACACTGACCGTTGACGCCCGCCACCGCCTCGGCGCCTTCAGGCTCGACGGCGCCTTCAGCTCCGAGAACGGCGTGACTGCGCTCTTCGGCCGTTCCGGATCCGGCAAGACCTCGATGATCCGTATCATCGCCGGCCTGACACGCCCGGAAGAGGGCAGGGTGCTTCTCGATGACGAACCGTTGACCGATACCGCCAAGGGCATCTTCGTTCCGCGCCACCGCCGCCGCTTCGGCTATGTCTTTCAGGAGGCGCGGCTTTTCCCGCATCTGAGCGTCCGCAGCAACCTCACCTATGGCCGCTGGTTCGCGCCGAAAGCCGGGCGCACTGATAACTTCGATCGCATCGTCGACATGTTGGGGATCGAGCCTCTGCTGACCCGCGCACCGGCAAAACTCTCCGGCGGCGAAAGGCAGCGTGTGGCAATCGGCCGGGCGCTGCTGTCTTCCCCGCGCCTGCTTCTGATGGACGAGCCGTTGGCAGCGCTCGATGAAGCACGCAAAGCCGAAATCTTGCCTTACCTCGAGCGTTTGCGCGACGAGACGCAGATCCCGATCGTCTATGTCAGCCACTCGATCGCCGAAGTCGCCCGCCTGGCGAACCAGGTCGTCGTCATGCGCGACGGCAGGGTGGAAGCGATCGGCAGCGCCGCCGACATTCTGAGCCGGCCATCGGGAAACGAGGGACGTCGGGAAGCCGGCGCGCTTCTGGAGGGGACGGTCGCAAGCGTCGACCCGAAACACCAGCTGGCGACGCTGACACTGAAGACAGGCGCGCTGCAGGTACCGGGTGCCGCGGGCGAGCCGGGCAAGCGGGTGCGCATCCTGATCCCCGCCCGCGACGTCATGCTGGCGACGGTGAAGCCCGAGGGCTTGAGCGCCCTCAACATCATTGGCGGAACCATCCGCGAACTGGCGCCTGCCGACGATGGCACGGTCGAGGTTCAGGTCGATTGCGGCGGCGATGTCATCCTGTCGCGCATCACGGCGCTATCGGTAGAAAAGCTCGCGCTGGCGCCCGGAAAGTCTGTTTTTGCCGTGATCAAGACGGTTGCGCTGCAGCCCTGATCATTCCGTTGCGCCGTCGGTGGGGCTGCGGTTTCCCTCAAGCCAGGCAAGGTCGCTCGCCAGCGTCGCGCGAACCGTCTCTTCCATTCGGCGGAAACGGGCGAGCAGCTCTTCTCCGAACGGCGTCAGTGCAGCACCGCCACCCTTCTGCCCGCCGCGCTGCGATTCGACCACCGGCTGCTTGAACATCCGGTTCATGTCGCTGACCAGCAGCCAGGCGCGCCGGTAGGACATATCCATCGCCCGGCCGGCGGCCGAGATCGAACCGGTCTCGCGAATATGCTCAAGAAGCTCCATCTTGCCGCGCCCGAGCCGGTCCTCGTGCGGAAAGCTGATGCGCAGCACTGGAATGAGATTGGGTCTCGCGGGATCAGGCATGAAGTCAGTATTTTCCGAATGAACCGCCGCACTTTACGCGTGGCCTTGGCCGCTGTACACAGCCGCCGGAAATACCGGCCTGTCATAATTGTTGATCACGCAGACAAGTCTTCGCGCCATGAAACCACGGCCGTGTCTTGAAAGATTAATTGTTTGATGCCTATCTTAACCATGATTTGGAACGACCAAATCAGTTGATGTGCATGTCTGTTATTCCAGGAAAGGGAAAGCACTGACAACAGTACACGCCAAGGGAAGAACGCTCGCCGTTATCCCGAAGAGCCCGGAACGTGGCGCCGATGCCGCTGCCCGCGCCCTGCAAGCCGTCCTCGTGAGCCTCGAGGACTCGAAAGCTGAAGATATCGTCACCATCGACATTGCTGGGAAATCTGCGCTGGGCGACCATATGGTCGTTGTCTCAGGGCGATCGACCCGTCATGTCATGGCGATCGCAGACCATCTCCTCTCCGACCTCAAGGACGACGGCTTCGGTGCCGCGCGTGTCGAAGGCCAGGACGCAGGCGATTGGATCCTGATCGACACCGGCGATATCATCGTGCACGTTTTCCGCCCCGAAATCCGCGAGTTCTACAACATCGAAAAGATGTGGGCTGCGCCGGACCTGGACGAGGAAACGCTGCACTAACAGGCGCCACGCCTTCACCGGCGCCTGAGACGCGGCATGCAAGCAAGGCCGGAAACATTGGACACCGGCCAGCAGGCCGGTTTTGCGTTCTTCGGAATGCTGAACAGGAGCGGGTGACATGCGTATTGGTCTTTTTGCCGTGGGGCGGCTCAAATCCGGCCCGGAGAAGGATCTTGCGGCCCGTTATTTCGACCGTTTTTCCAAGGCGGGCCCGGCGGTCGGCCTCGAATTCTCCCGTGTTGCCGAAGTGGCCGAAAGCCGCGCCTCAAATGCCGAAACGCGCAAGCGCGAGGAGGCGGCGATGCTTTTGAAGACCCTTCCCGAAGGCGGCATCCTCATTCTACTCGACGAGCGCGGCAAGGCGCTCGACAGCGAGGCTTTCGCCAACACCCTCGGCACCTATCGCGACAATGGCAAACGCGATCTGACGATCGCCATCGGCGGCGCCGACGGGCTGGATCCGGCGCTCTACGACAGGGCCGACATGACGCTCTGTCTCGGCAAGATGACATGGCCTCACCAGATCGTCCGCACCCTGATCGCCGAGCAGCTCTACCGCGCCGTTACCATTCTTTCCGGGCATCCCTATCACCGCGTCTGAGAGTCACGCAGCCGTGTTATCAGGCACGCCGATCTTTCTGGTCAAAGCCGCCAAATCAGCTTAGTCTCCGCGCGATTTTGAGAGTTGCCCCGAAAACGCATGACAAGAAGCGCCCGCAAGCGAATGAGCCTGATTTTGCCTCTGCTTGCGGCCGGCATTGTTGCGGCAAATCCACCTTCCGGCTCGTTGATCGAGGCGCAGGCGCAGGACGCCCCCGCCCAGAATGCGCAGGACGCCGCCCCCGATGCCGCAGCACCGTCTCCGCAGGCCGTCACGCCACCGCCGGACCCCGCCGCCGAGCTGGCGAGGAAGCGCGATGAGACGCGCGCAGAGCTCGATGCGCTATCGAAGACGATCAATCTTTCGTCAGATAAAGTGAACGAGCTTGAGAAGAGCATCGCCGATCTCGACAAGAGCAGTTCGAGCATCCGTCAGGCACTGATCGATTCCGCCGCCCGCCGCAAGATGCTGGAAAAGCAGATCCTCAACAGCGAGAAGAAGCTCGCCGATCTGGGCGTCAAGGAAGACGGCATCCGCCGCTCGCTGCACGACCGCCGCGGACTGCTTGCGGAAGTACTGGCAGCCCTCCAGCGCATGGGCCGCAATCCGCCACCGGCGCTGCTGGTCACTCCCGACGACGCCCTCGCTTCGGTTCGCAGCGCCATCCTGCTCGGTGCTGTCGTGCCGGGAATGCGCAAGGAAACCGATAGGTTGACGGCCGATCTCAACAATCTCGCAGCCCTGCAGACCGCAAGCGCCAAGGAGCGTGCCGGTCTGACGGCGACGATGACCAACAGCATCGAAGAGGAGCGCCGTATGGATCTCCTGCTCGCAGAAAACGACAAGCACAGCCGCAGCAGCGCTGCCGAACTCGACGCCGAAAAGAGGCGCTCGGAGGAGTTGGCAGGAAAGGCGACGACGCTGGAAGGCCTCGTCGCCTCGATGGAATCGGAAATCTCTTCCGTGCGCGAAGCTGCCCAAGCGGCACGGCGCGAAGAGGAAAATCGCAAGCTCCTGACCGACGAGCAGCGGGCCCAGGCGAAGGCCCTGGCAGACAGCGGAGTGCCCGATAAAAACCGCATTGCGCCCGCATATCCGTTCGGAGAATTGAAGGCGAAATTGGAGCTGCCCGTGGCGGGCGATATTCTGCGTCAGTTCGGCGATGCCGACGGCACCGGCCACGAGGCGATGGGCATGACGCTGGCGACCAATCCGGACTCGGTGGTCACCGCACCTGCCGACGGACTGGTGGTTTTTGCCGGCGCTTTCCGCAGTTACGGCCAGATGATCATTCTCGATACAGGCGACGGATACCACCTCGTTCTATCCGGCATGGACACGATCAGCACCCGCCAGGGCAAGTTCGTTTTTGCCGGTGAGCCGCTTGCGGCAATGGGCGCGAAAAGAGTGGCAAGCGCGACAGCATTGGCGCTGGAAACAAACCGGCCAACGCTTTACATTGAATTTCGAAAGGACGGTAAACCGGTCGATTCCCGGCCGTGGTGGACCGCCAAAGACACTGGAAAGGCACGCAATGATTCGTAGGGCTTCTCTTGTTCTGGTCGGCGCATTGATGGGTGCGACCGCGATGAGCGTCATTTATTCGGCCGGCGTGCCTGCCGAGGCGGCCGGTGCTTCCACCTACAAGGAGCTCTCGGTCTTCGGCGATGTCTTCGAACGTGTCCGCGCCCAGTACGTGACGCCGCCGGCTGAAGACAAGCTGATCGAAAATGCCATCAACGGCATGCTCTCCTCGCTCGACCCGCATTCCAGCTACATGAATGCCAAGGACGCCGAAGATATGAGCACCCAGACGAAGGGTGAGTTCGGCGGCCTCGGCATCGAAGTGACGATGGAAGACGAGCTCGTCAAGGTCATCACCCCGATCGACGATACGCCTGCGGCCAAGGCCGGCGTTCTCGCCGGTGACTATATTTCCGAGATCGATGGCCAGTCCGTTCGAGGCCTCAAGCTCGAGGACGCCGTCGAGAAGATGCGCGGCGCCATCAACACCCCGATCAAGCTGACGCTGATCCGAAAGGGCGCCGACAAGCCGATCGAACTGACGATCGTTCGCGATGTCGTTGCCGTCCAGGCCGTGAAGTCCCGCGTCGAGGATGATGTTGGCTATCTGCGCATCATTTCCTTCACCGAGAAGACCTATCCGGATCTCGAGAAGGCGATCACCAAGATCAAGGAAACCGTTCCTGCCGACAAGCTCAAGGGTTATGTCCTCGACCTGCGTCTTAACCCGGGCGGTCTGCTCGATCAGGCGATCAAGGTATCGGACGCCCTGCTGCAGCGCGGCGAGGTGGTGTCCACCCGCGGCCGCAATCCGGATGAAACCCGCCGCTTCAATGCCGGCCCGGGCGATCTGACGGATGGCAAGCCGGTTGTCGTGCTGATCAACGGCGGTTCGGCCTCGGCTTCGGAAATCGTAGCCGGCGCCCTGCAGGATCTGCGCCGCGCGACCATCCTTGGCACCCGCTCCTTCGGCAAGGGTTCCGTCCAGACGATCATCCCGCTGGGCGAAAACGGCGCGCTGCGTCTGACGACGGCGCTCTACTATACGCCGTCGGGCCGCTCGATTCAGGGCACCGGCATCACGCCTGATATCAAGGTCGAAGAGCCGCTGCCTGATGATCTGAAGGGCAAGATGGTTACCGAGGGCGAATCCAGCCTGCGCGGCCACATCAAGGGCCAGAGCGAGACGGATGAAGGCTCGGGCTCGGTCGCCTACGTGCCGCCGGATCCGAAGGACGACGTCCAGCTGAACTACGCACTTGATCTGCTGCGCGGCAAGAAGACCGATCCGGCCTTCCCGCCGAACCCGGACAAGGCGGTTTCCGCAAAGTAATTGAGAAAATGCATCAGGCCGGAGTAACATCCGGCCTGATGATTCTGACTGTTTCCCGGTTTTGGGGCGGGCGAGGAAATTGGGAACGGATTTGCATGCACCACTCGGCCAGAACCGTAAACCTGGCCCGAAGCGGCCGGGTATCCTGCGGATCGGCCGGATCGCCGCCAGCCTTTGCCTGATCGGCATCGGCGGCTTTTCTCTCTATACGGCAATGCGCGATGACGGCCTGCAACGGCCGAAACCTGCGCCCGAAACGGAAGCGGCTTCACCCGCCACAGATGCGGTCCCGACACCAGCGACACCGGATCAATCGACCGCCAACGGCATGACGCGTTCCGATCCTCAATCCGGCGCCAATGTCGAGAAGATGGTGACAGGTGACGGCTCTGTCGTCACCAAATACAGCCCACGCCCGCGTGACGGCGACGGCCCGGCTCTGATCGACGCGACCCAGGTCGGTCAGGATCCGCGTATGGCCGCCATGCCGAATGACAGCCTTCTGGAAGACTCGCCCTTCGGCCGTCTGCCCATCGTCGGCCCCGATGGCCGCAGGCCGATGGATCAGTATGCGCGGCCCTGGTCCGGCGCCCGCGGCACTCGGATTGCCATTGTGGTCAGCGGCCTCGGTCTCAGCCAGACGGGCACGCAGCGCGCCATCAAGGAACTCCCCGAGGAAATCACCTTCGCCTTCGCAGCCAGCGGCAACAGCCTGCAGCGCTGGATGCAGGACGCACGGCGAGGTGGGCACGAAATCCTCATGCAGGTGCCGCTAGAACCATTTGATTACCCGGCGAACGATCCCGGCCCGGAAACGCTGCTGACGTCGAAATCGCCAGCCAAGAATGTCGAGAACCTACATCGCGCCATGGGGGAGATCACCAATTACACCGGCATCATGAATTATCAGGGCGGTCGTTTCCTCTCCAATCCGGATGCGATGGAGCCCGTGATGCGTGATATCGGCAAGCGCGGCCTGCTGTTCCTCGATGACGGTTCCTCAGCGCAATCGAAGACCGAAGCCGTCGCCAGGGGAACCGAGCTCCCCTATGCATTTGCCGATCTGCAGCTTGACGGCCAGCTCGATGTCAACGCCATCATGCAGAAACTTGACGAGCTCGAACGCATCGCCAAGCGCAATGGCCAGGCGATCGGCGTTGCCTCTGCCTTCGACGAGAGCATTGACGCCATCTCCAAGTGGAGCGAAGAAGCCGCCATGCGCGGCATCGAGATCGTCGGTGTCGCCGCGCTGGCAAACGACCCGAAAAAGCCCTGAGGAAACCGATGACCAAGGCGCCGATCACCGCAGACGACCTGCCCTACCGCCCCTGCGTGGGCGTGATGATCCTCAATCGCGAGGGCTTGGTTTGGGCCGGGCGGCGCATTCCAATCGCCAATTCAGAATATGATGGCTCGGCGCAGCTCTGGCAGATGCCGCAGGGCGGCATCGACAAGGGCGAGGACCCGCTGGAGGCTGCCTATCGCGAGCTCTATGAAGAGACCGGTATGAAAACCGTCTCCCTGCTCGGCGAGGCGAAGGATTGGATTAATTACGACCTGCCGCCGCACCTGATCGGCATCGGCCTGAAGGGCAAGTTTCGCGGCCAGACCCAGCGCTGGTTCGCCTTCCGCTTCGGAGGCGACGACAGCGAAATCGCCATCAACCCGCCGCCGGGCGGCCATGAGCCGGAATTCGATGACTGGGAATGGAAGCCGATGGCCGACCTGCCGGATCTGATCGTGACCTTCAAGCGTAAGGTCTATGAACAGGTCGTTGCCGAATTCTCGCATCTCGCAGGATTGAAGGCCGCGGAATAGGCGGCGCATGCCGCGCAATGCCTTTCAGGTGAATTCGCTTGTTCTGGGCAGGGTGCAATCCACCGCGCTCATTGCGAGGATCGCACGGCGCCGAAGAAGGCTTGAAACGACCTGCCGCGGCAGCCTTATCGACACGGTCTGAAAAGGCAAGTTTCGCGGCCAGACGCAGCGCTGGCTTGCCTTCCGCGTCGAAGGTGAAGACAAAGAAATCCCCATCGAGCCGCCGGCGGGTGCCATGAGGCGGAATTCGATGCCGGGGAATGAAAGCCGATGACCGGCCTGCCGGATCTGATCGGGCCTTCAAGCGCAAGGCTGCGAACGGGTCGTAGCCGAATTCTCGCATCTGGCAGGATTGGTCGCGTAATAGGGAGCACAGGCCGCGCAATGCTTCTCAGGAGGATTCGCCTGTGCCGGCAGCGGTGCGACACACCGCGCTCATCGCCAAGATCGCAGCGGCGTGGAAGCGTGAAGGCGCCTGCAATCTCGGAAAGCCATTACGGCTCCCGCAAAGCCTATGAGTATCCTAGCCCAAAGGTAGGAAACCCCGCCAAAAACTGGCGAGGCTTGTCATTATCTGACAACCGCTTTCGCGGCCGTTTCGGGGCTCAGTGGCCTTCCGCGTCGTTGGCAGAATCGGCGTTCAGCTGGCCATACTTGGCTTCGCCGATCTTTCCGAGCAGTTCGAGCTGGGTTTCGAGGAAATCGATATGACCTTCCTCGTCCATCAGCAGCTCTTCGAACAGCTTCATGGAGACGTAGTCGCCGGCGTCATGACAGATGTCGCGGGATTTCTTGTAGGCCGTGCGGGCGTCATATTCGCCGGCAAGATCGGCTTCCAGCACTTCCTTGACATTCTGGCCGATGCGAAGCGGCGCCAGTGTCTGGAGGTTGGGATGGCCTTCGAGAAAGATGATACGTGCGACGAGACGGTCGGCGTGATGCATCTCTTCGATGGATTCGGCCCGTTCCTTCTTGGCAAGCTTGGTGTAGCCCCAATCTTCGAGAAGGCGGTAGTGAACCCAATACTGGTTGACTGCACCGAGTTCGAGGAACAGTGCCTCGTTAAGCCGCTCGATGACTTTTTTGTCGCCTTTCAATGTCCGCTCTCCTGTTTTCTTCATGGAAATTCTTCAGGCGGGACATGAAATCAAATATTTCGTCTTCCGTCGAGTGGCGACGGGCGTGATAGTCCTCGGTGGTCTGGATGATGATATCAACGACGTTGGGAAAACAGCCGCAGCAACGACCGCGCTTCTCCATGGCGTGATAGACTTTCGCAGGCACGATAAGCTGCCAACAGTCCTCATCGAGAAGGCTGTTGATAACGTCCCGGATTTCTTTGTCGGTTATGTAATTGCAGCTGCAGACGAGCACGTCATCATTCCAAACATGACATTCACTATCGTGTTTTCTGCTAAAGAAGATGGTGGCTGTCAAGAAAAAATCGAGACCCATAAACCTTCGTCGAAGACCCAAAATGTCGCATCGGCGTGAGCGAAAGGCGGCGCTCCGGCATATCGATTTGTTCTTGCAGGATTTTCCGGCTTCAATGGAAATTGCGGCCCCGCGGCATCACTTTTGCAGTTTCTCCGGTGGCTGGCTCCCGCGTCCGGTCGAGCATCCGTTTTTCCAAGGCCGCCCGTTCGAGATTTGTCATGATCTTCTTCTGCCGCTGATCGACAGTGGGCCGTAACGCTTCATCCGAGCGGTCGCTGGCGCCAAAACGCCGCGCTTCCTGCTGCAGAATACCGAGAGCCGGCGTCATGTCCTCGATATGCTCGACCACGGTATGGATGACACCGCTCTGGCTCTGCAGCTTCCCGCGGATTTTTACCAGCCGCGCACCCATGACGATGGCACGATACTTCTCGAAAACCGCTGGCCAGACGATGGCATTGGCCACCCCTGTCTCATCCTCCAGCGTCATGAAGACGACGCCCTTGGCAGAGCCCGGACGCTGACGGACAAGGACGAGGCCGGCAATCGTCACCCGCCTGCCATTCTCGACCTGCAGCAGGTCGACATTGCGCCAGATGCCTGCCTTGCGGAACTCCTCGCGCAGGAACGAGACCGGATGCGCCTTCAGCGACAGGGACAGATAGCGGTAATCCTCGATGACCTGCTCGCCAGGCAGCATTTCAGGCAGGTTTGTCTCCGGCTCGATCTGAAGATCATCTTCAGCAGCGCGCTCGAACAGCGGCAACCTCTCTGCTGCGCTCTGCGCATCCAGAGCCCGAACAGCCCAGAGCGCCTCACGCCGCGAAAGTCCGATGGATCCGAAGGCATCGGCATCGGCAAGCCGCTCGATATCGGTTTTCTTCAGGCCCGATCGCCGCCAGAGATCGTGGATCGAACGATAGCCCCCGCCACGCTGCGCCACCAGTCTCCGCATCGTATCTTCAGAAAGGCCTTTTATCTGCCGGAATCCGAGGCGGACGGCCCGCTTGGATCGAATGACGCTGCGCATCTCGGCATGACGAAAATCGATTCGCCGCCGGTCAAAAACCGCCTCCTCCAAGAGACAATCCCAATCCGAGCGATTGATATCGGCTTCGCGGATCTCGACACCATGCTCCCGCGCATCGCGCACCAGCTGTGCCGGTGCATAGAACCCCATCGGCTGAGAGTTCAGCATCGCCGCGCAGAAAACGTCAGGATAGTAAGCCTTCATCCACGAGGAGGCGTAAACGAGCAGGGCAAAGGACGCCGCATGGCTTTCGGGGAAGCCGTACTCCCCAAAACCCTTGATCTGGTTGAAGCACTGCTCTGCAAATTCCTTGGGATAAGTCTTGGCAACCATTCCATCGATGAACCGGCTCTCGAACCCTCCGATTGTGCCGGTCCTTTTGAACGTCGCCATGGCTCGCCGCAGCTTGTCTGCTTCAGCCGGTTTGAAGCCCGCCGCAGTGATGGCGATCTGCATCGCCTGTTCCTGAAACAGCGGAACGCCGAGCGTTCTCTCCAGCACCGGTTTCAGCTCTTCGCTTGGATACTCGATCTTGACGCCGCTTTTGAACTGCTCGCGCCGCTTGAGATAGGGATGCACCATATTGCCCTGGATCGGCCCCGGCCGGACGATCGCCACTTCGATGACGAGATCATAGAACCGGTCTGGCCTCAGCCGTGGCAGCATGCTCATCTGTGCCCGGCTCTCGATCTGGAAGACACCGATCGTATCGGCCCGGCACATCATCTCATAGACGGGCCTGCCCTCATCGCCATGTTCCCTGTTGCCGAGATCGGCAAGGGTCTTCCTGACCTCATAGTGATCCTCAAGAAGCGTGAAAGCCTTGCGCAGGCAGGTCAGCATGCCGAGCGCCAAGACATCCACTTTCAGTATCCGGACATTGTCGAGGTCATCCTTGTCCCACTCGATCATGTAGCGGCCGGGCATCGCCGTTTTCATGATCGGCACGATTTCGTCGAGCCGGTCACGCGTGATGACGAAGCCGCCGACATGCTGGGTCAGGTGCCGCGGAAAGGACAGAAGCTCGGAGGCATACTGTAGCACATTCCGGGTCATCGGATCGAACATGTCGAGACCGGCAGCCTTCGCCTCGCGCTCGGAGAGGCTATCGTCCGACCATCCCCAGACCAGGCTACCAATTGCAGACTGTACGTCTTCGGAAAGCCCGAAAGCCTTCGCCACTTCGCGCCCTGCCGAGCGCGTCCGGTAGGTGGTCACCCCCGCCGTCAACCCGGCATGGTTTCGTCCATAGGCCTCGTAGATGAACTGGATGACCTCTTCGCGCCTGTCATGCTCGAAGTCGACATCGATATCCGGTGGCTCGTCGCGATCCATGGAGATGAACCGGTCGAAGAGCAGGGTGCTTTTTTTAGGATCGACTTCGGTGATCTCCAGGCAATAGCAGATGACCGAATTGGCCGCCGAGCCTCGTCCCTGGCAGAGGATATTCCTCTGGTAGCGTGCGTAATGAACGATCCTGTGAACCGTCAGAAAGTAGGCCGCATAGTCTTTCTGTCTGACCAGATCGAGCTCGTAGTCGATCTGTTCCTGGATTTTTTCCGGCACCGCTTCTGGATGATACCGCTTGATCGCGCCCGCCCGCGTCAGCCGGTCCAGCGTCTCATATGCCGTTTCCCCAGGCGCATTTTCTGCCGGATAGTTATGGCTGATCTCGTCCAGGGAAAATTCCAGGTCCGCAAAAAACCTTCCGGTATTCTCGATCGCCTCGGGATAGTTTCTGAAGAGCCGCGACATCTCCCTGTTGTCTTTGAGATAACGCTCGGCGTTCGGAGCCAGAAGAAAGCCAGCCTTGGGGATCGCCACGTGCTCGCGAATGGCCGTCACGACATCGGACAGGGGCCTGCGGGTTCTGTCGTGATAGAGAGGCTGATTGGTTGCGATCAACGGGACACGGTTTTCCGCCGCGACATTCGAGAAGGTTGCAAATGTCAGCGCATCATGGCCGTTATAGGCAGGGGTCAGGGCCAGAAACAGATTTGCACCAAACCGTTCCTTCAGGCGTCCAAGGCAATCCGAAAACTGATCCCTGCGGGCAGAAGCATTGAGAATGGCCAGGGAAGGAACGGCAGCCAGCATCATGCAGTCACCCCATTCCATCATATCCGCCTCCTCCAGCAGACACGTCCCTTTGACCGCGCCGTCCTTCAGGTTTCCGGCGCTCAGAAGCCGGCAGAGATGCGCCCAGCCCTGCCGGTTCTTGGGATAGGCCAGGATGTCAGGCGTCTGATCACAAAAGACCAGACGAGCGCCTGGCTGGAACGGAACGGGCTGCAAAATGTCTTCCGCCTTCTCATCCTTTTCCAGCTTGCCGGTCAGCTTCCGCTCATACTTTCCGCGGAAAGCCTTCGTCTGGGCATAGGCGCGCACGACACCGGCGACTGAATTCCGGTCAGCGATCCCGATGCCGGAAAGGCCGAGAATGGCCGCCTGAGTGACGATCTCCTCGGGCCTGGAAGCCCCTTCCAGGAAGGAGAAGTTCGTTCTCGCGCCGATTTCGAAAAAGGCCGGTGTCATGCGAAAACTCCATGCATGAACCATTGCGGCATATCCGGCCCGTAGTGACCTTCGCGATAGATCCAGAAGCGATAGCCTTGCTCGTCCTCGACACTGAAATAGTCACGCTCCTTGGCATCCACACCATCGATCCACCATTCCATGGCGATCCGCTCCGGACCTTCGCTTTTCAGGATGCGGTGCCGGATACGCCGCCAGCGAAAATACGCCGGAGCTCCGTCAGGCACCTCGGCAGCAAAGGCCTCCATCGGTTCAGGCATGGCAAGCAGGCGAACGGGTCTTTCGCCCCTTGCCATCGGAGCGGCCGGCTCCCGGGGCGATTTGTTCAAGGTCTCGATCGCCGGAACGGCAAAGATCGCACGTTCCGGAACATGACTTTCACGCTGTTCGAAACGGGTCAGGCATTCCTCGCCAAGACGGGCCGAAACCTTGTCCACGAACCCGGCAAGCGAGATCGCCGTCTGCCGTTCTCCCTCGAAATCATCCTGTTCGTTTTGGAAGTTTTCATGCCTGAGAACATTGATCCGCAGGATCTCAAAACCATAGCCGGCATCGAGATCATCGTGAATTGCTGTCAGCCGCTCGCAGAACAGGCTGGCAATGCGCTGCGGATCACGCAACGGCCGGGAGGTACCGGCAGAAATTCGAAAGACGCAGCCATCCACCCGGAACAGCACCAGTTCGAAGACCCTTCCGCCGATGCCTTGCGTCTCAAGCGAAGGCTGCAACGCATGCGCAACCTGACCTGCAAGAAGAAGAATGTCCTCTTCGGCCGTAATCGCCTCGGCAAGCCGCCGCTCCGCCGAAAGGCTGGCAATAGGCAGGCGGGGAGAAACGGGCTCCTCATCCAGGCCCAGCGCCTGATCAAGCCGCAAAAGAACAAGTGCGCCGAAGCGGCGGGTGAGCGGCGCGCGTGGCGCCTGCATGAGATCGCCGATATAGCGGAGACCGAGTTTCTGAAGGGCTGCAACGACAGGCGCATCGAGGCGGAGCGCGGTGACCGGCAGAGGTTCGAGAACAGCACCCGCCTCATCCTCGGCAATCACCCCGCCTTCGCCAAAACGGCTGACGGCCCAGGATAGCCCGGGCGACGAGGAAATCGCACCACCCACGTCCAGGCCCATTTGATGGAGCCGCAAGAGGATATCTTTTAGCATCGCTCTTTCGCCGCCGAAAAGATGAGAGCAGCCGGTAATATCGAGAAACAGCCCGTCCTTGCCGTCGAGGGCGACCAGCGGCGTGTAGCGGTCGCACCAGTCGGCGATCGCATCCAGCAAGCGCCGGTCGGCAGCAGCGTCCTCCTCGATGACGTCGATGACCGGGTGAATGGCGCGGGCTTCGGCAACGCCAAGCCCTTTCCTGAGGCCGAGTTTCTCCGCCTTTTCGTCGAGTGCCGTCAGCCGCATCGTATTGTCGGACCGGCCCGAGCAGACGATCGGTGCCGCGTCAGGACGCCCTTTCGAACGCCACGAGAGACCCCATCTCTTGCGGGCGATCCTGTCCGTGGAGAGATGCGGAAAATGCAGCGCCAGAATGCGCTGCGAGCTCGCTTGGAAAGCGAGTGACGGCTGATTGTTCGACGGTGAGAAACTGGCGGTCATGGGGGTTCCACTCCAGGAAGAGGGAGAGGGGGGCCGGATTGCGGCTCTTCTCCAGGGTGAGATGAAAAACCGGATTGCCGATGCTGCCGCCCAGCATCGAACCATCCGGCAGAGGCCGTTCCCGCGCGGGCGCAGGCTCGGCAAGAAAGCGGACATGGGCGCTGCTTGCCTCTTCTTCCCCTGATTGCCGCAGCAGCAGCAGAGAGCGGCCAGCCGATTTTGCCCTGAGATGAAAGCGCCGGCTCTCGGCAAGGCCGAAGGATTTCGGATTGCCGCGAATTTCCAGGATCGTCGTGATGAAAGCACCGCTTTCCAGCGCCGTCTCCGCAAGCCAGAGCGCATCCTCCAGCTTGCGCGGACTTGCATGCAGAAAGAGCTCCGGCCGCAATCCGAAATCCTTGAGCCCTACCGCATAGGGCACACCGGCCTCGATCGATCCGACCTTGTCGGCGATCCAGAGAACGGGATTTTTTTCCTCGGCCTTGTGCTGCAGCGCTGCCGCAAGCGCCAGAGCAAAGCCGCTGCTAACGCCCGCATCACGAAACATCCGGGTACGGATTTCAATCAAGGCATCGAGCGGCAAGCCGCCTTCGAGGGCTTCGTCCAGCTGCGGAACGCCGAAGGAGAATTGTGGTGCCTTCCCCCTCTTTCGTGCCGCATTTCCGGCGCCCAACGCTTCCTGCTCTGCTGCCGCCAGCGCCGGAACCGGTTTGCCCTCAAGCTTCGCAATGGTTTCGCGGAGCGCAAAAAGCCGCTCGCGCGTCACGGCCGTCTGTGCCATGACGTTCACTCCAAGTCAGAATTGTTCCTGTTATGTTCTTGTGGATTCCAGAGCTGCCAGGAAGAGTCAACAGCCATTTGATGTGAATTTATTCCTGCCATTGATTCCACACTCGAAAATCCTTCGCAAAGGTTCTATATGGGCGGCAAAGAAAGGGGTTTTTGATGGCCCGCATAGACCAGAGCGAGGATTGGCGTGATCGCCATGCCCCAACGCTCAGCTCATTTGAATCACTGGCAATGGAGGCCTACAGCCACCTGCCGGACGAATTTCGTTCTCTGACCGCCAATCTGACGATCGAGATCGAAGATTTTCCCGATGACGACGTTTTCGAGGATATGGCGCTCGAAACGCCTTTCGATCTGCTCGGCCTTTTCGAGGGCCGGGGCATTTCGGAACGGTTCACGATGGAAACCGGCGAACTGCCGAACCGCATCCGCCTCTACCGCCGTCCGATCCTCGATTACTGGGCCGAGAACGACGAAACGCTCGGCGATATCATCACCCACGTCCTCATTCATGAAATCGGCCACCACTTCGGCCTTAGCGATGACGACATGGAGCGGATCGAAGAAAGCGCCGAAGAGGCAGCCGACCGATAGATATTACTGCTCGGAGAGCTTCATATCCGGGTGGTAGTCCTTGCCTTCGACGTCCTTGACGATCGCCTGGGCGGCGATGACCTGCTTGGTCTCGGCGTTGAAGGTGACCGAGGGAGAGCCCTGCAGCGACCAGCCCTTGTTGAGAGCATCGGTGACGCGGTGGCAGAAGGCGGCATCGTCCTGGCCGGTCAAAAGGCGGTAAAGCTTCATGTCATGATTTCCGTTCAGCAATGAGGCGGGATTTATGAACCAGACTTTCCGCCTGGACAAGATGCAGACGCTCGATCATCCGGCCGTTTGAATTGATGACGTTGAGGCCATCCGTCGCAGGATCGGCAAAGGCGGCAATGATCTCCCGGGCTTCTCGGATCGACGCCTCGCCGGGCGCAAAATGCCGGTTGGTGGCATCGATCTGCGCCGGATGGATCAGCATCTTGCCGTCGAAGCCCATGGCGCGTGCTTGCGCGCATTCGGCCTCGAAGGCATCCGCATCCTTGAAATCGTTGAAAACGCTGTCGATCGCATCGAGGCCGTAAGCCCGCACAGCGAGGATCACCTGCATCAGCCACGGCACCAGATAGGTCCGACCCGGCTGCGGCAACACGCCGGTTTCCTTGCGCAGGTCGTTGAGACCGACGACGAAGCAATCGAGCCTCGAGCCAGCGGTGCGCCCGAATTCGGCGATCGCCGCGCTGTTCAGAATACCCCGCGGCGTCTCGATCATCGCCCAGATCCGGAGCGTATCAGGCGCGTCGGCATCGCCAAGCATGTCACTGATCGCCATGACATCCTGCGGCTCGCTGACCTTCGGCAGAAGCACCGCATCCGGCTCCAGGGCGCGCACCAGCTCCATATCGGCAGGGCTGAAGCCGGAAGAGAGAGCATTGATGCGGATGATCCTCTCTTTGCCTTCGAGCGCTGGGCCAGCAAAGAAAGCCTTCAGGTTTTGCCGCGCCTCATCCTTCTTTTCCGGTGCAACCGAATCCTCCAGATCGAAGATCACGGCATCGCAATCCAGCACATGGGTCTTCTCCAGCGCGCGGGCATTGATCGCGGGAACGCTCAGCACAGAACGGCGGAGAGTAAAGGAACGGGCAGGGGAGTTTCGGCTCATCACGAATGTGTGCCAAGCTTTGTGAAGGCTGACAAGACAACAAAAAGCCATGCTTGCCTTGCAAGGAGGGAAATCAAGGACCACATTCCTTTCGAAGAGAGGTCTAGAATTATGCAGAATATCCGTTCCATCTTCCTCATGCTGGCAGGCGTCACCGTATTCGTGGCGCTGGCGCTGTTCACCTTCTCGGTCACGCTCGCCGTCGGCGGCATCCTGACCGTGCTGATGGTTGGCCGCGCAATGTCGCTGAAGATGAAACCGGCTCCGGTGCGCGCCAAGGCCCAAACCCAGCAGCGCGAAATGCGCATCTGGAACGATGGCCGCGGTACGATCATCGATCTCTGATTTCAGAGCCAGCCAAGCCCTTCACGAAAAATTCTTTAGGGCGCTGTCGGCGCGCATTTGATCTCTACGTCCTTGAGACGGACGGCTACGATGCCGGACCTTCAAAATCAGGAGACGGAGGAAAGAATGAGCACGACGGAAAACGCACCCGCCAAGATGCCGCCGGTCAAGAATGGCCTGCTGCCCTATCTGACTGTGGATGGCGCTCTCAAGGCTGCGGAATTTTACAAGAAGGCATTCGGCGCCGAAGAAGCCTATGTCGTTCCGGCCGACGAGAAGGGCCGGACGATGCATGTGCATCTCTACATCAACGGCAGCTCGCTGATGCTGTCGGATGCCTATCCCGAATATGGCCATCCCTTCAAAGGTCATGAAGGCTTCGCCATCCAGCTTGTTATAGACGATATCGATGCCTGGTGGAACCGCGCGGTTGCTGCCGGCGCCGAAGTCATCATGCCCATCGAGCTGATGTTCTGGGGCGACCGCTACGGCCAGTTGCGCGATCCTTTCGGCGTCATCTGGGGTCTGAACGAGGCATCGAAATAGCCGCCCAAGCGACCCGGCAGGCTGCGCGAAACGCCGCGCAGCCGCCACTTTGGAAAGATTCTCCTTCATTTCGGCAAAAAACTGGACTAGATGCTGATCAACGAAAGTACATCCGCTGAATTTGGAGCCTAGGTCATGGATAAATTCGTGAAGCTCACCGGCGTTGCCGCGCCCCTGCCCGTCGTCAACATCGACACGGACATGATCATCCCGAAGGACTATCTGAAGACCATCAAGCGCACCGGCCTTGGCAAGGGCCTCTTCGCCGAAGCCCGCTACAACGAAGACGGCTCGGAAAATGCCGATTTCGTGCTCAACAAGGCCGCTTACCGCGATGCCAAGATCCTGGTTGCCGGCGATAATTTCGGCTGCGGCTCTTCGCGCGAACACGCCCCGTGGGCGCTGCTCGACTTCGGCATCCGCTGCGTCATCTCCACCAGCTTCGCCGACATTTTCTACAACAACTGCTTCAAGAACGGCATCCTGCCGATCAAGGTCAGCCAGGCAGACCTCGACAAGCTGATGGACGACGCGTCGCGCGGCTCCAACGCCATTCTGACCGTCGATCTGGAAAATCTCGAGATCACCGGCCCGGATGGCGGCTCGATCAAGTTCGATCTCGACGCGTTCAAGCGCCACTGCCTGCTGAACGGCCTCGACGATATCGGCCTGACGATGGAAAAGAGCAAGGCAATAGACAGCTTCGAAAAGCAGAACAGCGCTTCGCGCCCCTGGGCTGCCTGAGGCATCGGAAACGACAGACAAAAAAGCCGGGCTCTCGCCCGGCTTTTTTCATTGTGATTTAGAGAAACCGCTCTTTCCAGACCTTGAGCTTGTCGAGCGAAACGCCGATACCGCCGCAGACTTCGATCAGCGGGTTTTCGAAGCGCGACAGCAGACCGGCATGGACATCAGCGACCGCAAGTGCGGCCCCGCAGGCGGGCTCGACGAGAATGCGGTGAGCATCCGCAAATTTCAGGCAGGCGGCCACCGCTTGCGCATCGGTCACCGTCACGCTTTCGATCGGATGATGACTGGGCAGATCGAAGACATGCTGCGCCACCTGCCGCGCACCGAGCGAATTGGCGATCGAGGTGATGGCAGACAGGGTGATGCGCTCCTTCGCCTTCAGCGCCTCATGGAAGGAGGCAGCTCCTTCGGTCTCGACGGCAATCACAGGCACATTATCAAGACCATTGCGCTTCAACCCGGCAACGATACCGGCAAGCAGGCCGCCGCCGCCGACGCTGACGACGACGCAGTCGAATTTTGCGCCTGAAGCCACAACCTCATCGATCAGCGTTCCATGCCCTTCCCAGAGCAACGGATGGTCGAAGGGATGAACATAGGCGGCATTCCGGGCTTCGGAGAGTTTGATCGCATAGGCGTTCGCCTCATCGAAGACGGAGCCGTGAACCAGAACGGAAGCCCCGGCCGCTTCGATCAACTGCCGAACCTCCGCCGATGTCGTCTCCGGCACGACGATGGTCACGGGCACGCCAAGCGCACGCCCGGCAAAGGCCGCCGCGATCCCGGCATTGCCGCCCGATGCGCAGAAGATTTCCTTTGCCCCATTCTCCACCTCATGCTGGCAGAGCCTGCTGACGCCGCGCATCTTGAAGCTTCCGGATGGCTGCAAGGCATCGAGCTTCAGCCATAGCGGCTTGCCGCTGGCGCTGTAATCGGCGGCGCTACGCAGGAGAGGGGTGTTGAGATGCAATGGGGACGGGGACATTCTGAATTCCATTTCTTGAAACCTGACGGTCTTCTTGGCGCGGAGACAAGCAGGGGTCAACACTTCGCTGCCGGCCGATAGCGCGGCAAAGCGTACCGATTCGGCCTCTCTCTTGCTTGAAATGCCGATTTCCGGGGTCTAAGAAGCCGCAGCTTGTTTTTCCTTCGGAGGGTTTCATGACAGCGCGCAATCTCTTCCTGCTGCCGGGCGACGGCATTGGTCCTGAAGCCATGGGCGAAGTCCGCAAGATCATCGCCTACATGAACGAGGAGATGAAATCAGGTTTCGTGACCGACGAAGGCCTCGTCGGCGGCTCGGCCTATGACGCACATGGCCAGGCAATCTCGGAAGCCGACATGCAGAAGGCGCTCGCCGCCGATGCCGTTCTGTTCGGTGCCGTCGGCGGCCCGAAATGGGATGCTGTTCCCTACGAAGTTCGCCCGGAAGCTGGCCTGTTGCGCCTGCGCAAGGATCTGGAACTCTTCGCAAACCTTCGCCCGGCGATCTGCTATCCGGCACTCGCTTCCGCCTCCTCGCTGAAGCCGGAACTGGTCGAAGGCCTCGATATCCTCATCATTCGCGAACTGACAGGCGGCGTCTATTTCGGTGAGCCGAAGGAGATCATCGATCTCGGTAACGGCCAGAAGCGCGGCATCGATACGCAGGTCTACGACACCTACGAAATCGAACGCATTGCCGGCGTCGCCTTCGAAATGGCCCGTACCCGCCAGAACCGCGTCTGCTCCATGGAAAAGCGCAACGTAATGAAGTCTGGCGTGCTCTGGAACCAGGTCGTGACGGCGACACACAAGGAAAAATATTCCGACGTCCAGCTCGACCATATGCTGGCCGATGCCGGCGGCATGCAGCTCGTCCGCGCGCCGAAGCAGTTCGACGTCATCGTCACCGACAACCTGTTCGGCGACATGCTCTCCGACGTTGCCGCCATGCTGACCGGTTCGCTCGGCATGCTGCCGTCGGCTTCGCTCGGCGCGCCTGATGGCAAGACCGGCAAGCGCAAGGCGCTTTACGAGCCGGTTCATGGCTCGGCCCCTGACATTGCCGGCAAGGGCATCGCCAACCCGATCGCCATGATCGCCTCCTTTGCCATGTGCCTGCGTTACTCCTTCAACATGGTCACTGAAGCCGACAACCTCGAAAAAGCGATCGCCAACGTTCTCGACAAGGGCATCCGCACCGGCGACATCATGGCCGACGGCTGCAAGCAGGTCGGCACCATCGAGATGGGCGCGGCAATCCTTGCGGAATTCAAGGCGCTCTCGGCCTGATATTTCACGTGAAACGCTTTTCAAGGCCCTTCGCGCAGCCGCGCGGAGGGTTCTTTCATTGAAGCCGGCGCCTCGTCTCCCTATCTCCCCCGTGCCAACGACGAAGGGACAGAATGAGCGACACCGCCGGACCGAAGCCAGGCTGCAGGGCCTATCTGAAGAAGCGCTACGAAGCGCGGCGCACGATCCACCGGCGGGTTCCCTGGAAGGCCTTCGCGCTCTTCGCCATCAATGCCGTCGCCATCGCCTTCTTCGTTTTCGACCGGCCGCTGGGCCAAGCGGTAAAGAGCCTTTCGCCGCCACTCGTCTCGTTTGCCGGCGACGTCACCGATATCGGCAGGCTCGCCTGGATCCTTGCCGGTCTGCTGACGATCCTGGTTACCAGCTACGTAGTCCGCCGCCGCCTCTGGAAGGTGCGAAGGCGATTCCGCATGGCCTATTTCGGCCAAATGGCCGCCTATGTCGGCCTTTCCGTCATCCTGGCCAGCGCCATCGCCAACCCGCTGAAATTCCTGATCGGCCGCGCCCGGCCGCTGCTTTACGAGCAGGAAGGCATCTTCAGCTTCACGCCCTTCAGCTGGGATTTTCTGCACCAGAGCTTTCCGTCCGGGCATTCGGCCAATATTGGCGCGCTGTTCATGTCTCTGGCGCTGCTCTTTCCGCGCTTCCGGCTGGTGTTCATCGGTATCGGCCTCTGGCTCGGCGCTACACGCGTCATCATCGGTGTCCACTATCCAAGCGACGTCGCCGCCGGATTGGCGCTCGGCGCATGGCTTGCCTTCGCGCTGTCCATTGCTTTCGCGCGTTTCGGCTTCGTCTTCTCATTCGGCCGTGAAGGCTGGCCGATACCGCGGCTCAGCCGTCTGATCTGACCGTCTTCGTAAAAAAACTGTCGCCACCCGATGTTACCGTCGCGCCGTTCTCGATATTGATTTTTGAACGGATCGAATTGGATGCAGGCGATACTTTCTTCGCTCGACAGGCGCTGGCGGCGCAGCACCTGCCGGATGCCGCAACTGCGCTGGCAGACCTGCCTGTTCATCACTTTCAATGCCGTTCTGCTCTCCATGCTGCTGCTGGATGGTCCTGTCGGCGCCGGGCACGTGCCGCCCGCCATGCGCCGCCTCGGCCGTATCCTCACAGATTTCGGCACCTCCGGCTGGATCATCATCACCAGCACCTTCCTGCTCTTCGAAGGCCTCGCAGCACTGCGGGTCGTTAGATCGCTGCGCACCCGCATTCAAGCGCTACAGATGTGCTGGATCGGCGCCTATCTGCTGATCTCCATCGCGCTCTCCGGCATCCTCGCCAACATCCTCAAGCGGGTGATCGGCCGCGCCCGTCCGCAGCATTTCGACGACTACGGGATATTTTCCTTTTCGCCTTTCTCCGGACATGCAGCCTTCGAAAGCTTCCCTTCGGGACATGCGACGACGATCGGTGCCTTCTTCGCCGCGCTATCGCTTCTCTTTCCCCGGTACCGCGTCGTTTTCCTCGCCTGTGCGCTCTGGCTCGGCATGACTCGCGTCATGGTCAGCGCTCACTATCCGAGCGACGTGATTGCCGGACTGGCGCTGGGCGGCTGGTTCTCGTTGATGATCGCCATCGTCTTTTCGCGCTACGGCGTCCTCTTCAAGCTCGCTGACGGCTGGCCCGCTCCGAAACGGCTGCTGCGCGCATAAAAAACCCGGCGCCTTGTGAGCGCCGGGTTCTGTCGTCTCAATCTATCCAATCTTAGTCGGCGTGGATATCGCGGTTCTTGGTTTCCGGCAGGAACAGCAGGCCGATGACCAGCGTGATGCCTGCGAAGACGATCGGATACCAGAGACCGTAGTAGATGTCGCCGGCAGCCGCGCTCATCGCGAAGGCCGTTGCCGGAAGCAGACCGCCGAACCAGCCGTTGCCGATATGGTAGGGCAGCGACATGCCGGTGTAGCGGATACGGGTCGGGAAGAGCTCGACCAGAAGCGCTGCGATCGGGCCGTAGACCATCGTTACGTAGAGCACGAGAACGAAGAGTACGGCGATCGTACCGATCCAGTTGACGCGCGCCGGATCAGCCACCATGGCGAAGGTGCCACCACCAGCGACCGTATAGACCGCCATGTCGGTGACGCCGTTCGCTTCGTCAGCCGTCAGCAGCTTGCCAGCGACCAGCTTGTCGGCAGGCATGGTTTCCTTCTCGCCGGCGCGGATCGTCTCGGCGTTCAGGTTGAGCTCCGGGTTAGCCGCGATAAAAGCATCGAGCTTGGAATCCGGAACCTTGGCGGCACCGCGGTTCAGCGGGTAACCGGCATCGTGAAGCGCAATGTTGGTGCTCTTCTCGAAGGCTGCGGTCATGCCCTTGGCCTTGTCGCCAGCGGCGATGACGTCGAAGCTGGTGATGGTGGCATCGCTGATCTTGACCGTTGCCGGCTGTCCGGCAGGGCCAGGCACCACGTCGTAAGGCACGGAGTTCTTGGTCAGGAACGCCGTTGCCACGTCGCAGGAGCTGGTGAACTTCGACGTACCGGTCGGGTTGAACTGGAACTTGCAATCTGCCGGATCGGCGGTCACCGTTGCGCGGATCGAAGCCTGTGCCTCATAGAGGGCCGGATTGGCCATATAGGTCATCGCCTTGAACAGCGGCTGGTAGGTGATGGCCGCGATCAAGAGACCCGCCATGATGATCGGCTTGCGGCCGATCTTGTCGGACAGCGAGCCGAAGATCACGAAGAACGGCGTTGCCAGAATGAGGGCGATCGCCACCATGATATTGGCCGATTGCAGATCCACCTTCAGAACGTTCTGCAGGAAGAACAGCGAATAGAACTGGCCGCCGTACCAGACGACAGCCTGCCCCATCGTTGCGCCGAGCAGCGCGATGATAGCGATCTTGGCATTCTTCCAGGTGCCGAAGGCTTCCGTCAGCGGCGCCTTCGAACCCTTGCCCTCCGCCTTCATCTTCTGAAAGGCCGGAGATTCGTTCATCTTCAGACGAATCCAGACCGAAACGCCGAGCAGCAGAATGGAAACCAGGAACGGAATGCGCCAGCCCCAGGCCGCGAACGCCGTCGTACCGAGTATCTGCTGCACACCGATAATGACGATCAGCGACAGGAAAAGGCCGAGCGTTGCCGTCGTCTGAATCCAGGATGTGAAGTAGCCGCGTCGGCCATTCGGCGCGTGTTCCGCGACATAGGTCGCAGCACCGCCATATTCACCGCCGAGTGCCAGACCCTGCAGCAGGCGAAGCACGATCAGGATGATCGGAGCCGCGATGCCGATGGTCGCCGCACCCGGAAGGATACCGACGAGGAAGGTCGAGAAACCCATGATCAGGATCGTGACGAGGAAGGTGTATTTGCGTCCGACGAGATCGCCGAGGCGGCCGAAGACCAGAGCGCCGAACGGACGGACCAGGAAGCCTGCCGCGAAGGCAAGAAGCGTGAAGATGTTGCGCGTGGCTTCGGGATACTGGGTGAAGTAGGTGGCGCCGATATAGGTTGCGAGCGCACCATAGAGATAGAAATCATACCATTCGAAGACCGTACCGAGCGACGAGGCGAAGATGACCTTCCTTTCCTCGCCAGTCATCGGACGGGCTTTTGCGCTCTCGGCGCTTGCGATATTTGCCATTGTCTGTCCTCCACAGAATGATGAGCAGCAAGGCGCGTCCCAAACTCTCCTCAAAGTATGCCCCTGGACGCGGCTCACCTGCGAAGAGTGTGGCAGAAAAGAATTCGGATAAAGAGAGCGGCTTTGGGATTATGACTTTAGTCTAACGTGTTTGCACAGCTTCGCGTAGCAGCCTGCATTATCACGCCCTCAGGGCTTCAGCCGGAGATTGCCGGTAGGCCAGAATCGCAGGCAGCGCAGCAAGAATGGCGCCAAATGCAATCAGCAGTCCGGCGAGTATCAGGTCGGCACGCACAAAGCCCACCGGCATGACGATACCGCTGCTGGCGCTGAAGAAACCGGAGAGCAGAGATGCTGCGCAATAGCCCAGCGCAAAACCGCCGGCGATGCCAAGGGCGATCAACGCAAAGAACTCGCCCCAGACAATACCGAAAATGGCCGGGCGCGGCGCGCCGAACGCCCTGAGCGCTCCGATCTGGCGGCGGCGCTGACCGATATGGATGACGGTCACCAGGATCAGCGATGCGGCGACCAGCCCCTGTGCGCCGGATGCCACCGCGACCAGAATACGCTTCGCATCGCCAAGCGTTGCGTAGAGGTTGGTCAGCACTTCGCCCGGAAAGACCGCGACCGTATTGCCGCTGCGATAGTCCTGCCGCAGCTTGTAGGCATCTGCGATCGACTTCGGCTTGACGAGAACGGCGGGCAGGCCGGGCAAGTCGCCGGACCAGCGATCATCAAGCGCGTGGTCATCCGCGTGATCGTGATCTTCATCGGCGGAATCACCGGATTCAAGGCCATGGATATGCCAGACAGCCTGGATCGGCACCAGGATCGCCCGATCCCAGGCGGTCCCCGTCGGCTTCATGCGGCCGGTCACGCGATAGGCGATTTCGGTATGGGTATGACCGCCGGTTTCGACTGAGCCATGCATCGGCTTGATCTCGAATCCGAGCGGCAAGCTGACCGCTGCGCCGACAACGGCTTCGTTCTCCGCGGCAAAGCCACGACCCTCGCTGAACCCGCCGGAGAGATTGTCGGGCAGGGCCAGGCTGGTGCCGGCGATCGGATAGCCGGAAAAGGAATCGCCGAAGCCGATCGGCGAAACCCAGGCGACCCGCGGATCGGCAGTCAGCTTGGAAAGTATTCGACCCGGCATCAGCGGCAAGGGCGAGGGCTGCAGGAAGACGGATGACAGCACAAGCTGAGTCTCGCTGCCGCCAGCGCCGATCACGAGATCGAACCTGTCGGCCGCCCGCGCACTGCCGAGCCGCAACGCCCGCTCCTGCAGGACGACCGCAACGCCGAGCGCTATTGCCAGGGCAACGAGCAGGACCACGACGAGGGAACCCGCCCAGAGGCGACGAAGATCGGCGGCGATGAACCGGATCATGCCGCCACCTCGTTGCTGAAGGCGTCTTCAACGATGCGTCCCGAGGACAGCAACAGGCGGCGGTCCATGCGGCCTGACAGATGCGGATCATGCGACACGACGATTAGCGTGCTGCCTTCCGCAATCGCCAGATCAAGCAGCAGGTCGCCGATGATGCGGCCGGTTTCGGCATCAAGGCTGGCGGTCGGCTCGTCTGCGACGATGACGCCCGGCTTGCGCAAAAGCGCACGCGCGATCGCCACCCGCTGCATCTCGCCGCGCGACATCGTCTCGATGTTCTGATTGGGCCGTGAAAGGCCGGTCCGCATCAGCAGTTCATGCGCACGCAGCACCATCTGAGCATCGGCAACACGCGACAGACGGGCGGGCAATAGAATATTCTCGATGGCCGAAAGCCCTGGAAACAGATGAAAATCCTGCATCACGAGTCCGATGTTACCCGCTCTGAAGCGGTCGCGGTGGCTCTCGGACAAAGCGCAGATATCGTCGCCGTTCCAGCGGACGGATCCGAGCGCCGCACGTTCCAACCCGGTAATGATGTTGACGAAGGTGCTCTTGCCTGAGCCGGAAGCCCCGGTCACCGCAACCCGGCTGCCGGCAGACAGCGCCAGCGCGCCGATCTCAAGCGCCGGTGCGTTGAGTCCGCTGAACGTGACCGACAGATTGCTGATCTCGAGCGCCAGCATCAGACCGCCGAATATTCGGCCTGGCGCAGGCGCAGCAGGCTGACGAAGCCGGTTTCGGGATCGGTCCACGAGCCGTATTCCAGAATGCCGCGCACTTCGATCGTCTGGCTAGGCTGCACGAAGGTCTGCTTCTCGTCGAGATAGACGACGGCGATATTGTCGGGCCAGTCGGCATCGGACGAGCAGAATGGGCAGAGCGACATCGGAATTTCCGTCAGCACGAAAAACTGCGCTTCCGCTTTCAACGGCGGCGCCATGAAGCCGCGCATGCTGATTTGCCTGCCGGCGAGCGCCTTCACCTTCTCGGAAAATTCGAGGCCGAGAACGCCGAATTTCCCATAGAGCTCATCGAAGCTCAGCGTTGCGTCGGCAGCTTCGACACATCTTGCAGACGTCAGCACCGGCAATGCCATCATCATACCGAAAAGGCTCCGGCGTGTGATCCTATGCATATCAAACTCCTTGCAAGTTCCCGGCCGCAGATCGGCGGCCGGGAAGATTACGCGGAAGAGGCGGTTCACCGCGCTCCGTCAGTTGGTCTGTTTGACACCGAGCGCAAAAGCGTCGGCGAGTACCTTGTAGACATCGCTCTGCTCCATATAGCCGCGGAAACCTTCCGAGCCCGGACCATCCGACTGCAGGACGACGTCATCGACGGCGTGAACGCCGCTGTCGCCGCTCTTCGGAATGTTGCCCTGAACGAAGACGGCACCGGGAACATCCTTGTATTGTTCGTTGGCGACATATTCCTTCTTTTCGTTCTGCACGGCAGGAACGAACGGACCGTCGAGCTTCGGGCGGAACGTCTCGTAATGGTCGGGGCCGTTATTGGCACTGAGGAAGAGGCGGCGCGTGACGTCGATCTTGTCGGGATAGCCGTCGCCGTTGTCGTCGGTATAATTCGGGAAGCCCGCTTCGGCATAGGTGCCTACCTTTTCGCGCATCTCCGTGCCCGGCTTTTCGTCATCGACAGTACCGATGATCGAAACGCCATGGGTGTGGTCGCCGGTGACGACGATCAGCGTATCGGGATGGGCCTTCTGGAATTCGCGGGCAAGGCCGACGACCTTGTCGAATTCGATTGTGTCAACGACGGCGCGGTCCCAATCGAGCGGATGGGACATCTTGTCGATCGACGAACCCTCGACCATCAGGAAGAAACCGTCGGGGTTCTTGGACAGGCGATCGAGCGCGACCGTTGCCATCTCGACGAGACCCGGCTGGTTCGGGAATTTCTCGACAGTGCCCTTTTTCAGAAATTCGCGATCGAGCGTGACGTCCATGTTGCCGGTATGGAAGAGGCCGAGAAGGTTGCCTTCAGCCGATGCGTTGGCTGCAAGCTCGTTCTTGTCGATGGCAAGCTTGTAGCCGGCGTCCTGGAAGAGCTTGATGTAGTCCTTGTCATCCTTGCGCTTGGAGCCCGGAACGTCCTTTCCGAGGAAGTAGGCAGAACCGCCGCCGAGGACGACTTCCGGCTTCACGTCGAGAAGCATCCCGACGATATCGGCCTTGTCGTTGCGATTGCGCGTGTGGGAGACAACGGCAGCCGGTGTGGCGTCCTCGATTTCGGCGGTCGCGACAATGCCGATCGACTTCTTGGTCTGGCGGCGGATCGCTTCCGCAATCGTCTCGACGCGCGGGTCGTCGAGCGAGTCGGGCGTGCGGTCTGCATAGACGCCGATCGCGTTGACGGCTGTCTTGTGGCCCGTCATGTAGGCCGACATGGTATTGGCGGAGTCGGTGGCGACAGCGTTGGTTGCCGATGTGCCGATGAAAGCTGCCGGCGGCACATCGTCCATGTTGAGGCGGCCATTTGCTTTGCCTTCGGTCATACCCTTAGACATGATGCGGGCAGCGGTGCGATGCGCAACGGACAGGCCGTCGCCGATCAGGAAGATGACGTTCTTGGCCTTCGGTACATCACCGGTGCCATAGACGTTCCAGGTAACCGACTTCTTCTCGTCGCCGGCCGACACTTCGACCTTGTAGTCGCCTGCCGCAGCGATCGTCAGCCCGCGCAGGATCACGGCCGAGCCGAGCGCCTTGTCTTCCTTGCCCTTTTCCAGTTCCACAAACTTGGCCTCGCCCCCGAGAACCGTCTTGTAGTCCTGACCGTTGACCGTGATCTTCACGTCCTCGGGCTTTACCTGCTTGCTGAGCTCAACCTTGAAGTCAAATGGCGAACCGGCAAGAATCGTTGCGCGATCAAGCGGATAAACCGTGGTCGCCTGCGCGGCACCGGCAAGAATCGTCGTGGCCGCCAGAGCGGCAAAAATCATACGCATGGAAAACCCCCGTTTTCGTTGCAGTAAATGAACAACGGGCCGGAGATAGCCTTGGGGGATGACATGTCGATGACACCGGTATGACAATCTGCCGCACCGGCACCAGGCGCCGCCCGCAGGCGCAAAAACCTTGACTCCTGTGGAAAACGTTTTATGAGCAACGGCGGAAAAGGAATTATCCATGGTTCGCTTCGAACACGCCATTGCTGCATGCAATGACCGGGCACTGAGTGCCGGGGTGGATATTGCCGTTCCGGTTTCTTCCAAAACCAAGGCCAAAACGACGACGAAAACCGTCTGACGTCTCTGGCCTGCCGCTCTCTCCCCGGCTCGGCTGGGGACAGGAAGCCGCGATGATTTCGCGCTTTCCCCCTCACCGGACAAGAGGAGAGAAGAGAAAGAGAGCTGAAAATGGGTTTCAAAGTAGCAGTCGCGGGAGCAACCGGAAATGTCGGCCGGGAAATGCTCAACATCCTCTCCGAGCGTGGCTTTCCGGCTGACGAAGTCGTAGCACTTGCCTCCTCGCGTTCGCAGGGCACGGAAGTGTCCTACGGCGACAAGACGCTGAAGGTCTTCAATCTCGAGAACTACGATTTCTCCGACACCGACATCTGCCTGATGTCTGCCGGCGGCGAAGTCTCCAAGAAGTGGTCGCCGAAGATCGGCCAGCAGGGCTGCGTCGTCATCGATAACTCGTCGGCCTGGCGCTACGATCAGGACGTGCCGCTGATCGTGCCGGAAGTGAACCCGGACGCCATCACCCAGTTCACCAAGCGCAACATCATTGCCAATCCGAATTGCTCGACCGCCCAGCTCGTGGTCGCGCTGAAGCCGCTACATGATTTCGCCAAGATCAAGCGCGTCGTCGTTTCGACCTACCAGTCGGTCTCCGGCGCCGGCAAGGACGGCATGGACGAGCTCTTTAACCAGACGCGCGCAGTCTTTGTTGCCGATCCGATCGAGAACAAGAAGTTCACCAAGCGCATCGCCTTCAACGTCATTCCACATATCGATAGCTTCATGGAAGACGGCTATACGAAGGAAGAGTGGAAGGTTCTGGCCGAAACCAAGAAGATGCTCGACCCGAAGATCAAGGTCACCTGCACCGCAGTTCGCGTGCCTGTCTTCATCGGCCATTCGGAATCGGTCAACATCGAATTCGAAAACGAAATCACCGCCGATCAGGCCCGCGACATCCTGCGCGATGCACCGGGCTGCCTCGTCATCGACAAGCATGAGAACGGCGGCTACATCACGCCTTACGAATCTGCCGGTGAAGACGCCACCTTCATCTCGCGTATCCGCGAAGATGCGACGGTCGAAAACGGTCTCAACATGTGGGTCGTTTCCGACAACCTGCGCAAGGGTGCCGCGCTGAACGCCATTCAGATTGCCGAGCTTCTCGTCAATCGTGGCCTCATCAAGCCGCGCAAGCAGGCCGCCTGATACCGAATATTAACCATAGCTTGCTATCAGCCTCGCATGTCGCCAGACTTGCGGGGCTTTCTTTGAACCAGCCAGGCGGCAATCGTGCGGCAGAGAGCCAATCTCGCCAAAAGGTGATCGTGACAAAATCACCCTTGGCTGGCATTCTGCCCGGCATTCCAGCGACTGCAGATCGAGATCGGGGTTTCTCATGCGCATGACAAAATTCTTGGTGGCGGCCATCGCGGCGGTGGGCGCTTTCCATGCAGTTCCGGCGGCGGCCAACGCCGCGCAATGCGGCAATAATGGCGCCGGCTTCGATGCCTGGGTGCAGCAATTCAAGCAGGAAGCTGCAGCACAGGGCGTCAGCCAGTCGGTTCTGAGCCGTGCATTCGCCAACGTCGCCTACAATCGTCCGACGATTGCCGCCGACCGCGGCCAAAAGAGCTTCAAGCTGTCCTTCGACGCCTTCATGCAGAAGCGTGGCGGCGCGGCGATCATTTCCCGCGGTAAGGGCATGAAGCGCTCCAACCAGGCTCTCTTCACCTCGATCGAGCGCCGCTACGGCGTGCCGGCCGGCCCGCTGATCGCGATCTGGGGCATGGAAACCGGCTTCGGCAGCTATATGGGCACGCAGCACACGCTGTCAGCCGTTTCGACGCTGGCCTACGACTGCCGCCGTTCGGACTATTTCACCGACCAGCTCTATGCTGCCCTACAGCTCGTCTCTGAAGGCTATCTCAGCCCGCAGGCGCGCGGCGCCGCACATGGCGAGATCGGTCAGACGCAGTTCCTGCCGCGCAATGTCGTCCGCTTCGGTGCCGATGGCGATGGCGATGGCCGTGTCGACATGGTCGGTTCACGCGCCGACGCGCTGGCCTCGACCGCAAACTTCCTGAAGGGTCACGGCTGGCGCGCAGGTGCCGGTTACCAGCCGGGCGAACCGAATTTCGTCGCTATCCAGGGCTGGAACGCGGCAACCGTCTACCAGCAGGCGATCGCCTATATCGGCCAGCAGATCGACGGCGGCCAGTAAGCCACCCATTTGCAATTGAATTGAAGGCGCCGCTTGCGGCGCCTTTTTCATTTGGCCTCGGCTTTGACCGCGGTGGCCTGCGGCACCAGCGGACCCGAGACGACACGGTTACGTCCGGACGCCTTGGCTGCATAGAGCGCCATATCGGCGCGCTTGACGAGATCTTCGAAATTGTGCGTGCCGCCGCCAAGCGTCCGGCCGGCGCAGCCGAAGCTCGCGGTCACCGAAAGACATTCGCCGCCAGGAAGATCGACCATCGCAGCCTCGATGGCGGCGCGAACGCCCTCGGCAATATCTGCTGCCTCATCCGGCGACGCATCGGGCAGCAAGGCCAGAAACTCCTCACCGCCATGCCGGACCAGCAGGTCGAAGCTGCGAAAATGCTGCTTGGCCGTTGCCGCGACATGGCGAAGCACGATGTCACCGGCATCATGCCCATGGATATCGTTGATCTTCTTGAAGTGATCGAGATCGAAAAGCACGACGGAGATCCAGCGCGAACCGCTTTCCGCCTGGGCAAAGAGCGCTGCGGCAGCCGCCTCGAAGCCACGGCGATTGTAGAGACCTGTCAGGAGATCCGTCTGCGCAGCGCTTCTGAGTTCGCCAACCAGCGCCTCGCGCTCGCGTGACAGGCGCGAGATCATCCTCAGGCCCTTGGTCGCCAACGTGGCAACAATGCCAGCAAGAACCAGCAGACCGCCGCAGAGAACAAGAACCAGCGTCATGTGAAGATGCGAACGCTTGGCGAGCGCCTCTCCGGTGCGGTGGATATCCGCAGCGGCTTCGCCGATCTTTCCCTTGAGAAAATCGATGCGTTCCGCCTGCGCGCGCGACCACTCGTCGCGAACGGCAGCATGCGGACGAGCTTCCCGCGTCAATATCGCGTCGGTCACGGCATCGGCACGAACCTGCGCTGGGCTCTTCAGATATTCCATGATCGCCGCAACCAGCGGCGACGAGCTGTGAAACACCATATGGTCCATGCCCGCCGCCTGCATGGTTCTGCCCTGCATGAAGAGGTCGCTGGAGCGAAGGCTGTAATTGTGTTCGTTGAGGTAGCGCGTGCCGAGTGAGGTGATCAACCGCTCGGCATAATAGGTAAGCAGCACGCCCATCAACTCGTTCGACTTTCCGAGCAGCACTGGATCCTGGATGAGTGGTGAAAGCGCATCGACGACGTCGAGCTGTTTCATCGCTGCCTGCCAATAGACATAGACAGGATCGCTCCCGGCATAGAACCCGCGATCGACCGCCGCGCGGATAGAGACGATGCGGCTATAAGCCAGCGCGAGATCGGAAAGCTCAGCCCCCAGGTTTCCGTCAAGCTGGTCGACCGGCGGCAGGCTACCTTTGAACTTCTGACGTTCGCTGTCGAGCTGCTGGCGGCTCTGCTGCATCGCTGCAGCGGTTTCGCTGCCTGGATGAGCGAGATACTGTCGCGTCGCGACGATCTCACCCAAAATTTCTGTCGCCGCAATCGTGCCGCCGCGCGCCAGCACGTCGGCGAAGCGGTAGTCCTTCTCAAGTGACAGATATTGATGAAATGACGAACGGACAACCAGAACGCCTTCGGCGATCATGAACATGAACGGCAGCAGGATTGCCGCCAGAATGATCTTGCTGGTTGTCTCAAATTTCATCGAAGGCCGCCGTAAGCCGGTGGTTGAGGGTGCCTGTCGATGAAATCTTAACGGGATTCCTTAAAGAACCCATAAACCTATAGGCTAAGGCCTATGCTTCCGGACGGATAAAATCCCGGCTTTCCGCATCCATGACCCACAGTTCGCCGGTCGAGATATCGAACCAGGCGCCGTGCAAGGCAATCTTGCCTTCCTTCTCGAGGGCTTTGACCTCGGGGAAAGTCCGCAGATTGTTGATCGAGTTGCGGATCGATACACGCTCCAGCGCCGTCTGCCGCTCGGTCTGGGTCATGATATCATTGCTGCCGATCTGTTCGGCAGCGTCCTTCACCAGCGACATCCAGCGGCCGATGAAGTCACCCTGAGACAGCGGCTCAGCGCTGGGATCGAGGGCAGCTCGAATGCCCCCGCAACGGCCATGCCCCATCACCACGATGTCGGTCACCTTCAGCGCCTGCACGGCGAATTCCAGCGCCGCGGATGTGGCGTGAAAATGCCCGTCGGGCTCATAAGGCGGAACGAGATTGGCGACGTTGCGGATGACGAAGAGCTCGCCCGGACCGGCATCGAAGATCAACTCCGGTGCCGCGCGGGAGTCGCAACAGGCAATGACGAGTGTCGTCGGGTTCTGGCCGTTTTCCGCAAGTGTCTTGTAACGGTCGCGCGCATCGGCGTAGCGCCCGCTCATGAAGTTGCGATAACCGTCCAGAAGTGTTCCAGGAAAACGCTGCATAGGATTTCGATTAACGCTTGGTGCGCAGAAGATCAACTGCTGCAGTGCAAAATGAGTCGTTGCTATTTCTTGCGCCGCTGTGCCGGATGCAGCAAATGGCGCATCTGCACCATTGCCATCGGCGTTGCGAGGCTCGATGCGTCGCTCGCCAGCGTCAACTCGTCGCTGCCGCGCTTGACCGCCCGCGCCAGAACTTCATAGACGCTGGCCGTTGCCAGCTGCAGCGCCTTTTCATCGTCCATGCCGGAAAGCAGCCGCGACAGGAAAAGAGCCGCAAGAAGATCGCCGAGCCCGTTCGGTGGATTATCGATGAGCCTGTGCTCGGCCAGCAGCGCATGCCGGCCCGAGAGATAGAGGTTGCCGGTCCCACCCGTCATCATCGGCACCGCCGACGTGACCAGCATTCGCGACGGACCGAGCGATAGCGCTGCCTCCATCACCGCCGTGTTGTCATCGAGCGGCGCGCCGGCCATCCAGGCAAGCTCGTAACGGTTCGGCGTTGCCAAAGACGCCAGCGGGATCAGGTGATCGCGGATTGCTTCGGCTGTCGCCTGTGGAACGTAGAGACCGCCGAGATCGCCCATCACCGGATCGCAGACATAGAGCAGATCGGGATTGTCCTGGCGCAGTGCGCCGATCAGCCGGGCGACGGATTTGGCCTGTGCGGCATTGCCGAAATAGCCTGTCAGCACCGCCTTCACTTCGCCAATCCAGGGCGCCCTGATCAGGTCGTCGATCGCCGCATCGAAATCGGCCTCGGCAAATGTCAGCCGCGTCGAGCGCCCGTGACCGGGATGCCATGGAAGCACGACCGTCGGCAGGGCCCAGACCTGGTGTCCCAGCGTCTCCAGCGCAAAGACGGCGGCACGGTTGCCGACCGAACCACGCACGACATGGCTTGAAATGACGATGACCGTTCCGGCGGTGGTATTTTCTGGCATGGTGATAGCCCTGAACCTGATGCGCAGTTGATCCACTTTTTACGCCATGCCTGTCAACCATTGTTCATCTCTGCGTGGAAAGGTCGCGAAGCAGCAGTCCAAAGTCGGCCGCAAACAATATTAGTCGAACCGAATAGGCGGAGATTCTTCCGAATTCTGACAAAAACAGGGGCCAGAACGAACGAAAGCTGCCATCAAGCGGCCTCTTTTAGAGATTTTTTCGGCAAATCTTCTGATATTTTGCACCAAATCGAACAGATCGGGGAACATCTGAAATGGCCGCCAGACACAATCCGAAACGCGAGAAACAGATCGAGAGCGCAAAAAAGATTGCTGCCGCAACCGGCGACAAGCATCTGCAGCCCGAAATTCTGTTCGGCCGCGCCAGCGGGGATGATCTCGATCTCTATACGCCCGAAATGCTCGCTCTCTCCGCCATCCACTCGGCACGCGAGTTGAAGGCGTGGAACGGCAAGACACCCCGCGTCAGCATCGAGACAGTAGCCGACGTCGAGCCGTCAGGCGTTCCGGTCTCCATTCTGACGGTCACCGACCACAACATGCCATTTCTCTACGAATCGGTCATGGGCGAGGTCACCAGCACCTATCGCGACCTCTACATGGCGGTGCATCCAATTCTGGTGCTGGAAGACGGCAAGGAGCCGGGGCTTTATTCCGCCGACGAGCCAAGTGATCCGGCCTCGCGCGTCAGCCACATCCAGATTCACCTTTCACCGCTGACATCGGCGCAGTCCTCCGATCTGCAGAAGCGCATCAAGACCGTTCTCGAACAGGTGCAGCAGGCGGTTTCCGACTGGAAACCGATGCTCTCGAAGCTCGATACTGCCATCGACGAACTCCGGGAATATAGCGCCAGCCGCAAGAAAGCCGATCGCGACGAAGCGCTCGCCTTTCTGACATGGCTGCGCGACGAGAACTTCACCTTCCTCGGCATGCGCGAATACGTCTATTCGGGCAAGGGCGCCGGCGCCAAGGTGGAGCGCGACAAGGGTACCGGCCTCGGCATTCTCTCCAATCCAGACGTTCTGGTTCTGCGCACCGGCAAGGACGCGGTGACGACCACGCCCGAGATCCTAGCCTTCCTTGATGGCCCGGAATTTCTGATCGTCACCAAGGCCAACGTCAAATCGGTCGTCCACCGCCGCGCCTATATGGATTACGTCGGCGTCAAGCGCTTCGACAAGAATGGCAATGTCACCGGCGAGCTGCGTATCGTCGGCCTGTTCACCTCGACAGCCTACACATCCTGGGCGTCGGAAATCCCGCTGCTGCGATCGAAGATCGCCAAGGTGAAAGAGCATTTCGGCTTCGATCCGATGAGCCATTCCGGCCGCATGCTTGACAACACACTGGAATCCTACCCGCGCGACGATCTCTTCCAGATCGATACGACGCTGCTGTCGAGCTTTGCCGAGCAGATCAACGACCTCGCTGACCGGCCGCGTGTCCGCGTTCTGCCGCGCATCGACCATTTCGACCGTTTCGTCTCCGTCATCGTCTACGTCCCGCGCGAGGAATATGACTCGATCGTCCGCGAGAAGATCGGCACCTATCTGAAGACCATCTATGACGGCCGGGTCTCTGCTTATTATCCGGCTTTCCCGGAAGGCGGCGTGGCACGCGTCCATTTCATCATCGGCCGCTCCGGCGGCAAGACGCCACGCATTCCGCAGGCAAAGCTGGAAGAGGCCATCCGGGCGATCACCGCCCGCTGGGACAACCGCTTCGAAATGCTGGCGGGACCGAAGGCACCGAAAATCGGCGTCAGCAATGCCTTCCAGGAAGCTTTCACGCCTGACGAAGCGGCTGGTGACCTTGCCGATATCACCGCTTGCGCGGGCGGCGAGCCGATCCGCATAGAATTCTACCACCGCAACGACGAAGAACGCGGCCGTATCCTGTCGCTGAAGATCTTCCACTGCGGCGAGCAGCTGCCGTTGTCCCGCCGTGTGCCGCTTCTTGAAAATCTCGGCTTCAACGTCCTCAGCGAACGCACCTTCGACATCGAAGTACCGGCTGCCGACGGCGCGATCAACATCGTCGTCCTGCACGACATGGAGCTCGAGGCCCGCAGCGGCAACGCGATCGACCTGTCGCGCTTTGGCGCGGCGCTGGAAGAAGCTTTCGTCGCCGCCTTCAACGGCACCATCGACAATGACAGCTTCAACCGGCTGATCCTCTCCGCCGGGCTTTCGGCACGGGAAACCAATGTGCTGCGCGCCTATTCGCGCTACCTGCGCCAGGCGGGTATCGCCTATTCGCAGGATTACATCGCAGCGACGCTCGACAAATATCCCGACATCGCCGCCGCCACGTTCCGTCTCTTCCATGAAGCAATGGACCCGGCGCTGGGCGAGAAGCCGCGTCTCAAGAAGCTGGGCGATCTGCATCAGTCGATCGAAGCATCGCTGGCCGATGTCCCAAGCCTTGACGACGACCGTATCCTGCGCCGCTATATCAACGTCGTCGATGCGACGCTGCGCACCAACTATTTCCAGCGCAACGACGATGGATCGCCGAAAGCGATGCTCGCGTTCAAGCTCGATCCGCATCTCGTCGACGGCTTGCCGCAGCCGTTGCCCTTCCGCGAAGTCTTCGCCTATGGCGTCGAGGTCGAAGGCGTCCATCTGCGCTTCGGCAAGGTCGCCCGTGGCGGTCTCCGCTGGTCGGACCGCGCCGAAGACTACCGCACCGAAGTGCTCGGCCTGGTGAAGGCCCAGCAGGTCAAGAACGCCGTCATCGTTCCCGTCGGCGCCAAGGGCGGCTTCTATCCGAAGAAACTGCCTGCAGGTGGCACGCGCGACGAGATCTTCAACGCGGGGCGCGAAGCCTACAAGACCTATATCCGCACGCTGCTGTCGATCACCGACAACATCTCGGGCGCCGACATCGTGCCGCCGGCCAAGACCGTGCGCATCGACGGCGATGATCCCTATTTCGTCGTCGCCGCCGACAAGGGCACAGCCACCTTCTCCGATACCGCCAACGCGCTGGCGCAGGAGGCCGGCTTCTGGCTCGACGACGCCTTTGCGTCGGGCGGTTCGGCCGGCTACGACCACAAGAAGATGGGCATTACCGCTCGCGGCGCCTGGGAAACCGTCAAGCGCCACTTCCGCGAGATGGATATCGACATCCAGACGACGCCCTTTACCGTTGCCGGCGTCGGCGACATGTCCGGCGACGTCTTCGGCAACGGCATGCTGCTCTCGCCGAAAATTCGCCTGCTCGCCGCCTTCGACCATCGCGATATCTTCATCGATCCGGATCCGGATATGGACAAGACGTTGGCCGAACGCCAGCGGCTCTTCAATCTCGCGCGCTCCAGCTGGCAGGACTTCGACAAGTCGGTGCTCTCCAAGGGTGCAATGATCATTTCGCGCGCCGCGAAGTCCGTGACGCTGACCGCAGAGGCGGCTACCGCAATCGGCATCGACAAGACCGTCGCGACACCGTTCGAGATCATGACGGCCATCCTGAAGAGCCCGGTCGATCTGCTGTGGTTCGGCGGCATTGGCACCTATGTGAAGGCCGCGGCTGAAACCGATACGGAAGTCGGCGACCGCGCCAACGACCCGATCCGCATCATTGCCGACGATGTCCGCGCTAAGGTCATCGGCGAGGGCGCCAATCTCGGCGTCACCCAGAAGGGCCGCATCGCCTACGGCATGAAGGGTGGCCGCAGCAATTCCGACGCGATCGACAACTCCGCCGGCGTCAACACCTCGGACGTCGAGGTCAACATCAAGATCGCGCTGGCAAATGCCATGCATGACGGCCGCCTGACGCGCCCGAAGCGCGACCAGCTGCTGTCATCGATGACCGATGAAGTCGCAAGCCTCGTTCTGCGCAACAACTATCTCCAGTCGCTGGCGATCTCGTTGACGGAACGCAAGGGAACCGGCAACGGCTTGGAGCTCGCCCGCTTCATGACCGTGCTCGAATCCGCAAAGCAGCTGAACCGCAAGGTGGAGACGCTGCCTGACGACGCGACGCTTGCCGAGCGTTATGCGGCCAACAAGCCGCTAACCCGTCCGGAAATCGGCGTTCTGCTGTCCTACGCCAAAATCGTTCTCTTCGACGCCCTGATCATCAGCGATCTGCCCGATGATCCCTACTTTGCCTCGACGCTGTCGAACTACTTCCCGGCGAAGATGCAGAAGACCAACGGCTCCGACATCACCAGCCACCGGCTGAAGCGTGAAATCGTCGCCACCGTGCTCGCCAACGAGGCAATCAATCGCGGCGGCCCGGCCTTTGCCGTCAGCATGGTCGATGCGACAGCCGCTTCTGCGGCCGAAGTCGTCCGCGCTGCAATCATCGCCCGCGACGGTTTCGACCTCAACCGCCTCTGGAGCGAAACGGACGCGCTTGATGGCAAGATTTCCGGCCAGACGCAGAACCGCGTCTACGACGAAATCAGCCAGAGCTTCACGGTCCTGACGCGGTTGATGCTGAAAACGGGCATGGCCAAGGGCGATATCGCCGAAACCGTTAGCCGGCTGCAGGCCGCCCTCAAGAAACTGAAGCCGTCTTTCCCGGCACAGGCTCCTGTCGAATTCGAAGCACGCCAGACGGAGTATCAGGAAGCAGGTCTTCCGGAGAAACTGGCAGCCGACATTACCGGCCTGCCGGGTTTTGCGCTCGTGCCTGAGATCATGCAGATTGCCGAGCGCACCGGCGAGCCTCTAGCACGTGCTGCGGAAAGCTACTTTGCCGTCTCGCAGACCTTCCGGATCGGCAGGCTCCTTGCTGCGGGCGGGCGCATCGTCACCTCGGACCACTATGAAAATCTGGCACTTGCGCGCAGCATCGACCAGATCGCCAGCGCCCGTCGCGACATCGTCATCTCCGCACTCTCGGATCACGGCAAGGAAAAGCTGCCGGTTCAGGCATGGCATGCGGTCGATCGCATCAGGATCAATCGCATCACCGAGGAACTCTCCAGTCTCAGCGATAGCGGCGAGCCGAATCTCGCCCGCATCACCGTCGCCGCGGGCCTTCTGACCGATCTTGCGCGCGACCGGACGAGGTGACACAGTCCGCCGCGACAATGGGAGCGGATGCGTGAGCAGAATTGACTGGACGGGAGACGGAACTCCGGCGCCGCATAAGGCGCCGGGGAGGGGCATCTGGGGCTGGATGTTTTTCGATTGGGCGGCCCAGCCGTTCTTCACGGTCGTCACCACCTTCATCTTAGGTCCTTACTTTGTCTCCCGGCTGACCTCTGATCCGGTCCATGCACAAGCCATTTGGAGCAACACCGCGACGATCTCCTCGGTGATCATCGCGGTCCTGTCGCCAATCCTGGGCTCGATCGCCGACCAATCCGGCGCCCGCAAACCCTGGATCGCATTCTTCGCGGTCATCAAGATCACCGCGCTCTTCGGCCTCTGGTTTGCGGCTCCCGGCTCGCCCGTCATCTATCCAATCATCTTCATGATTCTGGCGTCGATCGCCGCCGAATTCTCGATCGTCTTCAACGATTCGATGATGCCGCGGCTGGTGAGCAAGGATGAGGTCGGCCGCTTGTCCAACACTGCCTGGGGCCTTGGCTATCTCGGCGGGATGATCGTGCTGATCGCAGTCGTCGCTCTACTGGCTGGCAGCCTGGAGACCGGCAAGACGTTGCTGGGGATGGATCCGCTGTTTGGCCTCGACGCCCACACTGGCGAAGACGCCCGCATCACCGGGCCGATCTCGGCCGTCTGGTATCTGATCTTCATCATTCCGATGTTTCTTTTCACGCCCGATGCGCCCAAGGGCGTTCCGCTCGGACGTGCGGTGAAAACAGGCTTTGCCGAGCTCCGCAACACGATCGGCGAGCTCAAGCATCGGAAGGGCATCCTGAAGTTCCTGATCGCACGGATGATCTACCAGGACGGCGTCAATGGTCTGCTGATCCTCGGCGGCACCTTCGCCGCCGGCATGTTCGGTTGGGCCACCATCGAGATCGGCCTTTACGGCATCATCCTCAACGTCGTCGCGATCTTCGGCTGTATCATAGCCGGGCGCGTCGATCAGCGGATCGGCTCGAAAGTGACGATCGTCATCAGCCTGACGATGCTGCTGCTTGCCACGATCGGCATCATTTCCACCGGGCCGGGCTATACGCTCTTCGGCGTGATCGAGCTGCCGGTCGCCGACTCAGGCGGATTTTTCGGCACCGCCGCCGAGAAGGCCTATATTCTCTACGGCCTTCTGATCGGTCTTGCCTTCGGCCCGGTTCAGGCCTCGTCGCGATCCTATCTCGCCCGCAGCGTCAGTCTGGAAGAGGCCGGTCGCTATTTCGGGATCTACGCGCTCTCAGGGCGCGCGACGAGCTTCATGGCGACGCTGCTTTTCTCGATCGTCACCTATTCCAGCGGTTCTGCCAGGCTCGGCATGGCAACGCTGATAATTTTCCTGCTGGGTGGCCTGATCCTTCTGTTTGCCACGCCATATCCGGCCGACAAACAGAAAGCCTGAACGAAAAAACCCCGGCACAAGGCCGGGGTTTTCAATTCAGTTATCCGTCTCAGTGGCGGAAGTGCCGCATCCCGGTAAACACCATCGCAACATTGTGCTCGTTTGCGGCGTCGATGACGTCCTGGTCACGCATCGAGCCACCAGGCTGGATCACTGCGGTAGCGCCAGCCGCAATCATCGACAGCAGGCCGTCGGCAAACGGCAGGAAAGCCTCCGAGGCAACTGCAGAGCCATGCGTCATCGGAACGGCAAGACCGAGCGCCTTGGCGGCCTCTTCGGCCTTCAGCGCCGCGATTCGGGCAGAATCGACGCGGCTCATCTGGCCGGCGCCGATACCCGCGGTCTGGCCGTTCTTGGCATAGACGACGGCATTCGATTTCACATGCTTGCCGACCTTGAAGGCAAACTTCATATCCTCAAGCTCCTGAGCCGTCGGCGCGCGCTTGGTGACCACCTTCAGCTCGAGATCCTCGACCATGCCATTGTCGCGGCTCTGGACGAGAAGACCGCCGGAAACGGTCTTTGCCGTGAGCCCGGCAACACGCGGATCGGGCAGTCCGCCGGCCGAAAGCAGGCGCAGGTTCGGCTTGCGGGCGACGATCGCCTTGGCTTCCTCGGTCACATCAGGCGCGATGATGACTTCGGTGAAGAGCTTGATGATCTCTTCCGCCGTCGCGGCATCCAGCGTCTGGTTCAGCGCGATGATGCCGCCGAAGGCCGAGACAGAATCGCAGGCAAGCGCCCGGCTGTAGGCCTCGACGAGGCTTGACCCCGTGGCGACGCCGCAGGGATTGGCATGCTTGATGATGGCGCAGGCGGGAGACTTCTCCGGCAGGAACTCGGAAACGAGTTCATAAGCGGCATCGGTATCGTTGATGTTGTTGTAGGAGAGCTGCTTGCCCTGGATCAGCGCCGCCGTCGAAACGCCCGGGCGCTGTTCGCCGGTAACGTAGAAGGCGGCCTTCTGATGCGGGTTTTCACCGTAGCGCATCTCTTCCTTCAGCACGCCGCCGATCACGCGATGGCGCGGCGTATCGATCGAGAGAGCTTCGGTGAACCAGTTCGAGATCATCGCATCATAGGCGGCCGTGCGGGCATAGGCCTTTGCGGCCATGCGCTGGCGGAAAGCATAGCTCGTCTGCCCGGCATCCTCGGCAAGCTGCTGCAGCAGCTCGGCATAGTCGGATGGATCGGTGAGGATGGTCACATAGGCATGGTTCTTTGCCGAAGCGCGGATCATCGCCGGGCCACCAATGTCGATATTCTCGACCGTCGTCGGATAATCGCCGCCGGCAGCGCGGACTTCCTCGAACGGATAAAGGTTGATGACGGCGATATCGATGCCTTCGATGCCGTGCTTTTTCATCGCGTCCTGATGCTCGGCATCGTCGCGAATGGCGAGCAGGCCGCCATGAACCGTCGGATGGAGCGTCTTGACGCGGCCGTCCATGATTTCCGGAAAACCGGTAACTTCGGAAACGTCGGTGACGGCAAGGCCGGCCGCAGCAATTGCCTTGTGCGTGCCGCCGGTCGAGAGCAGGCGGACGCCATTGTCCGACAGCGCCTTGGCGAGTTCGACGATCCCTGTCTTGTCGGAGACAGACAGAAGCGCGGTCTTTGCTTTGACCTTGTCGGGGGCGGGGATTTTCTTGGAAATGACGGCCATGAACCTTCTCCGTTCGGGGTTCGGGAGACATCCGGCGAGGGACGTATAGGATTATGGCGCCGCGTTAGCACGAGCGCTGCCGCCGCGTAAATGCCGACTAGCTCTTACGGGAAAGAAACCAGCGAATTTCGGGCTTTTCGGCAAAATCGAAATCGATTTCGATCTGGTCGGAGCCGCAGATGCCCGAGGCGTCGGCAAAGAAGATATCTTCCGAAATCAGCACTTCATTGCCCGGCGACGAGAAGAGCCAGCTTTCGCCATCCGGCGCGGTCATCAGAACGGACTCGCGATCATTCTGCCTCAGATTGATTGCCGGATGGACATGAAACCTGACTGCGGCCTTCAACGGATCGTCGCTGACGCGCCCGTCAGGCAGCACAAGGCGGTCGCGGCCGGTAACGATCGCGCCTGTGGCGTTCATCGAGATTTCGCGCTCATGCAGAACCCCGAAGCCACGAAGATAGCCATCGTGGCTCATCTTCAGCCCGTCACGTCCGTCCTCCGTTTCCGCCCGCTCGACGGTTACGTTCTTTACGGTTTCCGTCATCCGGTGGCCGAGAAACTCCGACGGCGAGAAGCGGCTGGAAGACGTATCGTTGAGCGTCACCGTCGAATGCGTGGCGGTGGTACGCGCCATCTGCACGTAACGGCGGCCTGCGAATTTCGGGGAGCCGGAATTTACGATGAAACGATATCGTCCCGACGACATTTCGAACGAAAGGCATCCGGCATGCGCCGTGCGCGACAGCTCGCCGGTTGGCGGCGATCCGGTATCGGCAATGACGACGGTTTTTCCCGCAGAGAGACGCTGGTACCGGGAATGCGGCATTGCCTTGAACGGTTGGCCCGCCGTCTCATCGTAGCGCAGTACGGACATCAGCTCGTTGGCGAGCGTTGACGTTGCACCATTGAAGAGCGCAAGATCTCCATCCTGATGCCGGAAGAAGCGAAGCGCCGGATACATCCGATCGATGCCTGAAATCAGCTTCTGCGGCAGATCGTGACCAAGATTGACATAGGTCTGACGCAGCGGCAGCAGGTCCAGCAGCAGCTCAAGACCGGCGCGCGGATTGCGCGATATGTGGCCACCGTCAGGAAGAATCTGCAGATCGAACTCGTTATCGAGCGCCTGTGCGGCCTTCCGCAGCGGGCCTGCCCGCGTCGGCATGGCGATAGACGCCATCGCGAGGGCGATCCGCAGCCGGAACAGAACCTCGCCTGCCGGCGCATATGGCGCCATCCGTCGCAGGAAGCGCACCTGAAAAGCCAGAGAACGCATGAACCGGCGATAAAAACCACGGTCGGCATTTTGCAGGACGACAGGCGAATGCGAGAGCCAGGCGATGACGCGCTGTGCCGTCACGTCGATTTCCCAGGCAACGCCTTCGATCCGGCCAGAATGCAGCGAGAGCCAGCTGTCGACGATCGAGCGGGCAATCAGCGACGCGCGCTCACTTTTGTAGGCCCGCATGTGGCGCAGCCATCCGAAACCATGCAGCCGGTTGGCAAAGGCCCGTGACGGCAGCGTAAAAGTAAAGGGCGACTTGCCGTTGGTCTCGAGAAGGCGGCTCGCGAGCGGAAAGCGCCCGTTCATGATCTCGTCGGCAACGTGGGAATCGATTGCCCGCAAATCCGTCGGCGCGACAATCAGGCGTTCGGGCGCCTGGATCGTATGGCGGAAGAGGCGCAGGCGCACCAAGGCGGCACGGCGCGACAAGCGCCGCCAAGCCTCCCGAACATACAAAGTCGAAAAACGCCCGCCGGATTGCATATTTATTTTCTATTGACCCTCGTTATTAAGAATAGGTGAACGAGAGCAGCTTTCACCGGTAAGGCTGCATTAATTTGTGACAAGGATGAAATATAAGAGACCGTCTTGCAATCAGGCAACACGTCGCAACATCGCGGCGTAGAAGCCATCGAGGCCGGACGCGATACCATCGGACATCGGCAGCATCACCGGCGTGGTTCTGAAATCGCCAACCGGACTGATCGCCTGTTCGAGACCCGGCCACGCCGCCGGATCGATCGGCACCCTTGCAACAGTGGGCACATCGGCAAGAACGCGTGCTATGACATCTTCGCCTTCCGCAGGATCGAGCGAGCAATTCGAAAACACGATGACGCCATTGGGCTTCAACAGCGTCAGCGCGTGGCGCAGCAACCGCTCCTGAACACCGGCAAGCTTGCTGATCTCTTCGGGCCCCTTGGTCCAAAGCACATCGGGGTGACGACGCGTCGTACCGGTCGAGGAGCAGGGCGCATCAAGCAGGATAGCGTCGAAACCCTCATCCGGCTGGAATTTGGTCAAGTCGGTCGCAAGGGTCTCAGCCTGCAGCCCTAGACGCGCGAGATTGGAGCGCAGACGCTTCAGCCGGCTCTCTGATTGGTCGATCGCGGTGACATAGCCACCCGCGAGAATAAGCTGGGCCGTCTTGCCGCCGGGAGCAGCGCAGAGATCGGCAACGCGCTTGCCTGTCAGATCACCGAACAGCTTTGCCGGGATGCTGGCGGCGGCGTCCTGCACCCACCACGCACCATCCTCGAAGCCTTCCAGAGACGGAATGCTGCCATCGAAGGCCGCGAGACGAACGCCGCCCGTCGGCAGCACCGCGCCGTTCAGCCGCGCCGCCCAGCCCGCAGCATCCGATTTGACGGTCAGATCGATTGCTGCAGGTTCCAGCTGCGATTCCGAGATCGCCAGCGCCGCATCCTTGCCATAGGCCTTCTTGAGCCGCGCCAGGAACCAGTCGGGCATTGCCGGGACATCGGCGACGGAAGCGAGAATCTCCTCCTTCTCGCGGCCGATACGGCGCAGAATGGCGTTGACCAGCTTGGCGAAGCGGCGGTTGCGGGGATCGCCGTTCGCCTGCTCGACGGCAAGATCGACCGCCGAATGGTCGGGCACGTCGAGATAGAGGATCTGCGCAGCGCCGACGGCAAGAACGTGATGCAGCGCCCGGGCGCCTTCCGGAAGCGGCGTATCGAGAAGCGAAGCTATGGCCGCATCGATCCGCGGCATATGCCTCAGCGCGCTGTTCAGAATGGCACGAACCAGCGCGCGATCGTTTTCACCGAGCGCCTTGTAGGCAGGATTGCCGTTCTCATGGTCGAGCGCGCCATCGAGCGGCAGCTTCTTGTCGACGACGGCCGCCAGAATCTTGACCGCGGCCGACCGCGCCTGCAGGCCGGGCTTGGCAGGGGCACGTTCCGAATGGCTGCTGCTGTTTTTGAAGGGCTTCTTGCCGTTTGAATTCAAGACCACGGACCTTTTGGCGGTTGCGAACCACCGCGGCCAACACCGGTATCCGGAACCGAACGCGATTTCCGCGACGGATTAGCAGTCCGCACGGGTGGCGTCGAGATATTCATGCCGCCAGCCGCCATTTCCCGTAGCGCCGCAATCCGGTTCTCCGTGTTCGGATGGGTCGAGAATAGATTGTCCATACGCTCGCCGGAGAGCGGATTGATGATGAACATATGCGCGGTTGCCGGATTGCGCTCGGCATCGTAGTTCGGAACCTGCGCCGCACCGCGGGCAATCTTGCCGAGAGCGGAAGCAAGCCAAAGCGGATTGCCGCAGATCTCCGCACCGCGCCGGTCGGCCGAATATTCGCGCGTCCGGCTGATCGCCATCTGCACCAGCATCGCCGCCAGCGGCGCGACGATCATGGCGGCGAGAACACCGACGAAGCCGAGCGGATTGTTGTTGTTCTCGCGGTTGCCGCCGAAGAAGAAGACAAAGTTGCCAAGCATCGAGATCGCACCGGCGAGCGTCGCGGTGATCGTCATCGTCAGCGTGTCGCGGTTCTGGACGTGGGCGAGCTCATGCGCCATGACACCGGCGACCTCTTCCGGCGACAGGGCCTGCAGCAGTCCTGTAGAGGCGGCGACCGCCGCATTTTCCGGATTACGGCCGGTCGCAAAGGCGTTCGGTTGCGGGCTGTCATAGAGATAGACCTTCGGCATCGGCAGACCGGCCCTTTGCGACAGATCGCGAACAATGCCGTAGAATTCGGGTGCATTCCGCTCATCGACCTCCTGGGCACGATAGGCCGACAGCACCATGTTTCCCGAATTCCAATAGGAGAAGAAGTTCATTCCGGCAGCAAGCAGGAAGGCGATCATCATGCCGCCGCGGCCGCCGATGAGAAATCCGACGAACATGAACAGGGCTGTCATGAAGGCAAGCAACATGGCAGTGCGAACGAGGTTCATCGAGGTCTCCGTCTCCTATGACCGGTATTGAGGGTTCCAATCAGCGCTCCGGCGCACTATGATTTGGTTATTCGCCCGCCATTTTCAATGTTTTCCGGCAGGAGAGCGCCATGCAGTCAGCCGACAACGACAACACCGAAAGCCAAGCCGCGGACAGCACCGCGCCACGCAAGGTATTGTCGCCTGCCGCCAAGCGGGCGCTGGCCGAAGCCGAGGAACGCCGACGCAACGCCGCCCCGCTGGAATTGCCCCCGGAGATCGGCGGCCGCGGCGGGGCCGAGCCTGCACGTTTCGGCGATTACGAGATCAACGGCCGCGCCATCGATTTCTAAGTAAATATTCCTATTGACTGCGTCGGAAAATCGGAATTTATTCCTTTCATGAGGAAGCTGATCCCGATTATTTTTGGCATATGCCTGGTCCCGGCTTCAGTCGCGGGCGGCGAGAAGGTTGCCGGTCCTGTCGCGGCCGAGATCATCAGGGTCATTGACGGCGATACGATACTGGTGGAAGCAACGCCATGGCCGCAACAGCGGGTCGAGGTTTATGTCCGCATCCGCGGCATCGACACTCCCGAAATCAAGTCGAAATGTCCAGCCGTCCGGCGCGCGGCGGAAGAAGCGCGTCTTGCACTGGATGCGATGACAGCCGCTTCACGGCATGTGCTTCTGACCAATATCAGCGGCGATAAATATTTCGGCCGGATCGTCGCCGATATTTTGTTCGAAGATGGGCGGAATCCAGCTCACGAATTGATGGAAGGCGGTTTGGCCACTGGCTACGATGGCGGGCATAGGCCGCGTATCGCCTGTACCAGCAACGATTGAAAAAGCCGCCCCGTATGATCGGGGCGGCTTTGAAACATCAGGCGCTTGCCTTGTTCTGCCTGTTGGCGATGAGATCATCGACGACAGCCGGATCGGCCAGCGTCGAGGTGTCGCCCAATGCGCCGAAATCGTCTTCGGCGATCTTGCGCAGAATGCGGCGCATGATCTTGCCGGAACGGGTCTTCGGCAGGCCGGGTGCAAACTGGATCTTGTCTGGCGAAGCGATCGGGCCGATTTCGGTGCGGACATGCTTGACCAGCTGCTGACGCAGCTCGTCGGTACCCTCATGGCCGGCCATCAGCGTCACGTAGCAATAGATGCCCTGGCCCTTGATCGGATGCGGATAGCCGACAACGGCTGCTTCCGAGACAAGATTGTGCGAGACGAGGGCCGATTCCACTTCAGCGGTGCCGAGGCGGTGACCGGAGACGTTCAGCACGTCATCGACGCGTCCGGTGATCCAGTAGTATCCGTCCTCATCACGGCGGCAGCCGTCACCGGTGAAATACTTGCCCTTGTAGGTCGAGAAGTAGGTCTGGATGAAGCGCTCGTGGTCGCCATAGACGGTGCGCATCTGGCCCGGCCAGCTATCGGTGATGCAGAGATTACCATCAGCCGCACCTTCGAGAACCTTGCCTTCATTGTCCACCAGCTGTGGCTTGACGCCGAAGAACGGCACCGTTGCCGAACCCGGCTTCAGGTCGATCGCACCCGGCAGCGGCGTGATCATGTGACCGCCGGTTTCCGTCTGCCACCAGGTATCGATGACGGGGCAACGCTTGTCGCCGACCACATTGTAATACCATTCCCAGGCTTCGGGATTGATCGGTTCGCCGACAGTTCCAAGCAGGCGCAGCGAGGAGCGCGAGGAGCGCGTGACAAACTCGTCGCCGGCGCCCATCAGCGAACGGATCGCCGTCGGCGCCGTGTAGAAGATGTTGACCTTGTGCTTGTCGATGACTTCCCAGAAACGTCCCTGATCCGGGAAATTCGGCACGCCCTCGAACATCAGCGTCGTCGCGCAGTTCGCAAGCGGGCCGTAGACGATATAGGAGTGGCCGGTGACCCAGCCGACATCGGCCGTGCACCAGTAGATATCGCCGGGGTGATAATCGAAGACATATTCATGCGTCATCGACGCATAGACGAGATAGCCGCCAGTCGTGTGCAGCACGCCCTTCGGCTTGCCCGTCGAACCCGACGTATAGAGGATGAACAGCGGGTCTTCCGCCTTCATCTTCACCGGCGGGCATTCCGCCTTCACGGTCGCGACTTCCTGGTGATACCAAAGGTCACGACCCGGCGCCCAGCCGGTCTTGCCACCGGTGCGGCGAACGACGAGAACCTTGTCGACGATGACGTGCTGCTTGGCGGCGATATGGATCGCCGTGTCGGTATTTTCCTTGAGTGGCACCGGCTTTCCACCACGCACGCCCTCGTCACAGGTGATGACGAAGGTCGATTCGCAGTCGACGATGCGGCCGGCCAGCGCTTCCGGCGAGAAGCCGCCGAAGACGACCGAATGCACGGCACCGATGCGCGAACAGGCGAGCATCGCGTAAGCCGCTTCCGGGATCATCGGCATGTAGATGGTGACGCGATCGCCCTTCTTAACGCCGTGCTTCTTCAGCACATTCGCCAGACGGCAGACATGCTCGTAGAGCTCGTTATAGGTGATCTTTTTGTCGACATAGGGATTGTCGCCTTCGAAGATGATGGCGGTCTGGTTGCCATGTGTCTTCAGGTGGCGGTCGATACAGTTATAGGAGACGTTGGTCTGGCCGTCTTCGAACCACTTGATCGAAACCTTGCCGGTGAATGAGGTGTTCTTGACCTTGGTATAAGGCTTGAACCAGTCGATCCGCTTGCCATGCTTGCCCCAGAACTTGTCGGGATTCTCGACACTCTCTTCGTACCACTTTTCGTATTTCGCCTTGTCGATCAGGGCATGGCTCTTCACCGGTTTGCTAACCGGATAGATCTTTTCCGACATGGAAACTCCTCCTCACACGGGCACCGGTTTCGCCGCTTCAAGCGGCACCCGGGACTCAATTCAGGGCATTCATAGCAGGTCAAAACGGCCCGGCAATTAGACAAAGGTCATTTCAATCCACATCAATTGCAATTCTGTGTCACTCCGGTTATATACCGCCCATATTTCCCGGAAATTGTGGTGACAATCCACGGACCGCGACACCGGCGCGGACGACAGAAGGACTATATCCATGGCTCAACAACTGCTTATGCCGAAAGCGACCGCCATCTGGCTGGTTGACAACACGGCGCTGTCTTTCGACCAGATCGCACAGTTCTGCAAGCTTCACCCGCTGGAAGTGAAGGCGATTGCCGACGGTGAAGCCGCACAAGGCATCAAGGGCCTGGATCCGATCTCGACCGGCCAGCTTTCCCGCGACGAAATAGCGCGCGCCGAAGCCAACCCGAACCACAAGCTGAAGCTTTCCGAGCCGAAGGTCCGCGTGCCGGAATCCAAGCGCCGCGGCCCGCGTTATACGCCGGTTTCCAAGCGCCAGGATCGCCCGAACGCCATTCTCTGGCTGGTTCGCAACCATCCGGAACTGAAGGACGCGCAGATTTCGCGCCTCGTCGGCACCACCAAGTCGACGATCGAGCAGATCCGCGAACGCACCCACTGGAATGCAGCGAACTTGACGCCGATGGATCCGGTCACGCTCGGCCTCTGCAGCCAGATCGACCTCGACATGGAAGTCGAAAAGGCATCGAAGGGCCGTCCGCTGCCGACCGCCGCTGAACTTGGCGCGACCCTACAGTCTGCCCAGGAAACTGAGCGTCTGACGCCGAGCTTCGAGCGCGAAGAAGAGCCTGAAATCGACGCCGATGCCGTATTTGCCAAGCTGAAGTCGCTGAAGTCCACTACAAACGATGAGGACGAAGACGATCGTTTCTGATCGCCGCTTCTCGTAAATGCAAAAACCCGCCGGATCGCTCCGGCGGGTTTTTTGTTGGCCGCTTTTCCGGGCTTAGCTGCGGAAGAGCGAGAGGATGTTCTGCGAAGCGGAGTTGGCGATCGACAGCGACTGGATGGCGAGCTGCTGCTGCGTTTGCAGCGCCGTCAATTTCGACGATTCCTCTTCCATGTTCGCATCGACAAGTCGGCCGACACCCGATTCGATCGAGTCGCTGAGCGTTGAGACGAAATTCTCCTGCAGCTGAATACGCGTCGAAATCGAACCCAACTGCGAGCCGGCGCTGGTCATCGCCTTGAGTGCGTTCTCGACATTATTCAGTGCGAGCGCAATATCGTCGGAAGACAGTTTGCTGATGTCCATCGCGTATACCGAACCGACCGAGCCATTGGACGTGCCGAGGATGCCCGTCGAAGTGTCGATGATGCCGCCGGTGGAGGTGCCGAACAGCACGTTGCCCATCGAACCGCTATCGAGAACGTAATCGGTCATCTTGACCGAAATGCCATTCGAGCCGTCGCGAACGAAGGTGGAGACGACGCTCTTTGTGCCGTCGCCGGCAACCCAGTTCTCGCCCGAGAAGGAAGCAGATTCGGAGATGCTCTTCAGCTGCGCCTGCAACTGGGTGATTTCTTCCTGGATCTTCGACTTGTCGACGCCCTTTTCAGTAGCGGCGACGATCTTCGCCTTGATTTCGCTGACGACGTCGATCGCGCTGTCCATGGCGGAATAGGCCGTGTCGACCTTTGCCGCGCCAAGACCCAGCGCGTCGGAAACGGCCGAGAGAGCCTTGTTATCGGATTTCATGGTCGTGGCAATCGACCAATATGCCGCGTTGTCAGCGGCCTTGGCGACACGCAGACCGGAGGAGACATGCGCCTGAGTGGTCTGGAGACTCTGGTTTACGTTACGCAGCGTCTGAAGGGCTGACATTGCAGCCGTGTTTGTCAGGATGCTTGACATCGCTTTTTCCACTTCTCTTGAAAATGAAGGAGCATTCCGGCAATGGCCGGCTGGGGCGGTGCTTCATGCTTCACCTGCAATCAGGTGTCCGTTGAGTGGAAGCTAATGAGAACATGGTTAACAACTCGTCAACGACGGTCATAACTCGTCAATGATTGTTACCGAATAGGAAATTTTCTATATAACCGGGGAACCTAACCCCTTGCGCCGCAGGGCTTCTGCGACCTCGTCCAGAATGGCCGGATCGTCAATTGTTGCAGGCATTTTCCACGGTATGCCGTCCGCGATCTTCTGCATCGTACCGCGTAGAATCTTTCCGGAGCGCGTTTTCGGTAATCTTTCGACAGTAATCGCTGTCTTGAAGGCAGCAACCGGGCCGATTTCGTCGCGAATCATCTTAACGATTTCCGATTCGATCTCCGGTGATTCGCGCAACACACCTTTCTTCAGCACAAGAAACCCGCAGGGCACCTGACCCTTCAGCGAATCAGCAATGCCGACGACGGCGCATTCCGCGACATCCGGATGCTTGGCACAGATCTCTTCCATCGCCCCGGTCGACAGACGATGCCCGGCGCAATTGATGATGTCATCGGTCCGGGCCATGATGAACAGATAGCCGTCTTCATCGATATAGCCGGCGTCGGCCGTCTTGTAGTGACCCGGAAACTCATCGAGATAGGCAACTCGAAATCTCGAGTCCGCCTGCCATAGCGTTGGAAGGCAACCCGGCGGCAGTGGCAGCTTGATGGCAATGTTGCCGAGTGTCCCCGCCGCAACCGGATGCCCTGCGTCATTAAGCACGCGGACATCATATCCAGGCATCGGCACAGATGGTGACCCGTGCTTCACCGGCAGTTTGCCGAGCCCCAGGGGATTGGCCGCAATCGGCCATCCGGTCTCGGTTTGCCACCAGTGATCGATGACCGGCACACCGAGTGTTAGCTCTGCCCATTTCAGAGTTTCCGGATCGGCCCGCTCCCCGGCAAGGAAAAGCGCCCGGAACTTCGATCTCGGATAGCGGCCGGCAAGCTCGCCATCTGGGTCTTCCCGGCGAATCGCCCGGAAAGCGGTCGGGGCAGTGAAGAGGACGCGGACATCGTAATCCGAGACGACCCGCCAGAAAGCGCCCGCATCCGGCGTGCCGACGGGTTTACCCTCGTAGATCACAGTCGTGACACCTGAGAGCAGCGGTGCATAAACGATATAGGAGTGCCCGACGACCCAGCCGATATCCGATGCCGTCCAGAACACCTCACCGGGATTCAGCCCGTAGATGTTCACCATCGACCAGTGCAAGGCAACCATGTGCCCGCCATTATCGCGAACGACGCCCTTCGGCTGTCCTGTCGTTCCCGATGTATAGAGAATGTACAGCGGATCAGTTGCCAGCACCGGCGTGCATTCAACTGCAGTCCCGCGTCGTTGACCGACCGCCACATCGAAATCAAGGTCGCGCCCGGAGAGCAGGTCTGCCCTGAGCTCCGGCCGCTGCAGCACCAGGCAATGCTTCGGTTTGATCCTGGATAGCGCGAGAGCCTGATCGACGAGCGGTTTATAGGCGACGACTCGGCCCGGCTCGAGGCCGCAGCTCGCGGTAATCACCAGCTTGGCACCGCAATCGTCGATTCGGGATGCGAGTTCGTTTGCAGCAAAACCGCCGAAGACCACCGAATGCACGGCGCCGAGACGGGCGCAGGCAAGCATCGAGAAGATCGCCTCCGGCACCATCGGCATATAGAGGATCACCCGATCACCCTTGGCGATGCCGAGATCGCGCAGCGTCGCGGCAATCGCCTGTACCTCTTCCAGCACCTGAGCATATGTGTAGCGCGCCCTGGCGCCGTTCATCGCGCTGTCGAAAATGACGGCCGTCTCGTTGCCCCGGCCTGCCTCTACGTGCCTGTCGAGGCAATTGAAGCAGGTATTGGTCTCACCGCCCACAAACCAGCGGCCATAGACCCCGTCTTCTGGAGCGAAAATCGGATTCGGCTCAACGAACCAGTCGATCGCCTGGGCAGCATCCCGCCAGAAGCGTTCAGGACTGTCTTTCCAGCCGCTATAGACGTGGTGATACAGGCTCTGCATCTGCTCCTCCCCAGGATATGCAAGCGATGACGCCAATCTAGGGGAGGGAGAGAGGAACAGGAAGCCCGACGAAAGGCGGTTCTATCGCGTACCGAAGATCGCCGAACCGACCCGAACGCTTGTTGCTCCGAAAGCAACGGCCGTCTCGTAATCGCCGGACATGCCCATCGACAACTTCTCAAGGCCACAGGTCTTTGCAAGCTTGGCGAGGAGGGCAAAATGCGGACCCGGATTTTCTTCCGCCGGCGGAATGCACATCAACCCCTCAATGGCGAGCCCAAGTTCGCCACGGCAGAGATCGACAAAAGCCGCGGTGTCATCAGGCGCGATCCCGGCTTTCTGCGGCTCAAGCCCGGTATTGACCTGGACATAGAGGCGAACCGCCTTGCCCTGCCGCTTCATAACATCGGCCAGTGCGCGGGCGATCTTTTCCCGATCGACAGTCTCGATGACATCGAACAGTGCAACGGCATCGTCAGCCTTGTTGGATTGCAACGGACCGATCAGGTGGAGCTCGATTCCCGCCGTTTCGCTCTTCAGCTCCGGCCATTTGCCTTGGCTTTCCTGCACGCGGTTTTCACCGAAGACCCGTTGACCGGCAGCAATCGCCGGCCGGATCGCCTCCGCGTCGAAGGTTTTCGAGACGGCAACGAGCTGCACCGCACCATCAGGACGCTTCGACTGCTTCGCTGCTTCCGCAATGCGCGAACGCACCTCGTTCAGGCGCTCTTGAAGTTCCATCGCCGATCTCCGACATGATGCTGCGAGAATACTGGCAATGCACTAACTGCGGCATGCGTGATTGCCAAGACCCACCCGGCCGAAAACACCTTTTCCGGCGCTTTGCCGGACACTTGCTGTGCCCTCAAAACTTGACGCTACGGTGGTTTCGTGGTGAAGGTCACCACCAACTTCCCCTGATTTTCCGGAAATTTGAATACCATGGCTACCGAACGTTATAATCCGCGCGACGCCGAGCCTCGCTGGCAGCAAAAATGGAACGAGGCAAAGGTCTTCGAGACCGATAATGCCGATCCGCGCGAGAAATACTACGTCCTCGAAATGTTTCCCTATCCATCGGGCCGCATCCACATGGGCCACGTTCGCAATTATGCCATGGGCGACGTGGTTGCCCGCTACAAGCGCGCCCGTGGATACAACGTTCTGCACCCAATGGGCTGGGACGCCTTCGGCATGCCTGCCGAAAATGCCGCCATGGAACGTGGCGTTCATCCTGCATCCTGGACCTATCAGAACATCGGTTCGATGAAGGCGCAGCTGAAGGCCATGGGCCTGTCGCTGGATTGGAGCCGCGAATTCGCGACCTGTGACGTCGAATACTATCAGCATCAGCAGCATCTCTTCGTGGACTTCCTCGAAAAGGGTCTGGTTTACCGCAAGCAGTCCAAGGTCAATTGGGATCCGGTCGATAATACCGTTCTGGCAAACGAACAGGTCATCGACGGCCGCGGCTGGCGCTCCGGTGCGCTCGTCGAGCAGCGCGAACTGACACAATGGTTCTTCAAGATTACCAACTTCAGCCAGGACCTGCTGGATGCGCTCGATACGCTGGATCAGTGGCCGGAGAAGGTCCGTCTGATGCAGAAAAACTGGATCGGCCGGTCGGAAGGCCTGACGATCCGTTGGGAAATCGTACCCGAGACCGCACCGGCCGGTGAATCCGAGGTCACTGTTTATACTACGCGCCCGGATACCCTCTTCGGCGCATCCTTTCTGGCGATTGCCGCTGACCATCCGCTGGCGAAGGAAGCGGCAGCAAAGAATGCCGATATTGACGCTTTCTGCGAGGAATGCCGCCGCGCCGGCACGTCTCTCGCTGCACTTGAGACTGCTGAGAAGAAGGGCATCGACACCGGAATACGCGTCCGGCATCCGCTGGATGCGTCCTGGGAATTGCCTGTGTACGTCGCAAACTTCGTGCTGATGGACTACGGCACCGGCGCCATCTTCGGCTGCCCTTCCGGCGACCAGCGCGACCTCGATTTTGCGCGCAAGTACAGCCTCTCGGTCGTGCCCGTCGTCATGCCCAGGGACGGTGACGCTTCCAGCTTCACGGTTGGCGATGTCGCATATGACGGCGACGGCGTGATGATTAACTCCCGCTTCCTCGACGGCAAGTCTACGACCGAAGCCTTCGATATCGTAGCGGAGAAGCTGTCTTCGACGCAGATCGGTGGCGCAGCGCAAGGAGAGCGAAAGGTCAATTTCCGCCTTCGCGACTGGGGGATCTCCCGCCAGCGCTACTGGGGCTGCCCGATCCCGGTCATCCATTGTGAAGACTGCGGCGTCGTGCCGGTGCCGAAGAAGGATCTGCCGGTTCAGCTGCCGTCCGATGTCACCTTCGACCAGCCCGGCAACCCGCTGGACCGTCATCCGACCTGGCGTCACGTCGCCTGCCCGCATTGCGGCAAGGATGCCCGGCGAGAGACGGACACGATGGACACCTTCGTCGATTCCAGCTGGTATTTCACACGCTTCACCGCGCCGTGGGAAAAGCAGCCGACCGATCCCGCAGCAGCCAATCGCTGGCTGCCAGTCGATCAGTATATCGGCGGCATCGAACACGCGATTCTGCATCTGCTCTATTCGCGTTTCTTCACCCGCGCCATGCGCGAGACGGGCCACGTTGATGTGAAGGAGCCTTTCAAGGGCCTCTTCACGCAAGGCATGGTCGTGCATGAAACCTATCGCCGCGGGACCGGCTCTCATGGCGAATGGGTAGCACCCGCGGATATCCGGATCGAAGAGGTTGATGGCGCCCGCCGCGCCTTCCTTCTTGAGGGCGGCGAAGAGGTATCGATCGGCTCTATCGAGAAGATGTCCAAGTCGAAGAAGAACGTCGTCGATCCTGATGACATCATCGCCTCCTACGGCGCTGACACTGCACGCTTCTTCGTGTTGTCGGATTCGCCGCCGGAGCGCGACGTGATCTGGTCGGAGGCCGGCGTCGAAGGTGCGCATCGCTTCACCCAGCGCCTGTGGCGGCTGATTTCGGAGGCAGCTGGTATTCTTGCTGCCGTACCGGCGACTCCGGCTAAGGAAGGCGAAGCGCTGGCGATCTCGCAGGCTGCTCACAAGACGCTGAAAGCTGTCCAGAACGACTATGACAAGCTGTGGTTCAACAAGGCAGTCGCCCGCATTTATGAGCTGGTGAATGCCATTGCCTCGCCACTGACCAAGGTTGCCGCTGGTGAAGGCGACGCCGCCTATCGATCGGCGGTGCGCGAGGCCGCACAGATCGTCGTACAACTGGTTGCGCCGATGACCCCGCATCTTGCAGAAGAATGCTGGGCGGCACTCGGCAATACTGGCCTGTTGGCGCAGGCAGCGTGGCCGGCCTATGACGAAGCGCTGACGACCGAGAACGACGTTATTTTGCCGGTGCAGATCAACGGCAAGAAGCGCGCCGAATTGACAATTTCTCGCGACGCGGATCAGAATGCCGTAACCGAAGCCGTTCTGGCTCTCGATGCGGTTATCAGTGCCTTGAATGGCCAGGCGCCGAAGAAAATTATCGTGGTTCCACAAAGGATTGTGAACATTGTCGTCTGATTTCGCTTCGAAACTCGGCCGCCGTGCCGCACTCGGCCTCATCATTGCATCGGCAGCCTTGCTCGGCTCCTGCCAGGTCCGTCCGCTCTACTCGGAATCATCGGGCGTGGCAGGCAAACTCTCGTCGGTCGGCTTTTCCGAGGCGACATCGCGGGTAGAACAGGAAGTGCGCAACCGACTGATCTTCATCGCCGGTCGCGGCGCCGGCGAGGCCGAGAATCCGGAGTATGAAGTCGAAATCCACGTTCGTTCGAGCGTCACCGACACCCTGCTCGTGAAGTCTTCGGATACGTCACAGGCAGGACGCGTCACAGTCAGCGTCGACTACACGCTCCGTTCAAACAAGGACACGCAGGTCATCAAAGCCGGCAACCGTTACGCCACGGCCCTGCTTGACTATCCCGGACAGGAATTCGCCAAACAGCGTGCTGTCCGCGACGCAGAAAACCGTGCGGCGCGTGAGGCCGCAGAATTCGTAAGTCTCGATATCGCCGCCGCACTCGGCCGCTGAGGAGAGAGCAGTGGCGGAGATCAAGTCCCACGAGTTTGAAGGTTTCCTTCAACGCTCCGCCACGATCTACCGGCTTTTCGTCATTTACGGCCCCGATCGCGGCTTGGTGTCTGAACGCGCGTCGCAAATCGCCGCCAAAACGGGTGTCGCTCTAGACGATCCCTTTTCGCTCATCAAACTGGATATTGGCGACCTGCAGAAGGATCCGGGCCGTCTGATCGACGAGGCCGGATCTATCGGTCTTTTCGGCGGTCAGAAACTGATCTGGATCCGCGGCGCAGCGAACGAGAAGTATCTTGTCGATTCGCTCCAACAGCTTTCCGAAAAACCGCTGGAGGGAACCTCTGTCATCATCGAAGCCGGCGACCTGAAGAAAGGTGCCTTGCTTCGCAAAATCGCCGAAACAGCGCGCAGTGTTGCGACGATACCGTGTTACGCTGACGACGCGCGCGCCCTTAACGCCCTGATCGACAACGAGCTCGCAGCAGAAGGCCTGCGCGTAACCACGGCGGCCCGGCAGGCACTCGTTGAGCTCATTGGCGGAGATCGTATCGCTTCGCGCAACGAAGTCCGCAAGCTGGCGCTCTATTGCCGCGGCATGGAGACGGTGGAAGAACATCACGTCAACGAGATCATCGGAGACGCCAGTGCCGTCTCCGTCGATGACGCAGTCGATGCGATCCTGAGCGGAAACACATCGACTTTCCTGCATGCGATGCAGAAGATCACCGCATCAAAAACCGCGATCTTTCTCGTCATTCAGGCATGTCTGAAGCAGTTTCAGCTGCTCGACACCATGCGTGCGGAAATGGATGAGAAACGGCTTCCAGCCGGCCAGGTGATGCAAACGCTAGGACGTCACCTGCATTTCCGCCGCAAACCGATTATCGAGCAAGCATTGCGGACCTGGTCGGCAGACGCCATTGCGCGCGAGACGGGCCGCTTGCAGGCCGCCATTCTGCAGACCCGCAAACGGCAAAGCTTGGAAGACAGTATTGCCCTTCAAACCTTGCTGTCTACAACACTGCAATCAGGCCGAAGGGCCTGATCAACGGCGCTCCAGCAACCTGCATATTTCTTCCAGTTGCTCGAGGGATTTGTAGGCAATCTTGATCTGGCCGCCGGACGCCTTGTGATTGATCGTCACATCAAGCCCCAGCGTGTCGGAGAGGGTTCGCTCCAGAGCGATCGTATCCGAATCCTTCTGATCAAGCCGCGGACCGGTGTTCTTCGGCTCCGACTGCGCCTTGATATCGTTTTGCGCCAGGCGTTCGGCATCGCGCACCGACATGCCCTTGGCAACGATCGTCTTCGCCAGCAGAGCCGGATCCGATGTCGAGACAAGTGCACGGGCGTGACCGGCGGACAGGCTGCCTGCGGCAAGAAGGTCACGAACGGGATCCGGCAGCTTCAACAGCCGCAACGAATTTGCCACATGGCTGCGGCTCTTGCCGATGATTTCGCCAAGATCATTCTGTGTATATCCGTATTCCGCAATCAGCTGCTCATAGCCGAGCGCTTCTTCAAGCGCATTGAGATCGGAACGTTGAACGTTTTCAACGATCGCAATTTCCAGCGCGGTCTTATCGTCAACATCGCGCACCAACACCGGGATTTCTACCAGCCCGGCAAGCTGCGCGGCGCGCCAGCGTCTTTCGCCGGCTATAATCTCAAACCGGCCTTCGGTGGATGTGCGAACGACGATCGGTTGAACGATACCGTGCTGGCGAATCGAGCTCGCAAGGTCATGAAGCTCGCTATCATCGAAAAACCGACGCGGGTTGCGCGGGTTGCGGCTAACAAATTCGATTGGAATCAACCGGTCAGCGCTCACATTCGGCTTTTCACCCTCGACGGGCAACGGCTGATCCATTTCGCCGATAAGGGCTGCAAGACCGCGCCCCAGACGGCGCTTTGAGACATCGTCGTTCATCGTCTGATACTCGCTTTACAATTCACGCCGCGAGGCGTTGGCGTTCGCGCTGGATAACCTCCGACGCGAGCTGCAGATAAGCCTGACTGCCGGCACATTTCAGATCATAGAGGATCGCCGGCTTTCCGTAAGATGGCGCCTCAGAAACGCGAACATTCCTCGGAATCAAGGTGTGGTATACCTTATCACCCAGATGCGTCCGGACGTCGTTGACAACCTGCTGCGCCAGATTGTTTCGGGCATCAAACATTGTCAGGACGATACCCTGAATGTCGAGCCGTGGATTGACCGTGCGGCGAACCTGATCGACAGTTTCCAATAGCTGGCTGAGACCTTCAAGCGCAAAGAATTCGCATTGAAGCGGCACAAGCACCGAATGTGCCGCAGCCATCGCATTCATCGTCAACAGGTTGAACGACGGCGGGCAATCAAGAATTATATATGAGAAATCAAAAGCTTCCTCGGATGCGAGAGCCTTCTTCAGCTTAAAGACCCGATCCGATTGCTGTGCAATCTCCATCTCGATACCAAGAAGATCCATGGTCGATGGCACAATGAACAGGTTCGGAACTGCCGTCTGTTGTGCGGTCTCGCGAACACCGGCCTCACCCACAAGCAGATCGTAGGACGAGACCAACCGGCTCTTTCGGTCAATACCTAGCCCGGTGCTGGCATTTCCTTGAGGATCCAGATCAACGATCAGGACGCGCTCACCGATCGCGGCGAGGGCGGTAGCGAGGTTGATCGCCGTCGTCGTCTTGCCGACGCCGCCCTTCTGATTTGCAATGGTAATAATCCGGTTGCGTTCGCCAGCCATCGTTTGATGATCCAAAATCGTTAAACCAAGCGCCGGAGTTTGGAGATTTCAAGAATAATGGAATCCCGCTCGACGACACTGGTATGTTCTACCAGATCGAACTGCCATCGGCCATGCGCTTTCGCAATCTCGCTCTGGTAATCCCGGCCTTTATGGAAGAAAGCCCGGCATTTCTCATTCTTCTGCATCCAGGGCAGCGAGAACTCCATCAACTTGTCGAGATCCGCAAGCGCACGGCCAGAAATGGCATCGCAATCTCCGACCTCGCTGTAGACATCTTCGATCCGCACGGCATGGACAGAACCTCGTGCACCTGTTTCCCGCAACGCAAGCCGCAAGAATGACGCCTTCTTGTTATTACTCTCCACGAGATGCACCCAGCCGTCCTTCTGCTCCGCGAGGAGGATGGCCGTGATGATACCAGGAAAGCCGCCACCACTTCCGAGATCCACCCAGACTTTCGCATCGGAACTCAACTGAAATATCTGAGCGCTATCGACGATATGCCGATCCCAGGCACCGGCCAAAGTCGATGGTGCGACGAGATTGATGGTCTTTGCCCACTTCTGGAAGAGCTGAAGAAAATGCTCAAGGCGAGACTGTGTTTCACGTGAAACACTTTGGCCGTTCAGGTTCATTCGAGGACTCTTTCCGCGTGTATCAGATAGCGCGCGCCATGTCGGCTCGCCGGAGGTGGACAAGCAAGAGCGATATCGCCGCCGGCGTCATACCATCGACTTTCGCCGCGTGAGCGATATTAAACGGCTGCGCGCGCTTCAGTTTCTGCTTCAGCTCGTTGGACAGGCCTGAGAGCACCGAATAGTCGAAGTCCGCCGGTATCACCCGGTCTTCATCACGCTTTATGTCCGCGATATCAACGGCTTGGCGTTTCATATACACCGCGTATGACGCCTCGATATCCATCGCCTCGGCCACCTTGGCAGGCAATGACCGAAGTTCCGGCCAGATCGAAGCGAGCTTCTCAGTGTCATGATCCGGATAGGACAGCAGCTCATAGGCCGTGCGGCGCTGGCCATCCTGATTCAGCATCAACCCGGCCTTACGAGCCTCGTTCGGTGTTGTCTCCAACGACTGAAGCAGCCTACGGGCTTCGTCGAGCTCGCTCTTATAGGCGTCAAAGCGAACTGATCGCGCCGTCGCTACGCAGCCAATTTCCTGTCCCAGAGGCGTCAAGCGGACGTCGGCATTGTCCGCTCTCAGCGACAGCCGGTACTCCGCTCGCGATGTAAACATGCGATAAGGCTCTGCAACACCGCGCGATGTCAGATCATCAATCATCACGCCAATGTAGGAATTGGTCCGGCTGAGGTAGATCGGATCGCTGCCGCCAGCCAGGCGCGCAGCATTCAGCCCCGCCACCAACCCTTGGGCAGCGGCCTCCTCGTAACCCGTCGTACCGTTGATCTGTCCCGCCAGGAAAAGCCCCGATAGTTTCTTGACTTCCAGAGACGGTGTCAGCTCGCGAGGATCGACGTGGTCATACTCGATGGCATAACCCGGCTGCAGGATCGTCACGGCCTCTAGACCTGGGATCGTGCGGATAAACTGATCCTGTATATCGGCGGGCAGAGAAGTCGAAATCCCATTCGGATAAACCGTATGATTATCGAGGCCTTCAGGCTCGAGAAAAATCTGATGCCCGTCGCGTTCACCAAACTTGACGATCTTATCTTCAATTGACGGGCAGTAGCGCGGGCCGACACCCTCGATCTGCCCGGAATACATCGCAGACTTGCCAATGTTCTCACTGATGATCCGATGCGTCGCCTCGGTCGTACGGGTTACGCCGCAATCGACTTGTGTATTGGTAATTTTGTCGGTCATAAACGAGAACGGCGTCAACTCGTCATCGGCGCCCTGGCGGCCGACACTCGCCCAATCGATGGTGCGGCTATCGAGACGAGCTGGCGTTCCGGTCTTCAAACGCCCGAGCGAAATGCCAAGACGCTGAAGCGTGCCTGACAGGCCTAACGATGGATCTTCGCCGACGCGGCCGGCGGCAATCTTCGTATCGCCAATATGGATCAATCCCCGAAGAAAAGTTCCGGTCGTCAGAACAACCGCACTGCATGAAAGAATCCGGCTATCTTTCATGATGACACCGGTAACGGATCCGTCCGCGGTCGCCAGATCGAACGCGTCGCCTTCGATGATATCGAGATTGTCGATCGCTTCGATTTCCCGCAGCATCGCTTCGCGGTAAAGCTTGCGATCAGCCTGCGTACGAGGCCCGCGGACGGCTGGACCCTTCTTGCGATTGAGCATGCGGAACTGGATACCCGCTGCATCGGCGACCCGGCCCATGAGCCCGTCAAGCGCGTCAACCTCTCGAACAAGGTGTCCCTTGCCAAGGCCACCGATCGCGGGGTTGCAGGACATCACCCCGATCGTATCACGCCGGTGGGTAACGAGCGCCGTCTTAGCGCCCAGATGCGCAGCGGCGCTTGCAGCCTCTGTTCCGGCATGACCGCCGCCTATAATAATGACATCGTATTTCATGAGCCAAACCAAGTTTGTTTCAGACGTTTCACGTGAAACTCACGCAAGTAACTTCGTCCGGTGTTTCACGTGAATCATTTCCCAATGCAGAATTCGGAGAAGATCACGTCAAGCAGGTTTTCCACATCCACGCGGCCGGTGATGCGGCCAAGGGCATTTGCCGCGATCCGCAACTCTTCAGCCCTCAAATCGAGATCAACAGCGCCATCCATACGAAGAGATCGCTCAATCGCCGACAAACATTCCGCCAGCGAATCCTTATGGCGGAGCCTGCTCGGCAATGAGAAACTATCTGGCCGGACCATCTTTTCAATCCGGCGGCCAATCATCGACCGAAGCTCGTGAAGCCCGGCACCGGTCTGAGCGGAGATTGAAGGATCAAGCTCGTTCCTAGCCGGCGCCAGGTCTGCCTTCGTCCCCACGGTCAAGACGCGCGGATCAGCAGGTGTCGAAACCGCGGCACCAACAGATAGGTCATGCAGATACAGCACCAGATCGGCCTCGGCAACCATGTTCTCGGCGCGGCGAATGCCCTCACGCTCGACGAGCTCGTCTGTCTCTCTTAATCCCGCCGTATCATAGAGCTTCACAAGATAGCCGCCGATATCGAGATCGACTTGCAGCACGTCCCGCGTCGTGCCCGCGACATCCGTGACGATTGCCAGATCGCGCTGTGCCAGCGCATTCATCAAAGACGATTTTCCGGCGTTCGGCGCGCCGGCGATGACGACCTTGAAACCATCCCGGATGATTTCACCGGCTGCTGCATCCGAGAGATGCGTTTCAACAGCAGCTTTGAGAACGGCAACTTCTGCCCAGACCTGGTCGGAGACCGATCCTGGTACATCATCCTCATCAGCGAAATCCAACTCCGCTTCGATCAGTGCACGGCACCGCGTCAATCGTTCCGCCCACGAATCGTATAGACTGGACAGGTGACCGGAGCTGTGCTCAACGGCCAGACGGCGCTGCATCTCGGTCTCCGCCCCGATAAGATCGGCTAGTCCCTCGACCTCGACGAGATCCAGCTTTCCATTCTCAAAAGCCCGGCGCGAAAACTCTCCCTCAACCGCCATGCGTGTTGCCGGGAATTCGCCAAGTCTTGATAGGAGACGCTGCACAACGGCCCGGCCGCCGTGAACCTGAAGCTCGGCGCAGTCTTCGCCGGTGAAAGAGGCCGGGGAGGGGAAAAATAGTATCAGACCCGAATCGATCGGTAGACCGTTCCGGTCACGAATCGTTCGAAGAGTTGCCGATCTGGGGCCGGGGAGACTGCCGATCAGATTCTCGAGAATGACGGATGTGGCAGGGCCGCTGATGCGGATAACCGCAACACCGGACGGCAATCCGCCACTCGACAGCGCGTAGATCGTCTCTCCTGGCATTTCCCAGATCGCCTCTTTCTCTACAAATGACAAAGCCGGCCGCTATTCGCGACCGGCTTGCTAGCTGAATCCGGCTAAAGACTACGTGTTCATCGAGTCGAAGAAATCCGGATTGTTCTTCGTCTGCTTCAACTTGTCGATCAGGAATTCGATCGCATCGGTGGTTCCCATCGGTGCAAGGATACGGCGCAGAACGAAGATCTTCTGCAGATCCTGGCGCGGCACCAGAAGGTCTTCCTTACGCGTGCCGGACTTGAGGATATCCATCGCCGGGAAGATGCGCTTGTCGGCGACCTTGCGGTCAAGCACGATTTCCGAGTTGCCGGTACCCTTGAATTCTTCGAAGATGACTTCGTCCATACGGCTGCCGGTGTCGATCAGCGCGGTCGCAATGATCGTCAGCGATCCGCCTTCTTCGATGTTACGCGCAGCACCGAAGAAACGCTTCGGACGTTGCAGGGCGTTTGCGTCGACACCACCGGTCAAGACCTTGCCCGAGGACGGTACGACGGTGTTGTAGGCGCGGCCGAGGCGGGTGATCGAATCGAGCAGGATGACGACGTCACGGCCATGCTCGACAAGGCGCTTGGCCTTCTCGATGACCATTTCGGCAACTTGGACGTGGCGGACCGCCGGCTCGTCGAAAGTCGAGGAAACGACTTCGCCCTTCACCGAGCGCTGCATATCCGTCACTTCTTCCGGACGTTCATCAATGAGGAGAACGATCAGATAGCATTCCGGATGATTGGCAGTGATCGAATGCGCGATGTTCTGCAGCAGAACGGTCTTACCGGTGCGCGGCGGAGCGACGATCAGACCACGCTGGCCCTTGCCGAGCGGAGCCACAAGATCGATGACGCGCGAAGAGAGATCCTTCGACGTCGGGATGTCGAGCTCCATACGGAAGCGCTCGTTCGGATAAAGCGGCGTCAGGTTGTCGAAATGAACTTTGTGACGGATCTTTTCCGGGTCGTCGAAATTGATCGTGTTGACCTTCAGCAGAGCGAAATAGCGCTCGCCTTCCTTCGGTCCACGGATCGGGCCCTCGACGGTATCGCCGGTCTTCAGCGAGAAGCGGCGGATCTGCGAGGGGGAAATGTAGATATCGTCAGGACCCGGCAAATAGTTGGCGTTTGCAGAACGCAAGAAACCAAAACCGTCCTGTAGAACTTCGACGACGCCCTCGCCGATGATTTCAACGTCCTGGCTGGCAAGAACCTTCAGGATCGCAAACATCAATTCCTGTTTGCGCATTGTACTTGCATTTTCGACCTCGAGCGATTCGGCAAAGGCCAGAAGATCGGTCGGGGATTTACTCTTAAGTTCCTGAAGCTTCATTTCAGCCATGAAGTGACCATTACTCTATATTTCAAAGGGGGAAGGCTATGTCGGGACGTATTCGGTCTCGCGAAAGGCTCGCAGACGACTGAACTCAAAACACATGCCACGAAGATGAGATGCGCGGAAAATAGCGACTAAGATAAGGCGCCGCAAGGGGGCTGCTTAAAATGAAGCAAATTTAACCTGAGACCGCCACAGCCCCTAAAAAGGCTTCACCACGACGAGGATAACGATCAGGATCATCAGCGCCGTCGGCGCCTCGTTCATGAACCGCCAGTAGCGCGCCGAACGTCTGTTCCGGTCGGCCGCGAAGTCTCGAACGGCTCGGCTGAAGAACATGTGCACGCCCGTCAAGAGAACGACGAGACCGATCTTCGCATGCAGCCAGCCGCCCTGGAAACCATAGACCGACCACGCGAGATAGAGCCCGAAAATCCAGGTCAGCATCATTGCCGGGTTCATGATGATCTTCAGCAGCCGGCGCTCCATCACCTTGAAGGTCTCGGACTGAGCAGAGCCCGGCTCCGCGTCCGTGTGATAGATGAAAAGCCGGGGCATGTAGAACAGTCCCGCCATCCAGGAAATCACAGCGATGATGTGAAGCGCCTTGATCCAGAGATAAAGGTTCTCCGGGTTCCAGGCGAAAAGCCCAACTGCCAGAAGCGCAAAGAAGATCAACGCGAAATGAGCGCGGCGCCGCGCATAGGCGCCTGGCCGGGCGTCGGTCTGCTTTTCCATCATCAGCCTCGCGATCCGCGCACGCGCTCGACAAGCAGCCGCACGTTCTCGGGGTCAGCTTGCGGCGTGATGCCATGACCTAGATTGAAAATCAGCGGCCCGTTCCCGAGCTTGTCGAGAATTTCATCGATCCCTTCCTCCAGAGCTTTGCCGCCGGCAACGACGCGCATCGGATCGAGATTACCTTGAACAGGGCCATCCTTCTGCAGCTCCTGAGCAAAGGCAAGCGGCACCGACCAGTCGAGCCCGATCGCATCGGCGCCGGTCTTTTGCCGGTAATCCTTCAGCTGATAACCGGCGCCCTTCGCAAATGCGATGATCTTGGCTTTTGGCCGCTGGGATCGGATCGAGGCAATCATCCGCGCCACCGGGCGGATCGCGTAGGCCGCGAATTCCTTCTCTCCGAGAACACCAGCCCAGGAGTCGAAGATCTGAACGGCATCGGCACCAGCATCGATCTGCGCCACCAGATAATCCGCCGAGACGTCGGCCAACAGCATCAGCAGACGCTCGAAGGCTTTCGGATGCTTGTACGCGAACAGCCGGGCAGGGGCCTGATCTGGTGTGCCCTTCCCGGCAATCATATAGGTCGCAACCGTCCAGGGAGCTCCACAGAAGCCGAGCAGCGTCGTTTCGGTAGGAAGCTCGGCGCGCAGGCGCCTGACAGTCTCCATGACCGGCTGTAGATAGGAAACGATATCCTCATCGCTGAGATTGGCGATACCCGCTTCGTCGATCGGATCCATCTCCGGTCCATGCCCTTCGGTAAAGCGAACGTTGCGCTTCATAGCATCGGGAATGACGAGAATATCCGAGAACAGGATTGCGGCATCGAAGGCGTAGCGCCGGATCGGCTGCAAGGTCACTTCGACGGCATGCTCGGGAGAATAACAGAGGTCGAGGAAACTTCCGGCGGTCTGGCGCGTTCGTCTGTATTCCGGCAGGTACCGTCCTGCCTGTCTCATAAGCCAGACTGGCGGAGGCGTGAGAGTTTCACCGTCGAGAACTCTCAGAATTTTCCGGCGCGTTTCGCTCAAGCGCTTCTTCCCTATAAAAAAACAAAGATATTTTAAAAGGTTTCTATTTCTTAGAGTCGGTGACTATCAAGGATTAAAATCCATCCACTGACGATACGATTTGTCGCGCGTCGCTCGTCGGCTCAGGACAAATTTGCCCGGCCTGGCCAGTTTCTGTTGAAGGTTTTGAATCACGAAGGGATTCCAATCGCTTCTAAGGGCCTGCTGATTGGCTCAATCTGTGGATAAGCTGTGAGCTTCAGATGGGCAGAGAAGAGCTGTCCACAAAGTCCACAAGCCGGCCTGAGCCGTCTCCTGAAAATCCGTATTGTGGAAAACTGGGCATGTTTTCCCTTGCCTCGGACCCTCCGGCTCCCGTAGCTCTTGGTCATCCAGTCTTTTCAACAGGTGGCGGAAAATAACGTGGAGAACCGGACGAACTTCTTCCATCTGCATCTGATATCTGACTCAACGGGAGAGACTCTGATCTCGGCGGGCAGAGCGGCATCGGCGCAGTTCAAGTCGTCGCAGGCGATCGAGCACGTTTATCCGCTGATCAGAAACCGCCGGCAGCTGCTGCCCGTGCTTGACGCAATCGACGGCGAGCCTGGGATCGTCCTTTATACAATCGTCGACCGCGAGCTTGCGACCCTGATCGACGAGCGATGCGCGGAGATGGGTGTTGCCTCCGTGAACGTGCTGGAGCCGGTCATGGCGGCATTCCAGATCTATCTCGGTGCCCCGTCACGCCGCCGGGTTGGCGCACAGCATGTGATGAACGCCGGCTATTTCGCGCGTATCGAAGCTTTGAACTTCACCATGGACCATGACGATGGTCAGATGCCGGATGATTATAATGACGCTGATGTTGTCATTGTCGGCATCAGCCGGACATCGAAAACGCCAACCAGCATCTATCTCGCCAATCGCGGGATCAAGACTGCCAACATCCCCATCGTCTACGGCGTGCCGCTGCCCGAGGCGATCTTCTCGGCGATTAAGCCGCTCATCGTCTGTCTGATCGCGACGACCGATCGCATTTCCCAGGTCCGGGAAAACCGCGTGCTCGGAGCGACTGCTGGTTTCGACCGCGGCGAATATATCGACCGAGCGGCGATTTCGGAGGAGCTGAAATATGCCCGCTCACTCTGCGCCAAACATAATTGGCCGATCATCGACGTGACGCGCCGCTCGATCGAGGAGACGGCAGCGGCGATCGTTGCCCTGCGGCCAAAGCTGCGCTAAGCGCATCATCACCAGTGAACCGATCGCAGGACCCAATGACATCGACGCTGATCCTTGCTTCTTCCAGCCCCTTTCGCCGAACGTTGATGTTGAACGCCGGTCTGGCATTTGACGCCCACGGCGCCAGCATTGACGAGCGGGCGATCGAGGCGCCGCTTGAGAAGACCGGTGCCTCTCCGGATGAGGTGGCCCTCGTGCTCGCGCGGGCCAAGGCCGAGGACGTCAGCCAGCGATTTCCGGATGCCCTGGTGATCGGCTCCGATCAGACCATGTCGCTTGGCGACCGGGTGTTTCACAAGCCAGCAGATATGAAACAGGCCGCGGCCCATCTTGCGGCGCTCAGCGGCAAGACCCATCGCCTCAACAGCGCGATTGCTCTCTACCGCGGCGGCACTGCACTTTGGGATCATGTCGCGCACGCGTCTTTGACCGTCCGCCAGCTGTCGCCGCAATTTATCGAACGGCATCTTCAGCGCGTCGGAACCAAGGCTCTGTCGAGCGTTGGCGCCTATCAGCTGGAAGGCGAGGGCATCCAGCTGTTCGAGAAAATCGACGGCGATTATTTCACGATCATCGGCCTGCCCATGGTGCCGCTGCTCGCCAAACTGAGGGAACTGGGTGCTATCGATGGATGATTCACGTGAAACATTTGGCCCCAAGGCTTTCGTCACCGGCTTCCCCGTCAAGCATTCGCGCTCGCCCCTCATCCATGGCTACTGGCTGAAGACGCTTGGTCTACCAGGCAGCTACCGCGCCCATGAAGTAGCACCGGCGGAATTCGCCGGCTTCATTGCCAGCCTGAAAGATGGAAGCTCCGGTTTCACCGGCGGCAATGTCACGATCCCGCATAAGGAACTGGCCTATCAACTTGCCAACTGTCCGGATGCGCTTTCCGAAGAGTTGGGAGCGTCGAACACGCTCTGGATCGAAGGTGGCAAGCTGCACGCCACCAACACAGACGGCCGCGGCTTCACCGCCAATCTCGATGAACGCCATCCGGGCTGGGACCAAACCGGCACGGCCGTCATCTTCGGTGCCGGGGGCGCAAGCCGCGCTGTCATCCAGGCGGTGCGCGATCGCGGGTTGAAGAACATTCACGTCGTCAATCGCACGGTCAGCCGCGCGCAGGAATTGGCCGATCGCTTCGGTGCCCGGGTTCGAGCCCATGCGCCGGAGGCGTTAAACGAAGTGATGTCAGGCGCCGGACTTTTCATCAACACGACGTCGCTCGGCATGGACGGTGAGGGAGCACCTCAAATGGACTTCTCGCCGCTGGCTTCAGGCGCAGTCGTGACCGATATCGTCTATGTGCCGCTGCGGACACCGATGCTCATCCAGGCAGAACAGCAGGGCTTCGCAACGGTCGATGGGCTCGGCATGCTCTTGCATCAGGCCGTACCGGGTTTCGCAAAGTGGTTTGGCAGAACGCCCGATGTCGACGCCGACCTTCGTGCGCTCATCGTCGCCGACATGGAAAAGCATTGATGTTGCGGATCGGCCTGACGGGCTCCATCGGAATGGGAAAATCGACGACGGCAAAGCTCTTTGCCGCCGCCGGTATTCCCGTCAACGATGCTGATGCCGTCGTGCACGACTTGTATGCCGGAGAGGCAGTAGCCGCGGTCGAAGCCGAATTTCCCGGAACATCGAAGGAAGGCGCGGTCGATCGCGCCGAACTGGCCCGGCAACTCGCTCTGCGCCCTGATGGCTTCAAGGCACTGGAAGCGATCGTTCATCCGCTCGTGCGCCAGCACGAAGCCGCATTTCTAGCCAATCAGCAAGCTGCGGGTCAGAGCATCGTATTGCTGGATATTCCCCTGCTGTTCGAAACCGGCGCGGAAAATCGCGTCGATGTGATTGCTGTCGTCAGCTGCGATCCACAGATTCAGAAGGCGAGGGTGCTTGCGCGCCCGGGCATGACGGAAGACAAATTCAAGATGATTCTCTCGCGGCAGATGCCCGATGCCGAAAAGCGCCGGCGCGCCGATTATTTGATCGACACCGGTCACGGCATCGAAATGGCGCAGCAGCGGGTCAGCGAGATCATTGCCGATCTTCAAAGCAGGATCGCCAAAGGAGAGTTCCGGAATGCGTGAGATCATCTTCGATACGGAAACCACCGGCCTCGACAATCGCCTGGACCGGATCATCGAAATCGGCGGTATCGAGCTCTTCAATCATTTCCCGACGGGCCGGACGATCCATATCTACATGAATCCCGGCGACCAGAAGGTCCACCCGGATGCGCTCGCCGTTCACGGCATCACCGACGAATTCCTCAAGGACAAGAAGGGCTTTGCCGACGTCGTCGAGGAGATCATCGAATTTTTCGGCGATGCGAAGTGGATCGCTCACAATGCCACCTTCGATATGGGTTTCGTGAACGCCGAGCTCGCCCGCATCGGCAGGCCGCCGATCCTGCCGGAACGGGTGATCGATACGCTCTCGCTTGCGCGGCGAAAGCATCCGATGGGACCGAATTCGCTCGACGCCCTTTGCCGGCGGTATGGCATCGACAACTCGCATCGCACCAAGCACGGCGCCTTGCTCGACTCTGAACTGCTGGCCGAAGTTTATATCGAGATGATAGGCGGCCGGCAGACGGCCTTGGGACTTGGCGTTGCTGCCGCGGCTGGATCTGAAAACACCATTGACGAAGCAGATGACGTTATACTGGCTGTTCTGGAAAGGCCGCGGCCGCTGGCAAGCCGGCTGAGCGAGACCGAGGCCGCGGCGCACGACGCGCTGATCGCCAAGCTCGGGACCAAGGGCATCTGGTCGAAATACGATCGCCCAAACTAAAAATGCCCGGCTTCTGACCGGGCATTTCAGATTTCATCAGCACAAATCAGATCAGTTCGTCTGAACCTTGGCGCGGGTCTGCTCTTCGGCAACGCGCTGGGCGAACATCTGCGCAAAATCGATCGGGTCGATCATCAGCGGCGGGAAGCCGCCGTTGCGTGTCACGTCGGCAATGATCTGGCGGGCAAACGGGAAGAGCATGCGCGGGCACTCAATGAAGAGAACCGGCAGCATGTGTTCCTGCGGGAAGCCCGCGATGCGGAAGACGCCGCCATAGACCAGTTCGGTGTGGAATACCGTCTTGTCACCATCCTTGGCTTCCGCGTTCAGCGACAGAACGACGTCGAAATCAGTGTCGGACAGCGGGTTGGCGTTGACGTTGACGCTGATATTGATGGCCGGCGCGGTGTCGCGGGCCTGCAGCGAACGCGGTGCGCCCGGGTTTTCGAAGGAGAGATCCTTCGTGTACTGAGCGAGAATGGTGAGGCTCGGGCTTACTGCACCGGCGCCGTTGTTTTCATCAGCCATTGGATTTTCCTCGAAGGGGCATTTTGATGGTGCCGCCATCTACCATTTCGTGGAAAGGCTTACAACCCTGAGCAAATTCAGCGCTCAGTCGCCAAGCCGCTTGCCCGACCAGGGAGAATTCGGGTCGGGTTGCCGCTTGAAATCGTCCTCGTCGAGATCGACCACCTTGCCTCCGGCAGGGCCGCGGGGACGAAAATCGCCACCCGATCCTGCCGACGCGGTAAAGCCACTGGTTCTGCCGACGACAACGAAACGGCGGCTGACATATTTCCAGGCAAGATCGCGCACAGCCGGAATGCAGATCAGAAGAGCGATGATATCAGAGATGAAGCCCGGGATGACGAACAGCAGCCCGGCAATGACAAGCATCGCAGGCTTCAAAAGTTCGCGGCCCGGAGCAACGCCGTTCCGGCCTTCGGCGGACATGCGCTGCAGGATGCCGAGGCCGTGGCGGCGCAGCATCGACATGCCGACGACCACGCCAAGAACCACCAGTCCAAGCGTTGCCAGAACACCGATCGCCTTGCCGACAATCACGAAGCTCGCGATTTCCGCCAGGGGCAAAAGCAGCATGAAACCGGGAAGCATCGTCAATCGCATCGTTTTCAACCCGCAAGCTTGCGGGCTCCTATTTGAATCATCTGTCTATGCGGACTATATGGGAGTAGAAATTTGGGATGTTAACTGCAATCGCGGGACAATATGAGTTCAAACGACTTCATCACGTTATTTTTCCTGGTAGCGGCAGTGCTGATTTTTTTCCAGCTCCGCAGTGTTCTTGGCCGCCGCACCGGAAATGAAAAGCCGCCGCGTGATCTCTACACGCCCCGTGATGCAGCCGGCCAGGAGCCAGCCGATGCCGGAAAGGTCGTGACCCTTCCGCGCCGCGACGGCAATGGCGAGGAAGAAGATCGCTTTGCCGCCATCGATGCCTTCGCTCCGGCAGGCACGCCGCTCAACGAAGCGCTGCGCGCCATGAACAAGGCCGATCCGTCGTTCACGCCGAAGGAATTCCTGAATGGCGCCAAGATGGCCTACGAGATGATCGTCATGGCTTTTGCCGACGGTGATCGCAAAACCCTCAAGAACCTGCTGTCCCCTGAAGTCTACGATGGCTTCGGTGCGGCGATCGCCGATCGCGAAGCAAAGGGCGAAAAGGTGAAATCAACCTTTGTCGGCATCGACAAGGCGGAAATCACCAATGCCGAAGTCAAGGGCAGCGAAGCGCAAATGACCTTGCGGATCTCCAGCCAGCTGATTTCGGCAACCTATGACAAGGACGAAAAGCTGATCGATGGCAACGCCGAGGATGTTGCCGAAGTCAACGACATCTGGACCTTCGCCCGCGACACCCGTTCGCGCGATCCCAATTGGAAACTCGTGGCAACCGAATCGGAACATGAGTGACGGTCTGGCAGATTTCACGCTGCACCCCATCAGCTTCGATGAATTGAAGGGCTGGAAGGATGATGATCCTTCCAGCCTTTTTGAAGTCATGGACGCCTGCCGCCGGCAGATCTCCGGCGTAAAGCCTTACCGCACCGGTTCGCTAGGCCTGACCGCCGAGGACCTTCTGTCGCTTCTTGAGAAGGCGCGGGATGCCGGCATTTCAGACGCGATGCAGGCGCGCCGCTTCTTCGAACAGAACTGCCGGCCGTTTCTGATCAGGAAGAGTGACGGGATGCCGGGCTTCGTGACGGCGTTCTACGAGCCGGAAATCGCCGTTTCGGCCAAGCCGGATGACGTCTATCGTTTTCCATTCTATCGGCGCCCCGATGATTTGATCGATCTCGACGATACGAACAGGCCAGCCGGGCTTGATCCCTATTACGCGTTCGGCCTGTCGTCGAAGGGCTCGATCAGCGCTTATCCGGATCGGCGGGCAATCGATCAGGGCATTCTCTCCGGGCGCGGTCTGGAGATCGCCTGGGCGAAATCGAAGGTCGATGTCTTCTTCGTCCAGGTCCAGGGTGCGGCGCGCTTGCGGTATCCCGATGGTACGATGGGCCGCATCACCTATGCGGCAAAGGCCGGACACCCCTTCTCGGCGATCGGCAAGCTTCTCATCGACCGGGGGGAGATCGATCGCAGCCAGATCTCCATGCAGGCGATCCGCGCATGGCTTGGCGCTCATCCGGACCAGGTCGACGAGGTTCTCTGGCACAACAGATCCTACATCTTTTTCCGCGAGGCAGAGACAGCCGCGGCAACGAGCGGCCCGATTGCCGCCGCCAAGGTTCCGCTCCTTGCCGGCCGTTCGCTCGCAGTCGATCGCCTGATCCACACATTCGGCTTCCCGTTCTTCATCCGCTCGGAAAGCCTTACCCATCTGGATGGCGGACGCGGCTTCGCGCGATTGATGCTGGCGCTCGACACCGGCTCGGCGATCGTCGGACCCGCACGCGGCGATATCTTCACTGGCTCTGGAGACGATGCCGGTGAACAGGCCGGAACGGTCAGAAATGATGCCGATTTCGCTATCCTGATACCCAATGAAGCCGTGGGGCGTTTCCTCTGATGGCCAGGGATCGGAAGCTGAGCACCGACGAGCGCATTCTTTGGGGCAGGGTGGCTCGCAGCACCCGCCCGATGGCCGGCAAAACCGGCGAACTGACCGAACTCGACGCCTTCCTGGCTGCCGCCGAGGCGGAAATCGAAGCGACCGAAAAGCAGCGCATGGCGACGGCGCCTGTAACGCCTCCGGTCCAGCAACCCGCCGCCAAGCCGTCCTCCGGTCAGCACCATCCACTCGAGCGCCCGGTCAAGCGTAAGATCGCCAAGGGACGCCTGGCGCTGGAAGCCCGCATCGACCTGCATGGACTGGTGCAAAGCGAAGCCCATGTCATCCTTCTCGACTTTCTGATCCGTGCCCATGAGCGCGGCATGCGGCATGTGCTGGTCATCACCGGCAAGGGAAGCTCGCTCGGCAGCGAAGGCGCACTGAAGCGCGCCGTGCCGTTGTGGTTCTCGAAGCCTGAGTTCCGCTATCTGATCTCGTCCTACGAATCTGCGGCGCAGCATCATGGCGGCGAGGGCGCTCTCTACATCCGTCTCGCCCGCCGGGCGGGAGATCGCTCATGACGACGCCCTTCGGCGAGGCTGTCCGCAAGCTGCGATCCCGCAAGGGCGTTTCGCAGAAGCAGATGGCGGCAGCGCTGAATGTGTCGCCTGCCTATCTATCGGCGCTGGAGCACGGAAAACGCGGCCTGCCGACCTTCGACCTGCTGCAGCGGATCGCCGGCTATTTCAACATCATCTGGGATGAAGCGGAAGAACTCTTCCTCCTGGCGCGCTCTTCCGACCCGCGTATTGTCATCGATACGTCAGGTTTGCCGCCCGAATATACGGCCTTTGCAAACCGTTTGGCGGGTCAGATCCGCAGCCTTGACGCGCCCGTCCTGGCGGAGCTCAACGCGGTGTTGGAAAAAGGCGGAAAAGCGGACGGAAAACCGTCATAATCCCCTGCTTAATGCCGGATTTCAAGGCTCCGGCATTGGGATTGGCGCGCAAAAACCCTATATTCCGGAATGAGAAACGCCGGTGATTCGCAAGGTCATCCAGGCCGTTACAACAGGGAAATTCAAAGACAGTATGACCGATACACCCGCGACGGAAAACGGCGTTAGCACCGAGTATGGCGCAGATTCCATCAAGGTCCTGAAGGGCCTCGATGCGGTGCGCAAGCGCCCGGGCATGTATATCGGCGACACTGACGATGGCTCCGGCCTTCATCACATGGTCTACGAAGTCGTTGACAATGCGATCGACGAGGCGCTGGCCGGGCATGCCGACATCGTCACCGTGACGCTCAATGCCGATGGCTCCGTCACCGTCACCGACAATGGACGCGGCATCCCGACGGACATTCACACCGGCGAGGGTATCTCTGCAGCCGAAGTGATCATGACCCAGTTGCATGCCGGCGGTAAATTCGATCAGAATTCCTACAAGGTCTCGGGCGGTCTGCATGGCGTGGGCGTTTCGGTCGTCAACGCGCTCTCCGTCTGGCTCAAGCTGCGCATCCGCCGGCAGGGCAAGCTGCATGAAATGAGCTTCACCCATGGCGTTGCCGATGCGCCGCTGAAGGTGATCGGTGATGCCAGCGAAACCGGCACAGAAGTCAGCTTCATGCCGAGTGGTGAGACCTTCACCATGACGGAATTCGATTATGGCACGCTGGAACACCGTCTGCGGGAGCTCGCCTTCCTGAATTCCGGCGTTCGCATCCTGCTCACCGACAAGCGCCATTCCGATATCCGCCAGGAAGAGCTTCTCTATGATGGCGGCCTCGAAGCATTCGTCGCCTATCTCGATCGCGCCAAGAAGCCGCTGGTCGATAAGCCCGTTGCCATTCGCAGCGAGAAGGACGGAATTACCGTCGAAGTCGCCATGTGGTGGAACGATAGCTATCACGAGAACGTGCTGTGCTTTACCAACAACATTCCGCAGCGTGATGGCGGCACCCACATGGCCGGCTTCCGCGCTGCCCTGACCCGCCAGATAACCTCCTATGCCGATAGCTCGGGTATCACGAAGAAGGAAAAGGTCTCGCTGACTGGTGACGACTGCCGCGAAGGCCTGACGGCGGTTCTGTCGGTGAAGGTTCCCGATCCGAAATTCTCATCGCAGACGAAGGACAAGCTGGTTTCCTCGGAAGTCCGTCCTGTCGTTGAAAACCTTGTCAGCGAAGCGCTCAGCACTTGGCTCGAAGAGCATCCCGCGGACGCCAAGATCCTGGTCGGCAAGGTGGTGGAAGCCGCCGCCGCCCGCGAAGCGGCCCGCAAGGCACGCGAACTGACGCGCCGCAAGGGCGCGCTCGATATCGCATCGCTGCCCGGCAAACTCGCTGACTGCTCCGAGCGTGATCCGTCGAAATCCGAAGTCTTCCTCGTCGAGGGTGATTCGGCAGGCGGTTCGGCAAAACAGGGACGTTCGCGCGAAAATCAGGCTATCCTGCCGCTGCGCGGCAAGATCCTGAACGTCGAGCGCGCCCGTTTCGACAAGATGCTATCCTCGGCGGAAATCGGTACGCTGATCACCGCACTCGGCACCGGCATCGGCAAGGATGAATTCAACGTCGAGAAGCTGCGCTACCACAAGATCATCATCATGACGGACGCTGACGTCGACGGCGCCCATATCCGTACATTGCTGCTCACCTTCTTCTTCCGTCAGATGCCTGAGCTGATCGAGCGCGGCCATCTCTATATCGCCCAGCCGCCGCTCTACAAGGTCGCGCGCGGCAAGTCGGTCCAGTACGTCAAGAACGAGAGTGCACTGGAAGACTACCTGATCGGCCAGGGTCTCGAAGACGCTGCGCTGAAGCTTGCAAGCGGTGAGGTCCGCGTCGGCCAGGACGTGCGCGAAGTCATTCAGGACGCTCTGCGCCTGCGCACGCTGCTCGACAATCTGCATTCGCGCTATAATCGCGCCGTTGTCGAACAGGCAGCGATTGCCGGTGCGTTGAATGCCGAGGCCGTCAGCGATCGCAGCCGTGCCGAAGGGCTGGCTGCCGAAGTCGCCAGGCGTCTCGACATTATTGCCGAGGAAACCGAACGCGGCTGGGAAGGTGGACTGACGAGCGAAGGCGGTCTCCGTCTCGAGCGTATGGTCCGCGGCGTCAAGGAAGTTGTCGTGCTCGACATGGCGCTGATCGGCTCGCAGGATGCCCGCCTTATCGACCAGCTGTCGGCGCGCCTCAAGGAAATCTACGACGTCCCGCCAAAGCTTTCACGCCGCGACGGCGAAGTCGAACTTGCCGGGCCTCGCGCTCTTCTCGAAACGATCTTTGCCAGCGGCCGCAAGGGGCTGACGATGCAGCGCTACAAGGGTCTCGGGGAAATGAATGCCGAGCAGCTCTGGGAAACGACGCTCGATCCGAACGTCCGCTCGCTGCTGCAGGTCAAGGTCAACGATGCGACCGATGCCGATGGATTGTTTGCCCGTCTGATGGGCGATGAAGTCGAGCCGCGCCGCGAGTTCATCCAGGAAAATGCGCTCAGCGTCGCAAACCTCGATATCTAATTGATATCAAAGAAAAAGGCCGCGCAGTGAGAGCTGCGCGGCCTTTTTTGTTTGGCTCAGTTGGCGACAAATTTGCCGTTGAAGGCAACTTCGGCCAGCGGCTTGCGCTGGCTTGGAAACTCGCGCGCCTGGTTTCGCTCCGACAGCACGCTTTTGTCTGCTAGGCGGCCAAGTGCGATGCCGGCCTCGACGCGGTAGCCTTCGGGGATCGCAAACGTCGTCATGATTTCATCATGCTTGATGCCGCCCATGCCGTGGGCATAGAAGCCGGAAAAACGGGCCTGCATCGCAAAATGGCCCCATGCGGCACCGGCGTCGAAGGAATGCGTGTAGCTCTTCTTGCCCTCTGAAAAATCACCGCTGAAGCCGCGCGAAACCACGAAAAGCAGAGCTGAGGCGTTCTTGGCCCATTCCTGGTTGGCTTCGGCAAGCAATCCAAGCGCGGTTTCGAAATGCTCGGAACCCTTCAGCGCATAGATGAAGCGCCAAGGCTGCTGGTTGGCAGAGGAGGGCGCCCAATGCGCGGCGTCGAGGATCGTCAGGATCTGCTCTTCGCTGATCATTTCGCCGGTAAAGGCGCGCGGCGACCAGCGGTCGAGAAACATGGCTTCGATGGGAAATTGGGATTCGCGGCTATTGCTTGTGGTCATGGGGGGCTCCGGTCCATTCTGCCTATGGTCATATTTCCCGGCCCCATCACTTGGCAAGCGCCGGTTTCGCGATCGCATGACAGTCTGTTTCTAAAAACAGGTCCTCCCAGCCATGCGAACACGCGGTATCTATTCGCATCACGATGACGAAGGAGCTGGTGATGCTGGTAAATGGAAAATGGACCGAGGATTGGCAACCGGTACAGGCAACGGACGCAAAGGGCGGCTTTGTGCGCCAGACATCCAGCTTCCGCAACTGGGTCACACCGGATGGATCGGCAGGTCCGACAGGCGAAGCGGGTTTCAACGCCGAGGCCGGCCGCTACCATCTCTATGTCGCCTATATCTGCCCTTGGGCTTCCCGCACGCTGATTGGACGGACGCTGAAGGGCTTGGACGGCGTCATCAGCGTTTCCATCGTCGAGCCGGCGCTATCGAAGCAGGGCTGGCGTTTTGGTGACTATCCGGGAGCGAGCAGAGATACCGTCAACAGCGCGACCTATATGCATGAGATCTATACGAAAGTTGACCCGGATTTCACCGGCCGGGCAACCGTCCCTGTACTTTGGGACAAGCAGCAGCAGACGATCGTCAACAACGAATCGGCTGATATTCTGCGCATGCTGAATAGCGGATTCGGCGATCTCGCGAACAATGCGATGGACCTTTATCCGGATAACAAGCGTTCGGAGATTGATGCCTTCAACGAGTATATCTATTCGCGGCTGAACAACGGTGTCTATCGCGCCGGGTTTGCAGCGACGCAAATCGCCTATGAAGAAGCTTTCGCCGATGTCTTTGCCTGCCTCGATTGGGTCGAGCCGCAATTGCAGGGACGGGCATTCCTCTTTGCCGATCATCCGACCGAAGCCGATATCCGGCTCTTCGTGACCCTGGTGCGCTTCGATCCGGCCTATCACGGCCTCTTCAAGTGCAACCTGCGCCGCATCGCAGACTATCCCAATCTCAAGGCATTCTGCCGCCACATGCTGGAGTGCCCGGGCATCGCTGCAACCGTCAATATCGATCACATCAAGCGCGGCTATTATTCGATCGAGAAACTCAACCCGACCGGAATTGTGCCGGTGGGACCGGATTTGTCGGAGATTTTTTAAAGTCGCGTACCGCTTCCGGGAAAACCCGTAATGACATGGTCGGACATCTGGTCCATAGCTCTTTGCGAATTCTTTTCGATGAGGAGGACAGCCCATGAAACTGATGCGTGTAGGCCAAGCGGGTAGCGAGAAGCCGGCGATTCTTGATACAGACGGCAAAATCCGTGATCTTTCCGCCCATGTTTCCGATATTGGTGGTGCGGCGATTTCTCCCGAAGGGCTGAAGAAGATCGCGGCGCTCGACCCGAAAAGTCTGCCGGAAATTGCGCCGGGCCGTATCGGCGCCTGTGTCGCCGGCACCGGCAAGTTCATCTGCATCGGCCTGAATTTCTCCGATCATGCCGCCGAAACCGGCGCCACAGTGCCTCCCGAGCCGATCATCTTCATGAAGGCGACCTCCGCCATTATCGGTCCCAATGACAATGTCGTCATTCCGCGCGGCTCGGAAAAGACCGATTGGGAAGTCGAGCTCGGCGTCGTCATCGGCAAGACGGCGAAATACGTCTCGGAAGCCGAAGCACTTGATTACGTTGCCGGTTATTGCGTTTCCGACGACGTCTCCGAACGCGCTTTCCAGACCGAGCGCTCCGGCCAGTGGACCAAGGGCAAGTCCTGCGACACCTTCGGCCCGATCGGACCCTGGCTGGTGACCAAGGATGAGATCCCCGATCCGCAGAACCTCGGCATGTGGCTGACCGTCAATGGCGAGAAGATGCAGGACGGATCGTCGAAGACCATGGTCTACGGCGTCGCTTTCCTCGTTTCCTATCTCAGCCAGTTCATGTCGCTGCATCCGGGCGATGTTATTTCGACGGGCACGCCGCCCGGCGTCGGCATGGGCCAGAAGCCGCCGCGTTATCTCAAGCCCGGCGATGTCGTGGAGCTCGGCATCGAAGGTCTCGGCACGCAGAGGCAGACCTTCGTCGCCGATATCTGACCGAGCCGGTCTCTTAACGATTGAAGAGCATGATGATGCCGGGGATGTAATGCCCCGGCATTTCTTTTGCGGTGCGCATACCTATGTTGCTATGCAACAAAAGCCTGTTAATCTGCGTTGAAGTGCCAGCAGAGATAATGGAAAGAAATGTGTGCCAGCCCCCAAGGCGCCGTCTTTTCCGGTAAAGAAAGGTGGCGCATCTCATGTTTTATCAGCTCTACGAACTGAATCACGCTGCAATGGCGCCGTTTCGCGCTGCCGCCGATGTGATGCGGATGGCCTATGCCAATCCGCTCAATCCCTGGTCCCAGACACCTTTCGGCCGCACGATCGCTGCGAGTCTCGAAATGTTCGAGCGCACCACGCGCCGCTATGGCAAGCCGGAATTCGGCCTGCCCGAAACCGTTGTCGATAGCAAGAGGGTCAAGGTCCGCGAAGAGATCGTCTGGTCGAGGCCGTTCTGCAATCTGCTGCACTTCTCGCGCAATCTGCCCGCCAATCATCGCGACCCGCGAATCCTGATCGTCGCGCCGATGTCCGGCCACTATGCGACGCTGCTGCGCGGCACAGTCGAAGCTCTTCTGCCAAGCGCTGATGTTTACATCACTGATTGGATCGATGCCCGGATGGTGCCGATGACGAACGGCACGTTCGATTTTGACGACTATGTCGACTATGTCATCGAGATGCTGCATTTTCTCGGGCCCGACACGCATGTCGTCGCTGTCTGTCAGCCCTCGGTGCCGGTGCTTGTGGCCGCTGCCGTCATGGAAGAAGCAAATGATCCGCTCTCTCCGGCGTCGATGACGCTGATGGGCGGCCCGATCGATACGCGCATCAATCCGACGGCCGTCAACAAGCTTGCGAAAGACAAGCCGCTGGAATGGTTTGCCGACAACGTGATCATGAACGTTCCCTGGCCGCAGCCGGGTTTCATGCGTCCCGTCTACCCGGGCTTCCTGCAGCTCTCCGGCTTCATGTCGATGAACCTCGACCGCCACCTCGTGGCGCACAAGGAGTTCTTCATGCACTTGGTGAAGAACGACGGCGAGCCTGAAAAGCACCGTGATTTCTATGACGAATATCTGGCGGTCATGGATTTGACGGCGGAATTCTACCTGCAGACCGTCGATCAGGTGTTTATCAAGCACGCGCTGCCGAAGGGCGAACTGGTCCATCGTGGCAAGCTTGTCGATCCCAAGGCGATCCGCAACGTTGCCTTGCTCACCGTCGAAGGCGAAAATGACGACATATCGGGCGTCGGGCAGACACATGCCGCGCAGACGATCTGTACGAACATTCCAGACAACATGCGCATGCATTATCTGCAGCCGGATGTCGGCCATTACGGTGTGTTCAACGGCTCGCGTTTCCGCAAGGAGATCGCCCCGCGGATCGTCAATTTCGTCCGGGAGCACGCACGATCCTCGAAACCTGCCGTCAAACGCGTCATCAAGGGCGGCAAATCCGGCTAGTTAGCTATTGCTGATTTAATCCTTGTCATTCAAGGCATTGTCCGATTTCGCGGGCAATCGTCTTGAAGGGGCGGGGAGCGGTAACCACATCGATTTCCAGCATTCGGTATTCTGCCGGGTGCAGAAAGCGAGGATACCGCACGATGAACCAGTCAGCATTGCTTCGCCCGGATTGGACTCCGGCTACCATTGCCCTGATGGTGCTGGGCTTCGTGGTCTTCTGGCCTCTCGGCCTGGCCATGCTTGCCTATATCATCTTCGGCGAACGCCTTCGCGGCTTCAAGCGCGATGCCAACAACGCTGCCGATGGCTTCTTTGCCAGCTGCCGCCGTTCGACGCATGGCCGCCACCGCCCGCATTTCTCGACAGGCAACGTCGCCTTCGATGACTGGCGGAAAGCCGAGATCGACCGCATCGAGGAAGAGCGCCGTAAGCTCGACGAGATGCGCGAAGAGTTCGACAACTACATGCGCGAGCTTCGCCGCGCCAAGGACCAGGACGAATTCGACCGCTTCATGCGCGATCGCAAGAACGCCAAGCGCGACGACAACGGCCCGGTCGCCGAATACCAGACGCCTTGAAGGCTCTGGTGAAGAACGAGCGAACCGGCATCACCGATGCCGGTTTTTCTTTGTCTGGAATTGCCCGAATCGTATAGAAAAGCACCATGTTTCCGCTTCTTTCCAAGCCGCGGCGCCCGTCCGTCAGAAAGCCTGCTCCGCCGGAGACGAGGACGCTTGATGTCGCCGGCCGATTGATGCCGCTGACGATCAAGCAGCATGATCGCGCCACGCGGATCACGCTGCGGATCGAACCCGGTGGCCGGGCGCTGAAAATGACGGTGCCGTGCGGGCTCGCCCAGCGCGAGGTCAACGCCTTCCTCGACCGCCACCAGGGATGGCTGCTGACGAAACTCGCCAAGTTTTCACAGGATACCGGGCTTCAGGATGGCGGCGAGATCCTCCTTCGCGGCATCCGTCACCGCATCAGGCTTACCGGCAGCCTGCGCGGCCTTACGGAAGCGGTCATCGTCGATGGCGATCATATCCTCAGGGTCAGCGGAATGCCGGAGCATCTCGGCCGGCGGGTCGCCACCTTCCTGAAGAAGGAAGCCCGCGCCGATCTCGAACGCCTGGCGCATTTCCACGCCCGGTCTATCAAGGCGCCGATCAAGTCGATCTCGATGAAGGATACGCGCAGCCGCTGGGGATCCTGCTCTTCCGAGGGAAATCTGAGCTTTTCCTGGCGCATCGTCATGGCGCCGCCTTCGGTGATCGACTACCTCGCCGCCCATGAAGTGGCCCATCTCAAGGAGATGAATCACGGCCCGCGCTTCTGGGCTTTGTGCGAGAAGCTCTGCCCCGATATGGATGAGGCCAAGGGCTGGCTGAAGCGCCACGGTAGCCTGCTTCACGCCATCAGTTTTGACTGAGCGGAAACCGCGCGAAATTAAGCCTCCATCGCAAATTGGCTCGACTCTTTTGCCTTTTCGTGTCACTTCGCTGCCATGAAACCGGACATCAAAATCTGTGGTCTGAAGACGGCCGAGACGATCGATCGCGCGCTGAAGCGCGGCGCGACCCATATCGGCTTCATCTTCTTCGAAAAAAGCCCGCGCTATATCGAGCCTGACGTCGCCGGAAGGCTGGCGGACGCGGTGCGCGGCAAGGCCAAGATCGTGGCCGTCACGGTCAACCCAACGAACGACGATCTCGATGAAATCGTTGCACTTTTGCGCCCCGATATCATCCAGCTTCATGGCGATGAAAGCCCGGAACGCGTTTTGACCATAAAGGCCGTTTACGGTCTTCCTGTCATGAAGGCTTTCTCGGTGCGCACCTCCGACGATTTGAAGCGGGTCGAGGCCTATATCGGTATCGCTGATCGCTTCCTCTTTGATGCGAAGCCGCCGAAAAGCTCCGAATTGCCCGGTGGAAACGGGGTTTCCTTCGATTGGAGCCTGCTCGACTGGCTTGACGGAAGCGTCGATTACATGCTTTCCGGTGGACTGAACAAGGACAACATTGCCGACGCGCTGATCATCACCAAAGCGCCAGGCATCGACGTTTCCTCCGGTGTCGAGAGTGCACCGGGCGCGAAAAGCGTCGCGATGATCGATGAATTTTTCGATGCGGTCGAGAAGGCGTATCAGCCTGAAACCGCTTCAGGGAGTTAAGAGTGAACGAGACGCCTAAACCGAATTCCTTCCGTTCCGGCCCTGATGAAGATGGCCGTTTTGGCATCTATGGCGGCCGTTTTGTCGCCGAGACGCTGATGCCCCTCATTCTCGACCTGCAGGCCGAATGGGACAAGGCGAAGTACGATCCGGAGTTCCAGGCTGAACTGAAAAATCTCGGTGCCCACTATATCGGCCGCCCGAGCCCGCTGTATTTTGCGGAACGGCTGACGGCCGAGCTCGGCGGCGCGAAGATCTACTTCAAGCGCGAAGAGCTGAACCACACAGGTTCCCACAAGATCAACAACTGCATCGGCCAGATCCTGCTCGCCAAGCGCATGGGCAAGACCCGCATCATCGCTGAAACCGGCGCCGGCCAGCATGGCGTTGCTTCGGCGACCGTTGCCGCCCGTTTCGGTCTTCCCTGCGTCGTCTATATGGGCGCCACCGATGTCGAGCGTCAGGCGCCGAACGTTTTCCGCATGAAGCTCCTCGGTGCCGAAGTGAAGCCGGTGACGGCTGGACACGGCACGCTGAAGGACGCCATGAACGAGGCGCTGCGCGACTGGGTCACCAATGTCGACGACACCTATTACCTGATCGGCACCGCCGCCGGCCCACATCCCTATCCGGAGATGGTTCGGGATTTCCAGGCGGTGATCGGCACTGAAGCCAAGCAGCAGATGCTGGAAGCCGAGGGACGTCTGCCAGATCTCGTCGTTGCCGCCGTCGGCGGTGGCTCGAACGCCATCGGCATCTTCCATCCGTTCCTCGATGATGAAGGCGTCAAGATCGTCGGCGTCGAAGCGGGCGGCAAGGGTTTGCAGGGTGACGAGCATTGCGCCTCGATCACCGCCGGGTCGCCGGGCGTTCTTCACGGCAACCGCACCTACCTGCTGCAGGATGGCGACGGCCAGATCAAGGAAGGCCATTCGATTTCGGCCGGCCTCGATTATCCCGGCATCGGCCCGGAGCATTCCTACCTGAACGATATCGGCCGCGTCGAATATGTGCCGATCATGGACCACGAAGCGCTCGATGCCTTCCAGACGCTGACGCGCCTTGAGGGCATCATTCCGGCGCTGGAACCGTCGCATGCGTTGGCCGAAGTCATCAAGCGCGCGCCGAAGATGGGCAAGGACGAGATCATCCTGATGAACCTCTCCGGCCGCGGCGATAAGGACATCTTCACCGTCGCCAAGATTCTCGGAATGGATGCTTAAGTCATGACCGCACGTATGGACAAACGCTTTGCCGATCTGAAGGCCGAGGGCCGCCCGGCGCTGGTCACCTATTTCATGGGCGGCGACCCGGATTACGACACGTCGCTCGGCATCATGAAGGCGCTGCCGGAAGCTGGTTCCGATATTATCGAGCTCGGCATGCCGTTTTCGGATCCTATGGCCGACGGTCCGGCAATCCAGCTGGCCGGTCAGCGCGCCCTGAAGGGCGGCCAGACGCTCAAGAAGACGCTGCAGCTGGCTGCGGACTTCCGCAAGTCCGATGATGCGACGCCGATCGTCATGATGGGTTACTACAACCCGATCTACATTTACGGCGTCGAAAAGTTTCTCGACGATGCGCTGGCATCCGGCATCGACGGCCTGATCGTCGTCGATCTGCCGCCGGAGATGGATGACGAGCTCTGCATTCCAGCGATCCGCAAGGGCATCAATTTCATCCGCCTGGCAACGCCGACCACCGACGAAAAGCGCCTACCGGCCGTTCTGAAGAACACGTCCGGCTTCGTCTACTACGTTTCGATGAACGGCATCACCGGTTCGGCTCTGCCGGATACGTCGCTGGTCTCGGGTGCCGTCAAGCGCATCAAGGAGCACACCGATCTGCCTGTTTGCGTTGGCTTCGGCGTTAAGACCGCCGACCATGCAAAGGTCATCGGCGCTTCGGCTGACGGCGTTGTCGTCGGCACTGCCATCGTCAATCAGGTGGCCACGAGCTTGACCAAGGACGGAAAAGCGACAGCTGATACGGTTCAGGCCGTTGCCACGCTGGTCCGCGGTCTTTCATCGGGAACGCGTTCGGCGCGCCTTGTTGCTGCCGAATAGTTTCCCCACATTGGCTGTCGTCAATCAGGAGTTTTCGACTTGAACTGGATCACCAACTACGTACGCCCGCGGATCAATTCCATGCTGGGCCGCCGCGAAGTTCCTGAAAATCTCTGGATCAAGTGCCCGGAAACGGGCGAGATGGTCTTCCATAAGGATCTGGAAGACAACAAGTGGGTCATCCCGGCGTCTGGCTATCACATGAAGATGCCGGCCAAGGCCCGTCTTCTCGATCTGTTCGATAATGGCGAATATGAAGCGCTGGTGCAGCCGAAGGTGGCTCAGGACCCGCTGAAGTTCCGTGATTCCAAGAAGTACACAGACCGCCTGCGCGACAGCCGCCTGAAGACCGAGCAGGAAGACACGATCGTTGCCGGTGTAGGCAAGGTGCGTGGCCTGAAGCTCGTCGCCGTCGTGCACGAATTCAACTTCATGGGTGGTTCGCTCGGCATCGCTGCCGGTGAGGCAATCGTCAAGGCATTCGAGCGCGCGATCGCGGAAAAGTGCCCGCTGGTGATGTTCCCGGCTTCCGGCGGCGCGCGCATGCAGGAAGGCATTCTGTCGCTGATGCAGCTGCCGCGCACCACCGTTGCCGTCGATATGCTCAAGGAAGCTGGCCAGCCCTATATCGTCGTCCTGACGAACCCGACGACCGGCGGCGTGACGGCTTCCTATGCCATGCTCGGCGATCTTCATTTGGCTGAGCCGGGCGCTGAAATCTGCTTTGCCGGTAAGCGCGTCATCGAACAGACCATCCGCGAGAAGCTGCCGGAAGGCTTCCAGACGTCGGAATATCTGCTGGAACACGGTATGGTCGATATGGTGATCAAGCGTCATGATATCCCCGATACGCTGGCGCGGGTCCTAAAGATCCTGACGAAAAAGCCGGCAAATACCGTCGTAACCAATGGCAGTGCGGTCGCGCTGGCAGCGAGCGCCTGATCGATCCAGAACCTGCCTGAGCGGAGGGCCGAATGATACCCAGGGGTCAGACCGTCGTGAGCGAGGCAGCACAGGAAATAGACAAGCTCCTGGGATTGCATCCCAAGGGCTTCGATCTGTCGCTGGAGCGCATCACCCGGCTGCTCGAAGTTCTCGGAAATCCGCAGGATAAGCTGCCGCCGGTAATTCATGTCGCCGGAACCAACGGCAAGGGTTCTGTTACTGCCTTCTGCCGGGCGCTCCTCGAAGCTGGTGGCTACAGCGTTCATGTCCACACTTCGCCTCATCTGGTGAATTGGCACGAGCGCTACCGCATCGGCGTCAAGGGCGGACGCGGAGAGCTGGTTGAAGACGCGGCTTTCGCCGATGCCGTACGCCGCGTTGCCGAAGCCAATGGTGGCCAGAAGATCACCGTTTTCGAAATCCTGACGGCCGTGACCTTCCTGCTGTTTTCCGAGCAGCCTGCCGACGCGGCTGTTATCGAAGTCGGCCTTGGCGGCCGCTTCGACGCGACGAATGTCATCTCCGATCCGGCCGTCTCGGTCATCATGCCGATTTCCCTGGATCATCAGCCCGATCTCGGTGACCGGGTCGAGCTGATCGCCGCCGAAAAGGCGGGCATCATGAAGTCGAAGCATCCTGTCGTCATTGGCCAGCAGCCTTATGACGCAGCGCTTGAGGTGCTGATGTCGACGGCCGAGCGGCTGCATTGCCCGACCGCCGTCTATGGCCAGGATTTCATGGCCCACGAGGAATATGGCCGTCTCGTCTATCAGGATGAGTTCGGCCTTGCAGATCTGCCGCTACCGCGGCTTCCCGGCCGCCACCAATACGCCAATGCCGCTGCTGCCATCCGCGCTGTCAAGGCCGCCGGTTTCGTCGTCACCGAAGCGATGATGGAGAAGGCGCTTCAGGGTGTGGAATGGCCCGGGCGTCTGCAGCGGCTGACCGAGGGGCGGCTGATGTCGCACGCACCTGCCGGTGCGGAGATCTGGGTCGATGGCGGACACAATCCCGGCGCCGGCGAGGTGATCGCCGAGGCGATGGCGAACTTCGAGGAAAAGCTGCCAAGACCGCTCTATCTGATCACCGGCATGATCAACACGAAGGATCCCGTCGGTTATTTCAAGGCATTTGCGGGACTGGCGGAGAAAGTCTTCTGCGTTCCGATCCGTGGAAGTGATGCGATGATCGACCCGGTCATTCTGGCCAATGCAGCCTATGACGCCGGTCTGGTGGCCGAGCCGATGTCGAACGTCGGAGACGCGCTCGATGCGATCAAGGAAATCCTCGATCCGGCCAAGCCGCCGCCACGCATCCTGATGGGTGGCTCGCTCTATCTGGTCGGCGACGTTCTCTCGGATAACGGCACACCACCAAAATGAAAAAAGCCCGGTCGAAGCCGGGCTTTTTCCTTGAATGTGAAAGCGCTTTAAGCGGCGCTGGAAATCCAGCTCGAAAGAGCTGTCTTCGGCGCGGCGCCAACCTTGATGTCCGCAACTTCGCCGGCCTTGAAGATCGCCAGCGTCGGGATCGAGCGAACGCCGAACTGAGCAGCCAGTTCCGGGTTTTCATCGATGTTGAGCTTGGCAACCTTGACCTTGCCTGCCAGTTCGGTCGCGATCTCTTCGAGGCTCGGGGCAATCATCTTGCACGGGCCGCACCATTCAGCCCAAAAATCCACAACAACAGGTTCTGCAGATTCCAGAACTTCTGACTGGAAGTTATTGATATCGACTTTCACGGTAGCCATAGGCTGCTCCTTCACGGGAATTATCGTTGAACCACATGTGATGGTGCGGTGTCATAATTTCAATGTCCGGTATTTCACTTTGTCTTGAGTGCCGCAAGCGCCAATTCGAGGGTCCGCTCGGTGAGGCGGTGAACCGTCGCGTTTTCGGTGTAGACGAGCACGCACTCTATTTCCTTGCCGGGATAAAGCGGTTTCAGGATTTCCCGGTAGATCGAAAGCTGCGCCTTGTGTGCAAAGGGAACCCTGTCCTCCGTCTCAGGCGGAACGCGATTGGTCTTGTAATCGAGGACAACCACCCGGTCCGTCAGCACCGCGAGACGGTCGACCCGGCCCGATACGGCATAGTGCTTTCCGTCGAGGTCGAGCGTGCCCATGATCGAAACTTCAGGCTGGGCATGGGCTGCAAAGACCGGCTGCAGCCTGTCTTCGCCCAATAGTTTCAGAACCGAATCGACAAGCCGGCGCCGCTCCGCGTCCGACCAGAAGCGCGCCGCGCGCCCGGCATAGCGCTCGGCGGCAAGCTGGCGCTCCTGAGGCGGGATGTCAGGCAGCATCTGCAGCATGCGGTGGATCAACCGGCCTTTTTCCAGCGACCTGTCGGACCGCTCCGGGGTGCTGAACAAAGGCGAGGTCACCAGAAGCTCATCGGCTTCTTCGTCGATGACGGTACCCGCGCCCGATGGGCTGAGGGGTCGCGGCAGCGCTCTCTGCGGTGGCAGAGGCTTGAGTATACCAGCTGGCAGGACGTCTTTTTCGCGCTTTTCCGCCAGCTGTTCTGCCCGCTCGAAGCTGCGCTCCACCTGCGGAACCCGCCAGGTCACGCCTGGCCAGCTGCCGTCCGGCCCTTCGAATTCGACAGCGTTCACCTGCGGATGGCTTTCGCTCATCGCGGTGGAAATCATCGCATGCCACGTATCGGTATTGGCGCGCACGCCGCGATAGCCGCAAACGATCAGCCGGTCGGCCGCGCGCGTCATCGCCACATAGAGCAGTCGGCGGTATTCCTCTTCCGCCAGCGTCTGGATGCGGGCGGCGTCGGCTTGCGTACGCGAATTGGCGAGATCGCCGACCGGCACCCAGACCGGCATCGGATACTCGTTCGCTGTCTCGAGCAACCTCAGTTTCGGCATATGCGTATGAGTAAACGCCTTGCCGCCGCTATCGACCAGAAAGACGATCGGCGCCTCCAGGCCCTTCGAGGCATGCACCGTCATGATGCGCACTTCGTTTCGCCCTTTGTCCTGCTCGCGCTTCACCTCGGGCGCCTCGAGTTCGAGCGTCGAGATGAAGGATTGCAGCCCGGGCAGGCCGGAATTCTCGTGATCGAGCGTGAAGGTCAGGAATTCGTCAAGAATATCGCTGACTTCGGTGCCGAGCCGCGCCAGAAACTGGCTACGGCCACCGTGAACGCCAAGCACACGGGCGTAGAAGTCATGCACAGACAGGCTTCGTGATTGCTCCAGGAAAAGCTCAAGCCGTTTCGCCGCCGCCACGAAGCGCTCGTGGCCGTCGGCGGCGAAGCGCTGCAGATGGCTCCAGACGCTCAGATGTTCGCTTCGGAGCGCCGCCAGCGCAAAGATATCGTCTTCCGTGAGATCGAAGAGCGGGCTTTTCAGCACCGCTGCAAGCGAAAGATCGTCCTGCGGCAGAAGCAGGAAGCGCCCAAGCGCCAGCAGATCCTGCACCGCAATGTGGCTCGTCAGCTTCAGACGGTCGGCACCGGCGACCGGAATGTTGTTCCGCCGTTTCAGCGCCCGCGTCAGCGCGTTGACGAAACTGTCACGCTTTCGAACCAGCACCAGAATATCGCCGGCCTCGATCAGCCGTTCCTTGCCCTTCTCGACGATCGTTTCGTGTCCGACCAGCGTCTCGATCGTATGCGCCATGCGCCGCGCCAGGATCGCCGGCGGCGCGCTCTCGGGCGTGGCATCGAAAGGGGCCGTCCAGTCCTCGTCCTTGATGGCGACTTCGGGCGCTACCATTGCCCAGAGATCGACTGCGCCTGGATGGCCGATCCGGCTTGACCGGTGGATGACCGGCTCGCCCTCGGCGCTCAGCCCACGCGCATTTTCAGGTGGTGTGAAGACATGGTCGACGGCGGCGAGAACGTCGGACGTCGAACGGAACGACAGCGGCAGGCGCACCGGCGTGAACTGCTGGCCGCCGGCCTGCACCTTCCGCTGCGTCCGTTTGCTTTCTTCCGAAAAGCGCTCGGGCCGCGCGCCCTGGAAGGAATAGATGGATTGCTTTTCATCACCGACGGCAAACAACGTGCGGATCACCGGCCGGGCGCTCTCGCCCGAGAAGAAATCCTCCGCCAGCGACTGGATGACGCTCCATTGGATCGGGCTGGTATCCTGGGCCTCATCGACGAGAATGTGGTCGATGCCCTGGTCAAGCTTGTAGTGGATCCATGGGCCGATGCCGCTCTTCGTCAGAAGATCGGCCGTGCGCGTGATCAGGTCCTCGAAATCGAGGTGGCTGCGCTGCTTTTTCAGGGACTCATAGTCGCGGTTCAGGCGCTCGGCGAGCACGAGCGCCGCATGCGTCGCCGTATACATCCGCATGATTTTTAGCCGGTCCCGGCAGGCGACGACGTGATCGCGGGCAGCTGCGATCGCCGCTGTCAGTTCTGGCGCATCGGCAAGCATCGCCTTCACGGTGAATTGCGAATCCGTTTTCGGCTGCCCGTCCACCTTCAGGAAGATCTTCTCCAGAAGTTCGGCCCGCTTCGCCGCACTTCGCTCGTTCGAGGTTTGGCGAAGACCGTAGGCAACCTCCTGCGCCTTGGCGCCGCCTTTCTGCGCAGCCAGCGTCATGTAGAGATCGAGCGTCAGCCCGGAAAGCTCCGGTAGCGGCCAGTATTGCTCGGCGATGCTGGCTTCGCTCTCCGTATCGGAAAGCTTCAGGTTCTTGCGCAGTGCCGCGGCAATGCCGCCATGCGCTTCGGCGGCCTGCGTGAAGCGGCGGATGGCGTTGCGATTGGCGACGATCTCTTCGAGCAGCGCTTCCAGCCCGCTTTCGTCGCCGAGGTTGAGAACGTATGAGAACGCTTCGGCAAGCGTCTGATCGTCTTCCGGTCCCGTCGCCGTCAGCAGCGAACGGCGCGCATCCGCAAGAAGGGTCGCCGCTGCCCGGTCGTCGAGAACCGAGAAGTGACCGGCGACATTCGCCTCCAGCGGAAACTGATGCAGCAGCGCCTCGCAGAAGGCGTGGATCGTCTGGATCTTCAATCCGCCGGGCGTCTCCAGCGCCTTGGCGAAGAGTCGCCGTGCTTCGGCGAGTTTGACGCGATCGGGTGTTTCTCCCTCGATCAGCGCGATGCGTTTGCTCAATTCCTGATCCGGCAGAACCGCCCATTCGGCAAGCCGCGCGAAGACACGGTTCGACATCTCGGAGGCCGCGGCCTTGGTGTAGGTCAGGCAGAGGATCGCCGAAGGCCGGGCACCGGCCAAAAGCAGCCGGATCACGCGTTGCGTCAGGACGTGCGTCTTCCCGGATCCGGCATTGGCCGACACCCATGCCGAGCGTAACGGATCGGAGGCGATCGCCTGCTGAATGGTCGTCCAGCCGATCCATACGCCCGGATCGTCGCTATCGGGGAGAGCGGTAATGTCATTCATCGCCACTAGCTTCCTCGTCTTCTGCCGTCGACCATTCCGAAACCCGGGCCAGATGATCGTAGTCGCCGCCGAACTCGAACTGTTGTGCCGGGATAAGCCGCGATGTGAAGCCCCGCTCGCCGGATTGCAGCAGGGAGACAAACTTGACGAGCTGATCAATCGATTCCTCGGCAAGATCGAGCGCCGACTTCGCCTTGTCGCTGCGTGTCGAATTCTCGTTGTTGACGGTATCGGCCCGGAAGCGGCTGCCGGGCCGCAACCGGACGTAAAGCAGATCCTGCGGAATGAGGCTGCCGGCATCGCGGAAGGCACCGGCGCTCAGCGCGGCAGCTTCGAGAGCCAGCTGCGGGTCTAGCAAGGCGCGCGCTTGCGCAGGCGAAGGATTGTAGCCGGTCTTGTAATCGATGATATCGGCAGATTTCGGCCCGGTAATATCAATCCGGTCGGCGACGCCCGTTAGCCGGATGTTGATCGTCTCCAGCTCGACGCTGCCGCGAACTTCGGTCACTGTCTTGCGGATGCCCGGCCGCCGCTCGGCTTCCCACGCCAGGAAGCTGCGGGCGACCTCGCGAAAGCGCGGCCGCCAGACGGCGTCGATATGGGCCGGCAGCTCTTCCCTGTCAAAAAGATCGTTGAGGATAGCCTCCATCGCCCTTTCGCCGTCAGGCGTTCCGGCGATGTGCCCTTCGCGCACGAAGCGGTCGATGATCGCGTGATAGAGCGTGCCGCGTTCTGCGGCACCGGGATCGCGGTTAAACGGTTCGACAGGGTCGAGCCGCAGAATGCGCCGCGCATAGATCGCATAGGGATCGCGCCGGAGGCGGCCGACTTCGCTGAAGGAATAGGATTTCGGCTGCAGTTCGGAGGGTGGAATCGGCGAGGGGCGCTGCGCCGGCGCCTGGGTCTTGCCGTCATCAAGAAGATTGACCCAGTGCACGAATTTTTCGCCACGGTCCTTCAGCGCGGCTTCGAAAGCGGTGCCACCCAAAGCCAGTAGACGCTGCAGCCAGCGCGAGGCAACCGTCGGCGTCGAGCCCTGGCGGAGTGCGCGCGTATAGATCAGCTTCCGGGTGCCGCTCGCAATCTCGAAATCGTGGGCCAGCTGCCCGATACGCCGCTCCGGCGGCTCGAGGCCAATCTCCGTTTTCATCATCCGCGAAATGAAGGGGTTGTTGGCCGTCTGCCCCGGCCAGGAACCTTCGTTCAGGCCTCCGAGCACCAGCGTATCGACAGCCTGGAGACGGGCTTCCAGCGTACCAAAGATGAAAACCCGGGGATGGCTGAGCGCGCGGGGCTTGGCAGCCTGTCCGGCCGACAATGCCGTCATGATGTCGATCCACTGCGGACCGTCCGCCTCGATCTGCCCGTTGGTGTCGATCACTTCGCCGAGCAGTACTGCAAGCGCATCGCCGGCTTCTCCGCTCCAGAGACCGGCAAGGTCGCCGCGGTGATCGCGAGCCACGGCCTCGAGCACGCGGCCGGTCCTTGAGGCCCATTCGGAGAGCTGCAGGTTCACTGTCAGGCTGCGCCCGTCAGGTCCACGCTTGACCATTGCCGATGCCAGCGGCTCGGTCGCCGCTGCGATCCGCTGTGCCAGATCCTGGGCCTGATCGATCGCATCCGATGGCAGCGACTTCCGCCAGTTCGGCGCATAGCGGTCGGCCTGCTGTTCGGCAAGCTGACGCTCCAGCAGGGCCGGCAGCGTGCTGATATCGACCTCGGCAACACCGCCGCGCAGCGCGAGAAGCTCGAGGGCTTCGACGGCGCTTGTCAAAATGGTCTTCTCAAGACTGAAATGCGTGAGCGGATGCTTGAGGAGTGCCACCAGCGCCACCGGATCGCCGGGCCGTAGCGTCGCTTCCAGAACCAGCTGCAGGAAAGTGCCCTGCGGCATCGCAGAAAGCGGCGTACCGGCCGAATCGTCGGCGATAATGCCGAACCGGGCGAGTTCGGACATGACGCGGCGCGCGAGATTGCGATCAGGCGTAATCACTGCTGCCTGGCTTTCGCCGTTGCGGCCCGGCTCCTCTAGGGCGAGGCGCAAGGCGATGGCGATTGCCGTTGCCTCCTCCCGCTCGTTGGCCGCCTCGATCAATGCAACGTCGGCAAAGCCTGCCGACAACGCGTCCGCGGGAAGCTCGTTCTTCCACTCGCCCCAGCCGCTTGTCGCCTCCGCCGGTGCAAGCGCCCGCGACAGTACCTCCGCACGCCGTTGCAGGTCAGGCTCGGCGTCGATCAGCGGGGCGACATCATTGCGTGTCAGTTTCAGGCGCTTCAGCAGATGCGACAGACCATATTGAGAGTGGCTGCGGCTCGCAGGATTGGCGGTTCTTCCGGGTTGCGGATCCGGCGCCACCATCCGCCAATGCTCGTCCGGCATCGACAGATCGAGGCCCGGCAGCACGATGACGCCCTCGGGAAGATCGGCAACGGCGGCAATCAGATCGGCGGTCGCAGGCACGGAGCCCGTCGAGCCGGCAATGATGATCGGGCCTGCCGGTCGGGACGTTGCAAGACGGTTCGCTTCCGCCCGCAGGATTGCGTTGCGGTGCCGGGCAGGGGATGAGCGCCCGAGTTCGGCCAGCCGTTCGGGCCAGAAGGCGCTGGCAATCTGCAGAAACTCCGCTGTCAGCTGCCACCAGAGTGCATGATCGGAGGCGTCGAGATTGGCAAGCTCCGCCCATTCCCGGCCCTCAGTCTCGATCGAGTCGATCAGCTCGGCCAGATTGCGCGCCAGCCAGATCGCGTCGGCCGGGCTTGCCGGGGCTGCGAGAGGCGACTCGGCGTGGATGCGGCGGACGATATCCGGCAGCCTGTTGCGCCAGGCAAGGATGAGCCTTGCAAGCTCCAGCAGGCGGGCAGTGTTGGAAAGTGGCTGCGCAAGGTCGAGGGTCGCAGGCAGCGCCTCCTCGAAATAGCCGCTGTCGTCATCCGTCTCACCGAGCGGCCGGATGACCGGCAGAATGGCCGAGCGGCCGCCGAGCAGATCGACGAATTCAGAGCGGAGCACGCGGGCTGCGCGCCTGGTCGGCAAATAGATCGTGACTTTCGAAAGCGATAGCGGATCGTCGGGATCGTGCCGGAAAAGCGGCGTCAGCCGGCCGTCGCAAAGCGTTTGCGCGAGCACTTTCAGAAACGGCGCTCCTGCCGGTATCGTCAGGATGCGCGGCTGATGACGCTCACTCATCGCTTAGGCAAACGTCCGGAATTGCCGGATCGTTTCCTCTGCTTCATCGACGGCTTCGGGCGTGCCAACGGTCAGCCAGTGCCCGTCCATCATCATTCCGTAGAGCCTGCCGCGGCCGATCGCCTTGTCGAAGTAACTGTTGATGTTAAAGGGCTCGCGCGGCGCATCATCGAGAAATTCGGGCCGCATCGCAAAGGCGCCGGCATAGACGACGGGGTTCGACTGGTCGTCCCGGTAGCGTGTCAGGCGGCCATCCGCTGCCATGCTGAAATCATTGATGCCATTATGGCCGGTCGTGTTCTCGATGCGCACGCAAAGCATTGCCATGTCCATGCTGCCGGCGTCGAAGAATCCGGCTAATCGATCGAGGTTGCTCGGTGCGCCCGGCTGTTCGCCAATCCAGAAGAGATCGGCGTTCATCACGAAGATCGTCTCCCGGTCGAGCAGCGTCAGACCCTTGACGATGCCACCGCCATTGTTCAGCAGGCCGCCGCGCTCGTCGGAAATCAGGATATCGAGGCCGTGATACGACTTCAGATGCGCTTCCATCTGGTCGGCGAAATGGTGGACGTTGACGGCAACGCGTTCGACGCCGGCCTGCTTCAGCGAGTCCAGCGTATAGTCGATCATCGGCTTGCCGCCGATCTTCACCAGCGGCTTCGGCATCGTATCGGTAATCGGGCGCATGCGGGTGCCAAGACCCGCCGCCAATACCATGGCTTGTTTGATTGTCATTGTGGTCCGGAACTTATGATTCGCTCATGCCTATTCCAGCCCTTGCGCACCATTCGCGCAAGGGGGCGAGCGGTTCATGCTCAAGAGCGACCTGAAGATAGGCCAGTGTGCGCGGCATGTGCTTGAGATAACCCGGTTTACCGTCACGCTGCAACAGCCGGACCCAGAGCCCGGCAAGTTTGCAATTGCGCTGCGCAGACATGATCGCCCAGCTCTTCAGGAAGGATGTTTCATCGAAGCCGCCCTGGGCCCGGCGGATCGACAGATAGTCGTCCATGAGCTCCCGGAAGAGCGGTGGTTCGATGGTGACCCGCGCGTCCTGGGCGATCGATGCCAGATCGTAGGACGTCGGGCCGATCATCGCGTCCTGGAAATCGATCAGGCCGATCTTCTGGATCCCCTGCCGGTCACCGCGCCAGATGATGTTCGGCGAATGGAAATCGCGCAGCAGCAGGTTCCTTTCGGCATCGGCCAACTGGTCGATGAGATCGTCCCAGATTGCGAGATACGTGTCCCGCTCCGCATCCGAGGCTGCCTGGCCGCCGCGCTTCCACGGCAGATGCCAGTCGAGCACCAGGCGGACTTCCATCTTCATCGCTGTCCGGTCGAAATCCGGGATGTGGTGAACATGATCCTTTGTGACGGGGATATCCTGCGGGATCTGCATGCCGTGCAGATGCGCCAGGCAGGCGACGCTTTCGCGGTAGCGCTCGGCAATCGGTTGTCCGCCGGTATCCAGAACGCCTTCGGTTCCGAGATCCTCAATCAGCAATATGCCCTGGTCATAGTCGACGCCGTAGATGTCAGGCGTTGCGAAGCCGCGCTGCCGCAGAGCATCTGCGATGGCAACGAAGGGATAGGCGTTCTCTGCAAGATGGGCGACCTTCGGGTAGGGCTTGCCGTCAAGGACTGCGGGTCCTTCCGGCAGCGGCGGCCAATCCATCAGGATCTTCCGCTTGCCTGTCGCGGGATAGACCGCCTCATAGGCGCGCAACGATGCATCGCCCGTCAGGAAGCGTCGTCCGGCGCCGGCGTAGCCGAGACCGGCGAGAAATGTCCGGATAGCCAGGACGCGCTGGATACGCTCGGCTTTTTTCGGCGGCGCCTCGATGGTCAGGCGGCGTCCGGCGCCCTCGTGCGTCAGGGTCAGTTCAATCCGATCGCCAGGCATCTCGTCTGCGGCCATCTCGGGCCACTCGACGAGGCAAATACCCGATTGCAGCGCTTCGTCGAAACCAAGTTCTTCAAGCTCGGAGCCATCGGCAAGCCGGTAGAGATCGAAATGCGCAACCGGAATTCTGAGATCATAGGCTTGGACCAGCGTGAATGTCGGGCTTGGCACTTCCAACGCCGGATCGTCGGCGATGGCGCGGATCAGCGCCCGGGCCAGAGACGATTTACCGGCGCCAAGATCACCCGAAAGCGTCAGGCAGTCGCCCGGCTTGACGGCGAGCGCCAAATCTTCGCCGAGACGGCCGGTTGCCGCCTCGTCTTCCAGAAACAGGGAGATCGCGCCAGCGTCGGCCGTCATTCGGCGGCTGCGACGGCACGCGGCAGGTTGACGGATGGAATCCGGCAAACGACCGTGGTGCCGCGGCCAGGCTTGCTGTCGATCGTTACCTTGCCGTTATGCAGGCTGACGAAGCTGTCGACGATCGAGAGACCGAGACCGGCACCACCGCGCTTACCGCTCTTTGCACCCGTGGCGAAGCGATCGAAGACAGTAGCGATCATCTCCTGCGAGATGCCCGGGCCACGATCGGCGACCGAAAATACGAAATCGGTGCCTTCGCGATGGCATTCGAGCGCGATCGCCGCGCCCTCGGGCGAAAAGTTGGCGGCATTCGACAGCAGTTTCAGCAGGATCTGCTTCAGGCGCTGCGAATCGGCAACGATGGTGCCGAGCTGCGACGGCGAGGTGATCTCAAGCGTTACGCCGCTTTCCTGCAGCCGGTCGGCGATCTGCATCGAGACGTCATCCAGGAGGTCGCTGAGATCGATCTCGGAATAGTTCAGCCGCATAATGCCTGCATCGACGGTTGCGAGGTCAAGAATGTCGTTGACCAGCGTCAGCAGGACAGATGAGGAAGTGGCGATATGGTCGATATATTCGGCCTGCCGATCGTTCAGCGGACCGACGCCCGGCGTGCGCAGCAGATCGGTGAAACCGATGATGTTGGTCAGCGGCGAACGAAGCTCGTAGGAAACGTGCTGGACGAAATCGTTCTTCAGCTCGTCGGCCTTGCGCAGCGCTTCGTTCTTCTCGGTCAGGGCGCGCTCGGCGCGCACCGAATCCGTCATGTTAACGAAGGTCAGCATCGTCTGTGCATTCGGCAGCGGTATCACTGCATAGTCGAGCACGAGGCCGGAGAACAGTTCCAGCGTGCCCTGGCTCGAACGGCGTTCGTCGTCGAAGCTGGTGATGAGCTCGGCAAAGGTCTTCCAGCCATCCGGCTTGTCATAAGACGGAGCACAAGCTTCGCCGACGGCGCGGATATGGGTGCCCGGCTTGGCTTCGGCCTCGGTGATTCCCCAAAGCACGCGGAAGGCAGGGTTCGACAGGCGGATTCGTCCGTCAGGCCCGAACACCGCAACACCTTCCGAAAGGTGGTCGATCGTCTCGCCCTGAACCTTCACCAGCGTGTTGTAGCGCGTTTCGAGATCGACCTGCTCGGTGAGGTTCTCGAATACCCAGGTAGCGCCACCTTGTGGATGCGCTGTGGCGAAGACGCGCAGCGTCTGGCCGTTCGGCAGATGCCAGAGGTCGGATTTCGTATCGAGAGCCTGGTAGACGGAAAGCGCTGTTTCCTTCCAGCTCTTCCAGTTCAGCTGATCCGGCAGTTTCTTGGCGGCCCGCAGGCGCTCTAGAAGCTCGGCATTGTCAGGCTTGCGCTCGAGGAAGGCGATATCGAGCTCCCAGAGGGTCACGAAGGCCTGATTATAGAATTGCAGCCGCTGCTCGCCATCGAAGATCGCAACCGGTGTTGCCAGATGATCGAGTGTCTCGGCATGGCTTTTCAGCGTCCGCTCAAGCTCGGCGCGAACCGCCTCCGCATCCGAGACGTCGATTGCGATGCCCGCCGATCCGGTAGGAACCTTGACATCGACGACGTCGAAGAATGTTCGGTTGCCGCTGACGACAGTCGAAATCTTGTCGTGAAAAGGCGATTCGGGCGTCGCCGTGGCGCGGATGCGCTCGCGGGCGATCGTCGTCAGGAATTCACGGCTCTCGTTGATTGCCTGCTGCGGCGATTTCGCCTCGACGGCATCGCCGTAAGCCTGGTTGACCCAGGTCAGGCGGCCCTCGACGTCGCGCTGCCAGGCCGGCAGGTCGATGGCATCGAGCAGGCTCTGGAAGGCCGAGATCGACGACATCAGCCGTTCGCGCTCGATCTTCAGTTCGGCGAGTTCGGCGCGCAGATTGTTGAGCGCGACAAAGCGGACAAAGGCGCGGCCGCCGGAAACACGGCCCTGCGCCTCGAGAATTTCATCGCGATTGGTTTCGACCACCATATCGAAGCTCTGGCCTGCTTCGCGCAGGCGGTCGATTGCATGGTCAAGCTCGGATGCCGAACGGGGCTTCAGCCACAGGCCGAATGCCAGGAATTCGTTGTCCTGCGGAGCACCTGTTTCGGCCGGCAGTTGTCCCAGCAGTTCGGGGCGCTCGCTGCCGTCCCAAACGACGATGCGGCGGTTCTTGTCGGCGATTAGTGCCTGATATTGCGATATGCGCTGCTGCGCGTCCGACAGCGCGGTGCGGATATCGCGGCTCTCGGTTTCCAGGTTGCCGCGCTGGCGCACCAGCCAGAGGGTGGAAAGCAGAGCCGCGGAGATGACCCCGATGACAACGGAAACGCCGACGACCTGCGATGACGTGAACAGGTGTGCCGATGCCGCAGCCTCGGATTCAACCTGAGCCAGAACCGGCCGCGCAAGCGCTGCGATCGCCGTGCCACCGGCACAAATCTTCGCCAGCCGCGTCAGCGAGCTTTTTCCCTGCTTCACGGCCCGCCCGGCCGCCGCAGGTGTATTGTGTTGTGCTGCCGCTACCTGGTGGATATCGGGCCGAGCGCCGTCATCCACCTGTGCTGGCAGGCTTTTCTTTACGTCCGGCATTCCCGGTCTGTCTCCGTCCTTTAATGTGCCGCATCACGACAAGACATCCCATTTTCGGGCAAACGGACGAGTCCGGGCCACGAATCGAGTTCTAAAACAATACTTCGGATGGGATTCAGCGGGAAGGTAGGAGGCAAAAAATAAGGGCGCCGCAAATGTCAATGCGGCGCCCATCAAGATGTTGTGGATACTGGCGATACGATTAGTATCTGTAGTGGTCAGCCTTGAACGGGCCCTGCGGCTTCACGCCGATATAGGCAGCCTGTTCTTCAGAAAGTTGGGTCAGCTTCACGCCGAGCTTGCCGAGATGCAGGCGGGCGACCTTCTCGTCGAGATGCTTCGGCAGGATGTAGACCTGATTGGAATACTGGTCCGGCTTGGTGAAAAGCTCGATCTGCGCCAGCGTTTGGTTGGTGAAGGAGGCCGACATCACGAAGGACGGATGGCCGGTGGCGTTGCCGAGGTTCAGCAGGCGTCCTTCCGACAGCAGGATGATGCGATTGCCCTTCGGGAACTCGATCAGGTCGACCTGCGGCTTGACGTTGGTCCACTTGAGGTTACGCAGCGCCGCAACTTCGATTTCGTTGTCGAAGTGGCCGATGTTGCCAACGATCGCCATGTCCTTCATCGCACGCATGTGGTCGATGCGGATGACGTCCTTGTTGCCGGTCGTGGTGATGAAGATATCGGCCGAAGAGACGACGTCTTCGAGCAGAACGACTTCGTAGCCATCCATGGCGGCCTGCAGCGCGCAGATCGGGTCGGCTTCCGTGACCTTGACGCGGGCGCCGGCGCCGGAGAGCGAAGCGGCAGAACCCTTGCCGACGTCGCCGTAACCGCAGACGACGGCAACCTTGCCGGCCATCATCACGTCGGTACCGCGGCGGATGCCGTCAACCAGCGATTCCTTGCAGCCGTACTTGTTGTCGAACTTCGACTTGGTGACGCTATCGTTGACGTTGATCGCCGGGAACGGCAGCAGGCCCTTGGCATGCAGCTGATAGAGGCGGTTGACGCCAGTGGTGGTCTCTTCGGTGACGCCCTTGATCGCGTCGCGCTGCTTGGTGAACCAGCCCGGCGATGCCGCAAGGCGCTTCTTGATCTGAGCGAAGAGGATTTCTTCTTCCTCGGAATGCGGGTTCGACAGCACGTCTTCACCGGCTTCGGCGCGCGCGCCGAGCAGGATGTACATGGTCGCGTCGCCGCCATCGTCGAGGATCATGTTGGAGAAGCCGCCATCGGCCCACTGGAAGATCTTGTCGGTATAGGTCCAGTAGTCTTCGAGCGACTCGCCCTTGATCGCGAAGACCGGGATGCCGGCAGCGGCGATCGCAGCAGCAGCGTGATCCTGCGTCGAGAAGATGTTGCACGAGGCCCAGCGAACTTCCGCGCCAAGCGCCGTCAGCGTCTCGATGAGAACGGCGGTCTGGATCGTCATGTGCAGCGAGCCGGTGATGCGCGCGCCCTTCAGCGGCTTCGACTGGCCGAATTCTTCGCGGCTGGACATCAGGCCCGGCATTTCGGTTTCGGCGATCGTAATTTCCTTACGGCCAAAATCTGCAAGACCGATATCGGCGACGACATAATCTTTTTCAGTGCTCATTGAGGTCTCCAGCTGAAAAGCATCTCAAAATCAAACCTGCGCCGCAAATATCGCGCAGCGCCAACACGTGCCTTATGCACGGCCATGCCAGCCGTTTATCAGGCTTCAGGGACCATGGCAATAAAGATATAAAGAAGTCTTTATATGGTTATATGACGGCGCGGATCAGATCTCTTCGCCGAACTTGTTCTGGATCAGCTGATCCAGGGCGTCGAGGGCTTCGATCGCCTGGTTGCCGCTGGCGGTGACCAGCACGGTCGAGCCGGGGCTCGCGGCAAGCATCATCAGGCCCATGATCGACGTGCCACCGACGGTCATGCCGTCCTTGGACACGGTGATCGCAGCGTCGAACGTATCGACCATCTGGACGAATTTCGCTGAGGCGCGGGCATGAAGACCGCGCTTGTTGATGATGAGGAGTTCCCGGGAGAGCTGCGTCGTGGTCATGAAGGCCCGTTATTTTCCGCTGAGAACGCGGCTCGCGACGTTGATGTATTTCCGGCCGGCTTCCGAAGCTTCGGCCAGGGCCTTTTCCATGTTGTTCTCGCCTCTGACGCCAGCGAGCTTGATCAGCATCGGCAGGTTCATACCGGCAATCACTTCGGTATGGCCGCTGCTCATCACCGAGATGGCAAGGTTGGAAGGCGTACCGCCGAACATATCGGTGAGGATCACCACACCATGACCGTCATCGGCGCCGGCGACAGCTTGAAGAATATCCTGCCGCCGCTGATCCATATCGTCTTCGGGGCCGATGCAGACCGTCTCGATGAATTTCTGAGGACCGACGACATGCTCGACAGCATGACGAAACTCTTCAGCCAGCTTGCCATGAGTGACAAGCACAAGTCCGATCATGATTTAACTGCTCCCAATGGCATATCAACGGCGGCCCCAATATCGCAATGCAACAATCGCGTCCACCGGTGGGGGCACATCTTGGCGATCAAAAGCCGAAGTGCAAGACAAAAATGCGGAGATCGCAGGCAATTCTGCCGGTTTATGAGGCATTATCGACCGATTTCCGGGGCTTTCGCCATCAGAACCGCGAGCGGTAGCCGCGTGTCGCCAAGCAGCCGGATGACCGGCAGCAGAAAGCCACTGGCGACCTCCATTTGCTCATTTTCCGGCGGCAGGCGATTTTCGCCGGAGGCGCTGCCGGGCAGGATGGCGAAATGCATGGCGGCCTCGGCAATGCTGTCCAGCGCCACGATGCCGGTGCCTCGAAGTTCGATCAGCCCGGCGATCGAATCCGGCCGCCGGGCGATGATCTGCCCCTCCCGGTTCTCGAGAAATACCTGATCGTCGGCAACGAGCACGGCGTCGAGGCCAATCCGCTTCGCCTCGGTCAGACAGGTGAAGGCGAGCATCGACTTGCCCCAGCCGGATGGCCCTGAAAACAACAGTCCGGTGCCGTTGATCCTGATCGCCGTCGCGTGAACGTTGACCGGCGCACTCATCAGCTATTGGCAGCCGCGGGCAGGGCGAGGATGAAGCGGGCGCCAAGAATCTCGGCACTTTCCGCATCGATAATGTTTTCGGCGCGCAGCGAGCCGCCATGGGCTTCGGCAATCTGGCGGCTGATCGACAGGCCGAGACCGGAATTCTGCCCGAAGCCCTCCGACTCGGGCCGGTCGGTATAGAAGCGCTCGAAAATGCGATCGATGTTCTCGGCCTGGATGCCCGGACCGTTGTCTTCGATATAGACGAGGCAGCGGGAACGGGTCCGCACCAGCCGCACAATGATCCGGCCGCCTTCCTGGGGAACGAAGGAGCGGGCATTCTCGATCAGGTTGGTAACGATCTGGCCGATGCGCAGGTCGTGGCCGTTGACGACAAAGCGGGTCTTCACCCCCGGCTTCCGCTCGATCACCAGCTCGATATGCACATCCTTGTTCTTGCTGCGGATCTGCCTGGAGACGTCGACGAGATCGGTCAGGAACTTTTCCAGATCGACAGAGCGGGCATCGACACGCGCCAGTTCGGCATCGAGACGCGATGCGTCGGAAATGTCGCTGATCAGGCGATCTAGGCGGCGAACGTCATGCTGGATGACATCCATCAGCCGTTTCTTGGAATCGTCGGATTTTGCCAGCGGCAGCGTCTCGACCGCGCTTCGGAGCGACGTCAGCGGGTTCTTCAACTCGTGGCTGACATCGGCGGCAAAGCTCTCGATCGCATCGATGCGGTCGTAGAGTGCGGTTGTCATTTCACGCAGTGCAATCGAAAGATTGCCGATTTCGTCCTGGCGGGCGGAGAAGTCGGGGATCTCCTCGCGCTCCTTGGCGCCGCGCCGGACGCGGATCGCGGCTGCCGACAGGCGGCGGAGCGGATTGGCGATGGTTGACGACAGAACGAGTGACAGCAGCACGTTGACGAGCGTCGCAACACCGAAAACACGCATGATCGCCAGACGTTCCGCGTGAACGATGTTGTCGATATCGCCGGCCTGGGTCGAAAGCAGAAGCACGCCGAGAACCGCGCGGAAACGCTGCACCGGCACGGCGACCGAGACGATCAGCTCGCCCTTCTCGGTGGTGCGCACCACTGCGCCGCGCACGCCGGTCAGCGCATTCATCACTTCAGGATAGATCGAGCCGTCGCCACCCGGCGCTTCCTTGTAAACCGGCAGATTGCCGGGCTGCAGCGCCTTGTTGAACAGGGTGGTGAACCATTCGCCCCATGTCTGCTTCTCTTCCTCGACTGGCGGAAGATCGAAACGGAGCACCTGGCCGCGGGAATAGAGATGGCGGGAATCGAGCAGCAGATTGGCATCGGCGTCGAAGATGCGGGCGCGGGTGCGCGTCGGCGAGATCAGCCGGCGCAGAACCGGCGCCACCTTTTCCGGATCGATCGGAAATTCCAGATCTTCGTCATTAGGAACAGGGGTGATGCTTTGGCCGGCCTGCAGTTCCAGCAGCTTCTGCGGATCGATGGTGATCGAATTTGTATCGACCGATGCCGAAGCGGAGACCGCACCGGCAATGATTTCACCCTGCGTCAAAAGGCTTTCGACGCGCGCGTCGATCAGCCCCTCGCGGAACTGGTTGAGGTAGAGAATGCCGCCGACGAGGACGAGCAGCGCCGCCAGATTGAAGAACAGGATGCGGCGCGTCAGGCTGGAAAAGACGGCATTGCCGAAGATCCGGCGGATGATGGTGAAGGGATGCGACCAGCGCCTTCCCCGGACGCGGCGGCCGGTTACGCCATCCGCATCGTCCAGATCCCTTTCCTGCACCAACTGTGCCAACGACAGGCCCTTTCGGAGGGCGCGGCCGGATATGCGGCCAGCGAGCCCTCAACAATACTCATGTGCCCCGCGGTAACGCGTCAGGCTGCTTCGCGGAAGCGGTAACCCACTCCGTAGAGCGTTTCAATCATATCAAAATCGTTGTCGACCATCTTGAATTTCTTGCGCAGCCGCTTGATGTGGCTGTCGATGGTGCGGTCGTCGACATAGACCTGCTCGTCATAGGCAGCATCCATCAGCGCATCGCGGCTCTTGACGACGCCCGGGCGCTGCGCAAGCGAATGCAGGATCAGGAATTCGGTGACGGTCAGCGTCACCGGTTCGGCTTTCCAGGTGCAGGTGTGGCGCTCCTGGTCCATGACCAGCTGTCCACGTTCCAGCGAGCGGGCAGGCTGGGCTGCACCGGGCTTCGGCGCGGTACCGCTTGTGCCTGCGGCCGCGGCCGCTTCCCGGCTCGAGGCGCGGCGAAGCACGGCGCGAACGCGCTCGACCAGCAGGCGCTGCGAGAACGGCTTGGTGATGAAATCGTCGGCACCCATCTTGAGGCCGAAGAGCTCATCGATCTCCTCATCCTTGGACGTCAGGAAGATGACCGGCATGTCGGACTTCTGGCGTAGGCGGCGCAGAAGCTCCATCCCGTCCATCCGCGGCATCTTGATGTCGAAGATGGCGAGCTGCGGCGGACGGGCGATGAGACCATCGAGCGCCGAAGCGCCGTCCGTATATGTCTCGACCTTATATCCCTCGGCTTCCAGTGCGATCGACACTGACGTCAGGATGTTGCGGTCGTCGTCAACGAGCGCGATTGTCGGCATGGTGTTCGTCTCCGTCATTTATGCGCATCTCCCGGAATTTTTGATGTCCCCAGGCGGCCTCTCCAGCCGGATGCGCTTATGGAGGATAAAGGTGGAACAAATTGTGGCAAAGATAAAGGGGCGGATTGTTCGAATATTCCGGCCGCAATCAAAGGTGGTGCGACATACTGAACCAAACCATCCAGTTCAAACGATTTAAAAATAACGATTCTTATTTAAATCGATTAAATATATGATATCATTACACTTTTCGAATTACACTCTCTTGCTTTTTAAAATTCCCCATCTTAGGTTCGCGTCAGTTTTAACGGCTGTATGCCTGAGCAAAGGGAAGAGCGATGGAAACGTTCGGAGTTCATAACCCGGCGGTAGCGCTGGCGACGATCGGTTTGGAGGGCGCTGCAAGCGTTCGCTATAACTTTACCGCCGCCTCCCTCTATGAGGAGTCGATTCGCCGTGGAGAAGCCGAACTCACCGCCCAGGGCGCGCTGCGCGCATTGACCGGCCAGCACACCGGCCGTTCGCCGCGCGACAAGTTTGTCGTTCGCGATGCCGATACCGAAGCGCAGATCTGGTGGGACAACAACAAGCCGATGTCGCCGGAGCACTTCGCCGTGCTGCATGCCGACATGCTGGCTCACGTGAAGGGCAGGGAGCTTTTCGTGCAGGACCTGATCGGCGGTGCCGATGCCGGTCATGCTCTGCCGTCGCGTGTCGTCACCGAGTTTGCCTGGCACTCGCTGTTCATCCGCAATCTGCTGATCCGCCCGGAGCTCGAAGCGCTGAAGACCTTCGTGCCGAAGCTAACGATCATCGATCTGCCGAGCTTCAAGGCTGATCCGGACCGCCATGGCTGCCGTAGCGAAACGGTCATTGCCTGCGACCTGACCAAGGGTCTCGTGCTGATCGGCGGCACGTCCTACGCAGGTGAAATGAAGAAATCGGTTTTCACCGTCCTCAACTACCTGCTTCCGGCCAAGGGCGTCATGCCGATGCACTGCTCGGCCAATGCCGGCCCGGATGGCGATAGCGCTGTCTTCTTCGGCCTGTCGGGCACCGGCAAGACGACGCTGTCGGCCGATCCGGCCCGTACGCTGATCGGCGATGACGAGCATGGCTGGGGCGAAAACGGCATCTTCAACTTCGAAGGCGGTTGCTATGCCAAGACCATCCGTCTCTCGGCAGAAGCCGAACCAGAGATTTACGCGACGACGCAGCGCTTCGGCACGGTTCTCGAAAATGTCGTGCTGAACGAACAGCGCGAGCCGGATTTCGACGATGGCTCGCTGACGGAAAATACCCGTTGCGCCTATCCGCTGGACTTTATCCCGAACGCCTCCAAGACCGGCCTCGCCGCACATCCGAAGACGATCATCATGCTGACGGCAGATGCCTTCGGCGTCATGCCGCCGATTGCCCGCCTGACGCCTGAACAGGCCATGTATCACTTCCTGTCCGGTTACACCGCAAAGGTCGCTGGTACCGAAAAGGGCGTGACCGAGCCGGAAGCAACCTTCTCGACCTGCTTCGGCGCCCCCTTCATGCCGCGTCATCCGGCTGAATACGGCAATCTGCTGAAGGAGCTGATCGGCCGTCACGGCGTCGAATGCTGGCTCGTCAACACCGGCTGGACCGGTGGCGCCTATGGCACCGGCAAGCGTATGCCGATCAAGGCGACACGCGCTTTGCTGGCCGCCGCCTTGTCGGGTGAACTCGCCAAGGCCGACTTCCGCGCCGATGCGAACTTCGGCTTTGCCGTTCCGGTGTCGGTCGATGGTGTCGATAACGGTATCCTCGATCCGCGCTCGACCTGGGCCGATGCTGCAGCCTATGACCGCCAGGCCGAAAAGCTCGTCGGCATGTTCATCGCCAACTTCGCCAAATTCGAGGAACATGTCGATGGTGGCGTGCGCGACGCGGCACCGGGCCTGAAGATCGCTGCCGAGTGATCTAAACGGCTGATGATTCACGTGAAACCCGGCGGGCGACTGCCGGGTTTTTCTTTGCATGTTCCAAAAGTCCGGATGATGTGAGATAGGTCGAGAATGGCCAGCGACGCGCTCTATATCAACGACCGGATTACCATCGCCGGATGGGAGCTGACGGAACAGTTCGTTCTGGCGGGCGGCCCCGGCGGACAGAACGTCAACAAGGTCTCGACCGCAGTCCAGCTTTTCTTCAGCCTGGAGAGCTCGCCGTCCCTGCCGGACCGCGTCAAGGCGAATGCCATCAAGCTCGCCGGAAGACGCATGTCGAAGGACGGCGTCTTGATGATCGAGGCAAGCCGCTTCCGCAGCCAGGACCGCAATCGCGAGGATGCCCGCGAGCGCCTGAAAGAGCTGGTTCTCGAAGCCGCCAAACCGCCGCCGCCGCCCCGAAAAAAGACCCGGCCGACCAAAGGCTCCGTCGAGCGCCGCCTGAAGGAAAAGTCGGGCCGCTCCGAGGTCAAGAAGATGCGCGGCCGGCCGGCCGGAGACTGACATGCTCGAAATCTCCAGCGGCATCCGGCATTTTCCAGGCTATCTCGATCGCCCCGCTCAGGAGACGATGATCGAGACGATCCGCCAGATCGTTTCCGCCGCGCCGCTGTTCACGCCTGTGATGCCCGGCACCGGCAAGCCGATGTCCGTCCGTATGAGCAATTGCGGTGAGCTTGGATGGGTCACGGACAAGGAGCGCGGCTATCGCTACCAGCCGGTCCATCCGCTGACCGGAGAGGCTTGGCCGCCCATCCCGGACGCACTCATGCAGATCTGGAACGAGGTTTCCGGTTATCACCTGCCGCCACAGGCCTGCCTCATCAATTTCTACGCCGACGACGCCAAGATGGGCCTGCACCAGGACAAGGACGAGCAGGATCTCCGGGCGCCAGTCGTTTCCATCTCTCTCGGCAACACCTGCCTCTTCCGCGTCGGCGGAACCACGCGGACCGACCGCACCCAATCGCTGAAGCTCGCAAGCGGCGACGTCATCGTCCTCGGCGGCGATGGCCGCCTCTGCTTCCACGGTGTCGATCGCATCTATCCCGCCACCTCGACGCTGCTGAAAAGCGGCGGCCGGATCAATCTGACGTTAAGGCGTGTGACGCCGTGAATCCGGCTAAAGCTTTCTGAGAGCGACCTGTTCGATCAGGTGGTTTGGTCCCTTGCGCAGGATCAGATCGGCGCGGGGGCGGGTCGGCAGGATGTTCTGGCGCAGGTTCTTCAGGTTGATGTTGGCCCACAGCCCTTCGGCGATGCGGAGCGCTTCCTTTTCGCTGATCGAGGCGTAGCGGTGGAAGTAGGAATTCGGGTCGCGGAAGGCGGTTTCGCGCAGACGCATGAAGCGGTGCACGTACCAGTTATGGATCTGCTTTTCCTCGGCATCGATATAGATCGAGAAGTCGAAGAAGTCGGAAACCATCGGCACGATCTTGCCGTCAGCCGGCAGGTCGCGCGATTGCAGCACGTTGATGCCTTCGAAGATCAGGATATCGGGACGGTCGATGATCTTGTATTCGTTCGGGATGACGTCATAGACGAGGTGCGAGTAGATGGGCGCCTTGACGTCCGCCTGTCCCGCCTTGATTGCCGAAAGGAAGCGCAGGATCGCTCCGGTGTCGTAGCTTTCAGGAAAACCCTTGCGCTGCATCAGGTTTTCGCGCTCCAGAACCGCGTTCGGATGCAGGAAACCGTCGGTGGTGATCAGGTCGACCTTCGGGCTCGACGGCCAGCGGCGCAGCAACTCTTTCAGAACGCGGGCCGTCGTCGATTTGCCGACGGCGACCGATCCGGCAATGCCGATGACGAACGGCGTCTTGGCCACGCCCTCAAGATTGAGGAAGCGGTTGCGCTGTTCGAAAAGCAGCTGCGACGACTCGACATGCGACGACAGCAGGCGCGAGAGCGAGAGATAAATGCGCCTGACTTCGTCGAGGTCGATTGGGTCGCCCATCGAACGCAGCCGCGTGACTTCCTCGCTGGTCAGTGTCAGCGGCGTATCGGCGCGGAACTTCGACCATTCCTCGGAGGAAAAGAAGTGATAGGGCGAATAGGCATTCGCCTGGAAGTGATCGAGCGCCTCGGGCGCTCCGATGATTTGCGACACGATACTCATGAACTCTGCCGGCTGGCCTTTTCCTTGAGGCCGGACTGAGCGGTCCGCCGCTCAAGTTCGGCCATGACATCCTGCAACGGAATGCCTGCAATCTTCAATACGACCAATAGGTGATAGAGGACATCGGCTGACTCGTAGGTGAGGTTGGCCCTGTCATCGGTCACCGCCGCCATCACGGCTTCGATTGCCTCTTCGCCAAGCTTCTTGGCTGCCTTCGGCTGCCCGGCCAGGACAAGCTTGGCCGTCCAGGATTCGTCCGGTGAGGCCTTCGACCGCTCGTCGACGATCTTTTCCAGATCGGAAAGGGAAAATCCGCTCATTCTATCGCTTTCACTCAGTCGAGCCGCATCGCAATGCCGTTTGAAGACATATAGCGCTTCGCTTCGCCGACGGAATAGGTGCCGAAATGGAAGATCGACGCGGCGAGAACGGCCGTCGCATGGCCTTCCTTCACACCCGCCACCAGATCGTCGAGGCTGCCGACGCCGCCGGAGGCGATGACGGGGACGCGAACGCTGTCGGCAATCGCTCGCGTCAGCTCCAGATCGTAGCCGATCTTGGTACCGTCGCGATCCATCGAGGTCACAAGCAGCTCACCGGCGCCGCGGGCAACCATCTTCTGCGCGAACTCGACGGCGTCGATGCCGGTCGCGTTGCGGCCACCATGGGTGTAGATCTCCCAGGCGCTGAGATTGTCCTGGCCGACGGCCTGCGTACGGCGGCGCTTGGCGTCGATCGACACGACGATGCACTGGTCGCCAAACTTGTCGGCGGCTTCCGCCACGAAATCAGGGTTGTTGACGGCGGCCGAATTGATCGAGACCTTGTCGGCGCCGCAGAGCAGCAGCTTGCGGATATCAGCAATGGTGCGAACACCGCCGCCGACCGTCAGAGGCATGAAGCACTGCTCGGCGGTCCGCGAAACGACGTCGAAGATCGTGTCGCGATTGTCTGACGAAGCGGTGATGTCCAGAAAGCAGAGTTCGTCGGCACCGGCAGCGTCATAGGCTTTCGCGGCCTCGACGGGATCACCGGCATCGATGAGATTGGTGAAGTTGACGCCCTTGACGACACGGCCGTCCTTGACGTCGAGGCAGGGGATGACACGGGCTTTCAGCGTCATTGTGCGATCTCCTTGGCGCGGGCCGCGTTGATCAGCGACAGTGCTTCCGCCGGATCGATACGACCATCATAGAGTGCGCGGCCGGAAATCGCGCCTTCGAGCTTGCGGGCATCCGGCTGCAGCATCCGCTCGATATCGGCGATCGAAGCGAGGCCGCCCGAAGCGATCACGGGAATCGAAACAGCTTCGGCAAGTTCCAACGTCGAGGCCCAGTTAATGCCGGCAAGGATGCCGTCGCGGTCGATGTCGGTATAGATGATCGCCGCGACACCGGCGCCCTCGAATTTCTTCGCCAGCTCGATAATGCCGAGCTCCGAGGCCTCGGCCCATCCCTCGACGGCGACCTTGCCGCCCTTGGCGTCGATGCCCACGGCAACGCGACCCGGAAAAGCCTTGCAGGCTTCGATGACAAGCGCCGGATCGCGAACCGCGACCGTGCCCAGAATGACGCGGGCGAGCCCGCGCGACAGCCAGCTTTCGATATGGTCGAGCGTGCGGATACCGCCGCCGAGCTGCACCGGGTTCTTCGTCGCCTTCAGGATCGCATCGACAGCAGAGCCGTTGACGCTTTCACCGGCAAAGGCGCCGTTGAGATCGACGACATGCAGCCATTCGAAACCCTGGTCTTCGAAAGCCTTGGCCTGCGCTGCAGGGTCGGGATTGTAGACCGTCGCCTGGTCCATATCGCCGAGCTTCAGGCGAACGCACTGGCCGTCCTTCAGGTCGATGGCGGGAAAGAGGATCATGATGTCTGTCCTTGCTTTGCGCGAGCCTCAAGGCTTCCAGCGCAGAAAATTGGTGATCAGGGCGAGGCCGAGCTTCTGGCTCTTTTCCGGATGGAACTGGGCGCCCACCATGTTGTCGCGGCCGACAAAGGCGGTCATCGGGCCACCGTAACCGGTGGTCGCGATGACGTCAGACGCGTTTTCCGCATCCAGATGGTAGGAATGCACGAAATAGGCATGCAGCCCGTCAGGTCCGGTCGGGATGCCGTCGAAAAGCGGATGCGGAGACCTGATATCGAGCGTGTTCCAGCCGATCTGCGGGATCTTCAGAGAGGCATCGTCAGGCGTCATTTCCTTGACGTCGCCGGGAATCCAGCCGAAGCCTCGCGTGACAGTCTTTTCCAGCCCGCGAGATGACATCAGCTGCATGCCGACGCAAATGCCGAGGAAGGGTTTGGCCTTCTTCTCGACAGCCTCGATCAGCGCCTCGGCCATGCCCGGCACAGCATCGAGGCCGCGGCGGCAATCGGCATAGGCGCCGACGCCGGGGAGCACGATCCGGTCCGCGGCGGCAACGTCTTCCGCCTTGTCCGTCAGGTCGATATGGGCGTCGATGCCGGCCTCGCGCGCTGCGCGTTCAAAGGCTTTCGTTGCCGAGCGCAGATTGCCCGAGCCGTAGTCGATAATTGCGACGCGCATCAGCGTCCTCCATCAAAACCAAAGAGACCAAGCGAGGTGGCGTTGCCGTGGCGGCCGGTGGAGCGTTGATGTCGCTCCCATTCCGGTGCCGGCACGCTGCTATCCCGCTCGATGGTCTCGATACCGGAAAAATAGATCTCTTCGGCCGCATCGACGGAGTCGGCCGTAACGACGGCATCCTCGTTCCAGCCCTTGGCGGCGAGGCTGCGGATTCGGAAACTCTGCCCCTCGAGCGCAACGATCAGGCTTGCCGCCAGTGTGATCGCAAATCCCGCCGGCCACAGACCCTGCCGCTCCATCAGAACGCCGCCGATAGCCTGTGCGAGGAAGGCGGCCGCCGCATGCAGCCAGAGGCGATGCGCCAGCAGCCACAGCCATGGAAAGAAGAAACCCAGAAACGTAAAGCCGTCGCGGATGACGCGCGTCTTCTCGTGGCCGGTATCCGCTCCGTCAGGGGCGGTGAGAAACAGATAGCTGGAAGTCAATGTCGTCAAGCTCCCTCAAGGGGCTCAGACGAGCGTGCCCTTCGTCGAGGGAACACGGCCCGCCTGTCTCGGATCGATCTCTGTCGCCGTACGCAGCGCGCGGGCAACGGCCTTGAAGCAGGTCTCTGCGATATGGTGGTTGTTGGCACCATAATGGTTGAGCACATGCAAGGTGATGCCGGCGTTCTGCGCGAGCGCCTGGAAGAATTCGCGGACCAGCTCCGTATCGAACGTGCCGATCTTCGGCGCGCTGAACGCAACGTTCCAGACGAGGAAAGGGCGGCCGGAAAGATCGACCGCGGCCTTTGTCATCGTCTCGTCCATCGCAAGGTCGATCGAGGCGTAGCGGGTAATGCCGCGGCGGTCGCCGAGCGCTTTCGAAATTGCCTGGCCGATCGCGATTCCAGTGTCTTCGACAGCGTGATGGTCGTCCACATGGAGGTCGCCCTGCGTCTCGATCTCCATGTCGATGAGCGAATGTCGCGACAGCTGGTCGAGCATATGGTCGAAGAAGCCGACGCCCGTCGAAATCTTCGACTTGCCGGTGCCGTCAAGATTGACCGAAACCGAAACCGAGGTTTCGTTGGTCTTGCGGGAAACGGCGCCCGTGCGGCTTGCTGCTGTCTCGGCCATATGGCTGCTCCATCGGGAATGACGCGGGTTCCATATCAGGCGTTCCCTAAAATATCCAGAAGCGGGGCGGCAGAAAAACGGCACCATTTGCAATCGGCCGAAGCCCACTTACATAGGTCTCAACAGGGCCGGTGAGCGGCCTAACCAGAAGCGCCCGGCATCCGGGCAAGGATGTTTTATGACAACGATTATTACAGTTCGAAAAGGCGGCAAGGTGGTCATGGCTGGCGATGGCCAGGTGAGCCTCGGCCAGACCGTCATGAAGGGCAATGCCCGCAAGGTTCGCCGTATCGGCAAGGGCGGCGAAGTGATCGCCGGTTTCGCCGGCGCCACCGCCGATGCCTTCACGCTGCTCGAGCGTCTCGAAAAGAAGCTGGAGCAGTATCCGGGCCAGCTGATGCGCGCCGCCGTCGAGCTCGCCAAGGACTGGCGCACCGACAAATATCTCCGCAATCTCGAAGCCATGATGCTGGTCGCCGACAAGACCGTCACCCTTGCCGTCACCGGCAACGGCGACGTTCTTGAGCCGGAGCACGGCACGATGGCCATCGGCTCGGGCGGCAATTTCGCGCTCGCCGCATCGCTGGCCTTGCTGGATTCCGACAAGTCGGCCGAAGAGGTCGCGCGCAAGTCGCTCGATATCGCTGCCGATATCTGCGTCTATACCAATCACAACATCATCGTCGAAACGCTCGACGCCGAGTAACGGCCACTTAAATCAGAAGGGTTCCCGAAAGCCGGGCCACGACGGACGGCGAGACCGGGAAAGCCGAAAGGACGCCATGACCACTTTTTCCCCCCGCGAGATCGTATCCGAACTCGATCGTCACATCATCGGCCAGCACGACGCCAAGCGCGCCGTGGCGATCGCGCTGCGCAACCGCTGGCGCCGCCAGCAGCTCGACGAGAGCCTGCGCGATGAAGTGATGCCGAAGAACATCCTGATGATCGGCCCGACAGGCGTCGGCAAGACGGAAATCTCCCGCCGTCTTGCGAAGCTCGCCGGTGCGCCTTTCATCAAGGTGGAAGCCACCAAGTTCACCGAAGTCGGCTATGTCGGCCGCGATGTCGAACAGATCATCCGTGACCTCGTCGAGATCGGCATCGGGCTCATTCGCGACAAAAAGCGCGCCGAAGTCGAAGCCAAGGCGCATATGAGCGCCGAGGAACGCGTTCTCGATGCCTTGGTCGGCGCCACCGCGTCGCCCGCAACGCGCGATAGCTTCCGCAAGAAGCTCCGCACCGGCGAGCTCGACGACAAGGAAATCGATATCGAAGTCGCCGATTCCGGTTCGGGCATGGGTGGATTTGAGATCCCGGGCATGCCGGGTGCCAATATCGGCGTTCTGAACCTGTCCGATATGTTCGGAAAAGCGATGGGCGGCCGTACCAAGAAGGTCCGCACGACGGTCAAGGCATCCTATACCGATCTGATCCGCGACGAATCCGACAAGCTGATCGACAACGAAGTGATCCAGCGCGAAGCGGTTCGCTCCGTCGAGAACGACGGCATCGTCTTCCTCGACGAGATCGACAAGATCGCTGCCCGCGATGGCGGCATGGGTGCCGGGGTGTCCCGCGAGGGTGTTCAGCGCGACCTGCTGCCGCTCGTCGAGGGTACGACGGTTTCGACCAAGTATGGCCCGGTCAAGACCGATCATATTCTCTTCATCGCTTCCGGTGCCTTCCATGTCTCCAAGCCCTCGGATCTTCTGCCGGAACTGCAGGGCCGCCTGCCGATCCGCGTCGAGCTCCGGCCGCTCACCAAGGAAGATTTCCGCCGCATCCTGACGGAAACCGAGGCCAGCCTCATCCGCCAGTACCGGGCGCTGATGCAGACGGAAGAACTGAGCCTCGACTTCACCAGCGACGCGATCGACGCGCTTGCCGATGTTGCCGTTCACCTGAACTCGACGGTCGAGAATATCGGCGCCCGCCGCCTGCAGACGGTCATGGAACGGGTGCTGGACGAAATCTCGTTCAACGCGCCGGATCGTGGCGGCAGTGCCGTGACCATCGACGCGGACTACGTCCGGGAGCATGTCGGCGATCTCGCCAACAATACCGATCTCTCGCGCTTCATCCTTTAAATTTCTCAATGCGCGAAATGCTTTGCGTTTCGCGCAGGCGATTTTGACGATCGAACCCTCGACAGCGGGCCTTTTACTTTTTAGTGAAGGGCCCGGTTTCTTTTGCCGGCGCGGCTTTATTAGGACAAGATTCTGGTTCAGTCACCGCGCTTCGCAGACAGGACGATAAACTCGACGGGATAGCGGATCGTGCGACGCCTTTTGACATGCCTTCTGATCGCCGTAACGGCCTTCGCCTCGGCGCCGGCCTATGCCATGCAGACCGTGCCGCCCGGCAATCGCAATGTCGAGCAGCCGCCTGTCCCTGGCGCTTCGGTCCGCCGCACCAAGGGTACCAAGACGACGTTCGATCGCAAGTACGAGAAGATCTATGAGCTTCTGTCGACCGATCACGAGTTGATGGGCAAGATCCGCAAGACCGCCGCCGCCTATGGTATCGAACCGATCCATATCATCGGCGCGCTGGTCGGCGAGCACACCTACAATGTCGATGCCTACGACCGGCTGCAGTCCTATTACGTCAAGGCAGCGTCTTACGCGGGCGAAAGCTTCCGTTTTGCCTATGACGGCGAGGATGTCGATACCTTCATCGGCCGCCCGGAATTTGCCGGATGCAACGGCAAGAGCGATTCCTATCAGCTCTGGAGCTGCCGCGAGGACGTCTGGGAAACCGACTTCCGCGGCAAGACGGTCGACGGCAAGAAATTTCCGGATAACCGCTTCAGCGCCGTCTTCTTCCAGCCCTTCTATGCCGGGCAGACCTTCGGCCTTGGCCAGATCAACCCGCTGACCGCCCTGATGCTGTCCGATCTCGTCACCCGCATTTCGGGCTATCCGAAGCTCAGCGAGAAGGATGCCAGTGGCGTCTACAAGGCGATCATGCAGCCGGATATTTCTCTGGCCTTCGTCGCCGCATCCGTCCGCACCTCGATCGACGACTACAAGCGCATCGCCGGCATGGATATTTCCGATAATCCGGGTCTGACGGCGACCCTCTACAATGTCGGCAACTCCCGCCAGCGTGCTTCGGCGATCGCAGCCAAAAACCACGGCGGTGCGACAGTTTGGCCGGAAGAGAACTATTACGGCTGGCTGATCAACGACAAGCTGGACGAGCTGAAGGCACTGAACTAACCTTCTGCCTTGCCGGGAAGGCCCAAATCTTCCACGAAAGGCTGAAATATCATGGACATGCGTCCGGATCCCTTCGTCCCACCCGCACCGGTGCCGCGCAGCGTGCCGCCGTCACGGCTGGAGATCATCCGCACCATCCTGCGCAATCCGTTGGAGCTCTGGGGCGAACCGTCCTACACGCTGCCCTGGATCAAGACGCGCTTCTTCCGTGACAGTACGATCATCGTCAACGATCCCGGCCTCATCAAGCATGTGCTGGTCGACAATGCTTCAAATTACCGGATGTCGGATATTCGCCAGCTGGTACTGCGGCCGATCCTGCGTGACGGTCTGCTGACGGCCGAAGGTCCTGTCTGGAAGCGTTCCCGCAAGGCCGTTGCCCCGGTTTTCACCCCGCGGCACGCGAAGGGCTTCGCCGGGCAGATGCTGCAGCAGTCCGAGCTCTATGCGGAGAAATACGAGGCGGGCGGCAATTTCGATATCGCCGCCGATATGACCGAGCTCACCTTCGCGATCCTCGCCGATACGCTGTTTTCAGGCGAGATCGCCTCGGTCTCGGATAATTTCGCCGGCGACGTCAATGCACTGCTGCATCGCATGGGTCGCGTCGATCCGATGGATCTGATGCGGGCGCCGTCCTGGGTGCCGCGCGTCACCCGGATCGGCGGCCAGAAGATTCTCGATCAGTTCCGCAACATGGTCCACAAGACTATGGATCTGCGCCTTGAGCAGATGCGTGCCGATCGCGCCGCCGTGCCTGAGGATTTCCTGACGCTGCTACTTGAGCAGGCTGGACCGGATGGTCTGACGGCGGGGGAGATCGAGGATAATATCCTGACCTTCATCGGTGCCGGTCATGAAACCACCGCCCGTGCTCTGGCCTGGACGCTCTATTGCATCGCCAATAGCCCGCATATCCGCGATGCGATGGAGGAGGAAATTGACCGCATTCTCGCAAGCGGTGCAGAACCGGTCGAATGGCTGGATCTGATGCCGGTGACTCGGGCGGCCTTCGAAGAGGCGCTCCGTCTCTATCCGCCGGCGCCCTCGATCAACCGCGCGGCCATCTCCGACGACCGCTGGACCGATACCAAGGGCGAGCGCGTCGATATCCATGCCGGCATGACGGTGCTGATCATGCCGTGGACGCTGCACCGCCACGAACTCTACTGGGAAAAACCGCGGGCCTATATGCCCGAACGCTTCCTGCCGGAAAACCGCGGCAAGATCGGCCGCTTCCAGTTCCTGCCCTTCGGAGCCGGACCGCGCGTCTGCATCGGCGCGACATTCGCGTTGCAGGAAGCGGTGATTGCGCTTGCGGTGCTGATGAAGCGCTTCCGCTTTGATGTCACCGAGAAAACCAACCCGTGGCCGGTGCAGAAACTGACGACGCAGCCGCAGAATGGCCTACCGATGCGGGTTACGCCCCGCACTCTTTCCGGTCAGGCATAAATCTTTCTAACTATTGAACAATTGACTATGAATGAAAGCGGCGCAAAGTGGCACCGTCACCGTCACCGTCACCGTCACCGTCACCGTTTTCCGTCTGCCGGAGGAATATTGTATGAGCACCATTGAAAAGCACGGTCTGTCGATCGAGCCCGTCCTTCATGATTTTATCGTCAAGGAAGCGCTGCCTGGTCTTGGCCTCGACGCCGAAGCATTCTTCGCCGGCTTCTCGAAGATCGTTCATGATCTCGCGCCGAAGAACCGCGAGCTGCTCGCCAAGCGCGACAGACTGCAGGCCGAGATCGACGGCTGGTACCGCAAGAACGGCGCGCCCGTTGATATGGAAGCCTACGAGGCCTTCCTGCGGCAGATCGGCTACCTGCTGCCCGAAGGTTCGGATTTCACCGTCTCGACCAGCAATGTCGATGCTGAGATTGCCTCGATCGCTGGTCCGCAGCTCGTCGTTCCGGTCATGAACGCCCGTTACGCGCTGAATGCCGCCAATGCCCGCTGGGGCTCGCTCTACGATGCGCTCTACGGCACTGATGCAATTCCCGAGGCCGATGGTGCGGAGAAGGGCAGGGGCTACAATCCGAAGCGCGGTGAAAAGGTCATCGCCTGGGTTCGCGACTTCCTGGATAGTGCCGTACCGCTCGAAGGCGGCTCCTGGAAGGATGTCGGCGGCCTGAAGGTCGAGGGCTCGACGCTCGCGATCACCGACGTCGATGGAGAATCGTTGCCGCTGAAGGACGCCGCACATTTCGCCGGCTACCGGGGCTCTGCCGAAGCGCCGACCCACATCCTGCTCAAGAATAACGGCATTCACATCGAGATCGTCATCGACGCATCGACGGCCATCGGCAAGATCGATCCGGCCGGCATCTCGGATGTCTGGCTGGAATCTGCGATCACCACAATCATGGACTGCGAAGATTCGATCGCTGCCGTCGATGCCGAAGACAAGGTCGTCGTCTACAGGAACTGGCTCGGCCTGATGAAGGGCGATCTGCAGGAGGAAGTCTCGAAGGGCGGTTCGTCCTTCATCCGCAAGCTCAATCCGGATAGCGAGATCACGGCGCCCGATGGCTCCACCTTCGAGCTGCACCGCCGCTCGCTGATGCTGGTGCGCAATGTCGGCCACCTGATGACCAATCCGGCGATTCACGACCGGAATGGCAACGAAGTGCCCGAGGGGATCATGGACGCGGTCGTGACGGGTCTGATCGCGCTTTACGACGTCGGCCCGAACGGGCGCCGCAAGAACTCGCGCGAAGGTTCGATGTATGTCGTCAAGCCGAAGATGCACGGCCCCGAGGAAGTCGCCTTCGCCGTCGAAATCTTCGGTCGCGTCGAGGAACTGCTCGGCATGCCCACGAATACCATCAAGATGGGCATCATGGATGAAGAGCGCCGCACGACGGTCAATCTCAAGGAATGCATCCGTGCCGCGCGGGAGCGCGTCGTCTTCATCAACACCGGTTTCCTCGATCGCACCGGTGACGAAATCCATACCTCGATGGAAGCGGGCCCGATGATCCGCAAGGGGGACATGAAGCAGGCGGCCTGGATCTCGGCCTACGAGAACTGGAACGTCGATATCGGTCTCGAATGCGGCCTGTCCGGCCATGCGCAGATCGGCAAGGGCATGTGGGCGATGCCCGACCTGATGGCGGCCATGCTGGAACAGAAGATCGCTCATCCGAAAGCGGGTGCCAATACCGCCTGGGTACCGTCTCCGACAGCCGCAACCCTGCATGCCACGCATTATCACAAGATCAATGTTGCCGGCGTTCAGCGCGGCCTGAAAGACCGGGCCCGGGCAAAGTTGTCGGATATCCTCTCGGTGCCCGTCGCGCCGCGGCCGAACTGGACGCCTGAAGAAATCCAACGCGAACTCGACAACAACGCCCAGGGCATTCTTGGCTATGTCGTCCGCTGGGTCGATCAGGGTGTAGGCTGCTCGAAAGTCCCTGACATCAACAATGTGGGCCTGATGGAGGACCGTGCGACGCTGCGCATCTCCGCCCAGCACATGGCAAACTGGCTATATCACAAGGTCGTCACCGAAGCGCAGATCGTTGAGACGATGAAGCGAATGGCCGCCGTCGTCGATCAGCAGAATGCCGGCGATGCCGCCTATCAGCCGATGGCCGGCGATTTCGATCGATCGATTGCTTTCCAGGCTGCTGTCGATCTCGTGCTCAAGGGCCGCGAGCAACCGAACGGCTACACCGAGCCGGTTCTCCATCGCCGCCGGCTGGAGCTGAAAGCCGCGCAACCGGCCTGATGCTTGCAGGCATCAAAGAGAAAGGCCGCCGGAAGCAATTCCGGCGGCCTTTTCTCGTCGTGTATCAGGCAAAGCGCTTACTGAATAACGATGACCTTCGAGGTCGCGCGGCCCGGACGGACGCGGCTATAGAGGTCGATTACGTCCTGGTTCATCAGGCGGATGCAGCCCGACGAAGCGGCGGTGCCGATCGAAGCCCATTCCGGCGTGCCGTGCAGGCGGAACAGCGTGTCCTGGCCCTGCTCGTTGAAGAGATACATGGCGCGGGCGCCGAGCGGATTGGTCAGACCCGGATCCATACCGTTTTCGACATACTTGGCGATCTCAGGACGGCGGACCGCCATTTCCTTCGGAGGGTGCCAGTTTGGCCATTCCTGCTTCCAGGCAACGTAGGCCGTGCCTGCCCATGCAAAGCCTGCCTTGCCGACGCCGATGCCGTAGCGCATCGCCTTGCCGCCGGGCAGGATATAGTAGAGGTGCCGCTCGCGGGTATTGACGATGATCGTGCCCGGGCGCTCGTCGCTCTGGTAGCTGACGATCTGGCGGCGGAATTCCGGCTTCACGCGCTGGATCGGGATGGCGGGCAGCGAGTATCCGGCATCCGTCTTGACGCCATAGGCGTCGTCGAAAATCTGCGCCGTCTGGACAGTCGGGCCAGCGGCCTTATCTTCGACGGAAGCGCTCTCGGAGCTGGTAGAGCAACCGGCGAGGGCAAGTGTTGCCATCAGGCCGAATACAGGGAATGCATTGCGGATGCGCATGGATATCTCTTAAGTTTTTGGGCAATCAGGGAGGGGTCGCCGAACCATCTTTGATTATGGTTTATTTTCGATTAACTTCGGCTTTGCAAGATGCTGCATCGCGACAAAAGTTACCCGCAGCGGCAAATTAAAAGCGCATTGCTTTTTTGCAACAACAAGCACCCTCTTCCGGCGGTTATCCATGACGATTTTGAGCGTTTACAATAACAATCCGTTAATAGATGGCCGGCAATCGGACAGAGCTATGCTTGTGCGCCGCGGGACTCAGATTTTACTTCATGACATGCGTCACGCGCTGCTTCCCGAACTGCCGCTGGCAAGCGGCAGGCGGGCCGACCTGATCACCATCTCCGAGAAGGGCGAAATCTGGATCATCGAGATCAAGACGTCGATCGAGGACTTCAGGGTCGATCGCAAATGGCCGGAATACCGCGCCCATTGCGACCGGCTTTTCTTCGCCACCCACAAGGATGTTCCGCTCGACATCTTCCCGGAGGAGTGCGGCCTGTTTCTCTCCGACGGATACGGCGCGCACATGATCCGCGAGGCACCTGAACACCGTCTGGCACCGGCAACCCGCAAATCGGTGATGCTGAACTTCTCGCGCGCAGCCGCGCAACGGCTGATGATGGCCGAATGGGCGAATGGCAAGCCGCTCGCCATCGACGATATCTGAGGACGGTTTTTAGGCGCGCCTACTTCGGCGCGCGCTTGGCGAGAATGCGCTGCAGCGTCCGCCTGTGCATGTTGAGCCGCCGCGCCGTTTCCGAAACGTTGCGCTCACACATCTCGTAGACGCGCTGGATATGTTCCCAGCGCACCCGGTCGGCCGACATCGGGTTCTCCGGCAGTTCGGCCTTTTCGCCCGGGCGCTGCGTCAGTGCCGCAAACACGTCGTCGGCGTCGGCAGGTTTTGCAAGATAGTCGACCGCGCCGAGCTTCACCGCAGTCACTGCCGTGGCGATATTACCGTAGCCGGTCAAAACGATGATGCGGGTATCATCGCGGCGCTGGCGGATCGCTTCGATGACGTCGAGCCCGTTTCCATCGCCGAGACGAAGATCGACGACCGCATATTTCGGCGGATGCGCCTTCGACTTCGCAACACCTTCCGCAACGGACTCGGCCGTCTCGACCGCAAAGCCCCGCGTTTCCATCGCCCGCGCCAGACGCCGCAGAAACGGGCCGTCGTCATCGACGATCAACAGGCTCGCATCCGGCCCGATATCGTGCTCGGAGATTGCAAGGATTTCGCTGGTCTGTTCGTTCATGGTCTTCAATCCCGGCGGTTGCGCGCCCTGATATACGTCAACTGCTTATGTCTTTATGCCGATAAAGTCATTTTGTCGAATGGGCATCGATCAGCATGCGCGGCCATTCGACACGGATCCGGGCGCCCTCGCTTTCGGGATCGCGGTTCTCGAAGACCAGCGCCGCGCCAGAGCGTTCAAGCAGCGTCTTGGCAATGAAAAGCCCGAGCCCCAGGCCGCCTGCGGTGTCTTCCTTCTGCCGCCTGGTCATGTAGGGTTCGCCGATCCGGGTCAGGATGTCGGGTGCATAACCGTTGCCGTCATCCTCGATGATGATCAGGACACGGCGATGGTCGTGTTCGACGGTTATGGTCACTTTCTCGCGAGCATAGTCGACGGCATTCTCGATCAGGTTTCCGAGACCGTACATGATGCCGGCATTGCGCTCGGTCACCGGCTCGCCCTTGCGCGGGCTCTTCTCGATCAGCTCAAGCGTTATACCGGATTCGCGATAGGGCTCGACGATCTCCTCGACCATAGACGACAGCGGCAGCCGGCGCATATGCGCATCGCCTTCCGCAGACAGGCTCGTCAACCGTTTCAGGATATCGCGGCACCGTTCGCTCTGGCTGCGCAGCAGCTGCACATCCTCGCGAAACCGGTCATCGTCCTTCAGCTCGCGTTCCATCTCCTTAGCAACGACGCTGATCGTCGCCAGCGGCGTGCCGAGTTCATGGGCGGCGGCGGCGGCAAGACCGTCGAGCTGCGAGAGATGCTTCTCCCGCTGCAGCACCAGTTCGGTTGCCGCAAGGGCATCGGCAAGCTGGCTTGCCTCCATCGACACGCGGTAGGCGTAGAAGGCCGCAAAGGCCATTGTCGAGGCGATCGAGCACCAGACGCCGAACTGCATGACATTATGGACGTTGATCTCGACGCCATCGAACCAGGGGAGGGGGAACGGTGAGAAGGCGAGAATGGTGATGCAGACCATCGCAAAGACGATCAGCGCCGTGCTGTAGCGGATCGGCTGCGATGCAAAGGAGATGATGACGGGGACGCAGACCAGTGCGGCGAACGGATTGGCAAGCCCGCCGGTGATGAAAAGCAGCGCCGAAAGCTGCAGCAGGTCGAGCCCGAGCAGCGCAAAGGCAGCCGGCGGCTCCAGGCGATGTGTCGCCGGGTAACGAATGGTCAGATAGAAGTTGACCCAGGCGAGCGCGGCAATCAGCGAGCAGCTGGCGATCAGCGGCAGGGGAAATTTCAGCCAGAAGGCGACGATGAACACCGTCACTGCCTGACCGGCGACTGCAAGCCAGCGCAATCGCACGATCGTCTGCAGCCGGAGCCTGCGGCTGCTGTGCCTGTCTTCCTGCGTCTTGCTGTCGGCGTCATCCACTATCGTCATGTCCTTATGTACCACGCGGTTTCACGCGTGTCGTCGGCGCTGCCTCTTCCGGCCGTTCGGGCCAGGGATGCCGCGGATAGCGCCCGCGCATCTCGGCACGCACGTCCTTCCACGATCCGGCCCAGAATCCCGGCAGGTCGCGTGTCGTCTGGATCGGCCGGTGCGCTGGCGATGTCAATTCGAGAAGCAGCGGCAGGCGCCCACCGCCGATCGCCGGATGCTCCCGGAGGCCGAAAAGCTCCTGAACCCGGATCGTCAGCAGCGGCTCCTCGCCGTCATACTGGATCGGATGGCGCTGCCCGGTCGGGGCCTCGAAATGCGTCGGCGCCAGCCGCGCCAGATCGCGCTGCAGGGCGTGCGGTACGAGTGCCATCAAGCCGTTCGATAACGAGCCTGCGGAGATTTCGGCAAAGCCGCGGGCCTCGCCCTGGAACGGCACGAACCAGTCGTCGAGCCGCGCCAGCAGCGCGCCATCGCTCATGTCGGGCCACGGATCGCCGATCGTCCGGTGCAGAAAGCCGATCCGGTCGCGAAGCTGGGCGGCTTCTTTGGAAAAAGGCAGCGGCCCAAGTCCGAGCTGGCGCACGCCGTCGGCCAGCGCTCTGCCGACTGCTTCGCCGCTTGGCCTCGGCAAGGGCGTCTCGTCGAAGACGATGGCGCCGAGCCGCGTTGCCCGCCGGGCCCGCACCTGCTTGCTCGCCAGATCGAAATAGGTCTGCTCGCCGCTCTTGATGGCGCCGGGAAGCTCGGCTTCGACATCGCCGCGTGAGATCTCGGCGGCGGCAAGGATGCGTGCCTGCGCAGCCCGTCCCGTCAGGTCGGCAATCACAAGCATCTGGCTGCCGGCCAGCCGTTCGGTTTCAGCAAGCTCCGCGCCGCGGCCATTCGCCATCACATAGCGCCCGCGGGCGCCGCGCTGCAGCGCCACCCGGTCCGGGAAGGCATGAAGAAGCAGCTGTCCGGCCGTCGGCGGCGCCGGGGATGATGCCTTGTCGAGACCGGCAGCCAGCCGCTGGGCCAACCTGCGTGCCGATTCGGCCCGCTCGCCTTTTTCCGTCTTGAACCGCCGCAGCCGATCCTCGAGATCGAGGCTCGTTCCGCCGAGTCCCTGTTCTGTCATCAGCACGGCAAGCAAGGCCGCTTCCCGGGCATCGCCGTTCTCGCCCGCCGAAACCACCATCGCCGCCAATCGCGGCGGTAGCGCAAGCTCGCGTATCGTCCGGCCGCGTGCCGTCAGGCTTCCATCGCTGCCGAGCGCGCCGAGATCGGCAAGCAATGTCCGCGCCTCGGCAAGCGTGGTTGCCGGCGGCTGGTCGGCAAAGGCGAGGGTAGCAGGGTCCTGTACGCCCCAATGCGCCAGATCGAGCACCAGTCCGGAGAGATCGCTCGACAGGATTTGCGGCGGCGTAAAGGCGGGGAGGGCCGCCGTCTGGCCCTGGTGCCAGAGGCGGATGGCGATGCCGGGCTCGGTGCGCCCCGCACGGCCCGCCCGCTGGTCGGCGGAAGCGCGTGAGACGCGCACCGTCTCGAGCCGCGTGATTCCGGTCGAGGCCTCGAAAACAGGCAGCCGCTGCAATCCGCTGTCGACAACCACGCGCACGCCGTCGATGGTGATCGAGGTCTCGGCAATCGACGTAGCGAGCACGATCTTTCGTTTGCCTGGCGGCGCCGGGCGGATCGCGGCATCCTGCTCCTTCTGGCTGAGATTGCCATAGAGCGGCGCAATCAGCGTCTCGTCGCCAAACCGGCCGGTCAGCCGCTCCGCAGTACGCAGGATCTCGGCCTGTCCGGGAAGGAAGGCGAGGATCGAACCGCTCTCCCTTGCGTGGCAGTCGAGGATCGCTTTGCTAACCGCGTCCTCGATGCGCTCGCCGCCCGGCCGGTCCTGATAGCGGATCTCGACAGGAAAGCTGCGCCCCATGCTTTCGATGACAGGCGGATTGCCGAGCAAAGACGCCACCCGCTCGACATCCAGCGTTGCCGACATCACGAGGATGCGCAGATCTTCGCGCAGCGCACCCTGGACGTCGATCGCCAGCGCCAGCCCGAAATCGGCATCCAGCGAACGCTCATGGAATTCGTCGAAGATCACGGCCGAAACGCCGGATAGTTCCGGATCGTCGAGGATCATCCGGGCAAAGACGCCTTCGGTGACCACCTCGATGCGCGTTGCTGCCGAGATCCGGTTATCGAGACGCATGCGATAGCCGACGGTCTGTCCCACCTGTTCGCCGAGCAGCGATGCCATGCGGCCTGCCGCGGCGCGCGCCGCCAGCCGCCGCGGCTCAAGCAGAATGATCTTGCCGTCGCCACGCCAGGGCTGCTGCAGCAGGAAGAGCGGCACCAGTGTCGTCTTTCCAGCGCCCGGCGGCGCCGAAAGCACGGCACGGCGATACTCGCCGAGCGCGCTGCCGATTGCAGGCAGGACGTCGGAGACTGGCAATGTTGGAAGAGACACTATGTCCGTCACCTCTGCGGTCTATTGATCCGTCCACCATCCGGTGTGCGACTCTAGAAGAAAACTGCCGCGAAATTAGCGATCGCCGGAGGCTGCGCAAGCCGTCCCGGCATTCAGGGCGCGCCATCCCTATATAAAGGCGATCCGGAAACCCGGTATTTTCGAAGCAATAATGGGGCTTTGGCGCTCCAGCCTCGAAGCCGCGCAGTGTGAGATCGGTGCCAATCAAACGGGCCACGAGAATCCTCTTTTCAAATCAATCTGTTACAAAAATGTCAAAAAACTTTGTTGGGTGCTGTTGACTGTTTGCGGGGGTTAGCCGTATAAGCCGCGTCACTGAACGAGGGCGGCGGCGCTGCAGGCGACGAAGTCTTTCGC
>NZ_JAVDWL010000006.1:0-417687 GCF_031457345.1 Rhizobium sp. BE258
TTGCGTTCAACTCTATTCCCTAGAAGAACGCCTGGATGCCGGTCTGCGCCCGGCCCAGGATCAAAGCGTGGACGTCGTGCGTGCCCTCGTAGGTGTTGACCGTTTCCAGGTTCTGCGAATGGCGCATGACGTGGAATTCGATCTGGATGCCGTTGCCGCCGTGCATGTCGCGGGCCTGGCGGGCAATATCCAGCGCCTTGCCGCAATTGTTGCGCTTGACGATAGAGATCATCTCCGGCGCCATCTTGTGCTGATCCATGAGCTGGCCGACGCGCAGAGATCCCTGCAGACCAAGGGCGATCTCGGTCTGCATGTCGGCGAGCTTCTTCTGGTAGAGCTGCATGCCGGCGAGCGGCTTGCCGAACTGCTTGCGGTCGAGGCCGTATTGGCGGGCGCGGAACCAGCAGTCTTCGGCCGCACCCATCACACCCCAGGAAATGCCGTAGCGGGCGCGGTTGAGGCAGCCGAAGGGGCCTTTGAGACCCGAGACGCCGGGCAGGATCGCGTCTTCGCCAACTTCGACGCTGTCCAGCACGATCTCGCCGGTGACCGAGGCGCGCAGCGACAGCTTGCCGCCGATTTTTGGCGCTGAGAGGCCCTTCATGCCCTTTTCAAGCACGAAGCCGCGGATCTCATTGTTGTGGGCTTCGGATTTCGCCCAGACGACGAAGACATCGGCGATCGGCGCGTTTGAGATCCACATCTTGGAGCCGCGCAGGCGATAACCGCCCTCGATCTTCTCGGCACGGGTCTTCATGCCGCCCGGATCGGAGCCTGCATCCGGCTCGGTGAGGCCGAAACAGCCGATCAGCTCGCCCGAAACGAGGCCTGGCAGATATTTCTTCCTCTGCTCGTCGGAGCCGTAGGCATAGATCGGGTAAATGACCAGCGAGGACTGGACGCTCATCATCGAGCGGTAGCCGCTATCGATGCGCTCGATCTCCCGGGCGACGAGGCCGTAGGCGACGTAGGAGGCGTTGGCAGCGCCATATTCTTCCGGCAGCGTGACGCCGAGCAGGCCGGTCTGGCCCATCAGCTTGAAGAGGCCCTTGTCGGTTTGCTCGTCGAGATAGGCTTCCTGGACGCGGGGCAGCAGCTCGGCCTTGGCGAAAGCGGCTGCCGAGTCGCGAATCATCCGCTCATCTTCGCTCAGTTGCTCGTCCAGCAGGAAAGGGTCATCCCAAGCGAATGCGCTCGACGATGGTTTGGAAACTGTGTTGGTAGAGTTTGACAAGCGATCCTCACGGCAAAGACATGGGTTTCATCGGGAATTATGCGTCTATCGATTGCCTGATGTCTATGGAAACTGTATTTGCGAATGAGTTGATGCATGCGATGCATAGGTTGACCATGCGCCAGAGACGATTTCTTCCCCATATCAGCCATCTCTCGGCCTTCGAGGCGGTGCTGCGCAGTGGATCCACGGCGGCGGCTGCGCGCGAGCTCAATCTGACGCAAAGCACGGTCAGCCGGCTGATCCAGACGCTGGAACAGCAGCTCGGGCGCCCGCTTTTCGACAGGTACAGGCAGCGGCTGGTGCCGACCGAGGCGGCGCAGGCCTATGGCCGCGACATCAGCCGGGCACTCGATCTGATCCAGCGCAGCAGCATGGAGTTTTCCGCCAATCCCGGCGGCGGCACGCTGACGCTCGCCATCCTGCCGGCCTTTGGCACACGATGGCTTGCGCCGCGGCTCGGAGATTTCCTCAAGGACCATCCCGGGATCAATGTCAGCCTGGCGACCCGCCTGAAGCGCTTCAATTTCGCCGCCGAGGGGTTCGACGCGGCAATCCATTTTGGCGCCGCCGATTGGCGCGACGCCGATCATCTCGAGCTCTTCGAGGAGCGCCTGACGGCTTGCATCTCACCGGCGCTGCTGAGAGACAAGCCTGTCAACGATGCGGGCGACGTGCTGGACCTGCCGCTGCTGCAGCTCGAAACGCGAACGAAGGCCTGGGCAATCTGGTTCGAAGCCCAGGGGATCAAACCGAAAAACGTCACAGGCATGCTTTTCGATCAGTTCGCGACCATGACCCAGGCTGCGATCGCCGGACTGGGCGTGGCGCTGCTGCCCGACTATCTGGCTAGGGACGAAATCCAGCAGGGGCGGCTTCTTTCGCTGCTGAAACCGTCGGTAACCGGCAGCGGAACCTATTGGCTCGCCTGGCCGCAATCGCGCGCAAACTATCCGCCACTGGTCTCCTTTCGCAACTGGCTGGAAAAGCTGGTGGCGGTGAGCCCATGGAGTATGGAGGCAGGCAGCGATCGATAGGCCGCTGCTGTTCAGCCGCCAAGCGATTCGATTGCTGCCGTGACGCCGTCGCGGCCGGGTTTTACGGGCCGGTACTCCATTCCCACGACACCGTCGTAGCCCTCCGCGTAGAGCCAATCGAGGCGATGCTTGAGGTCGATCGTTCCTGTCCCGGGATCATTGCGGCCAGGGTGGTCGGCAATGTGGAGGTGGACGACGCGGGAGACGCGCCCGCCGATGACGTCTTCAGTTTTCTCGTCCATCACTGCGGAATGGTAGATATCGTAGACGATGCCAATTTCCGGCCGGTCGACGTCATCGACGATATCGAGTGCTTCCTTCGTCGAGCCGAGGAAATAGCCGATATGGTCGATGCGCGTGTTGAGCGGCTCGACGCCGAGGCGGACGCCGGTGCCTTTCAGGATATCGGCGGCGGCGCGCAGCGTGTCTGTCAGCGCGGCACGCTGCTCCTCGCGCGATGGGCCCGGCAGGTCGTCTCCGGCTTGCGCGATCAGCACCGGGGCGCCGAGCCGCTTTGCGACCTCGACGGATTGCTTCAGGCCTTCGAGCCAGGCTTCGCGATTAGCGATGTCTGTCAGCGGAATCATCGGTTCGGCTACGAGGCTCGAAACCTTGAGGCCGGTGCTCTTCAGCGTGCGCTCGATGGCGTCGAGATCCTTGTCGGTCCAGCGCCAGAATTCGATGAAATGCAGACCGGCCTCTGCGGCGCTATCGATGCGGCTTGAGAATTCGTCGCCCGGTTCGGCAAACAGCCATTCAATGCAGGCTGAGTAGTTTCGCATACGGCATCCTCCCTGATTTATCCAAGGCATGCGGGAAATGCATCGGCTCGGCAAGGGCCCGATCGCCACGGCACGGCGGCAAGGCCCTGTAGAGCCATAATTTTTGTTCGGTGTACGGGAACTGTGGCGGCGTTTCGCACGTTGAGGCACGCATCGAAAAAGCGTGGGGCACCGGCACAGGATGATGGATTTTCAAGCAGCCGGCGATAGCCGCAAGACGGCAAATGCAATCGATCTGATTGCCGGAGCGGCCCGGCGCACGATGAAGGCTGCGGTAACAGCAGTGCCTGGTGGCATCATTCGCACGGGCCGCAATGCCTGGCGTGCCGGCAAGGCCGAGAGAGTCGCGTTCCTGGTGGATGGATCTGCCTATTTTTCCGCCCTGGATCAGGCGCTCAGGAAAGCGCGGCAGACGATCTGGATCGTCGGCTGGGATTTCAATCCCGATATCCGTCTCCGCCCAAAGCAGAGTTCCGAAACGCTCGGGGAATTGCTGCTGTCGCTTGCCGATGAGCATCCGGGCTTGCAAATCCGGATTCTTGTTTGGGGCATGGGGCCGATCTATTCGGGCAAGTCGCTGCGGCTCTTCCGCGAGAGCGGGTTCTCGTCTCATCCGCAGATCTCCATGCGTTTCGATCTGCGCCATCCGCTGCGCGGTTGCCATCACCAGAAACTGGTTTCGATCGACGACAGCCTGGGTTTCCTGGGCGGCATCGACCTCACGGCCCGGCGCTGGGACGAGCCGGATCACCGGATCGGTAATCCGCTGCGCAGGGCGCCTGACGGCACGCCCTATGAACCAGTTCATGACATGCAGTCGATGGTGTCAGGTGAGGCCGCGGGTCTGATCGGCGATGTCGCGCGCCGCAGGTGGCGGAAGGCGACCGGCGAGCGGATCGAACCTGCCGCTGCAAGTGGTGCCGAATGGCCATTGGCTGTCCCGGCAGAAATGACCAATGCGACGGCGGCGATTGCGTTGACAGAACCCGGATTGATCGGCAAGCGCGGCCATTACGAAGCTTTCCGGCTGACGCGGGATGCGATCCGGGCGGCGCGCAGGCACATCTATATCGAAACCCAATATCTGGCCTCCTTCGGTGTGGCGCGCGAGATCGCCAAGCGGCTGAAGGAGATCGAAGGTCCTGAAATCGCGGTTCTCGTTACCCGCAGCTCGCACGGCTTCATCGAGAAACTGACGATGGGCAACAATCGCGATCGGCTGATCCGCCGGCTAAAGCGTATCGACCGTTATGACCGGCTGCGTGTCATGTATGCCGTGGTGCCTGACGAGAAGGGCGGCGAGCAGGAAATCGTCATCCACTCCAAGCTGATGATCGTCGATGATGCATTTATCCGCATCGGCTCGTCGAACCTGAACAACCGCTCCGAGGGCTTGGATACGGAATGCGATCTGGCGATCGAGGCGGAGACCGATGGTCACCGCCAGGCGATCACCTCGCTTCGCCACCGGCTGATGGCCGAGCATCTCGATGCGCAGCCCGAAGAGGTGCGGCGGATGGAGAGTGAAAAGCGATCGGTGCTAGATACTATAAAGGCGCTGAACCGTGGCCCACGCGGGTTGCGCGAATTCGCCGTTGATATTGCCCATGGTGGGATCAGTCCGTTGCCGGGGACCGGGATCGTCGATCCGCGCAGGCCGTACTGGCCGTTACAGCGGTTGCGCCTGCGCGTCGGCCGTCTGGTCAGCGTGTTTTTCTGAGCTTGCCGTTTTCCGCTTGCGGATGACGATTTCGCTGATGGCGAAGACCGGCAGGCCGATCAGCAGGGGCAGAATGAAATAGATCACCCTGAAGGCCACAAGTGCGCCGATCGATGCGGCGCCCGGAAGAACGTGGCTGACGGTTGCCTCCAGCACGCCCAGCCCGCCCGGAACATGGGTGAGGAGGATGGCGATATTGGCGAGCACGAAGGCGGTTGCCGTCTGCACGAAGCTGGCTTCGCCCTGCGCCGCCAGCATCTGATGCAGACAGGCGGAAACGCAGATGAAGTTCAGCGTTCCGATCACCACCTGCCCGGCGGCCAGCTTAACCTCCGGCATCTGGAACTGCCATTTCCACAGTTTCAGCGGCGCGCGAACGGTGGCAGCCAGAAGAACGTAGACCGCGGGAATGCCCAAGCACGCGAGGCCGAGAAAGAACAGGCCGGACGAGCTGAGGTGCAACAGATTGGCTGCATCGCCGGGATTGACGAGAAGCGCGATACCGGCGAGGGCCGAGAGGCCGATGCCGACGGTGACGCCGCAGAAGAGGATCACCTTGGCGACTTCCTCGGTGTTTAGTCCCCAGCGGGCGTAGTAGCGGTAACGGACGGCGCCGCTGCTCAGGGCGGCGATGCCGAGGTTGTGACCGATCGAAAGGCCGGTAAAGGAGGCGATCGCCGCCTTCAGGTAGCTCAGCGGTTTGCCGGCATAGCGCAGGCCCATCCAGTCGAAGCCGGTGAGGCAGAGATAGGAGAGTGCCGCAAAGCCCGTCCCGGCGGCGAGCCTGGACACCGGGATCGCCGCGATCGACTGCATCACCTCCTCCAGCGAGTAGCGGCTGAAGACCCTGTGGAGAAGGTAGGCGGCCAGCAGCAGGCCGAGAATGAGGGTGGCATTGATGATGAGGCGTTTGCCCGGCATGAGTTTTCCGTCTTGCGTTGCAGTTTCCAGTTTATGGAACGAAACAAGCGGAATGCGGGTTCCCCCAGCATGAGCACATTCTCCGGTATTTCACCTCTGCAGGGCGGCCGATCGATCAGAATCCTGACCTACAACGTGCATAGCTGCGTCGGTACCGACCGGCGGATCGATCCGCACCGGGTCGCCGATGTCATCGCCCAGTCGGGTGCCGATATCATTGCGCTGCAGGAGCTGGACGTTGGCCGCAAGCGAACGGGAGGCGTCGATCAGGCGCATCTCATCGCGGGCCTTCTGAAGATGGAGTCGCATTTCCATCCGGCCTTGCATGTCGAGGAGGAGAAGTATGGTGACGCCATCCTGACCGCGCTACCGACCAGGCTGATGCGGGCAGGGCCGCTGCCTTCTGTCGGCGAGACCCGCGGGGCGATCTGGGTGCAGGTCGATGTCAACGGCCTGACGCTCAACGTTCTCAACACGCATCTTGGCCTGCGGGGTGTAGACAGGGCACGGCAGGTAGCGGCGTTGCTCGGCAAGGACTGGATCGGGTCGTCGGCATTTCAGGCTGCGCCGTCGATCATCTGCGGTGATCTCAACGCCATTCCGCTATCGCCCGCATACCGGACGCTTGCCCGGCAGTTTCGAGACGCCCAGCTTCTGGCCGGTGGTAAGCCGCGGCCGACCTATCCGTCGCGACTTCCGGTGCTGCGGATCGACCACGTCTTCGTCTCGGAAGGGCTTGGTGTCAGGCGGGTGACGGCGATCGCCGATCCGCTGGCGCGGCGCGCGTCCGATCATCTGCCGCTGCTTGCGGAAATCGAGCCGTCGGCAGCGCTCACAAGGGCGGAAACACGATCTGTGGCGTCTGGATGAGCTGGCGGTTGTCCGCTGTTTCCGGGTCGTTGATGCGCTCGATCAGCATCCGGCCGAGCAATTCGCCGGCGGCAACAAGGTCTTCGTAGATCGTCTCGACCTTTGGCTGCAGCTGGGTCAACAGGCGCGAATGCTCCTTGGCGACGATATCGTAGTCCTCGGCCAGTTGAAGCCCGGCGTCGCTCATGCCGGTGATGGTCGCAAGCGCTGACACCTCGCCCGGACAGATAAAGCCATCCGGGGCATCGGGGGCGGCAGCGCGCGTGCGGACATAGTCGCGGATGGCGCTTGCCGGGGAATCGAGCGTGATCTCCTCGGAGATCTCATAGCTGGCGCCCGCCTCGCGGACGGCGGTCATGAAGCCGTGCAGCAGGTGCTGGTAAAATGTCAGCCGCCGTGGTGGCAGCAGAAGGGTGACCTTCTTGCGTCCCTTGGTGATCAAGCGGCGCGTCGCCTCATAGGCAAAGGCATAATTGTCGTAATCGACATAGGGATGCTGTGTCGAAAATTCGGTGCGGCCGTGGCTGACGAATGGAAAGCCGGTCTCGATCAGCATCCGGACGCGGGCATCGAAGGGTTCGGTGCGGGTAAAGATGACGCCATCGGCGAAGCTGTTGCGGACGATGTATTCGGCAGCCTCGAGCTCGGTGGTCGAGAGGAAGTTCGGCGCCACGACCAGATGGTAAGAGGTCTCTTTCAGAGCCTTGGCAATGCCGTACATGATCGAGGTGCCAAAGCCGACGACTTCCTGGTGCGAGTCGAGCAGGATGCTGATGACATTGGTGCGGCCGGTCTTCAGGCGCTGCGCCGCGCGATCCGGGAGATAGCCGATTTCGCGGGCGATCTTGTGCACCCGCTCGCGGGTTTCCAGCGAGATTTGCGGTGCGTCGCTGAGCGCGCGCGATACCGTCGTCACCGCCAAACCGGTCAGGTTGGCGATCGTGCGCAGCGTCGGCTTGCCACGTCTCAGAAGATTGTCTTGGTTTTCGCCGCGGGGCGGCTTCATCGGATCGGTCAACTTGGCCTTCCTGGGCTGCGGCAATCAACATAACGGGCAGATGCATTGCAAGCAATAAAGTTATGAAAACGTTTTAAATTTTTGCGATTTCAGCGCAATGATACGCATTATATAGCAATTTCAGTAGTTTGAGTCATTAATAATCTTTTTTCTCGGAAGTCGAGAAAGACTTGACGCCGCGTAATTTATATCGTTTTAAATTGTCAACCGCAGCCGGAAGGCGGCGGCATGTTTGCTCACTCGGCGAGTGGGAAGCATCAGGGTGGCGGAAAAGGCTTTCGCTGCCGACTTGCAAACGGGAGGAAGACTATGCGCAAGTTTTTGGGCTCGGTGGCTGCTGCTGCCGTGATGATGGCTGCGTTCGGCGCCCATGCGGCCGACGTCAAGGAAGTGCAGATGCTGCACTGGTGGACTTCGGGCGGTGAAGCTGCGGCTCTCAACGTCTTGAAGGGCGACCTTTCCAAAGAAGGTTACGCCTGGAAGGATGTGCCGGTTGCTGGTGGTGGTGGTGATGCTGCAATGACCGCGCTGAAGGCGATGGTTGCTGCCGGTACCTACCCGACCGCATCGCAGATGCTGGGCTACACCGTTCTCGACTATGCTCAGGCAGGCGTCATGGGCGACCTGACCGAGACCGCGAAGAAGGAAGGCTGGGACAAGTCGGTTCCGGCGGCTCTGCAGAAGTTCTCCGTCTATGACGGCAAGTGGGTCGCTGCCCCTGTTAACGTTCACTCGGTCAACTGGCTGTGGATCAACAAGGCCGTCATGGACAAGATCGGCGGCACCGAGCCGAAGACCTTCGATGACCTGATCGCGCTTCTCGACAAGGCCAAGGCGGCTGGCGTCGTTCCGCTCGCTCTCGGCGGTCAGAACTGGCAGGAAGCCACGATGTTCGACTCGATCGTCCTGTCGACCGGTGGTCCTGAATTCTACAAGAAGGCCTTCAACGATCTCGACGAAGACTCTCTGAAGTCCGACACGATGAAGAAGTCCTTCGATAACCTCGCCAAGATCATCAAGTATGTCGACCCGAACTTCTCGGGCCGCGACTGGAACCTGGCAACCGCCATGGTCATCAAGGGTGATGCTCTGGTTCAGGTCATGGGCGACTGGGCGAAGGGCGAATTCGTCGCTGCCAAGAAGACCCCGGATAAGGACTTCCTGTGCTACCGCTTCCCGGGCACCGATGGCAGCGTGATCTACAACTCCGACATGTTCGGCATGTTCAACGTTCCTGAAGACCGCAAGGCCGCTCAGGTGGCGCTCGCAACGGCAACGCTGTCGAAGAGCTTCCAGTCGGCATTCAACGTCGTCAAGGGTTCGGTTCCGGCCCGTACCGACGTTCCGGATACGGCTTTCGACGCGTGCGGCAAGAAGGGCATCGCCGACCTGAAGAAGGCAAACGACGGCGGCACGCTGTTCGGTTCGCTCGCTCAGGGTTACGGCGCGCCTCCGGCAATCGCCAACGCCTATAAGGACGTCGTCTCGAAGTTCGTACATGGTCAGATCAAGACCTCCGACGAAGCTGTGACCCAGCTCGTCCAGGCGATCGACGACGCTCGCTAATACCTGTTCGACATCCGGCCTCCCCGCACAGTGCGGGGAGGCCTTTGCGCCCTGCAGGTATGCTGCGGGGAGGAGATTGATTTCATGAGCACTGTTGCGACCACCGATCCGGTCCTGACCTCCAGTCCTTCGACCCGCGCGTCCATTCGCGGCCGGTTGCAGGATGCCCTGCCGAAGATCGTGCTGGCGCCGAGCTTCCTGATCACGATCGTTTTCGTCTATGGCTTCATCGTCTGGACGGCGTATCTTTCCTTCACCAATTCCAAGACCTTTCCGTCTTACGACTTGACCGGCCCGCGCGCCTATCAGCGCCTGTGGCGCTGGACGTTCGAGAGCGATCCGCCGTCGTCCTGGTACACGTCGATCACCAATATGGGGATCTTCGGGTTCCTCTATATCGGCATCTGCCTGGGACTCGGTCTGCTCTTGGCGATCTTGCTCGACCAGAAGATCCGCGGCGAGGGCGTGCTGCGCCCGATTTTCCTCTATCCGATGGCGCTGTCCTTCATCGTCACCGGCGTCGCCTGGAAGTGGTTCCTCGATCCGGGCCTCGGCCTGGAGCAGACGCTGCACCAGTTCGGCTGGACGAGCTTCCATTTCGACTGGATCAAGAACAAGGATTTCGTGATCTATACCGTCGTCATCGCTGGCGTCTGGCAGGCGTCCGGCTTCGTCATGGCCATGTTCCTGGCGGGTCTGCGCGGGATCGACGGCGAGATCATCAAGGCGGCGCAGATCGATGGCGCTTCAACGCTGCAGCTCTACCGCCGCATCATCATTCCGATGCTGCGCCCGGTGTTCCTGTCTGCCTTTATCGTGCTCGCCCACATGGCGATCAAGTCCTACGACCTGGTGGTCGCGCTGACGTCGGGCGGTCCCGGCGGTTCGGCCTGGCTGCCGTCGAACTTCATGTATGAATATACGTTCAAGCGGAACGAGATGGCGGTCGGCTCGGCCAGCGCGATCATCATGCTGATGACGATCTCGGCGATCATCGTTCCCTATCTCTATTCCGAACTGAGGGAGAAATCCCGATGAGCAGCGTCGTCTCTCCCGCCGTTTCCAACGGCAACAACAATCGCTGGATCGGCCGCACGGCGATCTATGGGCTGCTGATCATCTTTGCGGTCCTCTACCTGATGCCGCTCTTCGTGATGCTGGTCACCTCGTTCAAGACGATGGACGAGATCCAGAACGGCAACATGCTGTCGCTGCCGCAGTCGCCGACGCTCGATCCCTGGTTCAAGGCCTGGGGCGAGACCTGCGTCGGTCTGACCTGTGCCGGGATCAAGGGCTACTTCTGGAATTCGATCAAAATGGTCGTACCCGCCGTTGCGATCTCCACCGTGCTCGGTGCGCTGAACGGCTACGTGCTGACGAAGTGGCGCTTCCCGGGTCATACGCTGGTTTTCGGCCTGATGCTGTTTGCCTGCTTTATCCCGTTCCAGTCGGTACTGCTGCCCATGGCGACGATCCTCGGCATGTTCGGCCGGTTCGGCATGACGCTGCAGAATGCGACGGGCATGAACTTCGGTTTCGGCAACCCGACGGTCAACCTGGTTTTCGTCCATGTCGTCTACGGTCTCGGGTTCACGACGCTGTTCTTCCGGAATTTCTATGAAGCCTTCCCGACGGAGCTGGTGCGCGCTGCCCAGGTCGATGGCGCCAGCTTCTTCCAGATCTTCCGCCGCATCATGCTGCCGAACTCGCTGCCGATCATCGTGGTGACTGTTATCTACCAGTTCACCAACATCTGGAACGACTTCCTGTTTGCCTCGGCTTACGCGGGCACCGGTGAATCGATGCCGATGACGGTGGCGCTGAACAACGTCGTCAATACCTCGACCGGCGTGGTCGAATACAATGTCAACATGGCCGCGGCGATGATCGCCGCCGTGCCGACGCTCTTCGTTTACATTCTCGCCGGCCGCTATTTCGTGCGCGGTCTCATGGCGGGCGCCGTCAAAGGATAATCCATGGCTTTCCTTGAAATTTCCGGTCTCAAGAAGCGCTTCGGCGCCGTCGATATCCTCAAGGGGATCGATCTCGAGCTCGAAGAGGGCGGCTTCCTCGTGCTCGTCGGGCCTTCCGGCTGCGGCAAGTCCACGCTGCTCAACACCATTGCCGGTCTTGAGACGATCACCGAAGGCCAAATCCGCGTCAACGGCCGGGCGATCAACGACCTGCATCCGTCGAAGCGCGATATCGCCATGGTGTTCCAGAGCTACGCGCTCTACCCGAACATGACGGTGGCGGGAAACATCGCCTTCGGCATGGAAATCCGCGGCGTGCCGAAGGAAGAGCGCGAGAAGGCGATCAAGCAGGTTTCCGAGATGCTGCAGATCGGCCATCTGCTGGACCGCAAGCCGAGCCAGCTTTCCGGCGGCCAGCGACAGCGCGTTGCCATGGGCCGTGCTCTGGTGCGCAATCCGCAGGTCTTCCTGTTCGACGAGCCGCTGTCCAATCTGGATGCCAAGCTGCGCGTCGACATGCGCACCGAAATCAAGCGCCTGCACCAGCGCATGGGCACGACGATCGTTTACGTGACGCATGACCAAATCGAGGCCATGACGCTGGCAACCAAGATCGCCGTTCTGCGCGATGGCGTGTTGCAGCAGTTCGGCACGCCTGCCGAAATCTACAACAGCCCTGCCAACGTCTTCGTGGCCGATTTCATGGGTTCGCCGGCAATGAACCTGCTGAACGCGACCGTTGAGAACGGCGCCGGCGGTCTGCAGGTTTCGCTCGACCGCCCGAATGCGGAACCGCTGAAGCTGCCGGTGCCCTCGGGCAACAACAGCCTGACGAGCTACAATGGCAAGCCGGTGATCTTCGGAATCCGCCCGGAAGCGCTCACCGATCTCGATGGCGTCGATCGCAAGGCGAAATCGGTGTCGCACGGTGATTGCATGATCGAAGTTGTCGAGCCCGCGGGCGCGGATACATTCGCCGTCACAAAGCTCGGCGGCAAATCCGTCGTCGCGCGCCTCGGCGCCGATGCCGGCATCGAGGCGGGCACGAACACCCGCCTTGCCTTCAATCTCGACAAGGCGGTGTTCTTCGACCCGCAGAGCCAGCTGCGGATCGCCTGATCCGTCACTGCGCGGTTACGGTGAAACTGACGGGCGGGAAGCGGCTTGAGGTCGCTTCCACGGTGATCGTGCCTGTCAGTCCCGTTGCTTCCAGCCAGAAGCCAGCCGTGCCGCCCTGCAGCGGCACGCTGCCCGGGCCGACGATCTTCGCCGGTCCCTCGACGCGCAGCGTGACGCTGTCATCCATGAATGGCAGGCGCTGATCACGCTGGTCGAGTGCGCGGATGATGACGCGGGTGCTATCCCGCTCACGCGCTTTCAGGGCGATCGCGTCGGGTGCGAGTTGCAGCCTTGCAGGCAGCGGGGCAGCCGCCAGCGTCAGATGCGCGACCGGCTCGCCATCGATGAAGCCGGTGAATTCGCCATCGATCCATTCCAGACCCCAGGTGCCGAGCTCATCGGCGGTAAAGTGCCGATGGTCGAGAACGACGGGCGGATGCGGCAGGTGCGGGTAGTTCTCGCGGTCGGGTCCGATGCGCTTGGTCAGCGTCCCGTATTTCAGCTCCACCTCATCGCAATTGGTGAGAATGATCAGCGGCAGTACGCCGCCGATGCTGCGTTCGCCGCGCGCCCAGAAGGTCACCGGCTTCATGATGACTTCATCTGAAGGTTCGCACTGGCTGGCATAGACGTAAGCCGCGAATTTCGGTTCGCGGAACATGTCCATGACGCCGTGGTAGCAAATGCGGTCGCCGGAGCCGAAATCCTTGTGGGTGTTGTAGTCGAACATGCACCAGCCGATCGCGCCTGAGATGTCGGGATCGCCATAGGCGGCGTTCAGCACTTCCAGATGACGGCGCACATGTTCGGCCTGGCGCTGTTCCGGGTCATGCATCTTGGTCGGATGCATGTGGCCGTTATACTCGGTGATCAGGTAGGGTACCTTGTGGGAGAGGCCTGTATTTTCCTGCTGCGGGCGAAGCGCGGTCCGTGGGCGGTTGGCGCCCGGCAGTTCCTCGTTGCCGAGGATGAAGTCGTTCATCGTGTAGACGTCTTCCAGCAGTTCGCTTTCCGTCAGATAACGAACGCCGCCGGTCTGGCGGGTTGGGTCCAGCTCGCGAGCGAGGCGGTTGGTTTCGGCGTAGAAGTCGTGGCTGTCGAGCGACTCGTTGATGCGCACGCCCCAGATGATGATCGAGGGGTGGTTCCAGTCGCGCTCGATCATGCGGCGGACGTTTTCGATCGACTCTTTCTGCCATTCGAGGTCGCCGATATGCTGCCAGCCGGGGATTTCTTCGAAGACCAGCAGGCCGAGCCGGTCGCACTGGTCGAGGAACCATTTGGACTGCGGATAGTGTGAGGTGCGGACGATATTGCACTTCAGCACCGTCTTCATGATCGTCGCGTCGAGTTCCTGGGCGGAACGTCCGGCGGCATAGCCGACATAGGGGTAGGCCTGATGACGGTTGAGGCCGCGTAGCTTCAGCGGCCTGCCGTTCAACAGGAAACCTTCGGGCGTGAACTCGGCGGTGCGGAAGCCGAAATTCGAGGTGAGGCGATCCGAGCCATGGCTGGTCTTGAGATCGACGGTCAGTTCGTAAAGCGCCGGATTAGCGATATCCCAGAGCGCGATGCCGCTCAGATCGCTGAAGCCGAGCGTCACGTCCTCGCCCGTGGTCTCAGCCGTTGCCGTGGCGATGACGATGCCCGAGGCATCGCGGATCGTGCCGGATATCGTGCCGAGGAACGTCGCGTCCTGCGGATTGGCGAGCTTGCAATGAACGGTCGCCGACTTCGTTTCGGCAAGGGCGTTCTGCGTCTCGATCTTGATGTTGCTGAGCGAGACCGCGCCCGTGACCTTCAGCCAGACTTCGCGGTAGATGCCGGCATAGGTGAGGTAATCGATACGGCCACCGAACGGCGGGATGGCAGGGTTCTCGCTGCCGTCGATCTTGACGGTGATCAGGTTGTCGCCCTTGATAAGCTTGCCTGTCAGCCGGGCCTCGAAAGGCGTGTAGCCATCCTTGTGGGCAATGATCTCTTCGCCGTTCAGGTAGACGACGTTGTCGGCCATGGCGCCGTCGAAGACGATAGAGACTTCGCGGCCCTCGAATTCGGGCATCCAGCGCAGCAGCTTTTGATAGGTGAACGGCCGCTGATAGCTCTTCTCGTCGAAATAATTGAACGGCAGTTCGACGGCCGTATGCGGCAGGCTGACGGTCGTGCTGCCGTCGAAAGCGTCGAGCAGGCGCTGGCCGAAGCCCTCGTGGAAGCTCCAGGATTCGTTGAAGGAGACGACGGAACGCATATCAGGCTTCCTTGCTGCAGGCGCGGGCAATGATGCGGCGCGAGGCGCGCGCGCGTGAAATCATGGTCATGGAAATTCCTCCTCGATGCAATGAAAAGCGCTGCCTTACGCGGTGGAGCCCCAGCGGGGCGTGCAGGCAAGCGTGATGTTGTGCGGGCCTTCGATATCCTGCTCGTGGCGTTCGATCACTTCCACCACGGCATCCATGAAAGCGGCATGGTCAAGGCTCAGCGTTGTCAGGTCGTTGCAATCCCAGGCGGCCATGGCGATGCCGTCCTGGCCGACGATGGCGATATCGCCGGGCGTCTGCTTGCCGAGGACGCGCCGGGCCGCGTCGCGCGCACCGATCGCCATCACGTCGTTGCCGCAGATGATCGCATCCACCTTCGAGCGGTGCAGCAGCATGACGGCTTCCTTGAAGCCGGAATCGTAGGAATAGTCGCCAAAGGCCTCTGCCTCAAAAGCCAAGCCGTGCTTGGCAAGACCATCGGCAAACCATTTGCGGCGTAGCTTGTCGATCCAGCTGGATTTCGTTCCGGAAAGATAGGCGAAGCGCATCTTTCCATCCTTGACGATCTTGTCGATGATCTCGGCAGCGCCGACGGCGCCATCGATGCGGATGCTGGAAACATTTTCGTTCTCCAGCGGCTCGAAGGAGACGATGATCGGTTTCGTCGTGTGGAAGATGTCGACGGCATCCTGCATCGACACCATGTCGGAGAAGACGACGACGTGATCCACCTGATAGGTCGAGGCCAGCCGCATCAGCTGAAGCCGGTCGGAATGATCGGCGCAGCAGAGAATGATCGGCAGAAGCTGGCGTGCCTGCAGGCGATGGACGAGCAGCTGCTGTTCTTCCGCTTCGCAAGGGTTGCCGATAGCGTTGACCACCAAGGCAACGAGGCGGGAGCGCTGGTTATTGAGCGAACGGGCGATGGCGTTCGGCTGGTAGCCGTGTTCGCGGGCGACAGCGAGGATGCGGTCGCGCGTGGCGCTGCCGATGCGGGAATCGGGTGAGAAGGCGCGCGAGATCGTTGCCGAGGACACGCCGGCGAGTTTCGCCAGCTCCTTGGATGTGATGCGTTTCCTGCTCATGTTGCTTCCACCCCGTCCAGACCCATTCCGCTCTTCTCCGTATCGCGGAGCGGGTCTACCTCTGTTGTTGCGCAATTCCGGACGCAAAACCGCTGCGCAGTTTTGCTGGAATTGCTTTAGACGGCGATCCTGACGGGCACTCCCTCCGCCGCCGCCGATTCCTTGATTGCGTCCCAGAGCCTAGCGAATCGCAGGCCCATTTCAACGGAGCCGGAGTTTTCCATGCTTCCGGCGCGGATGGCGAGGAAGTTCTTCATCGGATTGCCGAGAATTTCGGCTTCTTCGCGTGGCTCGCTGGTCCGGCCGAAGCTGATCTCGCGCCAGCCGCCCCAGGCGTCGATGCGCACAATCGCCTTGGAATAGAAGAAGGTGATGTAAGAGGCGCAGCCGGGAGGGCCTTCGCCGGCTGCCGTCAGCGTCGCCAGTGCGCCATTCTTCAGCCGAGCGGAAACGGCTGTGGCGATATCCACCTTGCGGCCATGATTGTGCATGTAGGCTGAAACGCTCTCGAAGTCCGAATTGGCGAGCAGGCAGACGGTGTTCATCATGTGAGCGCCGGTATCGAACATGAAGCCGCCGCCGGATATTTCCGGCTGCTGCTTCCAGTGACCTTCATAGTTGGCGGCCCAGCTTTCCCAGATCATGCCCGATATGGCGATCAGGTCACCGAACTCGCCTGACAGCGCCCGCTTGCGGGTGTCGAGCACCAGTGGCGAGAGTCCGCCCTGGAAGGCGGTGACGATGGTGACGCCGGTCTTCTTCTGTGCGGCGATCAGCCGTTCGGCTTCGGGGACGGTTGTGACCATCGGTTTTTCCAGGAAGAGGTCGAGCCCAGCCTCGGCGACGGCGACGGCCTGTTCGCCATGGAATGCATGCGGGGTGGAGATATAGATGATATCCAGCGCGTCGCGGCGCTTCGCCAGCATGTCACGATAGTCTTCAAAGGCTTCCGGTTCGGGTGCGCCGGCTTCCTTGCAGACGTCGATCAGCCGCTGGCGCGAACCCGGGATGGTATCGGCGAGAGCAGCGAATTCGATCTCCGGCATCTTGGCCCAGCTATGGGCATATTCGGCCGCCTTCAGCCCGGCGCCAATCACGCCGAGGCGTAGTTTCTGTACCATGCAAAATCCTCCCGAATGCAATTGTGCAAACGATTACACAAACGATGTATTCGTTGCAAGTTATAAATTATCGTTCAAAAACAACTATTTAAATTTTGCATCGGAAACGATTGCAAAATCATCTTGTCAGGCATGGGAATGCGTGTACATTTTCGAACAGGTGCTGGAGGGCGCCATTGTGAACAAGAGGGAGGACTTCCGTTGAAGAAGACGGTTATCGGTGGCCTTTGCGCCATATTGCTCAGCGCAGTATCGACGCTGGCTCATGCTGAAACGATCCGGATTGCGAACCATGGCCAGTCGGGTATCGACGCCATGAAATCGACGGTCGAGCGCATCGAGAAGAAATACGGTGTCACGGTCGAGGTCGTCGAATACCCGGCGCCGGACAAGGATTATCTGACGAAGCTGCTGACCGAACTCGGCGCAGGCAATGCGCCCGACCTGTTCTCCATTCCGACCGCATCTGCCGTCGCTGATATGGTGGAAGCCGGTTACCTCGCTCCTGTCACCAAGGAATTCAAGGCCTGGGAAGGCTATAACGGCCTCTACGATGTGGCCAAGCAGCTGGCCGTCAGCCCCGATGGCGAGACCTATGTGATGCCCTTCATGCTCGGCATCCAGGAAATCTACTATCGCAAGGATGTGCTCGATAAGGCCGGTATTTCGACCGAGCAGCCAAAGAGCTGGAAAGACCTGCTCGACCGTGCAGCCGAGATCAAGAAGAAGACCGGCGCCTATGGCCTGCTCTTCCCGGCCGGTGTGGCCTGGGGCGGCGGCGCGTTCGACGAGGGCTTCCAGCATCTGATCGTCGGCTCGAAGACGCCGCAGATCGTCGATGCCGATGGCAAGTTCGATCTCAACGGCGAAGGCGTCAAGGATGTCTTCGACGTCTACAAGCAGCTGATCGACAACGACCTGATGCCGGTTCAGCCGCTGCTCGGACCCGAGCCGTGGGTCGTGCCGAAGTATGAAATGTTCCCGCAGGGCAAGCTTGCTGCCACCACTTGCGGCTCCTGGTGCTACATTTTCGACTGGGGCCGCGAGAGCAAGAACCCGATCCCTGACGTGACCAAGATCGTCGGCACCTGGACGGTTCCCGGCCAGAACGGCGGCCAGTACGTACTCGCCAACCTGGCGGCTCCGTGGGCCGTCAATGCCAAGTCGGCTAACGCGGAACTGGCCATCAAGGCGCTGATGGAAATCGGCTCGGTCGAAACGCAGGTCTCCTATGCGGCCCGCATCGGCAATATTCCGGCCAGCAAGGATGCGGCTTCGAATGCCGACTTCCAGAAGCTGACGGAACTGGTGCCGATCCATGCGGCTGCCGGAAACGGCGTGTTCCTGAAGCAGGCTTCCGGCTTTGGCACCGTTTCGGAAGGCGTTGCCCGCGCCACCGAAGCGCTGCTGCGCAAGGAAACCGATGCAGCCGGCGCCCAGAAGATCCTGGTCGACTACGTCAAGGAAACGCTCGGCGACGATGCCGTGAAATAACCTTGGGTACTTTCTCCCGCCCAAGATTGGGAGGCGCGGCAGGTCTGCCGCGTCTTCCGCTTCATTCGATAAGGTTGTGAGCTTCGATGATCAGAAACTCTCATGAACGCCGCGCCGAGCGCCAGCTTCTCATCATTCTGCTGCCGTCGCTGGTGCTGCTGCTTGCCTTCGTCATCTATCCCGCGTTGTACTCGGTCTATCTGAGCTTCACCAACGAGGCGCTGACCGGTGCGGCTGCGCTGCGGCCCCGCTTCGTCGGGCTGCGCAACTACGCGCGGCTGTTCAATGATGCGAAGTTCTGGAATTCGCTGCTCGTTACCTTCTTCTTCGTGGTCGGCTCGGCCGTCATCGGTCAGTTCGTGCTCGGTCTCGTATCCGCCATGGCGCTGCGCCGCGAGATACGTTTCCGGCAGATCTTCTCGTCGATCATCCTACTGCCGAACGCCGCTCCTGAGGTCGTCGCCGGCTTCATGTGGATATCGATGCTGGCGGGCGGCGAGCATGCGACGCTGTCGCGCATCGTCAGCTTCTTCGGCATTGCGCCGGCTGACTGGCTGAACACCTTTCCGCTGGCGATGATCATCATCGTCAACACTTGGCGCGGCATCGCAACGGCGATGATCCTGCTCACCGCGGGTCTCAGCACTATTCCCAACGAAATCTATGAGGCTGCCCGCATGGATGGTGCTACCCCATCGCAGATGTTCCGCCGCATCACGCTGCCGCTGATGATGCCGACGATCCTGCTCTACATGCTGATCTCTGCCGTCTCGACGATCGCCGTGTTCGGTCTCGTCTATGCCTTGACGCGCGGCGGTCCGGGCGGGGCGACGGAGCTCGTCAGCATCTATATCTACAACCAGTCTTTCACGGCGTTCCAGTTGGGCTATGGCGCTGCTGTCGCGGTCGTCGCGTTGATCATCTCGCTGATCCTCGGCATCGGCTATGTCCGGGCCATGAAGGTGGAGATCTGATATGGCGGTGATCTCTCCGAGCGAAAGCGCCAACAAGACGCGCTCAGACCTGATGGCCTATGCGACGCTGTCGGTCATCTCGATCTTCTGCGCCGTGCCGTTCTTCTGGGTGCTGCTTGCCTCCCTCGATGGCAATGCGCAGCTCTTCCTGCGCTGGCCGGAGCAGTGGAGCCTTGGGAATTATGCCCGCGTCTTCGTCAAGGAGGATGGCGGCCGGTGGCTTTTCAACTCGCTGTTCATCGTCGGCGGCGCGACCCTTATCGTCATGGTTCTGGCAGGGCTTGGCGGCTATGCGCTGTCGCGCACCCGTGCCTGGTGGAAGCTGCCGTTCCTTTATACGATCCTCTTGATCCGCGTGCTGCCGCCGACCGCGCTGGTGGTGCCGCTCTACAAGTTCCTGCTGACGCTCAACAATGCCGAGGGCGCGATCCTCCGGCCGATTTTCGGCAGCTATGCACGCGACATCATGCGCTGGACCGGTTTCATCGACGGCTATCTCGGCATCATGCTGGTGCTCGCCACCATGCAGCTGCCGCTGGCGCTCTGGATCATGAAGACCTTCTTCGATGGTCTGCCGCGGGATTATGAAGAGGCGGCCGTCATGGACGGCGCCACCATGGTGCAGCGCATCCGCCGGGTGCTGATCCCGCTGGCGCTGCCGGGTCTCGCGGCTGCCGGGCTCTTCACCTTCATGTCGGCCTGGGGCGATTTCCTGCTGCCGCTGATCTTCCTGTCGTCGCCGGAGCTGCAGACGCTGCCGCTCGGTCTCTTCCGCGCCTTCCTGCGCATCAACGAGATCGATTACGGCCTGCTCGCCGCCCTTGCCTTCATCTACCTCCTGCCTGCCGTCATCGCCTTCGGCTTCGCGCGGCGCTTCCTCGTCCAGACATTTTCTGGCGGCGTGAAGGGCTGAGACAAGAAAGAGAAACCGAATGATCAATCTGAAGAACGTCCGCAAATTCTACGGTGCGCTCGAAGTCATCAAGGGCGTCGACATTACCGTCAATGATGGCGAATTCGCCGTCTTCGTCGGCCCCTCCGGTTGCGGTAAGTCCACATTGCTGCGGATGATCGCCGGTCTCGAGGGCATCGATGATGGCGACCTCGTCCTCAACGGCCAGCGCATCAACGACGTGCCGCCAGACAAGCGCGGCATCGCCATGGTGTTCCAGTCCTATGCACTCTATCCGCATATGACGGTGGCGGAGAATATCGGCTTTTCGCTCAGTCTGAAGAAGGTGCCGGAAGCGGAGATCCGCAAGCAGGTGGAAGGCGTTGCCGAGATCCTGCAGCTGACCGATTACCTCAACCGCCGCCCGGCCGCCCTATCCGGCGGTCAGCGCCAGCGTGTCGCTATCGGCCGGGCGATCATCAAGAAGCCGTCGCTGATCCTGTTCGATGAGCCGCTGTCGAACCTCGATTCCGCACTACGCGTACAGATGCGTGCCGAGCTGCAGCGCCTGCACCGGGAGCTGAAGGCGACTGTCGTTTACGTCACCCACGATCAGGTGGAAGCGATGACGATGGCCGACCGGATCGTCGTGCTGAACAAGGGAACGGTGGCCCAGCAGGGCGCGCCGATGGATCTCTATCACAAACCTGAAAACGAGTTCGTCGCTACCTTCATTGGCTCGCCAAAGATGAACGTCATTCCGATGACCGCGACACGGCAGGGCGGAAATCTGCATCTGGAAAGCACGATCGGCCTGGCGATGGACATGTCCGGTGCGACCGATGTTCCCCAGGGCGAGGTGCGCCTCGGCGTGCGGCCCGAGCATCTGAAAATCGCGGCCGATGGGAAGGGTAACTTCAATGCCGAGGTGGGGATCGTCGAGCGTCTCGGCGTCGAGACCTACATCACCGTTGGCACGACCAGGGATCCGATCGTCGTCCGCTCGGACGGCGATGTCGCGGTGCGGCCCGGTGACCGCGTTTCGCTGACGGCCGATCCGGCTGCCTGCCATCTCTTCGACGCGTCGGGACGGGTCATCCGTCCGGCTCAAGCTTCATAACATTCGAGGATACCATGACGATCAAGGTTACGATCTGGAACGAAGGCCGCCACGAGCAGGTGCACAAGGAAGTACAGGATATCTATCCTGACCGGATCGACGGCGCGATTGCCGCCGGCATCAAGCACGCCGATTTCGAGATCCGCCGCGGCACGCTCGATGATCCGGATGAAGGCCTGCCTGACGCGCTGCTCAATGATACCGACGTGCTGCTCTGGTGGGGCCACATGGCGCATGAAGAGGTAAGCGACGGGTTGATCGACCGCATCCAGCAGCGGGTGCTGAAGGGCATGGGTCTCGTTATCCTGCATTCCGGCCACCACTCGAAGCTGTTCCGCCGCCTGATGGGCACCAATGCCAATCTCTCCTGGCGCGAGTCGCCGGCTGGCGATCTGGAGCGCGTCTGGGTCATCAATCCCTCGCATCCGATCGCCGAGGGACTGCCGCCCTATTTCGAGGTCAACGCCTCGGAAATGTATGGCGAGCCCTTCGACATTCCGCAGCCGGACGAGCTGATCTTCATCTCTTGGTATTCGGGCGGCGAAGTGTTCCGCAGCGGCTGCACCTGGCAGCGCGGCCGCGGGCGCATCTTCTTCTTCAGCCCGGGCCATGAGACCTATCCCATCTATCACGACAAGATCATCCATCAGGTCATCTCGAACGGTATCCGCTGGGCGCAGCAGAAGCACAGGGATGGCCGCATCCTGGAAAACTGGCATCGCGCCGAGGCGCTTCACGGCCGTCCCGACGGAAAAGTCTGAGCTTCCTCCCGTGGGGGTTGGGGCGGATTTGCTCCGGCCTCCGCGGGCGGGTCCTTCAAGGAGAGAGACGATGCAGCTGATATCGCTGAAGGCCGAAAGCGACGTTCACGAGTTTCTCATCAGCAAGACGTTCTGGGCTGTCGTCTATCGAAACGTGCCGGAGCGGCTGGCAGCGCTTGCCCGGCTGGCTGCCGAGCGGCCCGACGTTTTCGCTTTCGAAAGCAGCCAGAAGATCGCCGAGCGCTGCAATGTCTCGCAGACAAGCGTCGTCCGCTTCGCCCAGCATCTTGGCTTTGACGGGTTTGCCGAGATGAAGCAGGTGTTTCAGCGGGGGCTCCGCCAATCCGCCCGTCGCGCCTCGTGATCAGTTACGGGTACTGTGCACCATTGACGGTCGTGTAGATCGAATAGAGCGACTGTGTCGCGGTGATGAAAAGGCGGTTCTTCTTGATGCCGCCGAAGCAAATGTTCGATACCGTCTGCGGTACCAGGATCTTGCCGAGGAGAGTGCCATCGGGCGCAAAGCAGTGGACGCCGTCGGCCGCGCTGCTCCAGAGATTGCCCGAAAGGTCGAAGCGGAAACCGTCGGGCACGCCCTTGTCGATCGAGCAGAAGTAGCGGCTGTTTGCCAGCGTCTTGCCATCGATAACGTCGAAGACGCGGATGTGGCGGGGTACGTCATGGTTCGATGAACCTGAATCGGCGATATAGAGCTGTTTTTCATCGGGCGAGAAGGCAAGGCCGTTCGGCTGGATGAAGTCGGTGACGACGGCATCGATTTTGCCGCTTTGCGGATCGATGCGATAGACGTTGCGGGTTTGCTGCTCGGGTTCGGCCTTGTGGCCTTCATAGTCCGACATGATGCCGTAGCTCGGGTCGGTGAACCAGATCGAGCCATCGGATTTGACGACCACGTCGTTGGGAGAGTTCAGCCGCTTGCCTTCATAGCTTTCGGCAAGAACCGTGATGCGGCCATCCGGTTCGGTGCGCGTCACCCGTCGTCCGCCATGCTCGCAAGAGACAAGCCGTCCCTGGCGGTCGCGGGTATTGCCGTTCACGTAGTTGGATGGCGAGCGGAAGATGGAGACCGTGCCATCAGGAACCCAGCGCATCATCCGCTCGTTTGGAATGTCGCTCCAGAGCAGGCAGTTCCAATCGGAGAACCAGACGGGACCTTCGGCCCAGCGGCAGCCGCTATAGAGCTCTTCAAGCCGGGCACTGCCGGCGGTCAGGCCATTGAAGCGTTCGTCACGGATATCGTAGAGCGGGTTTTCGGACACGGATATGCTCCTCCCAAAGCAATGGATGCGTCTTTCGTAACGACAAACGGTGAGACGTGCCAGAGCCCGGCGCTGAAAATTACCGGGCTCCGGCAGTCACTTAGAGAGCGGCGACCGGATGCGGGGAGCCGTCGTAGGCACCCCAGATCGATTGGTCGAAGCAGATAACCGAGCCAGTCATCAGGCCAGATTCCGCAGACGAGAGATAAGCGCAGGCGCGGGCCACCTCCTCGGGATCGACAAGGCGGCCGAAGGGCTGGCTTGCGGCGGCCTTTGCCAGCCAGTCCTCGGCGGCGCCATGATATTCCCGCTGGATCCGGTCTTCGCCCTCCGACGACATCCAGCCGATGTTCAGACCGTTGACGCGGATGCGGTTGCGCAGCAGGGCATAGGCGGTGTTTTTGGTCAGCGTCTCCAGCGCGCCCTTGGAGGCACAGTAGGCGGCGATGAAGGGCTGACCGGCTTTCGCCGACATCGAGCCGATATTGACGATCGTGCCTTCGATCTTCTCGCGCCGCATCACCTTGACCGCCTCCTGGATCAGGAAGAAAGGCGCCTTGACGTTGACGGCGAACATCTGGTCGAAGAGCTCGGGGCTGGTGTCGAGAATGGTGCCGCGGTCGGTGATCGCGGCGGCGTTCACCAAGGCATCGACGCGGCCGAAGGTCTGGTCGCAAGCGCGCACAACGTTCTGCGCGTCCTCGACCTTGCCGAGATCGGCCTTGACATAGACGACCTTGGCGCCGGTTTCGGCCGAGAGCTCCTCCGCCTTGGCTTTGCCCTTCGCTTCATTGCGGCCGCAGATGACGATGCCCTTGGCGCCGCGTTTGGCAAACAGCCGGGCGATGGTGGCGCCAAGGCCCTGGGTGCCACCGGTGACGATGGCGATCTTGCCGTCGAGGCGGCTCAAGTCTGTGCTCATGTGGTTCCTCCGTTGATTGATATGCAAATAGCCCCTCGCGGGTGCGAGAGGCGGGTTGGTTCGTGCGTGTGGCCCCCTCATCCGGCTGCCGCCACCTTCTCCCCGAGAGGAGAAGGTGCCCAAGGGCGGATGAGGGGGCTCCTGCTCTTACGTCAGCTTCTTTTCCGCCTGATCCGCAAGCGCCTTGGCAAAGGCTTCATCGCTCCAGCCTTCCTTCAGCGCCTCATGCATCAACTGTGCCTGCGTCTTCGGCGCCAGGCCGCCGACCGGCGGGTCGCGGTCGAGGTTGGTCGGGAAGGAATAGCCCTCGGCGCAGGAGGCGACGGCGTTGACGATATCGGTTTCCGAAAGCTGTCCTTTCAGCTTTTTCAGCGCCGGGAACAACTTGGCGCTCATGCGCTCGCGGTTGACCGTTTCCATGGCCCGGCCGAAGGCGGAGGAGACCTGCAGGAGGTTTGCGACGCGCTTGATATCGGCAGAGCGGTTGGTGCCTGCGGCATGGAAAAGGGCCGGGTTGAAGAAGACCAGGTCGCCCTTCTGCAGCGGCAGCTGGATATGGTGCTTGTCGAAGTAATCCTTGAATTCCTGGCGCTTGAGCGCGAGGTAGCCCGGCACATAGGTCTGGCTATGCGGCAGGAAAAGCGTCGGTCCGCTTTCGAGCGGCATGTCGCAATGGGCAACCGCGCCCTGCAGCGTCAGCACCGGCGAGAGCTTGTGGACGTGGGCGGGAAACTGTTCGATTACCTTGGAGGATTGGAAGCCGAGGTGATAATCGCGGTGGGCGGACTGAGCGGCACCGCCCGGATTGACCCGGTTGACCTGCGCCGTCATCTGGTAGCTCGGCCCGAGCCAGGCTTCGCTGGCAATCGCAATGATCGGATTGGCATAGTAGCGGGCGAAATTCTCGGGATCGGCCAGGCAGTGCTTTTCCAGCGAATTCCAGATGCGATCATTGGCGCCCGGCTTGGCAAAGTGGTCGCCGCCGCCGGTCGAGCTGCGGTGCTGTTCCTCGATGATCTCGTCGAAGATCTTGCTGGCACGGTCGATGACAGAGGTATCCTCGTAGGCACGTTTGAAGACGACCACGCCGGGACCGTCGCCGAAGGCCTCGCAGATTTCCGCCAGCACAGCGCGGCGGCCCTCGGGATCGGCGATCGCTGCGACGACCTTACGGCTGTCGTAGATCAGCACGTTTTTCTCGACGCTATCGGCATTTGGGTAGTCTGCGAGCAAGGTCGTCTTCTCGGCCAGATCGCGAAAATCGCCGAGATCGCAGGCGTCTTCGGTCAGCCAGACGCGGTCGGCGCGCAGTTTCTGCAGGTTGTCGGTTTTCATCAGGTGCTCCTCCAATCGCTGATGGAGGGCACTATACGCCGCAGCATTTGCTGATATAGATCAGCGATCCATCAAAAAACCATCAGAACTGCGCCGATGCCGCACCATTTCCTCGTCAAGGATATCGCCTTCCAGGCCGGGCTCAGCACGGCGACCGTCGATCGGGTGCTGAACGAGCGGCCCGGAGTGCGCCGCCAGACCGGGCAGCGCGTGAAAGCGGCGATTGCCGAACTGGAGAAGCAGCAGGCGGGTGCCGAGGCCGCCAGCCGGAAGCTGTCGATCGATATCGTCATGGAGACGCCGGAGCGGTTCAGTAATGCTGTCCGGGCTGCATTCGAGGCGGAGGTCGCGACGCTGCTGCCGACCGTGTTCCGCTGCCGATTCCACTTCGCCGAAGTCATGAGACCGGCCGAGCTGGTGCAGCTGATCGACCGCATCCGGCTTCGCGGAACGCACGGTATCGTGCTGAAAGCGCCCGATGTGCCCGATGTCATTGCCGCCGTACGGCGGGCCGACGAGGCCAAGATTCCTGTCGTTACGCTGGTCACCGATCTGCCGAATTCGCCGCGCGCGGCCTATGCCGGCGCCGACAACCGGGCGGCGGGGGAGACGGCTGCCTATCTGATCGGTTCGCAGATGGGAGAGCGGCCGGGTCATGTGCTGGTGACGCTGTCAAGCGGACGGTTCAGGGGAGAGGAAGAGCGCGAGATCGGCTTTCGCCGCATCATCCGCGAGCGCTATCCGTCGATCGGGATCACCGAAATCAGCGAGGGGCATGGGACGGATGCGGCGACGGGGACGCTTGCGGCCGAGGCGCTTGCGGCGAACCGGGCGATCGATGCCGTCTATTCGATCGGCGGCGGCAACAGGGCGGTGCTTGCCGCCTTCGAGGCGTCGGGGCGGCCGTTGCGGGTGTTCGTGGCGCATGATCTCGATGCCGATAACCGCGGCTTGCTGGCATCGGGCAAGATCAATTTCGTCCTGCATCATGATTTGCGCACCGATGCGCGCTCGGCTTTTCGCGCCATCCTCGACCGCTCTTCGAAGGCGCAGCGAAACGGCCACGGGCCGCTTTCGGCCGTCGAGATCATCACGCCGTTCAACATGCCATCTGGTGACTGACTGCCACTCTCTTGTTTTTCTTTCTCATGGGACGAAATCCGGATAGTTGTTGGCCGAACAGGGAGGTGGATGGCATGGAATACAGCGACATTGGAACCATCGCGACCTGGCTGACGGAACAGGGCCTGAAGGGCGCAACCGAGTCCGAGTTGCTCGACGGCTTCTGCATCGCCTGCCGTGACAAGGGTCTGCAGATCGACCGCGGCATGGCGCTGATGGATACGCTGCATCCGGTGCACGAGGGACGTGCCTTTCGCTTTGACAGCGAACAGGAGATCGAATCCGAATTCGAATATGGACCGACCGGTGAGGGGGAAGCGCTGGAAAGCTGGAAGCGCTCCGCCTTCTATTATCTCTGGGCGGGCACCGAAAACGAGGTTCGCCGCCGTATCGGCTTCGGCGATCCCGCCGATTTCCAGATGCTGGAGAAGATGGCCGAGCTCGGCCATACCGATTACGTCGCGTTGATCCACCGCTTCGAGAAGGAAGGCACCATCGGCGAGATGGACTGTTTTTTCTCACATTTCTCGACGCGTCACCCGGAAGGCTTTTCGGACCATGATCTCGTGATCCTGCGCAAGCTGGTGCCGGTGCTGGCGCTGGCGATCAAATGTATCGCACTCGGCCGCATCGCGCGAACCATCGCCGAGGTCTATCTGGGCGAAGATGCGGCGCGTCAGGTCATGGAAGGCAAGATCAGCCGCGGCAAGTCAGAACGGATCTCGGCGGCTCTCTGGTTCTCGGATCTGCTGAACTATACGAGGATCTCCGACAACGCCTCGCCGGAAGAGATCCTGCCATTCCTGAACGAGTATAGCGAAGTGGTGATTTCGGCGATCCACGAGTCCGGCGGCAATGTTCTGAAGCTGATCGGAGATGGCGTGCTGGCGATCTTCAAGGGCGAGGATCCTTCGGAGGCCTGTTGCGCGGCGCTGAAGGCCGAGCGGCTGCTTCGCGAAAAGCTCGCCAAGCTCAATGCGGCGCGCACGATCGATAGCCGGCCAACGACCGATGTCTATCTTGGCCTGCATATTGGCGATGTCTTCTACGGCAATATCGGCAGCCAGGAGCGGCTCGACTTCACCGTCATCGGCCCTGCCGTCAACGAGGTCAGCCGCATCGCCTCGATGTGCAGGTCGGTGGATTTCAACGTGCTCATTTCGTCGGAATTTGCCGATACGATCCCGAGCGAGGATCGCGCCGAACTCGCCTGTATCGGGCGTTATGCGCTGCGCGGCGTCAAGCGCCCGCAGGCTCTTTATACGCTGGAGACAGCGTGGCTGGGCGCAGGTAACTAACGGCACAGTTTGGTGCCGTTGTCTGGTCCTGCCGCCGCTCCGGAAAGCAGAAGGGCCGCTTTCGCGGCCCTCGTTATCTTACCATTCCGCGAAGCTGCCATCTTCGTGGCGCCAGATCGGGTTGCGCCAGCGGTGACCTTCCTTGGCGCGCTCGATGACATAGGCTTCGTCCACCTCGATGCCGAGACCCGGTCCCTGCGGGATGGAAACGAAACCATCGGCATACTGGAACACCTCCTTGTTGGAGATGTAATCGAGGATGTCGTTGCCCTTGTTGTAGTGGATGCCGAGGCTCTGTTCCTGGATGAAGGCGTTGTAGCTGATCGCATCGACCTGCAGGCAGGCGGCAAGTGCGATCGGGCCGAGCGGGCAATGCGGGGCGAGCGCCACGTCATAGGCTTCGGCCATCGAGGCGATCTTGCGGCATTCGGTGATGCCGCCGGCATGGGAGAGATCCGGCTGGATGATATCGACATAGCCGTCTGTCAGAACCGACTTGAAGTCCCAGCGCGAATAGAGCCGCTCGCCGAGCGCGATCGGCGTCGAGCAATGGTTGGCGATTTCCTTCAGCGTTTCGCGGTGTTCCGAGAGCACCGGTTCCTCGATGAACATCAGCTTGTAGGGCTCGAGTTCCTTGGCGAGCACCTTGGCCATCGGCTTGTGGACGCGGCCGTGGAAATCGACGCCGATGCCGATATGCGGGCCTATCGCTTCGCGGATAGTGGCGATGGTCTCGACGGCGCGATCGATCTTTTCGTTGGAATCGACGATCTGCATTTCCTCGCAGCCGTTGAGCTTGATCGCTTTGAAGCCACGGGCGACGACGTCCTTGGCGTTGCGGGCAACGTCGGAGGGGCGGTCGCCGCCGATCCAGGAATAGACCTTGATGCGGTCGCGCACCTGGCCGCCGAGGAGCGAGTGGATGGGCTGGCCGAGCGCCTTGCCCTTGATGTCCCACAGCGCCTGGTCGATGCCCGAAATCGCGCTCATGTGGACGGCGCCGCCGCGGTAGAAGCCGCCGCGATACATGACCGTCCAGTGATCTTCGATCAAAAAAGGATCCTTGCCGACGAGATAATCGGCCAGCTCGTGGACGGCGGCCTCGACCGTCAGCGCGCGTCCTTCGACCACCGGTTCGCCCCAGCCGACGACACCCTCATCCGTCTCGATCTTCAGAAACAGCCAGCGCGGCGGAACGATGTAGGTCGTGAGCTTGGTGATCTTCATGGAGTCGGGCTTTCATTCTTCTCGTGTTGCGTCTGCGGCGGTGCCGCCTGTCTGTTTACTTGGTCCGGCCGATCGCCTTTTCGGCGGCAGCCAGATCGCGCACGGCCAGATCCAGCATGCGATTGGCGCATTCACGTGCCTTGGCGCGGTTGCGCAGCCTCAGCGCCTCGACAAGCTCGCCATGCACGGCAACGGCGTCCTCGCGGCTTTCGACGGCAATGTTCGAGGCATGCAGCGCATATTTCAGCGCAGCATGGATGGCGCTGAGCAGGCGCCGGAAGACCTGGTTATGGCTCGCCTTGAGAAGCACGGCATGGAAGGTCACGTCGGCATCGGTGAAGGCTTCGGGATCGCCGGCGGAATCCCGCATCTGGCGCCAGGCGCTGTCGAGATCGGCGATTTCCTGGGTCGTCGCCCGTTCGGCGGCATATTCCGCGGCTGCCGGTTCGATCGTGCGGCGTGCTTCCAGAATGCAGCCGAGCAGATCGAAGTCCTTGATATAAGGTCCCATCCATTCGAGCACTTCGGCGTCGATGATATTCCAGTCGTCGCGGTCGCAAACCGAGGTGCCGATCCGCGGCTTGCCGCGCACCAGCCCCTTGGACTCCAGCACCTTGAGGGATTCGCGAATCACGGTGCGGCTGACGCCATAGAGCTCGCAGAGATCGTTTTCGCGCGGCAAAGGCGATCCGGCCGGATAGCGCTCGGAGAAGATGTCCTCGGCCATGGCAGCTGTCACATTCTTGCGCACGCGCGGACGGCTTCCGATGCGCGGATTTGCATCCCCACTCTGCTGCTCGATGGAATCCAAATGACCTCTCCGCTTTCCTTGCCCGCGAAGCAAACCGAACCGTCTTAGCCGAATTCGATTTCCTTTGCGACGGCTCCTCCCGGCACGCTTGATATTATCTTATTATTCCAATCATCATACAAAGGCAATTGACTGGTATGATGATTTAACTTAATTCTATCGTACTGCCTGGGAGGCAGATGCTCATTTTTGAGAGTTAGGGAGAGAGACATGCGCTTGTTCAAAGCAGCCATCCTGGCTGGCACATTTGCCATTCTGGCCGCCGGCTCCGCCTTCGCCGAAGACGTCAAGATCGGCTTCATCGTCAAGCAGCCGGAAGAGCCTTGGTTCCAGGACGAATGGAAGTTCGCCGACCAGGCCGCCAAGGAAAAGGGCTTCACGGTCGTCAAGATCGGCGCCGAAGACGGCGAGAAGGTTCAGTCGGCGATTGACAATCTCGGCGCCCAAGGCGCTCAGGGCTTCATCGTCTGCACACCTGACGTCAAGCTCGGCCCCGGCATCGTCGCCAAGGCTGCCGCCAACCAGCTGAAGGTCATGACCGTTGACGACCGCCTGGTCGATGCCGATGGCAAGCCGCTGGAAGACGTTCCACATATGGGTATTTCCGCCACCAAGATCGGCGAGACCGTCGGCCAGGCGCTTGTTGACGAGATCAAGAAGCGCGGCTGGGACATGAAGAATGTCGGCGCGATCCGCGTCTCCTACGACCAGCTTCCGACTGCGGTCGATCGCGTCGAGGGTGCGATCTCGGTTCTGAAGACCGCCGGTTTCCCGGCTGAAAACATCTTCGATGCGCCGCAGGCCAAGACCGATACGGAAGCTGCTCTGAACGCGGCGACGACCGTTCTCAACAAGCATGCCGATGTCAAGTACTGGGTTGCTTTCGGTCTCAATGACGAAGCCGTTCTCGGCGCGGTCCGTGCATCGGAATCGGTCGGTATTGCTGCTGACCACGTGATCGGCGTCGGCATCGGTGGCGCCGACTCGGCGATCAACGAGTTCAAAAAGCCTGCCGCAACCGGCTTCTTCGGCACCGTCATCATCTCGCCGAAGCGTCATGGCTACGAAACCGCCATGAACATGTACGACTGGATCGCCAACGGCAAGGAACCGGCCAAGCTGACGCTGACCTCCGGTTCGCTGGCCCTGCGCGGCGATTACGAAAAGGTTCGCAAGGATCTCGGCATCGAATAATCATCCTCCCAAGGTGATTTTAATCCCGGCGGCGCATATCTGCCGCCGGGCTCTTTCTCGATGGAGCGATGATGGCTTTCCTCGAATTCAAGACCATTTCCAAAGGCTATCCGGGCGTGCAGGCGCTCTCCAATGTCTCGTTCGGTGTCGAAAAGGGCGCCGTCCATGGACTGATGGGTGAGAACGGCGCCGGCAAATCGACGTTGATCCGGATCCTCTCGGGCGATCAGTCGGCCGATGAGGGCACGATCGTCATCGATGGTGAGGAGCAGAAATACAGCTCCGTCCGCGATGCCTTTAACGCTGGCATTATCGTCATTCACCAGGAACTTCAGCTCGTTCCCGAGCTGACCGTTGCCGAAAACCTCTGGCTCGGCCGCTTCCCGGGCAAGGCCGGGGTCATCGATAGCAAGACGCTGATCGAGACGGTACGCGCCAAGCTCGATGATATCGGCATCGATGTCGATCCTTCGGCAAAGGTTGCGACGCTGTCGATCGGTGCCCGCCAGATGGTGGAGATTGCCAAGGCTGTGATGCTGGATGCGCGGGTGATCGCGCTCGATGAGCCGACATCTTCGCTGTCCTCACGCGAAAGCGAGATTCTCTTCTCGCTGATCGAGAAGCTGAAGTCCAAAGGCACCGTCATTCTCTATGTCTCGCACCGGCTGGACGAAATCTTCCGTCTCTGCGACAGCCTGACCGTTTTGCGTGACGGCAAGCTTGCGGCCCATCATCCAAAAGTCGCCGATACTACGCGTGATCAGATCATCGCCGAGATGGTCGGGCGCGAGATCAGTAATATCTGGGGCTGGCGCGAGCGGCCGCTTGGCGGCGTCAGGCTGGAGGTGAAGAACCTCTCCGGCTCGAAGCTGCGCAACCCGATCAGCTTCTCTGTCCGTCAGGGCGAAATCCTCGGCTTTTTCGGCCTCATTGGGGCAGGGCGCAGTGAAATGGCGCGGCTGCTCTATGGCGCCGATCACCGGCACCAGGGCGCGGTGGCGATCGACGGCGTTGCCGTCTCGCCCAATAATCCGAAAGCGGCAATCAATGCGGGAATGGTTCTCTGCCCTGAGGATCGCAAGTTCGACGGCATCATTCAGGGACGGTCGATTCAGGAAAACATCGCGATTTCCTCGCGCCGCCACTTCTCGCCCTTCGGTGTGCTGAACCCGAAGAAGGAAGCTTCGGTCGCCGACCAGTTCATCGCCAAGCTTCGGGTGCGGACGCCATCGCGCAAGCAGGACATCATCAATCTGTCGGGTGGCAACCAGCAGAAGGTCATCCTTGGCCGCTGGCTTTCGGAGCAGGGTGTGAAGGTCTTCGTCATCGACGAGCCGACACGCGGCATCGATGTCGGCGCCAAGTCCGAGATTTACGAAATCCTCTATGAGCTTGCGGCCGGTGGCATGGCGATCGTCGTCATCTCCAGCGAGTTGCCGGAGGTGATGGGCATTTCGGATCGCATCATGGTCATGTGCCAGGGCCGGGTTGCCGCCAATGTGGCACGCGCCGATTTCGACGAACGCAGCATTCTGACCGCGGCACTGCCCGACAAGAATGCCGCCGGCACAATCTAATTCAGGAACAGCACGATGAACTCGTTGAAAAAAATCCTTCTCGGCGAACAGGGCCTCGTGGTGATCTTCGCCATTGCCTTCGTCATCGTCTCGATCTTTGTTCCTAGCTTCCTGACGGAACGCAACATGCTCGGCCTGCTGCAGTCGGTGGTCACCATCGGCATCGTTGCCTGCACGATGATGTTCTGCCTGGCGTCGCGCGACTTCGACCTGTCCGTCGGCTCAACGGTCGCCTTCTCCGGCATGATCGCCGTCATGGTGTCGAATTCGACCGGCTCGATCCCGCTCGGCCTGCTGGCGGCGCTGATCTGCGGCAGCATCGTCGGCGTCATCAACGGTGTGGTTATCGCCAAGTTCCGCATCAATGCGCTGATCACCACGCTGGCAACGATGCAGATCGTTCGCGGCTTCGCGCTGATTGCGTCGGATGGCCGTGCTGTTGGGATCAACGATCCTTCTTTCTACCAGCTGGCGCTGTCGCGTTTCCTGACGGTGCCGACGCCGATCTGGTTCATGATCGCGCTGTTTATCGTCTTCGGCTTCGTGCTGAACCGCACGGTCTTCGGCAAGAACACGCTCGCCATCGGCGGCAATCCGGAAGCCTCACGCCTTGCCGGCGTCAACGTCGTCAACATGCGCATCTGGATCTTTGCGCTGCAGGGTCTGGTCTGCGCCATCGCCGGTATTCTGCTTGCCTCACGCATCACCTCCGGTCAGCCGAACGCGGCGACCGGGCTTGAGCTCTCGGTCATTTCCGCCTGCGTCCTCGGCGGCGTGTCGCTGGCCGGCGGGCGTGCGGCGATGACCGGTGTCATTGTCGGCGTACTGATCATGGGGATTGCCGAAAACGTCATGAACCTGCTGAACATTCAGGCCTTCTACCAGTATGTCGTGCGCGGCCTGATCCTGCTGATTGCCGTTCTGCTCGACAATCTGAGATCGTCGGCGGCCGGACGGCGCGGGTGAGCGGGTCTGCGGACATGGAGGAGATCCGGATCGCCGATGGCGATCTTCAAATCTCCCTGTCCCGTCTTGGCGGCGCGATCCACAGCGCCAGTTTTCGCGGCCGTGCCTTCATGGTGGCCGCTGGCGGTGCCGATGGCGGCTCCGCCAGTTTCCCTCTGGTGCCTTTCGGCAACCGGGTCGGCGACAATGTGATGACCGTTGGCGGCCGCGATTATTGCTTCCGCCCCAACACGGCCGATCCGCTCTATCTGCATGGGGATGGCTGGCTCGGGCTATGGGATATCGTCTCCCTCAGCCGCCAACAGGTGGACATGACCTTCCGCCACGCTGCCGATGATCTTTCTCCGTATAGCTATCAGGCGTCGCAGAGTTTTTCGATTTCCGGCAATTGCCTGGTGAACACGCTCAGCGTGACGAACAGCGGCGATGCGCCGCTGCCGTTCGGTCTCGGCTTTCATCCCTATTTCCTGCTGACGGCGCAGATGTCGTTGACCGCTCCAGCGCGGCATTTCTGGGCCGAGCGGGACGGCCATCTGCCGGATAGGCGGGGGCAAGTGCCCGAACTGCTCGATTTCTCGCGGCCTCGAACTGTTCCGCCGCAGTGGATCAACAATGCCTTCGAAGGCTGGGATGGTCGTGCCCGCCTCGTCTGGCCGGAGCTGAAGCTTATGGCTGAGATCGAGGCGGATCCGGTCTTCGGCAACTACATGATCTATACACCCGGCGGCGAGGCGGATTTCTTCTGCTTCGAGCCGATGACCCACTTGCCGAATGGCCATCACATGCCCGAGTTTGGCGGCCTTGTCGTGCTGCAGCCCGGCGAGAGCCTTGCGGGGCAAATGGCGATCAGCCTTTCGGCCTTGGAAATCTGACGGAGGAAATTTTGGTGGAGCGTCTCAAGGGAAAGCGCGTGCTGATCACAGGTGCGGCGCAGGGCATCGGCCTGGCGATTGCCGAGGCCTTCGTACGCGAGGACGCTGCCGTCTTCCTCATCGATACCGACGAGGCGCGTCTTGCCGCAGCCGCGGCCGGGCTTCGCGCAAAGGGCGGCCGCGTTGGGTATATGCGCGCCGATATTACCGATGTTCCGGCGATCGCGGCTGCCGTTTCACAGGCTGCCTCGGAAATCGGGCCGATCAACGCGCTGGTCAATAATGCCGGCGTCAATGTCTTTGCCGAGCCGCTTGAAACAAGCGATGCGGAATGGGACCGCTGCTTCGACATCAATCTCAAGGGCGCCTGGAACTGCGCGAAATCCGTGCTGCCTGGATTGATCGAGCAGGGCGGCGGCGTGATCCTCAATATCGCCTCTACGCATGCCTTCACCATCATCCAGCATACATTTCCCTATCCGCTTGCAAAGCATGCGTTGCTCGGCATGACCAAGTCGCTGGGGCTCGAATATGCGGCGAAGAATATCCGCGTGAACGCGCTGGCGCCGGGCTATGTCGCGACCCAGAAGGTCATCGATTACTGGAACGGTTTTCCCGATCCGGAGGCCGCCAAGGCCGAAACGATGAAGCTTCATCCCGGCGGGCGGATCGCCACGCCGGAGGAGATCGCCATGGCCGCCGTCTTCATGATCTCTGACGAATGCCCGTTCATGAATGCCACCTGTCTGACTGTTGATGGCGGTTTGAGCGTGCAGCAGCATCCGGCCTGAATGATTTTCGCGTGGTGGTCGCCAATGCGAGATCGAGCCTTATATTGCGCCAAGGAAGGTGATGCCTTCCGCGGTGGCGGCATTGGCCACTTCAGGTTTCAATCGCAACGGAGGACGGCATGCAGATCAATCGCACAGCATCGGCCCAATGGTCCGGCGGGCTCAAGGATGGCAAGGGCAAGATTTCGACCCAGAGCGGCGCTCTCAAGGAGCAGCCCTATGGCTTTGCAACGCGTTTCGAAGGCGTTCCCGGTACCAATCCGGAAGAGCTGATCGGCGCGGCGCATGCCGGTTGCTTCACGATGGCGCTTTCACTGATCCTCGGTGAAGCCGGGCTGACGGCCGAGAGCATGGAGACGACGGCGAAGGTGACGTTGGAAAGCGTCGAAGGCGGCTTTGCGATCACCGCCATCCATCTTTCGCTGTCCGGCAAGGTACCGGGCGCCGATCAGGCGAAGTTCACCGAGCTTGCCAACAAGGCCAAGGCCGGGTGCCCGGTTTCCAAGGCGCTGTCGGCCGTGCCGATCACGCTCGACGTCACGCTTTCCTGATCCATTTGAAAACATTCATACAATGCCGCGCGCCCGTTGGCCGCGGCATTTTTACGTTTGATTCACTGATTGACATGTGATGGCTGATATCTTACGACTGACGAAATTCAAAATTCGTCAGTCGTAAGTGAGGCCACCCGAAGCATGGGCGAAATTGCAGAAGCCACGATCGAAAGCAGCCGTCAGGAGAATGTGACGCGCATTCTGGATTCGGCGGAAAAGCTTTTCCGTCATTACGGATATGCCAAGACGACCGTTGCCGACGTCGCCCGTGATCTGGGCATGTCGCCGGCCAACATCTACCGGTTCTTTGCATCCAAGGTGGAAATCCACCAGGCGATCTGCGGACGCATGCTGGCCGCAGGCTACAAGCAGGCCTATGACGCCTGCCATTTGCCGCTCAGCGCTTCGGAGCGGCTGCGGCTTTTCGTGCATGGCCAGTATCAGATGACGGTCGACACCATGCTCGATCGCGAAAAGGTTCACGAAATGGTGGTCGTCGCGATCGAGCGCGATTGGCACGTGATCGACAAGCATATCGACAGCATTCATGCATTGCTTGCCGACGTGATCCGCGAGGGGATTGCGGCCGGTGAGTTTGCCGAACAGGACGCGGATGCGGCTTCGCGTTGTTTCGGTGCGGCGACGGTCACCCTGTGCCATCCGCAAATCGTTGCTCAGTGTCTTGCCAAGACCAATCGGGCGACGATTGACGAGCTCGTCGAATTCTCTCTGAAAGCATTGAAATAACAGGCGGTTCGGCCGCCCTATAACCTTTGAAAGATCGGGAGCGCGAAGATGATTTCGCTCAATAGCCGCCTCATGCCGTCCATTTTCAGTCTTGCGCTCGCCGGCGCTCTCAGTCTCGGCCTTTCCGGCTGCAGCGACGAGAAGAAGGCGGAAGCCCCGCAAGTGTTGCGGCCCGTGAAGGTCGTCGAGATCGCCAAGGCCGGCGACACGCGGGCGCTTGATTATTCCGGCGCCGTCAAGGCGCGCACCGAGATGAATCTCGGCTTCCGCGTTGCCGGCAAGATCACCGAACGCGCCGTCAATATCGGCGACCGCGTCAAGCCAGGTGACCTCTTGGCACGCGTCGATGCGACCGACTACGAGCTTGCCGTGAAGAGTGCTGAAGCCAATCTAGCTGCGGCTGAAAAGGGCGTACAAACCGCCGATCTGGCCAACAAGCGTGCCATCCAGCTCTTCGACAAGAGCGTCGCCTCGAAATCACAGCTTGAGCAAGCGTCGCTGACCTACGATCAGGCGGTATCGACGCGCGATGCCGCTCTGTCGTCGCTCGATCAGGCGAAAAACCAGGTGAGCTATGCTGCGCTGCAGGCCGATCAGAACGGCATCGTGACCGCGATCAATGCCGATACGGGGCAGGTCGTGGCTTCGGGTACGCCCGTCGTAGCAGTGGCTGTCGATGGCGAGAAGGAAGTGCAGATCGCGGTGCCGGAGAACGATATTGCCGAGTTCAAGCCTGGCAAACCCGTCAAGGCGAACTTCTGGTCCGATGACAAGCTGGTTCTGCAGGGCAAGGTTCGCGAAGTCTCGGGTGCGGCCGATCCGCAGTCGCGGACCTTTTCCGTCCGCGTCAGCCTGCCGAATGATCCGCGCGTGCTTCTTGGCATGACCGCGACCGTCGAGGCCAATGTCACCAACACCAATCCTGACGTTGCCGTGCCGCTGACGGCATTGGCGGAAAAGGATGGCAAGAAGATCGTCTGGATCGTCGACCGCAATGCTGCGACCGTCCATGCCCGCGAGATCAAGATTGCCGATTTCACTGGCGACGGCGTCAGCGTCACCGAAGGCCTGCAGAGCGGCGATATCGTCGTTGCTGCCGGCACGCAGTTCATGACCGAGAACCTCAAGGTCAAGCTGCCCGATCAGCAGGCCGCTTCCACCGAAGCGACCAGCGCCGTCGAGTAAGGCGTAGCGAGAGGGACACAGGTCATGGACAGCAACGACACCACCGAGAAGCGCCCGTTCAATCTGTCGCGCTGGGCAATCGGCCATCCGAGCATCGCCCGCTTCCTCTTCGGCCTCATCCTGATCACTGGGGTGCTCGGGCTGATGCGCATGGGCCAAAAAGAAGACCCGGATTTTACCTTCCGCGTCATGGTCGTGCAGGCCGTCTGGCCGGGCTCCTCTATTCAGGAGATGGAAGACCAGGTCACCAACAAGATCGAGCGCAAGCTGCAGGAAACTCCGCATCTCGATTGGGTGAAATCCTATACCCGTGCCGGCAGCTCCATCATCACCGTTCAGGTGAAGGGCGACACCAGTTCGGCCGACGTCGCCGACGCTTTCTACCAGGTTCGCAAGAAGGTCGGCGATATCGCCAGCGAGCTGCCGCAGGGCCTGCTCGGCCCCTATTTCAACGACGAGTTCGGCGATACGTTCATCACGCTGCATTCGATCAGTGGCGACGGCTATTCCTATCCGGAGCTGAAGAAATTCGCGATCCAGGCGCGTGACATGCTGCTGACGACGCCTGGTGTCGAGAAGGCCGTCATCATCGGCGATCAGCCGGAAAAGATCTATATCGACGTCTCCTCCAAGGCGCTGGCCGAACGCGGCCTGACCGTCATCGATCTGCAGAACGCGATCAAGGGCCAGAACAATGTCGATCCGGCAGGTTCGGTCGATACCGGCCTGCGGTCCGTGCGCATCTCGGTCGAAGGCGATGTCCGCAAGGTCGAGGATATCAGGGAACTGCGGTTGCGCTCCGGCAATCAGGTGACCCGCCTTGGCGATATCGCCACCGTCTATTCCGGTCTCGAGGATCCCTATCAGCGCAAGTACCGCTTCAACGGTCATGAGAGTGTCCAGGTCGGCGTCGTCATGGCCAAGGGCTTCAAGGTCACCGATGTCGGCAAGGATGTCGAAGCGACCTACGAGCGCTTCGAGAAGGCGCTGCCCTATGGCGTGGCTGTCGATCAGATTTCCAACCAGCCCGATGTCGTGACCGATGCGATCAGCGAGTTCATGCATGCGCTGGGCGAAGCGCTGGTGATCGTGCTTATCGTCTCGTTCCTGTCGATCGGCTGGCGCTCCGGTCTGGTGATCGCCATTGCGATCCCCTTGGTGCTCGCGGCCACATTCGCCATCATGTACGAGCTCGGCATCGACCTGCAGCGCATCTCGCTCGGTGCATTGATCATCGCGCTCGGCCTTCTCGTCGATGATGCGATGATCGTCGTCGAGATGATGGAGCGAAAACTCGAAGAGGGACTGGTGAAGGTCGAGGCGGCAAGTTTCGCCTATTCATCGACAGCCTTCCCGATGTTGACCGGCACGTTGATCACCATAGCCGGGTTCATTCCCGTCGGCTTTGCGGCATCGACCGCCGGTGAATATGTCCGTTCGCTGTTTTATGTCGTCGGTATCGCGCTTATCGTTTCATGGTTCGTGGCGGTCTATTTCACGCCATGGCTCGGCTACATGATCCTGAAGCAGCGGCATCATACCGGCGAGCATCACGATGTCTTCGATACGCGCTTTTATCGCGGCCTGCGCAACAGCGTCGGCTGGGCTGTGCGCCATCGCGCCATCGTGCTCCTTATCACCGTCGGTGCCTTTGTCACCAGTCTCTGGAGTTTCCAGTTCATTCCGCAGAACTTCTTCCCGCAGTCCTCGCGTCCCGAAATCCTTCTCGATCTCTGGCTGCCCGAGGGCACCAGCATCAAGGACGTCGAGACCAAGGCGAAGGCTCTCGAAGCCAAGATGATGGCGGATCCGGACAAGAAGTTCATCGCCACCTATATCGGCGAAGGTGCGCCGCGGTTCTTCCTGCCGCTCGATCAGCAGCTTGCCAATCCGAACTTTGCCCAGCTCCTGATCATGGCGAATGATGAACCGGCGCGTGAGCGGCTGATCGTCAAGCTCAGGACGATCCTGGCCGAAGACTTCCCCGATATCCGCGGCAAGGTCGATCGCCTGTTCCTGGGACCGCCGACCGGCTGGCCCGTGCAGATGCGCGTCATGGGGCCCGACCGCCAGGAAGTGCGCCGGATTGCCGACGAGGTGAAGGCCAAGTTTGCCGAGAACCCCGAACTCGGTGCCATCCACGACGACTGGCTAGAACCGGTGCCGGCGATGAAGCTCATCATCGACCAGGATCGCGCCCGTTCGCTGGGTGTCACCTCGCAGCGCGTCCGGCAGATGCTGCAGACAGCGATGTCCGGTGCACCGCTCGACGACTTCCGCGACGGCGAAGAGACGGTGTCGATCGTCGCCCGGGAGTCGGAGACGAGCCGTTCGCTGCTCTCGGCCGTCAACTCGGTCTATGTGCCGACCGATTTCGGCGGCTTCGTGCCGGTGTCGCAGATTGCCAAGGTGGTTCCAGTGATGGAGCAGGGCATCGAATGGCGCCGCAACCGCCTGCCGACGATCAGCGTGCGTGCCACGTTGCCTGACGGCGTGCAGCCGAACGACGTTGCCATGAAGATGTATGCCGACATGAAGGGGCTGCGCGACAGCTTGCCCGCCGGCTATCAGGTGCAGATTCAGGGCGGTGCTGAAGATGCTGCCGAGAGCCAGGATTCGATTGCCGCCAAGGCGCCGATCATGCTCGTCGTCATCATGATCCTGCTGATGGCGCAGCTGCAGCATTTCGGCAAGGCGATGCTGGTCTTTGCGACCGGTCCGCTCGGCATCATCGGCGCGGCTAGCGCCTTGCTGATCAGCGGTGCGCCGTTCGGCTTCGTGGCGATCCTTGGCGTCATCGCGCTGCTTGGGATCATCATCCGCAACTCGATCATCCTCGTCGACCAGATCGACCAGGATATCAAGGCGGGGATGCACCGGCAGGAGGCGATCGTTGGTGCCGCCGTCCGCCGCTTCAGGCCAATCATGCTGACGGCGCTGACCGCTGTCCTGGCGCTGATCCCGATCTCACGCGGCGTTTTCTGGGGTCCGCTTGCCTATGCCATGATGGGCGGCATTCTGGTTGCCACCCTGCTGACGATCTTCGTTCTGCCCGCCGGCTATGCGCTGTTCTTTGGCCGCGAGCCGAAGGATGCGACGGGCGGGCAGGCCAACGCCGACCAGGAAGACGCGGATGAGCATCATCCGCCGGCGATGGCCGCAGAGTGAAGATGGCGCGGCTTCGGCCGCGCCGTTTTCGCTTTCAGATCAGGTGCGTTCAGGCTGCCTCGGCCTTGAGGCCGAGAATGGCGGCGCCGATCAGGCCGGGCTCGACACGGCATTCGCTGCGAACGACCAGCGGCCGGTCGAACTTGCGCAGGATCCGCTGACGGACCGCCCTGTCGAGTTCGGCGAGCAGCTGCTCGACATTCGACAAGCCGCCACCGACCGGGACGATCGTTGCGCCTGTGATGTTGACAGTCAGGGCCAGCGGCGATGCCACGAGATCGGTATAGACGTCGATGGTGCGCGTCGCCTTCTCATCACCCTGCTGCCATTGCGCAATGATCTCCTCGCTGGAGAAATCGAGATCATGCAGCGTCTTGTGCAGGCGCTCGAGGCCGCGGGCGCCGCCGACGGTGTCGACGCAGCCCTTCTGGCCGCAGCCGCAGGGATAGGCCGGGATTCTGGCGGGCGGGTTTCCTGCTTCCGAGGCGATGATCGGGCCGTGGCCCCATTCACCGGCAAAGCCGCCCGAGGCGTTGATCAATCGCCCGTCGGAGACAAGGCCGCCACCGACGCCGGTGCCGAGAATGGCACCAAGTACGATGCGGTGGCCACGTCCTGCTCCGAGTTCGGCCTCTGCCATGGCGAAACAATCGGCATCATTGGCGATCAGCACCGGCAGGCCGAGTTCCGCCTCCAGCTCGGCTGCGAGATCGCGGCCGTGAATGCAGGGAATGTTGGCGCAGGTGAGCCGCTGAGTATCCGGATCGACGACACCGGCAATTGAAAGCGCAACGCGCGAGGGCTGTTCGCCGCTTTCCGTGATGAAACTGCGGATAGTCTCGACGAAGGCAGCGAAGTCGTCCTTGGGGGTCGGCTTGCGGCCCATGGGGGTGATGTCCGCTTCGGAGCGGGCAATGCCGCCCTTGATGGCCGAGCCGCCGATGTCGAAGGAAATGATCATGTCTTGCCGCCTCGCGATTACTGGCGTCTGCTCGCATCGTTTGCGTGGATTTGCAAGCCCTATGCAGGGAGCGTGACCCGCGCTTCGAAGCCGGATTGCCTGCCGCTTGCCGGTGACAGCAGTTCCAGCGTCCCGCCCATCTGGGTGGTGATGCGGTCGGCGATCGCGAGGCCGAGACCAGATCCCGGCGCGTTGGTCGCCCCCCGGCGGAAGCGCCGCTTGAGATTGCCGAGGTCTGCCGCAGAAATCACCGGACTGTCGTTGACCACGCGAATGGTGCCTTCCCCATCCAGTGAGACCGAAACCTCCTGCCCGGGGTCTCCATGAGAGAGGGCGTTTTCGACCAGATTGCGGATAACGATGCCGAAGGCATCGACGTCGGCGTTGCGCACAAGCGTTGCGCCGTTTCGGGCCTCATAGGCGATGAGGCCATCAGTGCGGCTGTCGCGGGCATAGTCGGTCATCAGCATGTCGAGCACCGGCTTCAGGTCGGAGGCTACGTCGCTCTTGCCGATGCCGGCTTCGGCGCGGGAGAGCTGCAGCAATTTTTCCGCGAGGCGGCCGAGATTGACCAATGAGGTCTCCACCTGCTTGGCCCGCTGCCGCACTGGGCCGGGCGGAAGCTCTTCGGCGAGCCGCTGCGTTTGCGCCAGGGCGCCCGCGATCGGGGTTCTGAGTTCGTGGGCGCTGTTGGCGGTGAATTCGCGCTCGGCTTCCAGCGCCGACCTCAGCCTAGCCAGCAGCAGATTGACGGAACGGCCGATCGGCTTGATCTCGCGCGGCAGGCGGCCGCTCTCGATCGGCGCCATGTTGCCACCGTCCTTGGTGGCAATGTCCTGGCGCAACGTTTCGATCGGTTTCAGCGCGCGGCCGACCACGAACCAGACGGCGAAAATACTTGCCGGGATCAGCACGATGAGGGGCCAGAGAAGGGTGGCAGCACTTTCCCGCACGGCCTCGCGGCGATTGCCAAAGCGGTCCGCGACCTGCATGAACAGAGCGCCATCGGCTGTCGCCTCGGTATAGATCCGGTGGGTTTGTGTGTCGTGAAATCCGTGGGTGAGCGGTGAGCTAAACGGCTCGGCCGGCGCATCATTGGAACGCAGCACGACCTTGCCGGTCTTGTCGCGCAGCTGATAGGTCAGATATTCGCGGCTGGCGGCCGTATTCAGCATCGCGACGCTGCGCGGATCGGTGACGGTGCGCTGGTCGAGGTCGTCGACGATCAGTGCCAGCAGCCGCTGCGTCGTTTCTTCCTGGGCGCTGTCGAAGATCTCCGAGAACTCGTGCTGCATGACGCGAATGCTGAGGCCGATGGCAATCAGCCAGAAGAGCACGACGATACTGGTCAGCGCCAGGATCAGCGGCCGGGTAATGCTCGGTTCGCGTCTCATGCTTCGCCCAATGTGTAGCCGATGCCGCGGGCGGTGCGGATGCGGTCCTTGCCGATCTTCTTGCGCAGCCGGCTGACATAGACTTCGACGGTGTTGCTCTCGATTTCCGATCCGAAAGCGTAGAGCGCCTCTTCGATCCGATCCTTGGGCACGATCGCGCCGGGCCGGGCAACCAGCAGATCGAGCACGGCCCATTCACGGCTGGTCAGAACGATCGACTCACCAGCGACCGCAAGCTTGTGCTGGGGGCGATCGATCTCGATATCGGCGATCTTGATGATCGGGTGCGGATTGGCGCCGTAGCGGCGGGCGACCGCCATGATGCGGGCTTCGAGTTCGCCGAGATTGAACGGCTTGACGAGATAATCGTCGGCACCGGCATTCAAACCCTCTATGCGGTCGGATATCTGGTCGCGCGCCGTCAGGATGATGACGGGCACGGTCTTGCCGCGTCCCCTCAGCGCCTTTAGGAACTCGATGCCTGTACCATCCGGCAGCTGCAGGTCGAGCAGGATCAGCCCGTAATCGACCGATTTTTCCGCCGCCTGCGCGTCGCCGATCGTGCGCATCCAGTCGATGGCGTGGCCAGCGGCGGCCACATGGTCGCGCACCGCCTCGCCAATCATTCCATCGTCTTCAACCAACAGAATTCGCACGCAATTTCTCCCTGGAGAATGAGTAGCGCCTGGCGCTGGCGGGGGTCAAGCATGGCGTGACGGCGAAAAATGGCCTTGCAATGGCCGCGATCGAGAAGCGCCGCCGTCATGATGGCGGCACATTCAGCAGAGAAGGTTCATATTTGGATGGTATCAAGCACACGAAATCGAATTTCCGGGGTTTTATGACGATCGAAAGCATGGATATGGCGCGGGGGCGCCTGCCGCGTAATCCACGGCCGAGGGCGCGCCGCCTGTCGGCAATTCTCAGGCAGATGGCCAGTGACCGCTCGCGCGAGCGCATCTCCATCCGGGATATTTTCGAAACGATGGGCGACCGGGCGATCGGCGCTCTGATGCTGGTTTTCGCGCTGCCGAACCTCGTGCCGACGCCGCCCGGGACCTCGGCGATCCTCGGAGCGCCGCTGCTCTTTCTCGCGGCACAGCTGACCTTCGGTCTCAAACCGTGGCTGCCGAAGGTGATCGCTGACCGGTCGATGCGCCGCGAGGATTTCGAAGCGATCATTTCGCGTATTCATCGGAAGCTGGCTTTCGCCGAGCGGATGCTGAAGCCGCGGCTTTCGGTGCTTGTCGAGCCGCCGGCGGAATATCTTTCCGGCTTCCTCTGTCTGGTGATGGCGATCATCCTGACGCTGCCGATCCCGCTTGGGAATATGCTGCCGGCGCTGGCGATCTGCCTGTTCTCCTTCGGTATTCTCGGCCGCGACGGCTTGTTCGTCATCCTCGGCGTGATCGCTGCCGGACTATCGGCGACCGTCGTCGGCGGTATGGTCTACGGGATCATCAAGGCGGCAGCTTTCGTTATCGCCAACTGGTTTGCCTGACAGGTCGCCAAGACGAAATCTGTCACGCATTTCTTCAACACACTCGACATTTGCCCATTTTTGTTTTGATCTGGCGCATTAGAGATTCATGGTCATATTCACCCGGTAAAACGCCGGCTTATTTTGCGCGGTAGAAGCTAGATGGCAAAGAGAACCGATACTCCGGGACGGCTGGATGACGCGGCGCGAGCAGGGTGGCTCTATTATGTCGCGGGCCGGACGCAGGATGAGATTGCTTCGACGATGGGCATCTCGCGCCAGTCGGCGCAGCGTCTCGTTTCGCTTGCCGTTGCCGAGAAACTGATCAAGGTGCGGCTCGATCATCCGATCGCCGCCTGTCTCGAACTCGGCAATCAGCTGCGCAAGAAATTCGATCTGCGTTATGTGGAAATCGTGCCCAGCGATCCAGGCTCTTCTTCAACGACGATCGGCATTGCCGAGGCGGCGGCTGCGGAAATCGAGCGTTGGCTGAAGCGGCCCGAGCCGATCGTGCTTGCCGTCGGTACCGGCCGTACGTTGAAAGCGGCCGTCGATCAGCTGCCGCAGCTCGAATGTCCCGAACACCGCATCGTCTCCCTGACCGGCAACATCACGCCCGATGGGTCGGCGGCCTATTACAACGTGATTTTCAGCATGGCCGATGCCGTGAAGGCGCGGCATTTCCCGATGCCGCTGCCGGTTCTCGTTACGTCGGCGGAAGAGCGTGAAATGCTGCACAGCCAGCAGCTGGTGCGCTCGACGCTGGAGATCAGCTCGCAATCGGATGTCACCTTCGTCGGTATCGGGGAGCTCGGCATCGATGGTCCGCTCTGCGTCGATGGTTTTCTCGAGAAGGACGAGATGATGGAGCTGATGCGCAATGGCGCCGTCGGCGAGATCTGTGGCTGGATTTTCGACGGTGACGGGAAGCTTCTCGACAACCCGATCAACGAGCGCGTTGCCTCGGCGCCGATCCCGCCGCGCGACTCATCCACCGTCATCGGAATCGCCAAGGGAAAGCGCAAATTCAAGGCGATACGAGCCGCCATCGTCGGCCGCCAGATCAACGCTTTGATCACCGATGAGGCAACTGCCGAGTTTTTGCTCACAGCCTGAGCAAAAATTATTTTGTTTTAAATCAACGCCATAAGTGTCCCTTTCGCTACCGCAGCAACGAATGCGGATTGACATTCTGTAACCTCCTGTGAGTAATTGCCCATGAGCAAAGCGAATGCTCACACTCATCTTCTGGGAGGAAGATATGACATTGAGAACTCTTCTGCTGGGCGCCTGCTCGGCACTGGCGTTTGCGGGCATGGCTTCGGCTGAAACGCTCACAATCGCGACCGTGAACAACGGCGACATGATCCGTATGCAGAAGCTGACGGATGACTTCAAAAAATCCAATCCCGACATCGACCTGGAATGGGTCACGCTCGAAGAGAACGTGCTCCGCCAGAAGGTCACCACTGACATCGCCACCAAGGGCGGTCAGTATGACGTTCTGACGATCGGCACTTACGAAGTTCCGATCTGGGCAAAGCAGGGCTGGCTTCTGCCGCTCGACAATCTCGGCGCCGACTACGATGCCGACGACCTGCTGCCGGCAATCCGCAGCGGTCTGACTGCAGACGGCAAGCTCTATGCAGCGCCGTTCTACGGCGAAAGCTCGATGGTCATGTACCGCAAGGACCTGTTCGAAGCTGCCGGTCTCAAGATGCCCGACGCTCCGACCTGGGATTTCATCGCAGACGCTGCGAAGAAGATCACCAACAAGGACAAGGAAGTCTACGGCATTTGCCTTCGCGGCAAGGCCGGCTGGGGCGAAAACATGGCGTTCCTGACGGCCATGTCGAATTCCTTCGGCGCACGCTGGTTCGATGAGCAGTGGAAGCCGCAGTTCGACCAGCCCGAGTGGAAGGACACGCTGAACTTCTACGTCAACCTGATGAAGGAAGCCGGCCCTCCGGGTGCTTCTTCCAACGGCTTCAACGAAAACCTGGCGCTCTTCCAGACCGGCAAGTGCGGCATGTGGATCGATGCCACCGTGGCAGCATCCTTCGTCAGCAACCCGAAGGAATCGCAGGTTGCCGACAAGGTCGGTTTCGCTCTGGCTCCGGACAAGGGCCTCGGCAAGCGCGGCAACTGGCTCTGGGCCTGGAACCTCGCCATCCCGGCAGGCTCGCAGAAGGTCGAAGCGGCTGAAAAGTTCGTCGCCTGGGCTACCAGCAAGCACTACACCGAGCTGGTCGCTGCAAAGGAAGGCTGGCTGAATGCACCTCCCGGTACCCGTTCTTCGCTCTATGCGAATGCCGATTACCAGAAGGCAGCACCTTTCGCGAAGATGACGCTTGATAGCATCAACTCGGCTGACCCGACCAAGCCGACCGTCAAGCCGGTCCCCTATGTCGGCGTCCAGTTCGTGGCGATCCCGGAATTCCAGGGCATCGGTACGGCCGTTGGACAGCAGTTCTCCGCAGCGCTTGCCGGCCAGCTTTCGGTCGACCAGGCTCTCCAGAGCGCACAGCAGCTGACCACGCGTGAAATGACCAAGGCTGGTTACATCAAGTAATAACCTCCTGAGAACGGGTTGGAATGCTTGACATTCCACTCAACTGGGCCGCCGAATTGCCCGAACTGCATCGGCGGCCCCTTTTTTTCTTTGCTGCCCTGCAGCCGTTCGCCACTCCAGACATGATCGGTAATTGCCATGGCAACGTTACACACCCGCTCAGCCGCGCGCATGATGATGGCACCTTCGGTCATTCTCCTGCTGCTGTGGTCGCTCATCCCGCTGGCGATGACGATCTACTTCTCGCTGCTGAACTACAATCTGCTCAGCCCGGGCATGGAAAGCTTTGTCGGCTTCCTGAACTATCAGTACTTCCTGACGGATCCGGCCTTCTTCTCCGCTCTGGCAAATACGCTGCTGCTGGTGCTCGGCGTCCTGTTGATCACGGTCGTCGGCGGTATCGCCTTCGCGATCCTGCTGAACCAGGATATCTACGGGCAGGGCATCGTTCGCATCCTGGTCATCGCGCCCTTCTTCGTCATGCCGACGGTGGCAGCGCTTGTCTGGAAGAACATGTTCATGAACCCGGTCAACGGGCTCTTCGCGCATCTCGCCAAGGCGCTCGGATTGCAGCCTTACGACTGGCTGGCCAATGCGCCGCTTTTCTCGATCATCCTGATCGTCGCCTGGCAGTGGCTGCCGTTTGCCACGCTGATCATGCTGACGGCACTGCAGTCACTCGATGAGGAACAGCAGGAAGCCGCCGAAATGGATGGTGCGGGTGTCGTTTCGAAATTCATCTATATCGTCCTGCCGCATATGGCGCGCGCCATCACCGTGGTCATCCTGATCCAGACGATCTTCCTGCTTTCGGTCTTCGCCGAAATCCTCGTCACCACCAATGGCGGCCCCGGCACGCAGAGCACCAACCTGACCTATCTGGTCTATGTCCAGGCGCTCCTGCAGTTCGATATCGGCGGTGCTTCGGCAGGCGGTATCGTCGCTGTCATCCTCGCCAATATCGTCGCGATCTTCCTTGTCCGCCTCGTCGGCAAGAACCTGGAGGCGTAAGATGGCCCGCAAAGTCACCACACAGCGCAAGGTCATCATGACCGCGATCGCCTGGACGCTGGGGATCCTGATCTTCTTCCCGATCCTCTGGACGTTCCTGACGAGCTTCAAGTCGGAAGCCGATGCGATCGCCTCGCCGCCGCAGTTCCTGTTCTTCCACTGGACGACGGAGAACTATGCGGAAGTGCAGAGCCGGTCGAACTATCTCGGCCACTTCATGAACTCGGTGATCATCTCCTTCGGCTCGACGCTGCTCGGCCTGATCATCGCCATTCCGGCCGCCTGGGCCATGGCGTTTTCGCCGACCAAGCGGACCAAGGACGTTCTGATGTGGATGCTGTCGACGAAGATGATGCCGCCGGTCGGCGCGCTCATCCCGATCTATCTGATGTTCCGCAACACCGGACTGCTGGACAGCCGCATGGGCCTGGTGATCGTGCTGACGCTCATCAACCTGCCGATCATCGTCTGGATGCTCTATACCTACTTCAAGGAAATCCCCGGCGAGATCCTCGAGGCGGCCCGCATGGACGGTGCCTCGCTCGCCAAGGAAATCATCTATGTGCTGACGCCGATGGCCATTCCCGGCATTGCCTCGACGCTGCTGCTCAACATCATCCTGGCCTGGAACGAAGCCTTCTGGACCCTCAACCTGTCTGCCTCCAAGGCAGCGCCGCTGACGGCCTTCATCGCTTCCTATTCCAGCCCCGAGGGCCTGTTTTACGCCAAGCTCTCGGCAGCATCGACCATGGCGATCGCCCCGATCCTGATCCTCGGCTGGTTCTCGCAGAAACAACTCGTCCGCGGCCTGACCTTCGGCGCGGTGAAATAAGACGACAGGGAGAGAAACATGGGCAGCATTACCCTTCAGAAAGTCTCGAAGGTCTTCGGCGAAGCCAAGGTCATCCCTTCGATCGACCTCGAGATCAAGGACGGCGAGTTCGTCGTCTTCGTCGGACCATCGGGCTGCGGCAAGTCCACGCTGCTGCGGCTGATCGCCGGGCTCGAGGATGTCAGCGGCGGCAAGATCGTCATCGACGGCAAGGACGCGACCGAGCAGGCGCCGTCCGAACGCCGGCTGGCGATGGTGTTCCAGTCCTATGCGCTTTATCCGCATATGAGCGTGCGCAACAACATCGCCTTCCCGCTGAAGATGGCGGGCATGGACAAGGCCGAGATCGACCGCAAGGTGGCGGACGCGGCACGCGTGCTGAACCTGACCGACTATCTGGAGCGCAAGCCGCGTCAGCTTTCGGGCGGCCAGCGCCAGCGTGTCGCCATCGGCCGCGCCATCGTTCGCCAGCCGTCGGCCTTCCTGTTCGACGAACCGCTGTCGAACCTCGATGCGGCGCTGCGCGTCAACATGCGCCTCGAGATCAGCGAGTTGCACCAGCAGCTGAAGACGACGATGATCTATGTCACCCACGACCAGGTGGAAGCCATGACCATGGCCGACAAGATCGTCGTTCTCAACCGCGGCAATATCGAGCAGGTCGGCTCGCCGCTGGAGCTCTACAAAAGCCCGCGCAACCTCTTCGTCGCCGGCTTCATCGGTTCGCCGAAGATGAACTTCATCACCGGGCAGAACGCAGCACAGCTCGGCGCCCATACGATCGGCGTCCGTCCCGAGCATGTGGCGCTGTCGATGGAAAGCGGTCAGTGGAAGGGCAGGGTCACGGTTGCTGAACATCTCGGCTCCGACACCTTCCTGCATATCGATGTCGACGGTATCGGCCCGATGACGGCGCGCGGTGGTGGAGACTTTGCAGCCAAGGCTGGCGACACCGTCTACGTCACGCCCGACAAGGCGCGGCTCCACAAATTCAACGAGGGCGGTATCGCTATATAGGGCGAGACCGGGCCGGGGTGGCCATGCGGAGCGGGCGCGGTGCTCGGTCCGCCGAGACCTGGAGTGGGAGGCCGCTCCGGAAGACCTCAAGAGGACTGTATCATGACGTGCAAACTATCGCTGGCAACGCTTACCGAGGCGGCCAAGACGGCCACGGTTCCGGCCTATGACCGGGCGTCGCTCTCAGCCGGCATCGTGCACTTCGGCGTCGGCAATTTTCATCGCGCCCATCAGGCGATCTATCTCGACGACCTCTTCAACGAGGGGCAGGATCACGACTGGGCGCTTGTCGGCGCCGGCATGCTGCCGTCGGATGCGTCAATGCGCGAAAAGCTCGCGGCGCAGGATTTCCTGACGACGGTGGTCGAGCAGGACAACAACAAGACGGCGGCCCGGGTCACCGGACCAATGATCGACATCCTGCCGGTCGGCGATTCCAAGGCGATCATCGCCAAGCTTGCGGATCCCTCCATCCGCATCGTCTCGATGACGATTACCGAGGGCGGCTATTTCATCGACGCGTCCGGCAAATTCAATCCGGAGCATCCAGCAATCGCCGCCGACGGCAAGAATCCGTCCGAGCCGAAGACCGTGTTCGGCCTGATCGTCGCCGGTCTGAAGGCGCGCAAGGACAAGGGCATCGTTCCGTTTACGGTGATGTCCTGTGACAACATTCCGCATAATGGCGTGGTCACGACCAATGCCGTCGTCGGTACGGCGAAGCTGTCCGATCCTGCCTTTGCCGATTGGATCAAGGCCAATGTCGCCTTCCCGAATGCCATGGTCGACCGCATCACGCCGGCAACCGGTCAGCGTGAAATCGACCTGCTGAAGGATCAGTTCGGCATCGAGGACAACTGGCCCGTCTACTGCGAGGAATTCAAGCAGTGGGTGCTGGAAGACAAGTTCACCGCGGGCCGCCCCGCGCTAGAGAAGGTCGGCGTCACCTTCGTGCCCGATGTCACGCCTTACGAGCATATGAAGATCCGCATCCTGAACGGCGGCCATGCGGCGATTGCCTATCCGGCAGCGCTGATGGACATCCACTTCGTTCACGATTCCATGGAAGATCCGCTGATCCGCGCCTTCCTGGCGAAGCTCGAGAGGGACGAGATCATCCCGATCGTGCCGCCGGTACCTAATACCTCGCTGCAGGACTATTTCGAGCTGATCGAGCGCCGCCTGCTGAACCCGAAGATCGCCGACACCATCCCGCGTCTGGCGCAGGACGGTTCCAACCGGCAGCCGAAATTCATCCTGCCCTCGACGCTCGACAATCTTAGCCAGGGCCGGGACGTGGTCGGTCTCTCGCTGGTCTCGGCGCTCTGGTGCCGCTACTTCGCCGGCAAGACAGACAGCGGCAAGGACATCGTCTTCAACGATGCCAGCGCCGACCGCCTGCATGCGGCGGCGATCAAGGCCAAGGACGATCCGGCGGCCTTCCTCGCCTTTGACGATATCTTCGGCGAAGTCGCGAAATCGGAGCTCTTCCGCAAGCGCTTCGCCCATGCCCTGAAAACGCTGTGGGAAAAGGGCACTCGCGAGACGCTGCAGCTCTATCTCGACGGCAAGCTTGCAGTGTAAGCAGATATGACGGCGGCACATGCCGCCGTTGCCGCCTGGCGGGATGCAGGACGGTCATGCGTCCTAGAACGATGGTTGGTCTTCCATGACTGATGCTGAGACACGGCTGGTCATATTCGATTGCGACGGCGTGCTCGTCGATAGCGAGCCGATTTCCGTCAACGTTCTCGTCAAGGCGATGAACGATCTCGGCGTGCCGATCACTGAAGACGAGGTCTATGGCCGCTTCCTCGGCAAGAGCCTCGCGACTGTCATCGAAACGATGAAGAGCGACTATCACGTCCATGCCGGCGAGGAGTTTCTCGAGCGGATGCGGGTCGATCTTTATGGCCGGTTCCGCAAGGAGCTGAAGCCGATCGAAGGCATCGGTGAGACCATCGACGCGCTCGATATTCCCTGCTGTGTCGCCTCGTCGAGCCAAGTCGAGCGTATCAAGCTTTCACTTTCCGTCACCGGGCTGATCGGCAAGCTGCCGAATATCTTTAGCGCCAGCATGGTGAAAAACGGCAAGCCGGCACCGGACCTTTTTCTGCATGCAGCGCGTGAAATGCAGGTCGAGCCGAAGAATTGCGTGGTGATCGAAGACAGCCCGGCGGGCATTGAGGCGGCAAAGGCCGCCGGTATGCGCGTCTTTGCCTTTACAGGCGGTTCCCACGCCAATTTCGAGGGCTATCGTGCTGAACTTGACCGGCTTTCGCCCGAAGCCGTGTTTGACGTAATGCCTGAATTGCTCCACCTTATCCAGAAACAAAAGCTGGATGGGATGCACCCCTGATGCATGATCACGTGGTTGCGGTGGATGTTGGCACCGGCAGTGCGCGCGCCGGCGTCTTCGATGCCGGCGGCCGGTTGCTGGGCAAGGCCGAGCATCCAATCATCATGAACAGGCCGCGCGAAAACCACGCCGAGCACGATTCCGAAAATATCTGGTCCGCCGTCTGCATCTCGGTCCGCAAGGCCGTTGAGCAGTCCGGCGTGGCGCCTGCTTCGATCGGTGCGATCGGCTTTGACGGGACGTGTTCGCTTGTCGTGCGCGATGTCGAGGGGCGGCAGATTTCTGTTTCGACCGGCGGCGAAAGGCGGTTCGATACCATCGTCTGGCTGGATCACCGGGCGCTGCAGGAAGCGGATTTCTGCACGGCGACGCAGCATGCCGTTCTCGAACATTCCGGGCATTTCATGTCTCCCGAGATGGAGATGCCGAAGCTGATGTGGCTGAAGACGAAGCTGCCGGGCACCTGGATGAATGCCGGCTACTTCTTCGATCTTGCCGACTTCATGACCTGGAAGGCGACCGGATCGCTGGCGCGCTCACGCTGCACGCTGACGGCAAAGTGGAATTATCTGTCGCATGAGAAAGACGGCTGGCGGAAGGACTTCCTGGCGCAGATCGGTCTCGACGATCTGCTCGAGCGTGGGCACTTGCCCGATGAAACGGTGCCGGTCGGTTCCAGCGTCGGGACGTTGACGCAGGAGGCTGCCTCGGCGCTGGGGCTGACGACCGCCTGCCATGTTGCGGCCGGGATGGTCGATGCCTATGCCGGTGCGCTTGGCACACTCGGCGGCTATGCGGCCGACCCGCGCGAACTTGAACGCCAGCTGGCGCTGATTGCAGGCACATCAAGCTGCATCGTTTCGTTTTCGCGCGAACGGCGGCCGAGCCACGGCATGTGGGGCCCATATTACGAAGCGGTGTTTCCGCAGTCCTGGCTTGTCGAAGGCGGCCAGTCGGCGACCGGCGCCCTGCTTGATCATATCGTGCGCATGCATGCGGCCGGCGGCGAGCCGACGGCGGCGTTGCATCAGAAGATCGCAGCCCGTGTCGCTCAGCTCCGTGCTGAAGAAGGCGACGATGCGCTTGGCGCCAGGATCTTCGTACTGCCTGACTTTCATGGCAACCGCTCGCCGCTTGCAGATCCCCACGCCGTCGGCGTTGTCAGCGGGCTGACGCTCGATACCTCCTTCGACGGTCTTTGCGCGCTCTATTGGCGGACTGCCGTCGGGATTGCACTTGGTATCCGCCATATCCTCGAGACGATGAAAGAATACGGCTACGTTCCGGATACGCTGCATGTGGCCGGCGGCCACGTGAAGAACCCGGTGCTGATGGAGCTTTATTCCGACGCGACGGGATGTAAGGTCGTGGTGCCAAAGATGAACGAAGCCGTCCTGCTCGGTACGGCGATAGCGGCTTCCGCCGCCTGCGGATTACACAAGGATCTAGCAGCGGCCGGTACGGCGATGTATCCCGGCGGCGACGAACGCAGCCCGAACGCGGCCAAGCGGGCGATGTACGACCGCGAGTACCGGCGGCTGTTGGCCATGTACCGGCATCGCGCCGAACTGGAGGCGATGGATTAGCCTCCGCCGCGGCCTTCGCCGAGGATGGCGCCGAATTCCGCCATGCGGCGTTCGCGCTGGAAGGCCTCGTCGCCGGCCGCAGCAATCACCGTTTCCGAAAGGCAATCGAGCAGTGCCATCAGCGGCGGCAGGTTGTCTTCGTCCGGCACGCGTGACGGCGGCAGTGTCAGCATGATGTTCGACTGTTCCGGCATCCAGTCATTGTTTTCCGCAGTGATCAGCACCACCCGGTAGCCGTAGCGCCTTGCTGTTCTGGCAAGTAGCCTGGCGCGGGCAAAGCGCCGGCAATCGATAATGACGAGCAGGGCGCCTTCGCCGGTCTGTCGGGCGAATAGTTCGGCAAAGCGGCTCCCCGATCCATCGAGCGCACGAACGCCATCGCGGGCGTGGGTAAGGCGCTGGGCAAAATGCGAAGCGAAACCGGTCAAGCGTACATGGGTGGCGATGAAGACTTCACGGGCGCTTGAAATCATCGACGCCGCCTCAGCCCATTGGGGCTGCGCGGTCAGGTGGTAGATATGGTGCATCGCCTGGATCTGTTCGGTGACCAGCAGCGCCAACGGCTTGCCGCTCGATGCATCGGTTTGCAGCTCGTTGAGCGAGGTCTGCAACTGAACCGGCGATGTGACCGCCGTTTCGCGGATATGGATCTTGACGCTGTCGAGGCCCTGATAGCCGAGCGCCCGCAGGAAGCGCCCGACCGTCATTGGACTGAGATCCAGCCGGTCGGCCACGGAGGCCGCGGTTTCGAAGGGCAGGTCGTTCAGATGCTCGGTGAAATACTTCGCGATCCGGCGCTCCGCTGGCGTGCCGGACTTCACGTAATGCCTGAGCTTCTGGACGAAGTCTTCCACGCAACGGGCCCTCACTGGCGAAAACGCGTCTTGCGGATGCGCGCGGGCGAGACTTGCCGTTTGCAACTATTTCCGGAAGCTGCGTCTCAGGCTCAAGTTTAGATCGAATATTTTCCAGTATATATTAGTGTTCAATTGCAGACAAGTTTTCCATTGCTGCATGTACTTTTATTTCGGCTTGCCGTTCTGCGCGGGGATTCCTACATCCTGGGTCAAACCACGGAGACGCCACGCATGATCCTTGACGCCGCCCGCCTGTCCTTCCGCAACCTGCTTGCTCCCGAAACACGCTCGGTGTTCTGGAAGGTGCTGGGTTTGACGCTTCTGGTGCTGGTCGGGCTGTGGTTCGTGCTGCGCAGCCTGTTTGCGACGCTGCTCTTTCCCTGGATTGCTGGTTTCTTTCCACAGATGCCGGAATGGGCGGGATGGCTGAGCTTCGTCTTAGCCATTCTCGCCGGTCTTGGGCTGGCGCTCGGCCTTGCCCTTCTTCTGTCTCCGGTGACGGCGCTGATTGCCGGTCTGTTTCTGGATGACGTTGCCGAGGTTGTGGAGAAGCGCGATTATCCGAACGACCGGCCGGGCACGGCAATGCCGCTTGGGCCGGCATTGACGAGTTCGATCAAGTTCCTCGGCGTGGTGATCCTCGGTAATATCATCGCGTTGTTTCTGCTCTTCATCCCCGGCGTCAATCTGATCGCCTTCTTCGTGGTGAACGGCTACCTGCTCGGGCGGGAATTCTTCGAGTTTGCGGCGATGCGCTTCCGGCCGCCCGAGGAGGCCCGCGCCTTCCGGGCAAAGCACGGATCGACGGTCTTCCTGGGCGGCCTTGTCATCGCGGCCTTCCTTGCCGTGCCGTTTCTCAATCTTCTGACACCGCTCTTTGCCGCGGGCATGATGGTGCACCTGCATAAGCTGGTGTCGCAGAAGGATCCGGCCTTCAGAGGTTAGGTTAGGCGGGCAGGGCCGAGGCGTCGTACATGGCGGCGAATTCAGCGCTCGGCGGGATCGGCTTGATGATGTCGATCAGCACGCCGTTGGGGTCGGCGGTGATGAAGTGCCGCTGGCCGAAATCCTCGTTACGCAAATCGCGCATGATCGGCAACCCGGCCGCCTTGCAGGCCGCGTAGACGGTATCGACATCCTCGACCTCGAAATTCAGAAGCAGGCCGGAGACCCTGCCGCGCGCCTGCTCGGGGATGGTCTCGTGGCTGCCGTCCAGGATCGCGAGGTTGATCCGCTCGTCTTCGGCGGATTGCAGGTGGACATACCAGTCGCTTTCGAAAAGCGCCCGAAAGTGGAAATGCGTCATGTAGAAAGCCGCCGTTGCCGCCACGTCGCCGGTCATGATGACCGGATAATAGCTCGTCGATTTCATTTCATTGCTCCTTTTCAATTTACGTACAGATTGTATGTTTTTTCATTTAACATACATGCAGTGTGTATGTAAATAGGTGATATGACTAGGACCAATCGCGAACGAACCGAACAGACGCAGCAGGCACTGATCGCGGCTGCGCGCCGCCTCTTTGTCGACAAAGGCTATGCCGAGACCGCGACGCCGGACATCGTCTCGGCGGCGGGCGTGACGCGGGGGGCTCTCTATCACCATTTCGAAGACAAGCGGGCGCTGTTCCGGGCGGTCATCGAGCTGGAGGCAGAAAAAGTGGCGGAGGAGATCGAGAGCCGCTCGGCGGATGCGGGATCTCCAAGGGATGCACTGCTCACGGGTGCATCGGCCTATTTCGATGCCATGGCGGCGGAGGGACGTACACGGCTGCTGCTGCTGGAGGCGCCAGCGGTTCTCGGCGCCGAGGCTTCGGCGATCGACCGGGAGAATGCGGAGGAAAGCCTGCGCCGGGGTTTGGCGGCGATGCTGCCCGCCGCGGCGGCGCAGCTGGGACCGCTGACGGCATTGTTGTCGGCCGCCTTCGACCGTGCTGCGATCGAGATCGAGCAGGGTGGGGTGCGGGCAGATTACGAACAGGCGATCGCCGGCCTAGTCGACGGCCTCGCCGATCATCTGCGGCGGTAGCTCGACGAGCGGCGCGGGGATGTCCCACGTCTTCTCGGCAGACTTGCAGATATCGGCGATGACGCAGCGCTCGCATTCGGGGCGTCTCGCCTTGCAGGTATAGCGGCCATGCAGGATCAGCCAGTGGTGCGCGTGGTAGAGATATTGCTTCGGCACCACCTTCATCATCCGCTCTTCGACCTCATCGGGCGTCTTGCCGGGCGCGAGCCTGATGCGATTGGCGATACGGAAGATGTGCGTATCGACGGCCATCGTCGCCTGGCCGAATGCCATGGAGAGGACGACATTCGCGGTCTTGCGGCCGACGCCCGGCAGGCGGATCAGCTCTTCGCGCGTCTGCGGCACGACACCGCCGAACTCATCGACCAGCATCTGCGACAAGGCGATGACGTTCTTCGCCTTGTTGCGATAGAGGCCGATCGTCTTGATGTAATCGCGGACCTTTTCCTCGCCGAGGGCAAGCATCTTTTCCGGCGTATCGGCGGCCTTGAAAAGCGCCCGTGTCGCCTTGTTGACGCCGGCGTCGGTCGCCTGCGCCGAGAGCGCCACGGCAACCACCAGGGTGAAGGGATTGCTATGCTCCAGCTCGCCCTTCGGTTCCGGCCGCTGGATGGAGAAGCGGCGGAAAATCTCCTCCCGTTCGGATTCGGAATAGGCGCTGCGGACCGCTGCCGTCTTGCGGCGGGCGATCACTTTTGAGTTTTGCGAAATGCGGGAAGCGGATTTGAGTTTCGGTTCGGCCATCGACAATCTATACTCACCAGCCATGACGGAAAGCAACGCCGACAGCGCGGTCGAACAGCCTGTTTTCGCCGCCGAACTCTTCCCCTACCGGTCACTCGGCCGCAAGGGATTTCGTGTGCTGCTGGTGCTCTCTGGCGCCGTCTGCTTCATGCATGCAATATTCTTCGTCGTGACGGGCGCTTGGCCGATCGGCTTCTTCTTTGGGCTCGATTTCGCGCTTCTCTACGGTGCTTTCTGGCTGAACTACCGCTCCGGACGTGCGCGGGAGGAAGTCACCGTTTCGCGAAGCGACGTGGCGATCCGCAAGTTTGCCCCTTCAGGCAAGATGATCGAACACCATTTCAATCCGTTCTGGACCCGCTTCCTGGTGCGGCGTCATGAGGAGATCGGCATTCTCTCCATGCATGTTGCGGCGCAGGGGCGGCGCACGGATATTGGCTCGTTTCTCAATCCCGACGATCGCGAAAGTTTCGCCAAGGCCTTCAAGGGCGCGCTGGCGACGGTGAAGCAGCGGATCTGAAAAGCCGCGCAAGAAACGGGTGGTTTCGCAGATCCCGCTTGATTATCTCCTTGATACAAGGAGAAATACGATGAACATGATCGCAAATCTGAACAGAGACATCACGCCTGATGGTCCCGATTACGAGACCGTTCGCCGGGTCATTGAATTGATCACCGAGGATTATCGCGACCAGCCCTCGCTGGAAGACATCGCCGCGCGCCTCAACCAGTCGCCGACGCAACTACAGAAAACCTTCACGCGCTGGGCCGGGCTTTCGCCCAAGGCCTTCCTGCAGGCGGTGACGCTCGATCACGCCAAGCGGCTGCTGCGTCAGGAAGAGCTGCCGTTGCTGGAGACCTCTTTCGAGGTCGGTCTCTCCGGCCCCAGCCGTCTGCACGATCTGTTCGTCACCCATGAGGCGATGTCTCCGGGCGAGTGGAAGGCAAGGGGCGGCGGGCTGACCATTCGCTACGGTTTCCACACCTCGCCCTTCGGTGTCGCTCTTGTAATGGCCACCGATCGCGGGCTGGCCGGGCTCGCCTTCAGCGATCTCGGCGACGAGGCGGCCTGCCTGGAGGATATGACCTGCCGCTGGCCGAATGCCGAGTATGTCGAAGACCGGCAGGCGACGGCGCCTTATGCCGAGCGGATCTTCCAGCCGGGCAAATGGTCATCCGAGCAGCCGCTTCGCGTCGTGCTGATTGGTACCGATTTTCAGGTGCGGGTCTGGGAAAGCCTGCTGAAGATCCCCTTCGGAAAGGCCGTGACCTATAGCGACATCGCCAACGACATTGGCAGCCCGAAGGCCATGCGCGCCGTCGGTGCGGCTGTCGGCGCCAACCCGATCTCCTTCGTCGTGCCGTGCCACCGCGCACTCGGCAAGAGCGGAGCGCTGACGGGATATCACTGGGGGCTGACGCGCAAGCGGGCGATGCTCGGCTGGGAGTCGGCGCACGCCTGAGGGCGTTCAGGCTTCGGCCAGTTCCAGCAGTGCGTTGGCGGCGCTCTCGTCGGTGATCAACGTATTGCAGCCGATCCGCTTGATCGTGGCGCGGATGGCGGTGGCGCGGTGTGCGCCGCCGGAGGAGAGCACGATGTGCTTTGCCTTTTTCAACGTGTCGAGATCGACCGACATGACGCGGCTGTTGATCGAGTGATCGATGGTATTTCCATCCTTGTCGAGGAAATTGAACATCGTGTCGCAGACGCAGCCGGCGTCGATAAGCTCCTGCAGCTCGGCCTTCGAAATCCATCCCTCGGAGAGCGAGGTCGAATGCGGGCCGATATCGCCGCAGGAGACGATCGCCAGATCGAGGTTCTCGGCGAGCCGGTAGATCGAGTCCAGGCCGCATTTATCGATCAGGTTGCGTTTGGTCTCGATGGAATCGACCAGTAGCGGAGCCAGGAACATGTAGCACTCGGCGCCGAGCTGGCTCGCCAGCCGCCAGGTGTAATCGATCGGATTGGTTTGATGCACGGCAACGACGCCTCCAAGCAGCGAGACGACTTTGCAATTGTCGCGCCGGGGCGAGCGGAAGCTGGAGAGCGAGGCGGTCATCGTCCGCCCCCAGCCGACGCCGATCGTGTAATTGTCGGGGATCGCTTCGGAGAGAAACTGGCCGAGCGCCAAGCCGACGCTTTTCGCCAGCGCATTGACGTCGCTGTTTGCGGGGGAGGGCACGACGATTGCCTCGTCAAGGCCGTAGGCACGCTCGAGCTTGACCGAAAGCTCGACACAGTCGCCGATCGAATCGTTGATCCAGATCTGCACTTCGCTGCGCTTCATCGCTTCGTCGAGGAGGCGGATGACGGTGGTGCGGCTGATGCCGAGCTGCTCGGCAACGTCCTTCTGCGTGAGGCCCTGATTGTAGTAGAGCCACGCCGCCCTGAGCCTCAACGAGGAAGCTTCGGAATAGGCGGTGTGCGTGCCGCGCTTCAGCTTGACCACATCTTCTCCCGCGAGAATTTCACCCTAATTTCCTGCAGCAAGCGAAAGGCGCTCGGGCATCGCATTGTTCCTGCCGATAATGACGGGTGTGACACTTATGTCAATTGAAATGCACAAATGTCCTTGACTTTCGATGAACGGAATTGCGATATTATCCGCGAGAGACGTCGTTCTTGTCCGTCCGAGGAGGACAGTGTGCGGGCATACGGAAAGTCAGGACCGGCCTTGGTGCCGCAGGCATTGCCTGCGCAGAATTATCGCGCCATTCTTTCCGCTCCGGCCCGGAACATTGCCGGTGCAACTCCCGTTAGCTCAACAGCCGTGATGGAGCCGCGCTTCTTCGCCTGCAACACGAACGTCAGCATTCCGTAGATCACCTCTTTTCCGGGCGAAGGTCGCGCCGGTTCGCAGCTCAGTCACAAAGGATTTTGACCATGACATCCAAGCTTGACCAACTCCGCGAGATAACCACGGTGGTTGCCGATACCGGCGACATCGAGGCGGTGGCGCGCCTGAAGCCGGTCGATTGCACGACCAACCCGAGCATCGTACTGAAGGCACTCGGCACGCCGATGTTTGCCGATGCGATCAAGGAAGGCGTTGCCTGGGGCAAGAAGCAGGGCGGCAACGCCGAGGCCGTTTCGGCTGCCGTTGCCGATCGCCTGGCGATCTCCGTCGGTGCCGCGCTCTCGAAGCTGGTGCCTGGCCGCGTCTCGACGGAAGTCGATGCCGACCTTTCCTTTGATACCAAGGCTTCGATCGACAAGGCTCACAGCATCATCGCCGGCTACAAGGAACGCGGCATCGAGAAGGACCGCATCCTGATCAAGCTCGCTTCCACCTGGGAAGGCATCCGCGCTGCCGAAGTGCTGCAGAAGGAAGGCATCGACTGCAACCTGACGCTGCTCTTCTCGAAGGCACAGGCTGTCGCCTGCGCTGACGCCAAGGTGTTCCTGATTTCGCCCTTCGTCGGCCGCATTCTCGACTGGTACAAGAAGTCGACGGGCAAGGACTACACGCCAGAGGAAGATCCGGGCGTCGTTTCCGTTCGCGATATCTACAACTACTACAAGGCCAACGACATCAAGACGATCGTCATGGGTGCTTCGTTCCGCAGCGCCGGTGAAATCGAAGCGCTGGCCGGTTGCGACCGCCTGACGATTGCGCCGAACCTGCTCGACGAACTGTCGAACGACCAGGGCAAGCTCGAACGCAAGCTGTCGCCGGAGACGGTGAAGCCGGCCGCGAAGATCAGCGTCGATGAAAAGACGTTCCGCTGGATGATGAACGAAGATGCGATGGCGACCGAAAAGCTCGCCGAAGGCATCCGCGCGTTCGCCAAGGATCTCGGCACGCTGCGCGGCATGGTGCAGAAGGAACTGCAGCTCGCTGCTGCCTAAGGCCTTTACACAAGTCCTTGAAAAGGCCCGGACGCCGATGGTGTCCGGGCCTTTTTCATGTTTCATATCAGCAGCTGAGACGGGAGAAGCGGAATGGCAGGCGGGAAGCGCTCCGGGTTTATGACCTACGCAATCAGGCATGGCAGTTTCATCATCGCCTTCGCTGCCGGGTTTGCCGTCTTCCTGCTGCTGACGTCGCGCGATGTGAATGCCAAGAATGTATTGGTCGGCTGGAATGTGACGGCGATCGTCTTCATCGCCATCAGCTGGCGCAAGATGCTGCGGGCGACCGTTTCGGATATCCGCCGCCGCTCCGAAGATCTCGATTTTTCCGATACGTTCGTGCTGTTCCTGTCGATCGCCGCCGCAGTTGCGAGCATTGCCGGCATCGGTCTTGAGCTGCATTCGGTGAAGGACGCGCCAGCCGATGTGGCGCTGGAACGCGCGATGGCGGCGATCGTCACCATCCTGATTTCCTGGGTTTTCCTGCACACGCTTTTCACCATTCACTATGCCCATCGCTTCTACGGCGGGCGGGGCAAGGCTGAAGGTCTGGTTTTCCCCGATAAGATAGAGGAGCCCATCTATTGGGACTTCCTCTATTTCTCCTTCACCATCGGCGTCGCCGCGCAGACGGCCGATATCGGCCTGTCGTCGCGCACCATGCGCAAGATCGCGCTGCTGCATGCCGTGCTGTCGTTTCTCTTCAACACGACAATCCTGGCGCTGGCGATCAATGTCGGGGCGAGCCTGCTCTGAGGCTCGCCGCTTTTTGCGCTAGAGGATCGCCTGTCCTGCCATCAGTGCAAGAACGAGGAAGATCAGGAAGATCACCAGGGCAATGCCGAAGAGGACGCGCGCGATCGTCGCGGTCGCAGCGGATATGCCCGAGAAGCCGAAGAAGCCGGCGATCAGCGAAATGACGAAAAATATGAGAGCCCACTTAAGCATGGAGGTTTCCTCTGTGTTGGACGCAGAAGAAGACGCGGAAGACAGCAATTTGTTCCCGTCGCATAATAAAATCGATTGAAATAACAGGCGATTTTCCAATCTGCCTTCATCGGCCGGTCGCAGGGCTTTTCAACCGGGCCTTGATCTGTTTCAAACTTTTTCCAGGAAGAGCCCCCAATACCTAAGGGTCACGATCTGCCGCGTATCTGCGCTGCAGGCGCGCTGAAGGCGTGGGGATTTTTTCATCGATTTGCCCCATCGACGAAAGTGCCTTGATGTCCTCCTTCTTTGATCCCGCCGTCATTTCCATCTATCTCGAAGTCATCATGATCAACATCATCCTCTCCGGGGATAATGTGATTGTCATCGGCATGGCGGCGGCCGGTCTGGCGCCGGAGCTGCGCGGCAAGGCGATCGTGGCGGGCATTGCCGCGGCCGCGGTGATCCGCATCGTCTTCGCCATCATCGCCGCCGAACTGCTCGTCATCAAAGGGATCAACCTGATCGGCGGCTTCCTGCTGCTCTGGATCTGCTGGACGATGTTCAAGGAACTTCGGGAGGCGGGCGAAGAAGAGGGTGGCGATGACGCGGCCGGGCATCATGCCCACAAGCCGAAGCTTCTGCGTCAGGCGATCGGGCAGATCATCTTCGCTGATCTCTCGATGTCGCTCGATAACGTTCTGGCGGTGGCGGGTGCCGCGAAATCGAACATGACGGCGCTGGTTTTCGGCCTCATTCTCTCGGTCGTGCTCATGGGTGTCGCGTCGAATTTCGTCGCCAAGCTGCTCAGCCGCTTCCGCTGGATCGGCTGGATCGGTCTTGCCATCATCGTCTATGTGGCGCTCGACATGATCTGGGAAGGCGGCTGGGAGCTATGGGCGCTCTATGGTGCCCAGGTGGTCACCTAAGACTTCAGGCCTGAAAGCAGGGCGATCAGCTGCGCCTGCCGTTGAGTGCCCGTCTTGGCGAGTACGCGTTTGACGTAGCCGCGCGCCGTTTCATATTGCAGTCCGCAAATGGTGGCGATCTCCCGCGGCGAGGAGCCGTCAAGCAGCAGTTTTGCCACCGTGGCTTCCTGCGGTGTGAGTGCAAAGGTGCTGCGCAGCAGCTCAATGCTCGGCCCCTCGCGTTCGGCGAGGTCGGTGATCAGGACGACAACGCTGGAATGGGCAAAGAGGTCTGCGGCGAGGCCCTGAAGCTTCTGGACGCGGGCGACCAGCGGCGGCTTTCCGGTTCGGGATATGCGGACAGAGGGAAGATCGATGAACAGCGCACCATCGGCCGCCGACAGGACCTGCCGCTGCAGCTGCGCCGCCTCGCTCTGCTTCACCGAGAAGAACTCGCCGCCTGCGACGCGGACTTCGTCATCGAGTAGCTTTTCGGCCCGGCTGTTGAGATAGGTAATCCGTCCTTTGCGGTCGAAGAAGATTGCTGCGGCGGCAGTGAGGTCGAAGGCGTCTCCCATGCCGCCGACCTTTGCCGCATCGAGGGTCCGGACGATTTCCGCGGCGGCAGAGAGCCGGGATTGCATGGCGAGCAGCAGCGGTTCATCAGAGCGGTCGAAGGGCGTGTCGTTCATGCCCCGCTGCAGATTGATGCTGAGGGTGCTGCCCCTGATTTCGAAGAGGACCATTGCAGAATAGCGCAGGCCGAAGCGCGCCAGGAAATCGGTGTAGAAAGCCTGGCGCTCGAAATCGGCGCTGTTTGCGATGTCGTGCTCGATCACCACGCCCTTGCTGAGGCCGATCGGCAGACCGCGCTCGCGAAAGTCGCGCTTGTACCAGCCTTCGGCGAAATAGACGTCGAAGGCCTCCAGAAAATTGGGGGTGGTGAGCACGCCAGCTTCGAACTTTCCGCGCACGGGCATGATGTGCGCGCCGGCCGAACCGGTGGCGCGGCTGATCGCCTCCAGCGTGCCGGCCCAAGTCTCCGGCATCAATGCGGAATCCATCAAGCCGGCAAGTGCGCGCTCGAGTTCTGCAATATTAATTACCGATGCCATTGAAACTTATCAGCCTTCGTAGCCCCCCGCGGCCATTGCCAAGGCTTTGCTCAAATATGGAGCAGATGTTCGTTCAGCGCAATATTGAAATATATCAACAAAAAGACCGCCGTAGTTGTTCACGGCGGCCTGGTATCACAAATATGTTATTGCAATAACCCCTTCGGGTTATTTCATCCGTGGTTGATCATTACGTGGCGGACCGCCGTGTAGTCTTCCAAAGCATAGACCGACATGTCCTTGCCGTAGCCGGATTGCTTGACGCCGCCATGCGGCATCTCGTTGACCAGCATGAAATGCGTGTTGATCCAGGTGCAGCCATATTGCAGGCGGGCAGCCGTCTTCATGCCGCGGCCGATATCCTTGGTCCAGACTGAAGACGCGAGGCCGTAGTCGCTGTCATTCGCCCAGGTGACGGCATCCTCGACATCGCTGAAGCGAGTGACCGAGACGACGGGGCCGAAGACTTCGCGGCGGACGATCTCATCGTGCTGTGTCGCGCCGGCGATGACCGTCGGGGTGAAGAAAAAGCCCTTGTCGCCGGACGCCTTGCCACCGGTGGTGACTTCCATGTGCTTGTGCTCGGAAGCCCGCGCGACGAAACTTTCGACGCGGTCGCGCTGGCGCTTGGAGATCAGCGGGCCGATCTCGTTTTCGGTGTCGTCGGCTTGGTTGAACTTGATTGAGGACACTGCGGAGGAGAGGTCGGCGACGAATTTGTCGTAGACCTTGGCGTCGGCATAGATGCGGCAGGCGGCGGTGCAGTCCTGACCGGCATTGTAGTAGCCGAAGGTGCGGATGCCGGCGACGACGGCGTCGATATCGGCATCGTCGAAGACGATGACCGGCGCCTTGCCGCCGAGTTCCAGATGGGTGCGCTTGACGGTCTTGGCGGCGGCCTGCAACACCTTTTTGCCGGTGGCGACATCGCCGGTGATCGAAACCATGCCGATCTTCGGATGGTTGATCAGCGCATTGCCGACGCTCTCGCCGCGGCCGAGGATGACGTTGACGACGCCTTCGGGCAGGATTTCCGAGAGCAGCTTGGCCATCTTCAGCGCGGTCAGCGGCGTCTGTTCGGAGGGCTTGAAGACGACGGTGTTGCCGCCGGCGATCGCCGGTGCCAGCTTCCAGGCCATCATCATCAGCGGATAGTTCCAGGGCGCGATCGAGCCGACGATGCCGATCGGATCGCGGCGGATCATCGAGGTGTGACCGGGCAGGTATTCGCCGGCGGCGGGTGTGTGCAGATTGCGCACGGCGCCCGCAAAGAAGCGGTAGCAATCGACGATCGCCGGGATTTCATCGTTGAGCACGGCGTTGATCGGCTTGCCGCAGTTCAGCGCTTCCAGCGCCGCGAAACCCTGCGCATCCCGCTCGATCGCGTCGGCGATCTTCAGGAGGTAGGAGGAGCGCTCGCCGGGCGTCGTCTGCGACCAGCTCTTGAAGGCCTTTTCGGCGGAATCGACGGCGGCGTCGACCTGGCCGAGCGACGCTTCCGGCAGATCCAGCACCTTTTCGCCCGTCTTCGGGTTCAGGACGTGTTCTTCCGTTTCCGTGCCGACTTCGAAGCGCGAGCCGATCAGCATTTGGGTGTCCATGATGTTCTCCCTTTTGTTCAGCGAGCGGATGGGGGCATCCCACTCTGGTTATTTTCCGGCGCCGGCAATCTGGTCGCCGTCGCGGGTGAGGTAATAGGCTGCGAGGATCGGCAGGAAGGTAACCAGCACGACGACCATGGCGACCACGTTGGTGACGGGGCGCTGGCGCGGGCGGATCAGCTCTTCCAGCATCCAGATCGGCAGCGTCGATTGCTGCCCACCGGTGAAGGTGGTGACGATGACTTCGTCGAAAGACAGTGCAAAGGCAAGCATGCCGCCGGCCAAGAGCGCCGTGCCGATATTCGGCAGCACGACATGGCGGAAGGTCTGGAAGCCATCGGCGCCGAGATCCATCGAGGCCTCGATCAGCGAGCCCGACGTGCGGCGGAAGCGGGCGACGGCGTTGTTATAGACGACGACGACGCAGAAGGTGGCGTGGCCGAGCACGATCGTCCAGACGGAGAACGGGATATCGAACAGGCTGAAGGCCGAGCGCAGCGCAATGCCGGTGATGATCCCGGGAAGGGCGATCGGCAGGATGACGAGCAGCGAGATCGCCTCACGGCCGAAGAATTTCGTCTGGCTGACGGCTGCGGCGCAGAGCGTGCCGAGCACCAGCGCGATGGCGGTGGCGATGCACGCGACCTGAACGGACAGCCCCAATGCGGACCAGACGTCCGGGCGGTTCCAGGCGATGCCGAACCACTGCAGCGTCAGGCCGGGCGGCGGCCACTGATAGCTCTTCTCTTCCGTCGTGAAGGCATAGACGAAGATCAGCAGGATCGGCAGATGCAGGAAGAGCAGCCCGCCTGCGGCGGCGATCTTGAGGATCAGAGGGGATCGTTGTCCGCGATCAGAGCGCATCGAAAGCTCCCTGTTTTTTGGCAAGCCAGAGATAGATAGCCATGATGACGATCGGCACGACGGAGAAGGCAGCTGCGAGCGGGACGTTTCCGGCCGTGCCCTGCTGCGTATAGACCGCCTGGCCGATGAAGAGCCGCGAGGAGCCGATGATCTGCGGGATGATGTAATCACCGAGCGTCAGCGAGAAGGTGAAGATCGAACCGGCGACGATGCCCGGCAGCGCTAGCGGGAAGAGCACGGTGCGGAAGGTCTGGCGCGGGGTGGCGCCGAGATCCGACGACGCCTCGATCAGGTTACCGGGCACGCGCTCGAGGGCGGCCTGCGTTGGCAGGATCATGTAGGGCAGCCAGATATAGACGAAGACGATGAAGGTGCCGAGATAGCTGACGGAGAGCGAGTTGCCGCCGATGACGGGCAGGTTCAGAATGCCGTCGAGCAGCCAGGAGAGATAGAGCTTGTCGAAGAACCAGGTGAGGATGCCTTCCTTGGCAAGGATAAGCTTCCAGGCGTAAATCTTCACCAGATAGCTCGACCAGAGCGGCAGCATGATGCCGAGATAGAAGAGCGCCTTCCATTTTCCCTGCGCGTAACGCGCCGCATAATAGGCGATCGGGAAGGCGATGAAGGCGGAGGCGACGGTGACGAGAGCCGCCATGACCACCGTGCGGACGATGATGTCGAAATTGGTCGGGTTCAGCAGCTGCGCATAGGTGGACAGCGTGAACTCGTAGCTAATCATGCCCGAGAAATCGTCGATCGAGAAGAAGCTCTGCAGCAAAAGGGCGATCAGCGAGCCGATATAGATGATGCCAAGCCAGAGCAGCGGCGGTGTCAGCATCAGGAACAGAAGCAGTTTCGGGTGCCGCCAGAAGGCGTCGGAGAGGCTGCCGAAGAAGCCGCCGCGGCCGGGCAGGATCGACGTGTCCTTGCCTGCAATCGCAATGGCGCTCATGCCGCGTCATCCATGTAGTGGACGTCGCCCGGCTGCCAGCCGAGGCGGACGCTGGAACCAACGTCGGGCACATCGGCGCCGGCGGGCAGCATCACATGCAGGCGGGTGCCGGGGATATCGACGGTCAGCCGCGTCGCGGCGCCGAGGAAGCTGGCATTCTCGACCCTTGCCTCGGCTCCGTCGCCGAGGCGGATCGCTTCGGGGCGAAGGCTTGCCCAGCGCTTTTCGCCACCAAGCGAGGCCATGAATTCAGGGGCGATGACGTTCGACGAGCCGACGAAATCGGCGACGAACCGGGTCTTCGGGCGGCGGTAGATATCGTGCGGCGTGCCTTCCTGGACGATGCCGCCATCGTTGAAGACGGCGACACGGTCGGCCATGGACAGCGCCTCGCCCTGATCGTGGGTGACGAAGACGAAGGTGATGCCGAGGGCGCGCTGCAGGCTCTTCAGTTCCTCCTGCATCTGTTCGCGGAGTTTGAGATCGAGCGCGCCGAGCGGTTCGTCGAGCAGCAGTACCTTCGGCTTGTTGACGAGGGCGCGGGCCAGCGCCACGCGCTGGCGCTGGCCGCCGGACAGCTGACCGGGGCGGCGGGCGCCGTAGCCGGGGAGCTTGACCAGTTCCAGCGCCTTCTCGGCTTCCCGCAGGCGCTCAGCCTTGCCGACGCCCTTGACCATCAGCCCGTAGGCGACGTTGTCGAGAATGTTGAGGTGCGGGAAGAGCGCATAGTCCTGGAAGACGGTGTTGACGTTGCGCCGGTAGGGCGGAACGCCCTCGGCCGTTTCGCCGAAGATCTGGATATGGCCGCTGGTCGGCTGCTCGAAGCCGGCGATCAGCCGGAGGCAGGTGGTCTTGCCGGAGCCGGAGGGGCCGAGCATGGCGAAGAACTCGCCTGGCGCGATCTCGAGATCGACGCCATCGACGGCGCGAACCTGGCCGAAGTGACGCGAGACCTTCTGGAAACGGACGGCGGGTGTCATGTGGGGGCTCCGGATTTTGATGTTTTTTCCTTCTCCCCAGCGGGGAGAAGGTGGCCCGAAGGGTCGGATGAGGGGGCCACGGGCCGGGAGCGTCTTCGCTTGCCGCTCAGACGTTCGCTCCTTCGTCGCTCACCCCCTCATCTGTCCTGACGGACATCTTCTCCCCGTTGGGGAGAAGCGGGAATGCGGTTACCGCCCGCCGATCACGCCGACATAGTCGGATACCCAGCGATGGTACGGCACGCATTCGCTCTGCGTCGTGCACTTGGCAACCGGGGTCTTCCAGAACTTGATCTTGTCGAAATGGTCGAAGCCGTTGGTGGCGCAACCGGTGTCGGTCATCAGCTCGTTGCCCTTGCAGGCTGCCGGAACCGAGGGAACGGCGCCGAACCAGGCAGCCGCGTCGCCCTGAACCTTGGCGGACAGCGAATGTTCCATCCACATATAGGCGCAGTTCGGATGCTCGGCGTCGGCATGCAGCATCGTCGTATCGGCCCAGCCGGTGACGCCCTCTTCAGGGAAGGTCGAGGCGATCTTCTGCTTGTCTGCCTGCATCAGGTTGACCTGGAACGGCCAGGAGCCGGAAGCGACAACGCCTTCGTTCTTGAAGTCGTCGATCTGGATCATCGCATCGTGCCAATAGCGGGAGACGAGCTTGCGCTGGCCGCGCAGCAGGTCGAGCGCTGCCTTGTACTGGTCTTCGTTGAGTTCGTAGGGATCCTTGATGCCGAGCTCCGGCTTGTGGGCCATGAGATACATGGCGGCATCGGCGATATAGATCGCGCCGTCATAGGCCTGGACGCGGCCCTTGTTGGACTTGCCATCCGGCAGGGTCTCTTCCTCGAAAACGACCTTCCAGCTGGTCGGCGCCTTATCCTTGAAGGCGTCGGTGTTGTACATCAGCACGTTCGGTCCCCAGAGATAGGGAACGCCATAATGAACATCGCCGACCGTGTACCACGGACCCTGCTGCAGGCGCGGATCGACATTCTTGAAGCTCGGGATCAAGTCGGTGTTGATCGGCTGGACGCGCTTGCCGGCGATGAGGCGAAGCGAAGCGTCGCCGGAGGCGGTGACGAGGTCGAAGCCGCCTTCGTTCATCAGCGAGACCATTTCGTCCGACGTCGCGGCGGTCTTTACGGTGACCTTGCAGCCGGTGTCCTTTTCGAAACCGGTGACCCAGTCGTAATTCTTGTCGGTTTCGCCCCGCTCGATATAGCCGGCCCAAGCAACGATGCTGACAGCACCTTCACCCTTGCCCAATGTCTTCAGCGGTTCTGCGGCAATAACCTGCGTTGCGAAACTCAGGCACGCGAGTGCGGCCGTGCAGGATTTCAAGAGATTCGTCATCGTCTGTCTCCCGGTTTGAGCCGCTTGTTGCGGCATTTTGTTCCCGGTTGAAAAGTTGCGATGAAAAATCCGCTTTCGCAAATTCATTTATCAGAAAGGTGATATCGGAAATTCCGATAGATCAGGAGCGTATGCGGCCGGAGCGCATGCTTTCGGCGATGCCGACGAAATCCCGCGCTGCCTGCGGCAGGCTCGATCCCTTCCGCCAGACCATGCCGACCTGCACCACGGGCAGAGAACCCGAGACATCGCGGCTCTCGATACGGTCGCCTTCCAGCGACCAGGGCCGGTAGACGAGGTCGGGCAGCAGCGCGACACCGGCGCCTGTCGCAACCAGGCTTCGTACCGCTTCGACGGAGCGTGTGCGGAAGGCGACGTGCGGGCGGGCGCCGAGCGCCGAGAGCAGCTTGCCGGTATTCTCTTCGATTTCATCGACCGTCAGCATGATGAGTGGTTCGCGGGCGATATCGGCGACGGAGATGATGTCGGCGGAGACGAGCGGATGGCCCATCGGCAGCCAGAGGCGGTAGGGCGAGGTCTCAAGAATTTCCGCCTGAAGCGCCATGCGGTCGCGCAGGTTGGAGATCACCATGACGGCCACATCGAGCTCGCCGCCGACAAGAAGATGTTCGAGATAGCCGCCATTGTCCTCAATGGCGCTGACATCGACACCCGGGCAGGCGCGGCGGTACCGGGCCAGAAGATCGGAGAGCACATAGCCGGCGACAAGCGAGGTCACGCCTATATTAAGCGTTCCCGACAGCGCGCTTTGCTGACCAGAAAAACTGGTGCGGGCATCCGAGACCGTTGCCAGGATTTTCGTCGCATGGCGGAGAAACTGATGGCCATTATGCGTGATGGTCAGTCCACGCGGGTGGCGATCGAAGAGGGTGACGCCGAGATCCGTTTCCAGCTCTTTCAGGGCTTCGGTGACCGACGATTGCGAGATCGAAAGGTTCTGCGCGGCGCGCGTCACCGAACCCTGTTCGGCAACGGCGACAAAATATTGGAGCTGACGAAGCGTGAAGGCCATGCGGCTTTAGAGCATGCCGAAATACAGCCTGACAAGTCTGTGAATATCCGGACCTTTTTTGGTGTTTTATTCTCACCGATGCGTTTTTACTGATGCCACTTAAGCATTCCGAAACGTCGTTTCACTAGCTTTCCGAACATGTATCGAGTTGGAGTCTTGTCGATGGCGGAGCAGTTGGCGTGAAGGCCTTACTGCGCATATTCCGGCCTTCCCGGAAGCTGGCAATCGTTATCGGCGGCATGGCGCTTTTCGCGGGCGCTTCCGGCGGCGCAGCGCTTTATATTGGCAAGGACAAGATTCTCGGCCCTCCGGCAGAGGAGGTCAACGGCGTTTCCTGTACCGATGTGACGCTGGTGACAATCAAAAAACAGGACCATGTCTGGCTCCGCAAATACATCAAGACCGAACCGACCGATGGCGTGACGCGTGTCCGCACCGCGCTTCGCGTGGCGCAGGCACTCTATAACGATAGCAAGCCCGATCTGGTGCAGGTCGTGGTGCTGGACCAGAACGGTCCGACCGTGCGTTCGGATATTCGCGGCCGGGCGATCGGCGCCGATGTCGTCTATATTCCGCATCCGGAAAAGATGATCGAGGGTATCGACGACAAGCCGTTCACGGCGCGCTACTACGACGGCCAGGCAAGTGCCAACGGGCTGTTCTTCGGCGAGCGCGTCGATCTTCCCGAAACCGAAATCCAGGCGCTGAACGCCTCGTTCAACGAGCATTCCGATTGCATCGACCCGACCGCTGTCGCCTCGACCGAAGGCGGAGAGGGTGGCGGTAAGAAGGGCGACAAGGGCCAGAAAGCCAAGGGCGGCGAGGGCGAGGGCGAAGCACCTGCGGCCGAGGGCAAGGAAGGCGAAGCACCAGCAGCCGAAGGTGGCGGCGAAGGCGGCGAGGCCGCGCCTGCCAAAAGCGGGCACTGAGATTTTCGACAGTTTAGCCGGTGACGGCAAAGAAAAAGCGGAGCGTCCTTTCGGGCGCTCCGCTTTTGTCGTTTAGGATGGCTGTTCTCAGTCTGCCTTGGCGCGGCGGGCCGGGAAGAGAATGACGTCGCGGATCGAAGGTGCGTTGGTGAGCAGCATGATCAGGCGGTCGATGCCGATGCCGAGGCCACCCGCGGGCGGCATGCCCTGGTCGATGGCGTCGAGGAATTCGTCGTCCAGCTGCTTTTCCTTTTCGCCGCGGGCATGAGCCTGTTCCAGCTGCTCGACCATGCGGCGGCGCTGTTCTTCGGGATCGTTGAGTTCCGAGAAGGCATTGCCCAGTTCCCAGGCATTGCAATAGGTCTCGAAGCGTTCGACGAGACGCGGCTCGCCCGGCACTTCCTTGGCGAAGGGCGAGATGTCCTTCGGGAAGTGGGTGACGTGGCTCGGCTGGATCAGCGTGGCCTCGACCTTCTCTTCGAAGATGAAGGCCAGGCATTCGCCCCAGGTCCAATCCTTCTCGACTTCGAAACCGGCAGCCTTGGCGGCAGCGCGTGCTTCTTCGTCGGTCTTCATCGCCAGGAAATCGATGCCGGTCACTTCCTTGACGGCGTCAGGCATCGGCACGCGCTTGAATGGACCCTTGAAGGACAGCGTCTTGTCGCCGAACGGGAATTCGGTCGAGCCGTGGATTTGCAGTGCGAGGGTTTCGAACAGCCGCTCGACGAGGTCCATGATGTCCTCGTAGTCGGCGTAGGCCCAGTAGCACTCCATCATGGTGAATTCAGGATTGTGCCGGGTGGAAACACCTTCGTTGCGGAAGTTGCGGTTGATCTCGAACACCTTGTCGGTCAGGCCCGAAACCAGCGTACGCTTCAGAAACAGTTCCGGCGCAATGCGCAGGTACATGTCGAGCTTCAGCGTGTTGTGATGCGTCTTGAATGGCTCGGCGGTGGCGCCGCCATAGACCGAATGCAGCATCGGCGTCTCGATTTCCATGAAGCCGTCATTTTCCATGAAGCGGCGCACGCCCGAAACGATCTTCGAGCGCTGCTGGAAGCGGAGCTTGGACTCTTCGTTGGTCATGATGTCGAGATGGCGCTTGCGATAGCGGATCTCGATGTCGGAAATGCCGTGCCACTTCTCCGGCATGGGGAGAAGCGACTTGGTCAGCATGGTGATTTCGCGGGCGTTGATCGACAGCTCGCCGCGCTTGGTGCGGCGCACGGTGCCGGTGACGCCGATGATGTCGCCCATATCGATCATGCCAAGCATGTTGCGGGCTGCTTCCGGCGTCACGTCCTTGTGGCTGAAGATCTGGATCTTGCCGCCGGCGTCATGAATATCCATGAACATGCCCGAGTTGCGCGAGGAATAGACACGGCCGGCAACGGTGACGACATCCTGCGTCTCGACGTCGGATTCCAGATCCTTGTACTTTTCCGACAGCTCGGCGTTGGTCATCGTCCGGTGGAAATGCGCCGGATAGACGTCGCCGATCTGCTCGCGTAGCAGCTTGAGCTTCTGGGCGCGCACTTCAGTGGCGTCGGAGGAAAGGGTCGCTGTTTCGGTCTTTTCGGTCATGGTGCAAATGTCCGGTTCAGTTCTTCGGGCCGACGAGAGAGGCGACTGCCTGGGATGCGAGCTTGAGGCGCTGGCGCACGACCGAGCGGCCGAGGATCGCCATGGAATCGAAGAGCGGCAGCGAGCGCGACGAGCCGGAGACGGCGACGAAGAGAGGGGCTACCACGACCTTCAGCTTCTTGCCCATGCGGTCTGCGATGGCGCGCAGTTCGGCTTCGATCGTCTCGACATTCCATTCGAGGATTTTTTCGAGATCCGGCTGAACGGTGTTGAGGATCTCGAGAATCTCTTCCGGCGGCGACTTGATCTTGGCAAAGGCCGAGGGATCGAGGCCGAGATCAGACTTCAGCAGGAAGCCGGCGAGCTCCGGCAGTTCGCCGAGCTTGGAAATGCGCGACTGCGACAGGCGAAGACCGGCCTTCAGGCGGTCGTTTTCCATGGCCCAGGTCAGGACGCGGGCCTGGAATTCCTCTTCCGACATCTTCTCGCGGATCCAGCGGCCGTTCAGCCAGTCGAGCTTCTGGATGTCGAAAATGGCGCCGGCCTTGGAAAGGTTTTCAGGGTCGAACTTGGCGGCGAGCTCCTCGATATCGAGCAGCTCCTCGCCTTCGGCGATTTGCACGAAGAACAGGCCGAGGAAGTTCATCAGCGCTTCCGGGATATAGCCGAGAGCGGAGTAATAGGAGATGGAGGTCGGGTTCTTGCGCTTCGACAGCTTCGACTTGTCGGCATTGCGCATCAGCGACAAGTGCATGAAGACGGGCGCTTCCCAGCCGAAATAGCGGTAGAGCAGGATGTGCTTCGGCACGGAAGCCAGCCACTCTTCGCCGCGGGCGACGTGGGTGATCTTCATCAGATGGTCGTCGATGACGTTGGCCATGTGATAGGTCGGCATGCCGTCGCCCTTGATGAGGACCTGCATGTCGACGCTGTCCCACGGGATCGACACGTCGCCGTAGACGCCGTCGTTGAAGTCGCAGGAGCCTTCCGCCGGGATCTTCATGCGGATGACCGAGCTTTCGCCGGCAGCCATCTTGGCGCTGACTTCCTCGGCCGAATATTTCAGGCAGAGACCGTCATATTTCGGCGCCTTGCCGGCGGCGCGCTGGGCTTCCCGCATCTGCTCCAGACGCTCGGGCGTGCAGAAACAGCGGAAGGCATGGCCCTTGTCGAGCAGTTCCTGGCCGTAGGGCGTGTACATGTCCTTGCGGTCGGACTGGCGATAGGGACCGTAGGGGCCGCCGACGTCCGGGCCTTCCGACCATTCGAGCCCGCACCACTTCAGCGCGTCCAGCACCTTCTGCTCAAATTCCGGGGTCGAGCGGGTGGCATCGGTATCTTCGATGCGCAGGATGAACTCACCACCGTTCTTCTTGGCGAAGAGATAGTTGAAGAGTGCAATATATGCGGTGCCGACATGCGGCTCGCCGGTCGGCGAGGGAGCAATGCGGACGCGGACGCCGGAAGCTGTCATTTGTTTTGTGCCCGTCAAATGAATGCCGACGGCTTTTGCTGTGAAAAGCGGCGTGCGGCAGGAAGAATGCAGATAACTGGATCAGGAACCCGGCCGGATAAGGGCAAGTTGCGCACTTCGCCCGGCGATTGTCCGTTTGGCTGGCCTTAAGGCCATATTCGACCGCGGACGTCAAGAAAAATGGGCGCTTCGGCTCATTGCAGCGGCCAGACGTAGAGCAGCATGGGGACGCTGACGAGGATGATGATGAAGGAAAGCGGCAGGCCGAGACGGGGGTAGTCGCTGAAGCGATAGCCGCCCGGGCCGAAGACCAGCGTGTTGCACTGGTGGCCGATCGGGGTGAGGAAATCACAGCCAGCACCGATCGCCACCGCCATCAGGAAGGCCTCCGGCTTGTAGCCGAGCGTCTGGGCAAAGCTGGCGGCAATCGGCGCCATCACCAGCACGGTGGCGGCGTTGTTGAGGAACGGCGTCACCGCCATCGCGGTGATCAGGATGAGCGCCAGCGCCCCGAACGGCGGCATCTGTGCCGCGAAATGGCCGAGCCAGCCGGCGATCAGCTCGCTGCCGCCCGTCGTCCGCAGCGAATCCGAGACCGGAATGAGGGCGGCGAGCATGATCAGGATCGGGCCGTCGAGCGCCTTGTAGACATCGGCCAGCGGGATGACGCGGAAGACCACCATAGCCAACGCGGCGCAGAAGAAGGCGGTTGCGACCGGCGCAAGGCCTGCTGCGGTGGCGCCCATGGCGGCCGCCAGGATCAGCAGCGGAACATAGGCGCGGCGCTGGGTGCCGAGCAGGATATCGCGCTGGGCAAGCGGCAGGCAGGCGAATTCCTGCAGGAAGGCCGGAAGGCTCTTGCGGCTGCCCTGGAGCACGAGGACGTCGCCCGATTTCAGCGTGACTTCGCTCAGCCGCTCGGTGAGCCGGTGACCCTGGCGGCTGACGGCCAGCAGATTGATGCGGCGGCGGTTGAACAGCGAAAGCTGCCGCGCCGACCAGCCGATGAGCGTCGATTCCGACGACACGACGGCTTCGATCGAGGTGACGTCGCCTTCTTCCTTCGCTGCCGGTATCTGCTTTCCTGATAGTTTGAGCTTGGCGTTGGAGACCACCCGGTCGAGTGCCTCCGGGCCGCCTTCGAGCAGGATCGTGTCGCCTAATTTCAGCGTCACATCGGGAAGGGGCGACAGGCGGGAATGTCCCCGCAGGATGGCCGTCGCCACCACCTCGCCATCGCCGAGTTGGAGGATATCGCGGAGCTTCTTGCCATCGAAGCCGGAGTCATCGACGACGGTGGCTTCCGAGAAATAGGTCTTCAAACCCAGCGCTTCTTCCAGCGACGGGTTTTCGTTTTCTCGCTCCGGGACAAGCCAGTGAAAGAAGATCAGGAAGAGCACGCCGACGACGGCCAGTGTCGCGCCGACGGGGGTGAAGTCGAACATCGTGAAGGATGTGCCGGTGATTTCCTCCCGCAGCCGGGAGACGACGATGTTCGGCGAGGTGCCGATCTGCGTCATCAGGCCGCCGAGCAGGGCCGCAAAACTCATCGGCATCAGATAGAGCGATGGCGACTTCCCTGTCTTCTTCGAGAACTGGAAGGCGACCGGGATCATGATCGCCAATGCGCCGATATTCTTGATGAAAGCGGAGAGCACGGCGACGACGATCAGCAGCAGCGCCAGCTGCGTATGCAGCGAATTGAGGTTCGGGAAGAAGCGCTTGATGGCGCTATCCACGATGCCGGATCGCGCGACACCCGCACTGACCACCAGGGCGCTGCCGACGATGATGACGATGTCATCGCTGAACCCCGAGAAGGCCTTGTCGAAGGGGACGATCCCGACGCAGATCGCCAGCACCAGCGCGCAGCAGGCGACAAGATCATAGCGGAAGCGGTCCCAGATGAAGACGGCCATCATCAGGCCAATGACGCCGAAGGCGAGAATCTGCGGGGTGGTCATGCTGCTCCAGAGGCTGGAATTCCGAACGCGAAGAAGCTCCGCGACAGGAGTAACTGTAACGCCGCCTGCGCTTATCAATCCCGCCCGTGCATCATTGCTGCAGTTCGGCGAGCGCCCGGCGAAGCGGCGCGTCGGAAATCTGGATCATGCCGGCAAAGGGGATATCCATATCGAGCACGAGGTAGATCGACGCGGAAATCAGCAAGGCAGCAATCAGGAACATCGACAGCACGATGATATTCTTGGGCGCCCGGAACCCGAAACTCGCGAAGATCAACGTCAGCCAGGCCATCAGCATGAAGACCAGCGGCATCGGAATGACGCCTTCCGACTGCTCGACGATCACCCATCGCCGCTCGACGATGGTCTTGTATTGTTGCCGGGCGTCGGTCCAGAGCGCCATGTGATTGGGATCGGTCGGGTTCATGACGGCGATGTTGTTGCCGATGGCATTCAGTGCCATTTCCGATTTGCGATCGCTCTGGAGCACCGGATCCACGAGGCGCATCGGGCTGGCCAGGGCCTGCTCGACATAGTGGATCAGGCTGGCGCGGGTATCATCGGCTTCCAGGCCATAGGTTCGCAAGGTGCGGTCGAGCAGGATGATTTCGGTGGCGAAGGAATGGACGCTGTCGTCGATGCCGGCAAACGTGTTCTTCGAGGAATTGATCATCAGACCGAAGACCAGCGAGGTCATGACGACGAAGATGTTGGCGACGAGGCGGACAACGGTATTGGTTTCTTCTTCGCGGTGGCGCGCCGGCAGCCGCGGATAGGCGACCATGGTGCCGATCGAGGCGATAGTCAGGCAGACGAACACTGATCCCGCAACAATGATCTCACGCACCCGAGATTTCCCCTCTCTTCTCTCCGTGGGGCACGTTAGCGCATGCGGAGGATTTTGGCATCAGGGCGGTTTTGAAGGCTGGACAAAGCGCGGCACGGGTATAGCTTCACCGCCCGACGTGAATGGAGACTGATATGACCGAGATCCTCGACATCGCCGTAAAGCTTGCAGATGGCCGCGAGACAAGCCTCAACGAACATCGCGGCAAGGTTATGCTCGTCGTCAATGTTGCCTCGAAATGCGGGCTGACGGCGCAGTATGAAGGTCTGGAAAAGCTTTACGAGGACAAGCGTGAGCGCGGCTTCGTCATTGCGGCCTTCCCGGCCAACAATTTCAAGGGTCAGGAGCCCGGAACCGATGCTGAGATCGTCGAGTTCTGCCAGCTGACCTATGACGTGAAATTCCCGATCTATTCGAAGATCTCCGTCAAGGGTGACGACAAGCATCCGCTCTATCGCCAGCTGACGGCTGCACCTTTGCCGACCACCGGCGAAGGGCCGATGCGCGAGCGGTTGCGCGGCAACGGCCTTGCAGGCGATGCTGACGGCGAAATTCTCTGGAATTTCGAGAAATTCCTGATCGGCCGCAACGGCGACATCGTTGCGCGTTTTGCGCCCGATGTGACCGCCGACGATCAGCGGCTGGTGACGGCGATCGACAAGGAATTGTCCAAGGCCTGATTACTGCCTGCGAAAGCGGCTGCGGAAAGCGGTCGGCGCCATGCCCTCGCGGTTCTGGAAGAGCCGCGAGAAATAGAAGGCGTCACCGATGCCGATCTCCCGGGCGATCGCTTCGATCGGGAGATCGGACGTGGTCAGCAATTGCTTGGCATGGTCGATCCGCAGCCGGAGCTGGAATGCTTTCGGCGAAAGTCCTGTTGCCGCCATGAAGCGGCGGCGGAACGTTGCCGGTGACATCGCGAATTCGGCGGCGAATTTCTGCATGTCGAGCTCCTCGAAGGCGCGCCCGGCAAGGACGGAAACGGCTGCCTCGATCCTGGCGCCATTCACAGTGTCGTTTGTGGCTGAATCCACCTGCCTTGCGGCCTGGATGACGATGCGGTGAAGCGTGGCGGCGGCCGAGCTCAGCGCCAATGTGCTGCCATCGGTGAAATCCGCGCGGAGCGCCGCAAAGAGCTGCTGCATCTCGTGCAGATTGTTGAGTGCCACATGCGGTGCCGTCTCGGAGATCAGACGCTGGCGGAGCAGGCTCGAAGCGAAAGGGCCTTCGAACAGCGCCCATTGCTCCTCCCAGCTTTCGCCCTCGGCCGGGCCATAAGAATGCCGGCTGCCCGGCGTCAGCCAGAAAAGCGCCGGCGCTTCGATTGCGAGCCTGCCTGCCTGTTCGGTTTCCAGCGTGCCGTGCCCCGACTCGACAAGCACCACAGCATGGCAAAGCAGGCGTCGCTCCCGGACGTGCACGGCGATCCGCTGCCGCCCGAAGCCCGTCACCGACAAGGCGGGCGGGTTGATCGATGGCGGCGAGCGGTAGAGCGCGAGCGGCGCGGATTTCATGAGCGAAAAGTCCAGCTGTGAATTCTGTCCATGGCCATCTGCGTTTCATCGCTGCAGCATTGCGGCCTGAATTCGGAGAGGAGGACGATCGAAATGTCAAGTTTGGCCATGAAGACCATGTCTGAGATGCCGGTGCTGAGGGCCGGTGGCAAGGTGCTCTCAACGGACGGGAACAGGCTTGGCTATCTCGTTCCGACCGATCCAGCGATCGGCATCGCAGCGATCCGCGAGCGCTACGAAGAGCATGGTTATGTCTGGCTGAAGCGGTTTCTCGATCCTGATGCCGTCAATGCGTTTCGCGGCTGGGTGTTCGGTCATCTGGCAGGGGCGGGGTTGATCGAGCAGGAATCAGATCCGCGTCTTGGTCTGGCGGCCGCTGCGGAGAGCGATCCGCAGCGGGCCAACCGCATCCTCATGTCGCTCGTCCGTTCCGTTGCCTATGAAGGTTTTTGCGCCCAGCCGCGGCTTGCGGCTTTCATGGACGAATTCCTGTCCGGCATTTCCTATCTGCATAAGCGCAAGATCATGCGTCACACGCTGCCTGGCAGTTCTACTACGACGCCGGCGCATTACGATCTCGTTTATCTGCGCGGCGGGACAAGCCGCATCGTCACCGCCTGGATTCCGCTCGGCGATGTTCCCGTCAATATGGGCGGGCTCGTCTATCTGCAGGGGTCGCATGCGATCGGCAGGCAGATGGAGAAGGAGTTTGCCGCCGGGAGCGCCGGGCTTTCGGCCGAAGAGCGGATCAGCGCGTACAATCGTAACATGACCGAGGGCGGCTGGGTATCGAAAGACCTGCCCGATATGGCCGAGCGCTTCGATACGCGCTGGCTGATCGCCGACTACGAGGCCGGCGATGTGATGCTGCACAGCCCCTACATGATCCATGCCTCGACGGCGAATGAAAGCCCCGGGCGGCTGATCCGTCTATCGACCGATATCCGCTACCAGAATGTCGACGACGAGATCGATGCGCGCTGGGGCAATCACTGGAGCCTGGGCGACATGCTCTAGGCGCGGCCGGGGCCGCGCCCGTTGCCGAGCTAGCTAGTGGCTCTCGCCCTTCTTTCGTTTTCGGGCATTTCTCGCAAACATGTTCAGCACCTCGACCAGCGCCGAGAAGGCCATGGCGGCGTAGACGTAGCCCTTCGGAACATGGAAGCCCATGCCTTCGGCGATCAGCGTCGTGCCGATCATCATCAGGAAGGCAAGCGCCAGCATGACGATGGTCGGGTTCTTCTCGATGAAGTTTGCGAGCGGCGTTGCGGCAACCAGCATGACGGTGACGGCGGCCAGAACGGCGATGACCATGATCGGCAGATGCGGCGTCATGCCGACGGCGGTGATGATGCTATCGACCGAGAAGACGAGGTCGAGGATCAGGATCTGCACGATCGCCGAGCTGAAGGTCGTCGTCGCCGAATTGGCGATGAAGTCCTCGTTGTGATCGGCGGGATCGACGCTGTGGTGAATTTCCTTCGTCGCCTTCCATAGCAGGAAGAGACCACCGGCGATCAGGATCATGTCCTTCCACGAGAAGCCGTGGCCGAAGACCTCGAAGACCGGCGTGGTGAGCTTGACGATCCACGCAACGGTGCCGAGCAGCGCCAGACGCATGATCAGCGCCAGACCGATACCGACCTTGCGGGCCTTTTCACGGTGTTCGGGCGGCAGCTTGTTGGTGAGGATGGAGATGAAGATAAGGTTGTCGATACCCAGAACGACTTCCATGACGACCAGGGTCACCAGCGCCACCCAGGCGGCCGGATCCTGAACCAGGATCATGATATCTTGCATGAATTGTCTTTCCCTTGCGCCACAGACAGCTGACGCCGAAATCTAGAGTGAAGGCGCAGAGATGCAAGCGCCGCAAGGGGTATACGAAAGCGGGACGGTATTTATTCCGTGAGGAATATGAAGAATGACGCAGTTCCGATGTCGCGAGGCACGCTTCGTCAGGCGGGCTCGCTCTGCCTGGCGCCATAAGCGGCCATGAAGACGCGGATAGCACCGTCGATAACGCGCTTCCTCTCGGCCTCGGATGGCGGCTCGGGCATGCTGCCGAACAGTCGGAACTTGAAGAAACTGCCGCTGGCGAGATCAAGGAATTGTCCGGCGGCAAGATCGACGTCATCGATATTGAGCTCACCCGCCTTCACATATCGCGTGAGATAGTCGTGCAAGACCGTGCGCAGATTTTCCGGGCCGTTGAAGAAGCGCTGACAGAGCACCGGCATCCGATCTCGAACGCCGAGAACGGTGCGCATGGCGCTAATGACCTTCTCGCTGGTCACGTGAGCAATGAAGCTCAGGCCGAAATCGTAAAGGCCTTCCTCGATGTTATCATGGTGCTCGAGAGCGACACGCAGCGCGGCCACGAAGGCGGCGCGCTCGGTCTCGATCATTGCGGTGAAGAGCTCTTCCTTGTTGGCGAAGTAGACATAGAGAGTGCCTTTCGAAACGCCGGCTTCGCGGGTCACGTCGTTCATGCTCGCCGCGTCGAAGCCCATCTTCATGAAGACGTGCTTGGCGCCCTCGAGGATTTGCGTGCGCTTGGCCGGATCTTCTCCGGCTGCCCAGCGGCCAGTGGCTGCTGATGTTTCGGCGGCTGAAACCTTGGACACTTCTGTCATCTTCTCCTTAACCATTTTTCGCACTTGCGAAGATTCTTTACTAAAATCGAACCGCTCGGTTCGATATGACTTGATATGGATGTAAAAAGAGCCTATGTCAACTGAACCGAACCGTTCAGTTCGATTAAATCTACTCCATTATCCGGTGTCCGTCTATGTCCACTCAGAAAACCAATGTCGCACGCATTGTTAGCGATTCCGCCGAAGCCGAAGCGGCTAAGCCGGAAACTGCAGCCTCCGCGGACACCCCCACCGCGGAGGCTCGCAGTGCTCCTCAGCAGGCGCCTGCACCGGAAGTGAAGGCTGCCGAGCAGCCGCCGGTCAAGAAGAAGCGCAGTCTCGTTCTGCCGATCGTTGCGCTCGCGCTCATCGCAGGTGGCGGCTGGTATGGCTACGAATGGTGGACCAACGGCCGCTTCATGGTCTCGACCGATGACGCCTATATCGAAGGCGATATCGCGACGATCTCGCCGAAGGTCACCGGCTATGTTGCCAAGGTCAATGTCGTTGCCAACCAGCTGGTGAAAGCCGGCGACGTTCTGGCGACGCTCGACAATGGCGACTATCAGAACGCTCTCGATCAGGCCGAAGCGCAGATCGCCACGGAAAAGCTGTCGCTGAGCCGTATCGATGCACAGGTTGACGGTGCCAAGGCGGCTCTCGCCCAGGCCCAGGCACAGAAGGTGTCTCTCGATGCCGCCGTTCGCGGCGCCGAGATCACCCAGAAGCGCCAGAGCGACCTGCAGGCGAAGTCGGTCGGCACCGCTGCCGATCTCGATACCGCCAACATCGCGCTCGATCAGGCCAAGGCAAACCTCGTTGGCGGTGACGCCAACATCAAGTCGGCCGAAGCCAACATCACCATCCTGGAAGCGCAGCGCAAGGAAGCCGAAGGCTCTGTCCGGACGCTGGAACTGCAGCGCGACAAGGCCGCCCGCGACCTGTCCTTCACGGTTCTGAAGGCGCCCTATGACGGCGTTGTCGGCAATCGCTCGGTTCAGGAAGGGGATCTGGTTTCTCCCGGTCAGCGCCTGATGGCGCTTGTCCCGACCCGTCAGCTCTATATCGACGCGAACTTCAAGGAAACGCAGATCCAGCATCTGGTTCCGGGTTCGAAGGTCAATGTCCATGTCGACGCTTATGACGATCATGCGATCGTCGGCACCGTCGAGTCGATCTCGCCGGCCTCCGGCTCGGTCTTCTCGCTGCTGCCGCCTGAAAATGCGACGGGCAACTTCACCAAGATCATCCAGCGTGTGCCGGTTCGTATCGCGCTCCCGCAGGATGCACTGGATACCGGCCGTCTGCGTGCAGGCCTGAGCGTCGTTGTCGATGTCGACACGCGCACGGCGCCGGACGCACAGCAGGCAAAGTAATCAGCCAGGCGGAGTAAGGCCAATGGCCGCAGCTACCACTGCAGGAACCGTTCCCGGCGTCGGTGCCGAGGAACGGATGGACCCGCGCAAGCTCATCGCATTCTTTGCGATGGTGCTCGGCATGTTCATGTCGATCCTCGACATTCAGATCGTCTCGGCTTCGCTGGCTGAAATCCAGGCCGGCCTTTCCGCCGGCTCGGATGAAATCGGCTGGGTGCAGACCTCGTATCTGATCGCGGAAGTCATCATGATTCCGCTGTCGGGCACGCTCGCCCGCATCGTCTCGACGCGCTATCTCTTCGCCGTTTCGGCGGCGGGTTTCACGCTGTCGAGCGTGCTCTGTGCTACGGCGACGAATATCGACCAGATGATCGTCTACCGTGCGATCCAGGGCTTTATCGGCGGCGGCATGATCCCGTCGGTGTTTGCCGCTGCTTTCACGATCTTCCCGCCGTCGAAGCGCAGCGTCGTCTCGCCGATCATCGGCCTGATCGCGACGCTGGCGCCAACCATCGGCCCGACCGTCGGCGGTTATCTCAGCCACGCCTTCTCTTGGCATTGGCTGTTCCTCGTCAACGTCATTCCCGGCATCATCGTTGCTACCGTGACCTGGAACTTCATCGACTTCGACAAGCCTGAGCTTTCGCTGTTCAAGAAGTTCGACTGGTGGGGTCTGATTTCGATGGGCGTGTTCCTGGGCGCGCTGGAATATGTTCTCGAAGAGGGCAATTCGAACGACTGGTTCAACGACAATTATATCGTCATCGGCGCCATCGCCTCGGCGATCGCCTGTGTCGTCTTCTTCTACCGCGCGTTCACCGTCGATTTTCCGGTGGTTGATCTCAGGGCCTTCGCCAACCGGAACTTTGCCTTCGGCTCAGTTTTCTCCTTCGTCATGGGCATCGGTCTCTACGGCCTGACCTATATCTATCCGGTCTATCTCGGGCGCATCCGCGGCTATGACTCGCTGATGATCGGTGAGACGATGTTCGTCTCGGGTCTGGCGATGTTCTTTACCGCGCCGATCGCCGGCAAGCTGTCGACGAAGATGGACTTGCGCCTGATGATGGTCATCGGCTTCGTCAGCTTTGCGGCCGGTACCTATATCATGACCGGCCTGACCGACGACTGGGACTTCTACGAGCTTCTCGTGCCGCAGCTGTTCCGTGGTTTCGGGTTGATGATGTGTATGGTGCCGATCAACAACATCGCGCTTGGCACGATGCCGCCGGCCCGCATGCGCGGTGCCTCCGGTCTCTTCAACCTGACGCGTAACCTTGGCGGTGCCGTTGGTCTTGCGATCATCAACACGGTGCTCACCAATCGCCAGGACGTTCACTATGAGCGTCTGCGCGAGAATATGGACTGGGGCCATCCGGCCGCGATCGACCAGCTGAACAATCTCACCGCCAACTTCAATTCCTACGGGATGGATGGCGCGTCGGTGGCGATCAAGCAGATGGTCGGGCTGGCGACGAAGCAGGCGGTGATCCTGTCCTTCAGCGATATTTTTCTGATGCTGACGGCGCTGTTCCTGGCCATGGTGTTGGGCGTTGCGATGATTGCCAAGCCTGCGCCGCAAGGCGGCGGTGGCGGTGGCGGCGGTCACTGATCTCAGGTGTCTGAAAATAACGGCCGGCTTGGGAAACCAAAGCCGGCCGTTTTGCGTATAGGCTGCAGATCTCTCCAGCGGATGCCGCCTTATGTTTCAGTCTTCCGCCAGGGCAATTGCCTGGCTCTGCATCGTCCTGCCCCTGTTCGCATCCGCGCCTGCCAAGGCGGCCGTCAAGGAAGAGAGAATAGATGTCGGCGGCTACAAGCTGAACAGCGTCTTCATTCCGGCGTCCGGCAAGTCGTCGCTTCCACCCATCGTCTTCATCCATGGCGCCAGCGCCAATCTCTATGACCCGATGTTTTCCTTCCGTGAAAAGCTGGAGGGCAAGGCGGATCTGCTGTTCGTCGATCGTCCGGGTCATGGCCACTCCGATCGGGGCGGGCCGCAGAATGCCTTTCCGGATGGGCAGGCGGATGCGATTGCAGCGTTGATGAAGAAGCGCGGGATCAGCCGTGCGATCATCGTCAGCCATTCCTTTGGCGGCGCCGTTGCGGCGGCTTTCGCGCTTGATCATCCCGATATGGTTGCCGGTCTCGTGTTCCTGTCGCCCGCTGTTTATCCGTGGCCAGGTGGGATCGCCTGGTACTACGACGCAGCGACCGCGCCGGTGACCGGGCCGCTGTTTAGCGCGCTGGTCGTGCCGCCGGTCGGGCTGGCGATGGTCAACGGCGCGACAAATGGCGTGTTTGCGCCGAACAAGCGGCCGCCCGGCTATATTTCCAAGGCGCGAACGCTTCTGGCGCTGCGTCCAGCCGAATTCTACAACAATGCCACGGATGTCGCAAACCTGCTGGAGTGGACCAAGAAGGCCTCGCTGCGCTACCGGCAGATCAAGGCGCCGACGATTATCATCACCGGCGATACCGATAGCGTCGTCTCGCCAACTATCCACTCCACCCATCTGGCCAGGGATATCAGGCGCGCGCGGCTGATCGTCGTGCATAATCTCGGGCACAAGTCGGATTATGTCGCCCGCGACCTTGCCGTTGCCGCGATCGAAACGCTTGGCGGAAAGCGTCGGAATCTAGGGAAGATCGCCTTGGCGATCGAGGCGCGTATCGCCGGGGACGGCAAGAAATAGTCAATCTTTTCAAAGGCTGGTATCGACACTTCCGCTTCGATGAGATTTTTTGATTTACGTACATCAGAATTGGCGCTAAAGGGTTTCGTCAGGAGGAGTGATGAAGCCTACTGTCCACGATATCGCCGCCCATGCGGGGGTCAGCCTTGCGACTGTCGATCGCGTGCTGAACCAGCGTCCGGGCGTGCGCCACGTGACCCGCGAGAAGGTGGAAAACGCCATCCGCGAGATCGGTTATGTCAGGGACGTGGCAGCCGCCAATCTCGCCAAGGGCCGCACCTATTCCTTCGTTTTCATCCTTCCGGCCTCCGACAATTCCTTCATGCATGGACTGACGGCCGAGATCCGCGACGCTGTCGCCCGCTCGCCTATCGAGCGGACGCAAATCCGCACGGTCGAGGTTCCGGCGTTCGATCCCGATGCGCTGGTCAAGGCGCTGCAGGCGCTTGGCGCCGAGCGTCCGGCGGGCATTGCGCTGGTGGCGACTGATGCGCCCGAAGTCGTTGCTGCCGTCGATGCGCTGGTGCGCGATGGCATTCCTGTCGTCACCCTCGTTTCCGATCTGACGGGCTCCTTGCGCCACCACTATGCTGGTGTCGACAACATCGCTGCCGGGCGCACGGCAGCGCGTTTGCTGGGGCGCTTCGTTGGCGGCGCGAAGGGCGAGATCGCGGTGCTTGCCGGTTCCATGCTGGTGCGCGACCATCGCGAGCGGCTGGAAGGCTTTGCGGCGCTGATGGCGCAGGAATTCCCGGGTCTTTCAATCCTCCCCGTCATCGAAGGGCGCGACGATCCGGAGATGGCGCATATGCTGGTTTCCGACGCGCTTTCGAAGAACGATCGCATCGTCGGCATCTACAGCCTCGGCGCCGGTAACCGCGGCCTGATCAAGGCTTTGAAGGCCAAGGGCGCGGGGCGGCAGGTGACTGTCGTGGCGCATGAGCTGACGCCGAATACACGCGCCGCGCTTCTCGACGGAACGATTGACGCAATCTTGAACCAGGATGCCGGACATGAGGTGCGCAGCGCCATCCGTGTTCTGAAGGCAAAGGCGGACGGGCTTTCGCTGATCGATGCGCAGGAACGCATCCGCCTCGACATATTCTTGAAAGACAATCTGCCGTAACGGCAAAGGGAGAATGACATGTATCTGGGTCTCGATCTCGGAACCTCCGGCGTCAAGGCGATGCTGATCGACGGTGATCAGAAGATCATCGGTTCGGCCAATGGCGCACTCGATATCTCGCGTCCGCATTCCGGCTGGTCGGAGCAGGAGCCGTCGCACTGGATTCGCGCGACCGAAGAGGCGGTGGCTGGTCTGAAGGCCAAGCATCCGAAGGAGCTTGCCGCCGTCAAGGGCATCGGCCTGTCCGGCCAGATGCACGGCGCGACCTTGCTCGATGCTGACGACAAGGTGCTGCGCCCCTGCATTCTCTGGAACGATACCCGCAGCTATCATGAAGCCGCTGCACTCGATGCCGATCCGCGCTTCCGCAAGTTGACCGGCAACATCGTCTTCCCCGGCTTCACCGCGCCGAAGCTCGTCTGGGTCGCCAAGAACGAGCCGGAGATTTTCGCCAAGGTCGCCAAGGTTCTGCTGCCGAAGGATTATCTGCGCCTCTGGCTGACCGGTGAGCATATTTCCGAAATGTCGGATTCTGCCGGTACCTCCTGGCTCGATACCGGCAAGCGCACCTGGTCGTCCGAATTGCTCGCGGCAACCGGCCTCGATGAAAAGCAGATGCCTTCGCTGGTCGAAGGCACCGAGCAGGCCGGCAAGCTGCGCGGCGAACTCGCGTCCAAGTGGGGCATTGCAGGTACCGTCGTCGTCGCCGGTGGGGCAGGGGACAATGCGGCCTCGGCCTGCGGCATGGGTACGGTCAGCCATGGTGCTGCCTTCGTGTCGCTCGGCACGTCTGGTGTGCTCTTTGCGGCCAACGGCTCCTATCTGCCGAAGCCGGAAAGCGCCGTTCACGCCTTCTGCCACGCGCTTCCCAACACCTGGCATCAGATGGGCGTCATTCTCTCCGCCACCGACGCGCTGAACTGGCATTCACATGTGACGGGCAAGTCCGCCGCCGATCTGACCGGCGAGCTTGGCGACACGCTGAAGGCACCCTCGGGTGTTACCTTCCTTCCCTATCTCTCCGGCGAGCGCACGCCGCACAACGATGCGGTCATTCGCGGTGCCTTCATCGGCCTCGAGCATGAGAGCAGCCGTGCCGTTCTCACCCAGGCGGTGCTGGAAGGCGTGTCCTTCGCGATCCGCGACAATCTCGAAGCCCTGCGGTCTGCAGGCACCGATATTGCCCGGGTCACGGCGATCGGCGGGGGCTCGCGTTCGCGTTATTGGCTGGCCTCGATCGCGACGGCGCTCGGTGTGCCGGTCGATCTGCCGGCGGATGGCGATTTCGGCGCTGCCTTTGGTGCTGCGCGTCTCGGCCTGATCGCAGCGACAGGGGCAGACCCGGTTGCCGTCTGCACGCCGCCGGAGACGGATGGCACGATCGAGCCCGAGACGGCACTGACCGGCGCCTACGAGGATGCCTACAAGCGCTACCGTGCGCTCTATCCGGCGATCAAGTCGCTGGCGCATTGAACTCCATTCGACGGGAGGTGCGTTGAAAGACCCCTCCCCAACCCCTCCCCACAAGGGGGAGGGGCTTTGCCCCGAGTTTCTGCTTTGCCGATTGGGCAAGGCAGTGCCACCAGCTTTCTCCCCCCTTGTGGGGGAGATGCCGGCAGGCAGAAGGGGACTTTTGACACTCGCGATCGTTCCATAGGAGGAAACAACCATGAGCACCGGATTTTTCGGCGACATCCAGAAGATCAAATACGAAGGCCCAGACAGCACCAATCCGCTGGCCTTCCGTTACTACCAGCCGGACGAAATCGTTCTCGGCAAGCGGATGGAAGACCATCTGCGCTTCGCCGTTGCCTATTGGCACACGTTCACCTGGCCGGGCGGCGACCCCTTCGGTGGTCAGACCTTCCTGCGTCCGTGGTTCGAAGACACGATGAAGGCTGCGAAGCTGAAGGCTGATGTTGCCTTCGAATTCTTCCAGCTGCTCGGCGCACCCTATTACTGCTTCCACGACGCCGACGTGCGCCCGGAGGGCAATAACTTTGCCGAGAACACCAAGAACCTCAACGAGATCGTCGATTACTTCGCCGAAAAGCAGGCCGCGACCGGCACCAAGCTGCTCTGGGGTACGGCGAACCTCTTCTCGAACCGCCGCTACATGTCGGGTGCCGCGACCAACCCGGATCCTGAAGTCTTCGGCTTTGCCGCTGCGACGGTGAAGACCTGCCTCGACGCGACGCAGAAGCTCGGTGGCGAGAACTACGTTCTCTGGGGTGGCCGCGAAGGCTATGAGACGCTTCTCAACACCGACCTGAAGCGCGAGCTCGACCAAATGGGCCGCTTTCTCAACCTCGTGGTCGAGTACAAGCACAAGATCGGCTTCAAGGGCACGATCCTGATCGAGCCGAAGCCACAGGAGCCCACCAAGCACCAGTACGACTACGACGTCGCGACGGTTTACGGCTTCCTCAAGAAGCATGGCCTAGAGAACGAAGTGAAGCTCAACATCGAGCAGGGCCACGCGATCCTCGCCGGACATTCGTTCGAGCACGAGCTGGCGCTGGCCAACGCGCTCGGAATCTTCGGCTCCATCGACATGAACCGCAACGACTACCAGTCTGGCTGGGATACCGACCAGTTCCCGAACAACGTTCCGGAAATGGCGCTTGCTTACTACCAGGTTCTGCAGGCAGGCGGCTTCACCACCGGCGGCACGAACTTCGACGCCAAGCTTCGCCGCCAGTCGCTCGATCCGGCAGATCTGCTGATCGGTCATATCGGCGGCATGGATTGCTGCGCCCGTGGCCTCAAGGCTGCTGCCAAGATGGTTGAGGAAAAGGCTCTCTCCAAGCCGCTCGCCGACCGTTATGCCGGCTGGGATTCGGCCGAAGGACAGAAACTTTTCCGCGGCGAATACTCGCTGGAAGAGATCACCGGCTGGGTCGAAAGCAAGGACATCAACCCGCAGCCGCGTTCCGGCAAGCAGGAACTGCTCGAGAACGTTGTCAACCGTTACGTTTGATTGCGTCGATCGTCTAAACAGAAAGCCGGGAAGCGAAGGCTTCCCGGCTTTTTTCATGAGACAACAACAGACCGATCAGTGCGGTGCGCCGAACTCGACGAGTTTCTGCGTCACCCGGCGGGTATCGTAGGGCTTCGGGAAAAACACGCCGCGCACCGGAAGGACCACTTCCTCTTCGCGGATATGGCCAGAGGTGATGATGATTTCGATCGGCGGCCAGCGGTCGCGGATCGCGACGGCCAGCATCATTCCGTCGATGCTTCCCGGCATGTCGATATCGGTGAAAACGATACGGATATCGCTGCGCGCTTCCAGAATGCGAACCGCTTCCTCTGCATCGGCCGCGCCGATCGCCTCGAAACCGGCGTCTTCAACAAGGTCGATGGCCATCATCCGCTGCAGCGGCTCGTCTTCGACAACGAGAACGTGTAGTCTCGTGCCTGTGTGATCATCTCCCATAACTCAGTCGCTCCTTTGCATTTGCGAGAGCGACGCGGACATTTTGACCGAGTAGCCATCCGGGCTGTAACTGGTTTCCGTCCCGCCGGACCCTATGAGGCCCATTTTTATAAGCTTGGAACCGAAGCCCTTTTTGGTTGGTTCGAAAGCGGTCGGGCCGCCTTCTTCACGCCACGATAGGTGGAATGTAGCCTGTTCACCTCGACCTTCAATGGTCCAGGCCACATAAGCTGCGCCGCTTTCGGCCGAAAGAGAGCCGTATTTGACAGCGTTGGTGGCGAGCTCGTGCAGAAGCAGGGAAATCGATAGCGAGCCCTTGGGGCCAACAGCGGTTTTCGGCCCGGCTATCGTCACGCGATCGATGACGCCCAGCGATTCGATCGCCTTGACGACGAGATCGTGGACATTGGCGCTCAGCCAGTTGTCCTGCAGCAGGATATCGTGGGCGCGGCTCAGCGCATGCAGGCGGCGCTCGAAATTCTCGACATGCTCCCGCTCGGCCACTGGCTTGAGGGTCTGGGTGGCGATGGCCTGGATCATCGCGAAGGTGTTCTTCAGCCGGTGATTGATCTCGCGATTGAGAATATCCTGCTCGGCATCTGCCCTAACGCGGGCAATGGCGAGCTGAATGCGATCGCCGAAGCTGCGCACGAAGGCGAGCTCCTCGTTCGACCAGTCGTAGGGGTGGTTATGATGGACGAAAACCACCAGGCTGAAATGTCCGTGGTCGAAGATCGGCACATTGACCAATACCCGGATGTCCAGATCCAGGAGCGCTCTGGCATGATCGCTGGTTCGGGGATCCGAGCTGACATCCTCGATGATCACGGTGTCGCCAAGTTTCAGATCGTCGATGAAATTTCCGTAGTCGCGGAAACTATGGATGCCTGCAAGTGAGGCAATGCCGGGTGCCTGCCATTCCGGTTGCACCGACACTGTCTCGTTACCGGCATCAACAAGACCGAAGCCCGCCCGCGTGGCATCCAGCGCCTTGGCCATAAGATCAGCCGCAGCGATTGCCATCGATTCGATATCGTCAAGATTTCTCAGCCGGTCGCCGAGATCGAGCAGGGCCTGCGCGCGGGCGCTGGCCCGCTTCTCGGCGGTAACGTCCTGGACAGTTCCGCGAAGAGCCGTCGGTTTGCCGTCTGCGTCGGTCGTGAAGGCGGCATGCCGGGATATCCAGCGCACGCTTCGATGCTTGGTGCTGATGCGGTATTCCACATCCAGCAGCGCCGTGCCGTCCATCCGGGTCGAGGCACTCGTCTTGACGGACTGGTCGTCGGGAATCACCATGTCTTCGAATGTCGATGCCGGATAGGTTTCGGCGATCGGCACGTCGAAGATCCTGCAAAATTCGGGTGATACGCGCATCTGGCTGGTGGCGATATCGAGATCGAACGTTCCGATACGGCCGGCTTCCTGCGCCGCCATGTTCTTGTTGACGGACGAGCGCATCGCCGAGCTGATGCTTTTCTGGCGGCGGAACAGTTCATCCTTCCGGCTCGAAATGCGCCGCGCCTCCAGCAGCGCCACCACCTGCCGGGAGAGTGCCTGGAGGATCTTCAGCTGATCCGGGACCAGGCCTTCAGGGCGTGGAACCGTGTCGATGACGCAAAGCGTGCCGATGATCGTTCCGTCAGCGGTCACCAGCGGCGCTCCGGCGTAAAAACGAATGCCGGGCGGTGCTGTCACAAGCACATTGTCTCTGGTTCGCTCGTCTTTCGTCAGATCGGGGATGATGAGCGGCTGGGGACTCGATAGCGCATGAGCGCAGACGGACTGGTCGATCGGCGTCTCGCAGCTCTCAAGCCCGACTGCGGCCTTGAACCATTGCCGGTCGATCTCGACGAGGCTGATCAGCGCTACGGGCGTATGGCAAACCGAGGAGGCAACGAAGACGATGTCGTCGAATTCCGGTTCCGGAGCCGTGTCGAGAATGTCGAAGGCTTCAAGCGCATCAAGTCGCTTCTGATTTTCGGCATGGTGTCGATCGGGTATCGGCGGCACAGAATTCCCAGGTCCTATGTGGCTGTTTCAATTCTTGAATGTAGGCGGGTGGCGGAATTTTCTAGCGGAAACATCAGAGAGTCCAAAAAAGATCTTTGGCCTCGACAGATTGCTACTCAATGGAAGTGAGCCGGAACGAGCGCCCGGCATTAAGGACAACGAATGCCTGACCGGCTTTCGCATTTTGATTGGACGCCAGCCGCTGGGTGCAAACCACAATATCGACTGATGCAGCCAGCGTCCGGGTCAGCAAACGGCTGAACCTCGAAATTGTTCCCGCGGCCTTCGCCGATTTCCGGATTTCGGCAGCAATGCTGCGCGATTATCGCCTCTGCCAGTTCTTCGGCGGCGATGAGACGGAGTTGCGCACGACGAGATCCGGGCGCAGCAGGATTTCCGTCTCCGAGGGTTGGCCATCGCCCAGGAGTTCTAGCAGCAGCGCCATCGCCTGCTTGCCGATTGCCGTGCGCGGCTGGCGGATGGTGGTCAGCGACGGGCTCATGAACACGGCCTGCGGCACGTCGTCGAAACCGGTGACCGAGAAATCGCGCGGGATATCGTAGCCGCGGGCGTCGAGGCCGATCATCACGCCGATCGCCGTCTGGTCGTTGACGCACATGAAGGCGGTCGGCAACGTATCGCGCATGAACAGCTGCTCGACAGCATGGCGGCCGCTTTCGATCGTGCCGTCGCCTTCGAGAACGATGCGCGTTTCCTTCGGCACGCTTGCAGCGTCCAACCCTGCGTCATAGCCCTCGCGGCGGCGCGTGTAGGCGAGGCGGGTGCGGGAATCGCCGATGAAGGCGATCTTGCGGTGGCCCTCGGCCAGCAGGAGATCGACGGCCTTGCGCGCACCTTCTGTGTCATCGACGCCGACATAGGGAATGCCGCCATTGAAAACAGGTTCGAAGACGCCGACGCTCGGCGGCAGCCGGGCGGTCATCGTCTGGTGGCCGAAGGGCAGGATGCCGGTGAACAGGATGAGGCCGGCCGCCTGGTTCGAATTGAAGAACTTCAGATATTCGAGGCCGCGCTGGGCGTCGTTCTGCGTATGGCCGATCAGCACGCCGTAGCCATGGGCACGGGCCTCGTTTTCCAGGCCGACGAGAATGTTGGAGAAATTCGGGTCGCCGATATCCGGCGCGACCACGAGAATCATGTTTGACCGGCCGAGGCGCAGGCTGCGCGCCATCGCATTCGTCGTGTAGCCGGTGATGGCGATTGCCTGGTTGACCTTCAGGCGCGTCGAGTTCGCAACCTTTTCAGGCATGTGGATCGCGCGCGATACGGTCGCGATGGAAACCTCGGCAATCCGGGCGACGTCTTCGATCGTTGCGGGCGTGGAATTCGACACTGGGGGCTCGCCATAGGCTGTCTTCGCCGCGACACTACACAGACTTGCCGACAGGTCAAAGGCAGCCAGTCACAGATCTGTGTAAATCAATGATGTAAACCTTTACATCCCATATGTAAAGGTTTACATCATTCTCAAGCGGTGGGGAGCCGCAGGGAGGAAATGATGGTTGTGGAGCCTGCAGAGGCTGCGCCTTTGGTGCTGTCCGCGAAGCGAATTTGCAAATCCTTCAATGGGGTACAGGTTCTCTTCAGCGTCAACTTCGATCTGCGTGCCGGTGAGGTCCATGCGCTGATGGGCGAGAATGGCGCGGGCAAGTCCACCCTCGTCAAGGTTCTTTCCGGTTTCGAGCAGCCGACATCAGGCGAGATCCTTCTCGACGGTCAGCCGATCGTTCTGCCGCCCAATGGCGGCGCCGAAGCGCTCGGCATCGTCATCATTCACCAGGAATTCAATCTTGCCGACCATCTGACGGTCACCGAAAGCCTGTTTCTCGGCCGCGAAGTGACGCATTTCGGTGTGCTTGACCGGCGCTACATGCGCAAGGAAACGCGCCGCGTGCTCGATATGCTTGGTTCGCATGTCGATGAAGATGCGCTGATCAGCACGCTGTCGATCGCCGACAAGCAGATGGTCGAAATCGCCAAGGCGATCAGCCGCGATGCGCGCGTGGTCTTCATGGACGAGCCGACTGCGGTTCTGTCGCGCGAAGAAACCAGCATTCTCTTCGAGCAGGTCCGCAAGCTGCGCGACAAGGGGACAAGCTTCGTATTCGTCTCGCACAAGCTCGACGAAGTCATGGAATTGACCGACCGGGTCACGGTTCTGCGTGACGGGCAGTGGGTCAAGACGGCGCCGACCTCCATTCTTGATGGCGAATCCATTGCGCAGCTTATGGTCGGCCGTGAGCTTTCCAGTCTCTACCCGGCCAAGGTCGAGCCCAATGTCGATGAAGAAGTGGTGCTGAGCGTCAGCGGCGTTTCGACCGGTTACGTGCAGGATGCCAGTTTCGAGGTTCGCAAGGGCGAAGTCATCGGTTTCTCGGGCCTGATCGGCTCCGGGCGGACCGAGTTAATGGAGGCGATCGCCGGACTGCGTTCGCGCGTTTCCGGCGATGTCGTGATCAAGGGGCAAGAGGTTGCGTCCGGCGACGTGCATGCCGCCAATCGCGCCGGTCTCGCCTATATGACCAAGGACCGCAAGTCGAAGGGGCTGCTGCTGCGCTCCAACATGGTGACGAACCTGACGCTGCAGTCGCTCGGCCAGCATGTCGCCCACGGTTATCTCAGTCCCAACAGCGAGGCTGCGGCGCTGGCCAAGGCAAAGCGCCGTTTCGATATCCGCGTCCGCGACGCCAATATCGTTGCCGGCCGCATGTCTGGCGGCAACCAGCAGAAGCTGCTGCTCGCCAAAGTGATGGAGACTGAGCCTGACATCATCATCATCGACGAGCCGACGCGCGGCATCGATGTCGGCACCAAGCAGCAGATTTATCATTTCATTTCGGCGCTGGCCCGCGATGGCCGGTCGATCATTGTCGTCTCGTCGGAAATGCCGGAGGTTATCGGCCTCTGCACCCGGGTCTGTGTGATGCGCGAGGGGCGCATTGTCGGCGTGCTGGAGGGCGACGAAATCTCCGAACAAGAAATCATGCGCTATGCCGCGGGCCTGAAGAGGAAGGCCGCCTGACAATCCGGCAGGCGCCGCTTCGGCACGCGTTTCAACGATAAGATGCCCACAGGGTTTGGGTCGGGAGGTTGGTTTTGACAATGAGCATCAACGAGGAGACCAGAGAGATCCGGCGCCGCTCCTGGCGGGACGTCGATCTGCGCGCCGTGGCACCGTTCGCCGCGCTTTTCCTGCTTTTGATCGTCGGCGCCCTGGTCAATCCGAATTTCATCGGCATCACCAATCTTGCCAATGTCGCGACACGCTGTGCCTTCATCGCCATCATCGCAGTCGGTGCCACCTTCGTCATTTCCGCCGGTGACCTCGATCTGTCCGTCGGCTCGATGGTGGCCTTCGTTGCCAGCCTGATGATCCTTCTGCTCAACTCCGGCGTCATCGCCGATCCGACGATGATGCTTGCCGTCGCCGTCGTGTTCGCTGTCGTTGCGGGCGCGCTCTGCGGTCTGGCAAACGGCCTGATCACCACCATGGGCAAGATCGAGCCGTTCATTGCGACGCTCGGCACGATGGGCATCTATCGCGGCCTGACGACGTGGCTGTCGCAGGGCGGCGCCATCACGCTGCGCTCGCCCGAAATCCAGACGCTTTACCGTCCGGCCTATTTCGGCAGCTTCCTCGGCGTCCCGGTTCCGATCGTCGTCATTCTGGCGGTCACCGCCGTTGCCGCCTTCATTCTTTACCGCACGCGCTATGGCCGCCATGTGGTTGCCGTCGGTTCGAACAGCGATGTCGCCCGCTATTCGGGTATCGCAGTCAACAAGGTGCGCACCATTGCCTTCGTCATCCAGGGGCTCTGCGTGGCGATCGCGGTTCTGCTGTACGTGCCGCGTCTCGGTTCGACCTCGGCCACCACCGGCATTCTCTGGGAGCTGCAGGCAATCACGGCCGTCGTCGTCGGCGGCACGGCGCTGAAGGGTGGAGCAGGGCGCGTCTGGGGCACGATCTGCGGCGCCTTCATTCTTGAGCTCGTCGGCAATATCATGCTGCTGTCGAATTTCATCAGCGAATATCTCATCGGTGCGATCCAGGGTGCGATCATCATTATCGCCATGCTGGTGCAGCGCTCGCTGGTCCGGAAGGGATAACGGACCGCAACAACAATTGGCCGGGCTCACAGGGCGTCCGGTTTACGGGTAGGAAAGTCCCTGAAGTTATGTTGGGAGGAGAATAGCATGCGCAAACTCATGTTGGGTCTTGCGGTTGCGGCCGTCGCAGTGGCGGGTTCCGCATACGCACAGGACAAGAAGTTCACCATCGGCGTGTCCATTCCGGCCGCCGACCACGGTTGGACCTCTGGTGTGGTGTTCCATGCCGAACGCGTCGCCAAGAAGTTGATGGAAGAGCATCCTGGCCTGAACGTCATCGTCAAGACCTCGCCGGACGCTGCCAGCCAGGCAAACGCCGTGCAGGACCTCGATACGCAGGGCATCGATGCCCTCGTCATCCTGCCGTCGGATCCGGATCCGTTGGTCAACGCCATCAAGGAAGTCAAGGGCAAGGGCAAGTATGTCGCTCTCGTCGACCGTGCTCCTTCGACCAACGACGATTCCGTCCGCGACCTCTATGTTGCCGGTAACAACCCGGCACTCGGCGAAGTCGCCGGCAAGTATATTGCCGCTCAGACGCCGGACGCACAGGTCGTCGTTATCCGCGGTCTGCCGATCCCGATCGATCAGCAGCGCCAGGACGGCTTCGACAAGGGCATTGCAGGCTCCAACGTCAAGGTTCTCGACCGCCAGTACGGCAACTGGAACCGCGACGATGCCTTCAAGGTCATGCAGGACTACCTGACCAAGTACCAGAAGATCGACGTCGTATGGTGCCAGGACGATGACATGGCTGTCGGCGTACTCCAGGCCATCGAGCAGGCCAAGCGCACCGACATCAAGTATGTCGTTGCCGGTGCAGGCTCCAAGGACATGATCAAGAAGGTCATGGACGGCGACAAGATGATTCCGGTCGATGTTCTCTATCCGCCGGCAATGGTCGGTACGGCCATGGAACTGACGGCTGCTGGTCTTTACGATCAGGTTCCGGTTCGCGGCACCTTCGTTCTTGATGCGACGCTCGTCACCAAGGACAATGCCAAGGATTTCTACTTCCCGGATTCTCCGTTCTGATCATTCGCTTCAGATGCGCCCATTCGCAAGGATGGGCGCATTTTTCATGTCTCGATTTCGCATGCGGACGAATTTGCGGCACGTACCTCTTGCAGCTGCCGGTGAGGCGTGTTTAGTTCGCTCACCATTTGACTTCCGGCTATCCAGCCACATTTGCCGCAAGTGCGTGGAGGCGCCTTGCTCCCGCCAGAATGCGTGTGACAGATTATCATAAACGTTTACGGTCGCTAATCAGGGAGGATTTCTGACATGAAGACGATCAAGGGGCCGGGCCTGTTCCTCGGCCAGTTCGCAGGCGATACAGCGCCTTTCAACTCATGGGATGCGATCACCAAATGGGCGGCCGACACAGGCTATAAGGGCGTCCAGGTTCCGACCTGGGCAAGCCAGCTCATCGACCTCAAGAAGGCCGCATCCTCCAAGGATTACTGCGACGAGTTTGCCGGTGTGGCGCGCCAGAACGGCGTCGAGATCACCGAGCTTTCGACGCATCTGCAGGGCCAGCTGGTTGCCGTTCACCCGGCCTATGACGAAGCCTTCGATGGCTTTGCGGCGCCTGAAGTGCGCGGCAATCCGAAGGCGCGCCAGGCATGGGCCGTCGAGCAGGTGAAGATGGCGCTGACGGCGTCGAAGCATCTCGGCATCAAGGCGCATGCGACCTTCTCGGGCGCGCTCGCCTGGCCGTTCATCTATCCGTGGCCGCAGCGCCCGGCAGGTCTGGTCGAAACCGCTTTCGACGAGCTCGCCAAGCGCTGGACGCCGATCCTCGATCACGCCGATTCCTGCGGCGTCGATGTTTGCTACGAAATCCATCCGGGCGAAGACCTGCATGATGGCGTCACCTTCGAGATGTTCCTGGAGCGCGTGAAGAACCATCCGCGCGCCAACATGCTCTATGACCCGTCGCACTACGTCCTGCAGTGCCTGGACTACCTTGAGAACATCGACATCTACAAAGACCGGATCAAGATGTTCCACGTCAAGGATGCCGAGTTCAATCCGACCGGACGCCAGGGCGTCTATGGCGGCTATCAGGGCTGGGTCGAGCGTGCAGGCCGCTTCCGTTCGCTGGGCGATGGCCAGGTCGATTTCGGCGCCGTCTTCTCGAAGATGACCGCCAACAATTTCGACGGCTGGGCCGTGGTTGAATGGGAATGCGCGCTGAAGCATCCGGAAGACGGTGCCCGTGAAGGCGCCGAATTCGTCAAGGCACATATCATCCGCGTCACCGAGAAGGCGTTCGACGACTTCGCCGCGGGCGGCACCGATCAGGCCGCCAACCGGCGGATGCTGGGGATTTAACGAAAATACCCCTCCCTAACCCCTCCCCACAAGGGGGAGGGGCTTCTCGCGGCGTTGCTACGACCTGTTATTGGTGCGGGGCAGCGCGGCGAGTTTTCTCCCCCCTTGTGGGGGAGATGCCCGGCAGGGCAGAGGGGGACTTTCGCGAGATTTGATTTCGAGGAGGATACAATGGCAATCGAAGCATCAAACGAACAGACGCGCGAACCGCGCATTCGCCTCGGCATGGTCGGCGGCGGGGCTGGCGCATTCATCGGCGCCGTGCACCGCATGGCGGCCCGTCTGGACGACCAATACGAACTGATCGCTGGGGCGCTGTCCTCGACGCCGGAAAAGGCGCAGGCCTCCGGCCGCGATCTCGGTCTCGATCCGTCGCGCACCTATTCCAGCTATCGCGAGATGGCGATCCGCGAAGCGAAGCTGAAGAATGGCATCGAAGCGGTGTCGATCGTGACGCCGAACCATGTGCATTACGATGCCGCCAAGGAGTTTCTTCGCCGTGGCATCCACGTCATTTGCGACAAGCCGCTGACGTCGAATCTTGCCGATGCCAAGAAGCTGAAGAAGATCGCCGATGAGAGCGGTGCGCTCTTCATTCTGACGCATAACTACACCGGCTATCCGATGGTCCGCCAGGCGCGTGAGATGATCGCCAATGGCGAGCTCGGCGATATCCGCCTGGTGCAGGCGGAGTATCCGCAGGACTGGCTGACGGAAGCCGTCGAGCAGCAGGGCGCCAAGCAGGCGGTCTGGCGCACCGATCCGGCCCAATCCGGCGCCGGCGGCTCGACCGGGGACATCGGCACACATGCCTATAATCTCGGCTGCTTCGTTTCCGGCCTGGAACTCGACAGTCTTGCTGCAGATCTCGACAGCTTTGTCGAGGGACGCCGTCTCGACGACAATGCGCATGTGATGCTGCGCTACAAGGCGAAGGGCAAGGAAAAGCCGGCCAAGGGCATGCTCTGGTGCAGCCAGGTGGCGCCGGGCCATGAGAACGGTCTGAAGGTTCGCGTCTATGGCACCAAGGGTGGTATCGAGTGGGTCCAGGCCGATCCGAACTATCTGTGGTTCACGCCGTTCGGCGAGCCGAAGCGGCTGATCACCCGCAATGGTGCCGGTTCGGGTGCCGCCGCCGCCCGCGTCTCGCGCGTTCCATCCGGCCATCCCGAAGGTTATCTCGAAGCCTTTGCGACGATCTATACGGAAGCGGCTCATGCCATCAACGCTGCCAAGAAGGGCAAGCCCGTCGACAAGGCCGTGGTCTACCCAACGGTCGATGACGGCGTGAAGGGTGTCGCCTTCGTCGAAGCCTGCGTCGCGTCTTCCAAGAAGAACGGCGGCTGGGTCAAAGTCTGATCCGAGGTCGGTTCGTTTCGAATGAGCGTATTCCCTTCAATCTTAGGGAATGCGCTCATTCGCGTTTAAGGGGATTGTGAAAGAAGAGGGCCGCAACCATATGGGGAGGCCCGATGACATTCTCTTTCCGCATCATGACATGCATTCTGGCGCTGGCAGCCATTCCGGCATCGGCGCAACAGCTCATTCCTGGCGGGCAGCGTGTGCCCGGAACCGTCAATGTTCAATCGACGATGTCGATGTCGGTTCCGGCTGACGCGACGCAGAACCCTTCCGAACAGATCGAACTGGCGCAGAAGACCTTCTATGCTATGGCCGGGCGGCAGCGCTCGCTGGTTCTGGAGACGGTGGGCGAGAGCTGCCAGATCACCAATCTCAGCAACAATGCCGATCTTAATCGCGGCAATGGCAGTTTCATCACGGTGCGTGGCACCGTTACGATGGCCGTCAAGCTCAAGGGGCAGGCCGACAAGCCTTGAGACCCCAAGGCTGAAGCGGATAACCGCTTCAGCCTTACCGTTTGGTTCAGACGGCTGTGGCCTGCTTGCGCTTCAGCAGCGCATCGACGCTGAAGGGGCCGGCGCCCGCGGCGACAAAATAGAGCATGACGAAGCAGAACAGGATCGCGGCGACACCACCGTTCTGCGCCGGATAGAAGCTTTTCGGCGCATGAGCGATGAAATAGGCGAAGGCCATCAGGCCGGAGAGAACGAAAGCTGCGGCCCGCGTCTTGAAGCCGATCAGCACCAGGAAACCGAGCACCAGTTCCAGCATGCCGGCAATCCATGACATGGAGCCAACCGGCGGCACGCTTGCCGCGGCGGGGAAATGCAGGATCTTCTGCGTCCCGTAGCTGAAGAGTACGAGCGACGAGACGATGCGCAGCAGGCTGAGAAGATGCGGCTGCAGCAGGTGGATGGAAGCGAGCATCGGGTTCCTTTCGTTGTTATCTCCCATTCCGCTCTCACCCGGCGCATCGCCGATCTCAAGTCACGACTTCTGACATCAGCGTTATCACGCTGCGAGCGCGCCATCCGCATGCGCCTTGATTTGACCGCCTTGCCTGCCTAGATTGCCGTCATCCCGCAATACCAACAGGATGTGTGCCACCATGGATTTCACCCAGATCGCAATGCCGTCTCGCCTTGCCATCCGGGAGTTCTCTATCCATGCCTGCCTCCATCACTCTTTCCAATCTTTCGTGGTCGACGCCTGACGGGCGGCCGCTTCTTTCTGGTCTCGATCTGAGCTTCGGTGCCGAGCGCACAGGACTTGTCGGGCGCAATGGCGCCGGCAAGACGACGCTGCTGAAGTTGGTGACCGGCGAGCTGCAGCCGCTGTCCGGCAACATTGCCTTCGACGGGCGCCTCGGCGTTCTCCGCCAGTCGGTTCAGGTCGAAGCCAGGGCAACAATCGCCGATCTCTTCGACGCCAGCGATGCTCTCGCCGTCCTTATGAGGGCCGAGCGTGGCGAGGCGAGTGGCGAGGAGCTTGCCCACGCCGACTGGACGCTCGAGTCCCGCATGGCTTCGGCCCTCGAACGCGTCGGCCTCGATGCTCTGCCGGAAACGGTGCTGGCGTCACTTTCCGGCGGTCAACGCACCCGAGCGGGTTTGGCGGCGCTGATTTTTACCGAACCCGATTTTCTGATCCTTGATGAGCCGACCAACAATCTCGACCGCGAGGGCAGGGATGCGGTGATCGCGTTGCTGCGCGATTGGCGCGGCGGCGCGCTTGTTGTCAGCCATGACCGCGAGCTGCTGGAGACGATGGATGCGATCGTCGAACTGACGGCGCTGGGTGCCGGGCGCTATGGCGGCGGCTGGAGCGCTTTTCAGGAGCGCAAGGCGATTGAGCTTGCCGCTGCCGAACATGGTCTCGCCGACGCCGAGAAGCGGATCGACGAGGTCAATCGCAGCGCCCAGCTGGCGGCCGAGCGGCAGGCGCGAAGCGATCGCGGCGGGCGGATCAAGGCGGCGCGTGGTGACATGCCCCGGATTGTCGCCGGTGGGCTGAAACGCAAGGCTGAGAATACCCGCGGCGAGCGGGTGCGGCTCGGCGAGAAACGGCGGGAGCACGCACTTGGCGAGGCTTCGGTGGCGCGCGGCAAGATCGAAGTCCTGCAACCTTTTGCAGTCAGGCTGGAACCGACCGGCTTGCCGCCGTCCCGTGTGGTGCTGCGGCTCGAAGGCGTCACGGCCGGATATGCGCCGGGGCGGCCTATCATCCACGATCTGTCTCTGGCGCTGACAGGGCCGGAGCGTGTGGCGATCTCAGGCCCGAACGGCTCCGGCAAGACGACGCTTCTGGCGCTGATCACCGGTGTGCTTGACCCGTGGGGCGGCACGGTTTCGGTTCCTGCCGGGTATGCGTTCTTCGATCAGAGCGTCAGCCTGCTCGATCCCGGGCTCAGTGTCCGGGAGAATTTCCGTGCCCTCAATCCGGGCGCGGATGAGAATGCCTGCCGGGCGGCGCTGGCAAGGTTCATGTTCCGCGCCGACGCAGCACTGCAGCAGGTCTCGACGCTGAGCGGCGGGCAGCGGTTGCGGGCCGGGCTCGCCTGCGTGCTCGGCGGACCGAAGCCGCCGCCGCTGCTCATCCTGGACGAGCCGACCAACCATCTGGACATCGACTCGATCGCTGCTGTCGAAGCGGGGCTCGCTGCCTATGACGGCGCGCTTCTGGTCGTCAGCCATGACGAAGTGTTCCTCGGCAATATCAGTATCACGAGACGGGTTCTGATGCCGTCGGGCGCAACCATGCTCTGATGGCCGGACGAAGCGTAGCGGGAAGCCGGTCCTGAAGCCGGAATCTATCTGCAACGTTACAGTTTTGACATTCGGGGCCTGTACAAGACATTCCGGCTTGGCTAAACCGCCGCCAACGATGGCCGCGCCGGCCGACCTGAACAGCACTAAGACGGGAAAACATCATGATCGATCCGAAGCTTCTCGCAGCCCGCTTCCCGGGCGACTTCACCTTCGGCGTGGCGACAGCCGCCTTCCAGATCGAAGGCGCCTCCAAGGCCGATGGCCGCAAGCCCTCCATCTGGGATGCGTTCTGCAACATGCCCGGCCGCGTCTATAACCGGGATAACGGCGATGTCGCCTGCGATCACTATAACCGCCTCGACGAAGACCTCGACCTGATCAAGGAGATGGGCGTTTCGGCATACCGCTTCTCGATCGCCTGGCCGCGCATCATCCCCGACGGTACCGGCCCGGTGAACGAGGCTGGTCTCGATTTTTACGACCGTCTCGTCGATGGCTGCAAGGCGCGCGGCATCAAGACCTTCGCGACGCTTTACCATTGGGATCTGCCGCTGCTGCTCGCCGGCGACGGCGGCTGGACGGCGCGCTCGACCGCCTATGCATTCCAGCGCTATGCCAAGACGGTTATGGCCCGCCTCGGCGACCGCCTCGATACGGTCGCAACCTTCAACGAGCCGTGGTGCATCGTTTGGCTCAGCCACCTCTATGGCATCCATGCTCCGGGCGAGCGCAACATGCAGGCAGCGCTCCATGCGATGCACTACATGAACCTCGCCCATGGTCTCGGTGTCGAAGCGATCCGCTCCGAGGCGCCGAATGTTCCTGTCGGTCTGGTGCTCAACGCCTCGTCGATCATTCCGGGTTCCGACAGTCCGGCTGATCTCGCCGCCGCCGAGCGCGCGCATCAGTTCCACAACGGCGCCTTCTTCGATCCGGTTTTCAAGGGCGAGTATCCGAAGGAATTCGTCGAGGCACTCGACGATCGGATGCCCGTCATCGAAGACGGCGACCTGAAGATCATCAACCAGAAGCTCGATTGGTGGGGCCTCAACTACTACAAGCCGGACCGCGTCCGCGACGATGCCTCGAAGAAGGGCGATTTCCCCTGGACTGTCGAGGCGGCACCGGCGAGCGACGTGAAGACCGATATCGGCTGGGAAGTCTATGCGCCCGGTCTCAAGCATCTGGTCGAGGATCTCTACCGCCGCTACGAACTGCCGGAGTGCTACATCACCGAGAACGGTGCCTGCGACAACACCGATGTTGCGAATGGCGAAGTCGATGACACGATGCGCCTCGACTACGTCAGCGATCACCTCGATGTCGTCGCCAACCTGATCAAAGATGGCTACCCGATGCGCGGCTACTTCGCCTGGAGCCTGATGGACAATTTCGAATGGGCGGAAGGCTACAAGATGCGCTTTGGCCTCGTTCATGTTGATTACAACACACAGGTCCGCACCGTGAAGAAGAGCGGCAAGTGGTATCGCGAGCTCGCCGGCCAGTTCCCGAAGGGCAACCACAAGACAGCCTGACCGGAGCTTCGCCTCTACTCTGGAGTTCAGCAAAAATTGCGGAAAATCAGCCCTGGGTTTCGGGGGTGATTTTGGTAACCCGAATCGGGACCGGAAATCGGTTTCTGCTCCGATTTTTCCGCGTCACGGCACTGAATAAGCAGCATGGTGCGGCCGCGAAATATGCAGCAAAGTCAGCCGCTTCCGGTGTTCTGGGGGCGGTTTTTGCATAGATAGCGAAATTTATCTTTAAAACACCCGCTGATTAATCGTTTTGCCGTGATTTTTAACAGTTTCTTGAACTCTTGACTGGCACAGTCCCTGCCATCGGGGAGCAATAAATGCCTAAGTTATTCGGGCAGAAAAATCAGGCCTTGGGGATAGGCCGGCACACGACCGTCACGGGCGTGTTGCTGACCTTCGCCGTCATCGTCGCGATCGTCACTGTGATGATCCTGACCGCAATTTCGCGCGTCGCAGACAATGCCAACGTGCTCGACGACGAGCGCTCGCGGGAGACCACCGCTGGAGCGCTGAAGACTTTCGAAGAGCAGCTTGGCGCGACCCTCAACGATTATGCCGCATGGGACGATGCCGCCGCCAATGTCTATGCCGATGGCGGCATGGCGTGGACGATCAGCAATTACGGCGAGATGTCCGTCAACAGCTCGCTGTTCGACATGGCCATCGTCATTGATGACAACAAGAAACCGCTGATGGCCTTTCGCGATGGCAAGGCGATGGAGGGCCATCTCGACGACTTCTTCGCACCATCGCTCTGGACCCTGTTCGACAAGGTTCGAGCGGCAGATCTTACTGATCCGGAGGCTGTCGGTTTTGTCGGGACGAAGTCGGGCATCGCCGCTGCGGGCATTGCGCTGGTGCGTGAGAAATCCGGCGCGTTGGACAAGCCAGCGGGCAGTCGCCGCTACCTGATATTCGCGCGGCATCTCGATGATGCCAAGGTGACCGGTCTTGGCGACACCTATGTGATCCATGGCATGAAGCTTGTGCCCGCGGACTACGCCGCAAAATATTCCGTCAAGATCGATGATGCTGCGGGTGTCATGCTCGGCAAGCTCGTCTGGACGTCGCGGTCGCCGGGAGACATCGGCTATGATCAGGTGCGGCCGACCGTGGTGAAAGCCTTGGGCCTGGTGGGCTTGTTCTTCGCCGTGCTTCTCGTGATCGGCTGGATGGCCGGACGGCGTCTCAAGGCGGAAGAAATCACCGCCCGCGAGGAGGCGCTTCGCGACCGGCTGAGTGGTCTCTGGAACCGCGAGGGGCTGGGGATCGCCATCGACGCGATGGTCGAGGAAGCCCAGCAAAACAAGAAGAACATCCTCATTCTCTACCTCGATCTCGATGGCTTCAAGGAAGTCAACGACAGCTACGGCCATGGTACCGGCGATCAGCTGATCCGTGCCGTTGCGGCCGGGTTGAAGGTTCTGATCCCGCCGCATGCGGTTCTCGCCCGTATCGGTGGCGACGAGTTTGCCATTGCCTTCCATTCCGAAGGCGGCAATGCCGAAGCTCTGCAGCTCTCGGAACAGATTCTCGACTTCCTCGCCGAGCCGCTGGAAATCGGCCGCCGCGTCGTCGTTATCGGCGCCAGCATCGGCATCGCGATGTCGCCCGAAGGTTCTGCTGACCGCGAAGAGCTGGTGCGTCGTGCCGATCTCGCGATGTACAAGGCCAAGGAAGCCGGCCGTGCCCGGATGATGCTTTATGATCCGGAGATGGATGCAGACCGCGAAGAGCGCAACGCGCTGGAGATCGATCTGCGCGCGGCGATCGAGAGCGGCGATCTGACGCTTGCCTATCAGCCGCTGATCGATGCCGAGACCTATGAGATGAACGGGGTGGAAGCGCTGGTGCGCTGGAACCGCCCCGGCTTCGGTCCTATTTCGCCCGATGTTTTCATTCCGGTTGCTGAGACCAGCGGGCTGATCGAAGCGCTCGGCCTGTTCGTCTTGCGAAAGGCATGCGAGACGGCCAAGCAGTGGCCGGACCTGCGGATCTCGGTCAACGTCTCACCCGGTCAGTTCCGCAATCCAGCATTTACCGATTATGTGCGCTACGTTCTGAAGCAGACGGAGATCGAAGCGCGCCGGGTGACGCTCGAGATCACCGAAGGCTACATGATCCAGAACCCGCAGCGCACGCGCCAGTCGATCGAACGGCTGAAGACGCTTGGCGTGAAGATTGCGCTCGACGATTTCGGCTCTGGTTTCTCGTCGATCGGTTATCTGCGCCAGTTCGGTTTCGATCGCATCAAGATCGACCGTTCGCTTGTCGATGGTGTTACCGAGAGCGAGAGCCAGCGCGAAATGCTGCAGGCAACTGTCGCCCTTGCACGATCGCTCAATATTCCGGTGACGGCCGAGGGCATCGAGACGGAAGCCCAGGCGGTCGCCGTCCGTCTCTTCGGTTGCGACAGCCTGCAAGGCTATCACTTCAGCCGGCCCGTGACGGCCGACAAGATCACCGAAATGCTGGAAGAGCGGCGCGAGCAGCGCCGCCCGCCGCGCCGGACGAGTGCAGCCTAGGTTCCGATGTGCTTCTGGCCGCGCTTCCTGGCAAGCGCGATCTGATGCTGGCGCTGACGGTAGCGCAGGCGATCTTCCTCGCTGCGCGTGCCGTAGCAATGGCTGCAGGAAACGCCTTCCTCATAGTGTGGTGAGGTAATCTCTTCCGCGGTGATCGGGTTGCGGCAGGCGTGGCAGAGCTTGTGCTCACCTTCCTTCAGGCCATGCTCCACGGACACGCGCTCATCGAAGACAAAGCAGGCGCCTTCCCAGAGGCTTTCTTCCTGCGGCACTTCCTCAAGGTATTTCAGGATGCCGCCCTTGAGGTGATAAACCTCGTCGAAGCCCTGTTCCTTCATGAAGGCGGTCGCCTTTTCGCAGCGGATGCCGCCGGTGCAGTACATGGCGATCTTCGGCTTGTTGTGCAGGCCGGGATTGTTGCGCACCCAATCCGGAAACTCGCGGAAGGTCTTGGTCTGCGGATCGACGGCGCCGCGGAAAACGCCGATGGCCGTCTCGTAGTCGTTGCGGGTGTCGATCGCGATGGTGTCGGGATCGGAGATCAATTCGTTCCAGTCCTTTGCCGCGACATAGGTACCAACCACCTTGTTCGGGTCGATGTTTTCGACGCCCATGGTGACGATCTCTTTTTTCAGCTTCACCTTCATGCGCAGGAACGGCATCTTCGATGCGCGGCTTTCCTTGTGCTCCAGTGTCGCGAATTCCGGCTGGGCGCGCAGATAGGCCAGCACCGTCCTGACGCCCTCATCCGGTCCGCCGATCGTGCCGTTGATGCCTTCGTGGGCAAGCAGCAGCGTGCCCTTCACGCCGTTGTCCTGACAGAGCGCCTGGAGCGGCTCGCGCAGGCTTTCGAAGCGCGGCACGGAAACAAAATGATAGAGCGCCGCCACGAGGAACGAGCTTGAGCTATTGATGCTGTCGGTCATGGGCGGTGGAAATACAGCTTTCGGCCCGTCAGTGCAATTGCCTGTTGGCCGGCGCGCTCAAGTCACTTTGCCGCTGCGCGCCAGAGGAGCCGGATGCGCCTGGCCTCTTCACCGGGATCGTCGGCAAAGATGGTCTCTGCCATGACCAACGCCTCGCGGCGGTCGTCCTGCTGGCGGTGGATGATCGCATCGAGCAGGCGCGCAAGATCGTCGTTGCGGGTGAAGAGCTGCGGCTCGGCCTCTACCAGATCGCTGAGCACGGACAGATCGTGGACATGTCCCAGACGATCCACCAGCGCCTTGGCCGCATCGCGCTTGGCTTTCATCGCAGTAGGCCAGAGGACGGTCAGGAGTTTATGGTTGGCGCGGTAATCCTGCGTTCGCTTGCGCAGTTCATGGAAGGCGCTGTCGGAGGCCTCGCCATGGCAGGCGTCAAGCGCGGCTCGTGCTTTCGCCGCCGTCCGCTCCCATCCCTTGGCAATCAGTTTCGCAGTCCTGTCGCGTTTGCCCGGAAAAGAGAGACCGTCCAGCGCTGCGATCGCCTCTTTCAAAATGCCGCTGGTTTCCAGAAGCTTCGGCTCGATCCCCGCCTCTGCCTCTGTCATCCAGTTCCGGCGGGTTTCGAGAATGACTGCTATCCGCTCGAGTGAGGCGCGCTCGTCTTCATCGCGCGCATGAGATTGCAGATAGCGGACGGTTTCGATCAGCGCTTCGGCATCGCGAATGGTGGAGAGCGCCCTGGCGGCATCCCTTAGCCGGATATTCTCGCGTTTCCGGATTGCGCCCATCTCGCGGGCCACCAGCCTGTAGAGCGAGCGCACCTTTTTCAGGTTCTTGCGGAAGGCATGAATCGCCTCGTGTGTGCCATCCGGCCGCTGTTCGAGCATGCGGATCGCTTCCAGCAGTTCGCCGGCCGCAGCATCCTTGAAACTCTCGGTAAAATCCGCGTCAGGCCGAATGCGGAAGGGCATGGCGGTCGTACTGGTATTCGGTCGCCAGCGCCTGGTTCGAGTAGTGGAAATCGCCGGTGACCTCGCGGCCTAGCCACGAGGGCAGGGAGGGGCTGTCGGTTTCCGCCTTCAGTTCGACTTCCGCAATCACGAGTCCGCGATGGGGACCGCCGAAGACATCGACTTCCCAGATGAAGCCTTCGTGGGGCACGCGGTAGCGGGTCTTCTCGATGACGATACCGATGGCGTTTTCCATCAGTTCCTCGGCATCGGAGACGGGGATATCATATTCGAATTCGTCGCGCGTCAGGGCGCTACGGCCGATCTTCATCGTCAGCCGGGCGCTGCTGTCATCGAGGATACGCACCCGGACGGAACGGTCGTCCATCGAGGCGACATAAGCCTGCTTGAGAATTGCCTTCGATACGGCCTTGGCGCGCCATCCATCGGTGCGTACCAGAAACTTCCGCTCGATTTCCTTCGCCATTGCCAGTGACCTTTCGTGACGAGGGGCTAAGCTAGCGCAAAAAAATAATGGTTCAAACCCATTTATGCCAAAGATCGGTTTGGTCTCGACAAAGTGTACCCTTGGGCGTATCTCGGAGCCCGAATTTCAATCGTTTCAAAGGATCTTGGCCATGGGCGAAAAGACACAGAAGCTCCTTTCCATCCTCAAGCTTCAGCCGGTCGTTCCGGTGCTCATCATCGACGACGTGAAGTCCGGCGTTTCTCTGGCGCGTGCGCTGGTCGCCGGCGGTCTGAAGGCCATCGAGATCACCATGCGGACCCCGGTCGCGCTCGAAGCCGTGCGCGCCGTTGCCGACGAAGTGGAAGGCGCTGAAGTTGGTGCCGGGACCATCCTTAATGCCGCCCATTGGGAAGCTGCCGTTGCAGCAGGCTCGAAGTTCATCGTCAGCCCCGGCGCGACGCAGGAACTGCTCGATGCCGCGGCCCAGTCTCCCGTTCCGCTGCTGCCAGGCGCAGCAACGGTGAGCGAAGTGATGGCGCTTCGCGAAGAGGGCTACCAGGTCCTCAAGTTCTTCCCGGCCGAACAGGCAGGTGGCGCTGCCTATCTCAAGGCTCTGTCTTCGCCGCTCGCCGGCATGCTGTTTTGCCCGACCGGCGGCATCTCGCTGAAGAACGCCAATGATTACCTGTCGCTGCCGAACGTTGTCTGCGTCGGCGGCTCCTGGGTTGCGCCGAAGGAGCTGGTTGCCGCGGGCGACTGGGCAGGCATCACCAAGCTTGCAGCCGAAGCTGCAGCGCTGCAGGCCTGACATTTAAGTGATCGCTATTGATGCAGGCGCCTTGCGCCTGCATTTGTATTTACAGTTGCACTTCCTATCTTCATCCCAGCCTTAAAACAGGGAGACGACGGGGAATGTTCGACGCAAAGAAGCTTCTTGATCAGTTTTTGGGATCGCAGATCCCGGGTGTTGGCGGCAGTGTTCGCGATCGCGCGGGCGGTGCGGTGCAGCTTGCCAAGGACAATCCATGGAAGGCCGGAGCGCTGGCGACAGCCCTTCTCGGCACCAAGACCGGCCGCAGCATTGCCGGCAATGCGCTGACGATCGGCGGACTGGCCGCTATCGCCGGCCTCGGCTATCAGGCCTACAAGAATTATCAGGCCGGGCAGACGCCTGCCGCTCCTGCGGCGCCCTCACAGCAACCATCGACGCCGCTTGTTCTTGCTCCGCCTGTCGATTCCGGTTTTGGCCCGCAGTCGCCTGCTGCCAGCAATGAGTTCGTGCTGGTGCTGATCCGTGCCATGATCGCCGCTGCCAAGGCCGACGGGCATATCGATGATGCCGAACGTGCACTGATCATGGGCAAGATGAAGGCCGCTGATGTCAGCGGCGAAGCTGCCGCTTTCATTGAGAAGGAATTGGCCTCGCCAACCGATCTCGACGCGCTTGTTGGCGCTGCCCGGACTGAGGAGCAGAAGGTGGAACTTTATACCGCCTCGCGCCTGACGATCGAGCCGGATTCCCGTGCCGAGCGCGGCTATCTCGATCTGCTGGCGGGCCGTCTCGGTCTTGCCGATGCGCTGGTCGATCATATCGAGGCAACTGTGTCTTCCGCGAAGGTGACGCTGTCACAGTGACAAAGGGGCCGGTTGCCTTTCCGGGGCGGCTGGCCTATCCACTCTTCCACCAGAGGAGTGACCATGCGCGATCTTTCCACCTACAAGGTTTCCGCCCCCGGCTATGTGACGCTGAAGGGCCGCTATGTGACGGTTGAGCCGTTCGTCCGCGAACAGCATCTGCAGGCCTTGTGGGATGGGCTTGGCGGCATGGGCATCAATCCACTGCTTCTCTATTTCGCACAGGACGATTTCGGCGGTATCGAGGATTTCGGTACGTGGCTCGACAACGCCAAGAAAGGCGGCTGGCTGACGCATATCTTCCGTGACAATGCGACGGGCGAAATCGTCGGGATGGCGAACTATATGCGCGCCGATCCCGCGAATGGCGTTGTCGAAATCGGCGGTGTTGCTCATGGCGCCGCGATGAAGCGTTCACCGCTGTCCACCGAAGCGCATTACCTGATGGCCAAGCATGTGTTCGAGGACCTCGGCTACCGCCGCTACGAATGGAAGTGCGACAACAACAACGAGCCGAGCAAGACAACCGCGGCCCGCTATGGCTTCACCTTCGAAGGCGTCTTCCGCCAGCACATGATCTCGAAGCGCCGCAACCGCGATACCGCCTGGTTTTCGATGATCGACAGCGAGTGGCCGCTGCTCGACGATGCCTTCAAGGCATGGCTGTCGCCTGATAATTTCGATGGAAACGGAGACCAGAAGCGCAAGCTGCAGGACATTCGCGCCGATCTGGAAAGGGAGCGGCTGGCATGAGCCCCGAAAGCCGTTCGCAGGCCGTTGCCGCAGCCGTCATTCTCCTGGTTGCAGGGCTGGTCATCTATTTCCTGCCAACCCTGGTTTTGTGGATCGGCCAGTATTCGCCGCCGCTCGCCTTCGCGGTCGGTGCGATCCTGCTGCTTGGTTTCTTCGCGATCTTCTGGTTGCGCGCCCGCTATCAGCGAAACAAGAGCCGCTGAGCGTCAGCCCTGCAGGGAGGCGCCGAGAAGCAGGGCGCCGAAGCAGATGACGAGTATGGCGCCGAGAATCTCGATCGCATTGCCGATCCAGACAGATGTCACCGAGCCCCGGCCGGCGATGCGAACGGCAGCACCCTTGGCTGTCACGGCAAGCGTTGCGAGGATCGCGACGGTGATCGCCGTGCCGAAGGACATGGCGAGCACGGAAAGCATGCCGCCGAGATAAAGCCCGTTCAGCAGCGAAAAAGTCATGACCAGCAACGCGCCGGAGCAGGGACGCAGTCCGACGGCGATGATCGCCGACCAGGCTTCGCGGATGCTGAACGTATCGGAGCCAAGCAATGACGGATCCGGCATATGCGACTGGCCACAGGTTTCGCAGGCCATGCCCGATATGAAATTATGGCCGGCGCTGCGAGCCTGGGTCTCGCCGAATGCGTAGGCGTTCTTTTCCGTCTCGTTATCTTTCCAGTCGAGCATCATGCTGACCGGCCCTTCCGGCGTCGCCACGACTTCGCGTTTCGGCATGCCTGAGATCATCGAGCGTAGCTTGCGGAAGAGAAGCCAGCCGCCGAAGGCAATCACCATGACGAAGCTGGCGATCTCCATGGCATGCGTTGCCTGAGTCAGCGTGATCCCGCTGCCGCGCAACACCAGCCACGCTCCGCCGACGAGCGCGACGGCGACGATGCCCTGGATGAAGGCCGAGATGAAGGAGATGACGACGCCGCGGCGAAGCTCGACTTCGTTGGCAATCATATAGGACGAGATGACCGCTTTGCCGTGACCGGGGCCGGCCGCGTGAAAGACGCCATAGGCAAAGGACAAGCCGATCAGTGACGTCAACTGCCAGGGATCCTGGCGCATCGCCTTCAGGGCGCCGGTCAGCGCCCGGTAGAAGGCCTGCTGTTCGTAATTCACATAGGCAAGAAGAGGTGCAAGCGGGCCGCCGATAGGCTGGAAGCTCGGCTCTGCGGTTCCAATCCCGAGTGGAGACTGCGCGTGCGCGGCGCTGACGGCCACGGCCATCATCAGGGCCGCCGCGGGCATGAGGAACGGGATGGATCGTTTCAGCATGAGATCTCAAGCCTGGTGGCAAAGAGTTTCGACATGTTGGTGCCGGTCGGGTCGTTAAAGAAGGCGTCGGTCAGGGATTGCTTGTTTTCTGAAATGACCTGGTCGGGGTCGGGGCGCAGAACGTCATGCTTGCAGCCCTTGAAGCCATCGCCGACCAGCACGAGTTCGTTGTCGGACGGAAAGTCGATCGAAGTGTAGAGCGTTGGATCGTAGACGCCGAAGGTCAACTTGCTTTTCAGCGGCATCGGCTGCGAAGGCTTGACTGCAAAGAACATCAGCAGCTGGCCCTCCTTGTAATCGACATGGATGATGTCGGGCTTCTCGACCGTGACGTTTTTCCCATCGACGGTCATGTTCATGTAGTAGTCGTAGTCGGCCAGCGAATCCCGCACTGTCTTGCCGACTTCGGCAAGTTCGTTCGGCTCAAGCTTCAGGTCGGTGTTCTTGTCGAAATCCATGACGACGGACGATGAGAAGACCTCGTCGAAGCGCCAGATGTTTCTCAGCTCCTGGATCGTGCCATCCGGTGCTGCGACCACCTCGAGCCGGGCTTCCACGAAGATGTGCGGATGCGCCATGGCTGCGACGGGCGCGAGTGCCAGCAGGCCGGCGATCGGAAGCGTGGATTTTTTCATGCGTCGGCTTATCGCTCTGCCCAAATCGGTTGGAGTTTTCTTGCCTGACAATGGGACGGAATTGGGACCGGTCTCAAGGTGGCAAAGTGAATCAGCCGTGGCTCAGCTATGCTTCTTGAACCAGCCGTGCAGGTAATCGACGAAGATGCGGACCTTGGCCGGGAGATAGCGCCGGTGCGGATAGACGGCGTAAATGCCGCGATCGGTGGGGATATAGTCGTTGAACAGCGTCACCAGACGGCCGTCCTCGATCGGCTTGCGGGCGATGAAATCAGGGATCAGCGCGATGCCGAGGCCTGACAGCGCTGCGCGTAATGTCGCATGCGGGCTGTTCACCTCCATTGGCCCGGAGACGGTGACGGTAAACGTCGTGCTGTCCGGATTGTAGAAGTGGATGCTCGCCTGTGTGCGCGAGTTCCGGTCGACGATGAACGGTACATTGGCGAGATCGGACGGATGCTCGATATCAGGATAGCGCTCCAGAAATTCCGGCGTCGCGCAGATATGGACGCGGAAGTCCGAAATCTTGCGGGCGATCATGCCGGAGTCTTCGAGCTTGGTGACGCGGATCGCCAGGTCGAAGCCTTCCTCGATCAGATCGACGAAGCGGTCATCGGCGGCGATCTCTAGCTGCAGATCCGGGTTCTCCTTGGCGAAATCAATCAGGCACTGGCCGACATCGGCATCGACGAAGGTGCGCGGAACCGAGATCTTCAGGCGCCCCTTCAGCTGCGCGTTATTCTCGCGGACGAGATCGGCGAGATTGTCGATCTCCTTCAGGATGTCGGATGCCGTCCGGTAATAGGTATGACCGGCCTCGGTCATCGAGAACTGGCGGGTGGTGCGGTTCAGCAGCAGAGCGCCGAGCTCGTCTTCCAGTTCCCGGACATATTTGGACAGCAGCGCCTTGGAGCGGCCGGTCCGGCGCGCGGCGGCGGAAAAGCCCTCGGCTTCGACGACATCGATGAAGGCACGTATGCGGGTGAGCGTGTCCATATGTCTTTTATCCAGGTTCTAGGAGGTCAATCTACGAGACCGAGAAGGAATGCAAGCGCGGCATCGAGCTGGCGCAGCTCGGTTTCGGTCATGTGTCCGATGATCTTTCCGACTTTCTCTCGCGGCACGCCGATAATCTTGTCGGTCATAATCTGAGAACGAATTCGCAAACCCATTCCTTCGGCCACATCCAGAATCGGCCGGAAATCAGATTCCACGATTGTTGAACTGATCGGACAGACGACGACAGAGGCATGTTCCTGGGAAATGGCGTTGGTTTGCACAACGACAGCGGGCCTAGGCTTTCCATAATCGCCGGATATCGCGATCGTGACGATGTCGCCACGTTTCATTCCGGCCATGTCCAGCCACGGAGGTCGGCAGCTGCCTCAATCCACTCCAGAACTTCCCGCTCATCATCCTTGTTAAGAGCGGCGACCTGCTTTGCAATGCGCCTTCTCACTTCGGGAGAGCGGGCATCGAGCGCAACGATGCGGACTTCGCGAAGGTGGTTGGCCTTCCGTCGCTCTCTCATCGCCTTCATGCGCTCTGCGGCGGCCGACATTGGCACTTCCTCCGATTTTTCCAAGGATAAGTGTAACGCGTGACGCCTCGGCACGCAATTCGGCGCATTTTTCGAGGCTTTGATTTTTTGCGGCAGGGGTCAAAAAAATTCTTGATTATGACGACGAATATTCTTATCTCGTCCTCAGCCCAAAGTCGCACGTGCCCATGGGTGTCCGCCGAACCCTCGAATTGGTGAGGAAATCGGTAAGGTACCTGGAATTAACCCCTCCAGTCGCTATTCCGGCCAACCGGAAAATGCGAGGACGCCTGAAGCAACGACGGTGCGGGCCTTTTTGTTCTCTCCCTGCTTTCCATCAGCGGGGGTTACTGAAGAGGCACACCTTCATTGCCGGAAGTGCGGTAGGGAACCCCCTCCAATCCATGGCAGACAAAGCCGAATCCATGTCGCGTATGCGGCGTCGATTCATCATTTGCGCATCGAGCGCTTGCTATGGTTCCGGGGTCTCCACCGGCTGGTTCCAATGCGAGTTCCCGTATGCCCTTTGTCCTCCGGTTTTTACCGGAGCTCTGGAATTGAAAAGGGATTGACATGACCACTCAGCGCATCCGCGACTTTCTCGCAACCCGACGTCCCGACGGTCCCTGCCTCGTGGTCGACCTCGACGTCGTGCGCGACAACTTCTCCGCTTTCCGTCATGCCATGCCGGATAGCGCCATCTACTACGCCGTCAAGGCAAACCCGGCTCCGGAAGTTCTGAAGCTGCTCGCCGACATGGGCTCCAATTTCGATTGCGCGGGTGTCGCCGAAATCGAAATGGCGCTGAATGCCGGTGCGACTGCTGCCCGTATCTCCTACGGCAACACGATCAAGAAGGAACGCGACGTTGCCCGCGCGCATTCGCTCGGCGTCAGCCTCTTCGCTGTCGACAGCCACGAGGAAGTCGAGAAGATCTCGCGTGCCGCTCCCGGCGCCCGCGTATTCTGCCGCGTTCTGACCGATGGTGAAGGCGCCGAATGGCCGCTGTCGCGCAAGTTCGGCTGCGTTCCGCAGATGGCCGTCGACGTTCTCGTCTACGCTCACCAGCTGGGTCTGGAGTCCTACGGCGTATCGTTCCACGTCGGTTCGCAGATGACCAAGGTCGATGCCTGGGATTCGGCTCTTGCCGATGCCAAGCGCGTCTTCGTTCAGCTGGCCAAGCAGGGTATCCACCTGCAGATGGTCAACATGGGCGGCGGTTTCCCGACCAAGTACCTGCGTGACGTTCCGACGGCGGAAGCCTATGGCCGTGCGATCTACCAGAGCCTTCGTGACCACTTCGGCAACAACCTGCCGAAGACGATCATCGAGCCGGGCCGCGGCATGGTCGGCAATGCAGGCGTCATCAAGACGGAAGTCGTACTGATCTCCAAGAAGTCGGACAACGACGCTGCCCGCTGGGTGTTCCTCGACATCGGCAAGTTCGGCGGTCTGGCCGAAACGATGGACGAAGCCATTCGCTACCCGATCCGCACCGAGCGCGACGGCGACGAAATGGAGCCTTGCGTGATCGCCGGCCCGACCTGCGATTCCGCTGACGTACTGTACGAAAAGAATCTCTACCCGCTGCCGCTCACTCTTTCGATCGGCGACGAGATCCTGATCGAAGGTACCGGCGCCTATACGACGACCTATTCGGCGGTCGCGTTCAACGGCTTCGAGCCGCTGAAGGCCTACATTATCTGATCTAGCTCGCCCCGTAGCCAGCCGGGGCGGCAAACTCACAATTCCTTTTCATCGCCGCTAACTACGGTATTGGAGCCGCGCGCGGGCCGAGGCCCGCGCAAAGCTTGGCTCCAAAAACCTTTAGTGGCGCATGTTCGTACAATTCAGGCTTCGCCTGAATTCGACATGCACAGGTACGGGAGGCCACGATGGCCGCTGTTCTTGATTCTGTCCGCGCATTCTTTGCGCCCTCTGTTTTCACCATCGACGCCGAAAATCCCTCGGATGTCGTGGCCCGCGAGAATTTGCTCGATCGCGCCATGGGTCCGAACCGCCGCAAGAAGTCGTCGGAAAAGATCCGCCGCGGCCGTATTCCGGCCGAAGGCCTGGCTCTCGTCGCCCGCGATGGCGACGGCCATGTCATCGGCACTGTCCGTCTCTGGAATGTCGAAGCCGGCGTTAACAGCGAAGGCACGCCGATCAATGCGCTGCTGCTCGGACCGCTTGCCGTCGATGCCGCCTTTGAAGGCAAGGGCATTGGTGCGGCGCTGATGCGCGCTGCGATCCTTGAAGCCAAGAACCGTCAGCACGGCGCGATCCTGCTGGTCGGCGATGCGGCCTATTACGAGCGCTTCGGCTTCTTTGCCGAAGGCGCCTGCCATCTCGTCATGCCCGGCCCGTTCGAACGCTCGCGCTTTCTGGCGCTTGAACTCGTCGAAGGCTGGCTTGACGGCGCAGCCGGCATGATCGTTCCCACGGGGCGTATGCTGACGAGCGCGCCGGTCCGGAAGGCGGCCTGACCGGCAACAAGCCTCTCTCCCGAAAGGAGAGGGGCTTCTTTTGTTTCAGCCCTTGATCTTGCCCTTGTCGATCAGCCAACCGACTGACTCCTGGACGGCTTCAAGCGAGCTGTAGCGCGGCCGGAAATCCAGAGTATGCCCGGCCTTTGCCATCGAGCAGTTCGGGCTGCGGGCGATATGTTCCCATGTCGCCTTGGCATCCTCGGGCGTCTCATCTGCCTTCCACGCATCATACGGTTTGTAGGCCAGGTTCGGCTCATGGCCGAACCAGCGATACATCGCTTCGGCATAGCCGCGCAGTGTCAGCGCCTGTTCGGAAACGGCATGGAAAGCCTCGCCGGTCGAAGCGCGCCAATTGCCGATCGCCGCCATGAAGAGTGCCGCGATGTCATCGGCGTGAACATGGTGCACCGTTTCCAGGCCGAAATTGACAAGCGTCAGCTGTTCGCCGCGGGCGATCGTCTCGAAGGCTGCGAGGTTGAAATGCCCGGCCGGATTGAGCGGCGCCCAGCCGCGGCCGACGATATGGCCCGGATGAATGAGCGTCACGGGCAAACCGCGAAGCTTCGCCGCTTCCAGTAGATAGTCTTCGATCGCCTTCTTCTGGATGCCGTATTCGCCGAAGGGAGCTTTCGGCGCGTCTTCGCGTGTCGGCACGGCAAGCGAATGGCCATGCGTCCAGATCGTGCCGGTGTGCAGCAGGTGGCCGACATGGCCATTCAGCGCTTCGCCGAGTTCGCGGGCGCTATCAAGGGTGAAGCAGATCTTGTCGATGACGATATCCGCCTTCAGCGCACGGATTGCCCGGCCGAAGCTGCCGTCGCGCTCCATCACAGCGCGGTCCATCTGCTTGGTCTCGACACTCTTCCAGGCCGCGTGGGGCAGATACGGCTCTGACCTGCCGCGGCTGATGGCGATGACCTCGTGGCCCGCCTCGACAAGCCGCGGCACCAGATAGGTGCCGACGTGACCCGTTGCTCCGATAACGACGACGCGTGCCATGAACTTCTCCTCCATCCGTCCGGCCGGGACTATGTCGTGCCGGGCATGCTGGGGGCAAGGGGCTTCATAACGTTTCACGTCCACGTGAGAGCGCTCGGCTCGGTGGTGATTTTCTATCCTGATGGCCCTAGGTGAGGGGCATGCTTAGAATTATCGCCGCCGCCCTCATTGTCATCGCCATGCCGCTTGCCGCTTTAGCGGAGGACAAGCCGCTCGCGGGACTGCTCGATAGTCTCGGTCGCCGTCAGGAACTGGTGCCGTTGAAGACGGTCGTGATTGCCAGAAATGGTGAGATCGTTGCCGAGCAGGGCTATCGTGGCCACACGACCTCCGAGTCCGCAAATATCAAGTCGGCTTCGAAGTCGATCATCTCGGCTCTAGTGGGTATCGCCATTTCGAAGGGCCTGCTGGAAGGACCCGATCAGAAGATCGCGCCGATCCTTAAGGCCGATCTCCCTGATAATCCCGATCCGCGGCTCAAGGACATCACCATCGGCAATCTGCTCTCGATGCAAGCAGGGCTTGGGCGCATGTCGGGGGCGAACTATGGGCGGTGGGTCTCCAGCCGAAACTGGGTCCGATTCGCGCTCGCCCAGCCTTTCGATGACAAGCCGGGCGGCCAGATGCTCTACTCGACGGCGTCAACGCATCTGCTTTCGGCGATCCTCACGAAAGTTGGCGGCAAGTCGACTTTGGCCTTGGCGCGTGAATGGCTGGAGCCCGTTCAAGGTTTCCGCATCGGCGCATGGGAGCGCGATCCGCAGGGCATCTATCTCGGCGGAAACCAGATGGCGATGAGTGCGCGATCGCTGCTGGCTTTCGGCGAGCTGTACCGCAATAGCGGCAAGGCGGCCGGCGGTGTGCAGGTCGTACCCGCGGAGTGGATTGCCCAGTCGTGGCAGAACCGCACCAATTCGCGCTTCTCCGGTGACGGTTATGGCTATGGCTGGTTCGAGCGGCAGATCGGCGGCGAGACGGTACATTTCGCCTGGGGCTATGGTGGCCAGATGCTTTACATCGTTCCATCGCTAAACCTGACGGTGGCCATGACTTCCGCGGAAAGCGGCCCGTCAGCGCGCAACGGTTATCGTGACGCGCTGCATGATCTGCTGGCGGATATCATCGAGACGGCAAAGACGTCATGAAGGCGGCCGATGCCGCCATCAACTCAGGCCGAGATGTCGACCAGGCCGCAATCGCCGGCTTCGGAGGCGAAGGCCAGCAGCTTGCCGTTCTTGCTCCAGCTCATGGCGGTGATGGCACCCTTGCCGGGGCGTCGGATCAGGGCTTCCTTGTTGTCGGCAAGACGAACGGCAAGGATCATGCCGTCGATGAAGCCGATCGCCAGGATATCCTCGGCCGGGTGAAACTTGACCGCAGTCGCCATGATGTTGGCGCGGGTGCCGAGTTCCAGCGGCGATTTCCCCATCGGGCCGTCCTTGCCCTGGAACGGCCAGACAATGGCGGCAGGGGCACCAGACGAGGCAAGCCACTTGCCCTTGGCCGACCAGGAGAGCGACTTCACCTTGGCCGGATAGCCGGTCATGCGCATGTGTCGGGCCTCGGTGCCGGGCTTGATATCCAGCTTCCAGCCGTGCAGGGCGTTTTCCTGCATCGAGGTGACGAGGAAGTTGCCATCGGGCGAGAAGGTGACGCCTGTATGGGCGCCCTTCCATTCCAGATCGACAGGCTTGGCTGTCGTCGAAACCCAGTGCAGCGACACGCCGTTATAGCGGGCAGCGGCAATGCGCAGGCCTTTCGGCGCGAAGGCCAGGCCTTCGACGGTGCGCTCTTCGGTGAATTCCTTGGTCTCACCATTGGCGAGGCGCACGAAGGCGCTCCTGCCATAGGAATAGGCAATGGCGCCCTGCGGGCCGGCGGCAAGCTGCGAGATCCACTTGCGCGGCGCGCTGGCAATTTCGGTCACGGAGGCATCGGCGCCGATGCGCAGCACCTTGCCGTCTTCGCCGCCTGAAATCAGGCTTTCGCTATAGGGGTCGCGGATGCAGGTGAGCATGCCCTGGTGGGCTTCGGAAACCTTCTCGGCGCCATCCAGCCGGTGGAACGTGCCATTGGCATTGGCGAAGAACGGGGTGTCACCTAAAAATTCGACGCCCAGGATGTGGCCGTCGAGATCAAGCGGAGCAACTGTTGGCATCAGGCCGCGGCCTCGCATGCCTTGAAGGAGGCTTCGAGCTTTTCGCGGTCGAGTTCACGGCCGATGAAGACGAGACGGGTCTCGTGCTTCTCGCCGTCCTTCCACGGACGCTGGTGATCACCTTCGACGATCATGTGGACGCCCTGAACGACATAGCGCTCGGCATCGTCCTTGAAGGCGATGATGCCCTTCAAGCGCAGGATATTCGGGCCCTGCGTCTGGGTGATCTTCTGGATCCAGGGGAAGAAGCGCTCGGCAATCATTTCGCCGCCGCGCAGCGACACCGACTGCACCGTCACGTCATGGATCGGCGATACGGCGTCATGGTGATGATGGTCGTGTCCGTGATCGTGGTGGTGATGATCGTGGTCATGGTCATGACCATGCGCGTGATGATGGTGATCGTGATCGCAGTCCGGGCCGCAGACGTGGTCGTCATGGCCATGCTCGAGGAAATGCGGGTCGTTTTCCAGCGCACGTTCGAGATTGAAGGCGCCCTGATCGAGCACGCGGGCGAGATCGACGCCGGAGCGGTTGGTCTTATAGACGCGGGCCGACGGGTTGATAGCGCGAACGATATCCTCGATCTGCGCCAGTTCTTCGGCGGTCACGAGGTCGGTCTTGTTGATGAGCACGACGTCGGCGAAAGCAATCTGGTCTTCTGCTTCGCGGCTGTCCTTCAGGCGCAGAGGCAGATGCTTGGCATCGACGAGAGCGACGACGGCGTCGAGTTCGGTCTTGGCGCGGACGTCGTCATCCATGAAGAAGGTCTGGGCGACCGGAACCGGATCAGCAAGGCCCGTCGTTTCGACGATGATGCCGTCGAAGCGGCCGGGACGGCGCATCAGGCCTTCGACGACGCGGATCAGGTCACCGCGCACCGTGCAACAGACACAGCCGTTGTTCATCTCGTAGATCTCTTCGTCGGATTCGACGATGAGGTCGTTGTCGATGCCGATCTCGCCGAATTCGTTGACGATGACAGCATATTTCTTGCCGTGATTTTCGGACAGGATGCGGTTCAGCAGCGTCGTCTTGCCGGCACCGAGATAACCGGTGAGCACGGTGACGGGAATGGGCTTCTGCTGGGTGGAGATTGCGTCGGTCATGAGAACCTCGAAGAAATGGGCGTGCGGCCGCAGGGGCTAAAAACGGTCGGTTTCATATAAGGATTTGGGAGCGGCAGTTCAAAGGGTTTTATAATGTTATAAGATCACATTCTGCCGCTCTAGCGCCTTAGCGGAGTTCGGATGCGTCGAAGGCATCGATATCCTGCAGCAGATCAATCAGGCCTTCGACGGAATGGGCGATCAGCGCCTCGCCTTTTTCTGCCGTCGCAGCCGAAGCATTGCCCGCCACGCCTGCGGTACCGAGATCGGACATCTTCCAGCCGAAAGCATGCGGACCATAGGCGCGCAGGTGCTTGAAGCGGCGCGCGAATTCGCTCTGGCGCGACGGGAAATCCGCCGCTTTCTGCATCTTCACCTTGCCTGGGTGCAGAGCCAGCATCACCGATGTCTCGATATCGCCGCCATGAATGTCGATCGCCTTCGCCTCCGGCGCAATCACGCCCTCGGGCACGCCGAAGCGTGTCCAGCTGGTTGCCACCGCGAGCATGTTGAAATGGATGCGGGCCTCAGTCGAAACGATTGCCGTCAGCGGCGAGTTGCCGCCATGAGCATTCAGCAGAACCAGCTTGCGGATGCCGAGATCATGCAGCATCCCCGATATGCCCAGCCAGCGATGGATAGCCTCGCCATAGGTCAGCGTCTTCGTGCCCTCGACATCCATATGCTCGATCGAATAGCCGATCGGCTCGGCCGGAAGAAAGGTCACGGGCAAGCCCGCCGGCAGCGCCGCTTTCAGGCGCTCGACAATGCCTTCGGCGATCAGCGTATCTGTGTCGAAAGGCAGATGCGGGCCATGCTGCTCATAGGCGCCAAGCGGCAGCACGGCAATCCAGCCCTTTCTTTCGTCAGGCGTGAGCGACGGATCGTTTTCCGCGAAGTTTAGAGAGGGGACTGTCATGCGGTTTCAATGCCCCTTGTTTATGACGTGAAGCTGCGCAATGTCATAATGCAGAAGATCAAAGGGATGGCGATGGGCAAGAAGCACAAAGACGGTAAGAAAAACAAGTCCAAGAAGAAGGACCAGACCGAATATACGCTTGCCGATCTCTCGCCAGCCCTGACGCAGGCGGCGCGCTCGATGCGCACCGTGCTGTCCCGCAATCTGCTGGAGAGCGGCCTCTATGCCGGGCAGGACGGCGTCATTCTTTCGCTTTCGGAAACGGATGGCATGACCGCCGGCGGGCTTGCCCAGCGCCTCGGCGTCAAGGCGCCGACGATGACGCGGACGATCGGGCGCATGGAGGCGCAGGGTTTCGTCGAGCGCAAGCCGGATGCCGAGGACGCGCGTCTGACCAAGGTCTATCTGACGGAGCTCGGCCGCGGCAGCGTGCAGTCGATCGAGACGGCGGCATCGCGCTGCGATGGAATGGCGACGCAGGCCTTTTCCGACAAGGAGATCCGCAACCTCGTGCGCTTGCTGAAGGCGATCGACAACAATCTACAGGCTGAAGCTGCGCATTTCGAAGAGCCGGACGAAAACTGAGATCCATTGAAATTTAGGTTTGCCTCCCTGCGTTTAATCTTTTAATTAAATATTTTAAGGGGCGCGCCTACCCGTTCGCACAAGCGCTCCATATCTAGCGCGTTGCCTGGGGAGGATGCGTGGCTCAGAAGATCAAGCTTTCGACGATTGCCGAGACACTCGGTATTTCAACGGCAACCGTCTCTCTCGCCTTACGCGATAGCCCGCTCGTTGCGGGCAGCACCCGGGACAAGATCAAGGAACAGGCGAGAGCGCTCGGCTATATCTATAACCGCCGTGCCGCCAGTCTCCGCACCTCGCGATCGGGCATCATCGGTGTCGTCGTCCACGACATCATGAACCCGTTCTACGGGGAAATCCTGAAGGCGATCGAAAGCGAGCTCGACCGCAGCCGCCACACCTTCATTCTCTCCAATCACTATGACTCGGTCGAGAAGCAGCGAACCTTCATCGAGACGCTGCTGCAACTCGGCGGCGATGGCGTCATCATGTCGCCGGCGATCGGCACGCCGCCCGAAGACCTGCAGCTGACCGAAGACAACGGCATGCCGGCGATCCTCGTCGCCCGTTCGATGGACGTGATGGATCTGCCGACCTATCGCGGCGACGACAGCTACGGCATCTCGCTTGCCACCAACCATCTGATCGGCCTCGGCCACCGCTCGATCGCGATGATCGGCGGTACGGACCAGACCTCGACCGGCCGCGACCGCTACCAGGGCTATGTCAATGCGCTGCGCAAGGCAGGGATCGAGGTCGATCCGAACCTTCGCATTCCGGGCCCGCGTTCGAAGCAGGGCGGTTTCGAAGCTGCCGTTCACTTCCTGTCGCTGCCGCAGAAGCCGACGGCTGCCGTCTGCTGGAACGACCTCGTCGCCATCGGCCTGATGAACGGTATCGCCCGCGCCGGACTCGTCCCCGGCGGCGATATCTCGGTAACCGGCTATGACGATCTTGAGGAAGCATCAATTGCAACGCCGGCGCTGACCACCGTCTGGAACGGCCAGGCCGAAGTCGGACGGCTTGCAGCGCGCGCGCTGCTTGACCGTCTTGCCGGCAGTCACGAACCCGATGGCATCCATCTCATCAAGCCTGAGATGCGGATCCGCCAGTCGACCAGCCCCTACAGACCCCGCACGTAATCAAGAGGAAAAGCCATGTCCCGCATCGCCATTCTCGTTCCCGGGAAGATACACGAACGCGTTCCCGCCAGGCTGCGGGAGCATTTCGAGCTGGTCACCGCCGAACGCGATGCGCATGGCGCGCTCGCGATCGATGCGGAGACGGCGGCGCGCATTCGCGGCGTGGCGGTATCGGGTTTGATCAAGGCTGAAGATATCGACCGGCTGCCTGCGGTCGAGGTGATCTCGAGCTTCGGTGTCGGTTATGATGGCGTCGATGTGAAACATGCGGCGTCGAAGAATATCGTCGTGACCAACACGCCCGACGTGCTGAACGACGAAGTCGCCGATACGGCGCTGGCGCTGCTTCTCAACACCGCCCGCGAATTCCCGCGCGCCGAAAACTGGTTGCGCGACGGCAACTGGAAGCCCGGCGTGAACTATCCGCTGTCGCGCTTTTCGCTAAAGGGCCGGCATGTCGGCATGTTCGGCCTTGGCCGCATCGGCCAGGAAATCGCCGCGCGGCTGGAGCCGTTCAAAGTCAAGATCAGCTACCATACACGCACGCGCAATCCTGATGTCGCCTACGACTATTACACGTCGCTGAAGGAGCTGGCGGTTGCCGTCGACACGCTGATCGCCATCGTTCCGAAGACGCCTTCGACGCACAAGATCATCGATGCCGACATCCTTTCAGCGCTTGGGGCCGACGGGATTTTCATCAATGTCGGCCGCGGCTGGAGTGTGGATGAGGAGGCGTTGTTCTCGGCGCTGAAGAGCCGCACGATCGGCGCAGCCGGTCTCGACGTCTTCTACGACGAGCCGAATGTGCCCGCCGGACTGATCGCGCTGCCGAACACCGTGCTGCTGCCGCATCTGGCCTCCGGTTCGGTGCCGACGCGCAATGCCATGGCCGATCTGGTAGCCGATAATCTGATCAGTTGGTTCCAGCAGGGGGCGCCGCTGACGCCGGTACCGGAAACGCCCGTCAAATCCTAGGCGATTGCCTTTGAGGCGGTCCGCGCGGCGACATAGTCGCGCACCGCATCGCCGAAAGCTTCGAAGATCTGGTTCGAGGGCTTGTCGGTTTCGGCCCAATACTCCGGATGCCATTGAACGCCGACGGCGAAGGCCTTGGCATCGATGACGGAGACGGCTTCGACCGTGCCGTCTTCGGCCAATGCCTCGACCTGCAGCCGCGGCGCCGTCTTGGCGATCGCTTGGCGGTGCAGCGAGTTTACCTGAACCTCGCCGGAACCGATGATCCCGGCGATGCAGGAGCCTTCCTTGACGAAGACGCTCTGGCGGATCGCATACATGCCGTCACGGTCGACGCCGTCTGGCTTGCGGTGATCCCAGATGCCCGGCTGTTCCTGGATCTCGCCGGCGAGAGAGCCGCCGAGCGCGACGTTCAGTTCCTGGATGCCGCGGCAGATGGCCAGCAGCGGGATGCCGCGGTCGATGGCGCGGCGGATCAGCGGCAGGCTGGTGGCATCGCGCGCCGGGTCGAACGGGCCGTCGCTTTCTTTCGCCTCGGCGCCGTAGAGCGAGGGGTGGACATTGCTCGCCGAGCCGGAAACCAGCACGCCATCGACACGGTCGAGCACGGCGTCGATATCATAGCCCTTCTCGAAAGCCGGAACGATCAGCGACATCACGCCGGCTGCGTTCAGTGCGGCGCGGACATATTGATGCTGGGCGGCGTGCCAGACGGCGCCATCGAGAGTTCGGATGTCGGCGGGAACGGCAACGATCGGCTTGGTCATGGTCTGTCCGGAAGATCTCTTGGTGATGTCTATTTGAGAGCCGAGAACGGCTTCAAAGTCAACTTCTCGGCGCAGTGGCTGGCCAAATTGGGGCAGTGGCCGATATCGGCCGCGAAGAATAGGCTAAACTGCTGATTTTGATGGAAAGGCCGGTCGCGCCGCATTGCTGCCGTGATGCCAAAGTCTCATAGACTAAAGCTTGAAACGCGAACGGCTGCATGCTTAGCTCGGCGCCATTGCGACGGGTAGGGAAGAGTTTAGCCGCGCATTGCCATCTATACGGGAGGTTTTTGATGGATCGTCGTTCATTTATCAAGAAGGCGGGTGCTACGGGGGCAGGCGCCGTCGCGGCTGGCGCATTGGCAGCACCGGCGATCGCGCAGGAAAATCCGAAAATCTCCTGGCGCATGACTTCTTCGTTTCCGAAGAGCCTGGATACGATCTTCGGCGGTGCCGATGATGTCGCCAAGCATGTTGCCGCTGCAACGGACGGCAACTTCCAGATCCAGACCTTTGCCGCGGCCGAAATCGTCCCGGCGCTCGAAGCGGCCGATGCTGTCAGCTCCGGCACGGTCGAAGCGGCGCACACCTGCTCCTATTATTTCGTCGGCAAGGATCCGACCTACGCTATCGGCACGGCGATCCCCTTCGGTCTCAACGGCCGCCTGACCAATGCCTGGTATTACGAAGGCAACGGCAACACGCTGATGAACGAATTCTACGCGACGCAGGGCATCTACGCGCTGCCCGCCGGCAATACCGGTGCCCAGATGGGTGGCTGGTTCCGCAAGGAAATCAACACGCTCGACGATCTCAAGGGCATCAAGATGCGTATCGCCGGCATCGCCGGTCAGGTCATGTCCAAGGTCGGCGTCATCCCGCAGCAGATCGGCGGCGGCGACATCTATCCGGCGCTGGAAAAGGGCACGATCGATGCGGCTGAATTCGTCGGCCCCTATGACGATCTGAAGCTCGGCCTGCACAAAGTGGCGAAATATTACTACTATCCGGGTTGGTGGGAAGGTGGCCCGACGGTCCACGCCTTCTTCAACCTCGAAAAGTGGAACAGCCTGCCGAAGCACTATCAGGCAGCACTGACCGATGCCTGCGCTTACGCCAACACCAACATGATGGCGAAGTACGACATGAAGAACCCGGGCTCGCTGAAACAGCTCGTCGCCGAAGGCGCGACGCTGCGTCCGTTCAGCCAGGAAATCATGGAAGCCTGCTTCCAGGCGTCGATGGACCTCTACAAGGACCTGTCGTCGAAGAACCAGTATTTCAAGAAGATCTATGAGGATCAGGCCGCGTTCAAGCGTGATGCCTATCTCTGGATGCAGCTCTCGGAATACACTTTCGACACGTTCATGATGATCCAGCAGCGCGCCGGCAAGCTGTAAGCCTTCAGCCGAGACAAATAAGGAAAGCCCCGGATTTCTCCGGGGCTTTTTGTTTGCTTACTTGATGACAGGCGGCTGGCTGAGGTCGGGCTGCGCCGGTGCTGCCGGGGCAGGGACTGCTGGCGGTTGGCCGGGGGTGCCCAATGGCGGCAGGGTGAGGCCCGGAATTTGCGGCGATGCGCCACCGGGAGCGCCCATCGGTGGCAGGCCGAGCTGGCCGCCGAAGCCGGGCACTTCGATCTTGATGGTGTTCGGGTCGACCTGCGGACCCTTGTCCAGCCAGTAGGTGACCGACTGTGGCCAGAAGATAATGATCGCCACCAGGATCAGCTGCATGCCGACCCAGGGGATCGCGCCCATGTAGATGTCCTTGGTCTTTACGTCCCTGCTGGCGATCGAGCGCAGATAGAAGAGCGCGAAGCCGAACGGCGGGTGCATGAAGCTCGTTTGCATGTTGACGCAGATCAAGACGCCGAACCAGATCAGGTCGATGCCGAGGCTGTGGGCCACCGGCGCCAGCATCGGGATGACGATGAAGGCGATCTCGAAGAAATCGAGGAAGAAGGCGAGGATGAAGATGAAGATGTTGACGAAGATCAGGAAGCCGACAGGACCGCCCGGAATGCCCGACAGCATGTGCTCGATCCAGCGCGAACCGTCCATTCCCTGGAAGACGAGGCTGAAGCATGTCGAGCCGATCAGGATCATCACCACCATCGAGGTGATGTGCATGGTCGAGGTCATCGCCTCGCGGATCAGCGGCCAGGTCAGCCGGCGGTGCAGGGCGGCAAGCGCAATGGCGCCGACGACGCCGAGGGCGCCGGCTTCTGTCGGGGTGGCGAGTCCCATGAAGATGGTGCCGAGCACCAGGAATATCAGGACGATCGACGGGATCATACCCCAGAGAACGGTGGCGAGCAGCTTCCAGTCGAAATCACCGCGAACCTCCTTCGGCAGTGGCGGCATCGACTTCGGGTTGATGATCGACAGGATCAGAATGTAGCCGACGAAGATCGCCACCTGCAGGATCGAGGGCCCGATGGCGCCGAGATACATGTCGCCTACCGAGCGTCCGAGCTGGTCGGCGAGGACCACGAGGACCAGCGAGGGCGGAATGACCTGGGTGATCGTGCCGGAGGCGGCGATGACGCCGGTCGCAAGCCGCGGGCTGTAGCCGTAGCGCAGCATGATCGGCAGCGAGATGACGCCCATGGTGATGACGGAAGCCGCGACCGTGCCGGTGATGGCGCCAAGCACGGCGCCGACCAGAATGACGGCATAGGCAAGACCGCCCGGGATGGCGCCGAACAGCTTGCCGGTGCCTTCGAGAAGGTCTTCCGCCAGCCCGCATCGCTCGAGCACGGCGCCCATCAGCGTGAAGAACGGGATGGCAAGCAGCAGGTCATTGGAAACGATGCCGAAGAAGCGCAACGGTAGGGCTTGCAGGAACACTTCGCTGAAATGGCCGGTGATAATGCCGATGATGCCGAAAAACAGGCCGACAGCGGCCAGCGAGAAGGCGACCGGAAAGCCATAAAGCATGAAAATGATCATGCCGACGAACATGGCGGGCGGAATGATACCGTAATCGAACACGTGCTTTCTCCCCCGGATGTCTTACTGCAGCGGCTTTTCGTATTTCGTGTCGATCTGGATACTGCCGGCGAGTGCCGCGATCCTCTTGATCAGCTCCGAAATGCCCTGAAGGCTGAGAAGCGTGAAGCCGGCAAACAGCATGAACTTCACCGGCCAGCGGATCAGGCCGCCCGCATTGGCGGAGACTTCGCCCTGTTGGAACGAATGCATGAAATAGGGCCAGCAAAGAATGGAAAGGAAGATGCAGGCCGGGATCAGGAAGACGATGAGGCCGATGATATCGATCCAGAGCCGCGCGCGATCCGAGACCGAGCCGTAGATTAGATCGACGCGCACATGCTCGTTGTTCCGCAGCGTGTGGGCGGCGCCGAGCACGACGACATAGGCGAAGAGATACCATTGGATCTCCAGCCAGCCATTCGAGCTGTAATTGAACGTGTAGCGGACGATGGCATTGCCTGCGCTGATCAGGCAGCAGAAGAGCACCATGTAGTCTGCAATCTTGCCGATGACTTGGCTGAATCGATCGATCAGCCGGCTGACACTCAACAGAGCCGCCATCTCTTCTCCCCGTATTGCCTTTGCGGCAAGTTCTCCTCGTTGGAATTTGTGTAAACGAGGGTTCCCTAAAATGAAAGATGAAATGGCCCGTCTAGGAGTTTAGTCGTAGGCGCCATGGTTGTGGCCGCTGAGGGCTCGCCGGTATGCGGCCGATGCTGGCCCTAATATAAGTCAAGAATAATGCATCTCCCGGATGTGTATTCGCACTCCGTTTTTGAAATACGCCCCGGAGTTTTAGAAAAACCAGCCAAATACATAGGGTTCATGCAATCAAATTTTAAAGGGTTCTGAGTATCGTGCCCGCGCACAGGGAAAATATGGATGAAGCCACATAACCCGAACCGGGTCCCGAAGGATGTGTACCTGTCGTTCGTGAGTTCCCTCTTCGGGAACCGCATGACGCTTGTGGCCGGTGTCGTGGTTCATGCTGTCGCTTTCGCCGCAGTGGCGGCAAAAGCCGATGCCCCGCTTTATTATCTGCTGGCGCTCGCATTTCTCATCATTTTCGCCGGACGCATGTTCAGCTTCCGCCAGTTCGACAAGCTGGACAAGCAATTGCTGACCCGCGCCGATATCGAGCGCTGGGAGACGATCTACGTCGCCGGAGCGACCTCGACTGCCGCCATTCTCGGCATCGGCAGCGGCTACGCCATTTTCATCCTCAAGGAGCCCTTCGCCGAACTCGCCTGCATCGCTGTGACGATGGCGTCGATGGTATCGGTGGTCGGGCGCAACTATGGTTCTCAGCGGGCGATCGACCTGCAAACGCTTGCCTGCTGCCTGCCGATGATCGTCTGCAGCCTGATGGCGCTGGATTTCTATCGCGCTATCCTGTCGGCCTTTCTCATTCCTTTCGGCCTGACGACGCGGGCGATGGCAAACGGTGTGCGCGAGTTTCTCTACGAGAATGTCATCGCCCACCGGCAGATCTCGCTGATTGCCGACCGGTTCGACACGGCGCTCAATAACATGCCGCATGGCCTTGTGATGGTCGATCCCGGCAACCGGATCCAGGTGATCAACCGCAAGGCCTGTGAGCTCCTGAAGATCGGCGACCCTGACAGACTGAAGGATCGGGATCTCGGTGCGGTGCTGCGCTATGGCGCCCGCTACAGTTTCATGGATTCCTCGCAACCCGATCTCATTCTGCGCCAGCTGTCGCAGGTGGCGGAAGGCAGCATGTCGCGGGTGCTGATCCACTTGCCCGAGGATTTGTCGCTGGAGTTCTCGGCCAAGCGGCGCGTCGATGGCGGCGCAGTGCTGATCTTCGAGGATGTGTCGAGCCGGGTGAAGGCGGAGCAGAAGATCCTGCACATGGTCCGCTTCGATGCACTGAGCGGCCTGCCGAACCGCGAATATTTCGGCCAGCTCGTGCAGGATTATCTTGGCCGCCATCCGCGCCGCAAAGGCCCGCTCGGCTTCATGGTCATCGATATCGACGAGTTCAAGCATGTCAACGACATGCGCGGCCACATCACCGGCGACAAGCTGCTCTGTGCCATTGCCGAGCGGGTGAAGGAGAAGGCCGGAAGCGCGATCGTCGGGCGCCTGATGGGCGACCAGTTTGTGATCTTCTTCCCGCATGCCAAGAGCCGGGACGCGCTCGAAGGCGAAATGCGGGGCGTGCACGCCGCAATCCAGGGGCACTACGAGGCCGACGAGGTGACTTTCCTCATCTCGCTCAGCGCTGGTTATGCGGTGCTGGAAGGCAACACGTTCGCAATGGATGAGTGGAGCATCAAGGCCGATCTGGCGCTGTTCGAGAGAAAGTCGCGCGGACGTGGCGGTATCGCAGGCTTCGAGCACGAGATGGATGGCCGCTATGTCGAGCAGCAGAAGCTGAAGGCCGATCTTCGCGATGCCGTGACGGCGGGCGCGTTGAACGCCGTCTACCAGCCGATGTACAAGACCGACGGAACGCGGATCGAATGCGCCGAGGCGCTGGCGCGCTGGGTGCATCCCGAACGGGGTTCGATCCCGCCCGATGTGTTCATCCGGCTTGCCGAGGAGATGGGCATCATCTCCGATATCACCCGCTTCATCCTGCTGCGCGCCTGCGCCGACTGCATGACCTGGCCGGAGCATATCGCCGTCTCCGTCAATCTTTCGGCGCGTGATCTGCGCGACAACGATATTCTATCGCTGGTCTCCGAGGCGCTGTCGCGAACCGGTCTGCCACCCGCGCGCCTGCATCTGGAAGTGACCGAAAGCTGCCTGATCGACGAGCCGGCGGCGGTGCGCGCCATCCTTGCGGAACTGCGTTCGCGCGGCATCACCATCGCCATCGACGATTTCGGCACCGGGTTCTCCAGCCTCAGTTATCTCGACACGCTGCCGCTCGATATCGTCAAGATCGACCGTTCCTTCGTGCGCAACATCGTGCAGGATACCCGCAGGCTGAAGCTGCTGCGTGGCACGGTCAATCTGGCGCGCGAGCTTGGTTTGAAGATCGTTGTCGAGGGTGTCGAGACGGCAGATCAGCTTGCCATCCTCAACAAGCAGCGCAGCGCCGATCTGATCCAGGGCTACGTCTTCTCGCAGCCTGTTCCATCGCAGAACATCGGCATTCTTTCCGCGAATCTGCGCCCCGCGTCCCGCCGCAAGACCGGCGCCGCCTGATTTCCCCTCAGAATTCAGGGGTATAGCGGCCGTATTCCGGGTGACCGTTAACCTTAACGATTCAAATGTGATTAACATTGTCTGCAATCATTGCGCGAGAACGGGCGGTATGCTTAATGATCCGTTAACGAGCGGTGAGCACGATGGCAGACGGTTTTTCGACGACCAGCGATTTCAGCAGGAAGCTGATGGAAATACTCGACCACGTCGAGTACCGGCGCATTGAAAGCACCGAGGACATGGAAGACGTGGAGCGCCTGCGCTTCCGAGCCTATAAGGCGCGCGAAGTGCTGCCGGTCGCGGCCACCACGCTGATCGATGACGTCGATTTCGACCGTCAAGCCTATGTTTTCGGGCTGTATTATTATGAAGAACTGGTCAGCACGATCCGCATTCATCACGTGACGCCCGATCATCGCGTGTCGCAGTCGGGCGGCATCTTTCCTGGCGAAATGGATGCCTTTCTCGATGCCGGAATGACGCTGATCGATCCGGCCCGGTTTGCGGCCGACCCCGAAGCGGCCGCTGAGCTTCCCTGGCTGCCTTATCTGACACTGCGCCCGAACATCGTTGCGGCTGCGCATTTCCGCGCCGACCGCGTATTGCAGCATGTGCGCCCGGCCCATGCTGCCTTCTACAAGCGGGTTTTCTACGCCGATACCGTCGTCGCGTCGCGGATGGCCGATATCTACGGCTTCGACCTGACGCTGATGGCAACCAATGTACTCGAAGTCGGACGCAAGCTGCTGACGCGCTATCCGTTCTTCATGTCGAGCGCCAGCGAGCAGCGCATGATGTTCGGCCGGGTCGCGGATCACGGGCCGCCGGCGCTGACCATCATCCCAACGGCGCGCTTCGTGCCCGAGGGCGAGCTTGGCACCGATCTGCCGCTCTGAGGCTATGGCGCAAGAAAGCCGTTTCCGCGTACTGCATGCGGCATTGTCATGCATTGCGCTTTCCCGAAGCTTTGTGTAAGCCCTGAACAGGGATTGATCCGCTGCAAGCGCTGCTGATCATGGCATTCAGGCGGTCTGCCGCACTGTGCGGACCGGGCATTTGAGGGAGACGATATTCATGGCCGAACATCACACCGGACCCGTCGAAGTTGGCGCGCCGATGGACTACAAGGAACATGAGGCCACTTACAATACGTTCATCGCTGCCGCAAAGTACGGCACGATGTTCCTCGTCGCCCTGCTGCTCGGTATGACGGCTGGTTTTTTCACCGGTGGCGGCCTGCTCGGCGGCATCCTGGTTTTCCTTATCATTCTCGTCGCCGGTCTGGTCCTGCTGCGTTGATCGCGACAGGGAGGGGCGATTTTCCAAAGATTTTCTGACGCTTGGCCATAAGCGGGGAGACCCGCGGCGGTCTGGCTGACCCGGAGGAGGGGGCAGTTGGGCACTATCGTATTCGTCGCGCGTGAAGCGGCGGACTTGGAGACGCGCGTATCGGCGTCGCCCGAGACCGTCAAGAAGATGAAGGGCCTCGGCTTCGACGTGATCGTCGAGGCGGGGGCGGGTGGCCTGTCACGTATCCCGGACGGGGAATTCGAGGTTGCCGGTGCCAGGATCGGCACGGCTGCCGATGCCGCTTCGGCCGACGTTGTCCTGAAGGTACGCCGCCCGGCTGCGGCCGAGATTGCCGGATACAAGAGCGGTGCCGTGGTCATCGCCATCATGGATCCCTACGGCCATGACGAGGCGATTGCCGGCATGGCAAGTGCCGGGCTTTCCGCCTTCGCCATGGAACTGATGCCGCGCATCACCCGCGCCCAGTCGATGGACGTTCTTTCCTCCCAGGCCAATCTCGCCGGTTATCAGGCTGTCATCGAGGCAGCTGCGGTCTATGACCGCGCCATGCCGATGATGATGACGGCCGCAGGCACGGTGCCGGCTGCCAAGGTCTTCGTCATGGGCGCCGGTGTTGCCGGTCTGCAGGCGATCGCCACGGCGCGCCGTCTGGGTGCCGCGGTTTCGGCCACCGACGTTCGCCCGGCCGCCAAGGAACAGGTCGCCTCGCTCGGCGCCAAGTTCATCGCCGTCGAGGACGACGAGTTCAAGGCTGCTGAGACGGCTGGCGGTTACGCCAAGGAAATGTCGAAAGAATACCAGGCGAAGCAGGCAGCACTGGTTGCCGAACATATCGCCAAGCAGGACATCGTCATCACCACGGCGCTGATCCCCGGCCGTCCGGCACCGCGCCTCGTGACGCGCGAGATGCTGAAGGCGATGAAGCCCGGCGCCATCGCCGTCGATCTCGCGATCGAACGCGGCGGCAATATCGAGGGTGCTTTGGCCGATCAGGTGGCCGAGGTCGAAGGCGTCAAGGTCATCGGCTATGCCAACATGGCAGGCCGTGTCGCGTCCAGCGCCTCTGCGCTCTATGCCAAGAACCTCCTGACGTTCCTGGAGACCATGGTCAACAAGGACACGAAGACGGTGGTCATCAATCTCGACGACGAGCTGATCAAGGCGACGATGCTGACTTATGCCGGCGATGTCGTGCATCCGGCATTCGGCGGCGCCAAGAAGGGGGATAACTGATGGCCAGCGAAGCAATGGACAAGGCCCTCGAGCAGCTCGACCAGGCCGTCACGGCCGTGGCAACGGCTGCGGCGCACGCCCCTGAGGTCGCCAGTGCTGCGACAGGCGGGGCGATCGATCCCTTCGTCTTCCAGCTGGCGATCTTCGTGCTGGCGATCTTCGTCGGCTACTACGTCGTCTGGTCGGTGACGCCGGCGCTGCACACGCCGCTGATGGCGGTGACCAACGCCATCTCCTCGGTCATCGTCGTCGGCGCACTGCTCGCGGTCGGCATCTCGGCCAGCGGTCTGGCAACCGGTTTCGGCTTTGTCGCGCTGGTTCTCGTCTCGGTCAATATCTTCGGCGGCTTCCTCGTCACGCAGCGCATGCTGGCGATGTACCGCAAGAAGGACAAGTGAGGCCGGACGCATGACCAATATCGCAGCTTTCCTCTACCTCGTCTCCGGCGTGCTGTTCATCCTGGCGCTCCGCGGTCTTTCCCATCCGGCCACCAGCCGCAAGGGCAATCTCTACGGCATGATCGGCATGGGGATCGCCATCCTCACGACGCTGGTGCTGGCCACACCGTCCTTCATCGGCTTCGTCCTGATCGTGCTCGGTCTGGCGATCGGCGGGGGCGCAGGTGCTTATATCGCCCGCGTCATTCCGATGACCTCGATGCCGCAGCTGGTTGCAGGCTTCCACTCGCTGGTCGGCCTTGCCGCCGTGCTGGTTGCAGCATCGGCACTCTATACGCCGCTCTCCTTCGGCATCGGCGATATCGGCTCGATCCATACCGAAGCGCGTGTCGAGATGGCGATCGGCGCGGCGATTGGCGCGCTGACCTTCACCGGCTCGATCATCGCCTTCCTGAAACTCGACGGGCGGATGTCGGGCAAACCGATCATGCTGCCGTTCCGCCACGTCATCAACGCCGCGCTGCTGGTGCTGATCGTCTTCTTCATCATCGGTCTCGCGGTCACCGAAAGCCATTTCGATTTCTGGGCGATCATCGTGCTGGCGCTGGCGCTCGGCGTGCTGCTGATCGTGCCGATCGGCGGCGCCGACATGCCCGTCGTCGTCTCGATGCTCAATTCCTATTCGGGCTGGGCGGCTGCCGGCATCGGCTTCACGCTCGGCAATCTGGCGCTGATCATCACCGGCGCGCTGGTCGGCTCGTCGGGTGCGATCCTCTCCTACATCATGTGCAAGGGCATGAACCGCTCCTTCATCTCGGTCATTCTCGGCGGCTTCGGCGGCGAGACATCGGGCGGTGCGGCCGACAATTCCGACAAGACGGTCAAGCTCGGCTCAGCCGAGGACGCGGCCTATCTGATGGCCAATGCCTCGAAGGTGATCATCGTGCCGGGCTACGGCATGGCGGTGGCACAGGCCCAGCATGCGCTGCGCGAACTGGCCGACAATCTCAAGAAGGCTGGTGTCGAGGTCAAGTACGCGATCCATCCGGTCGCGGGCCGCATGCCCGGCCATATGAACGTGCTGCTTGCCGAAGCCAATGTTCCCTATGACGAGGTCTTCGAGCTCGAGGACATCAATTCGGAATTCGCCCAGGCCGACGTTGCCTATGTCATCGGCGCCAACGACGTCACCAACCCGGCGGCGCGCGACGACAAGACCTCGCCGATCTACGGCATGCCGATCCTCGACGTCGACAAGGCCAAGACCTGCATCTTCGTCAAGCGCTCGCTCGGCTCCGGCTATGCCGGCATCGACAACACGCTGTTCTACAAGGACGGCACGATGATGCTGCTCGGCGATGCCAAGAAGGTCACCGAAGAGATCAACAAGTCCATCGGGCATTGATTGGTTTGAACGCTACTGTGCGGAAAGAGCCCGGTTTCGCCGGGCTCTTTGCTTTTGTAGCCCAGGCACAGAAAAGGCCTGCCGCGGCAAGCCTTTTCCTCGCCGCTGACCCCTTGATCAGGTAGCAGCGGGCGCCAGCGTCATTTTCTCCACACCGACAGCGAGATTGAGCCCCTCTTGGGCTTGGACGTTCAGCGGCTGCAGCATGAAGGATTGGTTGGTGCCACCGGCGATCACCTTCGCGCCGGCCCCAGCGCCGAAGCTGGCATCGGCGCCGACGCCGTAATATTCGCCGGCAAGCGCGAATTGCGGGAAGTCTGTGCCGGTCTTGGCCAGCACCTGCCAGATCATCACGCTGTTGCCGGTTTGGCCGATATCGATGCCGTATTTTTCGATCTTGCCTGCGTAAACGGCCTTCGCGCCGCCGCCTGCCGGCGTGTAGGTGCAGATCAGGTTCTTCTCGGACTTGATGATGAGACCCTGACCGCCGTCCGAACCGCACACGAGGCGGCCGAGGCTGACATAGTCGGCAGCTGCCGCCGGTGTGGCGCAGGCTGCAGCGGTCAGCGCGGCGGCTGCGATCATCGCTTGCTTGAACATGGTCCTTCTCCTTTGGATGACCTGTTCGAAACGGGCGGCGCTTTTGATTGTTCCCGCCGGCTCTAATCGCGGGCCAGCGTGCTGCGCGTTGCCGTCAGCACCCAGAGCAGGCCCTCCGCCAGGTAATCGACCTGAACGGTGCCGCGGAAGGCCGCTGCCGCATGCATCTTGATGACCGTCGTGCCGAATCCGGAGCGCTCCGGCGCTTTCACCGCCGGTCCGCTCAGTTCCCGCCAGATGAACCGCAGCATCGGTTCCGTCTGGTTTTCCACTTCGACCTCCTGCCATGAGAAGGTCACGCGTCCCTCGGGGATCGATAGGGCGCCGTATTTCACCGAGTTGGTCGCCAGTTCATGCAGCGTCAGGCCGAGATTCTGGACTGCCTCGGGCTTCAGCATGAAGTCCTTGCCGATGATCTCGATCTGCTCGACGGCCTGCGGGAAGGCGTCGAGATGGATATCCACCACTCGCCGCAGCGAGGCGCCGGCCCATTGTTCGCTGGTCAGGAGCTCGATCGACCGCACCAAGCCATCCAACCGCTCGGCAACGGCTGCCTGGAAACCCTCGACGCTGTCGGCCTGCTTCGCAAGCTGGCGCATCATCGCCTGGGCCAGCGTTAGCAGGTTCTTGGTGCGATGAACCAGCTCGTTCATGACGAAATGCAGGCGGTCCTCGGTCTGGCTGCGATCAAAGGAGGCGTTGGACAGCGCCACGGCCACCTGGTTGGCTTCGACGACGCTAGTGTCGATCGGCGCGACGATGTGGCCCTCGCCCATGCGATTTGCCATCTCGGCGATATCGCGGATTGTCGTGCGGACCTGACGGGCCACGGCATAGGCGGCGAAAACGGCGACGGCGAGGAGGGCAATGCCGCCGATGATCAGAAAGCGCCAGGTAGTCAGGATGGATGCCTGCGCTGTGGAGATCGGCCCCCAGATTACCGTCTTCCATGACCAGCCGGGGATCTGCGCGTAGCCGAGCAACTGGTCGGGCAAAATCTTGCGGTCCTCGAAGACGCCGCGGGACGCGATGAGCGAAGGCAGGATGCGGGGGTCGAAGGCGGTGCCGGGCTCGATGGCGAAGGGCCCGCCCGAGGCGACGACGTGCCCGGACTGGTCGATGACGGCGGCCGACCATCCGGCCGCAAGGCCTTCCGGCTGCAGCATCTTCGCCAGGTCCTTGGCGTTCTGGGTGATGATCAGCGCCGCTGCGTTGCCGGTCTGGACCGGCATGGTCACGTTGTAGACCCACTCGCCGCTGGTGCTGCCCTGGAAAACGTTGGAGGCCTCGATCCGGCCGCTATCCATGGCGTATTTGAGCGCCGTGAGATTGCTCATCTTGCCGAGCTGCGTGCCGAAATCGCGACGGGTATTCAGCAGCTGCTGGCCGTCCTTGTCGGTGGCGATGACATAAAGCGTATCGCCGCGCAGCGCCGTTTCGGTGCGCTGGTGGAAGGATGCGTAATCGCTGTGCTCAAGCTCAGGCGAGGTGGCGAGCAGGCGGAGCGTGGTGGCCATGTCCTGCAATTGCCGGTCGACGGAGCGAGAAAGCGCAAGCGCATCCTGGGCTGTCTCGCGGCGCAGCGTGTCGCGCTGGTTGTCCTCGAGCTGCAGCAGCAGAAGCGTCACGAAGGCGAAGATCGGCACGGCGATGGCGACGGCCATCGCAACCAGATAGGTGCCGATCGTGGCCTTTGGAAACATGCGGGAACGCAGGCTCATCGGCAGGCTCTTCCACCTGACCGGCACAGACGGAATCCGGAACTTTTTCCAACAGATAGGAAAGCAGAAAACTGCATTGCCGCCATCGCCCTGAACGCGTTCTGATTCCCGATAGCCTGCTATCGATGCGGGGTCATGTTAGGGGGTGGGGGATGGGGTTGCAACCTCCTAAATGAAGGTGACGGGCTTTGTCGCATTTCGTACCAACGCTCACGCAAAACGCGCCAAGCGGAACGGCTCAAGGTCGCTTTCGGTCTCGCCGGAGAGAATTTCCTCTGCGGCCAACAGACCGGCCAGCGGTGCCAAGGTCACGCCCGAATGCATGACCGCCACATAGAGCCCAGGGCAACCGCCGTTGCCGATGATCGGAAAGCCGTCCTTCGGCGTCGGACGGTAGCCGACGGTGAAGAGTTCCATGGTCAGGTTCTCGCTGCTTGCGAGATTGGCCTTCACCTTGGCGAACAATGTGGCGGCGGTCGATTTGTGATCCGCGCCAGGCTCGCTGCCGCCGAAGTCGCTGCCGGCGATGATGCGGCCCTCGGCGGTCTGGCGCATGTGGAGCTCGGGCGCGATGACCAGGCCGTTCAGGCGCTTTTCGAATGGCCGGGAATGAACGATCAATCCTGCAGGTGCATCGATCGGCAGCGTGATCCCTGCCGAAGCTGCAATCGGGACAGCGCCTGCTCCGGCGGCCAGAACGACGTGGTTGGCCTCAACGATGCCTGTCGACGTGACGACGCCGGCAATGCCTTCACCACGCCGCAGAAGACCGCGCACGGCGGCGGTGACGAATTTTGCGCCGCGCGCCCCGGCATCGGCCAGCATCAGGCGGGCAGCGGCGACCGGCTCGACGGCGCCTTCTTCGGCAATGTGGAGCGCGGTCTCGGGCAGCTGTGTCAGGAAGGGTTCGCGCGCGGCGATCCCGGCTTTGCCGATTCGCTCGATGCCATAGCCCCATTGCGTATGCTGGGTCTCGTAGGCGCGCAGCTCGTCTTCAGGCAGATCCCAGCATATGCCGCCACACCAGGCAAGCGGCAGGCCGGGTAGTTCGGTGGCCAGACGCTTCCACTCTGTCATCGAGCGGCGGCGGAAGCGGAAATAGAATTCGGGATTGCCCCAGCTGGCATTGATCCAGCCGAAAGAATTGGGAGTTGCAACACCGCCGGTATCTTCGGCGATCACGGTGACTTCGGCGCCGTCGCGGGCGAGATGCCAGGCGATGGAGGCGCCGATGATGCCGGCACCGGCGACGATCACATGCTGTTTCGCCGCCATGGTGCCGTCTCCAATGCTTCAGGATCAGCCGTTGCTGCTGGGAGCGCCGAGCCGGGCCATGCCGTCTCGCGCCGGCTGGTATTTCGGGTCGAGGCCGACAGCGTGGCGATAGCTGCGCATCGCCTTGTCCTTGTCGCCGCGGCGTTCGTAGACCAGCGCCTGGTTGGCCCAGGATTCGGCAACGTTGCCGTTGAGCTCGATCGCATGATTGAAATCGGCAAACGCGTTGTCGTCGTCGTTCAGCGCGATGTAGGAGATGCCGCGGCCGTTATACGGCTCGGGCGAATTCGGAGAAAGCGAGATCGCCTTCGAGAAGTCGTCGATCGCCTTGTCCTGCTGATTGCGCTTCTGGAAGATCAGGCCGCGATTGTGATAGGCGCGCCCGTCGGTGGTGCCGAGCTGGATCGCCTTGGAGAAGTCGTTGAAAGCCGGATCGTCCTGGCCGGCCTGACGGTAGACATTGCCGCGGCCGATATAGGCGACATCGTAGTTCGGGTTGATCTGCAGCGCGGCATTGTAGTCGCCGATTGCCTGCTGCTGCTGGCCCATGTTGCGGTATACCAGCGCGCGGTTGGCATAGGCCTGATAGAAGCGCGGGTTGATCTGCAGGGCCGTGTTGAAGTCGTTCAGTGCAGCCTTGAACTGGCCGGCGCGGCCATAGGCCGAACCACGGACGTTGTAGCCTTCCGGATCGCGTGGATTAGCGTTGATGACCGAAGTCAACGAGGCGATGTTCCCTTCCGAGCCCTGGGCCTTGTCGATGCGGATTACGGCATCGGAGGTGTTTTCGGTCTGGCAGCCGGCAAGACCGACCGCGGCAAGAACCGCCAACATCGGCAGCAGCGGCGCCTTGGGCGCGCGCAAGGACCGGGACGAAGAGAACAAGAAATCAGCCATTCGTGCGCTTTCCCCATGCGTCATGTCCGAGGGCGAACGGACATGCGATCTTCAGCGGCAAATTAAAAAGGCGGCGGCGACACCAATCGCCCCCGCCAACATGCATCTGAAAACGTCGAAATAACGACGGACACGCCTTAGCGTGCAACCAGACCTTCGCGCTGTGCCCGCTTGCGAGCCAGCTTGCGAACGCGGCGAACGGCTTCAGCCTTTTCGCGAGCGCGCTTCTGCGACGGCTTTTCGTAGTAATCGCGCATCTTCATTTCGCGGAAAATACCTTCGCGCTGCATCTTCTTTTTGAGAGCGCGGAGAGCCTGGTCAACATTGTTATCGCGGACGAGTACCTGCACGAGAATCACGTTCCTTTGGTTTTGGTTGCGCCATGAGGCGACGCAGCGCCAGAGGCAAAAACATAACGTTCGCGCGGCGAGAGCCTTGCGATTGGTGATGCGGGATATCAGATCGCTTTCTGGAAGTCCAGCCGGGATGTGGACTGGTGTGGAAAAAATGGCGGATAGAGCCGCCAGCCACACCACCTACCCATCCATAAGGGCGAGTGGCCATCTGCGCCAAAGCGTCGTAAGTTCGCTGCCGCCGCGTGGCTCCATCTCAAGAGCGCTGCATGTTCATGACGCGTACGCAGCAAATCGGCGTTCTCATCGGTCTGTTGATCGTCGCGGCGCTGACGGCCCTTCGGGCGGGCGACCCTTCGCTGCTGCGGCAGGCGCGGGATGTCACTTTCGATGAGTATCAGCGGATCGCGCCGCGGCCATTCGAGCCGGTGCCTGTGCACGTGATCGATATCGACGAGGCGTCGCTCAAGGACTTCGGGCAATGGCCCTGGCCGCGCGACCGGCTCGCGCATCTGGTCGAGCGTCTTTCCGAAATGGGTGCCGCCGCGATCGCTTTCGACATGCTGTTTGCCGAGCCGGACCGGCTTTCACCGCGGGCGATCGCCGCGGACGCCGAAGGCATCGACCCGGCCGTTATCGCGAAATTGCCCGACAACGACCAGATCTTCGCCGCTTCGATCGCTTCCAGGCCCGTCGTGCTCGGCTTCGGTCTTTCCAACGAAGGTGACTACCGTCCGCCGGTGAAGGCTGGTTTTGCCTTTACCGGTGAAGATCCGGCGGCGGCACTTCCGCATCTTGCGGCGGCAACGCCGCTTCGGCCGGGGCTGGAGAAGAATGCCGCCGGGATCGGCCACATCAGCCTCAATCCGGGCAATCCTTCGCCGGTGGTGAGGGCCGTCCCGCTGTTCCTCAGCGATGGCAGCCAGTTCTATCCCAATCTCGCCATGGAAGCGTTGCGGGTGGCGCAGGGCGCATCGACCTATGTGCTGGCCGGGGCTCCTGGGGTTACCGGGGTGATGACGTCGGCGAAGATCGGTGATTTCGTCGTGCCGGTGACGGCCGCAGGCGAACTCTGGCTTTACGTCACGCCCGACAGAGCAGAACGCTATATCTCCGCGCGGCTGATCCTCGATGGCACCGGGCCGCCAGCCGCCGTCGCCGAGGCGATTAACGGCAGCATTCTCTTCATCGGCACATCTGCCGCCGGCCTGCAGGATATCCGCACCACGGCACTCGGAGAAAATGTGCCGGGCGTCTCGCTGCATGCGCAGACGGTGGAGCAGATCCTCTCTGGTCACTTCCTGTCGCGGCCGGATTGGGCTGACGGGTTGGAGATCCTGGCGATCGCCGTACTCGGGACGCTGCTGGTATTCATAACCACCTTCGTCAGCCCGGCCGTTGCGCTCGCCTGCGGGCTGGCGATCACGGCGCTGGCGCTGGTCGCGTCCTGGTTCTGCTTCTCGGCGCTCGGCCTGCTGCTTGATCCTCTGGCGCCGATTCTCGGCGGCTCGATCACGCATTTCGCGGCGACATCGTTCCGTATTCTCGTCATCGACCGGGAGAGGCGGGAGGTGCGCCGCGCCTTCGGTCATTATCTCTCGCCGTCGCTGCTTTATAGAATAGAGCACACGCGTGATGCGCTGCGCCTCGGTGGCGACGACCGGGAGCTGACCGTGATGTTCGTCGATGTCCGCGACTTCACGGAGATCAGCGAGCGGCTTCCGCCGACCGCTGTCGTCCACTTTCTGAATACGCTGCTCGATGCCCTGAGCCATCATGTCATCGCAAATGAAGGCACGCTCGACAAGTTCATCGGTGATTCGATCATGGCCTTCTGGAATGCGCCCGTCGATGTCGCCGACCACGAGGCGAAGGCGGTGCGTGCGGCGCTGGCGATGCGCGAGACGCTGGCCCGGCTGAACGCCGACGATGCCTTCGGTTTCGGCCCTGATCAGAAAGTCGGGATAGGCATCGGCATCCACACCGGTGTCGCCTGCGTCGGCAACATGGGGGCGGAAACGCGTTTCAACTATTCGGCAGTCGGCGACGCGGTCAATGTCGCGGCGCGTATCGAATCCTCCTGCAAGGAGGTCGGTTTCGACATTCTGATTTCGGAGGAAACCGCCAAGCGCCAGCGCGAGATGGCGCTGCTGGAGGCTGGCGCGGTGGGGCTGAAGGGGAAAAGCACGCGGACCGAACTCTTCGCCGTCGTCGGCGGCCCGACGCTTGCCGGGTCGGCCGAGTTCACCGAATTGCGTCTGCTGCATGCGGAACTGCTCTCGGCGTTACGGAGCCGCTCGCCAGCGCTCCGGCGGATCGCCGGCGCGATCAGGCTGAAAGCCAGGGCCGTGTCGCCGCATCTGCCGGATTTCTACCGCAAGCTCGCCCGCCGTGCCGATCATTTCCGTGATGCGCCACCGGCGCCGCATAAACGGCAGATCATCCAATCCTAACGGCCGCGGCTCCAGTTGCCGCGATCCCTTCCGTCCCGGTTGCCGCCCCTGTCACCGCGATCGCCATCATGGTCGCGGGTACCGTGTCCGCGGCCGTGACCGTGATCATCGCCGCCGTGATCGTGACCACCCGGGCTATTCGGTCGATCCGGCCTATCGGGTCTGTCTGGCCGATCTGGCCGATCCGGTCTGTCGGGTCTGTCCGGCCGGTGCGGTTTGTCAGGCTTGTCCGGTTTGTGGGGCCTATCCGGCTTGTCCGGCTTATGGGGCTTGTGAGGCTTATCCGGTTTTGACGGTTTCTCCGGTGGAACCGGCGGAGGCGGTGGCGGCGGCGCCAGGCGGGGAGCGGGGGCCACCGGGTCGCGCCGGTCCTGCAATGCGGCGCTCATGCCGCAGCTGGTGCCCAGCATGCCCGAGAGACGCTGACTGCCGGACAGAAACGGAAGGGCGCGATTGGTGCCGAGCGTCTGCAGCACGCTGCGATCGACATGCTTGACGTCGGTCATGCCGCCGCTGCGATCGGCGATCACGCAGTCGCAGCGCCGCGTCAGCTGCCGGCAGCCGCCAGGTCCGCAGAATTGCGCCGCGCCGTTCAGAAGCACGACAGCCGTTGTACCATCCGGACCGACGAAGAAATCGAAGGCGGTGCCCCTGACGCCGATCGTTCCGGCAGGGGTTAGGATCTGGTAGGCCGAGGACTTGGAGCTGCCGCTGATCCAGCGGAAGGTGCCTTTTGCAGCCTTGATGCTGAGACGCTTCACGGAATCGCTGTCGTCGAAGACATAGCGGTCGATGACGACGGATGAGCCCCAGCCGACAGCAAGTTTCGTTCCGTCGCGGAAGACGAACTGCCCCAGGCCCGATTGCGAGGTGCGGATGCGATCGTCGCGATAGACGGCGGAGTTGACTTCGAGTGGCCCCTGTTCGCCGGTCACTGCGGTCTTGATCTCCACAGCTTCGCCCACGGCTTCTGCCGCCGCGGCCGTTACCGGGATCAATGACGCAAAACCGAGTGCCGCAATTGCGGCACATCGCAAAAACCACATGAAATATCCCTCACATATATGGATATTAGCATGTGCTTCGCCGCGCGGTCTGCCTGCCCTCTTGGGTTAACCCCAGGCAGGGACTGCATTTACGCGCAACTGGATGGTGTCAGGCACGCGGCACGATCTTGCGCATGTCAAACAAAAGCCGTTCCACGTCGCAAAAGAAACGTTGTGCCGCTTTTGGATTTGCGATTTGTATGGCCACGAAGAAGAATGCCTGTCCCTAAGGAGATGATGGCGGATGCGGAAATACTCGGTCTTTGCCGTTGCGAGAGAAGCCCTCCGAGCCCACAAGGGTTGGGAAAAGCAGTGGACTTCTCCGGAGCCGCGGTCGGAATACGACGTCATCATCATCGGCGGTGGTGGCCATGGTCTCGGCGCCGCCTATTATCTCGCCAAGGAGCACGGCATTACCAATGTCGCGGTGCTCGAGAAGGGCTGGCTCGGCGGCGGCAATACCGGCCGCAACACGACCATCATCCGCTCGAACTATCTCTATGAAGAGAGCATGCACATCTACGAGCATTCGATGAAGCTCTGGGAGAACCTCTCCCAGGACCTCAACTACAATGTGATGTATTCGCCGCGCGGCGTGATGATGCTCTCGCACAATGTTCACGACCAGCAGTCCTTCAAGCGGCACATTCACGCGAACCGCCTCTACGGCATCGATAATGAGTGGCTGACGCCGGAGCAGGCCAAGGCCTACTGCCCGCCGCTCGATATTTCGGCGAGCGCCCGCTACCCGATCAACGGCGCCGCCCTGCAGCGCCGCGGCGGTACGGCGCGTCACGATGCGGTTGCCTGGGGCTATGCGCGCGCCGCCTCGGACCGCGGCGTCCACATCATCCAGAATTGCGAAGTCACCGGCATCCGCCGCGGTCCTGATGGCCGTGTCACCGGTGTCGAGACGAACCGTGGCTACATCGGCGCGAAGAAGATCGGTGTATCCGCCGCCGGTCACTCCACCGTCGTCATGAACATGGCCGACGTGCGCGTGCCGCTGCAATCGAGCCCGCTTCAGGCCTTGGTGTCCGAGCCGCTGAAGCCGATCTTCCCCTGTGTCGTCATGTCCAACACCGTGCATGCCTATATTTCGCAGTCGGACAAGGGCGAGCTGGTCATCGGTGCCGGTACGGACCAGTACAATTCCTACTCGCAGACCGGTGGTCTGCAGATCATCACCCATACGCTGGATGCCATCTGTGAACTCTTCCCGATGTTCCGCCGCGTCAAGATGATGCGCCAGTGGGGCGGTATCGTCGACAACACGCCGGATCGTTCGGCGATCCAGTCGAAGACGCCGGTACCGGGGCTCTACGTCAACTGCGGCTGGGGTACGGGCGGCTTCAAGGCGACGCCGGGTTCGGCGAACCTCTTTGCGCATCTTATTGCTCGCGACGAGGCGCATAAGTTCAATGCCGGGCTGACGCTTGACCGCTTCCGGACCGGCCGCCTCATCGACGAGGCAGCGGCTGCCGCCGTGGCGCACTGATGATTGCGGAAGTCCTCCTTTCGGCGGGACTTGTCATGGGGGCGGTGCCCGCTGGCAATGTCGTGCCGGAAACCGGGGATTTCCGGCTTCAGAAGATAGAGCGGGCAGGGGGCGAAAAGGATTGGCGCTTTGTGGCGGATAGCGGAATGCTGGCCTGCGCCTTCGTTTTCCACCAGCCGGCGGTCTATTTCCTGCCGTCGGAGGGCGGTTCGAAAGACAGGGCTTGCGTGATCGACACGGACTTATACGGAATGGCTTTCGCGAATATCGGCATAACGGATGTGTTGAAGCCCTACGAGAATTTCGAGCAGCTGCTCAAACGGATCGGCCCCTATGTCGCGCTTGGCAGGCGGCTTTGCAATCAACCTCCCGGAACCATCGTTTCCGGATCGGAACTCTAAGACAGGTATCACATGCTACTGATCTACTGCCCTTACTGTCAGGAAGAGCGCTCCGAGCTCGAATTCCGCGGCGCCGGCGATGCGCATATCGCCCGCCCAACCGACATCGCGTCGATCTCCGACGAGGCGTTTGAAGAGTATTTCTTCCTGCGCAACAATCCGAAGGGGCTGATCTTCGAGCGCTGGCGGCACATGAACGGTTGCGGCCGCTTCTTCAATGCGGCGCGCGACACGATCAGCGACAAATTCATCAAGACGTACAAGGCAGGCGAGCCGAAGCCTGAGATCGGCGCTGCCGCCGTTCCGCACGCCCCCGTCGAAACCTATGAAGCCGTGGTTGTCGAAGACAACCGAGATGGAGACGCAAAATGAGCGGCGCGAACCGTATTGCAGGCAAGGGGCGTCTGACGCCAGCCAAGACCGCCCGCTTCACCTTCGACGGCAAGAGCTACACGGCGCTTGAGGGCGACACTGTCGCTTCGGCGCTGATTGCCAATGGCGTGCATCTGGTCGGTCGTTCCTTCAAGTACCACCGTCCGCGCGGCATCCTGTCTGCCGGTGCGGAAGAGCCGAATGCGCTGATCGACGTTGCGCGTGACAGTGCCCGCAAGCAGCCGAACGTGCGCGCCACGGTTCAGGAAGTCTTCGACGGCATGATCGTCAAGTCGCAGAACCGCTTCCCGTCGCTCGCCTTCGATATCGGCGGCGTCAACAATCTGATGTCGCCGTTCTTCGCGGCCGGTTTCTACTACAAGACCTTCATGTGGCCGAAAGCTGCCTGGAAGCATGTCTACGAGCCGATGATCCGCCGGGCTGCCGGTCTGGGTGTCGCGCCGGCCGAAGCCGATCCCGATCACTATGCCAGCCGCTACGCGCATTGCGACGTGCTGGTCGCCGGTGCCGGCGTTGCCGGTCTTTCGGCAGCTCTTGCTGCGGCCGAAGCCGGCGCAAGCGTCATCCTCTGCGATGAGCAGGCGGATGTCGGCGGCGCGCTGCGTTATGACAGCGGCGTCAGGATCGATGGCGTCGATGGCTATACCTGGGCGCAGCAGACGGCTGCCAAGCTCCGGGCGATGGACAATGTCCAGGTGCTGACCCGCACGACCGCCTTCGGCTACTACAACCACAATTTCGTGGCACTTGCCGAGCGCGTTACCGACCACGTTTCCAACCCCGGCCGCGAATTGCCGCGCGAGCGCCTCTGGCAGGTGCGTGCCAAGCGGGTTATCCTCGCCAATGGTGCGATCGAGCGCCACATGGTGTTCCCGAACAACGACCGCCCGGGCATCATGCTGGCATCTGCCGCGCGCATGTATCTCAACCAGTACGGCGTGGCCGTCGGTGCGAAGGTCGGCGTCTATACCGCGCATGACTCGGCCTATGAGGCTGCCTTCGATCTGAAGCGCGCCGGTGTTGCGATCGCGGCGATCGTTGATTGCCGCCCGCAGCCGGGTGCCGCGGTTCTGGCCGAAGCCCGTTCGCTCGGCATCGAGGTGCTGGCAGGCCATGCGGTGCTCGATACCGCCGGCAAGCTGCGCGTCTCCTCGATGACCGTTGCCCGCAATGGCGGCAGTTCGCCGCGCAAGATCGCCATCGACGCGCTGCTGGTGTCCGCCGGCTGGACGCCCTCGGTGCATCTGTTCTCGCAGTCTCGCGGCAAGGTGAAGTTCGACGTGGAGACCGAGCGGTTCCTGCCGGGCACCTATGCGCAGGAATGCCTCTCAGTCGGCGCCTGCAACGGCACCGACGATCTGCAGCAGACGATCGAAGAATCGCTTGCCGCCGGTGAACTGATGGCGCAGGCGTCCGGCAAGCAGGGCAGCGGCAAGATCAGCATCGCTGCCGAGCAGGCCTTCCAGTGGACCGGCGGAATGATCGGCGCTGCCGAAGGTGCCGGACCCGATACCAGCGCCAAGGCCTTCATCGATTTCCAGCACGACGTTTGCGCCAAGGACATCCGCCTTGCCGTTCGCGAAGGCATGCATTCGATCGAGCATATCAAGCGCTTCACGACGAATGGCATGGCATCCGACCAGGGCAAGCTGTCCAACATGCACGGTCTGGCGATTGCAGCCGAAATGCTGGGCAAGGATATCCCGCAGGTCGGCCTCACCACCTTCCGTGCGCCCTATACGCCCGTCACCTACGGTACGCTGATCGCGCATTCGCGTGGCGAGCTGTTCGACCCTACGCGCAAGACGCCGCTTCACCAGTGGGAAGAGGCACAAGGTGCGGTGTTCGAGGATGTCGGCAACTGGAAGCGCGCCTGGTTCTATCCGCGCGCTGGCGAGACCATGCATCAGGCCGTCTCGCGCGAATGCAAGACGGCGCGTGAGGTCGCGGGCCTATTCGACGCTTCGACCCTCGGCAAGATCGAAGTCGTCGGCCCTGACGCCGCCCAGTTCATGAACCTGATGTATACCAACGCCTGGGATACGCTGAAGCCCGGCAAGTGCCGCTATGGCATCATGACCCGCGAAGACGGCTTCGTTTATGACGACGGCGTCGTCGGCCGCCTGAGCGAGGATCGCTTCCATGTGACGACGACGACGGGCGGCGCGCCGCGCGTTCTCAACCATATGGAAGACTACCTGCAGACGGAATTCCCGCATCTGAACGTCTGGCTGACCTCGGTCACCGAACAGTGGGCGGTCATTGCGGTTCAGGGCCCGAAGGCACGCGAGATCATCGCTCCGCTCGTCGAGGGCGTCGATATCTCCAACGAAGCCTTCCCGCATATGAGCGTTGCCGAGTGCAAGGTCATGGGCGTTCCGGCACGTCTGTTCCGCGTTTCGTTCACCGGTGAGGCTGGTTTCGAAATCAACGTTCCTGCCGATTACGGTCAGGCCGTGCTCGAAGCCGTCTGGGCCAATGCAGAGCCGCTCGGCGCCTGCGCCTACGGTACGGAAACCATGCACGTGCTGCGCGCCGAAAAGGGATACATCATCGTCGGCCAGGACACCGATGGCACTGTTACCCCTGACGATGCAGGTCTTTCCTGGGCGGTTTCCAAGAAGAAGACCGATTTCGTCGGCATCCGCGGCCTGAAGCGTATCGACCTCACGAAGGAAGGCCGCAAGCAGCTGGTCGGTCTCGTGACCAAGGATCCGAACGTTGTTCTCGAGGAAGGTGCGCAGGTCGTTGCCAATCCGAACGAACCGAAGCCGATGACCATGCTCGGGCATGTCACCTCGTCCTACTGGTCGGAAAATTGCGGCCGCTCGATCGCCTTCGCGCTCGTTGCCGGCGGCAGGGCGCGGATGGGCGAGACGCTCTACATACCGATGCCCGATAAGACCATTGCCGTCGAGGTGACGGATATGGTGTTCTTTGACAAGGAAGGAGGCCGGATCAATGGCTGAGACCGCAATTCGTAGATCCGTTCTCGCCGGCCGTCATGGCGGCTCCTCGGCCGTCCGGCTGACTTCGGCTGCGCCCGCAACGCGGGTGGCGCTACGCGCGCCGCAGGCTTCGCTACAGGCGCTGACGGCAGCGCTTGGCGTCACCATCCCGAACGCGCCGAAGACATCCGGCCGTTCCGGTGGACGCTCGGTGCTGTGGATCGGCCCGGACGAATGGCTGGTCATCGACGAAAGCGGTGCCGACCTGATGGCCGCTCTGTCCGGTGTCTCTGAGATGCATTCGGCAACCGACGTCTCGCACCGCAATGTCGGCATTATCGTCTCGGGTCCGGGTGCCGAGCTGGCTCTCGCCTCCGGCTGCCCTCAGGACCTGTCGCTCGCAACCTTCCCTGTTGGAGCCTGCTCGCGCACCATCTTCGGCAAGGCCGAAATCATCCTCTTCCGCACGGAAGACGATACGTTCCGTGTCGAATGCTGGCGCTCTTTTGCGACCTTTGTCTTCGGTCTTCTCAGCGAAGGTGCCGAGGACGCTGGGCACTAGGGGCGGATTGCCGATGCTGCATCATATCTCCCTCGGCGTCTCGGACATCGAACGTTCGGCGGCATTTTATGATGCTGTGCTTCAGCCGCTCGGCTACGTTCGGGTTTGGGAAGATCTCCGGCCGGGGGAGGCCGGGCAGGCAGTTGGCTACGGTGTGCCGGGTGGTGGCGACAAGCTGGCGCTGAAGCATGTCTCTGAACGGCAGCGTTCTCCTGGTCCAGGCTTCCACCTGGCGGTTGCAGCACCCGATCGCAACGCCGTCGCGCTATTTCACGCGGCGGCCTTGGCGAACGGAGGCAGCGACAATGGACGCCCTGGCCTCAGACCCGACTATGGCGAGCATTACTATGCAGCCTTTATCGTCGACCCTGATGGCCATCATCTGGAAGCTGTATTGAATTCAGCTGAGTAAGAGCCGCGCCGGCCTTACGCCGCCGGTCGGTCCTTCGGGTCGAACTGGGCAATGGTGATCCAGTTGGCCGTCAGCGCCGGTTTCTTCTCGTTTTCGATTTCGACCGATACTTCGTAGGTCGTCATCATCATCGCTGCGCCGCGCAGGCGCGCGTCGGCGAGGGTGAAATGGCCGCGGATGCGCGCGCCTGTCTTCACCGGCGACATGAAGCGGATCTTGTCGAAGCCGTAGTTGATGCCCATCGTCTGTTCGCGGATCTTCGGCAGAGCGTCGAAGTTCATCGCCGAGAGCAGCGACAGCGTCAGGAAGCCATGGGCGATCGTTCCGCCGTAAGGGCTTTCGGCGGCTGCGCGTTCGGGATCGGTGTGGATGAACTGGTGGTCGTTGGTGGCGCCGGCAAAGGCATCGATCATCGTCTGGTCGACCGTGATCCAATCGGAGATCCCGGTCTTGGTGCCGACGAGACCTTTCACGTCGGCGAGCGCAATTTCCTTACCCATACAATCCTCGTCAAAACAGCCGCGAGCATCAAGCCTTATCGCGCCTTTGTGACGGTTGCGACAAGGATTCGCGCCTGATGACCGGCCAGCTCAATTTTCCAGATAGAACATAGCGCTACGAGCCGGAAGCGATACCGTCTGATCGACTTTTTTGCTGCCGGAACGCGTTAGTTCGCGCCATGCGGCCCCAGCCGGAAGTGTGAACGATACGGGTGCGCTTGCACGGTTGAACAGCACGGAAAGCCGGGTGGTCTTTCGCGCGGTGCCGTCGCGGGTCGCAACCATCATGCCGAAAGAAGAGAGGTTGGGTGTCTCCCATTCCCCTGTGGTCATCGGCTGACCTGAAGGAGACAACCAGGCGACGTCACCATTGCCGGTGAAGAAGCCGTTTTCGGAAAAGACCGCGAAACGCTTCCTGAGCGCGGAGACAAAGGCAGTGTGGGCGATCAACTCGTCATCGAGCGTCTTCCAATCCACCCAGGTGATCTCGTTGTCCTGGCAGTAGGCGTTGTTGTTGCCGCGCTGGCTGCGGCCGCCCTCGTCGCCGGCGGTCAGCATGACGCTGCCGCGGCTGGCAAAGAGCGTTGCAATCAGCGCCATCAGGTCGGCGCGGCGCCTCGCGATAATGTCAGGATATTTCGTCTCGCCTTCGACGCCGTTGTTCCAGGAATGGTTCTCATTGTGGCCGTCGCGATTGTCCTCGCCGTTTGCCTCGTTGTGCTTGCCATTATAGGAGACGAGGTCTTTCAGCGTGAAGCCGTCATGGGCGGCGAGGAAGTTGACGCTGCGGGTCGCCTGACGGCCGTCGCGGCCGAAGATATCGGAGGAGCCTGCAAGTGCGGTTGCCAGTGGCCCGGTCTTCCAGTCGTCGCCACGCCAGTAGCAACGGATATCGTCGCGGACGCGGTCGTTCCATTCGAGGAAGGGTGCCGGGAAATTGCCGAGCTGATAGCCGCCGGGACCGATATCCCAGGGCTCGGCGATCATGACGCGATCAGCGAGCACGTCGTCGGCTAGAATCGCCGACAGTGTCTCACCGTGACCCTCGAAGCCGGAGGCCGTGCGGCCGAGTACGGGAGCGAGATCGAAGCGGAAGCCATCGATTGCAGCGCCGAGAACGAAATGCCTGAGGCTGTCGATGATCAGCTGGCGGATATAGGGGTGATCGCAGGCGACTGTGTTGCCGGTTCCGGTATCGTTGACGAGCTCGCCCGGGCGGCCCGGCAGGTGGCGGTAGAAGGAGAGGTTGTCGAGCCCGCGCATCGACAGCGTCGTGCCGTAGCGGTCGCTTTCGCCGGTGTGGTTGAAGACGAGATCGAGGATAACGGCGATGCCTTCGGCATGCAGCCTGGCGACGGTGTCGCGTAGCTCGGCCATGCCGCCGGGGCAGAGGCGGGGATCGAGCGCCATGAAGGCAACGGGATTATAGCCCCAGCCGTTGGTCAGCCCGAGCGGCGGCAGGTGACGTTCGTCGATCCAGGCGGTAATCGGCATCAGCTCGACGGCATCGACGCCGATCCGCTTGAGATGCGCAATAATGGACGGGTGGGCGAGGGCGGCAACGGTGCCGCGCTGCTTCTCAGGCACATCCGGATGCAGCATGGTGAAGGGCTTGACCGCGACTTCATAGATGAAGCTGCAGGGGCGGAAGAGCGGTTTTCCGGGCTTTGCCTTCTGATCGCGGGTGACGATCGCCTTGGGCATCAAGTCCTGGGTCTCTTCACCAAAGGTGCCGAGGCGCGGATCATGGCGGAACGGACGGTCGAGTTCCTTGGCGTAGGGATCGACGAGCAGTTTCGACGGGTCGAACCACAGGCCGTTATCAGGCGCATAGATACCGTCGGCCCGCAGGCCGTACCGTGCGCCTTCCTTCAGATTATCGACGAAGAGGCGGTGGATGTAGCCATCCTCACGCGCCATCGGCAGGCGCGCGACTTGCTTATTGCCGCTCTTGTCGAAGAGGCAGAGCTGGATCTCTGCGGCATGTTGCGACCAGACTGTGAACTCGACGCCGGTCTCGAAAAGAACGGCGCCGCCTTTTGCCCTGTTGTCCGCCCGCATGTGCCCCCGGTCAGGTGATGACGGAAGGTGCGTCCCGGCCCGTGCGTTTGCGGATGTCTGCGATGGCTTCCGCGGCGGCGATCAGGTCGGCCAGCGCCTCCTGCGTTTCGATGTTGTGCCGGCTCGAATCCGGCTCGTAACGTTCGATATAGACGCGCAGGGTTGCGCCAGACGTACCAGTGCCGGAGAGACGGAAGACGACGCGGGAGCCGCCCTTGAACAGGATACGGATGCCCTGATGCTCGCTGACCGACTTGTCGACCGGATCGTGATAGGCAAAATCGTCGGCCTTCTCGGCAGTCAGGCTGCCGAAGACCTTGCCGGGCAAGGTAGGAAGCTGGGCGCGCAGATTGTCGATCAGACCATTTGCGGCATCGGTATCGACGGCTTCATAGTCGTGGCGCGAATAGTAGTTGCGGCCGTATGTCTGCCAATGCTGGGTGACGACGTCCTGAACGCTTTCACCGCGCACAGCGAGGATGTTCAGCCAGAGCAGCACGGCCCACAGGCCATCCTTTTCGCGAACATGGTTCGAACCGGTGCCGGCGCTCTCTTCGCCGCAGATCGTGGCCATGCCGGCGTCGAGCAGATTGCCGAAGAACTTCCAGCCGGTCGGCGTCTCATACATGCCGATGCCACGCTTTTCGGCAACGCGGTCTGCCGCGCCCGATGTCGGCATGGAGCGGGCGATACCGGCGAGGCCGCCGGAGTAACCGGGCGCCAGGTGCGCGTTGGCCGCGAGGATCGCCAGGCTATCTGACGGCGTCACGAAGATACCGCGGCCGACAATGAGGTTGCGGTCGCCGTCGCCGTCGGAAGCTGCGCCGAAATCGGGCGCATCGTCGCCCATCATCTCGTCGTAGAGTTCCTTGCAGTGAACCGGGTTCGGGTCCGGATGGTGGCCGCCGAAATCAGGTAGCGGCATGAAATTGCGGACAGAGCCCAGCGGCGCCCCGAGACGGTTTTCGAAGATTTCCTTGGCGTAGGGGCCGGTGACGGCGCTCATCGCATCGAAGGCGATCCGAAAACCGAGGCTGATCAGATTGCGGATGGCGCCGAAATCGAACAGCTCTTCCATCATCGCGGCATAGTCTTCGACCGAATCGATGACCGAGAGAATCATGCCACCCGGAAGCTCTTCCTTGCCGATGCGGTCGATATTGACGTCGCCGAAGTCGGCGATCTTGTAGCTATCGATCACCTTGGTGCGGGCATAGATCGCGTCAGTGATCTTTTCGGGCGCCGGGCCACCATTGTTGACGTTGTATTTGATGCCGAAGTCTTCGGTCGGACCGCCGGGATTGTGGCTGGCGGAGAGAATGATGCCGCCGAAAGCCTTGTACTTGCGGATGATGTGGGACGCCGCAGGTGTAGAGAGAATGCCACCCTTGCCGACGATGACTTTGCCGAAGCCATTGGCAGCAGCGAGCTTGATCGCCTTCTGGATGACTTCGCGATTATAGTAACGTCCGTCACCACCGATGACGAGGCTCTTGCCCTGGTATCCCTCCAGCGAATCGAAGATCGACTGGATGAAGTTCTCAGCATAGTTCGGCTGCTGGAAGACCGGGACCTTCTTGCGGAGACCCGAGGTGCCGGGTTTCTGATCCTGGAAGGGCGTGGTGGATACGGACTTGTTCATTTTCTGTCACTTGCCTTTCGGGGCGAGGCTTGAATACAGGGCAGCGTAGCGTTCGGCGCTCTTCTCCCACGAGACATCCGATTTCATGCCCTGCTTTTGCAGTTGGGTCCAGACTTTTTGATCCGCATAGAGTGTCATCGCGCGGCGGATGGCCTGTAGCATACCCTCAGCCGTGACGGGAGAAAACTGTATTCCTGTCGCAGCTTTAGCCGCAAGCGCGGCATGGTTAGCATCGATTACCGTGTCGTTGAGGCCGCCTGTGCGCGCAACGATCGGCACGCAGCCGTAGCGCAGGCCGTAAAGCTGCGTCAGACCGCAGGGCTCGAATCGCGAGGGGATGATGATGGCGTCGCAGCCGGCCTGCATGAGATGCGACATTGGCTCGTTATAGCCGATCGAGATGCCGATGCGGCCGGGATGGCGGGCGGCGGCAGCCAGAAGCGAGCCTTCAAGCGCCGGATCGCCGGAACCGAGAATCGCGAGTTTGCCGCCGAGTGCGACGATTTCGTCGGCCGTTGCGGCGATGAGATCCATGCCCTTTTGCCAGGTGAGGCGGCTGATGATGCAGAAGATCGGCGCGCCGTCGTCATGCAGCCGGAAGAATTCGGCTATCGACTTGCGGTTCTCTTCCCGGTTCTTCAGCGTCGTTGGGCCGTAATGGGTGTGGACGACGGGATCGGTGGCGGGGTTCCAGATATCGGCGTCGATACCATTGACGATGCCATGCAGCGCATCGCGGCGGCTGGCGATGACACCCTCGAGCCCCATGCCGAATTCCGGCGTCAGGATTTCGTCGGCATAGGACGGGCTCACCGTGGTGACTGCCCAGGCGGTCTGCAGCCCGCCCTTCAGGTAGCCGAGATGACCGTAATACTCGATGCTCTCGGTCGAGAACGCATGGGGCGGCAGGCGGAGGCCGGGGAAGACTTCTGCGCCGAACTGGCCCTGGAAGGCGATGTTGTGAACAGTCAGGACACTCGGCAGTTCGGGTGTCGGGTAGTAGCGCATATAGACAGGCGTCAGCGCCGCCTGCCAGTCATGGGCGTGGACGAGATCGGGACGCCAGTCCGGCATCAGTCCTGCGGCGATTTCAGCGCCGGCCAGAGACAGGGCGGCGAAGCGCCGCCAGTTGTCAGTGTAGTCCTTGCCGGTCTGGTCCAGATAGGGACCACCCGGGCGATCGTAATAAGCGGGAGCGTCGAGCACGAGGATATCGAGACCCTCATGCTGCACTTCCAGAACCGTCGCTGGCTCTCCCAGGAGATCATCGAACTGCAGGCGGACGACGGGATCGCGAATGGCCTTCATGACGGCGGGGTAGCCGGGCATGAGGGTTTTCGTTTCGACGCCGTACCGCTTGAGGGCGATGGGAAGGGCGCCCGCCACATCGGCGAGCCCCCCTGTCTTGATCAAAGGGAAGACTTCGGACGAAACCGAAAGGACTTTCATATGTTTAAAGATCCAACTTATCGATCATCGGCTGCGTAATCAGGCAAATGCCGCTCTCGGTGCGCCGGAAGCGCTTGGTATCCAGGATCGGATCCTCACCGACGATGAGGCCTTCCGGAATGACGACGCCATGGTCGATCACGACATTCTTCAGTTGCGCGCGGCGGCCGATCTTGACGCTCGGCAGAACGACGGCACCTTCGAGTTTCGAATAGGAGTTAGCGCGCACGCCTGTGAAGAGAAGGCTCTTGTTGAGGCTGGCACCGGAGATGATGCAGTCGCCCGCAACCACCGAGGAGGTTGCCGAGCCGCGGCGGTTTTCGTCGTCATGGACGAACTTCGCCGGCGGGGTGATTTCCGCATAGGTCCAGATCGGCCAGGACTTGTCGTAGATATCGAGATCCGGAACGATCGCCGTAAGGTCGATATTGGCCTGCCAGTAGGCTTCGATCGTTCCGACATCACGCCAGTAGGGCTCGTTCTCGAAGTCTGAGCGGACGCAGGAATTGGCGAAGCGATGGGCGACGGCCTTACCGTTCTTGACGATGTAGGGGATGATGTCCTTGCCGAAATCCTTGCTGGAATTCGGATCGGCCGCATCGCGCTTGAGAGCATCGATCAGGAACTTCGTGTGGAAGACATAGATGCCCATCGAGGCAAACGAGCTGTCCGGCTTGCCGGGAATGGCTGGCGGATCGGCCGGCTTTTCGACAAAGTCGATGATCCGGTCGGTCTCATCGACATGCACGACGCCGAAGCCCGTGGCTTCCATGCGCGGCACTTCGAGGCAGCCGATAGTCACGTCAGCGCCGCTGTCGACATGCTGCTGCAGCATGTATTCGTAGTCCATCTTGTAGATATGGTCGCCGGCGAGGATGACCATATACTCAACGCCGTAATCCTGGATGATGTCGATGTTCTGGTAGACGGCGTCGGCCGTGCCTTCATACCATTGCGTTTCTGAAACGCGCTGGGAGGCCGGCAGGATGTCGAAGCTCTCGTTGCGTTCCGGGCGGAAGAAGTTCCAGCCGCGCTGCATGTGGCGGATCAGGGAGTGCGCCTTGTACTGCGTCGCGACGCCGATGCGGCGGATACCTGAATTCAGCGCATTGGACAGCGCGAAGTCGATAATACGGGCCTTGCCGCCGAAATACACCGCGGGCTTGGCGCGGCGGTCGGTGAGTTCCTTCAGACGGCTTCCTCTACCGCCCGCCAGAACGTAAGCCATTGCATCGCGGGCAAGTGGCTGAATGCGCTTCTCTACCATAGTCTACTCCTCCCACCAGTCTTCAAGTCTCAGGTTCAAGCATGATCGTCGCCAATGGCGGCAAGGTAATCGTGGCGGCGATGGTGCCGCCGGCATTGACGGCTTGCACGCGCCCGCCATTGCCCTTGCCGCTGCCGCCGTAGATGTCGGCATCGGTGTTCAGAACTTCCCGCCAGCGCCCCTCAAGCGGCAGGCGGATAGCGTAGTTTTCGCGATAAACGGGTGTGAAGTTGGTGATCACAGCAACAGGCTTCTGTCCCGGCGCCTTTCGCAGCCAAGCGAAGACCGAATTTTCCTGGTCGTCGGCGATCAGCCACTCGAAACCTTCGCCCTCGCAATCGCGGGCATGCAGCGCCGGCTTCGAGCGGTAGGTGAAGTTGAGATCGCGGACGAGGCGGCGCATGCCCTCGTGCATACGGTATTGCAGGAGATTCCAGTCGAGCGACGTCGCCTCGCTCCATTCGCTCCACTGCGCGAATTCCTGGCCCATGAACAACAGCTTCTTGCCGGGATATCCCCACATGAAAGCGTAATAGGCGCGCAAGTTCGCAAATTTCTGCCAGTCGTCGCCCGGCATCTTGGCGATCAGTGAGCCTTTGCCGTGCACCACTTCGTCGTGCGACAGGGGCAACACGAAGTTTTCGGAATAGGCATAGAGCAGGCCGAAGGTCAGCTCGTTGTGGTGGAACTGGCGATGAACCGGCTCGCGCTTCATGTAGCTCAGCGTGTCGTGCATGAAGCCCATGTTCCACTTGAACCCGAAGCCGAGGCCGCCCTCATGGACAGGCTGGGAGACTTTTGGCCAGGAGGTGGACTCCTCGGCGATGGTCATGACGCCTGGATGTTCGGCATAGATGCGGGTGTTCATATCCTGGAGGAAGCGAACCGCCTCGAGGTTTTCGTTGCCGCCATATTCGTTGGGAATCCATTCGCCGTGCTTGCGCGAATAGTCGAGATAGAGCATCGAGGCGACCGCATCGACGCGCAGGCCGTCGAGGTGGAATTTCTCGGCCCAGTAGAGCGCATTGTTGACGAGATAGGACAGGACTTCGGTGCGGCCGAAATTGTAGATCGCCGTGTTCCAGTCCGGATGGAAACCCTTGCGCGGATCCTCATGCTCGTAGAGCGCCGTGCCGTCGAACCAGCCAAGGCCGTGTTCGTCCGTCGGGAAATGGGCCGGGACCCAATCCAGAATGACGCCGATGCCGACCTTGTGGCAGCCGTTGACGAAGCGGGCAAAGCCTTCGGGCTCGCCGAAGCGGGCGCTGGGCGCATAGAGGCCTGTCGTCTGGTAGCCCCAGGAGGGGTCATAGGGATGTTCGGTGATCGGCAGAAACTCAATATGGGTAAAGCCCATATCGACGACATAGGGGATCAGGGTGTTAGCAAGCTCGTCCCAAGACAGGAACGTACCGTCCTGGCGAAGCTGCCATGAACCGGCATGAACCTCGTAAATGGAGATCGGCTGGCGGCGCTTGTCGGTTTCGCGCCAGTGCTTGAGATGGGCTTCATCATCCCAATCCTGGAGCAGCTCCGGGGCGGTGACGGAAGCCGTCTTCGGACGCAGCTCGCTGCGGCGTGCGAAGGGGTCAGCTTTCAGCGGCAGCAATACGCCGTCGTTGCCGCGGATTTCGAACTTGTAGGGAACGCCTGTCGGTACGTCGGGCGCAAAGATTTCCCAGATGCCGGCGCCTGAGCGGAAGCGCATGACGTGGCGCCTGCCGTCCCAGTTGTTGAAATCGCCGACGACCGAGACACGCTGCGCATTCGGTGCCCAGACCGCGAAGTGGATGCCCTGCGCGCCTTCATGCTTGATCCAATGCGCGCCCATCTTGTCGAAAAGTCTCAGATGCGAGCCTTCGCGGACATAATAGTCGTCCATCGGCCCGAGCACCGGGCCGAAGCTGTAAGGATCGGTCACCGCCCATTCGGCATCGCCGCGGCGGGCGCGATAGCGGACCGGTTGCTGCTTGGTGAGCTTCACCGGTCCGGCGAAGAAGCCGTCCGGATGAAGCTGCTTGAGATCGCCGACGGCGGTGCCGTCGAGTGTCATTGCCGTCACTTCTTCCGCACCGGGAATGAAGCAACGGGCTGCGAAACCATCGCCGGCCTGATGGACGCCGAGCGCGGCGAATGGATTTGCGTGCGAACCAGCGAGGATCGCCGCGATTTCGTCTGCCGAAATTTCCCAGGGACCCTTTACCTCAGGGGCAGTTTTCGGCGTTTTCATCCAGCTCTCCAGATTTCCTCGGCATATTGCCGAATCGTGCGGTCAGACGAGAACCAACCCATCCGCGCCGTATTGTTGATCGTCTTGGTGTACCAGGAGGACTTGTTGTTCCAGATCTGGTCCACCTCGCGCTGAGCGGCGGCATAGGCATCAAAATCGGCAGCGACCATGAACCAGTCGTGCGAATAGATGCCGTCGATCAACTGGGCATATCGGTTCCGGTCGTCCGGCGAGAACACGCCGCCGGCAATAGAGGCAAGCGCCTGCGACAGCTCGCGCGAGCTTTCGATGATCGCACGCGGATTGTGGCCGTCGCTGCGCACCTTCGCCACTTCATCGGCCTGGAGGCCGAAGATCACGATGTTGTCTTCGCCGACATTGTCGCGCATCTCGACATTGGCGCCGTCAAGCGTGCCGATCGTCAGTGCGCCGTTGAGGCCGAACTTCATGTTGCCGGTGCCGGAGGCTTCCATGCCGGCGGTGGAGATCTGCTCGGACAGATCGGCCGCGGGAACCATGACTTCGGCCAGCGAGACGTTGTAGTTCGGCACGAACACGACCTTCAGCAGGCCGCGGACTGCCGGGTCGTTGTTGATCGTGCGGGCGACGTCGTTGATCAGCTTGATGATCAGTTTGGCGTTGTGATAGCTCGGCGCCGCCTTGCCGGCGAAGAGCTTGACGCGCGGCGTCCAGTCCATCTCGGGATGCGAGCGGATCTGGTCGTAGAGTGCCACGGCTTCGATGACGTTGAGCAGCTGGCGCTTATATTCGTGGATGCGCTTGATCTGGATGTCGAACATCGCAGACGGATCGAGCTTCACGCCCATGCGGCTCGCAACAAGGTTGGATAGAGCCACCTTGTTGGCGCGCTTGACGGCCGCGAACTTCTGCTGGAATGCCGGATCGGTGGCAAACTTTTCGAGCGGTTTCAGCTTTTCGGCATCATCGAGGAACTCGTCGCCGATCGCTTCGCGGATCAGGCCTGTCAGGCCCGGATTGCACTGCTGCAGCCAGCGGCGCGGCGTGATGCCGTTCGTCTTGTTGTTGATACGATCAGGATAGAGCTTGTGCAGATCTGCAAAGACCGTGACCTTCATCAGGTCGGTATGCAGGGCCGAGACGCCATTGATCGAGTGCGAGCCCACGAAGGCGAGGTTGCCCATGCGCACCCGGCGGTCGCCGCTTTCGTCGATCAGCGAGATCGAGCGGATTTCCGTGTCGGAGAAGTTCTTCTCGCGGCGGGCCTCGCGAAGAACCTTGGCGTTGATCGCGTAGATCAGCTGCATGTGGCGCGGCAGAAGGCGCTCGAAGAGCGGGATCGGCCAGGTTTCCAGCGCCTCCGGCAGCAGCGTGTGGTTGGTGTAGGAAATCGTGCCGCGGACGATCTCGAAAGCCTGCTCGAAATCTAGGCCATGCACATCGCACAGCAGACGCGTCAGCTCGGCCACCGAGACGGCAGGGTGCGTGTCGTTCAGCTGGATCGCCACCTTGTCCGGCAGTGACGTGAAATCGTCATACTGCTGAAGATGGCGGCGCAGGATGTCCTGCAGCGAAGCGGAGGAGAAGAAGAACTCCTGGCGCAGGCGCAGCTCCTGTCCCGCCGGCGTGCCGTCGGCCGGGTAGAGAACGCGGGTCAGGCTTTCGGCCTTGTTGCTTTCGCGGAGCGCGCCGATGTGATCGCCGGCGTTGAAGGCATCGAGCAGGATCGGATCGATCGGCTGGGCCGACCAGAGGCGCAGCGTGTTGACGCGCTTGCCGCGCCAGCCGACGACCGGCGTGTCGAAGGCGGCGGCGATGACACGCTCTGCTGGCTTCCAGACATAACGCGGCTCGCCGTCATGATCGCCGACGACGTCAACGGTGCCGCCGAAGCCAATTTCGTAAGCGCTTTCGCGGCGCTCGAATTCCCACGGATTGCCGTGGGCGAGCCAGCTTTCCGGAAGCTCGACCTGCCAGCCGTCTGCAAGCTGCTGGCGGAACAGGCCGTGGACATAGCGAATGCCGTAGCCGTAGGCAGGGACATCGACCGTTGCCATGCTTTCCATGAAACAGGCAGCGAGACGGCCGAGGCCGCCGTTGCCGAGTGCGGCATCCGGTTCCAGCCCGGCAATGACGTTGACATCGACGCCGAGCGAGGTCAGCGCGTCGCTGACTTCCTCCATCAATCCCATGTTGGAAATGGCATCGCGCATCAAGCGGCCGATCAGGAATTCCAGGGATAGGTAATAAACGCGCTTGTCGCCGGTGGAGTAGACCTTGCGCGTGGATTCCATCCACTTGTCGATGATCCGGTCACGGACGACGAGGATCGTGGCGGTCAGCCAGTCGTGCGGCTTGGCAACTTTGGCATCCTTGCCGATGCGGTAGGTGAGGCGCTCAATAATTTCTTCCGCAAGAATTTCAGGCCGGGAGCTGCGAGGAGCGGGGGAGGGGATGGTCGGCTTGGAAGCTGTTGTCATCGTCAGGTCTCGCCAATTTTGATTTGATTTCAGTATGTTATGCCTGAGGTAATCGCTTTGTCGCACACACGAATACTGTCAGTTTATGCACCGTTACCAAGCACTTGCAACAAAGGATTTAACCAAAGCAAAAATTTGCGGAACCTTCACCTTCGCCCTCACCCCGGGACTTGATTTCAATCGATTTTCCCGATTTGATACAGGGGATTAGCACACAACGAAAAGCCGCCCCGGTTTGTTCCGGAGCGGCTTTTGTAATTTCGGGCGACAGCAGTATCTAGTTGATCAACCGGGTGGTCGTCTTCATTGCGGTCTGAGCGATATTTTGGAAGTCTTTCACGAGTTTTTCCATCGTGTTTGGCTCATAGTAACTGCCAGCCGACGATGCGCAGTACTGTAGCAACTTCTTGCCCTTATCGGGCGCCATGAATGCAACAGTGAAAATGGTGATGCCATCAGACTTGGCAGCATCGCACTTGTCGCGAACTTTCTGGTCAAGGGACGAGTTCCAAGTGTTGCTATAGCCCGTCATCTCGCCATCGCTCATTAGAACCAGATATCTGTCTGACGTCATATTCTTTTTGGCGGCATGCGCCTTGGTTTCGGCATCGCTTCCATCAGTCGGCTTTCTGACAGCGTTGTCGGCAATCACCATCGCGCCGTTGGCATCCGTGCCGCCTGCGGGCACGGAGGGCATGCCTGCTACGTATTTACGTGCGGCTGCCGTGCCCCAGGACATAATCGGTGACGTTTGGCCCATGACAATGTGGGTGTATGAGACGGCGCCCGTTCGGACCAGATCTCCGTCCTTGTCGGCCCCGTCGAGTGCGTCAAAAAGCGCCCCTGCGGCAGATTTGAGAGCCGCTATCTTGGATACGTAGGTCGTCGTGTACTCCTTGCATTCGCCCTTTTTGTTGGTGCGCGTGCAGGTCTTGCTTTCCACGGTGTCGGTGTCCTGCGCCATGGAGCCAGACTCGTCGAGCGCCAAAACCATGGAGAGCGCATTGCGAGCATTCTGGTCCGGACCGGAGCCGCTTTGTGCGGCGCTGGCGGCCCCGATATTGGTGGATTTGACGCCGAAGAAGTTGGCGAGGCCACTCAGGGGTTGATTGTATGTTGTGGTGATGTTGACGTTATAGGTCGTCGATTTGCCGGAGGTTGCCTGATCGACTGTAACCTTCACGCTGTCCTTGATGCCGGTCGCCGCGACGTTGTTGTTCAGCAAGTAGTTCGACATCTGCCCGGCCACGAAATCCTTGGCAAATGCGCTCGCGCCAGTGATCGCAAGCGTTCCATCAGCAAGGGCTGCGGCGGTCGCCAGGGCAGAGGAATCTGCAGCTTCCTGAAGCTGACGCTGAGAATTGACGGTGTTGGATACATCGACCGCGACGCCTGCGGCACCAAGAGCTACCGGAACAAGTATGGCGGTCATCATGCCGAAATTGCCGGACCGGTCGCGTAGCATGCGTTTTGCGCGCGCATGCACTAATGAAATGGGAGACATCATGTCACCTAGAAGCAAGAGGAAAATTATGCTGACCTCATGCTTATCGCCGAATTATTACCGCAGTCCCTAAGATGATCGTTAGAATTATAACGATCTCAAGATTTCGATACATTCGCTACTTCATGAAACGTCTGTTCTTCGCGAAATTGCGGCAGATTGAACTTTGCCGCGTTAATATTTATGGCAGCCTTTATTGCGTCAGCCGTACATAGTCTCCGTCGGCGGCCTTGCACTCGGATGAAACGGTATAAAAGAAATCCTGACGTTCCCAGCCGCCGCCGTCCTCCCATGCATGGCTCTGCGGTTTTGAGCAGCCGAAATAGGACTCAAGCGGTTGAGTAACTCCCTGCGGAAGCTGTTTACCATCGACGAAAAGGTAGTTGGTCGTTTGCGGATTGTCGGTGCGCATGGTGGCATCGTACTTGTTGTAGGTCTGGGCGCTGTCGCTTTCGCATTTGACGTCATTGCCATTGACGACCGCGCGCTTCTTTAGCGGGCAGCCGTCTTTCTTGATATCCATCTGAAGTACCAGCTTGGTGTATTTTCCAAGGTCGATTTGAGACGACGGCTTAACAACCATTGTGCCACTGCCACTATTCGCATGGGTCGTCGTGGTATATTCGACCGTAGCGAGAACGGTTTCCGCGGTACTGCCCTCGCGGACGACGCGCACCGATACCTGCTTATACCAATAGCCTTGGGCCTTTGTCGGCGTGAACGTCACCTTTTCGGGTTTCAATGGACTGATCGCTGCCGAGGTTACGCCAACGGCGGTCGAATTAAAGCCGCCGAATTTCATGAAGGAAGTTGCTGCCGTCCCGGTCATCGCGACCTGCAGCGTTCGTCCGTTAGCTGTGATGTTGAAGGCAACGTCCTTCGGAAGTTTGTCGGCGTAGGACGTAATGAAAGATTTCGCCGCAGCCTGGGCATCGGAGAGGTTGGTACCATCGAAAATCTTGCCGCCGGCCAGTGCCGCTCCATCGGCGATCTGTTGCAGATTTGTTCGTTCCATCGCGGCCATGGAATAATCGACAGCCACGCCGGCCGCGAGTATAAGCGGGACGGCGAGAAGACCGGTCATCATCGCGAAGTTCCCACCCCGGTCGTGGAGCAATTCGTCGATCTTCGAATGCTTGAAATATGATGACGGCTTCATGGTTGCTACCTTGCCAAAAAGGTTGTGGTAGCAAATCTCTGCATCAATTAAGTTGTTAATTGCCTTACGAACTCGGTAAAAATAGAGCAAAGCGTTCTATTTTGTGCACATCTCATTGCTTCAGCGGCACCACATCGACCGCCTGCACCGCCCGCTGCCCGCCATAGCTCTTCAGCACGCCGATCACGGGGGCCACGTCGCTGTAGTCGCGGCCGTAAGCGACGACGATGTGGTCGGTGCTGGCGGGGATGTTGTTGGTGGGATCGAGTTCGACCCAGCCGAGCGTTTCGCCGCACCAGACGCGCACCCAGGCATGCATGGCGTCTGCGCCTTCCAACCTCTCCTTGCCTGCGGGAGGGATGGTGCGCAGAAAGCCGGAGACATAGCCTGCGGGAATGCCGAGGCTGCGGAGCGCCAGGATCATCACATGCGAGAAATCCTGGCAGACGCCGCGTTTCAGCTTGAAGGCGTCGAGCGGCGTCGAGTCCACCGTGGTGGCTTCGGTGTCGTAGGTGAAATCCTTGTTGATGCGGGCGCAGAGCGCGGTGGCGATCTGCAGCACGGTGCGCTCTGGTGCAGCACTCTCGCGGGCATAGTCGGAGATCGCGCGGGTTGCCGTCAGGCGCGGGCTGTCGCCCAGGAAATGATGGGGGGATTCCGGTTCGAGCGACCAGATGCCTGCCACTTCTTCCGGCAGGCCTGACAGCGTCGGCGAGAAATCCGCCGAGATCGAATGGCTTTCCACCTGCACGCGGGCCTGCATGCGGATATCCAGCGTCTCATGCGGCGAGCGCAGCAGGAAGGAGGTCGACGGATGGCGGAAGAAATCGGTGAAATGCGATTGCTCGTCCGGCGACGGAGAGATGGTGATCGAGCCGGCGATCAGACGCTGCCGGTCAGGCAGAGACAAGGGCATCAGGCGCATGATGTGGCGGGCGCCGGAGGCCGGGCTGTCGTAGCTGTAACCCATGTGAAGCGTGAGGTCGTAAAGCACGGCGTCACCCCAGATAGGTTTGTGCGAGAAGATCGGAGAGCGCTTCGAGCTCGCGCTCGAGCTTCTTGTAGACGTCGCCGCTCATCGTCTCGGGCGTCATCACCGCAAGGCCGGAATGGAGGCGCATGGCCTCGCGGTAGAAGGGCGACATCTGGCCGTTGATGAAGGCATTCGGCAGCTGCTCCACCTCGCGGTGGATCTCATTCACCTGGAAGAGGATCGAGCGCGGGTTGAGCGGATCGAGCGCCAGAAGGTCGGTGACGGTCAGGCGCGCGGTGTTGACGTTATAGCGGCGTCGGTGGGTCATGACGCTGTCGCCGATCTCAAGCAGCATGTCGAGGGCGCCGTCGGGCGCCTCAGGGCCGGACATATGGCCGAGCAGCCGGGTCAGATGCAGGCCGCGCTCGATGTAGCGGCCGAGCGACAGGAAGCGCCAGCCGGTGAAGCGGTACATGTTTTCGTGCACCAGACCGGCAAAGCCTGCGAGCTTGCGCAGCAGGATGGTCATCGCGTGGCTGGCGTCGTCGCCGGCGGCCACCGTCATGCGGAAGCGGCGGGCGGTCTTGGCAAGGTCGTTCAGCGCCAGCCAGCCGTCCGGCGAGAAACGGTCGCGGATGTTGCTGGCGGAATAGACGGCGCTGTCGATGTTGCGCAAGAGCGTTTCCGGCACCGGTTCCTCGGTGTCGATGTCCAGCGCCGCCAGATATTCTGAAACATCAGCGAGCAGCGGCTGGTCCGGGTCGGCAGCTTCGGCGTAGCGGGCGTGCCAGGCGCGCAGGATGCGCAGCGCCCCTTCGGCGCGCTCGATGTAGCGCCCCAACCAGAAAAGATTGTCGGCGGCGCGGCTCGGCAGACTGCCCGGCATGTTGCGGGTGAAGCTGCCTTCGGCGGGCAGCAGCGTGTGGCGCTCGACCGGCTTGTCGCTGACGATCCAGACGTCGGCGGCGGCACCGCCGGACTGCATGGCAATCGCCGCGACATCGTCGCTGGCGCCGATGCGGGCAAAGCCACCGGGCATGATCTGCCAGCCATTTGCGGTGCGTGCCGCAAAGACGCGCAGCGACATCGGCCGCGGCGTCAGCTTGCCGCCGACCCAGGCCGGCGTGGTGGAGAGCGTGACGACTTCCTGGCCGACGAGCTTCGGGCCATCGCTGCTCAGCCAGTCGGAGATCGAGTCCTTTGCCGTGGCGCGCAGGGATGACCCCAGCACGGATTCGCCGTCGTCGTCGAAGAAGGGTGCGCGCGAGAAGGCCGGGCCGATAACCATCTTTTCGAGATGCTTGGCCACATGCTCCTGCTCGCTTTTCTGCCCGCACCACCAGGTGGCGATCGACGGCAGCTGCAGGTCCTCACCGAGGATCCGGCGGCAGATGGTCGGCATGAAGGCCAGCAGCGCGCGGGTTTCGAGAATGCCTGTGCCGAGGCCGTTGACGATCGTCACCGTTTCGGCGCGCAGGGCATCGAGCAGCCCGGGGGTGCCGATATGCGAATTCTGGTTTAGTTCGAGCGGGTCGGCATAGGCGCTGTCGAGACGGCGCCAGAGCACGCCGATCGGCTTCAGGCCAGCGACGGTGCGCACCATGATACGGCCGTTGACGACAGTCAGGTCCTCGCCCTCAAGCAGCATGAAGCCGAGATAGCGGGCGATATAGGCGTGCTCGTAGTAGGTCTCGTTTGCCGGGCCTGGCGTCAGGACGGCGATGCGGTCGTCGCCGGAGTGCTTCATCGTCTGTAGTGTATCGCGGAAGGCGCCGAAGAACGAGGCGAGGCGGTGCACCGGTGTTTCGGCATAGACGTCGGAGAAGGCGCGGGTCGTCGCAACACGGTTCTCCAGCGCGAAACCGGCGCCTGATGGCGCCTGCGTGCGGTCTGCCAGTACCCACCAGTTTCCATCCGGGCCGCGGCCGATCTCGAAGGCGCAGAAATGCAGGTAGTGGCCGGTTGCCGGTTTCACGCCCGCCAGCGGCCGCTGGAATTCCGGGTTCGAGGCGATGAGGCCGGGCGGCAGGAAGCCTTCCTGCACCAGCGTGTTCTTGCCGTAGATATCCGCAACGATCGCTTCGAGCAGATCGGCACGCTGGACGAGGCCTGCGGACAATTGCTGCCACTCGCGCTCATCGATGAGAACAGGAATATGCGACAGCGGCCAGGAGCGTTCGCCGGTGCCCTTGCTGCCATAGGCCCGGTAGAAGACGCCGGCATCGCGCAGATAGCGGTCGGCACGGGCAAAGCGTTCGGCGAGCTCTGGCTTGGGCACGCGGCCGAAGGCGGAGAGGAAGCGCTGCCAGACGGGGCGGATCGCACCTGTGTTGTCGACCATCTCGTCGGCAACGCCGGGCAAGGGCGCATAGTCGAGAGCCGCATCGCTGGCGCTGCGGGGATCGATTGCCTTGCGTTCCGTTGCCGGTTTCTTGCCCATTAAAACCTAGCCTAAAGCCCTGCCGGACGCCGGAGATCCAGCGTCAGAGGGAATTCTTGCGAACCCGTTTCGGCACGCGGAATGAAGCCGCCTGCGGTATGTCCCCACGGCTCGAACCGGGCAAGCCGCCGTGCTTCCGCTTCGTTGCCGTTGACTGGGAAGGTGTCATAGTTGCGGCCGCCCGGATGGGCAACATGGTAGATACAGCCGCCGATCGAACGCTTCGACCATGTATCATAAATGTCGAAGGTCAGCGGCGTGTTGACCGGCAATACCGGATGCAGGCCCGACGATGGCTGCCAGGCCTTGTAGCGGACACCAGCGACGGAAACACCCGACGTGCCGGTTGGGGTCAGCGGCAGGGTACGGCCGTTGCAGGTCACGGTGTAGCGGGCGCTGTTGCTGGTTTCGAGACGAACCTGCAGACGCTCGACGGAGCTGTCGACATAGCGGACCGTGCCGCCGATCGCGCCTTCTTCGCCCATCACATGCCAGGGCTCCAATGCTTGGCGAACTTCGAGCTTCGAGCCTTCGTATTCCACCCCGCCGCAGAAGGGGAAGCGGAACTCGAGCTGCGCCTTGAACCATTCCGGGCTGAGATCGAAGCCGTTTTCTCTGAGATCCGCCAGCACATCCATGAAGTCGGCCCAGACGAAATGCGGCAGCATGAAACGATCGTGCAGCGAGGTGCCCCAGCGCACGAAGCCGCCATCGGCCGGGTTCTTCCAGAAGCGGGCGATCAGGGCGCGGACCAGTAGCTGCTGGGCGAGCGACATGCGGGCGTTGGGCGGCATCTCGAAACCGCGGAACTCGACGAGGCCGAGCCGCCCCGTCGGTCCGTCGGGCGAGAACATCTTGTCGATACAGATTTCGGCACGATGGGTGTTGCCGGTCACGTCGATCAGCAGGTTGCGGAAGAGGCGATCGACCAGCCATGGGAGCGGCGTGACGCCATGGCCCGGCATCGGCACCTGCGCCATGGCGATCTCGAGTTCATAGAGGCTGTCGTGGCGGGCCTCGTCGATGCGCGGCGCCTGGCTGGTCGGGCCGATGAACATGCCGGAGAAGAGGTAGGATAGCGACGGATGCCGCTGCCAGTGCAGGACCAGGCTTTTCAGCAGGTCGGGACGGCGCAGGAACGGGCTGTCGCCGGGGTTCGCGCCGCCGACGACGACATGGTTGCCGCCGCCGGTGCCGGTGTGGCGGCCGTCGATCATGAACTTGTCGGCGCCAAGTCTTGTGGTGCGCGCTTCCTCGTAGACGGCAGTGGTGATGTCGACGCAATCCTGCCAGTTCGCGGCCGGATGAATGTTGACCTCGATGACACCAGGGTCGGGCGCGACGCGGATGACGTTGATCCGTTCGTCCTGCGGCGGCGAGTAACCCTCGATATGAACAGGCAGGTTTAGTTCGCGGGCGGCATTTTCCGCCGCGGCGATCAGCTCGAGATAATCCTCGATGCGCTCGACCGGCGGCATGAAGACGCAAAGCCTGCCGTCGCGCGGTTCGACCGACATGGCGGTGCGCACTGCGCCGCCGATCTCGCCGATCGTCTGCTCGACACGCGCCTGGCTGCTGTCATCCGTCTGGCGCGAGGCTTCCGGCATTGCCCGGCCTGCCGGCACCACGACATCCGCCAGCGGCTGGCGCGGGATCGAAGGGTCGGCGGTGTGGATATAGGGATAGCGTGACGGCGGAACGTAGGGCAGGGTGCCGAGCGGCAGCCGGTAGCCGACCGGGCTGTCACCCGGGACGAGGAAGATCTTGCCGCGGCGGGTGCGCCACTTTTCGCTGACCCAGCGCTGGCCCGATGCCTTGGAATTCCAGGCCTGAACCGGGAGGATATAGCCGGTCGCGACCGTCAGGCCGCGCTCGAAGACGCGGGCGATGCGGTTGCGTTCTTCGGGGTCCTTGAGCTTGGAATTGGACGGATCGACATTTTCGGGGAGGCTGCCCTCCTTGACGATCCATTCGGCCGGGTCTTCGTAAGCGGGCAGAACCATCTCCGGCTCGATCGTCAGTTCTCGCGCGATCGCCGTCAGAAGCTTTCCGGCGTCGTCGGCGGTGACGCCGGCATCCGTGCCTTCGGTTGCGATGAGATCGGGATTTTGCCAGATCGGCAGACCGTCCTTGCGCCAGTAGAGCGAGAAGGTCCAGCGCGGCAGGCTTTCGCCCGGATACCACTTGCCCTGGCCATAGTGCAGGAAGCCGCCGGGGGCGAAGCGCTCGCGGAGCTTGCGGATCAGCACATCGGCCTTTTCGCGCTTGGTCGGGCCAACGGCGTCGGTATTCCATTCCTCGGATTCGAAATCGTCGATGGAGACGAAGGTCGGCTCGCCGCCCATGGTCAGGCGAACGTCCTCCGCCTGGAGGACGCGGTCGATTGTCTCGCCGAGCGCGTTCAGTTCGTCCCAGCTTTCATCGGAGAAAGGCTTGGTGATGCGCGGGTGCTCGGCGACGCGAGACACCCTCATGTCGAAGCCGAATTCGGTGTTGGCTTCGCCGAAATAGCCGCCGGTGATCGGCGCGGCATTGCGGAAATGCGGCGTCGCGGCCAGGGGGATGTGGCTCTCGCCGGTCAGCAATCCCGACGTCGGGTCCAGGCCCACCCAGCCGGCGCCGGGGAGATAGACCTCAGCCCAGGCATGAAGGTCGGTGAAATCGACTTCGGTTCCCGACGGGCCGTCCAGCGCCTTCAGATCGGGCGCCAGCTGGATCAGGTAGCCGGAGACGAAGCGGGCGGCGAGGCCGAGATGGCGCAGGATCTGGACGAGCAGCCAGCTGGTGTCGCGGCAGGAGCCAAGCGCGCTTCCAAGCGTTTCCTCGGGCGTCTGCACCCCGGTTTCCATGCGAATGACATAGCCGATCTGCTGCTGCAGGCGGGCATTGAGGCCAACGACCATATCGACCGTCGGCTGGCCGGGCGTATAGTCGAGCGTCTCCAGAAAGGCCTTCAGCCGCTGCCCGGGCTCTTCCGGCTTCATGTAGATCGAGAGATCTTCGCGCAGCGTTTCGGGATAATCGAAGGGCCACCTCGTCGCTTCCTCTTCGACGAAGAAGTCGAAGGGGTTGTAGACTGTCATGTCGGCGACGAGATCGACTTCGATCTTGAATTCGGTGACCGGGTCCGGAAAAACGTAGCGGGCGAGATAGTTGCCGTAGGGGTCCTGCTGCAGGTTCACGAAATGGTTCGACGGCGTGACCTTCAGCGAATGACTGAGGACGCGGGTCTTCGAATGCGAGGCCGGTTTGAGGCGGATGACCTGCGGCCCCAGGCGGACCGGCTTGTCATATTTATAGTGCGTCAAATGATAGATGCTGGCCTTGATCGACATATTTCGCCTTATCCGGCGCCGCGTCGTTGCACGGCTTTGCTGTTCCCAAGGGGATAGTGTGCAATGCAGCGAAAGAATGCAAGGCGCAAAGGTTAACGGCTGAAAGTGTTTACGACGCTTTCGCGAATGTCACCGAAGCCGTCAGGCCCTTGCCGCCGGAGGCACTGCCAAGCGACAGGCTCGCATTGAAGAGATTGGCGATTTCTTCGACGATCGGCAGACCGAGGCCGGCGCCCGGCGCAGCCGAGTCGTTACCGCGCGAGAAGCGGCGGCGCACGGCATCCAATTTCTCCGGCGGAATGCCGGGACCGTTGTCCTCGATCTCCAGCCGCACGGAATCCTTGTCGCTGATGATCCTGACCGTGACCTCAGCGCCTTTCCCGGCATATGCAATGGCGTTGCCGGTCAGATTGCGCAGCAGCTCACCGATCAGCAGCGGCTCAGCGCGGATCATTGCTACACCTTCGCCTTCAAAGCCAAGGTCGATACCGGCTTCTGCCGCGGTCGGGATGAGTTCGCCGGTGATCTCCTGCGCGATTGCTGCAAGGTCGATCGCCGAAGCCGTGAGCGCTTCCTTTGCCGCCGCCGCGTCGATCTTTGCCATCAGCAGCAACTGGGCGAGGATGCGCTCGGCATGAGCGACGGCCTGATCACCCTTGAGGGCGGAGCGATGCGCCTCGTCAAGCGTTGCGGCGCGCACCGAGAGCGCAAGCTGGGTGCGGATGATCGCCAGCGGCGTGCGCAGCTGGTGACTGGCGTTGCCGGTGAAATTGCGCAGAGCTTCGAGCGCCGATTGAAGGCGGACCATGAAGCTGTTGACCGTATCGACCAGCGGTTCGACTTCGCTCGGTACCAGTTGCTCGATCGGGTGCAGGTCGTCGGGGCTGCGCTCGCCGATCGCGTCGCGGAGTTTGTAGAGCGGGCGGAGTGCCACAGTAACCGAAATCCAGACGATGACGGCGGCGCCCGCGATCATGAAGAGAAGCCGCAGCGCCGAGCGGAAGAGGATGGCGCGGGCAAGCTGGCGGCGGGCGATGGTGGTTTCAGCAACCGTCACCGAGAAGGGAACGGAGCGGATGCCGGTGGAGGCCGACCGCCTCAAGGTGGCAACGCGGATCGGCTCGCCGCGGAACGTGTCATCGGCGAAGCCCGCGACCTCGCCTTGCGTATCGGCGAGTGCGGGCAAGGCTTGATAGCCGGTGATGAATTCTCCGGGCGGTCCGTCGACGCGGTAGAAGACGCGGTCCTGGGCGGCCGAGGTCAGCATTTCCAGGGCCACATAGGGGATATCGACCTCAAGCGTACCGTCTTCGGCCACGACAACCCGTTCGGCAATCGCCAGTGCGGAACCTGCGAGCACGCGGTCGGAGACGATATTGGATGTCTGGATTGCTTCCCGATAGGTGTCGGCGAGCGCCAGCGTTCCGATGATGGCAGTCGAGATCAGCAGCCAGAAGAGCAGCCTGCGGCGCAGCGAATAGGCGGCCCTCATGCAGCCTCGGTCAGTTTGTCGAGATAATAGCCGATACCGCGGGCCGTCTTCACCGTCAGGCCGTAAGGCGCGAGCCGTTTGCGCAGGCGGCTGACATATTGCTCGATGGCATTGGCCGAGATGTCGTCGTCGAAGGCGGTCAGCGACTGGATGATCGCTTCCTTGGCGACGACCTTGCCGGCGCGCATGAAGAGGATTTCGAGCAGGCCGAGTTCGCGGGCGGGGATATCGATCTGCACGCCGGCTGCCGAGAATGTGCGGGAATTGAGATCGAAGGAAACAGGACCGTAGATGACGGTTGCCGAATGCAGCCCTGCCTGACGGCGCAGGAGGACGCGGACGCGGGCCTCGAATTCGGCAATGTCGAAGGGCTTGATGAGGTAGTCGTCAGCGCCGAGATCGAGTCCGCGGACCCGCTCTTCCGGCGTGCCGCGGGCCGTCAGGATCAGCACCGCAGCCTTGCTCTGACGGGCGCGCATGTTGCGCAGCACCTCAAGGCCATCCATTTCAGGCAGGTTCAGATCGAGGATGACGAGATCGAAATTCTCGGCGGCGATCACCGCGTTTGCCGAGGCGCCGTCATGAACGACATCGACCGCATGGCCCGTCCCGCGCAAGATCGCAGACAGGCCATCGGCAAGCGCGACATTGTCTTCGGTCAGCAGGATGCGCACGGATGTTTCCTTGTTGGAAAACAAGATTACAGGGCGGGTGCGCCGCTGTCATCATCGGCCGTGCTCATTCTCACGCTGTACGTGCAGCCTCCTGTTCCTTGCGGGCGGCATCCAGCAGCCGGTGGAATCGCGGGTCCGAGCGGATGTTGTCGAGGTCGGAATCGTTCTCGAACCACATGATGTGATAGACCGAACTGCGCGGCAGCAGCTTTTCCAGCAGGGCAAGGGCCTCGTCGGTGTCGCCGAGGACGGAATAGACACAGGCGAGATTGTATTGCGCGACGATGTCGTTCGGATCGATGGCAATCGCGCGCGCTGCCCAGTTGCGGGCGCGTGCCCTGTCGCCGAGATGGGCGAGCGCGAGCGCGCCGCGATGCGACGGGCCGGAATTTTCCGGATTGAGGCTGACGGCGCGTTCGGCCCGGAGAATGCCAAGCTTCGCCCAGTTCTCAGTATCGGCCGGACGCCCCATCGACCGGTAGACGCTCATCAGGTGGATCGGGGAGACGTAGTCGTCGGTGCGGATATGGGCGGCGCGGGTGAAATAATGCGCGGCATTGGCATAGTCGCCATGCATGAAGAAGAAGCGGGCATAGTGGAAGTTCGCCTCATAGAGGTTCGGATCCAGGCTCAAGGCTCGCTCGAAAGCTTCGATTGCCTGTTCCCGCTGACCGTTCTGGTGCAGCGCAAGGCCGCGCGAGGCATGGGCTTCGGCGAGATCGGGATTGAGCTCGAGTGCCCGGGCGCTCGCCGTCAGGATCTGCTGCACCGAGACCTTGCCCGGATCCCAATCGCGGATCGCCGCATCGCAATCGGCGATGCCGGCATAGGCGCGGCCATAATCGGGGTCGAGCTCGACGGCCTTTTCGAACATGCGGCGGGCAAGCAGCAGATATGATTTCGTCCAGGTATGGGAGAGCTGCCGGCCGCGCAGGTAATAGGTATAGGCCTCCACATTGGCCGTCGGCTCTTCGGCGATTGCCTTCTTTTCTTCGGGCAGCAGCCGGATCTTCAGCTGGCCGACGATCGAATTGGCGATCTCGTCCTGGATGGCGAAGATATCTGTCAGGTTGCGATCATAACGGTCGGCCCAGAGGTGGTCGCCGTTGCTGGTGTCGATAAGGTGGCTGGAGATGCGCACGCGGTTGCCTGCCATCCGCACGCTTCCCTCCAGCACATAGCGGACGCCAAGCTCCTGAGCGAGCTGCTTGATGCGGACCGACGTCCCCTTGTAGGTGAAGACGGTGTGGCGTGACACGACATGCAGGCTCGACACTTTCGAGAGGTCGGTGATGATGTCCTCGGTAATGCCGTCGGAGAAATAGTCCTGATCGGCATCGCCGCTCATGTTGGTGAAGGGCAGAACGGCGATGAAGCAGGTGTTGCGGCGTTGCGTTGCCGCACGGCTGCTGCCGGCACCCTTGTTGATGTCGATCGTATAGACCTGCACCGGCTGCTTGATGTTCTTCAGTGCATGCTCGCCCTGCAGGTCGAAGCCGACATTAAGGCGCGTGCCGACCTGGTCGCGGACGGAGCTCGACACGCAGATGCCACCTGGCTGCGCAAGCTTTTCCAGCCTGGCCGCGACGTTGACACCATCGCCGAAGACATCGCCGTCCTGGAGAACGACGTCGCCAAGGTTGATGCCGATGCGGAACTCGATGCGCTGTTCCTTCGGCACGCCCTCATTGCGGGCCGCCATGTTTCGCTGGATCTCGACGGCGCAGGCAACGGCATTCACAACGCTCTGGAACTCGACAAGCATTCCGTCGCCTGTCAGCTTGAAAGTCCGGCCCTTGTAGTCGGAGATCCTGACATCGATCAGTTCACAGCGGTGACGATTGAGCGCCTGAAGAGTTCCGGATTCATCGACCCCCATCAGACGGCTGTAGCCCACGACGTCGGCAGCGAGAATTGCGCTCAGCCGTCGTTCCAATATCCCCTCCATGAAAACGGTCTAATTTAGCTTAACTTCTTTTATAGTTTTTGTCGCGGTAGGCCCGCAATTTTGCTTGAGCTGCAGCGAGGCTCACGCTTGCTCGTCCTTTCTACGCATGCAATCCTTTGCGGATGAGGAGACTTTTCATACTTTTACTGATGCTCTGTCCGGGCTTTGCCTATGGCAACCAGACCTTCTACCCGTCGAAATCCGGAAAGGCGGATGCGCGGGTGCTGACTGTCTATTCGTCACTCGACGAGCCTTTGGCCAAGCCGATGATCACAGGCTTCCAGGATGCCAATCCCGATGTGGCGATCCGCTACGAGGATATGCTGACCGGGGAAATCTACGATCGCATTGTGCGGGAGACCGATGCCGGCAAGAAGACCGCCGACTTTGCCTTCTCATCCGCCATGGATCTGCAGGTAAAGCTGTCGAACGACGGCTATGCGCAAGTAAGCAACCTGCCGATGAGCGGGCAGTGGCCGAAATGGGCGAACTGGCGCAACACCGCCTATGCGCTGACCTTCGAGCCCGCCGTCTTCGTCTATCACAAGCCGAGTTTCGTACATGAGCCGGTGCCATCCTCGCGGGCCGAGTTCGTCGATTACCTGAAGCGCAAGGGAAATAGCGTCTATGGCCGGATCGGTACCTATGACATCGAGCGCTCCGGCGTCGGCTTCCTGTTCATGGCGCGCGATCAGGAGCAGTTCGGCGATATATGGTCGGTGATCGGGGCGATGGGGGCGGCGGGCGTCAAGCTCTATTCCACAAGCTCGGCGATCCTGGAGCGTGTCGCTGACGGCCGCTTCGTGCTCGGGTACAATATCCTCGGCTCCTACGCCGCCGATTGGGCGGCACGGCATCCCGATGTCGGCATCGTGCTGCCGAAGGACTATACGGTCGTCATGTCGCGCATCGGTCTTGTGCCGCAGGCCGCTGCCGATCCGGAACTTGGGCGGCAATATCTGTCCTTCTTCATGTCGAAGCAGGGGCAGACGATCATGGCGCGCGAACTGCAAATCCCGGCCGTCAGCCCCGAAGTTGCCGGCGACAATACCGCCAATACGATGCAGGAACTGCTTGGCGCCCAGCTGAAGCCGGTTCCTGTCAGTCCGGGACTGATGGTCTATCTCGATCAGGTGAAGCGGGCGCGGCTGATTGCGCATTGGAATGAGGTTCTGCGCCGGCAGTGAAGAATAGGGCGACCTTGGTGCGCAGCTCTTCGTTCTGTTCGGCGGCACCGTCATAGTCGAAGTGACCGGCATCGAGAACGAAGATCTCCTTGGATCCCGGCAGGGCATTGGCGACCGAAAACTGGCAGGGTGGCGCGACGGCGGGATCGAAACGCGCTGCGGCGACAAGCATCGGCACCTTGATGCGTGTTGCAGCCGTTGCCGCATCGAAGAAGCGCAGCGTTTCAAGCACATTGCCGTGCTTGCGCTGATATTGCTGCACGGAATCAGCGCTGCCCACCGTCGGCAACCGCAGCCAGAGCGGACGGTTTCCGAATGTCGGAACGGCGAGAAAGCCGCGGTCGATCCTGGTGTCGAACGGGATCGCCAGGGCACCCAGCCCGCCGCCGAAGCTGACACCCGAATAGCCGATGCGGCCTTCCAGCCAAGGATAGAGTTCGATCAGGGCCGAGACGGCCAGCCAGATATCCTCGACGCAGCCGCCGATCACATAGCTGTCGCGGCTTTCGATGCCATGAAGTACATGGCCGCTGGCCTCTGAGGGAATTGGCGGGTGGGCGCTTCGCGACATGCCGCGGGCGCAGAAGAACAGGACGGCGGTTTCTTCCACAGGCACGTCGAATTCCGGCTGATCGCGTCCGCCGTAGCCATGGCCAACCACCAAGCCGCGCTTGATTGCACTTCGCTTTGGCAGCAGCAGCCAGCCGCCGATCGCGACTCCGTCCGTCGATGCATAGGAGATATCGAGGACATTCCAGTCCGCATGCTGCAGCTCGCTGCGGGAGAGCGAGGGTTTGGGATCGGCGTTGATCGCCTTTGCGTATCGCGCATTCCAGAACGCATCGAAACCATCCGGCGCTGCCGGCGGACGGATCGATTCCAGCGCCGGCAAAGTGGCGCCATAGGTTGGGTCGAAATGAAACGGGTGGGCGCGCGGGATGGTCATGCGACATTCTTTTCCCGAAAGCGGCGGCGGCGCAAGCGTGGTTTCGTTGTGGCAGCGAGGCTTCTTTCCGTTGCCTCGACATTACTTGAGAATATTCGAAATATGAAATGTTGATGCTGTTTCTGCAGAAGAAAATTTTACTCATGAAGTAAGAAAAACTTAGTTCATCTGAAATCATCCGAAAATGCTGTTCTTTACATCTCTTTTTACAAATTTCGTTGTTTTCATTGTCAAATTTTATAGTCGGCATTTAGCGAAAATTAATCGAAAACCGGTGGTTATTCTCACTATGAAACGACAGGCGCGGCGTCGTCCCGAACGGCCGTGCGGGCGGCATGATGCTGCAAGCCAATTCTCACCACACTGCCAGGAGCTATGCATCGCGGATGCCCGGTTCCCCTTTTCAGAGGTTCTTTTCATGAAGCGTCCCAACGTCAAAGCATCGATGATCGGCATATTCTCGCTGATCGCCATCCTGTTTGCCCTGACGGGCTATATTTCGCTGCGCAGCCTGAGCACGTTCAACGAGAACGCCGACGATTTTGCGACCAGCTATCTGCCCGGCGTGTCCAAGGCAAACGACATCCAGCTCGCACGTTACTCGCTGCGTGGTTCATATGGCGATTACGTCATGGGCCGTACGGAAGGTGGTGCCGATGGCTTCGTGAAGAAGATCAAGACCAAGCAGGCGGCTCTCTTGAAGGCCGTCGCCGACTTCAAGGATCAGGTCAATACCGACGCCGAGCGTGAGGCCTTCACCTCGATCGACGATACGTCCTCGAAATATGTTGCGGCTGGCGACAACCTGATCGCTCTCGTTAAGGCCGGCGAAAAGCAGAAGGCAATCGATGCTTTCGACAAGGATCTCGGCCCGATCGCCGACGAACTGGCGGCAAGCGTCGACAAGGTGGTGAAGTCCAATCAGGCCCTGGCCGCCAGCGCCGCTGCCGAAAACCGTTCGGAGTTCAGCCGCACGCTTCTGCTGCTCAGCGTCATTCTCGGCGTCAGCGCGCTGCTCGTCTGCGGCGCGGCCTATTTCGGCATTGCCGGTATCGCCAACGCCATCGGCCGTATCACCGGCGCGATGCGTTCGCTTGCCAATGGCGACACGCATCTGACGATTGCTGATGCCCATCGCGGCGATGAGATCGGCGAGATGGCAAAGGCCGTCGAGATTTTCCGTCAGGCGGCGATCGAGAACATCAAGCTGCAGAGCGATGCGGAAGCAAGTCGCGTGCGGGCCGAGGCTGACCGCGCCCGCCTGACCCGCGAAGCCGAAGCTGCCGCACAGACACGCCTGGTCGAGGCAACTGCTGGTCTCGCTTCCGGTCTCAAGCGCCTGGCGGCAGGTGATCTGAGCTTCCAGCTCAACGACGCCTTCGCGCCTGATTTCGAGCCGCTGCGTCAGGATCTGAACGATGCCGTCATGCAGCTCGGCAACACGATGAAGTCCATCGCCTCGTCGGCCGGTGCGATCGACACCGGCACCCGCGAAATCGGCAGCGGCGCCGACGACCTGTCGAAGCGCACCGAACAGCAGGCCGCCTCGCTCGAAGAAACCGCTGCTGCACTCGACGAGATCACGGTCAATGTCTCTAACTCCTCCAAGCGCGCCGATGAGGCTCGCCAGGTCGCTATCCAGGCGAACGAGAGTGCGGCACGATCCGGGCAGGTGGTGTCCAACGCCGTCAACGCCATGCAGAAGATCGAGCAGTCTTCGAACCAGATCTCCAGCATTATCGGCGTCATCGACGAGATTGCCTTCCAGACCAACCTTCTGGCTCTGAATGCCGGTGTCGAGGCGGCGCGTGCCGGTGAAGCCGGCAAGGGCTTTGCCGTCGTTGCACAGGAAGTGCGCGAGCTCGCCCAGCGCTCGGCTGAAGCTGCCAAGCAGATCAAGGACCTGATCCGCAATTCTTCGGTCGAAGTGCAGGGCGGCGTTCAGCTGGTTCGCGAAACCGGCGATGCGTTGAAGACGATTGAGAACCTGATCGTCTCGATCAACCAGCACATGGATGCGATCGCGACGTCCTCGCGTGAGCAGTCCACCGGACTGAGCGAAGTCAACAGCGCCGTTAACCAGATGGACCAGGTGACCCAGCAGAACGCCGCGATGGTCGAGGAAACCAATGCGGCTAGCGCGACACTCGCCACCGAAGCCGTCCGCCTTCGCGACCTGATCGCCAATTTCAAGCTGTCGGGCGAAAGCCATCATGCCTCGTCTTCGGACGTGGAAGCCTTGCGCCGCACCGCGTCTGCGATGGCTCGTAGTGCTCCGCGGGCACCGGCGCCGGTCTATCGCAGCCACGGCAACGCTGCCGTGCAACAGGAATGGTCTGAATTCTAAGCCGCAAAGGCAGATTTTCAGCACAGGATGACCTTACGGCCGGTCCGCGTAAATGCGGACCGGCCGCTTTCGTTTCCGGCGATGCCGAGCGAAATTGCGGCAAAAAAGTGTCATCAGCCTCTGGATGTGTGGCCGGTGTCAGCTAAATGACAGCTTCTTGTGGTGCGTTCGGACACTTCTTCTCCGTGGAGGCGGAGGAAGTTTCGGGAGGACTTGCCGTTCACGCGCGATCGATAGCTCGTTCGCCAGTGGCGTGTTCCCCGATCCCTGACAGCAATGACGCGGCATCTATCCGCGCTCAAGGAGGACACGTCTTGAAACATACATTTATTGCCACTCTCTTCGCAGCCGCCATCGCGCTGCCGGCCGCTGCGGCCGATTACACCATCATCGCTCCGGCAGCACCGGGCGGCGGCTGGGACCAGACGGCCCGTTCGCTGCAGACCGTGCTGCAGCAGGAAGGCATCTCCGGCAACGTTCAGGTTCAGAACGTTCCGGGCGCTGGCGGCGCCATCGGCCTCGCGCAGTTTGCCAACCAGAGCGCCGGTAACCCGAACGCCCTGATCGTCGGCGGCTATGTCATGGTCGGCGCGCTACTGACCAACAAGTCTGCCGTGACCCTGAAGGACGTTACGCCGATCGCCCGTCTGACCGGCGAATACGAAGCCGTCGTCGTTCCTGCAGCCTCCGACATCAAGACGCTGGCTGATCTCGTCACCAAGCTGAAGGCTGATCCGGGCGCTGTGTCCTGGGGCGGTGGTTCTGCCGGTGGTACCGACCACATTACGGCTGGCCTGATCGCCAAGGCTTCGGGCGTCGATCCTACGAAGGTCAACTACGTCGCTTTCTCGGGCGGTGGCGAAGCGCTTGCTGCTATCCTCGGTGGTCAGGTTACCGCCGGTATCTCCAGCTACAGCGAATTCGAATCGCAGGTTAAGGCTGGGACGCTGCGCCTGCTCGCCGTTTCGAGCGATGCCCGCCTCGACGGCATTGATGCACCGACGCTGAAGGAAGCTGGTACCGATGTGACCATCCAGAACTGGCGCATGGTTGCCGCGGCTCCCGGTCTGACGGACGAAGAAGTCAAGGCGATTTCGGCTGACGTCGAAAAGCTGCATAAGTCTGCTGCCTGGCAGGAAGTGCTGAAGACCAAGGGTTGGGCAGACACCTACCTCTCGGGCGATGACTTCAAGGCTCAGCTCGACAAGGACGTCGCTTCGACCGAAAGCATCCTCAAAGATATCGGACTGGTAAAATGATTGAGGGCAACACCCCCTCGGCAACGAAGCGCCGCCCTGATTGGGCGGCGCTGGCTATTGCCGTCTTTCTTTTCGCCATTGCTGGCATCATGTTCTGGGATGCCTCGCATCTCAGCGCCATCGCGCAGTACGATCGTATCGGTCCGTCGACCGTGCCGGAATTCGTCGCCTTCGGCCTGGCGGCTCTCGGTCTCTGGACAGTTGCCGAAGCCTGGCGTGGTGAATTTCCCGAGCGCGAAAAGCAGGAAGTACCACCCGTTCTCTGGGTGATTGCCGGTCTTGCCTGTCAGATGATCTTCCTGCGTATCGCAGGGTTCTCGATCGCGACGGGCCTGCTCTTCGCCCTGACCGCGCGCGGTTTCGGCAAGCGTCAGCTGTGGATCTCGATCCCGGTCGGCATCGTCCTGAGTTTCATCGTATGGGTGATCTTCGCCAAGCTGCTGCAGCTGACGCTGCCTGCCGGCTGGCTTGAACATCTGTTCTTCTAAGGTGCAGCCCCCATGAGCACTTTCGAATTCCTTCTGCAGGGCCTGGCTGTCGCATTTCAGCCGATGAACCTGCTCTTCGCCTTTATCGGCGTCATGCTCGGCACCGCCGTCGGCGTCCTCCCGGGCATCGGCCCGGCGCTGACCGTCGCGTTGCTGCTTCCCGCCACCTACAAGCTCGATCCGGGCGGCTCGCTGATCATGTTTGCCGGCATCTATTACGGCGGCATGTATGGCGGCTCGACGACCTCGATCCTTCTTAACACGCCAGGTGAAAGCTCGTCGATCGTCACCGCGCTCGAGGGCAACAAGATGGCCCGCGCCGGACGCGGCGGTCCGGCACTTGCCACAGCTGCCATCGGCTCCTTCGTCGCCGGCCTGATCGCCACGCTTGGTCTCGCCTTCATCGCGCCCTACATCGTCAAGCTGGCGCTGGTCTTCGGTCCGCGCGAGTATTTTGCGCTGATGATCCTCGCCTTCGTCACCGTTTCCTCGGCTTTCGGTGATTCCGCGCTGCGCGGTCTGACATCGCTGTTTATCGGCTTTGCGCTCGCCATGGTCGGCATCGACCAGCAGACCGGCCAGGCGCGCCTCTCCTTCGGCATCCCGGATCTTCTCGACGGCATCGAAGTGACGACGCTTGCTGTCGCCATGTTTGCCATCGGCGAAACGCTCTATATCGCCGCTCAGGGTGACAAGGTGGCCGACAAGGTCGAGGCCGTGAAGGGCTCGCTCTGGATGACGGCTGAAGATTGGAGCCGTTCCTGGAAGGCCTGGCTACGCGGAACCGTGATCGGCTTCCCGATCGGCGCGATGCCGGCCGGTGGTGCTGAAATCGGTACCTTCCTGTCCTACGCGACCGAAAAGCGCCTTTCCAAGAACCCGGAAGAGTTCGGAAAGGGTGCCATCGAGGGCGTTGCCGGTCCTGAGGCCGCCAACAATGCTTCGGCTGCCGGTACCCTCGTGCCACTGCTGACGCTCGGTCTGCCGACGTCTGCGACCGCCGCGATCATGCTCGCCGGTTTCCAGCAGTATGGTCTGCAGCCGGGTCCGCTGCTGTTTGCCACCAATCCGCAGCTCGTCTGGGGCCTGATTGCCAGCCTGCTGCTCGCCAATGCCATGCTGCTGGTTCTCAACCTGCCGCTGATCGGTCTCTGGGTGCGTCTGCTGACGATCCCCAAGCCGTGGCTCTATGCTGGCATCCTGCTGTTTGCGACGCTGGGTACGATCGGCGCCAATCCGTCGGTGTTCGAGCTCGGCATGCTCCTGGCCTTCGGCATTCTCGGCTACGTGATGCGCCTGTTCGGCTATCCGATTGCGCCTGTCGTCGTCGGCCTGATCCTCGGGCCGCTTGCCGAGCAGCAGCTGCGCCGTGCCTTGGCAATCAGCCAGGGCGACCTGACGACCCTCGTCATGTCGCCGATCGCAGCCGGCCTGCTGCTTGTCGCTGCTGCGGCATTCATCATTCCGCTAATCCTTCGCTTGCGCGGACGGGGGCAGGTCCTTTCCCAGCTCGCCGCAAACGAAGACTAACAAAAAGACGGCATCGAACCCCTACCTGTGAGCCGGCCCGTGAAAGCGGGCCGGTTTTTCCGTTTGATGAGACAGAAATGCGGATCATTGAAGAAATTCCCGCGCTCGTTGTTTCTACAATTAATAGATGAAAAGTGTTTTGTTGGGTTAATGCAGCTTTAATCCGTCGGTGCGTATCTAGAGACAATTGTATTGGATTTGACGCGGCACGGCTTCGTCTTCCCATATTGCTCAAATCGAATACTTGCGACTTTAAATTTTCAGGATACCGAGATGAAACGCCCCCGCATCAAAATGCTATTGTCAGCGATCTTCGCTGTTATCGCCCTCATGTTCGGATTGCTTGCCTGGATGTCGATCAGCGGCATGAGCACGCTGAATGGCCAGACCGAGGTGATCGCTTCCAACTGGATCCCGAAAATCGCGACCGGCAAGAGCATCGAGAGCGCTTTCTACCGTCTCGACAATGCCTATTCGACACATATTCTTGCAGGCACGCCTGAGGAGATGAAGGCAGCCGAGGCGCTGATCGCCGAGCGTAACGACGCGCTGGCCAAGCAAATCGACAAATACCGGCCGCTGATCACCACCGCCAAGGGCGCGGAACTGATCAAGGCGATCGAAGGCGGCATCGCCGACTACAAGCAGGCCGCGCAGGAGATGGTGGCGCTTTCGGCAGCCGGCAAGGATGGCGAAGCGAAAGCACTGCTTTCGGGCGATATGCAGGCCAAGATGGCCAAGGCGGCCGGATACCTGAACGACCTTCTCGACTTCAACACCGCGAGCTCGGAAAAAATCCACCTGGAAGGCGCCAGCCTCTTCCAGTCGACACTGTTCATGACCTTCGCGCTGATCGCTGGATGCGCTGCCATTCTGATTGCGGCCGTCATCTTTGCGATTACCGGCATTGCCCGGCCGATCGAAGCCATCACGACGTCGATGAAGGTTCTCGCGGGTGGCAACGATGAGGCGGCCATCCCGTTCTCGGGACGCTCGGACGAAATCGGCGACATGGCGTCGGCCGTCGAAGTGTTCCGCACGAACGCGCTTGCCAACAAGCGCCTCGAACGCGAAGGCGAGCAACAGCGCCACCTGACGGAAGAGCAGCGTCTTCGCGCGGCCGAAAGCGATCGCGTGAAGGCCGAGCAGATGCGCCAGGCGACCTCCGGCCTCGGAAACGGTCTCAGGCATCTGGCGGCGGGCGATCTGTCGTTCCAGCTGGACCAGCCCTTCGCTCCGGATTTCGAAGCTCTTCGTCAGGACTTCAACACCTCGATCACGCAGCTTGCCGATGTGCTGCGTTCCGTATCTTCCAGCGCCTCGTCGATCGACAGCGGCAGCCGCGAGATCAGTCAGAGCGCCAATGACCTGTCTCAGCGCACGGAGCGTCAGGCTTCGTCGCTCGAAGAGACGGCGGCGGCTCTCGACGAGATCACCACCAACGTTGCCAATTCGTCCAAGCGTGTGGATGAGGCGAGGGCGGTTGCGGTTCAGGCAAATCAGAGCGCGTCCAAGTCCGGCGCCGTTGTGTCGGATGCGGTCCATGCGATGGAGCGGATCGAACAGTCTTCGAGCCAGATCTCCAACATCATCGGCGTCATCGACGATATCGCCTTCCAGACCAACCTTCTGGCCCTGAACGCTGGTGTCGAAGCGGCGCGTGCAGGCGAGGCCGGCAAGGGCTTTGCGGTTGTCGCGCAGGAAGTGCGTGAACTGGCGCAGCGCTCGGCGCAGGCCGCGCGCGAGATCAAGGCGCTGATCAGCGCGTCGACCGGCGAAGTCGAAGCAGGTGTACGTCTGGTTCGCGAAACGGGCAATGCGCTGACGGCGATCGGTGACTATGTCGTCACCATTAACCAGCACATGGAAGCGATCGCGACATCGACCCGCGAGCAGTCGCTTGGCCTCACTGAAGTGAATACCGCGGTCAACCAGATGGATCAGGTCACGCAGCAGAATGCAGCGATGGTCGAGGAAACGAGTGCGGCCGGTGCCACGCTGGCGCATGAAAGCGGCCGCCTTCGCGATCTGATCGCCCGCTTCAAGCTTGGGCAATCAGGCGTCCAGCAAGGCTATATGCCTGGGCGCGCCCGCGCCGCCTGATGCGCTCATAAGACAGCTTAAAGATGAAGCGAGCCCGGCCCTGACAAGGCCGGGCTTTTGCGTTTTGCCCCTTGCTCAGGCGTTTTTGCATGGCAGCGCTGAATTTCCGCGACTTGTGGTAGATGCTGCGCTGCATCATATATGAGCAGTCAATAATGAAGCTAAAGCGAGAAAGACAATGTCTTACGTGAAGTCCATTCGTGAAGGTTTCCTCGGTCGCGCCTTCGCCGTTATCGGTGCCGCAAATGCAGTCAGCGCCGCAGTCGATGCAGGCCGCCGTCCGCAGGGCCGCCACCTGAAGGTGCTCGGTATCGATGCCGATGTGTTCGATCATATCCGCCGCTAACAGCCGCTGAGACCAACGCATGAAAATAGCCCGCAACCGGTTGGTCGCGGGCTTTATTTTTGTCTTGATGACTGCGGCCTTGCCCCGCCGCAGTCCTAGTGGCTAGGCCTCGACGCGTTCCGCGCCATGGCTGTGGGCCGGTGCCTCCAGGGCCTCGCGCCGGTTATGACGGATCGAAGACCAGAGCGAGATGCCGATCAGCGTGGCGCCGCCAAGGCCGGTAATGACCTCAGGGATGTGATACAGCGTCTGCACGTACATGATAACCGCGAGGATCAGGATCGCGTAGAACGCGCCGTGTTCCAGATAACGGTATTCCGTCAGCGTTCCCTTTTCGACGAGCATGATCGTCATCGAGCGCACATACATGGCGCCGATGCCGAGGCCGATCGCGATGATGAAAAGGTTCTGCGTCAACGCGAAAGCGCCGATGACGCCGTCGAACGAGAAGCTGGCATCCAGCACTTCCAGATAGATGAAGGCGCCGAGACCGCCGCGGGCGGCTTCGCTCATCGCCCGCTGCGAGGCATCCAGCAGGCCGCCGATGACTTCGACAGCCAGGAAGGTCACGAGGCCATAGATCGCGCTATAGACGAAGGTGGTGGCTTCCTCGCCTTCCAGAAGCGACGAGAAGAGCAGGATGAGCAGGAGAACGACAGCGATCTCGATGCCCTTGATCGCCGCGCCGCGCGACATCATCCGCTCCAGTGAGCCGAGCCAGTGCACGTCCTTCTCATTGTTGAAGAAGTAGGAGAGGCCGACCATCATCAGGAAGGTGCCGCCGAAGGCTGCGATCGGCAGATGGGCGTCATTCATGATGCGGGCATATTCGGCCGGTTCGCGAGCCGCGAGGATGATCGCGTCGATCGGGCCGATACCGGCTGCGATGACGACGATTGCCAGCGGGAAGACGATGCGCATGCCGAAGACGGCGATGATGATGCCCCAGGTCAGGAAGCGGTGCTGCCAGACCGGCGTCATCTCTTTCAGCTTGTTGGCATTGACGATGGCGTTGTCGAAAGAAAGCGAAATCTCCAGCACGGCAAGCACCGCGCAGATGAAGAAGACGGTCGCCATGCCGCCGATCGTGCCTGTCGATTGCCAGCCGAGAATCGCGCCGAGCGCCAGACCGACTGCCGTGACGATGAAGGACCAGCGGAAATATCCGATGGTCGAAGTTTGACTGGGAGACTGGTTCATGGCCGCACCTCTTTGGCGCGGACATCGTTTTTGAACGTGGGTGTGGTGGAAGAACGCGGCATGCCAGAACGGGCATGCGCGAAAGGCATGGGGAGCTTTTTCATCGATTGAAAATCCGCCGGCTTTTTGCAGGCGGTACCGACATCACGAGAGCGCCGTAAAAACTCTCGCCAGAGGGGCCCGGCACCAGTGTTTATCCGAAGCCGATGTTTTTCGCGTGGGGGGCAACCACGCACATCTCTGCGGCAACGGACAAACGCTTAGGTAATCAACTTATGCAGGCAGTCAAGAGGGGCCGGATGATTGCAGCCTGACTTTCTTTGGAACCATCCCCAGGCTCGCCCGTTTGGATGAGGTTGAGCGATCAGGATGATCGCGGGCGCGATCAAAAAGGAGGCCGATGATGCAGACTTCGACCCACTCCCCCGACAAACGAACCGAGGCTGCTGACCGCATGAAGCGGGCGAAGCCGAACCGGATGCAAAAGGCGCAGGTTCTGCCGCCGCATCAGGTCGATCTGACACTGCCGCAATCCCCGAGGCACGACGTTCATGTGCCCGCCCATATGAGCGGCAGCGATCTGTCGCGCGGCGGTCCCGAGATCGCAGCCGACGCCGCAAAGGCCAAAGACAAATAGGCCGGGCTACCGGAATTTGCGACTTCGCGAACAGTTTTCAAGAACGACAGGTGAGACACGAATGAAGACAAATCTTGTGCCGCAGGACATTTCGCTCAAGCACGAAGAAGAATGGCAGGCAGTCCGCAAAGCCTCGGAGAAGGACGGCAAGCGTGAGTCCAAGAGCTGGAACGCAGCATTTGCAGGGTCGAAACCCTCGCGTTCCGAATTCGTAAACGCGCGATAATTCATGGAAGACGATCAGACGCCCGGTATTGCCGGGCGTTTTTGCGTTCTTATTGCTCGCCGTTGCTCTTTGAACCCTGATCACTTCCAAGTTTCTTTTCAATCTTCCCGAAGGCGTAGAGCACGCAGACGGCGGCAACCGTCGCAAAGACCGCGATCGGCCAATAGCCGAAACCCGTCGCAAGGCCGATTCCGCCCGAAAGCCACATGCCGGCACCCGTCGTCAGGCCTTTGACCCGGCCCCGAGAGAATACGATCATGCCGGCAGCCAAGAAGGCAACACCTGCCGTGACCGCCTCGATGACGCGTAACGGGTCAATGCGAACCTGCGGATCATCGGTAAAGCCCGGCATGTGCACAGCCTCGATCGAGATGATCGCGAAGAGCGCGGCCGCAAGGCTGACGAGAATATGCGTGCGAAAGCCGGCCGGATGATCGCGGGCTTCGCGTTCGAAGCCGATCAGGCCGCCGAGGAGGATGGCACCGAAAAGGCGGGCGAAGATGACGGGGTAATGGATGCGGGATTCTGGAAACATGTCGGCGAGGACGAGGTCCATGGAAGCGGTTCTCCAGCGGTGAATTCGCTGACTAACGCAACCGCCGCCGCTTTGTTCGCGTCAGAAGCCGATCGTTTCTTCGTATTTGTCCCAGGAGCTGTACATCGCGTAGCGGCTGAGGCCCTTGATGGCGAAGTTTCCGTAGTAGGGGCTGAGCTGGAACTCAGCGGCAGATTCGCTCATCTTCTTGACCGCGCCGACATAGATCGCCGAGGCAAGGCCTGTGCGGTTGGCGCCGTGTTCGCAGTGAATGAGAAGCGGCTTGGGCGCATCTGCCATGATCTTGGCGAGCTTCTGCGCCTCCTCGATCGGCAGTTCTTTGGATGACGACATCGGAAAATCGATCAGCGTGATGCCGCGGTCTGCGGCGGCGGCCGATTCATCGCGGTACCAGCCAGTGCGCTTTTCGTTGCGAAGATTGAGGATCGTACGGATGTGATAGCGCGACGCGTATGCCTGGATGTCTTCGCCGCTTGGCTGCGCCGACCGGTAAAGCTCGCCTGCGATGACCTCGTGAAAATTGCCGGTTGCCTGTCCGAGCGCCGCATGGGCGCCGATCAGGGCTGCCAATCCGAGTGCCACAGAAGCTGGCCAAGCGATAAAACGAAAATAACGCATACTTACACCGATCGATCTGGCGTCCGTCCAACCATCCAAATGGGGGCTCTATGTGACGGGCGCCACCCTAGCCGGAAAAAATGTGCAGTGGAAGCCACGGGCTCCCGGCGCCAACCTTTCGGAAAGGATTGCCGTCCAATAATCCGGGCCTCACGGGATTCGGATCTATGGCGAAGACAGCGACGCGCGGCCGCAGCCGCAAACCTTCGGGACGGGGCAGGGGCGCGAGCCGCGGTAGCGGCATCATGCCATGGGCGGTGATCGGTCTTCTCGCCGTCGGCGGTATTGCCACCTACGACAATTGGAAGAGTGTCAAGCCGATGCTGGCAAAGGCTCCTGACGCTTCGACGATCACGGCGGCGATCCGCCCGGATGCGCCGAAGGCGCCTGCCGCAAAGCCTGAGCCGAAACAGATGGCGATGACGACGGTGCAGCCGCAGCGTCCCTTGCCACCGGCGGCCATTCCCGTGCCGGCGGCCCAGCCGGTCAAGGCATCGCCTGCCGACGTACTGAGCGGCAGTGCCACCTTCGGCTATTGCGGGCAGGGCGAACACGTCAATTGCGTCGGCGACGGCGGCGTCTTCTGGTACAAGGGCGAGAAGATCGTCGTTGCCGATGCCGTTCTGCCGGACGTTTCGGCGGCGCGCTGCGAAAACGAGCGGCGCCTCGGCTTTGCTGCCAAATCGCGGCTTTTCAAGCTTTTGAACGCCGGGCCGTTCGCCATGAACGCGGCCGGCAAGGGCGCCAATGGCGGCGCTCCAAGGGTCATCTCACGCGATGGACGTTCCTTCGGCGCGCAGCTGACCACCGAGGGGCTGGCGCGCAAGCCAGGCGCAAACGGCGCCTGGTGCGCCTGATCTGATCATTTCTGCTTGGCGGGCTTCGGCTGCGGCGTTGCGGGTGCCGCGGCAGGTGCCGGCTGCACGGGCGTCTTGCCGTTGGTCTGGAAGGTCGCAGCGAAGGTGCTGTCCTTGCTCTCGGCGGTGCATTCGATGGCAACCGGCTTGCCGCCGTAGGGATTGCCGAAGGTGCAGCTGCCCGCGACCTTGACCTCACCCGTCATCTTCTGGCCGACGCCCGTCGTCACCATGGTCAAAGGGATTCGTGCATTTCCGTTGGAGGCCGGCTTGATCGCCTTGCCGTCGCCCTGAAAGCCCAGCATCTTGCCCTGCGCCGTGAAGATGAAGGTGACATCGCCATTCGGCAGCGCCACGGCGGCCAGCTCGTTCTTGCAGGGTTTGGACACATCGAGCTTGCCGACGACGAGCTTGGAGCATCGTCCGGCAAGGGTCGTCACACCGGCGCTCGGGAAGTTCTGCGTTTGGGCGTAGGCTGAAGAAGAAAGGGTCGCTGCAGACAGTGCTGCTGCGGCAATAATCAGTCGTCTCATGAGTTCAGGGGTCCTGTCATGCTGCTGGTCAGACTTTGTGACTGGCATGGTTGTGTGTCGGAATTTTGCCGTGCGCAACCCTGAAGCGCCGCAAAAAAGTGAAACGGGCCGCTACAGGGGATCGCGGCCCGTTCCAGGAAGCGGGGGCGCCTTGGCGGCAGCCGCCCTCTTTATCTTCTCAGTGCCGCCGGTTGGCGTCTTCCATCGACCAGCCGAAACGCCACGCCTCATAACGCGCATACCAGACTTCAAGGGCCGCAGCGTCCCAAATGGGCATGAATTCCGGGTGTGACATAGGGTTGTCGCTCAGCCTGTAGCCCAGGATGCGGTCACGAATGCCACGCTCCTGCATGTTCAGCAGCTCTTCGATTTCCATATGCGCGCCCTCAACCGCCGGCCCCTCAGCCGACAGGGTTAAGGAAACATTTCCATTTGCTAATGTCCAGAAATGCTAGCGTCATCCCCATTATTCACAGGATTAATCAGGACGGTCTCTTGACGCGAAATGCGCACGCGCGAGCGGATCAGTGCTACTTCTGGCAGCTATTTCATTCCCGAATTTAACCCTAACGCGACAATCGAATGGATACACGCGCGTACCGCAATTATAAATCCGACAGTGCTTATATGAGGGGTTTCGATGCGCGGTATATTTGCGAAAGCCGTCCGGCTTATCTTGCACCCGGTTTGCCTGCTGATGGCGGCCGCGCTCTTCTTCGCATTGGTCCGCTATCTCGACACGCGCTGGCGCTTCATGCCTTATACGTTTTCAATCACGCTCGTCATTGCTGCGGCCCTGTTTCTGGTCTCGCGGCGATATGCATTCTCGCTCTACGCGGCGGGTTCGGTCGTTGTGCTGATCGCGCTGGCTTCGCTGGTCAAATACGACCTCAAAGGTTTTGCGCTTCACTACTATGATCTGATCTTCACCGGCGCCGACAAATCCGCGGTGAGTTTCCTCGCGTCAAACTACACGGGCATTCTGATTTCGGCGATCTGCATCCTTCTCGCGGTCATCGCATGCCTTGCCCTGATCTTTGCTTTCGACAGTCCTCTGCGGCTGAAGGTCAGGTGGCGGGCGGCTGGTCTGGCGGCGGTTCTGCCCTTGACCTATCTGACCTTCCCGCCTGCCGTCGCCGATCAGCCGGCCTACCTGCCCTACATTTCCGGCTACAACGCATCGTCCTTCTTCATCTCGCTCGCTGACATCCGCTATCCATTCGGCAGGATTGAGCTTTCCAATCACGTGGAAGCAGCTGAGATGCGGGCGATGGATGCCTCTGTGGATTGCGGCACGAAGCGTCCTGACGTCGTTCTGGTGCTCAGCGAAAGCCAGACGGACCTCGCGAACTTTCCGCAAATCAACGCCCCGGCAGAAACGCTGGCGTCGTTCCGCTCGCAGGACGGCGTTGTTCGTCCGCTTTATGTCGAGACCTATGGCGGTGGCACCTGGGTTACCAACTTTGCTGTGATGACCGGGCTGTCGGCGACGGATTTCGGCTGGCAGTCATCCTATGTGACGCAGCTGATGGTCGACAAGATCAAGGGCAGCTTTCCGGAGACGCTCGCCAAATGCGGCTACCGCACCGTGACCGTCATGCCGATGGAATACAACTTCGTCAACGAAGGACCCTTCCTGACGTCGATCGGCTTCCAGGATATTTATGACATGAAGGCGATCGGCACCAAAGCTGAAGCGGAGGATGACCGGCCGTATTTTGATTTTGCCCGGAAGATCATCGCCGAGGAGCGCGCGAAGGACGACCGGCCGCTGCTGATCGCGATACAGACGATGATGACGCATGGTCCCTACGACAAGCCGATCGTGCCGTCTTCCCTGGTCACCGAGGCGAAGTATTCCGACGATGCCAAGGCGAACGAATATGTTCGGCGCGTCATTGCCGCCCGCAAGGAAGTTGCATCGTTCATCGATAGCCTGCGCGTCTCCCCGGGCAGCCGCGGCACTGTGGTGATGGAATATGGCGATCACCAATCCGAAGCGACACGCCCGTTCGTCGAAGAATCACTTGCGGGTGAGCCCATGCTCTCCGACTTCCGCTCGATCGCCTACCGCACCTTCGTCAGCATTCACGGCTTCGGCACGCCCGTTGATATGGCGCCGTTCGCGCGGCCGCTCGATATCGGCTTTTTGTCGTCAGCGCTTGCAGAAGCAGCGCAATTGCCGTCGTCGCCAATGATCCGGGACCTGCAATCGCTGCGTAAGACATGTGGCGGGCGGTATCACACCTGCCCGGAAAGAAGCCTTGTCGATGCCCATCTCAGCATGCGGGCGAACGCCGGAATGCTGGTTTTGCGGTGAGTTTTCTTCATCTCTAATGTTGTAAAAATATCGTTAAAATTGCCCATAACAAGTTTTTGTTCATCTGCCGTTCAGAAAACTGTTTGGGAAAAGCACAGAGTGGCGCACACTCCTCCTTGTGAATAAGGAGATAGTGCATGATTCGATTGACCGCGGCTCTGACGCTGTTCTCAGTCTATGCGTTTACGATGTTCTTCATCGCATCCATTCCTGAGACCCCGTACCTGCAAACCGCAGCAACGACGATAACCGAAGACGCATCGCTTACGAAGTGAGTTGGGCGTAAAGGGCAGGCTTGGGGGCAAGCCTTTATGCAGGGTGGTGGCGTAAATGATACGCTGCCCTGCGGGGTGGGTTTTTATTGTGCTGGTATCGGGCACAATTCTTCAGTGTCGCTGGCGGCACTGCAAGCGCGTCTTGGGCGCGCCTTCACAAACAGCGCGATAGACTTCCGCGGATAGTTGAAATGGCTGTTATTCAAGTCATTTGCTGCTTCGCGGGTAAGCGCGGTGCGTTTTTCTCCGAAATCATCATCAATCCACGCAGAATAAGGTCTTGCCTGATTTTGATTCGTACCTGCTGTCGGCAGCGATCTGTCTGTTCTGGGACCGCGCCGTGAATAAAGGCAGATTTTCCGCTTTCCTGTATCTCGAAACGGCACATAACTTAACGGCAATAATGGTACATTAACTTATAATTAGTGCTTCCAGCATAATTCTTCCCTCGGTCAATGACGAATCCCTTCGTCTAGGCTCAACGATGTTCGGGTTTGGTCCTGTCGAATGTCGAGGTTTAGGAAACGGTTGCTTTAAGCACCGTGCGCATGATGCCTTGTCCTAAACATTAGCTCCCTCGAGCGATGTCTTCCGAAATATTTTGTCTATGCGTCTCGGCCATGCAGTGTGCACGGCGCGAACCCTCCGGCTATGGCTTGGAGCGCGCCAGCTTTTGCTACCCGGATGCGAGACGAAAGACACCGTCACCGCTAACGCCAGTGCAAGGGCAATTTCATGACCTCGATCGTTTCCTCTCTTTCTAATACCCAGATCAAAGCTCTGTCTGCAAAGACCATCAAGGCGTTCTCGGCTGAGGATGTCGCAACGCTTTCCGCAGATCAGCTCAAGATTTTCAACAAAGACCAGATATCTGCCCTCGAGGCCGAAGATATCGAAGCGCTCGATTCCACACAGCTCGGCGCGATTTCGACGACCGCTATCGCAGGCCTGAAGCCGGAACTGCTCGCCGCACTCGATGCCACGAAGATCGGTGCTCTCGGAAACGCCCAGATCGCGGCGTTCAGCGCCACGCAGATTGCTGCTCTTACCCCGGATCAGATCGAAGGCCTTACAGCCGACCAGATCAAGGGCCTGAACGCGACGCAGATCGGCTCGATCAGCGCTGACGACATCAAAAAGTTTTCGGCTGACGAAGTCGGCGCCATCGGCGTAAAGGCAATCGGCGGCCTGAAGAACGAAGCAATCGCCGTGCTCAGCGATGACCAGATCGGCAAGCTCAGCGCCGACCAACTCAAGCAGGTCACGACCAAGCAGATCACCGCCTTCACGTCTGGCCAGCTTGCCAAATTCACCGATGATCAGATCGGCGCATTGTCGGCAGCCCAGGTCGGCGCACTCACCAACGACCAGATCGGTGGCCTGACCGCCGGTCAGATCGGCAAGCTCAGCAACGCCGCTGTCGCCGGTCTCAAGGCTACGCAGATCACGGCGATGACTGCCGATCAGGTTGCCGGCATCACCGCAGGCCAGAGCGCTCTGCTGAGCGCCGCGCAGGTTGCGGGCTTCAGCGCCACGAACATCACCAAGCTGACCGACGATGCAGTTGCTGGTCTGGCCGCCAAGGCAATCCCTGGTCTGAAGAACGAAGCAATCGCCGTGCTCAGCGAAAGCCAGGTCGGCAAGCTCAGCGCCGACCAGCTCAAGCAGGTCACGACCAAGCAGATCACCGCCTTCACGTCTGGCCAGCTTGCCAAGTTCACCGACGATCAGATCGGTGCATTGTCGGCTGCCCAGGTCGGCTCGCTCACCAACGACCAGATCGGCGGTCTGACTGCCGGTCAGATCGGCAAGCTCAGCAATGCCGCTGTCGCCGGTCTCAAGGCCACGCAGATCACGGCGATGACCGCCGATCAGGTAGCCGGTATCACCGCAGGCCAGAGCGCTCTGCTGACGGCTGCGCAAGTTGCGGGCTTCAGCGCCACGAACGTGACGAAGCTGACCGACGATGCGGTTGCTGGCCTGACCACGAAGGCTCTCCCGAGCCTGAAGAACGAGGCGATCGCTGTTCTCAGCGACAGCCAGATCGGCAAGCTCAGCGCCGACCAGATCAAGGTGATGACGCCGAAGCAGGTTACTGCCTTCACGTCTGGCCAGCTCGGTAAGTTCACCGACGATCAGATGGGTGCTCTGACGGCAGCCCAGGTTGGTTCTCTCTCCGACGCGCAGATCACCGGTCTCTCGGCTGCTCAGATCGGCAAGCTCAGCAACGCTGCAGTGGGCGGTCTGAAGGCATCGCAGATCAGCGGCATGAGCGACACGCAGCTCGAAGGTCTGAGTGTTGCTCAGGCTGGCGCACTGACGGCGGCCCAGGTCGGTGCTCTGAGTGCCGATGACATCAAGAAGTTCTCCGACGACGAAATTGCTGCCCTCAGCCCCAAGGCAATCCCTGGCCTGAAGAACGAGGCAATCGCTGCCCTTACCGAAAGCCAGGTCGGCAAGCTCAGCACCGACCAGCTCAAGCAGGTTACCACCAAGCAGATCACTGCCTTCACGTCTGGCCAGCTTGCCAAGTTCACCGATGATCAGATCGGCGCATTGTCGGCTGCCCAGGTCGGCGCACTCACCAACGACCAGATCGGTGGCCTGACTGCCGGTCAGATCGGCAAGCTCAGCAATGCTGCTGTCGCTGGTCTGAAGGCAAGCCAGATCACGGCGATGACTGCCGATCAGGTTGCCGGCATCACCGCAGGCCAGAGCGCTCTGCTGACGGCTGCGCAGGTTGCTGGCTTCAGCGCCACGAACATCATCAAGCTGACCGACGACGCGGTTGCTGGCCTGACAACGAAGGCTCTCCCGAGCCTGAAGAACGAAGCGATCGCCGTCCTCAGCGAAAGCCAGATCGGCAAGCTCAGCGCCGACCAGATCAAGGTAATGACGCCGAAGCAGGTTACCGCCTTCACGGCTGGCCAGCTTGGCAAGTTCACCGACGATCAGATGGGTGCTCTGACGGCAGCCCAGGTCGGCTCTCTCTCCGACACGCAGATCGTCGGTCTCTCGGCTGCTCAGATCGGCAAGCTCAGCAACGCTGCTGTCGGCGGTCTGAAGGCATCGCAGATCAGCGGCATGAGCGACACGCAGCTCGAAGGTCTGAGCGTTGCTCAGGCTGGTGCACTGACGGCGGCCCAGGTCGGTGCTCTGAGTGCCGATGACATCAAGAAGTTCTCCGATGATGAAATCGCTGCCCTCAGCCCGAAGGCGATCCCCGGTCTGAGCAATGAGGCAATTGCCGCTCTCACCGAAAGCCAGGTCGGCAAGCTCAGCACCGACCAGCTCAAGCAGGTTACCACCAAGCAGATCACTGCCTTCACGTCTGGCCAGCTTGCCAAATTCACCGATGATCAGATCGGCGCATTGTCGGCTGCCCAGGTCGGCTCGCTGACCAACGACCAGATTGGTGGCCTGACCGCCGGTCAGATCGGCAAGCTCAGCAATGCTGCTGTTGCTGGTCTGAAGGCAAGCCAGATCACGGCGATGACCGCCGATCAGGTTGCCGGTATCACTGCAGGTCAGAGCGCTCTGTTGACAGTTGTGCAGGCCGCAGGCTTCAGCGCCACGAACATCACCAAGCTGACGGACGATGCAGTTGCGGGTCTCAGCACCAAGGCGGTTCCTGGCCTGAAGAACGAAGCAATCGCTGTCCTCAGCGAAAGCCAGGTTGGCAAGCTCAGCGCCGACCAGCTCAAGCAGGTCACCACCAAGCAGATCACTGCCTTCACGTCTGGCCAGCTTGCCAAATTCACCGATGATCAGATCGGCGCATTGTCGGCTGCTCAGGTCGGCGCGCTCACCAACGACCAGATTGGTGGTCTGACTGCCGGTCAGATCGGCAAGCTCAGCAACGCTGCTGTCGCTGGCCTCAAGGCCACGCAGATCACGGCGATGACTGCAGACCAGGTTGCCGGTATCACCGCAGGCCAGAGCGCTCTGCTGACGGCTGCTCAGGTTGCGGGCTTCAGCGCCACGAACGTGACGAAGCTGACCGACGATGCGGTTGCTGGCCTGACCGCCAAGGCAATCCCTGGCCTGAAGAATGAAGCCATCGCCGTCCTCAGCGAAAGCCAGGTTGGCAAGCTCAGCACGGACCAGCTCAAGCAGGTCACGACCAAGCAGATCACTGCCTTCACGTCTGGCCAGCTTGCAAAGTTCACCGACGACCAGATCGGTGCATTGTCGGCTGCCCAGGTCGGCTCGCTCACCAACGACCAGATTGGTGGCCTGACCGCCGGTCAGATCGGCAAGCTCAGCAATGCTGCTGTTGCTGGTCTGAAGGCAAGCCAGATCACGGCGATGACCGCCGATCAGGTTGCCGGTATCACCGCAGGTCAGAGCGCTCTGCTGAACACTGCCCAGGTCGCAGGCTTCAGCGCCACGAACGTGACGAAGCTGACCGACGATGCTGTTGCCGGGATATCCGCCAAGGCGATTGGTGGTCTTACCAACGAAGCGATCGCTGTCCTCAGCGACAGCCAGATCGGCAAGCTCAGCGCCGACCAGATCAAGGTGATGACGCCGAAGCAGGTTACCGCCTTCACGGCTGGCCAGCTCGGCAAGTTCACCGACGATCAGATGGGTGCTCTGACGGCAGCCCAAGTCGGTTCTCTCTCCGACACGCAGATCGTCGGTCTCTCGGCTGCTCAGATTGGCAAGCTCAGCAACGCCGCAGTCGGCGGTCTGAAGGCAACGCAGATCAGCGGCATGTCTGACACGCAGCTTGAAGGTCTGAGTGTTGCTCAGGCTGGCGCACTGACGGCGGCCCAGGTCGGTGCTCTGAGTGCCGATGACATCAAGAAGTTCTCCGACGACGAAATCGGAGCGATTGGTGTAAAGTCGATCAACGGCCTGAAGAACGAGGCAATCGCTGCCCTTACCGAAAGCCAGATCGGCAAGTTGACGACCGGCCAGATCTCCGGTCTGCTGTCGACACAGGTTGCGAGCTTCACGGCTGCTCAGCTTGGCAAGTTCACCGACGACCAGATCGGCGCACTCTCCGCCGCTCAGGTTGGTGCACTGACCAACGACCAGATCGGTGGTCTTTCCGCCGGTCAGATCGGCAAGCTTAGCAACACAGCCGTCACCGGCCTCAAGGCAAGCCAGATCACGGCGATGACCGCCGATCAGGTTGCTGGCATTACCGCAGGCCAGAGCGCTCTTCTGACCGGTGCACAGGTTGCTGGCTTCACTGCCACGAACGTTACCAAGCTGACCGATGATGCGGTTGCTGGCCTGACGACCAAGGCGGTCCCGAGCCTGACGAACGACGCGATCGCTGTCCTCAGCGAAAGCCAGGTCGGCAAGCTCAGTACCGACCAGCTCAAGGCGATGACGCCTAAGCAGGTCAGCGGCTTCACTGCCACGCAGCTCGGCAAGTTCACCGATGACCAGATCGGTGCGCTCTCCGCAACTCAGGTCGGCGCGCTGACCGATACGCAGATCGGTGGCCTCTCGGCCGGTCAGATCGGCAAGATCAGCAACACGGCAGTCACCGGCCTCAAGGCAACGCAGATCACGGCGATGAGCGCCGATCAGGTTGCCGGCATCACTGCTGACCAGAGTGCTCTGCTGACAGCTGCGCAGGTTGGTGGCTTCAGCGCCACGAACGTGACGAAGCTGACCGACAACGCAGTAGCCGGCCTGACCGCCAAGGCGATCCCTGGCCTGAAGAACGAAGCGATCGCTGTTCTCAGCGACAGCCAGATCGGCAAGCTCAGCGCCGATCAGATCAAGGCTGTGACAACGCAGCAGATCGCCGGCTTCACGGCTGGCCAGCTCGGCAAGTTCACCGACGATCAGATGGGTGCTCTGACGGCTGCTCAGGTCGGCGCACTCTCCGACACGCAGATCGCCGGTCTCTCGGCTGCCCAGATCGGCAAGCTCAGCAACGCTGCAGTGGGTGGTCTGAAGGCAACCCAGATCAGCGGCATGACCGACGTACAGCTCGAAGGCGTCAGCACGTCCCAGGCCGCTGTGCTGACTGCAGCCCAGGTCGGTGCCCTGAGCGCTGACGACATCAAGAAGTTCTCCGATGACGACATCGGGGCGATCACGGCGAAGTCGATCAACGGTCTGAAGGCCGATGCCATTGCCGCTCTCAGCGATAGCCAGATCGGCAAGCTCAGCGCGGACCAGATCTCCGGTCTGCTGTCGACGCAGGTTGCCAGCTTCACGGCAGCTCAGCTCGGCAAGTTCAGTGACGACCAGATCGGCGCACTTTCCGCCGCTCAGGTTGGTGCACTGACCAACGACCAGATTGGCGGTCTCTCTGCCGGTCAGATCGGCAAGCTCAGCAACGCGGCTGTAGCGGGCCTGAAGGCAAGCCAGATCACGGCGATGAGCGCCGATCAGGTTGCCGGCATCACCACAGGCCAGGCAGGTCTCCTGACTGCTCTGCAGGTCGCTGGCTTCAGCGCCACGAACGTCACCAAACTGACGGACGACGCGGTTGCCGCGATTGGCACCAAGTCGATCGGTGGTCTGAAGACCGACGCGATCGGTGTTCTCAGCGACAGCCAGATTGGCAAGCTGAGCGCTGATCAGATCAAGTCGATCACGACACAGCAGATCGCCGGCTTCAAGGCTGCCCAGCTCGGCAAGTTCACCGACGACCAGCTCGGTGCACTCTCCGCTGCCCAGGTTGGCGCACTGAGCAACGATCAGATCGCGGGTCTCTCCGCGGCTCAGATCGGCAAGCTCAGCGACACGGCGATCACCGGTCTCAAGGCAACGCAGATCACCTCGATGAGCACCGCTCAGATCGAAGGGATCACGCTGTCGCAGACCGCAAAGCTGAACGCTGCACAGATCGGCGCCATGGCGCCGGAAGGGGTCGCGAAGTTCTCGGTCGACGAGATCGCCGCAATCGACGTCAGCGCGATCAAGGGACTGTCTGCGGACGACATCACGGCTTTGGACAAGGATCACGCCAACGCCTTCACCACTCCGCAGATCCAGGCAATGAACGACGATCAGCTGGCAGCTGTCGTGGCCGCCTACAACGCAGCCTAAGACACAGGGGAGGGTGGCCTGTCGGCCACGCTTCACCGGCTTAACGCAATCGGGCCCGCAGCTTTGCGGGCCCTTTTCATTTTCCGGCCTACCTGGTCCTCGCGCAGGGCAACAAGCTGCCGCCAGTTCGCTCCGAGACCATGCCGCGAATCATCATTGCCGTCCGATTCGCGTCGGCTGTTTTATGTGAAGGAAGTGTGCCGCCGGCCGGGCCGGGTCATTCCGATTTTTCAACGGCCATAAAAGGCCCAGAGAGGGCCTAGGGCGAGAGATGATAGTCTTGTGCTGTGCGCCCCTGGCTGCATCAGCGAGCGCGTCGTGAAGGTTCTCTAGAGGCTTTCGCTTGTGTCAAAGATTGGGTCGAGCAAATAGCAGCGATCGCCATGGCGTATTTCAGGGCATGCTTCTTAATTCGACTGAGAACCATACCGCAGTTTCCCCTGCGGTCGCTCGCGGCAGACGCGGGAAATGGCAGTCCTGCAGAAGGCTGCGGCGTGGGAGATTTTGTGAGAAAACTTAGCCGGCTTTGAGGGAAGCTAAAATCACCAATCAGCGGCTTGGTGAAAATCCTGTAATAAATCAAGAGGATCGGATGGTGGGCGTGACAGGGATTGAACCTGTGACCCCTACGATGTCAACACGGTAGCTACCCCGGATTTACGGGATAGATCCGCTGAAAGCAACAGCGATAACCAAGCAAATGCCGCACACAACGGTCCTAATCTTGGGCAAAGTTTGGGCGACAACGAGGCCCTTATTAGCGAGGCTGCCCTTTGGTTCAGCGCGCACTCGGACCTCGTCAAGGGTAATCCTGTCCTCGAATTGATGACCCGCTATGGGATCAGCGTTCATGATGCCGTCACTGCATCGAAACGTGCTCACGCGCTCCGCTTCCCGAAGGTGGCAGCGCAATGAGCGAATATCCGGTATCAGCCGCGCTATTGCGCACCCTCGGCCGCTTCGGCGCAGATCCTCGTCGCGACGGCTACTATGCGAGCGGGCAGGGCACTCGCGCCGCAACGCAAGCTCACCTGAAGCAGGCGGCAACTGGTGCCGTTGATCGCGTCGTCAAAGCAGCTCGCCGCACCAGGCCAATGACCGAGGAGCGGCACAAGGATTTGTGCCGGCGCCGCAGATGGGCGCGCGGCGGTAACATGCCGGACAAGGTGCGAGAGTGTTACACGGAGGCGGAATGCGCCGCCCTGGCTGTCATCGGCGACCAGTTCAAGAAGCAAGGCTACTGCGCCCTTTGCATCGATGAGATTTCGCGCCTATCGGGCGTGAGCCGCACCTCCGTTCAAAACGCCATCCGCAAGGCCCGCTCGAAGGAGCTTGCACACATCAGCGTGCGCGAACGCCCTCAGGAAGGCGGCAAGAACCTAACCAACATCATCAAGGTCATTTGCGACTTGTGGCTCGGCTGGATCAGTCGAGCGATAGGGTTCAAACGCCTACACCCTTCAGAGACTGCAGATAAAAACTCTCTCTCTTTTAGCAAGTGGACAGGTCGCAAAGGGCTTTCGAGGAAGGAGGGGGCAAGCGCCTCACCTAGTGGTTGCAACGCAGCAGAAGAGGCTGACGACAATGGGCAGACTGAGATCACTTCCACCCCGGCTGAAGACGATAGCGCCTCGGCTATCAGGCGCACCGACCGCGCCAGCGTCAAGGAAGGAAGCGGAAGCGCAGCGTACCCGGCGCAGAGATCAGGAAGATGCTGGCAGAGCGCTCTACAACACCAGAGCCTGGAAGAAGCTGCGGGAGGAGGTGATCATCCGAGATCATCTCATTTGCCAGAAGACCGGCGTTCTCTGCATCGGCAAGCACCCGGCGCCCAACAGTCCAGTAGCTGACCACGTCATCCCTCACCGCGGAGACCCGGCATTGTTCTGGGACAAGAACAATATCCAGACGGTCAGCAAGGCCTATCACGACAGCCAGAAACAGCGCGAGGAGCGCTCAGGATCATGGTGAACCAGAATTGGGACTACGCACGTGCCGAGGTGGCTGAGCTGTGCGCGAGGCTACTAGCCGAGGGTGTAACCGCTCAGCAGCTGCGTGTGGCGCTATCAATCCGTGCGCAAGAGATGACGATTGAAGAGGTTGGCCGCGAGCATGCCGCCACCGTGTTCAGGTGCATTGCCAACTCGATCGAGGACTACGACGCGCCAGATCCGCACCTCGACGACGCCGAAGACATGCGGCCAAGCCTGACCATCATCGAGGGAGGGGGCGGGTCAAAAGTCTAGAGGGGTCGATCCCTGTACACCCGCACCCCTCTCATTCGGAGGTTTTTTTCTGCCACGAGGATTTTGTGGCTCGTCGTAGACGCCGTTGCGTGACGTTCAAGGATGAATAGTCAATGGATACAATTACTTAAAGCGAGCGCTATCGAGCGTTGAACTCTAAAATCGGCATTTCTTTTCTAACCAGGACGGACGATGGGCGCGAACGGTACAAATGAAAACCAGCCTCAATTTCGGTTCAAGGCAGGCGCCCTTGCTGAGGCTCTCGAAGTGCTTGACGAGATGCTTCGATCGCTCGCCGCCCAGACTGGCGAAATGGCCTTCGTGCGCGCGGCGAATGCGCTCTATCAACAGCCTGGCGGACGGCCCGTGATCAATGACGAGGGCTTGATCGAAGAGGCGCGGTGGCTCCTCCAACGGGGAAAGGCAAAATCACTCAACCAAGCCCTCCGGAAGGTCGCCGCGACGGTTTCTGATGGAGATGGCATCCGTTCGATCGCCGAAAGGCTAAGAAGAAAAATGCGCGCAGATGAAAAGATTGATCCACGAAATAGTTTTAGTGGATGATTTTTGGCGCGATCTTCCGTCCAGACAAACAGAAGGACGATCGCAATGTTTTCGAGTAGCTCGAAACCCGCCATTTGGAAAATGCCTGAAATTCCTCAGTTGGAGGAAGTTTCCGAGGCTTACGCTTCCCTGATCGCAAAGCGCGCCAACCTCAGCAGTCGCTTGTCAATTGTCGAGGGTAATATTCAAAAGAACAATGAAATCCTTCGCGATCGAAAAGCGTCGAAGATGCAGGGGCGCGACAAAGAGCCCGAGATTCGAAACGACCGCGTCGCCTCGCTCCTCGGCGAAACTGCTGCACACGACGCACCACTCCCGCTGGAGGAGGAAACGCCAAGCTGCGCGGGGAGGCGCGGGATCTTCAGGATGCCATCAACGTTCTGCATCACCGGATTTCGCAGGCCCGGCTCGATGCATCGGCGAAAATCTGCCAGATGATCGCGCCGGACCTTCGCCAGCTGCTGTGCGAATTGTCTGAGAAAATGGCTGAAGCGTCGCATCTCGCGGTTCAGTACCAGCGACTGGCGCAGCGGCTGAATGGGGCTCAGGTCGCTTGGTCTGATCTCGACCCAATGGGCATCCGCGCGGGCGGCGTTGCCGAAAAGGGCTCACAATTTTCGCTCTGGCTCACAGCGTCCGCGCAGCGCGGTTACATCAGCCTCGACCGCCTGCCCAGAGAAATTCGCCCATGAGTGATCTTATCACCGCTGTCGAGCCTGGCGGTTCCTGGACATACCAGCCACCTAGAAGTGCCTTCATCTATTCCTCGGTTCGCGCGCCTGCAAAGGTAACCCGCATTGAGGAGCGACCGCAGGCAAATAACGAACGAACGACGCGATTTGCCGCGATACGTCGGCTTCTAGATGGCCCGCCAGCGCTACTTCGTCTCGTTGGACTAGCCACGGCTTATCATCAGGTCGCCGACTTGAAGGGGTGGGGTGCGACGGAATATGCAAAGGGTTGCTTTCAGCCGGAGGCCGAGGTGCCGTTGTTGCACGACCATTCCTTTTCAAAGGTCTTGGCTCCCCGCGTCAGCTTGGTCGAGGCTGCGAATGGTCTTCATATGGCCTACGATATTCATGCCGACGCCGCCGGGCGTGCAGTCTTGGAGGGATACTTGGCGGGATATCGCTCACTCAGCATTGGCGCAAAATTCCTGTCCTCAAAACTGAATGAACGATCGGTTCGCTACGTTTCCCGCGCTCGCGTGATGGAGGTCTCGCTGGTTCGTGCTGCAGCATTTCGAGGGACAATGACTGAGCTGCGGCCTCTTGAGGGTCGCTCACTGACAGAAGCTATGGCAGCTGTGAGACTTGGGAATGTTGAAAAATGAGCGCAATCTATTCGTTCGTTTACTCAGATCGCGTGCACGTCCTGACCGATGGCGGTTTCTTCCACGACGATGGTGCTCTGGCGGGCGTCCGGCGCAAGCTTTTCGCCTCCGATACCTTCCCGCTTGTCATTGCATGCCGGGGACGGCCCGCCGGGCGGATTGCCGAGATCGTCGGCGAGATGGAGGCCTATTTCGAGCGGCACTCGGCGAACCGCGGCATGGATGCCTGCCTCGCAGCGATCGGCGACTACTTCGCGGGGCTGAAAGCGCGCAGCGATCCTTTCGAGGCTGAATTTCTGCTTGCTGCCTTTTCCGAGACAGGCGGCCCGTGCCACTTCTTCATCCATTGCCACGGCCGATACGACTTCCCGGCGTTCGCCCTCTTTTCGCTGGGTACTTCCGATATGCAGGCAGGACCGCCTGTGACGCTCGACGAGCTTGCGGCGATAGGCATTACCACTCCGGACATCGTGCGGCCGGATTTCCCGCCTCTTCACGGCGCAACCCTTATGCAGATCGCCCGGCGGAAGCTTGAGGTGGTTCCCGAGACCGGGAAGATCCTGCGTCTCGTTGGCGGCCATTGCGAGCTGGCGACGATCAGTGCCGATGGCGTCGAGATCCGGACGCTTTGCCGGTGGCCCGACGAAATTGGCAAGCCAATCGATCCCACCTTGGAAAGGATGCCAGCATGAACCAGATCATCAAAAGCGCTGCTCTCGTCGGAGAAATCATCGCGCCTGGCGAAGGCGTCGATATCTGGGTGCGCCCGTCGCCGATCCGCCAGGAGCGATTTCACCTGCGCGTTTCGCCTGGCCTTACCGTAGTTGAGATCATTCAGCAATGCCGGGCGGTGTTCGGTATCGACACTGCCCGTCTGTACGTCTCGATGAGCGGCCACGCGATACCGGTCGAGAACTGGAAGCGGGTGCGCATCAAATCCGGCGTGACACTCAATATCGTGGCTGTTCCCGGCAAAGGCTTCTTTCGGTCGATCCTGTCGGTTGTGGTGTCGATCGCGGCGCTTTTCCTTGCTCCCCTTCTTGCTGGTCCGCTTTTGGCCGGTCTCGGCATAGCCTCAGGATCGGCAGCGGCCGGCGCGCTTACGGGCCTCATTGGCGCGGGAATTACCGCGGGGCGATCTTTCTCTACGGGCGTCTTCCGCCTTCCAACGTCATGCTGAGAGGAGATCGCAATGCATCATCAGAGAAAGCGCAGCGAAAGATCGCGATCCTGACGCTGGGAGTGGAGGTGGAAGCTATCCACTTCCGCATTGGAAATGTACTTGCGATTAGTAGTGCGCGGTGTATTTCCCTAAGTGGGGTAAACTTGGGGATTGATGTTGGGAGAATTGGATAACATTCGTTTCGTAGTGAAGGCCTATAATTGGCAAGGCGCGGTGATTGGTTACAACCTCCTTGATCCAGTTAACAATACCCAGACACTGGTTCCCCTCGATGCGGGCAACCGGCACTACCGAGATCTTCTCGACAAGATTGAACGGGGTGTCTGTGAAATAAGAGAGCCAGAGTTCACTTTCTTTTCCACCGTCAACGGTAGGGGTGGCGCGGTAACAGGGCATGACACCAACCTTGGCTTCGTTCCCGCTGATAGTCAGAATACGTTACGGCAGTTGCTGGACGCTGCGATCGCGTCACGGACTTTAGAGGATCGGGGAATTGCCCCCAAGGCAATCCTTCCTCAATGCTCCCATCTGAAGCTTTGCCTCTTCTTCCCGCGACCGTGGCCTCATCTTGCGGGACCTCTCTACACCGACTGGCGTTATCGTTCAGATGAAGATTCATTTTGGACAAGCGTTGGCATTCGTCTTTCAAACCATCCCGATAATCCTCAAAATCCCATGGTGGCGGCGCTGTCCTGGTTGGGACTTGAAACCCACCCTCTTCCCGATCTAGTCCCGCCCCTTCAGCAAGGACTGTTGGAGGTGGAGTTTTCAGTAAAGGATCTATGGGCTCTTTATCGGTCGGAGCATAGGGTCGGGTTTGGCCCATTTCACTCGTCAATTGAAGATCGACTCCAGTACGATTTGGTTCGATACGGTCGAGTAGGTGACAGTCCTGACATGCGGACATTGCTCGCCCTTGCTCCTATGTTCTTGCGGAGGGCGGCGATAGATGTAGCCAATAACGTGGCTCGTGAATTCAATAAGGAATTTGGTGGCGACTCCGTGGGGTTCATCAAGGAATTGGACCTTCAGCAACAGCACCTGTGTCTCCTTCGTGACGAAGAAGGCATCCATCATTTTTGGCAGTTCGGCCAACAGCCTCCTCATTCATTCAACATCTCGGGCAGTTGGGATGTAGCGCAGCCAGTGGTGGAGCTGAATAGTCTTCCGCTGGACGTGTTAACAAACCGCCTGCGCGCCTTAATTGACGGCGGCTTCACACTCGAAGCAATATCGGTAGCGAACGGCTTCTACGAACAGGTTTGCCGAGGCATGGTCGGAGGGATAGTGGCGTCTGACGCGCAAGCGCGGGCTTGGGTTCTTTCCAGCAAGAAGTTTGGTTACGATAGATCTAGATCTCTCCTCCTGAGCACCTTCTCTGAAGTTCAGGACGATTGGGTAAAAAACTCACTGATGAAGCTCTTAGAGGGTTTTGATAAAATTTACGTGCAGAGAAATGCGTATATGCATGCACTGCGGCTGGTTGGACATGACTTAACCAGAAGTGTTGACATGGGGCGGGATGCGAACTTGTTGTTAAAGCCTTTGCTCGATGCTTTTGAGCAAATGAAACTGGCCGAGCTTGTCAATTGCATTCGTGAAGACGGTGCACGCGTTGTTGGTTCAGAAGCCGAAATCGCCGCAATTACGGCGGTGCGCGGCCACATGGCAGCTCATCAAGAGCGGGGGAATTGGCTTCGATCTGCCCGCTCATTCAGCCTTGCCTTGCTTGCTCGATGGAGACCAAACTGGTTTTGACACCTCGCTCAGGGTGGCACCGCCAAAGCGGCCACAGGGGGCCAGATACGCGGTCCCGGCTCATCCACCAGCGGCAGCATACCGGCCATGCTCTCCGATGGCGAGTTCATCGTGAACGCCGCGGCTATAAAGCGAAACCAGGGCGCTCCTCGATGCGATCAATAGCGGCAAGGCCTGCAAGGCGTGATGCAGAGCTGCCTGCTAAGATGATCGCCGTGGTGAAGGACGCGCAACGCCGGAGAATTCTTTGATCTCGCGGACAATCTGTCCGCTGGTGGCGAAATCAGCCACCTTATGCCGGTCCGCAAATCTGCACGCCCGTTTTTTGGCGACTGGGTCGCCTGCAGCGGGGGGACAAGCTGTGGTTTGCTGATCAGGGCGACAGCTGCAGCGCGGTTTCCACGAGCCCCATCACCCAAGCCGGAAAAACTATGGACAACCCAACGATCACGGCCATCTTGATAATCTGATAAGCGACGTTGATGCAAAAGTACGTCCAAGAAGGTTTCTGCCCCGGCCAACTCAGCGGCAAGAAAAGTTGCACATAAACTAGCGAAATAATTACAAGCGCTATGCCACCCTGTTTCAACAGCTCGCTATGCGCCAGAATCCCCGCCGCTATAGCGGCTGCGCTTACCGCTAAAATCTCAGTGACAAACACAAGCTCTTTGATCGCAGATCGTGCCGCCTCTCGATAGAACGATGACGGCCGTCCGGCCGGATGTATGTATTGAATTACCCTTGATAGCCAAATTGGAAGAGAAACGGTGTAGGTTTTCATTGAGATCTCTCTCGTGTGCTGTCAGTCGGTGGCGAAATTAGCCACCTTTAGCGATCTGAGATTTGCCACCCGTTTCGCCATGTTGGCGATTCGACAGCAGCGGGCGACAAGCTGTCGTTTGCTGAGGGTTCGCCAAGTTGGCGACTTCTCAAAAAAAGGGCGGGGAGCTGTTCCACCTCGTTTCGCGCGGCGCGTAGAAGCCGCTCGATATCTGCCTGGCGGAAGCTCCCGCGGCTCATTTCCTATCTTAGCGGCAAATCGCGACAGGATATCATTCCGACTCAAGCGCCGTCGCCGATGAGTCGCTTGCATTTTTACGCTGCTCAGGTGGGGTTTTGGCTTTTGCTCCGTAACGCATTTTTACGATCTCATGCCAAGGGGACCCAAAAGTCTCGTGCTCGACGAATCGGATAGGTGCCTCGTCGAGGCGGTCGAGCGTAGAACCGAAGAGCCTTTTGGCGAAATCGGCATCGACCCTTGCAGCCTCGCGACGGTAACCTTCGTAAGCTTGTGCCACTGAGGCTTTAAAAGCGTAGTCCTCCGAGAGCCTAAACCTGTGACCGATCTGCTTGGTCGCGATCCAGGCGAACCAGACTGGCGCGGCGACACTGATAACGGCGAGGAGTGTGCTCAGGGTAACCGCTCCTGATCCCGCATTTTTCATCAACAGGTCCTGGAGGGCGCCAACTCTGTAGTGACCAACTATTGCGCCCATGCCAAGTGCCAGTACAAGGCCCGCGACCCACGTCCACATCGATGATGCCAGCCGATCTGCGCGTTTCTGGAAAGATTCGCCAAGGCCGCGTGTCGTAGCCGCGCTGTAGGCGTCTTCTGTGTTCTTGACCAATTGTCTTGCTTCAAATTCGCTGTTTTTGATGAGAGCGAGAAGCTCGCCGATCTCCACATGCGCAGCTTCGGAAAGAATTCTGTTCCGTTCCGCTGCCGCCTTCGCCTCAGCGATTTCGTCGTTCGCTGCCCGTAGCGTCTCAAGGTCGGTTGGAAGCGCTTCTGCAGCGTCATGGGCCTGGTTTATGTAGGTGATTTTCTCAGTCAGCTTATCGAAATCAACATCAAGCCGCGTGATCTGCGATTTATACGTTCGCAGCTTGCTGGTAACTTTCTTGGGAAGCATGCCATCAGCTGCAAGCTTTTCCCAATCCGTTTGCACTTCATAAACCGGTTCGAAAACAAGGTCGATCCACTGCAAGAGGCTGAAGTATTGGGGAGCGGCGCCGTTACCGTTCCCATTCCAGAGATATGGCAAGATGTGCCCTGCAAAATCATCTATCCGTGCAGTTACCGTGGCAGGTGCGAACTTGGTGTTCAGATTCTCATCGGGGATCTTGCTAATCTTGCCGGCGAGTAGTCTTGCCATTGATCCTAGCTGATTGGCGTTGAGCGGAGGGCAGTTCCAGCCAAACAACTCCCGCATGGTTTTTCCGCCGTGGGGTGCGCCCTGGTCCTCAACTGCCTTAGCCAGTGCGTTCAGAGCATCAACAACCTGCTGAATTCTGTCAGTCATCTTTGTATTTCCCCTTGCCCAACGGGAAAATGATCGCGCAGAAATCCGCAGTCACGTACATTTTACAGTTGTGCACAATTTTCATGTCTTCGCCACTGCCGGATAGTTAGTAAGCATCACGCCTGGCATCGTTTTCTCCAGCGGCCTGCAGCTTCAGAGATCGGGATCAGTTGGGAAAATGTGCTCATAGACCAGCCTCCCCTTCTCAGTGAACTGGACGGAGTAGGGAACATTGGTGGGACCAGTCGACGAGAAGCTAACAATCCCTGTTGCTTGGCCCCCCACAGATTTGAGCAGGCCCATATTGAGCAAATCGTCGATCAGCATTCTATTTACGCGCACTAGAAAGTTGTCCGAGAAGCCACCGCCGTTGAAAATGGTCTCAACTGGCTCCCTCATTCCTTCCGCGGTCACAGATACAGGAACATCGTGGATCGAAAGATCGGAAACACTAGGCCAGGCGTGCCCACGGTATTGGTGATTAAAATGCTGAGTTGCACGTAGGATATTCAAGTGACCTTCGGTAAGTCGGTCGAGCAGCGAGAACACCATGACCGATAGATCAAACGCATAGCCTCGTTCAAAAATCCCTTGAGCCGCGGCGTTCTTAAGAGCCTCCATTTTTCGATCCCCAAGAGATTTGTTAGCGGCTTCGAAAGCATGGATAAGGAGAGGACGGGTCTCAGGTCGCGCCAAAATTTCCGGCAGGTCGATATCGGCCCGGTTTTCGAGTTCGACCAAGCGTTCGGCGAGATCCACCGCAAACTGCTTCACCGCCGCACCGCGAGGATCTTCCCATATCTCTCCGGCGATAAGCTGAGCAAAGCTTGAAACGCCGGGCACCAGCCCGAGAAATGCCATGGCGACATCGCGGACTTTTGCGGACGGCGGATCTTTAATGACTGGCAGGGTTTCTCTTGATGTCATTGGTTGCTAACGATTCGCTTTCTGTGCCCAGCCGAGACGCAACGTCACTACAGAGCGCGCGGACGGCCTTCATGCCTTCGTTATGGTCACGCTCTCTGTGCTCTGCCTCATCTTCCAATTGAGCCACCTTCGGGTCGGCAAACTTGCTTCCCTGTGCCGCCCCACCGTGGCTAAACGAGCGCGGCGGTCGCTAGCAAAGTGGCCTCGCTCGATCGCGCGAAGCAGCGAATAGATTTTACAAGAAAGAGTTGAAAGTGCTATGCCGGTCGCGCCCCGCCACGCGTCAAAAACCAGGCGGCACCTGATATCATTTTGAGATCGTAGCCGTTGAAGAAACTCACTTTGAACAGAAAGCGTTGGTTGCTGTACAGGGCGCGAAATGAAGTCCGACGACAGAGGAGCTACGGTAGAAGGCCACGGCCAATGCCGCACTATGGACCTAGTTCTCACCGGGTGATGATCTGGCAAGGTGGTGAGCCGGAGTGGGCAATCTGTACTGGCAAGGCCGTCAGACCACCACAAAATCTTTGCTTCCTGACGCATACGCGGGCCTCGATGGAGTTCGTTGAGCGATTGCGCAAGGGTGCGCAGTCAACGGTCAAGGCAAAGACTAGACTGCTCCAACGTGGGCGTCGCAACCGCCTGCCTCAAATTCGCGGCTATTTCGATTTTTCGTCGCCGAAATCGATCTCGACGAATGCCGCCGTCGTCTTGGCTGCTGAATATGAGCGCTTGCGAATGATGTCTCTGGAGATTCCCTACACCGTCGACCTGCACCGTTGGAATGACGATGTCTTCCGCAAACTTTACCAGATCGGTTTCTTCGAAATTGTGGGAATATCCCCCGAGCGGCCGGATGTGGTGATCGAAGAGGGCGACACCCGGACGATGAGGATTGTTAGCATGAAGAATGCCGATGATCTCGCAAAGGTCGATAACGCGCTTCAGGCGCTCGGCAAGTTCATGTTGCCCGTCCATGCTATTCCAGAGAGCGTGATGATCGACGTACTGACCGGCTTGAGCGAGGCGATCAGCAACGTTACTAACCACGCCTATCCGGCTGGTTATCAACCGGATTATCCACACGTTGGCCGCCTGTGGGTTTCGGCAACCGCTGATAGGCGCGATAATTCCTTAACGGTTGTGGTTTACGATCAGGGTATAACAATTCCGATCACCTACCCCCGCATCAGCCGACGCGAGGAGGTTATGAACTACCTCGGCCGGACATTGAAGCAGACCGGCTCATTTGAATTTCAGAATGACGGAACCTACATACGGGCGGCTATGAAATACGGTGGATCCAGAACCGACAAGGAATATCGCGGAAAAGGGCTACCTCAAATGATCTCTACCATAGAGCGCGTGGGCCGTGGTAGTATGGCTGTGCTGAGCCGCGGGGGATGGTGTCTCCGCGACACGAACGGCCGCTTCCGCTCCGGATCTTTTCCGCACTCAATTGGCGGCACTCTGGTCGAGTGGAAGGTGGAACTTTCGCGCGTTGAGATGGTTCAATAGTCATGCAGATCGATCTCGCTAAGGAATTCAGCGCTTATCCGTCCGGGAGATACCCCGCTGACGGCAGCTACAACGGGGAGAGGTTCCGGCAGGAATTTCTTCTCCCGGCACTTTTGTCTGCGCGCAACGGCGGCGTCTCCAGGGTGGAAATTGATATTGATGGGGTGAGGACGTTCGGGTCATCCTTCCTTGAGGAGGCGTTTGCGGGGCTGGTCCGAAAGGGGCTGTTCAGCAAGCAGGACCTCGCCGACTATCTGGTCGTGACCTGTTCAAAGCCACATCTAGCGATCTTTCGCGACAGCATCTGGAACTACATCGACGAAGCCAAACCGGAGCCGATAGACGCCGTCCATGCTTGATGCTGACACAGAAGGGAAACTTTTCTTTCTTGTCGCGGGCGCGTTGCTGGGTTGGTTCTTGCAGCAGTATCGTGTCGCGCGCGCCGAAGATGTGTCGCTCGTCAACGAGCACATAAAAGACATCGAAAAATTTCGCGACGTTTCGCAAGATTACTGGCTGACCGTTCCCGACAGGGCGGAGAAGGAGCGTGCGGCCGCAGCTAAGGTCAGGGCATCTCATGCAGCAACCACCCTTCTCTACGAGCAGATTGGCCGGATTTGCCGCTTGTCTCAACGTCGCTATCAGCTTCTTTCGATTGACTTGTTCACCGCGGCGACGGGTGGCGAGTTTGAAAGTAGCCGGCAAGATATCGATGCTGCACGCGCAATCGAGATATATGACCGTGCCGCAGCCCTCATCCATTTTCTCCGGGAAATCCGCCGCGATCTTATCTCGTTGAAGCGGCTGCTGCCGCTCTGGCTTGTGCGCCTGTTCAAACTACCGCTATTTTGACCGTCGCATCCCCGGCATGCTTTTCGCGCCGAAGCGCGCAGGTGGTGCTTTGGGGGACAATCTGTCCGTAGGTTCGCCAAGTTGGCGAATCTAATCACGGGTCTGCAGATTTGCAAGTCCGTTTGCGTTGGTGGCTGCAGCGGGCGAAAAGTTGTCGTTTGCTGATGAGGGTTCGCCAAGTTGGCGACCCCTCAAAAAGGCGGGGAAGCTGTTCCACCGCGTTTCAGGTCGCCAAGTTGGCGACTTGATCGGGTCCGCAAATTTGCCGCCCCCTGCGGCTCGCGCGGTGGGGAATTTCCCCACCGAAACCGTTCAAATCGCTAGCGGTTCTCACGTCTTCCTGCGCGCTTCCTTACGCCGTTCGGCCTTCTCATCTTGCTGCTTGGAGGCCGTCGCAAGCAGTCGATCGAGTGCGCGATCCTCGGGAGCTTGAAGCTTTTTCCGTGCGGCGGCTTTTGCCTGCCGACTTTGTTTGGGTAGCGGAAGTGCAGCGTTTCGCCGTTCAAATTCTTCCAGCTCGCGATCGAGCTCGTCGTCATCCCAGTTCTCTTTGCCATCCGGCGCATACATGGTGGAGACTTGAGGAGCGCTGTAGTCGTCAGCCATCGGGATAATCGTCGCGATGAGGGTTTTCAGATCGAGCTGGACAACCGCGTGTTCATTTCGCGCCGCGCGCAGAAGCCGCTCGATATCGGCCTGGCGGAAGCTCCCTCGGCTCATTTTGTTCTCCTTGGGGACCACTCTCCCTCAACGCCATCCGGCAGGCCTTTTGCAGACGGAAGGCGAAGATAGTTTTCATAGAAGAGGTTGAGCACGGGAACCGGCCGGCCGCCATGAAGTGCGTCGATTTTCGGGAAGCCAGGTAGCTTCTCTAGAGCTGGAAGGGCCTTCGATACCCACTCGGCCGCTCGCTTCTCGCCGACGACCGCAGTTGCGATTTCAGTGTCTGTGGCGAAGAGGGGCAATCCATGAAGCATTTTGCAGCTCAAGTTAACTAGAGATCGATCCCGCCGCGCGGTGGCGGAATGGTTTGTCATCGCTTAGGCTCTTTTTTCCACGCAGAATAATCGACAGTTTCGTCGCTCTGCAGCGGCGCAAGTAGGCCAAACAGGCCGCCGCTCGGTACATGTAGGCGCTCCTCGGCATGCTCAAGAAACACGGAGAAACCCCACCCAATTAGCACTTTGCAGAAGCCGTTAGGTAGCTCACTGAATGTTACATCCATGCCATAGAGAAGCTTCCTGGAGATCTTTGCATTGTGACTGGAGGCTTCTTTCAAAAGGTCTACAAGCGGCCTGCTCGCGTTGCGAATGTTATGGGCGTAGCGATTCCGAATTACAGCGATCGTCTCTAAGAAATCGATGTCGTCGTCGTTGATCATTTCCAGGCGCTGCGCCAACTCGATCTTGCTGGCGCGCCCTGACAGAGGCAGCTTGTCCGTTGCGAACGCCGCGATCGGAGCGAACATTTCCTTGTTCGAGCGTCCGCCAAGACCTCCAGAGCTTCGACTCATGCCAGCTTCAATGAGTTCGTTGACGATCGGCTCTGCGGCGGCAATGATCTTAATGACGAAAATGTAGTCCGGTTCACGATAAAACTCCGCCAGTGTGCCTGCGGGTAGATCAAGGCGCTTCTCGGCCACGGCGAGCTTCTTGCTGATGTCAGCAACAAACTCCTCGTACGACAGTTTTGCTTCTTCAAGCTCGCCAGCGTCTTTCCCAGTGGAATCTTCCGAACTCACTCCAACCTCCTTTAGCGGACGACAAACTGTCGTTTGCTGATCAGGGTTCGCCAAGTTGGCGACTGCTCAAAAAAAGGCGGGGGAGCTGTTCCACCGCGTTTCAGGTCGCTAAGTTGGCGACTTGATAGGGTCCGCAAATCTGCCGACCCATCGAAATCAGATCGCCAAGTTGGCGAACTGGTGGTTGGGAATTTTCTCCACCGGAAAGCCCGAACCTCGGGCATTTAACTGACTTGCTTCTTAGACGCCCCTGCAACTGCAGCTTTTTTGTCTCGGTTGCGCTGCTTCACTTTTTCAACCCGTTCTCTCGCGGGCTCTACTCTTCTTCTGCCTTTTCCTCATGCGCTGCGTCAGGGATTCGGCGTTCGTCACGTTGTGAAATATCGACCGTGGTATAGATTCCGTTATTGCCGAAAGCCTGCGTCCAAGGATCGTTTGCTGCGCGCTCCGCGGCGTTTTCCTTCACGTCCTTGATGATTTTCTGCAGTTCATCTTCGGTGTCTCCAATCTCCGACGAAAGCTTTTCCGGCTCTGTGGTTTCGGCCTCTTCATGGAACGAAAAGCTTTCGAGACTTCTGGTCGCGAATTCGCGCAAGTGGCTGGGAACGTCAGGGTCTGCAGCAATCAGATGGCAAAGTGATTCGAGAAAAATGGAATTTTGTCGGTTAGAACTTTCAGCGTGCTCAAGCGCAAACTTGTAGCTGTTTTTCAATGTTATCGCTTGGGCGATTTGCTGGATGTATTCCCGCATATGCAGCTGGTAGCGATTTATTTTCTCATTCAATTCTTCACGATCGCCGAGATCACTGTTCAACGTGAAGCTGAGGCGGGCAACGATTTCGGCGTTCATTGAACGACCGGATCGGCTGGCCTCGTGGCCGATGCGATCTCTCATCCCATCTGGAAGCCGAAGATTGAACTGCGCTTGCTTTGTACTGGGAAAATCGCCCCTAGCCATTATCACTCCGATCGTCTGCGCCCCATCATAGCAAATAACTACCATTCGCGATTGACACAATCATAGTAAATAACTATGAGTCTTGTACGGTAGTAATTTACTATTACGGAGAAATCGACGATGAAACCGGCTTCGCGTGGCGCAGATCAGTTCGTGGTGAGGCTGCCAGAGGGACTTCGAGATCAGGTTAAGCAGTCGGCTGACCGTAACCTCAGGTCCATGAATTCTGAGATCATCTACCATCTGCAGCAGGCAGTGCAGAACGATAACAGGCATTACAACGAAAAAGGCTCCGTCTCGGCGTAGGAACCGACGGAGCCTTTTCTAACACCTGAAAGGTATCAAATGCAGACGGACCATAACGCAAATGGTGGCCGGGGCGCAAGTGTCGTCTCCCGCCGCAAACTCTTCCAGATCGCCGCCGCTAGCGCCGCCGCAACATTGCCGGTAGCGGCGAGCGCTGCGGTAGCCGAGAAGACTTTCCGGTTACCGCAGCCCACCGATGAGCAGCAGCTCGAGAATTGTGTCGCTCAGCTGCGCGACATCCTCCAGCGCATGCACCCGACGACGAAGTTGCACCCGGAGTTCTACAGCGCCCGCCAAGACGGGTCTTTTCGCTTTTGCTTGCAGGGTGATGTGACGTTCCAGCCGTTTGATGGCGATGGGATCTACCTGGTGAGCGTGGATGGCTCGATATGGGAATACCTTGTTCGCGAAGAGCCCGTGATATCGCTAGCAGGAAACTCCCTTGGCTATTCTCACTATTTTGGTCGCGCCCGCTGTGACGATGGTGGCTGGGATGACTTTGAAAGATGGGTCACAAATTTCGTCAGAAAGGTCGGGGAGGTGCCGACATGGACCGAATGAAGGTCGAATTCAACTTCCTCGATTGCGTCGATCAGCTCGAAATGGCGCTGACGTATCTTCATGCGCTACATCTGGCGATCAACGGCATTGATGCTGATTTCCGCGAAGACGCGAATGCCCTCGACCGCATTGCCGACGACTGCCAGGCACGATTGGAGCGGGTCAGGACGCTGCTCGAAGAGGGCCGTAGCACGGCGAGGAAGGCGACATGAAGTCAATCGCTGAAATCGGGCGCGTCGAGGACGACGCGCCTCTTTCCCTAAAGGTGGCGGCGGCGCTGGCGTTTCCGGATGGGTCGATGACGGCCGATGGACTGAAGCGCGAGATCGAGCGCGGAACTCTGGCGTTCGAACGCTTCGGCCGCCGCGTTTACACGACAATGAACGACATCAAGCGCATGAGGGACAGATGCCGCGCAAATCAATCGGGGCCCGCAAATATCTCCGCAAGCGAAAGGGCCGGCCATCCGTATGGGGCATCCTCGACGGATCAATTGAGGTCAGCACAGGATGCGGCGAGGATGACAGCGCTGGCGCTGATCGCTTCCTCGAAACCTACCTCGCTGAAAAGCACAAACCAGACTGGAAACGGGGAGAGCCTCACGAGGTGATGATTGCTGACGTGCTACTCTTCTACAGCGCAGAACGCGCGCCGAAGATGGCTCATCCGGAGTTGGTCGGTTTTCACGTGGTGCATCTCCTCGATTTTTTTGGCGCGCAGAATTGCGCTTTCGTGGATGGCGCAAGCTGCCGCGCATATGTGGCGGCGCGTGTAGCAGGCAAGGTGGGAAAGCGCTCTGTCAAAGAGGGCACCGCAGGTCGCGAGCTGGAAACGCTCGGGGCTGCTCTGACATTCGCCTTCAAGGAAAAGAAGCTTGTTGTCCCGGTGCCGGTGACGCTGCCCAACAAGGCGCCTCCGCGGGAGCGTTGGCTAACCCGTCAGGAGGCTGCCAGCCTGATCGCTGGCGCGCTTGGTATAACAGTCACGGCCTTGGACATAGAGACGCGACGGCCGGTGAAGTGGGGCCGGATGTTTCGCCCCTCCTATCATGTCGCCAGGTTCATCCTGATAGGTCTGTACTCGGCAACACGACACGAAGCGATCCTGAGGCTTCGGTGGGGCGTCAACTCAGCTGGTGGCTGGTTCGATATCCACCACGGCATCCTCTACCGGCGAGGGCAGGGCGAGCGGGAAACGAACAAGCGCCGTCCGCCGGTGCCAATTCCCGGAAACCTCGTGCCGCACGTCGAGCGCTGGCGGCGACTGACTGCTGTCGGCCCTGTCGAGTATCACGGCCGACTTATCCTGAAAGAGCGAAAAGGCTTTGCCCGCGCACGGGAACTGGCCGGGCTCGGCGAGGACGTTACGCCTCACATCCTCAAGCACACGTGCGTGACCTGGATGATGCAGCGGGGCGATCCGATTTGGGAGGTGGCGGGCTTCTCCGGCACTTCAGAGAACATGATCCGCAAAGTCTATGGGCATCATCACCCGGACTTCCTGAAAGCCGCCAAACGGCGGTTTCGTGGGCAATAAATGGGCAAGGCTATGTCAGACAGAAAATCACCAAACTTGGACTTGGCGAATTCCCCTTACGGAACAAGGGGATCGGATGGTGGGCGTGACAGGGATCGAACCTGTGACCCCTACGATGTCAACGTAGTGCTCTCCCGCTGAGCTACACGCCCATCCGATGGCGGCGCATAGATCACAAAACCTTTGGGGCCGTCAATAGGCTTTTTTGAAGTTTTGTGACCTGACGCCTGCAAGCCTTATGCGGCAAGCATTTTGTTCACTTCGTCGACGAGATCGCGGAGGTGGAAAGGCTTGGAAAGGACCTTTGCATCCTTCGGTGCCTTCGAATCAGGGTTCAGTGCCACGGCAGCAAAACCGGTGATGAACATGACCTTGAGGTCCGGATCGAGTTCGGTCGCGCGGCGCGCGAGTTCGATGCCGTCCATTTCAGGCATGACGATGTCGGTCAGCAGAAGCGAAAAGGGCTCTTCGCGGAGCCGGTCATAGGCGCTTGCGCCGTTGTCGTAGGACAGAACCTTGTAGCCTGCCTTTTCGAGCGCCTTCACGAGGAAGCGGCGCATGTCGTTGTCGTCTTCTGCAAGCAGTATCTTCTGAGTCATTATCCAGACCGCTGGTGAGATGAATTTTTACGGGAGGCTCCAGCCAATACACTAGTCCTTCCCCGGTAAACAACCGGTGAAGTGACCACCCGTGGCTGTCATCCCCTGTACATAGTATGGACTTGCGGCCGGGCAACTGGCAACATGGGGCAAGCAAGCCTCGAACGACATGGTTAAGAGGGTAGAAGGTGCCTGAAATCCGCGAATACGAGCTTTTTGAGATACGTGAGCCCGTGTCGCAGACCATTCCCTTCGTTTACAATTCCCCCCATAGCGGCCGCATTTATCCACCGGAATTTATCGCTCAGTCGCGTCTTCAGGGCATTTCGATCCGCCGCTCGGAGGATCACTACGTCGATGAACTGTTCTCGGCGGCGAGCCTTCTCGGTGCGCCGCTGCTGCTCGCAAACTTCCCGCGGGCCTATCTCGACGTTAACCGTGAACCCTATGAACTCGATCCGCGAATGTTCGACGGGCTTCTGCCGTCCTATGCGAACATCAATTCGCTGCGCGTCGCAGGCGGTCTAGGGACCATCCCGCGCATCGTCGCCGAAAACATGGAGATCTATGCGCGGCGCATTCCGGTCCAGGAAGGGCTTGATCGCGTCGAGAGCGTCTACAAGCCCTATCACGCCGCACTTCGGCGGCTGATTGCCCGTACCCATGTGCAGTTCGGCTTCGGTGTGCTGATCGATTGCCATTCGATGCCTGGAAACGTGCGGGTTGCCGGCAGCAACCAGCGGCCGGATTTCATCATCGGCGACCGCTATGGAACGTCGGCCTCCGCCGAGTTGTCGCGCACTGCTATCAGTATCTTCGAAGAGATGGGCTTCACGGCCATTCGCAACAAGCCCTATGCTGGCGGCTTCATCACCGAGCATTACGGGCGCCCGTCGCGGGGCCTTCATGCGCTGCAGATCGAGGTCAACCGCTCGATCTACGTTGATGAGGTCACGCTGGAAAAGCGGGCTGATTTCCCGGTGATTGCCAATGCGGTGACGAGCTTCATGCGGCAGATGGCGGATTACGTGCAGCGTTTTGCCGACGATACGGCGCTGGCGGCCGAATAACTCCCTGGTAATACTCAAAAAAAACCGCGCTCTGCAGCGCGGCTAAGTCTAGGGAGGAAACACCCAAGGAGGGTATTTACAGTCAGAAGACTGTAAGAAGAAGCTACTATTGCGCTGCACAATCGTCAAGCAAAATATTGCAGTGCAAAATAATTAGGCAGATAAAGATCGATTGCCTGAAGTGTTTGCATTTTAACGCAGTTTCGCTATGAAAAGCGCCAATCCCGAGGCCAGAAACGGATCCGCCAATGCTCCCCGACCGCTCGTTCTTCAATCGTCTGGCCGAAGCGGCCAAGGCCGAAACGCTGCCGCGCTTCCGCTCCGGCCTTGATGTCACCAACAAGCTCGCCAGCGGGTTCGACCCGGTCACCGAAGGCGACCAGGCGGCGGAAGCTGCGATCCGCAAGCTGATCGAGGCGCATTATCCTGAACACGGTATCCTGGGCGAGGAGCACGGCAGCGTCGGTCTCGACCGGGAATATGTCTGGGTCATCGATCCGATCGATGGCACGCGCGCCTTCATATCGGGCGTACCCGTCTGGGGCACGCTGATCGGCTTGCAACAGAATGGCCAAGCCATCATGGGCATGATCGAGCAGCCGTTCACCGGAGAGCGCTATTTCGCCGACCAGAGCGGTTCGTTCTACACCGGGCCGGAAGGCGACCGGCAGCTCAAGGTGCGCGATTGTGATGCGCTTTCCAACGCCATCCTGTTTACCACCTCGCCGCATCTCTTCACCGGCAGCGATATGGACAAGTACCGGGAGATCGAAAGCCAGGTGCGGTTGTTCCGCTATGGCTGCGATTGCTACGCCTATGCGCTGCTTGCGGCCGGGCATATCGATCTCGTGATCGAAAACAGCCTGAAGCCCTACGACGTCGGCGGCATCATTCCCGTCGTCGAGAAGGCGGGCGGTATCATGACGACCTGGGACGGCGGGCGGCCGGAAAACGGCGGTTCGATTATCGCCGCCGGCAGCCGGGCTGTCTACGAACAGGCGATCGCCATCCTGCAGCGCTAGGCGTCAGGTGCCGATCGCTTCGACTTCCTGTATCGCCTCGGCATCGCTGCCGGGGATGAAGGCGTGGAAGGCGGCAAGGGCGGCCGCGCGATAGACATCGCGCTCCTGGAAGATCTCGTGACGGGCGCCGTTGACCGGCACCAGCTGACCGGCGCGGAAATAGCGCGACAGGCGCTCCTGGGCGATATAGGGCACGACGCCGTCACGCGTGGGGGCAATGACAACGGTCGGAATGGTGATGGAGAACAGGTGGTTCGGCGTCATCACCTTGTCGATCGTCTTGAAGGATTCGACCAGCCAGCGGGCAGTCGGCGGGCCGAGCGTCAGTTCGGGGTGATTGCGCATCATCGCGGCGTTGCGCTCGAAGCGGACCTCATCTGACGTCAGCGGGTTGTCGCGGAACTCGGGCTCGCGCAGTTTGGCGCTCAGCGCCATGGTGCCCAAGCCGACGCTGCATGCAGCGGAAGCCAGCCTACGGATAGTCGAGGCCGATGCAGCCTGGCCGATCAGACCGATGAACGGTGCCGATAGGACCATGCGTTCGATGCGCGTCGACAGATACGGTGCGGCGGAAAGCGCGATCAGCGCTCCCGTGGAATGCGCCAGAATGTAGAAGGGCAGGCGGGTGTCCGGCAGCACGATCTTCTCGAGGAAGATGTCCAGATCGCGCTCATAATCCGAAAACCGCCGGACATGGCCGTGCTGGCGCTTCTTGACGAGGCGCGGCGAGCCGCCCTGGCCGCGCAGGTCGAAGGTCGCCACCCAGAGGCCCTTCGCCGTCAGATCGCGGATCGTCTCGAAATATTTCTCGATATATTCGTTGCGGCCCTGCAGCAGCACGACCGTGCCCTTGGCGACGGAGGCGCTGGAGCGAAACACCGCATAGCGCAACTGCTGCCCGTCAAAGGTCTCGAAATAGCCCTCGGTCCGGTTCTCTGGGGCCGGATTGTCTGGAGTCGAGATGAGAACCTGGTCCATGGAATTTGCCGCTGCTCGATGAACGTCCATTGTAGGGGATAATGCACGCGAGGCTGAAATCAACTCTTAAAGATCGTCCGGCAGCCAACCCTGCAGGAAAAAGAGACCGGCGGGGCGAGAGGGATGCCCGACGCCGGTCCATAGTCGGACTGAAGAAGAAGGGACGATGCACTTCAGCCATCGGGCCAGTTTGATTACCCGACGGTTGGATTTCTAGGACAGGGCGGCTGAACCGATACCGAACCGGGCGTTCATGCGTGGTTCACCGGTCTGATCGGCGGCACTTGAACTCCGGAAAATCGATCACCATCTGAATTCTGCAGGCGCCGGAAGGGCCTGCCGAACCGCTCCGAAGCTGCCGAATATGGGGTTTCGGGGACATGTTTTTCGCAACTCGTCGCTTCCCAAGGAGGACACCATGCGTCACGTCGATTTCTCTCCCCTCTACCGTTCCACCGTCGGTTTCGATCGTCTTTTCACGATGCTCGACAGCCTTGCTCAGCCCGATCAGGGCCAGACCTATCCGCCCTACAATATCGAGCGCACCGGTGAGAACACCTACCGTATCACGATGGCGGTTGCCGGTTTCGATGAAACTGAAATCTCGATCGAAGCCCAGGCGCACGCCCTGACCGTCAAGGGCGAAAAAAGCGAAGATGCTGCCGACAGCAGCGAATTCCTCTATCGCGGCATCGCCAAGCGCACTTTCGAGCGCCGCTTCCAGCTTGCCGATCACGTCGAGGTCACTGCTGCTTCGCTGAAGAACGGCCTGTTGCACATCGATCTTCTGCGCAGCATTCCTGAAGCCATGAAGCCCCGGAAGATTGCGATTGCCGCCGAGGCGGTCAACGCGCCCAAGGCCATCGAGGCTCAGGTCACCAACTGATCAATCCCTCCCAGGACTGAAAAGAAAAGCGGCGCTCCGGTGGAGCGCCGCTTTTTTGTTGATTGCGTGCCGGACTTGCCGGTCAGGCCGGACTTGCCGCTTCCTCGAGCTCCTTGGCGCTGGCCCGCTTTGCGGCGGCAGCCGCGTATTTCTGGGCGATGACGGCGCAGGCCATCAGCTGGATCTGGTGGAACAGCATCAGCGGCAGCACGATGGCGCCGATCGACTGGCCGGCGAAGATGACGTTGGCCATCGGAACGCCGCTCGCCAGGCTCTTCTTCGAGCCACAAAAGGTGATGGTGATCTCGTCGGCCTTGTTGAAGCCGAGCGCCCGGCTTCCGTACATGGTGATCGCAAGCACCAGCGCCAGCAGCAGCATATCGAGGACGATGACCACGGCGATATCGCCGATCGAGAACGTATGCCAGAGACCCTCGACGACGGCCTTGCTGAAGGCCACGTAGACGACCATCAGGATCGATCCGCGATCGACAGGCATCAGGATCTTCTTTTTCGAGCGGATCCAGTCACCGATCCACGGCTGCAACACCTGGCCGAGCACGAAGGGCAGCAGCAGCTGCAGCATGATCTGCTCCAGCGCATCCCAAGAAAAGCCGCCATGGCCGCCGACAGAGAACAGCAAGCCGACGAGCAGCGGCGTCAGGAGCATACCGAAGATGTTCGATGCCGATGCCGAGCAGATCGCTGCCGGAACATTGCCGCCGGCCATCGAGGTGAAGGCGATCGAGGACTGAACCGTCGAAGGCAGCACGCAGAGGAAGAGAATGCCGAGATAGAGCGGCTGCGGCAGGATCGTATCGGGGATGAAGCCGATCGCGATACCGAGCAGCGGGAACAGCGCGAAGGTGGTCAGCAGGATCGCCAGATGCAGACGCCAGTGCAGCACGCCGGCGATCACCACGTCGCGGGAAAGACGCGCGCCGTGCAGGAAGAACAACAGGGCGATCGCCAAATCCGTGGCAATGCTGAAGTAACCAGCAAACGCTCCGTCCGCCGGAAACAGCGACGCGAGGATAACGGTGCAGACGAGGAGGATCGTGAAAGTATCTGGCAGGAAGCGGCGCATGATCTGGTCCCGGGCAATTCTAAGTTCATTGTTTTGTCATCCATTATGATTCAGGATGCAAGGAATAACAGTTATCATGAATTGAGATTATAATGCTCGATCTTACCCAGTTGCGCAGCTTCGTCGCCGTCGAACAGATGGGCAGTTTCACTTTGGCTGCCGAGCGCCTGGGGCTTGGGCAATCGACGGTCAGCCAGCATATTCAGCGGCTTGAAACGTCGGTCGGCCGGAAATTGCTGGCGCGGGATACGCATAAGGTGGTGCTGACTGGAGACGGTGAGGCGCTGCTGTCGCATGCCCGGGCGATGCTTTCGATCGAGGGGCAAGTGCAGTCTCTGTTTCGCGGCAACAGTCTGCGCGGCAAGTTGCGGCTCGGCGTTTCGGAGGATTTCGTCACCAGCCAGCTCCCGGCGGTGCTGGAAGATTTCGTCCGCTCGCATCCCTCCGTCGATCTGGAGCTCACCGTTGCTCTTTCTGGTGCGCTCTATGAGATGCAGGACAATGGCGAGATCGACCTCGTGCTTGCGAAGCGCCGGCTGGGGGATGCGCGCGGCAAGCTGGTTTACCGCGAGCCTCTGGTGTGGCTGGCGCGTGATCCCGAGCATATCATGGCGCAGAACCCGCTGCCGCTGATCGCCTTCCCGGCGCCAAGCGTCACCCGCAGCATCGCGCTGGAAGCACTGGGGCGGACGCAGGTGGCGTGGCGGATCGTCTGCACCTGCGGCAGCCTCAGCGGCCTTACGGCGGCGGCGCGTGCCGGAATGGGGGTGCTGGTGCAACCGCGCAGCATGGCACCGTCAGGATTGAAGGAAATTTCGCCTGGTCGGCTGCCGGTGCTCGAGGATGTGGAATTCGTGCTCGTTCCACGCAAGGGCGCCGACCGCGCTCTGGTCTCGGCGCTTTCCGAAGACATCCTCGGCAAGGTCCGCAGCTTGCGGTCAAGCAGCTAAAGAAAAACCCCGCCGGATCGGCGGGGTTTTCTGTTGTTCCGGTTATGGGCCTACGCACTGCTGGCGGGGGCCATTATAGGGCTGAAACGTGTTGTCCGAAGCCCGGTACGAACGGTAGCGGTCGGCGCACCAGCGGGTATGCGAGTTGCCGCCATAGTAGCGCGGCTGCGACGCAGCGCTCAATGCGCCGCCGATGATCGCACCGGCTGCAAGTCCGCCGATAATCGCGCCGGCATTGTTGTTATGGCGATGGTAGTAGCCGTCGCGATAGTAGCGGCGGTTATAGTTCGAGTGGTAGCGGCCATTGTTCCAATGGTGGTTGTTCCAGTTGCGGTGGCGGACAATTCTGGGGCTGCGCACCTGCTGGATATCGGATGCCAGCTGCGGCTTCTCGATGTTGACCACGGGGAACGCTTGCGCGGGCGCAATGCCGGTGAAGGCGGTGGCGAGAGAAATGACTAGGATTGCGAGTTTTTTCATGATTTTCACCTTTCGCCTGTAAAATCGAAAGGCGGCCCGAAAGTTCCGCGAGACCACACATTTGTGCAGGCTTTCACGCAAACGTTAACGGGCTGCTTGCCGCTTTAAGCCGCTCTCAACCGTGTCGCTTAGGCGTTTGGTCAGATTTCGGCCGATAGTTTAGCAATCCTTAAAGGTCGTCGTTCGGGGCAAGGGAGAACGGACCGATGGTTTATGGAGCAATATTCGTATCCGGGCTGGTTGCCTGCGTGATGATGATCGTGGTGATCGGCCACGAAGCAGAAAAGGCGGATCAGGGTGCACCGCAATCCGCCGTCTTCGGACATCAGAATTGATGCCGTCTTATGCCGCCAGGCATTTCAGGAAGCCGTCGACATCGGCTTCCGTCGTCGCAAAGCTCGTCACCAGACGGATCAGCGTTTCGTTGTCGCCAACGAGTTCCGGGGTGGCGACCGGGATAGGCCACTCATAGAATTTTGCGCCGCGGCTTTCGGCGGTCTTGGCTGCGGCCTTGGTGATCACGGCAAAGACTTCGTTGGATGCCGTCGGCCAGGCAAGGCGGGCGGAATTGCTGGCGCCGATGCCGGCACGCAGCTGATCGGCCATGCCGTTCGAGTGGCGCGCGAGGCCAAGCCAGAGCTCTTCCTCGAAATAGGCGTCGAACTGCGCGGCGATGAAGCGCGACTTGGAGAAGAGCTGCGCGGCGCGCTTGCGGATGAAGGGAATATCCTTGGCCTGCTCCGGATTGAAGAAGACGATCGCTTCCGCACACCAGCAGCCGTTCTTGGTGCCGCCGAACGAGAGAATATCGACGCCGCGCTTCCAGGTCATTTCCGCCGGTGTTGCACCGAGCGCGACAAGCGCATTTGCAAAACGGGCGCCATCCATATGAAGCGGGAGGCCGCGCTTTTTGGCGATCGACGAGATCTCGCCGATTTCAGGCAGCGAGTAGACGGTGCCGATCTCTGTCGCCTGAGTGATGGTAATGGCGGAGGCGCGGCCGTGATGCACGGCATCTTCCGGGAAGCTGGCGATCTTCGCCGAGAGTTTCGCCGGGTCGATCTTTCCAGCCTCGCCGCTGACGGGGATCAGGCGGGCAGAATCGGCGAAGAATTCCGGTGCGCCGCATTCGTCTTCGATCACGTGGGCCTCGGAGTGGCAGAAGGTCACGCCGCCCGGCCGTTGCACGCTGGCAAGCGAGAGCGAGTTGGCGGCGGTGCCTGTTGCCACGAAGAAGACGGCGACGTCGCGCTCGAAGACCTCGGAGAAGCGGGCTGCGACCTTCTTGTCGAGATCGCTGTTGCCATAGGCGGCGGCAAAGCCGGTGGAGGCTGAAAGAAGACGTTTGGCAATGGCCTCGTGGGCACCGGCCCAGTTGTCGGAAGCAAAAAACATGATGTGACCGCACTTGGTAGTTTGGGGAGGGGTAAAGTTCGGCAGGGACATTACGCCATTGCCGCGGCCGATCAAGCGGCAGCCATCAGACACATCACGAAATCTGATTTCCGCAATCAATATACAAAATAATGCAAAAGAGCGTAATTTTATGTCGCCTAATTGTGGTTTCGGGTAACTTTTGGTCGAAACTTGATGTTTTTTTAATTTATCACTCTTGCGGGAGCTCCGTCATTCTGGCATAGAACTTGTGAATTAGGACAGGGTTGTTGTCCTATTTTGGCCTTCGTGGCCGGAGAGGTGCCGAAAGTCCTGACCTTTGCAGGCTTTCACGTTATAGTCCGCACGAGCGCAAGACCTTTGAGGTTGCGCGGAAGCGGCTGACAGGCGCGGAGCGCGGCGGATCGCTTCTGGCGGGCGCATGCGGCCGATCTTCACAATGCAACAGCGCTGTCACGCGCCGGACCTAAGATCGGGAACGGTGCATGACGAAAGGCCGCCCGCCGACCCCCGCGGGCTTTGACAGGAGCGAAGACGATGACGAAGAAGACGCCATCCACGAGTTTTGACCAGAGTGCTGCGGCCAATGCGCGCGCGACGGCCAAAACGCGCAAATTCGCCTCCGGGCTGCCGAAAAAGCAAGGCCTCTACGATCCGCGCAACGAACATGATGCCTGTGGTGTCGGCTTCGTTGCGCATATGAAGGGTCAGAAGTCGCATCAGATCGTCAAGGACGGTCTCTTCATTCTCGAAAACCTGACGCACCGCGGTGCCGTTGGCGCTGATCCGCTGATGGGCGACGGCGCGGGCATTCTGGTGCAGATTCCTGATCGCTTCTTCCGTGAAGAGATGGCCAAGCAGGGCATCACCCTGCCGAAGGCTGGCGAATACGGCGTCGGCCACATCTTCATGCCGCGCGACGAAGCGCAGATCGAGCATTTCAAGAAGGTGATCAAGGATGTCATCACCGAGGAAGGTCAGGTTCTGATCGGCTTCCGCGATGTGCCGGTCGACAACTCGTCGCTCTCCAAGGCGCCCGAGATCGCCGCCACGGAGCCGCATCACGTTCAGATCTTCATCGGCGCCGGCGAAGATGCCGCGACGAACGACGAGTTCGAGCGCCGGCTGTTCACGCTCCGCAAGGTGATCTCGAACCGCATCTATGACGAGTTCGATGGCGAGGAGAGCAATTTCTATCCCGTCTCGCTGTCGTCGGCGACGATTGTCTACAAGGGCATGTTCCTGGCCTATCAGGTCGGTGCCTACTACAAGGATCTGGCGGACCCGCGCTTTGAGAGCGCCGTCGCCCTCGTGCACCAGCGCTTCTCGACCAACACCTTCCCGTCCTGGAAGCTGGCGCATCCGTACCGCATGGTTGCCCATAACGGCGAAATCAACACGCTGCGTTCCAACGTCAATTGGATGGCGGCGCGTCAGGCCTCGGTGTCCTCGCCACTGTTCGGCGACGATATCTCCAAGCTCTGGCCAATCTCCTACGAGGGCCAGTCGGATACGGCCTGTTTTGATAACGCGCTCGAGTTCCTGGTGCGCGGCGGCTATTCCATGGCGCATGCCGTGATGATGCTGATCCCGGAAGCCTGGGCTGGAAACCAGTCGATGGCTGCCGAGCGCAAGGCATTCTACGAATACCACGCGGCGCTGATGGAGCCGTGGGACGGCCCGGCTGCCGTCGCCTTTACCGATGGCAAGCAGATCGGCGCGACGCTCGACCGCAACGGCCTGCGTCCGGCGCGCTACCTCGTGACCAACGACGATCGTATCATCCTTGCTTCGGAAGCCGGTACGCTGCCGGTTCCGGAAGAGGACATCGTTCAGAAGTGGCGCCTGCAGCCCGGCAAGATGCTACTGATCGACATGGAAAAGGGCCGGATCGTTTCCGACGAGGAAGTGAAGTCCGAGCTTGCAACCAAGCATCCCTATCGCAGCTGGCTCGACCGTACGCAGCTGATCCTCGAAGACCTGAAGCCGGTGGAGCCGCGCGCGCTGCGCCGCGACGTCTCGCTGCTGAACCGCCAGCAGGCCTTCGGCTACACGACCGAAGACACCAAGATCCTGATGTCGCCGATGGCGACCACGGGTCAGGAAGCCGTCGGCTCGATGGGAACCGATACGCCGATTTCGGCAATGTCGGAAAAGTCGAAGCTGCTCTACACCTATTTCAAGCAGAACTTCGCGCAGGTCACCAACCCGCCGATCGATCCGATCCGCGAAGAACTGGTCATGAGCCTCGTGTCGTTCATCGGCCCGCGTCCGAACCTGCTCGACCATACAGGCATGGCGAATGCCAAGCGCCTCGAAGTGCGCCAGCCGATCCTGACCAACGGCGATCTCGAGAAGATCCGCTCGATCGGCCACACGGAAGACCGCTTCGACACCAAGACGCTCGACTTCACCTATGATGTCGAGCGTGGCGCCGAAGGCATGCCCGAGATGCTCGACCGCCTCTGTGAGCGTGCCGAAGCGGCCGTCAAGGGCGGTTACAACATCATCGTGCTGTCGGACCGTCAGCTCGGCCCCGACCGCATCGCCATCCCGGCGCTGCTGGCGACCGCTGCTGTCCACCATCACCTGATCCGCAAGGGTCTGCGAACCTCTGTCGGCATCGTCGTCGAGACCGGCGAGCCGCGCGAAGTACACCATTTCTGCCTGCTCGCAGGCTACGGTGCCGAGGCGATCAATCCTTATCTCGCTTTCGATACGCTGCTCGACATGCATGCCAAGGGCGAGTTCCCGAAGGAAGTCGATGCCTCGGAAGTCGTCTATCGCTACATCAAGGCTGTCGGTAAGGGCATCCTGAAGGTCATGTCGAAGATGGGCATCTCGACCTACCAGTCCTATTGCGGCGGCCAGATCTTCGATGCGATCGGTCTGCAGCAGGAACTGGTCGACAAGTATTTCTTCGGCACGGCAACGATGATCGAAGGTGTCGATCTCTCGGCCATCGCCGAAGAAACCGTTGCCCGCCATACATCGGCTTTCGGCAAGGATCCGCTGCTGGCGACGACGCTCGATATCGGTGGCGAATATGCCTACCGCATGCGTGGCGAAAGCCATGCCTGGACGCCGGATGCCGTTGCCACGCTTCAGCATGCTGTTCGCGGCAATGCCGAGGACCGCTACCGCGAGTTCGCCGAAATGGTGAACACGTCGGCGCTGCGCATGAACACGATCCGGGGCCTCTTCAACATCAAGAGCGCGGAGCAGCTTGGCCGCACGCCGGTTTCCGTTGATGAGGTCGAGCCTGCGATCGATATCGTCAAGCGCTTCTCGACGGGCGCCATGTCCTTCGGCTCGATCAGCCGCGAGGCGCATACAACGCTGGCGATCGCCATGAACAAGATCGGCGGAAAGTCGAATACCGGCGAGGGTGGCGAAGAGAGCGACCGCTACATGCCGCTGCCAGACGGTTCGTCGAACCCGGAACGCTCGGCCATCAAGCAGATCGCCTCGGGACGCTTCGGTGTGACCACCGAGTACCTCGTCAATGCCGACATGCTGCAGATCAAGGTCGCTCAGGGCGCCAAGCCCGGCGAAGGCGGTCAGCTGCCCGGCCACAAGGTCGATGCGACGGTTGCCAAGACCCGCCACTCCACCCCGGGTGTCGGCCTGATTTCGCCGCCACCGCACCACGACATCTATTCGATCGAAGATCTGGCACAGCTGATCTACGACCTGAAGAACGTCAACCCGACGTCCGACGTGTCGGTCAAGCTTGTCTCGGAAGTCGGCGTCGGCACGGTTGCGGCCGGTGTTGCCAAGGCGCGTGCCGACCACATCACGGTCTCGGGCTTCGATGGCGGTACGGGCGCATCGCCGCTGACGTCGCTGAAGCATGCGGGTTCGCCCTGGGAAATCGGCCTTGCTGAAACACAGCAGACGCTGGTGCTGAACGGTCTGCGCTCACGTATCGCCCTACAGGTCGATGGTGGCCTGAAGACCGGCCGCGATGTCATCATCGGCGCTCTTCTCGGTGCCGACGAGTTCGGCTTCGCGACCGCGCCGCTGATCGCCGCCGGCTGCATCATGATGCGCAAGTGCCATTTGAACACCTGTCCGGTTGGCGTTGCGACGCAGGATCCGGTCCTGCGCAAGCGCTTCAAGGGCACGCCTGAGCACGTCATCAACTACTTCTTCTTCGTCGCCAACGAAGTGCGCGAGATACTCGCCTCGCTCGGCTTCACCAAGCTCGACGATATCGTCGGCGCTTCGGAGCTGCTGGAGAAGGACGAGATGCTGGCGCACTGGAAGGCCAAGGGTCTCGATTTCAGCCGCATCTTCCACAAGGTCGAAGCCGCCAAGGAAGAGACCTACTGGACCACCCGCCAGAAGCATCCGATCGACGATATCCTCGACCGCAAGCTGATCGAGCAGGCGGAGCCGGCTCTCTCCTCGAAGACCCCGGTTGCCTTCGAAGTCGATATCAAGAACGTCGACCGTTCGGCAGGCGCGATGCTGTCGGGCGAAGTCGCCAAGCGTTATAACCATCGCGGCCTGAAGGAAGACACGATCAACGTGACGCTTCGCGGCACGGCCGGACAATCGTTCGGCGCGTTCCTGGCCCGCGGCATCACCTTCAACCTGATCGGCGACGGCAACGACTATGTCGGTAAGGGGCTTTCGGGCGGCAAGATCATCGTTCGTCCGCCGGAGAATTCGAAGATCGTTGCGGAAGATTCGATCATCGTCGGCAACACCGTTCTCTACGGCGCGACCGAGGGCGAGTGCTACTTCCGCGGTGTGGCCGGCGAGCGCTTTGCTGTCCGTAACTCGGGTGCGATCGCCATCGTCGAAGGCGTGGGCGACCACGGCTGCGAATACATGACCGGCGGCGTTGTCGTCGTGCTCGGCGCAACGGGCCGCAACTTCGCGGCCGGCATGTCCGGTGGCGTGGCTTACGTTCTCGACGAGATCGGCGATTTCGCCAAGCGCTGCAACATGGCGATGGTCGAACTCGAGCCGGTTCCGGAAGAGGACGACATGATGGAGAAGCTGCATCATCACGGCGGCGATCTGGCGCACAAGGGACGTGTCGACGTCTCCGGTGACATGACCCGGCACGACGAGGAGCGTCTTTATCAGCTGATCTCCAACCATCTGCACTACACGGGCTCGACCCGCGCCAAGCAGATCCTGGACGGCTGGGCCGACTACCGCCCGAAATTCCGCAAGGTCATGCCGGTCGAGTACCGTCGTGCGCTTGAGGAAATGGAGCGCGCCCGGATGGGTATCGCTGCGGAGTAATGCTCTTGAATCGCTAGGTCCAAAACTGCTCTGACGAGGGGCAATGAGATACCGGAAAGGACGCTGATGAAAAGTCGATGGTCACTGTTCCACTCTGTCTCATCTTTATGCCTCGCCGTCGCAGTTAGCGCCGGGACATCCTTTCTCGGCGGCGACCTGAGAACCGAATTTATAGCCCTGGGTGCGGTCGTGGGACTCGCCTACTGGTATTGGGGACCTCTGGGTCTTGGGCTTTGAGATGATGAGGGACGAAAATATGGGTAAGGTTACAGGCTTTCTGGAAATCGACCGGCAGGTTGCGAAGTATCAGCCGGCGTCGGATCGTATCCGGCATTTCCGCGAATTCACCATCCCGATGTCTGACCCGGAAGTGCAGAAGCAGGCAGCCCGCTGCATGGACTGTGGCATCCCCTATTGTCATGGCCCGACCGGCTGCCCTGTACATAACCAGATCCCGGACTGGAACGATCTCGTCTACAACAACAACTGGGAAGCAGCGATCCAGAACCTGCATTCCACCAACAACTTCCCCGAATTCACTGGCCGCGTCTGCCCCGCGCCTTGCGAGGAAGCGTGCACGCTGAACCTCGAAGATACGCCTGTGGCGATCAAGACGGTCGAACAGGCGATCGCCGACAAGGCTTACGAGCTCGGTTTCATCCGTCCGCAGCCGGCAACGGTTCACACCGGCAAGAAGGTTGCGATCATCGGTTCGGGTCCGGCCGGCATGGCGGCTGCCCAGCAGCTCGGCCGCGCTGGTCACGAGGTTCATCTCTATGAGCGCGAGAGCAAGGCTGGCGGCCTGCTGCGCTATGGCATCCCTGACTTCAAGATGGAGAAGAACTTCATTGACCGCCGCGTCGAGCAGATGAAGGGCGAGGGTGTCACCTTCCATTGCGGCGTCAATGTCGGCGTCGACGTGACAGTCGAGCAGCTCCTGGCAGATCATGACGCGGTGCTCTATTGCGGCGGTTCGGAGACCCCACGCGAGGCCGGTATTCCGGGCACGGATTTCGCAGGCGTTCATGACGCGATGCCTTATCTCGTGCAGCAGAACAAGCGCGTCGGCCGCGAGAATATCGACAGCGTCGGCTGGCAGGCGGATCCGATCCTTGCCGGTGCAAAGCATGTGGTCGTCGTCGGTGGTGGCGATACTGCGTCGGACTGCGTCGGCACAGCGTTCCGCCAGGGCGCCGTCAAGGTGACCCAGCTCGACATCCGCCCGCAGCCGCCGGAAAAGGAAGACAAGCTCGCCGTCTGGCCATTCTGGGCCACGAAGATGCGCACCTCGTCGTCGCAGGCCGAAGGCGCTGTCCGCGAATTCCAGGTCGCAACGCTCGAATTCGTCGGCGAAGACGGGGTGCTGACCGGTGTGAAGTGCTGCGAAGTCGACGAGCGCCGCAAGCCGGTTCCCGGTACGGAGTTCGTGATCAAGGCTGATCTCGCCTTCATCGCTATCGGCTTCCGCGGCCCGTTCACCGACAGCGTGCTCAAGGAACTCGACGGCAAGCTGACGCTGAACACCGACCGCCGCGGCTCGACCAACGTCGTTGCCAACGACAAGGACTACAAGACCTCGGTCGACAAGTTCTGGACCGCCGGCGACGTGCGCCGTGGACAGTCGCTGGTCGTCTGGGCAATCCGCGAAGGCCGTCAGGCCGCGCGCGCGATCGACGAAGCGCTGATGGGCTCGACGGTTCTGCCGCGTTGATCGGAAGCCTGATCTGAAAGACAAGGGCCGCTTTTGCGGCCCTTTTTATTTTGCGGAAACCTGCTTCGGTTCTTTGGCGGCGGGAAGCCTGTAGTCATCGACCCGGCCGGCGGGTGCCTGTTCGACCATGCCGTCCTGCACCAGAATGTCGCGTGGCGATTTCGTCAGCGATATCGGCGGTGCCTTGGCGCCGAGCAGTTCGGATCCGCCGTCGAGATTGGGATCGGAGAGGCTGATCGGCTGCGTGTGCGGCGCGTTCGGTTCGGGCAGGCCGAGGCTTGGCAGGTTGCTGGTATCGAGGCGCACCAGGTCCGGGCTTGCCTGGGTGCCGAGAATGCGGCGGGCCGGTTTCTCGACATAGAAGGCAACCTTGCGGCGTCCGGCCTGCGTCAGGTTGATGCCGTCAGAGGTGCGCAGGCGGACCTGCTGGCCGTTGATATCCGAACCGGTGACGATGAACTCGCCACCCTCGTTGACGAAGCCGTCCCAGATATCGACGAACTCGCCGCCGGCACTTTCGATCTGCTTGCGGAACAGCTGGTTCATCTGCACGGCATCCGCCGTCATCGAATCCGAATCGAAGGCCGGGAGACCGACCCAAAGTAGCGGGATCTTACGGCTTGTCACTTCCTTGCCGAAATTCAGCACACGCTTCTGGTATTCGGCATACCATGCGTCTGTCCGGAATTTTTCCTTGGTGCCGTTGATCGCCATCTGCTGGCGGTCGTTGGCGCCGATCATCACGACGACGATGGCGGGTTTCACCTCGTCCATCATCTTCAGCAGCTGTTCGGGCCAATCGTAGTAGTCGTCGCGGACAAGGCCTGACGAAACATTGCCGCGAGCATCGATGACGACGCCGGGAGAGGTCTTGAAGGCTTCAGTCATGCCGTCGCCGAGGCCGCTTGCCAGAAAGTCGCCGACGATCAGGATCTTCTGGGCATTTTCCTGCTTCTGAACGACGTCCTCATCGGGCACGGGTGCCACAGCCTTCGGCGCAGCCGCTGCCTTGGGCGGCGCAGTGCGCTTCTTCTGCGGGCGGGGCCGCTGAACATCGGGCGCAGGCGGATATTCCTCTTCGACGGCGCGGCGGCCGAGAAAGAAATCGAGGATCGAGCGGCGCTGATAACGCTCCTGGGCGCCGGCAAAATGGACAGGCGCAGTCACACCGAACGACAGCACCAACGCAGCCGTCAGCAGCGTTCGTCCGCCGAGTTTCCGCTTGTGATCAGACTTCCGCATGGTCATGCCCCGCATCTCGCGCCATTTTCGCATGGAGTGGGCGCAATCGTCCACTCACAACGCGATTTGTGCCGCGGATTCTTCCTGTTAGCGCCGCAGCGCGTTCAGAAGAGGAAGCGAAGGCTCGCCATCCGTCTGCATGCCGAGACGCTGTTGGACTGCCGAAATGGCGGCTTTCGATCCGGAGCCGAAATTGCCATCGACTTCACCGTCATAATAGCCGAGCGTCTTCAGACGGGTCTGGAGCTCGAACTTTTCCTTCACATCAAGCGTACCATCTGGCCGCGGCCAGCGCTGCTTAATGCCGCCATAGCCGGCGATCTCATCGGCAAGCAGACCGACGGCGAGAGCATAGCTGTCGGAAGCGTTGTATTTCTTGATGGTGAAGAAGTTCGAGGTCATCAGGAAGCCGGGGCCACCCGGGCCGCCCGGCATTTTCAGCTGCGCCTTGGTCGAAGCATCCTTGAAGCTTTTGCCATTCGGACGGGTCAGGCCCATCGCTGCCCATTGCGCCAACGTGTGGGTCTTGCCTGCCTGCTTGGCAGCACTTGCGGGAACCTGGACTTCGTAGCCCCAGGTCTTGCCTGTGTCCCAGCCATTTTTGGCCAAGAGGTTGGCCGAAGTCGCCAATGCGTCCGGAACCGAATTCCAGATGTCGCGATGGCCATTGCCATCGGCATCGACGGCGTAGAGCAGATAGCTGGTCGGGATGAATTGCGTATGGCCCATGGCGCCGGCCCAGGAACCGGTCATGCCGTCGGCGGAGATATCGCCATTTTGCAGAATCTTGAGTGCTGCGATGAGCTGCTTCTGGGCAAATTTCGCCCGGCGCTCGTCGGCATAGGCAAGCGTTGCCAGTGCGCGCGGCACGTAATGCAGGCGGTCGTCCTTGGCGAGCACGGCGCCGTAATTCGATTCCATCGACCAGATGGCGAGAATGATCGTCTTGTCGACGCCGAAATGGCGCTCGATGGCGTTCAGGGTCGAGGCGTGCTTTGCGGCCATTTTGCGGCCGATCTCGACTGTGTAGGGGTTAACCCGGGAATCCACATAGTCCCAAATCTTGGTGGTGAATTCCGGCTGAAAAGCCGCCTTTTCAAGGACTGTAGGGTCAGGTTCGCTCACACCCGCGAAGGCTTTGCGGTACGTTGCCTTGCTGATGCCATTTTGCGCGGCAGTTTGATAAAAGTCCGCGATCCACTTTTGGAACCGCTGGTCGGCGGCTGCGTTATGCGGAGCCAATCCGGCGGAAGCGGTCACAACGAGGGCGAAAGCAAGACCACGAAGGGAGTATTTGTGATTTTTGGTCATCGGCAGTCCGTATCCGTCATCTCTGTTACAAGTGCGGCGGAGGGGCATTCCGTCCGGACCCGAGACTACCGGAACGAAGTCAACAAATTCTTTACCATGACAACGTCTTCCCGTCATCATTTGTAAAACAGTAGCGAATTTAGCTTAATTCACCCCAAATAGCTTGAGTTCAAAGCGATAAGCCCCCCAGGAGGTTCTACGTGACGCAGCAGAAAAAGGTTCGTAAGGCGGTATTCCCGGTCGCAGGTCTTGGAACGCGGTTCCTTCCGGCAACCAAAGCCGTTCCGAAGGAAATGCTGACCGTCGTCGATAAACCGATCATTCAGTATGTGGTCGACGAGGCGCTGGAAGCGGGTATCGAGCATTTCGTGTTCGTCACCGGCCGCAACAAGCACATCATCGAAGACTATTTCGACATCCATTTCGAGCTGGAGCAGACGCTGCGCGAGCGCAGCAAGAAAGCCGAGATGACGCTGCTCGCCGGCCAGCTGCCGAAGGCTGGTACCGTCAGCTTCACCCGCCAGCAGGAGCCGCTCGGCCTCGGCCACGCCGTCTGGTGCGCCCGCGAGATCGTCGGCGACGAGCCTTTCGCGCTGCTGCTCCCCGATATGATCATGAAGGCCGAGGGCAAGGGCTGCATGAAGGGGATGATCGATCTCTATGCCCAGAGCGGCGGCAACATCATCGCCGTCGAAGAATGCGAGCCGGATCAGACGCACAAATACGGCATCGTCGGTGTCGGCGAGGCGATCGGTGAAGGCTTCCGCATCACCGGCATGGTCGAAAAGCCCGCCAAGGGCACAGCACCGTCGAACTTCTTCATCAACGGCCGCTACATCCTGCAGCCGGAGGTCTTCAAGATCCTGGAGACCCAGGAGCGCGGCGCGGGCAACGAAATCCAGCTGACCGACGGCATGCTGAAGCTTCTGACGTCGCAGGATTTCGCGGGATATCACTTCAAGGGAACGACCTATGACTGCGGCGCCAAGGATGGTTTCATCCTTGCCAACGTCGCCTTCGCGCTCGACCGCGCGGATATCCGCCCGACCGTCGAAGACGGCTTCAAGGCTCTGCTGAAGGGTCTTTGAGACCTAGCGTTTCAGCCGCAAACCGACACCGGCTCGCCATTGCTGCGAGTCGGTGCCTTCATCCCGCGTCGTCAGCTCGTAGCCGATAGTGCTCGTCAGATCGAGATAGCGGTTGATGTTCCAGATGAGACCGGCACTCGTCGTATAGACGGTCTCGTCGCTGGTTGCGCCCGACGGATAGTCGCGCAACGTCACTCCACCCAGAACCGTTGCCTGCAGGTTGTCGCGCAGCTGATGCGTGATCGTCGTCGTCAAGGCGTGTGAGACATAGCCGCTCAGCCCCGGCGTCGTGGAAGGCTGGATGCTGGTCTGCAGGTCGAAATTGACATTGGTACCGCGCAGCGGCGACCAGAGGATATTGGCGTCGACAGTCGCCGTATCGATCGAGGCCAGGCGGTCGTCGTCGAAACTTGCGGTTTCGTATCCGGCGCTGACTTCGCCTCTGAGCTTCTCGCCGAGATCGACCTGCACGCCGGCCTTGGCGCCGTAGCTGTTGCCGGAGCGGGCGTAGCCTGAGCTGTCGCGGGTCTCGTCGTAGGCGGTCTTGCCTACAGTGCCCTCAATGAAGGGGATGAGTGCCGGGGAGAGCTCGTAGCCGATGCGGGCGCGGAAGGTGCCGGCGGTCTGGTCGCGGTCGCTGAGGGAAACGTCCGTGCCGTTGGCGAGCGTCACGTCGGAATAGATGGTCCTGACGACATCGAGTTCGGTGGTGCCGCGCAGCACGCCGAAGTCGCGCTCGATTGAGGCGCCGGTGCTGAATTCCTGAACATTCGACTGCTTGCTGGCATCGGAGATGGCGTTCGGATCGTCGGTGTCCTCGCGGTAGAAGCGGTAGCCGCCCTTCAGATGCGCGACCGTATCCTCCGGCAGATCGAGGCGCAGATCGCCGTCGATCTGGAAGGAGGGCTGCTCTTCGCCTTCGCCGCTGATATTCTGCTGCCAGCTGCCCTGGCTGGTGACGGTCAGCTGGTGCAGCGCCCAGTCGGAGGTGAGTGTCGCGTTGCCATCGGTCTGCAGGAAGCCGCGGCTTTCCTTGGTGCCGTTTTCCTTGGTCGTCTCGGTATTGATCGACTGCGTAATCGACGGGCGCAGGATGAAGGTGCCGACGCGGATGCCGTCGGTATCCTTCTCGGTCAACGCATCGTCGGCCTTGCGCGGCAGACGGCGTTCGTCGATAGCCGGTTCGCGGGTGTTGAGGCGGCGCATGTCCTCGTCGAGGATCGAGCCTGTCGTCTCGTCGCTCGGCTGCTGATCGCCTGATGCCGTCGTGGATGACGTGCCGTTCTGCTGGGCGGCGCCGGTCTGGGTGCCGGTTGCGGTGCCATCGGGGGAGGGCACGCCGGGCTGGCCCGGATCCGGGACACCATCGCCATCCAGGTCTGCCGCCTGTGTCTGCTGGTCGCCGGTGTTGCCGCCGGAAGAATATTGGGAGGAGGATGGGTAGGTAGATGTGCCGCTGCCGTAGCTCTGCGCCGATTGGGCGAACGCGGACTGCGGCAGTGCTGCGGCGGCCAGGAGAACGGCAGACACGGCAAAGCGCGTCGCACGGAGCGGCGTCAAACTGCTCGTATCACGTTCCTTGCCCATTCAGAATCCGCGTGTGGCATGCTTCAACTCGTTACCTGAAAGTAAAACGTCATAGTTAATCATTCGTTTAGACTGGTGCCTTCGCGCCGTCGTTTCGACCGAGACAGCAATAGACAGCCACAGTGAAAAGCGCTAACGCAGGCTCATGATGAGGAAAGCTGTCAATCTGGCCGAGAACAGTGTGCTGGAATCCGCGAAGCGGACCATCACGACGGAGCGGCGCGGTCTCGAGGCGCTCGAGCGCGCACTCGACAACGGGCTTTCCGGCCCATTCTCCCAAGCGGTCGAAACGATCGGCGGCATCAGTGGCCGGGTGATCGTGACGGGCGTCGGCAAGAGCGGCCATATCGGCGCCAAGCTTGCCGCGACATTCGCCTCGACAGGAACGCCTGCCTTCTTCGTACACGCCGCCGAAGCCAATCACGGCGATCTCGGGATGATTGCCAGGGACGATCTGGTTCTGGCGATCTCCAAGGGCGGCGAGAGTGCCGAGCTTCGTAGCATCATCTCCTATACGCGCCGGTTTTCGATCCCGCTGATCTCGATCACCTGCGGTGCGGAATCGTCACTCGCCAAGGCCTCGGATGTTGTGCTTCTCGTTCCGAACGAGGAGGAAGCCTGCCCGAACGGTCTCGCGCCGACGACCTCTACACTGATGCAGCTGGCAGTCGGCGATGCAGTGGCGGTAGCGCTGCTTGAGGCGCGCGGGTTCACGGCGCGCGATTTCCATGTGTTTCACCCGGGCGGGAAACTCGGCGCCAGCCTGGCGCATGTTGGCGACATCATGCACACCGGCGAGCGCGTGCCGCTGGTGCCGCAGGGGACGCCGGTGCCGGACGCGATTCAGGTGCTGTCGCGCAAGCATTTTGGCTGTGTCGGCGTTCTCGATCAGGACGGCCGGCTTTGCGGCATCGTGACCGAAGGGGACATGGCGCGCAATCTTACGCGCAACCTCGCGGAACTTGTTGTCGACGACATCATGACGCGGACGCCGAAGGTGGTGAAGCCGTCAGTGCTGGCCACGGCAGCTCTCGCACTGCTCAACAAGCACCATATCGGCGCGCTGATCGTCGTCGATGACGACAACCGGCCGGTCGGGCTCATCCATTTCCACGATCTGCTGCGGATCGGCGTCGCCTGATCAGGCGGCCTCGACCGTGAGGTCGCGGCCGTTGCTCGCGACGACCTTGACGCGGGTGCCGACCGGAAGGTCGGGCCCCATGACTTGCCATATCGTATCGTCGAGACGAATCCGGCCGCGTCCCTCGCGGATCGGCTCGGCCAGCGTTGCCGTGCGGCCGACGAGGCTCGCGCCGCGCTGATTGAGGAAGGGCTCGTCCGTTGCGTCGTGGCGCAGCGTCAGCTTACGGCCAACGAAAGTTGTCGCCACGGCAAAGGCCGCGAAAAGGATCAGTTGCACTTCCCAGACCCAGAAGCCTGCGTCCCATAGGAGAAGCGAAAGGACGCCGACGGCGAGCGCCGCAAGCCCGATCCAGACGAGGAAGAAGCCGGGCACGATCATTTCGGCGGCCAGCAGGATCAGACCGATCACCCACCAGCTCCACGGGCCAAGCTCTGCAACGATGCGTGCCAGCATGCGTCAGCGCTCCGGGTTCTGGTTGAACGGGTTTACGGGTGGCGTGCTGCGCTGGGTGACCTGGCGGGGAGGCTGTGGGGCGGGCGGGGTGCTGCCGTCGCCGAAGACTTCCTTGGCGATAGCGCCGATGCCGCTCAGCGAGCCGAGAATGGAGGACGCCTCGATGGGCATCAGCACCACCTTGGAATTGGGGGCCGAGCCGATCGACGTCAGGGCTTCGGTGTATTTCTGCGCCACGAAGTAGTTGATCGCCTGGACGTCGCCGGCGGCGATCGCTTCGGACACCATCTTGGTTGCCTTGGCTTCGGCTTCGGCCAGGCGTTCGCGCGCCTCGGCGTTGCGGAAGGCGGCTTCACGCTGTCCCTCGGCCTGCAGGATCGCCGACTGCTTGGCGCCTTCGGCGCGCAGGATCTGGGCGTTTCGCGAACCCTCGGCTTCAAGAACCTGGGCGCGCTTCTCGCGCTCGGCCTTCATCTGCCGGGCCATGGCATCGACGAGGTCACGAGGCGGCTGGATGTCCTTGATCTCGACGCGGGTGACCTTGATGCCCCAGGGGTGCACGGCCTCATCGACGACGCGTAGCAGGCGGTCGTTGATCGCGTCGCGGTTGGAAAGCAGCTCGTCGAGATCCATCGAGCCCATCACCGAGCGGATGTTGGTCATCGTCAGGTTGAGGATGGCGTTTTCGAGGTTCGAGACCTGGTAAGCAGCCTGCGCGGCGTTCAGCACCTGATAGAAGGACACGGCATCGGCGGAGACCGAGGCGTTGTCCTTGGTGATCACTTCCTGGGTCGGGACGTTCAGAACCTGCTCCATGACATTCAGCTTGGCGCCGACGCGCTCGATGAAGGGGGTGATCAGGTTGAGGCCGGGCTCCAGCGTGCGCGTGTAGCGGCCGAAGCGCTCAATCGTATAGCGATAGCCCTGCGGTACCGTCTTGATGCCGGCAAAGAGCACCAGAATGACGAAGATGACGAGTGCGATGACGACGATGTCGAAGCCGCCCAGGACCATGAAATTCCTCCACCGGTTGTTGCCGGACAATCCGGCACACATCAAACGTGGAGACTTATCCCGTTATTTGCAATGATCCGCAACAAAAAGCCGCTGGTTGGGTCAGACCCAGCCGAGAAGCTCACGCCGTACCACCTTTTCGAGCACGCGCATGCCGTCTTCGCTGTCGTTTAGACAGGGGATATGCGCGAATTTCTCGCCGCCATTCTCATGGAAGGAGTGGGCTGCCTGTTCGGCAATTTCTTCCAGTGTCTCCAGACAGTCGGAGACGAAGCCGGGATTGAGAACCGCAATCTTCTTGACGCCGTCCTGCGCCAGCTTCTCGATTGTCTTGTCGGTATAGGGCTGCAGCCATTCCTCGGGCCCGAAACGAGACTGGAAGGTGACCATGAACTTGTCTTTCGACAGTCCGAGGCGCTCGCGCAGCAGCCGGCCGGTCTTCTGGCACTGGCAGTAATAGGGGTCGCCCTGCTTGAAGTAGGACATCGGGATGCCGTGGAAGGACGCGAGGATCATCTCCGGCTCCCAATCCAGCGTCGCCAGATGCTTGGTCACCGAATTGGCGAGTGCCTCGATATAGGTCTCGTCATCGTGATAATCCGGGATCGTGCGCAGGGCGGGCTGCCAGCGCATTGTTAGGAGTTTCTGGAACGCCTTGTCGTTGACGGTGGCAGTCGTTGCTGCGGCGTATTGCGGATAGAGCGGGAAAAGCACGATGCGGTCGCATCCGGCGGCCTTCAGGCTGTCGATCTTCGAGGCGATCGACGGGTTCCCGTAGCGCATCGCCCAATCGACGACGACGTTGGGAATGTCCTTCAGGCGCTCGGCCATCAGGTCCGACTGGCTGCGCGTATAGGTGCGCAGGTAGCTCTCGTCCTTGTCCTTGTTCCAGATCAGCTCATAGGCCTTGCCGACCTTGCCGGGGCGGGTGTTGAGCACGATGCCGAACAGGATCGGGTACCATTTCCAAGGCGACCATTCGATGACACGCTTGTCTGTCAGAAATTCGCGGAGGTAGCGGCGCATCGAGCTGTAGTCGGTGCCGTCGGGCGTTCCGAGATTGACGAGCAGCACGCCCACCTTGCCGAAGGTCACAGGCGGGTGTTCCGCCGGGCGGTTCGAAAGTTCAACGGTCATTCTGGCCCCAACGCTCTCATGTCTTCGCCGGCTCATACGCAGCCGGATGCGATCGGTTCAACCCTATAAGTAGAAAAGCCGGCCCGGGGAACCCCGGACCGGCTTTCGAGATCGGGACAAATCGTCTTACTTCGCGGGAAGCTTCAGCTCCTCGCCAACAACAAGCCGGCGCGGGTTCGGGCTGCCATTGGCTTCGGAGATCTTCTTCCAGAGCTCGCCATTGCCGTAGAACTGCTTGGCGAGATCCCAGAGCGTGTCGCCAGCAGCTATGACGTGGCTGGCGGGCGTTGCCGCTGCCGGAGCAGCCGCAGCCGGTGCCGGTGCCGCAGCGGGAGCGGCGGCCGGTGCTGCTGCCGCTGGGGCCGCAGCAGGGGCTGCCGGTGCGGCGGCACCAGCGGCTGCGATCGCCGTCACGCGTCCGTCGGTATAGGGCTTGTACGGGTTGTGCGCCGTCAGGTATCCGACAGTGACATCGGCGAGATCGGGGCCGAAATCGTAGGCATTCTTGCCTGCTGTTTCGAAGATCGAATAGCCATCGCCGCCGGCGCGCATGAAGTTGTTTGTGGCAACGCCGTAGGTCATGGCCGGATCGATGGCGACGAAATTATCGCCGTCCTTGACCTGCACATCGCTGACGCGGCTGCCGACCGGCTTGGAGACGTCGAAGCTGTATTTCAGACCGGCAACCTGCGCGAAGCGGCCGGCACCCTGATCGATCTGGCTGACACCGTTTTCGAGCGCCTTGACGACGTCGGCACCGGTCAGCTGGAAGGTCGCCAGCGTATTCTGGAACGGCAGAACGGTGATGACCTCGCCCTGGGTGACTTCGCCGCCATCGATCGAGGCGCGCAGACCGCCGCCGTTCTGGATGGCGATCTGGACGCCCTGGCTCTTGGTGCGGTCGAGCATGGCATCGGCGACCAGATTGCCCATCGAGCATTCCTGGACACGGCAAATGGTGCGATCACCCTCGATCGGACCTTCCGACGCGCCGATGACCTTCTTGCGCAGGTCTTCGATCGGCTTGGCCAGCTCGGCGATACGGGCGGTGAGCGCCGGATCCGGCGTGAACGTCGAATCGATCAGGATCGGATCGCCCTTGGCGCTCTTGACGACGCCGTTGTCATCGAAATCGACGACGAGATCGCCGAGATATTTGCTGTAGGATGCTGCCTGAACGACCGGAACCTTGTAGCCGCCCGGGTTGTCGACCAGCGTCGGATAGGGGCCTTCGGCCTTCGGATCGGTGTTCGACAGCAGGCTGTGCGAGTGGCCGCCGACAACGACGTCGACGTCGGGGATCTTGGCGATGAAGGCGAGATCGCGCGGATAGCCGACATGGGTCAGCGCGATGATCTTGTTGATGCCCTGCGCCTTCAGGTCCTGAACGGCTGCGGTGATCGAGGCGACGTCGTCGGCGATCAGCACCTTCGGGCCGGGCGAGGAGAGTTCTTCGGTGTCGTTGGTCACCGCGCCGACGATGCCGATCTTCTGGCCGCCGACATCGAGAACCAGCGATGGCTTGATGCGGTCGCCGAGCTTCGAGCCGTCACCGGCAAGCACGTTGGCCGAAATGACCGGGAACTGCACCTTGTCGAGGAAGGTGGCGAGGCCGTCTTCGCTGTCATCGAATTCATGGTTGCCGACGGTCATGACGTCGAACTTCATGGCGTTCAGCACTTCGGCTTCAGCCGCACCCTTGTAGGTCGTGTAGAACAGCGAGCCCTGGAAATTGTCGCCGGCATTGAGCAGCAGCACATTTTGGCCGGAGAGGGCCTGACGGCGCTGGTCGATCGCGGTCTTCAGGCGGGCGGCGCCGCCAAAGCATTCCTTCTTGCCTTCTTCCTCGGCAGAGCAGGTGGAATCGAACTTGTTGATCGATTCAATGCGGGAATGGAAATCGTTGATGTGAAGAATATTGAGCTGATAGTCGGCGAAGGCCGCGCCCGTGCTGAGCGCCAGCATCGACGCAGTCAGCAGACCGAAACTAAAGGATTTCGTCATCCTGTTCTCCTGATTTTCCGGCGGCAGCGCTTACCCCTGGCTGTTCCGCCGATCCCTCTTAGCCGTGTTACCCGGCGCGCCGGATGTTTTCATCTCACCTGCGCAACCGCAAGCGAAAAGCTGGGCCAATGCCCGCGCTTTCCAAGTGGCGGTAAACAAAAAAGCTCCCGCGAAGGGGAGCTTTTCATTTTCGGCAATCGGTGAAGTGTGGTTACAGGCTGCGCGTCAGCGTGAATTGCGCGCCGGCATCCGAGGTGCAGTTCAGCTGGCCCTGATTGACCAGTGCGCAGTTGACCTTGGACTGGGTCTTGCGCACCAGCGAGGTCATGTTGATTTCCACCAGAGACGGCCCGGTGTTCACATAGGTGCCGGATGCCAGCAGCTGGTTGCTGTCGGTCGTGCGGGTGGTGAAGGTGCCAGCCTGGAAGGTCGAGACGATGCCGTTCGGATCGCGCCATGCGCCTTCAACGCCCGTTGGCGCGGCACGGGTGGAAACCGGCATGGGACGGGGATCAGAGGAAACACAAGCTGCGAGCGCTGCTGCTGCAGCCGCGAGCGCGGCAATATTTCTCAACTTCATAAAGCTTCTCCGGCGATTGGCGGCGGACGATATCCGCAAGTTCTGGAAAAAACATGGCGCGGGGCGGCCGCCAAGGCAAGCCTTCTACAAGCTGCAAGCGAAATTACACAGCAGGCGTTACAAAAATGCCCGCCTTTCGGCGGGCATTTTGTCTCTGCCGGTTCGCGATTACGTGCGAACCAGGATGTTCTTGAACTGCCATGGATCCTTGGTGTCGATGTCCTCGGGGAAGAGGCCCGGGCGCCCATCGAGCGGGGTCCAGTCGGTGTAGTGTCCTTCGACCGGGCCGAGGTAAGGCAGCTGCACTTCGAGGCAGCGCTTGTAGTCGATCTCGTCGGCTTCGACGATGCCGGCCTTCGGGTTCTCGAGCGCATAGACCATGCCGGCGAGAACGGCCGAGGTGACCTGGAGGCCGGTGGCGTTCTGGTAAGGCGCGATGCGGCGGGTCTCTTCGAGCGACAGGCGCGAGCCGAACCAGTAGGCGTTCTTCTCGTGGCCGTAGAGCAGTACGCCGAGCTCGTCGATGCCTTCGACCAGTTCGTCTTCGTCGAGAACGTGGTGCACAGGCTGCGCGGTGCCGCCATTGCCGAACATCTCATGTAGAGAGAGAACGGCATCGTTGGCCGGATGATAGGCGTAGTGGCAGGTCGGGCGGAAGGTCACTTCGCCGTCCTTGTCGCGCACCGTGAAATAGTCGGCGATCGAGATGGACTCGTTGTGGGTGACGAGGAAGCCGTATTGCGGGCCAGGCGTCGGGCACCAGGTACGAACGCGGGTGTTGGCGCCCGGCTGTTCCAGGTAGATCGCTGCCTTGTTGCCCTTCTTGTGCTTCTTGGCGTTCTTCGGCATCCAGTTTTCGTGGGTGCCCCAGCCGAGTTCTGCCGGCTGCAGGCCTTCGGAGATGAAGCCTTCGACCGACCAGGTATTCCAGAAGACGTTGAGCGGCTTCGGGGTCTTGGTGAGCTGCGTGTCGCGCTCGGCAATGTGAACGCCCTTGACGCCGAGTTTCTTCATCAGCTTGGCCCAGCCTTCGCGGTCATGCTGATCCGGCTCTTCGAACTTCAGGCCGGTGTCGTTGGCGAGGTTGACCAGCGCCTGCTTGACGAACCAGGAAACCATGCCCGGGTTTGCACCGCAGGTGGAAACGGCTGTTGCGCCGCCCGGGTTCTTTTCCTTTTCCTTGCGCACGGTTTCGCGCAGCGCATAGTTGGTGCGGTCGGCGTTCTTCATGCTCTTGTCGAAATAGAAGCCGAGCCACGGCTCGACGACGGTGTCGATGTAGAGAACGTCGAGCTTGCGGCAGAGCTTCATCAGGTCGAGCGAGCCGGTATCAACCGAGAGGTTGACGCAGAAGCCCTGGCCTTCGCCTTCGGTAAGCAGCGGCTTCAGGAGGTCCTTGTAGTTGTCCTTCGTCACATATTCCTTGATGTGACGGACGCCGTGCTTCTTGAGGATTTCCATGTCGCCCGGCTCTTCGCGCGGGTCGATGACAACCAACCGGTTCTTGTCGAACTTGAAGTGGCGCTCGATCAGCGGCAGCGTGCCGCGGCCGATGGAGCCAAAGCCGATCATGACGATCGGGCCGGTAATTTCGGCATATACCGGGTGGTTCTGTTCCGTCATTCTTTTCTCCTGTGGAAGGCGACGAAGGCGATCAGCCTCAAGAATTCTTCAAAATGCGCTGAAAATAAGCGAAGTGACCGGCTCTAACCATAAAATGGCGTCACAATAAAGAGCGTTTGGTCCGGGAAAGCAAATATCAGGCGGGGGCCAGCTGCTGTGCAAGGCTGTGCAGCTTCTGCACGAGGTCAGCTTTCTGCAGCGTCAATCCCTTGTAGGCGGCCTGATGTTCGTCCAGCGCGTCGAGTTGTGACGCGAAGCTTGAGGCGAGTTCCGCGGCCCGCGGGTGATGCTCGATCGCGACAATCGGATCGACATAGACGCGGATGGTGAAGACGATATCGCCGGAAAAGGGAAGCTTGCGCAGCGTCTGCCGCTCGACGCGGGCGAAGCGTTCTGCGAGCGTGAAATCGTCGGCAGAAGGCGGGCGGCGGTGCTTGGAGAGCGGCAGGAAGAGATCGCCTGTCGCGTTGACCGACCAATTCATCCGCTCGACCGGCCGGGTGACCTGCAGATTGTCGAAGATGCGGGTGATCAGTGTGGCGTTGCGCGTGCCTTCGCTGAAACCGGGCACATCCGCATGGATCGCCTGCATCGGACGGCCGAACTTTTCCTGCAGCGACCAGGAAGACGGGAAGGAGACGTGGCCTGCGACCAAATGCCAGCCATCATCCTTTCGGCGCATGATGACGAGGTCATCGGCAACGAGCAGGCCGGCTCTCATCAGCGGCGGCAATGTGCTGTCAGCGAGATCAATTCTGGTGCCCGCCGTTTCGATGACGCTGCCGTGGCGGGCATACAGATCGGGATGGGCAGAGCAGAGATAGTCCGCAAGCAGCGCCAGACATTCCTGCTGTGCCGGCAGCGTAGCGTCTTCGGCGACAAACACGTCCTCGCGATGGGCACCGATGAGGCTGCGCTTCTCGCCGAGATAGCGCGCCAGATCGGCATCCGGCTCGATCCACCTGCCGATATCGAGCGGCATCAGGCCGATGGTGAACGGCTTGGATGATCCATCATAGGGTGTGTAAGCGGGAAGTTTCATTGTCAGGAAACTGCCGGTTTGCTAGGCTTGATGCAAGAGTGAAAGGAAAGCTTCTTGGCAAGCAATACTGTCTCCTTTGATATGCCCGACCCGATGAAGCGTCAGCTCGATCAGCTTTCGCGCATGACGAAACGCGATGCGTCCACGCTCGCGCGCGAAGCACTTGCCGACTACCTCCAGCGGCAAGACGAGCAGGCTTCGGCGATCGACGAAGCCCTTCGGTCTGCAGATGACGGTCAGTTTATTTCTCATGACGCCATGTCGGAATGGCTGGAATCATGGGGGAGTGCTGAAGAGAAATCGCCGCCCAAAATTGACGTTATCAAAGCCCGGCGATGAAGCTTCTATGGGCAGCGCTTGCACGCGCCGATTTGCTGGCCATCCGTCACTTCATTGCTGAGCACCATCCGGGTGCTGCCAAGGCTGTAGCGGACAAGATTCTGCGGTCGGCAAACTTGTTGCGTGAACAGCCTGAACTCGGCTTGGCCACCCATAGGAACGATGTCCGGCGGTTGCTTGTTGCCGGGTCGGTCTATTCGATCATCTATCGGATTTCCGACCAAGACATCGAGATCATCGAAGTTTTTGATGGTAGACGGCACGCCCCGCGTACCGATCTGAAGCCGGGCGACTAGCTATCTCTTCAAAGCTTCCAATCCCTCATTGACCGTTGTCAATGCCACTTCCGTCACCTGATATTCCGCAACGCCGTGCAGCGTGAAAGGATCGGCCGCGACGTAGGCTTCGATCTCGGACCGGTCGCCAGTGGCGAAAATCACGCCGCCGGTGCGCGGGACCTTGCGGCCGGAGGCGAGGAACCAGCCTTTTGCATAGCCTTCCTTCACCCAGGCCATGTGCGTCTCCATGTGTTTGTCGGCCTCCTCGTTGGGCTTCACGTAGGTGAGGGAGAGAATGAACATGTTCCGATCCTGAAAGCTGTGTGCCGTTATGAGGCTGTTGATAACCGAAATGGGACTGGTCCATCCATCTTCTTTTTAGACTTTCGCCGCAATGTGCCACACATCGCCACAGCACGCCCGGGACCATCGGATGACCCAGATATCGGAGCGGCTTGCGGAGTTGCAGGAAGAAAGTGCCGTGCTGATCGGGCTCTACGATCAGGATGACCGTTTGCAATATGCGAACGCCGCCTTTCGCTCCATCTTCGCCATCGAGCCGGACGAAACGCCCACATGGGCCGAACTCATGCGCCGCAACACCAAGGCCGGACGCGGTACGATCATCCGTACAGCCGATTTCGAGGCTTGGCTGATTTCGGCGCAGTCGCGCCGCGGCAAGCTGCCGTTCCGCGCCTTCGAGACCGATGTCGTCGATGGCCGATGGTTCTGGATGACGGAGACGGTTCAGCGCGACGGCTGGATGCTCTGCATCGCCAGCGACATCACGCATATGAAGACCAGCCAGCGCGATCTCCGGCAGGATCGCGACTTCGCACTGAAAGCATCGCAGACAGACGAGCTGACGGGCATTTCCAACCGGCGCTTCATGATGTCAGCGCTTGAGAACATGATCCTGCGGCAGGGTTCGGCATTGTCGATCAGCGGCTGCATGTGCATCATCGATCTCGATTTCTTCAAGCGGATCAACGACAGCTTCGGCCATCAGGTGGGGGATCTGGTGCTGATCGATTTCGCCCGCCGCGTCCAGCCGATGGTCCGTCGCCGCGACAGCTTCGGGCGGATCGGCGGCGAGGAGTTCATGCTGGTTCTGCCGGATACGACGCTGGAGCAGGGGGAGAAGATCGTCGACCGGGTGCTCGACCGTGTCCGCGTTGCGCGGCCGCTGCTGGCTTCCCCCGCATTTTCCTATACCTGCTCGGCTGGGCTTGCCGAGCTCAGGATCGGCGATACGGTGCAGCAGATCTATGCGCGGGCGGACGAGGCACTCTATGTTGCCAAGCAGAGCGGCCGCGACCGGCTTAAGATCGTCGCCTAAGGCAGGAGTATGGCGGGGATCAATCCGCGCAGCGAGTTGCCCATGTAGAGCTTGCCGGCGGCGATATCGGCAAGACCGATGCGGTCAACGCGGGCCTTGCGCTGGCAGATCAGCTCGGTGCGCAACACGCCGGCCAGCAAGCCGCAGGAGATCGGCGGCGTGCGCAGAATGCCGGAGCCGTCATCGAGGAAGACCGAGGTAATGGTACCCTCGCAGACCTCATCCTTCTCATTGAGCATCAGCACTTCGTCGGCATCAGCAGCTGCATATTCCGCTCGCGCCGTCTCATAGACCTCGCGGCGCGTGGTCTTGATGCGCAGCAGCTTGTTGCTGCTATCAAGGCGTTGGGCGGCGAGTTTCACTTTCCAGATGGTGTCAGGCGCCAACGGCACGAAGGGGGCGCTGGTCACCTCGATCCGGCCATTGGCGTCGAAGGTCAGCCGGACACGGAGCGGGGCCGCCGCATCCCGAACCGCCTCTTGCAGAGCTTCGGCCGCAGCCCGAGGAACGGGAAAGCCGGTACGGCGGGCAGAGCGTTCGAGGCGGGCGAGATGCAGCCTCAGCCGGGTGAAGCCCACTTCCGAATCCCAGCGCATCGTCTCGATCAGCGAGAAATCGCTCATCGGGCAATCTCCTGATCGCCGATCGCAAAGCGCGCCTTCAACAGGCACTCCTCATACTCGGCCTCGGCGGTGGAATCGAAGACGATCCCGCCGCCGACATTGAAGACGGCGCGGCCATCCTCGAAGAGGCTGATGGTGCGGATGGCGACGGAGAAGCGCATGGCGCCCGAGGGGGCAATCATGCCGATCGCTCCGCAATAGACATCGCGCGGCTGGTCCTCGAGATCGTCGAGGATCTGCATGGCGCTGAGTTTGGGGGCGCCGGTGATCGAGCCGCAGGGGAAGAGAGCGGCGAAGATATCGCGTATCGTCAGATCGGGAAGCAGCTTCGCCTGCACATGGCTCACCATCTGGTGCACCGTGGGGTAGCTCTCGATGTCGAAGAGTTTTGGCACGTCGAGCGTGCCGACTTCAGTGATGCGCGAGATATCGTTGCGCAGGAGATCGACGATCATCCGGTTTTCGGCCTGGGTCTTCACATCGGCCAGCATGGCGGCCTTGATCGCTTCATCCTCTGCCGCATCGGCCCCGCGCCGGGCGGTGCCCTTCATCGGATGCGTCTCGATCCAGCCGCTTTCGTCGGTGCGGAAGAAGAGTTCCGGCGAGCGAGATAGCACGATCGGGCCGCCGAGATCGGCATAGGCGCCGTATTTGACCGGCTGGCGCTCGATCAGCGACCAGAAGGCGGCGAGCGGATCGCCGCTCCAGCGCGCCTCGATCGGCATGGTGAGATTTGCCTGGTAGCAATCGCCCTGGCGCAGGTGCCAATGGAGGCGGTCGAAGCGGGTCTTGTAGGTCTCGAAATTCCAGCCGGCTTTCGGGGCTGTCAGGAATTCCTCGTTGTCGCGGCGGCGGACTGGCTGCGACAGGGTGTGGCCATCCGGTGCCGGCCCGTCGAAGACGCCGAAGCAGAGGAGAGGGGATTGGCGATCGGTGGGGAGTTTGGGGGCGAGCTTGTCTTCGAAGAGGTAGCCGGCCTCATAGGAGATGTAGCCCGCCAGCCATTTGCCTGCGGCCTTGGCGTCCTGCATTCGCTGCAGGGCGGCGAAGAATTCGGCTCGGTCGTTCGCGATGATGGTTTCGGACGGCTCGGCGAAGAGCATCGTCTGATCGGTTGTGTCGTCGCGGAAGAGGATGAATGGGCTCAATTTACGCCTCCCTCATTCCTGTGGCCTTAGGGCTGCGCCCACGGGATGTCACAGGAATCCAGTGCGCCCAAGTCCTTGGGCGCGGAAGAGCCACTTCACGGCGCAGACGCGCCGTGGCTGGATTCCTGTGACGAGCACAGGAATGCGGCAGTGGGTGGGTTGGCGTCATTCGTTCTCTCTTGGACGGCAGCAAGGACGGCGTAACCCGCCTGACATGCGGAAAGCCGTTTCGCTGATCGCCCTTCGTCAACCTTCTCCCCGCGAGAAGGAGGCCTATCGCTTCAGCCCCTATCCAAAGCTTCCAGTTCGTCGATCAGCCCCTCGATCATCGACAGTCCCTTGCTCCAGAACGACGGATCGGTGGCATCCAGGCCGAAAGGCTTCAGGAGTTCGGAATGGTGCTTGGTGCCGCCGGCCTTCAAGAGCTCGAAATATTTGTCCTGGAAGCCCTTGTCCGCCTTCTGGTAGACGGCATAGAGCGAGTTCACCAGGCAGTCGCCGAAAGCGTAGGCATAGACATAGAAGGGCGAGTGGATGAAGTGCGGGATATAGGTCCAGTAAGTCTCGTATCCCTCGGAAATCTTGATCGCCGGTCCGAGGCTCTCGGACTGGACCGATAGCCAGAGTTCGCCGATATCGTCGGAGGTCAGTTCGCCGGCCTTGCGCGCGGTGTGCAGCTTGCGCTCGAATTCGTAGAAGGCGATCTGGCGCACGACCGTGTTGATCATGTCCTCGACCTTCTGGGCAAGCATCGCCTTGCGCTCGCGCTTGTCCGCCGTCTTGTCGAGCAGGGCGCGGAAGGTCAGCATTTCGCCGAAGACGGAGGCGGTCTCGGCCAGCGTCAGCGGCGTCTGGCACATCAGCGCGCCCTGGCCACCGGCCAGAACCTGATGGACGCCGTGACCCAGCTCATGGGCGAGCGTCATCACGTCGCGCGGCTTGCCCATATAGTTGACGAGCACATAGGGATGAGCTGAGGGGACGGTCGGATGCGCGAAGGCGCCGGGCGCCTTGCCGGGGCGAACCGGCGCATCGATCCAATGTTCGTCGAAGAAGCGCCTGGCGATGTCGGCCATCTCGGGGGCGAAATTGCCATAAGCGGAGAGAACGGTATCCTTCGCCTCGTTCCAGGAAATGACAGCGTTCGAGGTTTCCGGCAGCGGCGCGTTGCGGTCCCAGAAATTCATCTGGTCCATTCCAAGCCATTTCGCCTTCATCTTGTAATAGCGGTGCGACAGCCGCGGATAGGCCTGCTTGACGGCAGCAGCCAGGGCATCGACCACTTCGCGCTCGACGCGGTTGGCAAGGTGCCTGGAGTCAGCGATGTCCTCGAAACCGCGCCAGCGGTCGGCGATATCCTTGTCCTTGGCGAGCGTATTGGTAATCAGCGTGAAAACGCGGATGTTGGCCTTGAAGGTTTCGGCCAGCGCCATCGCCGCCTTGTGGCGGGCTTCCGGATCCGGGTCCTGCAGCATGTTGAGCGCGACTTCGAGCGGCACCTTCTCGCCGTCGATCTCATAGCGAAGCTCGGCCATGGTTTCGTCGAACAGGCGGTTGAAGGCGGCGGCCGATGTCATCGACTTTTCGAGGAAGAGCTGCTCCAGCTTGTCATCCAGCTGATAGGGCTTGTCCTTTCGCAAATCGACGAGCCAGGGACGGTAGTGCCCGGCAGCCGGGTCGTTTTCCATGCAGGCATCCATGACAGCGTCGTCGATGCGGTTCAGTTCCAGCGCGAAGAACAAGAGGTGGCCTGAGAATTCGGTGATGCGCGCCTGCACGTCGCCATACAGCTTGCCGTTAACAGGGCTCGTCGTATCGGAGAAATAGGTGAGGCCGGCAAAGGAGCCGAGCCGGCCGATGATGTCGTCGAGCGCTTCATATTCCTTCAGCGCCTGGCCGATGCCATCGGCGCCGGTCTTGGTGGCGGCTTCGGCAAGCTTGCCTTTCCATTTCTCCTCGAAGGCGATCGCGTTCTTGCCTGCCTTTTCCATGTCACTGGTAAAGGCCGTCGATGTTGCTGAGGGGTAGAGGTCCTGCAGTTTCCAGACCGGAAGATCGCCGAGCGCAGCGTCAGCCGCGCCACCGGCAGATGTTGCCGAGAAATTAAGACCGGCAGCGTTGAGCGCAAAATTCATGGCGAAGCTCCTCTTCCTCATTCAAAACAGGTCTGACTACCTAAGCGCCGGAAGGTCCCGCATCAAGGGGCTTTCGGCGCGTTAAAGGCCCCGGTTCGATACGGAATCGCCATCGTCACAATCGTTAAAATGCGATTATTTCTCAAAACTGGATGTTCAAGCCTTTCAGGCAGAGTGCAACCTAGGTTTCGCATGAAGTGAGGCGACAATGACCGGTTACAATGAGCTCAAAGGGGCAGGGCAGATACTCGTGGTCGAGGATGACCCGGTACAGCGCCGTCTGTTGAAGAACGCAATCGAGCGCCACGGGCACGTCGTCCATCAGGCAGAAAACGGCCGCATCGGCCTGGAGATGGTCAAGCGCGATGCCGGCCTCTTCAATGTCATCGTGCTCGACCTGATGATGCCGGAGATGACCGGTCTCGAATTCCTGGAAGCGGTGCACGAATTCGGCACACAGATCCCGGTGATCGTGCAGACCGGGCAGGGCGGCATCGAAACGGTAGTCCAGGCGATGCGCGCCGGCGCCTTCGATTTCGTCGTCAAGCCTGTCTCGCCCGAGCGGATCGCTACCTCGATCGCCAATGCAATGAAGCTCGACCAGCGCGAAGTGAAGGCCCGCTCCGGCCGCCGTTCGCGCTCCGGTGTGGTCGGCTTCGATGATATCGTGTCGGCAAGCCCGGCAATGCTTCGTGTCATTGATCTGGCGCAGCGCGCCGCTCAGTCGAATATCCCGGTCGTTCTCGAAGGTGAGTCCGGCGTCGGCAAGGAGCTTGTTGCCCGGGCGATCCAGTCTGCCGGCGACCGTTCCGGCAAGCCGTTCGTGACCGTCAACTGTGGTGCTATCCCGCATAATCTGGTCGAGAGCATTCTGTTCGGTCATGAGAAGGGCGCTTTCACAGGCGCGACCGAGCGCCATACTGGCAAGTTCATGGAGGCCGATGGCGGCACGATCTTCCTCGATGAAATCGGCGATCTGCCGCTCGAGGTTCAGGTCAAGCTGCTGCGCGCCGTCCAGCAGGGCGAGATCGAGACCGTCGGTGCCCGCACCGCACATAAGGTCAATGTCCGCCTGATTTCGGCGACCAACAAGGATCTGATCGAGGAGGTCAAGAACGGCCACTTCCGCGAGGATCTCTATTATCGCCTCAACGTCTTCCCGATCACGATTCCGGCGCTGCGCAAGCGCAAGGAAGACATTCCGCATCTGGTACGCGTCTTCACCGACCGGTTCTCATCGGAGCAGAAGAACGGCCATCGCATGACCGTCAATTCCGGTGCGCTGGCACTGCTGACGGCTTACGACTGGCCGGGCAACATCCGGCAGCTGGAAAACGCCATCTTCCGCGCCGTCGTACTGGCCGAAGGTTCTGAGTTGACGGAATCGGATTTCCCGCAGATTGCGGCGCAACTGCCGGAATATGATGTGGTCGATCACCTGGCGCTGGTCGCCGACAACACGCATCGCGATCACGATGCGGAGTTTGCGGCATCCGACTACAGCGTTCCGCCGCCCTCGGTTCTCGATGCTGCGCATCGTCACGCCGATAGCGCCGAAAACGCGATCGCGAGCGTCAATCCAGCCGGCGAGGTGAGGAAACTTGCTGATGTCGAAGAGGAGTTGATCCGATTCGCCCTTAAATTCTACCGGGGCCAGATGAGTCAAGTGGCGAGGAAATTGGGGATCGGCCGTTCGACGCTGTATCGCAAGCTGAAGGACTACGGCATCGACCCCGATAATCCCCAGAAGGACGCCGCTTAGTCCACAATCCGTTAATATTCCCGCAAGCATGTTCGGTTACTGTTCATAAACCACTTGTTAGTCGATCGTTGACTATGTAAAGAAAAGGTTGATCGTGTGTGGCATTTTTGCCATCGTGTCACCGCATTTGACAGTCATTGGGACAGCCGGACATTTGGCAGTCTGACGGGGATTGAGTTTGCCGGATCTGAATGAGCATACCAAGCCTTCGCGCTTGAGCTGGCGTACGCTGTGCGCCAACGTTGGCGGAAAGGTGGTCCGGACGGCAATGGCCGCCCTCCTCGCGCTTGCGGTATCCTCACCTGTATTCGTCGGCACGCCTTCCGAAGCGGCCGGCGAAACACGCAGCCTGAAGCTCTATTTCATCCATACGGGTGAAAAGGCCGTCATCACCTACAAGCGCAACGGCAAGTTCGACCCGAAGGGTCTTGAGCAGCTGAATCGATTCCTTCGCGACTGGCGCAAGAACCAGCCGACGAAGATGGATCCGCATCTGTTCGACCTGATCTGGGAAGTCTACCGCCAGAGTGGCTCGAAAGATTACATCAACGTCGTCTGCGGTTTCCGCTCGCCGGGCACCAATGCGATGCTGAAGTCGCGTTCGCGCAATTCCGGTGTCGCCGAGAAGAGCCAGCATATGCTCGGCAAGGCGATGGACTTCTTCATTCCTGACGTGAAGCTAGCGACGCTGCGTGCGATCGGAATGAAGATGCAGGTCGGCGGTGTCGGCTTCTATCCCAAGTCTGGTTCGCCCTTCGTGCACATGGATGTCGGCGGCGTTCGTGCCTGGCCGCGCATGAGCCGCGATGAGCTCGTCCGCCTCTTCCCGAAGGGCAACACGCTTCATATCCCTGCCGACGGCACGCCGCTTCCCGGCTACCAGCAGGCATTGGCCGACTACAAGCGCCGTGTGAATTCCGACCAGCTCGTCGCTGCCGTCGGCGGCGATAATCTCTCGGAAACGAAGAAGCCGAAGACGCTGTTTGCAGCGTTGTTCGGTGGCGGTGCGGACGAAGAAGAGGACAGCTCGGACGATTCGGCTCCGGTCGCTGTTGCCAAGGCAACGCCGACGAAGCCTGAAGCTCCGGCCGCCGCGGCCGAGCCGGTGCAGGAAGAAGTTCAGGTTGCCGCCGTTAATGCGCCGGTTCCGCAGGTTCGTCCGGCATTCGCCGGTCAGCTCGGCGGCGGCGAAGTCGCCAATGCGATGCTTCCGGCCAATTCGGGCAACGCAGCTCAGCAGGCTCTTGCTGCCGCGACCGCGCAGGAAGATCAGCCGCAGCAGTTTGCCGATCTCAGCACTTATCATGTTCCTGTTCCGGAACTGCTTGGTCAGCGCCGCGAGCCGGGTGATGCTGAAGTGGCTTCCGTCGATCCGTCCATTCCTGTTCCGACGCCTGTTGATCGTCCTGTTGCTGCCGAAAACCTTCTGGCTGCAGCTGCTGATGCTGATCCGGATGCTGCGGGCGACGAAGCGGAAGCCGAACAGCTTTCTCCTGCCGTTGCACAGCAGCTCGACAAGGATAGCGCTGCTTCCGGTCCGCAGGTTGCCGCTCTCGCGCCGGCGACGGTCGAGCAGGCGATCAATGCAGCTATGCCCGGATCGAAGCCTGTCGCCGCCAAGACGCCGGTGCAGCTTGCAGCACTTGCACCGACAAAGTCGGCAAGCTTCGGCGATAACTTCGATCTGCCTCAGCAGCAGGTCAGCGTTGATGATGCCGTCCCTGTAACGCCGTCCAAGGGTGGACGTCCGACCAAGGCCGTTGCTGCCGCCGCCGATGCAGGCCGCGCTTCGGTTCGCACCGAGCCCAAGCTGACGCAAAAGATGATCTCGCAGTGGGCGCTCACCAATGCGCGTCTCGAAATGGTCACCAAGCCAGTCAAGGCGCCGCGCTTCGTTAGCCAGACGCTCCGCGCACAGCCGACCGCCGTCTATGCCGAAGGCTTCAACGTCAAGACCGCTTCCATCGATCCCGGCCGTTTCAGCGGCACGGCCGTCAACTTCATGGAAGTGAAGAAGTTCAACACGAACTGAGGCGTCCAATCGTTTGACAAAGGCCGCTGGAGCGATCCGGCGGCCTTTTTGTTTGTGGACCCGTCAGGCCATAGAAAAAGCCGCCGAGGCGCGAGGCCTGGCGGCTTTTGAACTATGCCGTCGCGGCTCAGCCTTCCGGCGGTGACTCGATCATGCCGAGCGCATGCAGGTAGGTGTCGAGGATCGCATCTTCTTCCATGCGCTCCTGCTCGTCCTTCTTGCGCAGGGCAACGACCTTCTTGAGGATCTTGGTGTCGAAGCCCATGCCCTTGGCTTCGCCGTAGACGTCCTTGATGTCGTCGGCGATGGTCTTCTTTTCTTCTTCCAGGCGTTCGATACGCTCGACAAAAGCGCGAAGCTGATCGCGGGCGACGCCGTGAGCATCAGACATCCGTGTTCTCCTGATTTTTGCGGATTGAAATTCGTGGGCGTTGACTGCCGTGAAGCGGCGCCGCGGTCAAGCCCCTTCGGCCATCATCGGCTTATTTGTGCGGGTTGTTCGTGTCGAAAGCGGCTTTCTGTGCTTCCGAAGCCTCGTTCTGGTGAAGGGTTCTCCACTGCTCGTACGGCATTCCGTAGACGATCTCGCGGGATTGATCCTTGGTTACGGCTACGCCGTTTTCCTCGGCCGCTTCCCGGTACCAGTTCGACAGGCAGTTGCGGCAGAAGCCTGCGAGGTTCATCAGGTCGATGTTTTGCACGTCGGTGCGATCGCGTAGATGTGCCACCAGCCTGCGGAAGGCGGCGGCCTCGAACTCGGTCTGCTGTTCTTTCGTCAGGTCGGTCATATCGATTCCTTCATGCATAGGGGCCGGTGCGCGACGGGTGCACCTGGTATTCGTGCAGAGCCGGATCGGCATTCATCGCCTCGAAGACCGGTGCCAGCCGCGCCGCCCAACCGGCGATGCCGGCCTCGTCGCCGATCAGGTCCTGACGGACTTCGAGCAGGGCGTGCGGAATGCCCGATACCATGCAGTGCCGGTACATGGTGTCACCCTTCAGCGCACCATCATAGGGCTCGTTGTCACCGACAATGAGATCGGGATCGCGGCGCAGCATGTCAAGCAGCGGGCCGACGGCGCGGTGGTCGCTGTCCCAGAGGACGGCTGCGTGCCACGGGCGGGGAACACCCTTCCAGGCGGGCGTATAGGAATGCAGCGACAGGACCAGCGGCGCCTTGCCGGTGGCACTCGCCACCCTGGCGATCTCCGCCGCTACGGCATCGTGATAGGGCCGGTGGAAGCGCTCGATGCGGTTCTGCCATTCGACTGAGGAGATCGGGTGGTTGCCCGGAATGATGGCGCCATCCGAGATCTTCATGATTAGCGTCGGGTCGTCCTCACCGCGGTTCGGATCGATCAGCAGCCGCGAGAAGCCGCCGAGGACGGCGGGAACGCCGAGCCTGGCCGAGAGGCTGCGCACCAGCCCCTCGATGCCGATGTCGTAAGCAATATGCCGGGTAAAGGCCGTCTCCGGCAGGCCAAGCTTTCCATAACCTTCCGGCAGCCGGTTCATGGCGTGATCGCCAAGGATCACCATGCCGCTGTCATGATTGCCGGGTAGGATTTCGAAGGGTTTGAAGTCTTCCATCAGCGAAGGGCCATTCGTCATTTCGGGCAAGGCGCCACTGATCGCATGCACGTGCCGGAGGTTCAAGCGGGATGAGACGGCAACAGCCGTGACTCGCCGGTCACAAGCAGGTTATGAAAGGAATATAATCGATTAGCATCGCGTTGACATTCGCGGGATGGCGGCGCAAGAAGGCACGGGAAAACGAATAACCGTGGGAGCAAATCGGAAGCCGTGTTGATGCAAGCCGCACCAAGTTTCCTCACCCGGTCCGGGCCGCTTGCCCGCCTCGCTTTGTTCGCATTCGCAGCCATGATGCCATTCTTCGCCGCAAACGCGGCACGCGCGGATTTCCGCGTCTGCAATGGCACCCAAAATCTGGTCGGCGTCGCCATCGGCTATCGTGCCAAGGATGGCTGGATCACCGAAGGCTGGTGGCAGGTCCCGGCAACGACCTGCGCGACGCTGATCGAAGGAGAGCTGCAGTCGCGATATTACTACCTCTACGCAGAAGATGCCGCCCGGGGAGGCCGTTGGACGGGCGATGTGCAGATGTGCGTAGCGGAGAACGAGTTCAAGATCACGGGCGTCAATGATTGCTATGCCCGTGGCTACCAGAAGATGGGGTTCAAGGAATATGATACGGGCCGCCAGGGTAGCTGGATGGTCCAACTTTCCGATACGCCCGGAACGCAAGAAAGCCCGAATTGATGAAGCGTAACCGCAAAGTAAAAATCCTCGCCACGCTCGGCCCCGCCTCCAGCGACGAAGCGATGATCGAGAAGCTGCACCAGGCTGGTGCCGATGTCTTCCGCATCAACATGAGCCATGCGAGCCATGACGTGATGCGCTCGCTGATCCAGCGCATCCGCTCGGTCGAAGCCCGCTCCGGCCGCCCGATCGGCATTCTCGCCGACCTCCAGGGCCCGAAGCTTCGCGTCGGCAAGTTCGCCGATACCAAGGTCGACCTGAGGCCGGGCCAGACCTTCACGCTCGACAACAACGAAGCGCCCGGCGATGCCACCCGCGTCTTCCTGCCGCACCCTGAAATTCTGGAATCGGTACAGCCGGGCCACCGCCTGCTGATCGACGACGGCAAGCTGGCGCTGCGCGCTGAAAAGTGCGACGGCAAGAGCATTGTCACCACGGTTATCTCGGGCACCAAGATTTCCGACCGCAAGGGCGTCAGCCTTCCCGATACGCTGCTCACCGTCGGCGTTCTGACGGACAAGGACCGCGTCGATCTGGATGCTGTTCTCGCCACCGACGACGTCGACTGGGTTGCGCTCTCCTTCGTGCAGCGCCCGGAAGATCTCGCCGAAGTGCGCAAGATCGCCAAGGGCCGCGTCGGCATCATGTCGAAGATCGAGAAGCCGCAGGCGATCGAGCGCATCGAAGAAATCATCGAGTTGTCCGATGCGCTGATGGTTGCCCGTGGCGACCTCGGCGTCGAAATGCCACTCGAAGCCGTTCCCGGTATCCAGAAGCAGCTAATCCGCGCCTGCCGCCGTTCGGGCAAGCCCGTCGTCGTCGCCACGCAGATGCTGGAATCGATGATCACTGCACCGGTTCCGACCCGCGCCGAAGTCTCCGACGTTGCTACTGCCGTGTTCGAAGGCGCAGACGCCGTCATGCTCTCGGCTGAATCGGCATCGGGTGACTACCCGGTCGAAGCCGTGGCCACCATGGCGTCGATCGCCACCGCCATCGAGCGCGAGCCGCATTACCCCGGTATCATCTACGCGCAGCGCGCTCAGCCCGAGGCAACCGGTGCCGACGCGATCTCGCTCGCCGGCCGCCAGATTGCCGAAACGCTGAAGCTCTCGGCGATCGTCTGTTACACCTCGTCGGGCACGACGGGTCTGCGCGCCTCGCGCGAGCGCCCGCAGGTGCCGATCCTGGCGCTGTCGCCGATCATCAAGACGGCCCGCCGTCTGGCGATCGTCTGGGGCCTGCACTGCGTCGTTACCCACGACGCGACCGATCTCGACGACATGGTCAACCGCGCCTGCCGCATCGTTGCCGACGAAGGTTTCGGCAAGCCGGGTGACCGCATCATCATTTCGGCCGGCGTTCCGCTCGGCACGCCTGGTGCGACCAACATGATCCGGATCGCCTATATTGGCTCCGACGGCCGCAGCGGCATCTGATCCTCAGAGATTGCAACGAATACAAAAACCCGCCGCGAACACGGCGGGTTTTTTCTTTTTTGGGCAGGTCGGCTTAAGCGGGGAGGGACATGTGGCCGACCCGGTAGATCTGGCCATCACCTGATATCAGCGGCGCGTCGCGATAAAGCGTGAAGCGGACGAGCGACCACGTCGTCGCTTCGAAGGCCGAGATTGCGGCCAGCACATCGCGCCTGCTGCCTGCTCGCGACGCACGCTCCGTTTCCTGCACTTTCAATCCGGCAAGATCCGCGTGCGGCTCGATAGGCAACACCTCGCTTGAAGCAAACTGCGCCTTGCCGAGATCGGGCGCAGTGGCTGCGTGCCAGACCATCCACTGCCGGATACTCGGGCGGCCGAAGGACTGGGTCAGTGCCTCAAAGCCCGGCCCAGTGATGAAATTGCTGGCGCCTTCGGGTGCGTTCCAGAGATAGAAGGGCGCATAGAGATTTTCCGCACTGCCGAACTCGCCCTTTCTGGCGCTGAGATAGGCTTTGAAACCTAGATGCGGCAAGCCATCGGTGCCCTGCCCACGGTCGCGGATCCGGCGGTCGATGATGCCCATGTCGTAATCGGCGGGCAGCGTGAAGCTGTATTGCATGGCGATCATCGGGATATCTCCACGGGTTCCAGCCAGTCGACGATGCGTTCGCCGTCGGTCGCCTGGATGCTGATGTAGCTGAAAGGGCTGCCGACGGCCGCGCCATGCCAATGTTTCTCATGTGGGGCGAACCAGACGGCGTCGCCGGTTCTGAGCTCCTCCACCGGCCCGCCGTCGCGCTGAGCGCGGCCGGTGCCGGAGAGGACATAGAGCAGCTGACCGCGCGGATGCGTGTGCCAGTTGGTGACGGTGCCGGGATCGAGTGTTGCCCGCATGGCCGTGTTTTCGCCGCGCGCTTCGCCTTCGAGCAGCATCTCGACCCAGAAGGGTGCCGATGCCACGCCGTCGGGCGAGCGCGTGACGCTTCCCGGGCGGCGGATGGTCATCGCGAGAGGATTACCGCTCATGACGGCTCTCCCATGGCGCGGGCGCGCCAGCCGTCATCTGCCATCTGCGCCAAGCCGTCGCCGAAGGACCATTCGTCGGGCTGAGAGCTGACGATGGTGATCATGATGTCTTCCTTCCGAAGCCCCGGCGCCTCGGTCAGCAATTCGGCGGCGCGCTTGAAGAAGGCCTTGCGCATCTCCGTCGTCCGCGGCCGGCCGGCGCGGATCGCGAAGAGCACGAAGTCGTCGGAGCGTGGACCGGCGAGATAGTTGCGGTCGAAGATCAGTTCGCCCGGCTCATGCTGCTGGATTTCGTGGAAACGGTCGGCAGGTGGCACGTCGAACGCCTCGACGAGCGCGCGATGGATGCCGTCCGAAAGGGCGCGCAGGTATTCCGGCGATTTGCCTTTGAGAAGGGAGATGCGAACGAAGGGCATGGGAGCCTCCTGTTTGAAATCTTGACAGGAGGAGCATCGCACGGCAGATTGATCCATAAAATCAGAATATACCGAACATATGATCCTGAAAAATAGGATTGATGATGCGCAAGACGAATTTCGATCTGGATGTTCTTCGAACCTTCGCGACCGGCATGGAGCTCGGCAATTTCGCGAAGGCTTCCGAACGTCTGGGACGTTCGACATCCGCCGTCAGCGCGCAATTGAAGAAGCTCGAAGAGCAGGCGGGAACACCGATCTTCCGCAAGGCCGGGCGTGGTCTGGCGCTGACAGAGGCGGGCGAGACGATGCTTGCCTATGCCCGCCGTCTGCTTGAACTGAACGATGAGGCGGTCGCGGCAATCCAGAGCGTCGAGCTGGAGGGCTGGGTGCGGCTCGGGCTGCAGGAGGATTTCGGCGAGACCGTGCTGCCCGATGTGCTCGGGCGTTTCGCGCGGGCGCACCCAAGGGTCCGGATCGAAGCGCGTGTCGTCCGCAATGTCGAACTGATCGAGCGGGTGACAACCGGCAAGCTCGATCTGGCGCTCGCTTGGAGCAACGGGACGGTGACGGCGCATTGCGAGGCGATCGGCGAGGTGCCGATGCAATGGATCGGCCCTGCCTCGGGGCCGTCAGGGTGGAGTGCCGAAAGCGGGGAGCCGCTGCCGCTGGCCTCGCTTGAAGCTCCGTGCCTGCTGCGGACCGCGGCCACCAATGCTCTTGACCGCGCCAACATCCCCTGGCGCCTTTCCTTCGTTAGTCCCAGCCTTGGCGGGCTGTGGGCAGCGACCGCGGCAGGCCTCGGGATCACCATCCGCACGCCGATTGGTCTGCCCTCAAAGGTCAGAGCGCTTGCGCCCGGCGCCGCCGGATTGCCGCCGCTGCCATCGCTGGGCCTGATGTTGCACCGCGCGGAAGCGGATGCGGATGCAGCAACCGCGCGCCTTGCCTCCCTCGTCCTGCAATCCGTCCGCGAGGAGTTGGTCAACGCGGTACCGGTGAAGGGGCTGGTTGGCGGTTAGGCTTCTGCCACAGCTGAATTGATAGCCGCTCCCGATCGTTGACGGGGAGCGGCCAGGAACCGGAGACCGCTCTAGAAGTCGCTATAGGCCGCCACAACGGCTGCAACCTGTTGGTCGTTCATGGCCAGGACCTGAGGGCTTGTGAAGGCGTTTGCGTGGTTCTTGTCGAGACCCCTGAGGTCCTCGACGGAAAGTCCGGAAATCGCCCCGGTGTCGATGGCGGCGATGTCTTCGACGGAGAACTTCGCCACATCCTCGGGCGCCATTGCGGCGAGCTGTGCGGCACTCAGCTTTGCCGTCTGCGCCGGTGTGAAGCCTTCAATCTGGTCTGCTGTCATCGCGGCGATCTGGGCTGGTGTGAAACCGGCGACAGCTGTGTCGCTGAATTTGCCGATCTGTGCGGCGGTCAGACTGCCGATCTGCACGGCACTCATCCCGCCTAGCTGGGCGGCAGTCAGAGCGCCGAGCTGAGCGTCTGTAAACTTGGCAAGCTGAGCCGGGCTGAAGCTCGGAATCTGCTGCGGCGTCAGCCCCTTCAGCTGATCGGGGCCGAGCTTACCGAGCTGGCTATCGCTGAGGGCAGCGATGACGTCGCTCCGCAGGCCGATCATCGCCTTGGCATTGATGGCGCCGATTGCTTCATTCGTCAGCTTGGAGACGTTTGCGACCGTCAATCCGGCCACCTGCAGGGCGGTGAAGCCGCCAATCTGAGCCGGGGTCAACCCGGCCACCTGATCCGCGGTCATGGCCGTAATCTGGCTTGCCTTGAGGCCGACGGTGGCGGTCGCGCTGATCTTGCCGATCTGCGCAGGAGAAAGCGCCGCGATCTGGCCGTTGGTCAGTGCTCCAGCCTGCGCTGCCGACAGGGCGCCGATCTGATCGTCGGTGAGCCCGCCAAGCTGTGCAGGCGTGAGGCCCGGGATCTGCGCCGGAAGGAGGCCGGCGATCTGCTCCTTGCTGAGCTTGCCGATCTGTTCGGTACTCAGGGCTGCGATCGCGTCATTCTTCAGGCCGGCTATCGCCGCTGGGCTGATAGCCGCCACTTCGTCGGCAGTGAATTTCGCAATATCTTGAGGGCTCAGGGCGGCCACCTGAGCGGCCGTCATTGCGCCGACCTGGGCAACGCTGAGCGCTTCAAGCTGCGTATCCGACATGGCGGCGATCTGCGCCGGCGTCAGGCCGGCAACCGCAGCGTTGTTCAGCTGGCCGATCTGGGCAGCGGAGAGAGCCGTAATCTGATCGTTGGTCAGCGCCCCGGTTTGCACCGCCGACAACGCCCCCATCTGCTCGTCCGTGAACTTGCTGAGCTGAACCGGGGTGAAACCGGGCATCTGCGATGCGGTCAAAGCCTTGAGCTTGTCAGCGCCGAGCTTGGCGATCTGGCTGTCGCTGAGGACGCTGATGGCCTCCGGCTTGAGGCCGCCAATCGCGGTGGCGCCGATGGCCGCGAAGGCATCGTCGCTCAGCTTGCTGACAGCGAGCGCGCTGAAGCCGGCGACCTGTGCCGCAGTTAGCAAAGCGCTCTTGTCCGCAGTGATCGTGGCTACCTGATCTGGCGTCATCGCCGCGATCTGCGTAGCGGTCAGGCCGGCAAAGGCGGTATTGCTGATTTGACCGATCTGAGCGGCAGTAAGGCTGCTGATCTGTGTGCCGGTCAGTGCGCCGACCTGAGCCGCGGATAGTGCGCCTATCTGCTGCTCGGTAAGTTTGCCGAGCTGTGCTGCGGTGAAGCCCGGGATTTGCTGTGCAGTGACCGAAGCGATCTGTTCCGCGCTTAGCTTTCCGATCTGGCTGTCGCTCAAGGCGGCAATCGCCTCGTTGGTCAGGCCGGCGATGGCTTTGGGATTGATCGCGGCAAATGCCTCGTCGCCGAGCTTGATGATATTTGCTGCCGTCAGGCCAGCCGTTTGTGCCGCGGTCAAGGCACCGGCCTGCGCGGCCGTAAGCCCGGCAATCTGGTCAGCCGTCATTGCGGCAATCTGAGAGGACTTCAAACCGGCAAAAACCGCAGTGCTCAGCTGTCCGATCTGCGCGCCGGACAGACCTGATATCTGGTCATTGGTCAGCGAACCGGCCTGCGCCGCCGTTATCGCGCCGATCTGTTCTTCAGTGAACTTACCGAGCTGCGTTGCCGTCAAGCTGGCAACCTGGCTGGGCAGCAAGCCTGCGATCTGTTCAGCACTCAACTTGCCGATCTGGCTTGGGGTGAGAGCGGCTATCACTGCATTGGTCAGACCGGAAATGGACTTGGGATTGATCGCGGCGATCTCTTCGTCGGAGAACTTGGCTATGTCGGCCACGGTGAGCGCACCAATTTGAGCTGCCGTCAGCGCGCCGGCTTGGGCGACACTCAGGCCTTCGCGCTGCGCTTCCGTCATATCGGCAATCTGCGCGGGTTTAAGGCCTGCAACGGCCGCGCTGCTGAGCTGGCCAATCTGCGCCGCGGACAGACCTGCGATCTGCTCCTTGGTCAGCGCGCCGACCTGAGCCGCTGAGAGCGCGCCAATCTGCTCGTCGGTGAACTTGCCGAGCTGGGCGGCAGTGAAGCCACCCATCTGCGCTACGGTGAATGCCTTGATCTGGTCGGCGCTGAGTTCGCCGATCTGGGTGTCGGTCAGAGCGGCGATCGTTTCGTTCTTCATGCCCGTAATCGCCTTCGGGGGGATGGCGGCGATAACATCGACGGGCAGTTTCGTGGAATTGCCCGGGTTCACCCCGGCAACTTGCGCGGCGGCAAGAACAGCGGCCTGCGCTGCTGTCAGTCCGGACAGCTGGTCGGCGCTCATCGCCGCGATCTGCGCCGCCTTCAAACCGGCAATGGCCGCGTTGCTGAGTTCACCGATCTGAGCAGGCGTCAATGCTGCAATCTGGGCCGGGCCAAGCGATGCGGCTTGAGCTCCAGACAGCGCGTTGATCTGATCGTTGCTGAAACCTCTGAGCTGATCGGGGGTGAAGCTGGTTATTTGAGATGCCGTAAACGCCTTGATCTGCGTAGCGCTCAACATCGAGATCTGGTCGTTGCTGAGCGCTGCAATCGCCTCGCTCTTCAGGCCGCCGATTGCCTTGGCGTTGAGGGCGGCAATGGCTTCGTCGCTCAGCTTGGTAACATTGGTTGCCGTAAGACCGGCAGTCTGCGCTGCCGTCAGCGCCCCGGCCTGGGCTGCGGTGAGACCGGCAAGCTGGTCAGCCGTCATCGCGCCGATCTGCGTTGCCTTGAGGCCGGATATGGCCGCATTGCTAAGCTGGCCGATCTGGATATCGGAAAATCCGCCGATCTGGGCGTTGGTCAGCGCACCGGTCTGCGTTGCCGACAAAGCTTTCATCTGTGTCTCGGAAAACGTTCCGAGCTGGGCAGGGCTGAAGCTTGCAATCTGCTTGGCGGTCAATGCTTTCATCTGATCCGCACTCAGCATGCCGATCTGCGTGTCGGTAAGTGCAGCGATGGTATTGGCCGGCAATGCGCCAATGGCCTTGGGGCTGATGGCCGCGATCTCGTCGTCCGAGAATGTGGCGATATCCTCCGGCGTCAATGCGCCGACCTGCGTTGCCGTCAGGGCAGCAACCTGTGCAACGCTTAGACCCTCAAGCTGCTCGGCCGTCATCGCAGCAATCTGGCTTGCCTTGAGAACGCTCAGCGCCGTGTTGCTGAGCTGGCCGATCTGGGCACCGGAAAGGCCGCTGATCTGATCGTTGGTCAGCGCACCAGCCTGGGTTATCGACAAAGCCTTGATCTGTACGTCGGAAAAGGTGCCGAACTGAGCAGGTGTCAGGCTGGCGAACTGCTTTGCCGTCAGCGCTCTGATCTGCAGCGTGCTCAATGAGGCGACCTGCTCATTTCCCAGGGCTGCGATGATCTCGTTCTTCAAGCCGCCGATGGCCTTTGGATTGATCGCCGCAAAGGCCTCCGCGCTCATCTTCGAAATGTTTTCGACGCCGAAGCCGGCAACCTGCAGGGTGGTCATCGCCGCCATCTGCGCTGCAGTCATGCCGGCCACTTGATCCGCGCTCATTGCCGCGATCTGTGTCGGCTTCAGACCCGGGGTGGCCGCAGTGTTGAGCTGGCCGATCTGTGTGCCGGACAGGCCGGCAATCTGCGCGTTGGTCAGCGCACCAACCTGTGCTGCGGACAATGCATTGATCTGCACGCCTGAGAAAGTGGCGATCTGATCCGGCGTGAAGCCGGCGATCTGCTTCGCCGTCAGCGACTTGATCTGATTGGCGCTCAGTTTGGCAATCTGATCGTTACCAAGTGCCGCAATTGCCGCATTGCTAAGGCCACTGGGCCATTTGATGGCTGCGATGGCGTCTCCGCTCAGCCCGGTGACATTGGTGGCGCTAAAGCCGGCAACCTGGGAAGCCGTGAGAAGTCCTGCTTGAGCAGCCGTCAAACCGGCCACCTGATCCGCCCGCATCACGGCAATCTGCGTCGCCTTCAGACCGCTGATACCCCCAGTGCTAAGCTGGCCGATCTGCGCTGCCGTCAGGCCGCCGATCTGGTCGTTGGTCAATGCGCCTGTCTGGGTGGCCGACAGTGCCTTGATCTGCACGTCGGAGAATGCACCGAGATGGTCCGGCGCTATGCTGGCAATCTGCTTTACCGTCAGCATTCTGATCTGATCGGCGCTCAACTTGGAAATCTGCTCGCCGCTGAGAGCCGCGATCGCTTCGGGCTTCAGCGCGGCAAACGCCTTGGCGCTGATTGCTCCGATTTCGTCGGGCGAGAATTTGGCGATGTCATCGGCGCCCAGCGCGCCAACCTGGGTTGCGGTCAGTGCGGCTGCCTGGGCCACACTGAGGCCTTCAAGCTGGATATCGCTCACCGCGGCGATCTGTGTTGCCTTTAGACCTGTGATGGCCGTGTTGCTGAGGCTTGCGATCTGTGTGGCAGTCAGTCCGACGATTTGTGTGTTGGACAGCGTGCCGACCTGGGCTGCCGACAGTGCGCCGATCTGGCTCTCGGAGAACGACGCGATCTGGCCTGGCGTCAAGCCGGCGATCTGCTTTGCCGTCAGCGCCTTGATCTGATCGGTGCTCAACGCGGCGATCTGCTCGCCGCTGAGAGCGGAAACTGCTTCGGTCTGCAAGCCGCCGATCGCCTTGGGGCTGATCGCCCCGACGTCTTCTGCCGAAAACTTGGCGATATCGTCCGCCCCGAGCGAAGCAATCTGGGATGCGCTCAGGCCCTTGATCTGATCGGGCGTCAGAGCCTCGATCTGCTCGGGGGTGAGGACAGCAAGCTGGGTCGTGCTCAAGGCGGCGATCTGAGCCCCGCCAAGCGCGGCAAGTTTCGCGGCGTCGATCGCTGCGAGTAGCTCCGGTCCCAGACCGGCAATCGCACCGGCCGATATGGCACCAAGCTGAGCTGAGTCGAGCTGTCTGATATCTTCCGCTTCGAGCGCAGAAATCTGCGTCTTGCTGAGAACCCTCACCTGATCAGGAGAGAGCGACCCGATATCCTCGGCCGAAAGCTCCTTGATCGTCTTCGTCGAGAGAGCTCTGATCTGGGCGGTCGTAAAGGAAGCGATCGAGGTCATCTAGTTGCCCTTGCACTGGCGTTGCCGGTAACCGTCTCACGTCTGATGTCCAAAGGTTCGCACGCACCGCCTTCGGGCGGTTTGCAACAAACGCAACGGAACAAGACGCAGAAACAAATGGTTCGACAGGCATCGCTGGAAGCGAGCCGATGGGCGGGACAAGCATTATCGATGCGGCGCGCGTAAAGCGGCCGCCTTCCCAACACGACATGCGGCATTGCTGCCGCAAATCGTCAGGCTCAAAACGACCGGAGCCGTTATCGGCCGAAAAATGACTTACCCCACAACCAACGATTACAGCCCTACCTGCCGCCGTCTTGTCAGGATATGTGTCGTGCTAAGCTTGCGTGAGGATGGAGAGACAACGCCCGATCAACGGCGCCGCGAAATAGACAGCTTCCGCGTGCGGTAATGATCGCGAGTCCAGGGGACCTGTTCGCTCTGTGCGTCCGGCGGATGTTCTGCGGTGGCGGGCTGAATGCGCGCAGGAAGGCACGGCGTATCCGCTCGCCATCGGCAAAAGCCGGTCTCGCGGGCGAAAGCACCGATCGGGTGGCGCGCCTGTCACATCAACAGTCTTGCCGCTTCCAGCCGCAGGTTTCTGCTCGAAACCAGCCACCCGCTATAAGGTTTGAGGATCCGGCGTCAGCCGAAGCGCTCCAGCGCCATTGCAAAGACTTCGGTATCGACATTCCCGCCCGAAGTGACGGTGATGACGCTGTCGCTTTCCAGCGCCTTGCCGTGGAACAATGCCGCAGCAAGTGCCACCGCGCCGCCGGGCTCGACGATGATCTTCAGCCGCTTGAAGGCGAGCGCCATGGCGCGCAGCGCCTCGTCGTCCGTCACGGCGATACCTGCGCCGGCAAGCCGCTGCAGGATCGGGAAGGTGATCTTGCCGGGTTCAGGCGTGATGATCGCATCGCAGATCGAGCCGGCCAGCGCCGCATTGCGCTTGATTTCGCCTGATGCCAGCGAGCGCGCGAAGTCGTCGAAGCTTTCAGGTTCGCAGGTGCGGACGGTAAAGTTCGGGGCGCTTGCTTCCAGCGCCAGCGCGATGCCGGAGCTCAGGCCGCCGCCGCCGCAGGGCACCAGAACTTCGGCTTCCTTGATGCCTTCCTCTTCCGCCTGTTCGGCAATCTCAAGACCCGTCGTGCCCTGGCCGGCGATCACGAGCGGTTCGTCGAAAGGCTTGATCAGCGTCAGGCGCCGATCGGCGGAGAGCCGGGCGCCGATGGCGTCACGGTCTTCCTTGGCGCGATCGTAGAGCACCACCTCGGCGCCGAAGGCGCGGGTGTTGTCGATCTTCAGCTTCGGCGCGTCCGCGGGCATGATGATGACCGAGGGGACGCCGTGGAGTTTGGCGGCCAGCGCCACGCCCTGCGCGTGGTTGCCGGAAGAGAAGGCGATGACGCCGCGCTTGCGGATATCGGGTTCCAGTCCCGATACCGCCGACCAGCCGCCACGGAACTTGAAGGAGCCCGTGTGCTGCAAACATTCGGCCTTCACAAAGACACGGCGACCAGCCATCTCGTCGAGAAAGGGTGACGAGAGCAGCGGCGTGCGCCTGATATGTCCGCGCAGACGGGCGCGGGCGGCGACGATCATTTCAATGGATGCCATGGGATGCTCTTTCGGCTGATGTGCTGCGCCATGAATAGAAGACGGCTTGGCGCTTGTGAACGCCGGTTCTTGTCACCGTGACACGAAAGCCTGTAGCGCGGTCTCCTTGGCGGGTTGCGGCGCGCGCTCACGGCGCCGGTATTCCGTCGGACTGGTGCCGGTGACGCGCAGGAACTCGCGATTGAAGTTCGACTTGCTGATGAAGCCCGCCTCGAACATCACGCTGGTGACCGGCATATCGTTATGCGCCAGTTGATCGCAGGCGAAGCGGATGCGGAATTCGTTGACATATTGCGAGACGCTCATGCCGTGGATGCGGTTGACCGCCACCGAGACGCGGCGGGCGGGGAGGCCGAGCTTGCGGGCGATGCGGTTCAGATTGAGCTCGGGATCGCGATAGACCTGCTTGGTCTCCATGAGGCTGTCGAGACGACTGGCGACGGCGTCGTCCTCTTCCGTTGGAAGAGCGGGCGATGGAGGCGCGCTGTCGATCCCCTGTTCCGGCTGCGTGCCGCCGGCGATCGAGGCCGCGGCGCCGAGGATCAGGAGGACGATGACGTTTCCGAGCGCAACGATGGCCCCGGCGTTGGCGCCGCCGGTGCGGTAGAGATCGAGGCTGATGACGACGTCGCTCAGGCCCGAGCCGATCAGCGCGACAGCCGTGATCACCAGCGACCGATAGGAAAGGAACGCCCCGTCGAGGCGGGAGGCGACAAGCGCATCGGCGCCGCTTCGCGAAATCCAGAGTAGCGCAAGGCCATAGCCGATGAAGAGCAGGATCAGGCTCAGGCCGACGACATCCCGCCAGCAGGCGAATGCCAGAGCAACGCCGATTGCCGGCAGAAGATGCAGCCATTGCCGGCTCAACGGCCGTGGCGTGCCGAGCGTCAGGTCAGCGAAGCTTGCGAAGGAGAGCGGCGCGACAATGGCGGCGAGCACGGCCTGCAGCGGCATGATCGCTAGCATGTCGTAGCCCCAGCGCAGGCCGATGAAGACGGATTGCAGCGCATAAGCGGCGATCAGCGCCAGAAACAGCCGCCGCCCGGGCGCGCTCCATTCCTCCATCCTCAGCATCCGGATGAGGAGGATAGAGAGGAGCAGGGCGACCACGAAAGGCAGAGGCACGAAAATCATCGGCAGTGTCCGGACATTTATCTCATCAATATGAGCACGAGATTGGCCTTGATCGCAATTGCGGGCGACCCGGAACACGATCAAGGTCTCAAGAAAGCGCAGCGGACCTCACCTTGCTTGCGCCGGATCCACCGGCGTCAAACAGGGAGCAAACCGATGACCATTATCCTTTCCATACCGCTTTTCTTCATGAGCCTCGTTTCCGCCTTCGGAGGCTCGAGCACGCCTGGCGAAATCTTCGATATCACCAAGGTCCGCTCAATCGTCATCCAGGGCGATTCCAGCTCGATCAGGATCACCACCGATGCCGGGAAGCCCTATGAGGCCGTCACATCCGGCCGCCGCAGCGGCTGGTTCTCATCCTGGTACTCGAGCTGGTTCTTCAATGCCTGCAAGGATGAAAGCCGGGTGCGGATCGACGGCACGGCGATGACGATCGATGTCGGCGTCTCGGCGTGGAGCGACATTGCCGATTGCACGCCTGAAGTTTCCGCCAACGTACCTGCGGGTGCGGCCGTGTCGATTGATCAGCATGCCTTCATGGCAAGGCTTGACGGAAACTTTTCCGCGTTTCGGACATCGGGCAACGCTGCGGATATCACACTCAACGGTCACGCATCGGAGGTCGACATCACGGGCACCGCGGTACGGGCGAACCTTACCTATGCCTTGATCACCCGGGACGAAACGATAGGTATCGAGGCGCAGTCGCTCGACGCCACCCTCGGTTTCGGCAAGGACGTTCCTGTCGATTACACCGTGATGGCCAAGGCGTCGCTGGTCGATACTTTGACGCCGAGCGTGCCGGGGGCAAAGCCGCAGGTGACGATCCGGGGCGATTATGTCCGCTCCCGGATCCGCTGATCAGTATCCCTTGGCCGAACCTTCCGCAGCGCGGCTGTCCATGGCGCCATAGTAGCGTGAGCCGCCGCCCTTCTCGATATCGGCCAGGCTCTTGCCGCCGACGAGGATGCCGGCGGCCAGGCCCCAGAGCGGCGCGTCGTTGCCGCCGTCGAAGCTGTAGCCCATGGCAGCGAGCGCCTTCTCGGTGTCAGGCGACAGTGCATAGGGCTCGAGATAGACCTTGTCCGGCTGCCATTGGTGATGGATGCGCGGGGCATTCACCGCCTGGCTGATGTCCATGCCGAAATCGATGACGTTGAGAATCGCTTCGAGCGTGATGGTGATGATGCGCGAGCCGCCCGGGCTGCCGATCACCATGAAGGGCTTGCCGTCCTTCGTGATGATTGTCGGGCTCATCGATGAGAGCGGCGTCTTCTTCGGGGCGATGGCGTTGGCCTCACCCTGGACGAGGCCGTAGAGATTTGCCACGCCGGGCTTGGAGGTGAAGTCGTCCATCTCGTTGTTCAAGAGGATGCCGGTGCCCGGCGCCACCACACCGGCGCCGAAGGAGCCGTTCAGGGTGTACGTCACCGCAACGGCATTGCCTTCGTCGTCGATGATCGAATAGTGGGTCGTCTCGGTGCTTTCCTTGCCGCCAAGCGGTTTCAGATCGGCCGATTTCCCGGCCTTGTAGGGATCGATCTTCTCGCGGATCTCGGTGGCATAGGCCTTGTCGAGAAGCTTGGAAACCGGATTGTCGATGAAGTCAGGATCGCCAAGTGCAGCGTTGCGATCGACATAGGCGTAGCGCATCGCCTCGACCATCGCATGGACAGTCTCGGCCGAGCCGTAGCCGAGATAGGAAAGCGGGTAGTCTTCGAGAACGTTGAGGATCTCGCAGATGATGACGCCGCCGGAGGAGGGCGGGGGCGAGGAGATGATGTCGTAGCCGCGGTAATTGCATTCGATCGGCTTCAACTCGCGGACCGAATATTGCTCGAAATCTTCCTTGGCGAGGATGCCGCCCTTTGACTGGCTGGCCTTGACGATCGCGTCTGCCGGGGTGCCCTTGTAAAAGGCGTCGGGGCCTTTCTCGGATATCGCCTGAAGCACGGCGCCGAGTTCCGGCTGCACCAGCTTCTCGCCTTCGGCGTAAGGCTTGCCATCGGGCTTCAGGAAGATCTTGGCAGCCGCCTCGTCTTTGGCGAGGCGCTTTGCGCTGTCGGCGAGCGAGGCTGCATCTCCCTGCTCGAAGGTGAAGCCGTCCTTGGCGAAAGCGATTGCCGGGGCAAGCAGGTCGGCACGGGATTTGGTGCCGTATTTTTCGCGCGCCGTCTCGAAGCCCATCACCGATCCCGGCACGCCGACCGCCAAATAGCCGTCGAGGCTGGCGCGGGGAACGATATCGCCCTTGGCATCGAGATACATGGTCTTGGTGGCGGCGAGCGGTGCGCGTTCGCGGAAGTCCAGGAAGGTGCTCTTTCCATCCTTCATGCGGATCGTCATGAAGCCGCCGCCGCCGATATTGCCGGCGGTGGGATAGACGACGGCCAGCGCATAACCCACGGCCACAGCTGCATCCACGGCGTTGCCGCCGCTCTTCAGAACCTCAACGCCGACATCAGTTGCCAGATGCTGGGCAGTGACGACCATGCCATGCTGCCCTTCGACGGGCGCAGGCGAGGCGGCAAAGCTGGTGGAAAGCGGGCTGAGAGAGAAGGCTAAAGCGGTGAAAAGCGAAATGGTTTTGGCTTGAAGCCGGTCCATGAGATCCCCTCCAAAAGATAAATTATCGAGTGGATATGGTTCGGCCTGCGCCGGGTGCAAGGCTTTCAGTTGGCGGTCGCAACGATATCGCCGGCCAGCCGCTCTTCGGCTATACGGGCCGCTGCCTGCAGATCGCGCGGCATGCCTGCAATCTTTTCCAGCCCGGCGATGGCCACATCCGTCGCCAGATAATCCGGCTTGTGCCCGACGCCCCGTATGGTCACCAGTTCCGAGCCGGCGATATCGCGGGCGAGGCCTTGGGAGTGCAGGTGTTCCCAGACGATATCGTCGCTGTCACCGGTCATGATGACGGTCGGCGCGGTGATCTCCCTGTAGCGATGGGACTCGGCCTTGAGATAGGCGAGCAGGCGGGTGAAATCGGTGGCGTTGTTGTGGAAGGTGCCGGGCCGCAGGACCAGTGACGGGCCGGTGCTGGCGATATAGTCAGCCGGGCGGACGTTTGGCCGGAAGACGTTCATCGTGCCCTGTTCCAGCCGCCGCAATCCCATCGGCACGACGAGCGCGTGATTGAAGAGCCAGCCGAGCAGCGGGGCCGTTGCAGCGTGATAGTACCAGTCCACGCCGCCCGGCCACGGGTGGGTCGCCGGCGCAAGGAAGAGCAGCCCTGCTGTTTTCTCTGGATGATGGACGCCGAAGGCGGCGGCGATGGCGCCGCCGAAGGAATGGCCGACGATGATCGCCTTTTCGATGCCGCGCCTTTCCATCAGCCGGGCAATAGCTGCCGCCTGACCGGACGGCACGGCATTTTCAGGGCCGCCACGCTCGGAATAGCCGTGTCCGGGGCGGTCGACGAAGAGCATTTCGGCGCGGCCCTGCAAAGGCCGCAGAAAGGCACCGGTCTGATCCAGCAGATTGCCGCTGGCGCCATGAATGAAGACGATCGCTGGGAGGTCGGCTGTGTCTGGACGCGGTATATGCAGGGCGTTCATGCGATAGCCGCCGACATCGGTCAGCTCGCCGACATTGGGGAAAGCTTGCTCGAACTGCCGGGCTTTGAAGGAGCTGTAGCCGATCGCGGCGGCCAGAGGGGCAAGAAGGGCGGAAACTTCGGCAAGCATGGGCGGACCGGCGGTGAACTCTGTGACTGTTTCCTAAAATTGGTCTCGCGCGGCCGCCGTCAAGATCAGGTGCGGCTGCCCGCCAGTTTTTCGGACAGCGTGTTCACCTGCTCCTGCGCCGTGCGGTTTGCCGGGAAGACCTCCAGGAAGCGTTCCCATGCCTTCAGCGTCAGCTGGTCGTTACCGGTGTCGTTCAGAATCGCGGCCATGCCGGACAATGCGCCGAAGTGGCGGGGATCGAGATCCAGCACATGCTCGATGTCCGACATCGACTTGCGATAGTTGCCCGAGGCGTAGTTGAGGGTGGCGCGGCGGTTCCAGCTCTCGGCATAGGTCGGCTTCAGGGCAATCGCCTGGTCGAGAAAGTCGAGGGCGGCGGCGCTGCGCTTGTCCTCGATTGCCTTGTCGGCCCACTGCATCAGAAGGTTTACGGTGGCGCTGCCGGAATCGTTCCATTCCGTGCGAATTTCCTGCGCGATGCCGTTGGCCTTTTCGGGGTCACGTTCGCGTTTCAGCTGGGCGTAGAGATTGTCGAGCCTCTGCTTCGGGGAGGCGTTGGTATCCGGCTGCTCGACGATGACGTCCTTCTCGGCGCTTTCGGCGGGGAAGGCAGGAGCAAGGAAACCGGTGGCGAGCGGCGCGGCCGCCAAGAGCAAAGCAAAAAAGCGCATGGCGGACAATGTAGCCCGCCATCACACAAGATCAAAGAAAATTTGACGTGATCACCAAAGCGACCCACCGGAAATGAGCGATCAAGCGGCTACGCCGTCAATCGCTTCCGGAACGCGCAATCAGCCCTGACGAGCCTTGAAGCGCGGGTTCAGCTTGTTGATGATGTAGATGCGGCCCTTGCGGCGAACCAGACGGTTGTCACGGTGACGAGCCTTGAGCGACTTGAGCGAATTCTTGATCTTCATTTTTCTGATCCGCGATCTCTGGGGGGAATTTCACATTCGCCCGTATCTTCAAACATTCAAAAGCGCGCTCGTGGCGCGCCTTTAGGTTGGGCAGGCAGATAACCCGATGGCATTCCTGTGTCAACCACATGAAGGCCTTTTATCCGGCAAAATCCTAGGTTTTCGCAGTCAGCACCGTCACATGGCCCATCTTGCGGCCAGGGCGGGACTCGGTCTTGCCGTAGAGATGGACGAGCGCGTCCTTGCGCCTCAGCCAGTCCGGAACGGTCAATATATCATCGCCGATGAGGTTCTGCATCACGCAATCCGAATGCCTGCCGGCATCGCCGAGCGGCAGCCCGCCGACGGCCCGGATATGCTGCTCGAACTGGGAAACCACGTAGGCGGCTTCCGTCCAATGGCCGGAATTATGGACGCGCGGCGCCATCTCGTTGGCGATCAGGCTGCCGTCGGCGAGCACGAAGAACTCGATGCCGATGACGCCGACATAGCCGAGCGAGGTCAGGATTGCATCCGCGGCCTGGCGGGCAGCCTTTGCCGTGGCATCGGAAATCGAGGCCGGGATCGTCGAGGTGTGGAGAATGCCGTTTCTGTGGATATTCTCGGCCGGATCGAAGGCGACGATCGTGCCATCAGTCGCGCGGGCGGCGATGATCGACACTTCTCGCTCGAAGGCGACGAAGCTTTCCAGAACGAGCGGCACACCACCGAGCGCCGCAAAGGCGCCTTCGGCGCTGTCGGCTGGCGAGCGGAATACTCTCTGGCCCTTGCCGTCGTAACCGAGGCGGCGGGTCTTCAGGACGCCCTGGCCGCCGAAATCCTTGAGTGCCGCTTCCAGGTCTTCCTGGCTGTCGACGCTATGGAATTTCGCGGTTGGGATGCCGCAGTCATTGATGAAGCGCTTTTCGACCAGACGGTCTTGGGCGGCTTCCAATGCCTTCGGCGGCGGATAGACTGGCACGCTTGCGGCCAGCGTTTCGGCAGCGCCGACAGGTACGTTCTCGAATTCATAGGTCACGACGTTGCAGAGGCTGGCGAGCTCGGCAAGGGCTGCCGGATCGTCATATGCGGCGGTGATCTGGTGATTGGCAACCTGGGCTGCCGGGGAATCGGCCTGCGGCTCCAGAATGACCGTCCGGAAATTCAGGCGGGCGGCAGCCATGGCCAGCATGCGGCCAAGCTGGCCGCCGCCGATGATGCCGATTGTCTTTGCGCTCATCTATCGTCCATGGGGTATTCGGCGATCGCATCGCTTTGGCGCGCACGCCATTCATCGAGGCGATCGGCAATATCGTCGTCGGAAAGGGCAAGAACGGCAGCGGCCAGCAGGGCGGCGTTGATCGCGCCGGCTTTGCCGATCGCCAGCGTGCCGACCGGGATACCGCCCGGCATCTGAACGATCGACAGCAGGCTGTCCTGGCCGGACATCGTCTTGGATTGCACCGGTACACCGAAGACCGGAAGCGGCGTGAAGGCGGCCGTCATGCCCGGAAGGTGGGCGGCACCGCCAGCGCCGGCGATGATGATCTTGAACCCCTCGTCGCGAGCGCCCTTGGCGAAGCTGACCATCCGGTCGGGCGTGCGGTGGGCGGAGATGATGCGCGCCTCATAGGGGATCTCGAGCGCCTCGAGCGTGTCGGCAGCGTTCTTCATGGTTTCCCAGTCGGATTGGCTACCCATGATGATGGCAACGGGTGGTCTGTCTGTCATCGTCAACGGCACGTCCTCTTCAGGCGATGATATCCGGGATGATCTGATCCTCGAGCTTCGACAGCTTGTCCTTGATCACAAGCTTCTTCTTCTTCATGCGCTGAACGCGCAGAGCATCGCAGCCGGTGGCAATCATGGCATTGATCGCGGCATCATAATCTTCGTGTTCCTGACGCAGGCGAGCCGCGATGAGCCTGACTTCCGCCTGTTCCTGATCGGCCATTTACATTCCCCATTATCGTCTTCGGACGTTGTCCGGTCTGCCGATGATTTCCGCAAGCTCCTATCACCAAATAGCGGTAACGGGAAGTTAGTGTTGATCATGAATTTGCCATCGACACACCATGTTTTCGCCTTCGACAAGCCTTCAAAAATATGTCACAGTCGAAAGGTTGACGCCTAGAACTCCAGCGATGGATGGCTGGGGAAGGCAAGAGGAAGGAAGGGTCTAATGACTGTTCAAGCTCATCTTGAGTCACTACAGAAGAAGCATGTAGCTCTGGAGGAAGAGTTACATTCACTGATGACAGCTCCCTCCAAAAGAGACGCAGACATTGCGGAGTGCAAGCGCAGGAAACTGCGTATCAAAGACGAGATCCAACGTCTGAAATCTTCCGTTCACTAATCGAATAATTGAGAGATCATTGCTCGGTCAATTGCGGTCCATAAGGACATAAACATAATCTTTCAAAAGGTTTAGCAAGACAGAGCCGATCCCAAGACATCATGCGCCAGTCCATTCAGTGCGGAGTTGGACTGGCGCATTTTTTATGTCCGGCGGGCGCTAGGCCCAGAATTGATCCAGCCAGAGATTGAGCCTGTCGAAGCCGCGGTTGTTGACCGCGTAGATGCGGCGCGTGCCTTCCGAGGTGACGGAAACGAGGTTGGAATCGAGCAGCGCCTTGAGGTGCTGCGAGACCGCGGGGCGGCTGATCGGCAGGCCTTCGGCGAGCTCGTTGACCGTCTTCGGCGCGCGCCTCAGCTCTTCCAGCAGGAACCGCCGGTTCGGATCTGATATCGCGGCGAAAGGGTCAGCGCTCGACATGCCGGAACGCTACGGCAAAGGGCGCATTCCGGCAAGGGAATTGTGCGGTGCAGCAAGCGCGATTGCAGCTTTGCCGTCGTCCGCCCTAGATATCTAGTCAGCTTCATTTTGAGGAGGATCACGATGGACCGCATCACCGGCGGCTGCCTTTGCGGCAGCGTCCGCTTTGCTGCAACGGGAGCCCCATACCGGGTCGGCATTTGCCACTGTCTCGATTGCCGCAAGCATCACGGCGCCCTGTTTCATGCCTCGGCGATCTATCCTGCCGATGCGGTCGAGGTTCAAGGCGAGACGGGGAGCTATGCGGGGCGGTTCTTCTGCCCGCGCTGCGGCTCGCCGGTCTTCGGCCGCAGCGGCGATGATATCGAGCTGAACCTCGGCTCGCTCAATGAACCCGGCCAGTTCAAGCCGGCCTATGAGCTCTGGACGATCCGCCGCGAGGCATGGCTGCCGAAATTCCCCTGGGTTCGCAGCTACGAGCGCGACCGCGACAATGCAAGCCGCTCGGAAGATTAATAGCCGAGACCCTCACGGATGATCAGGAAGGCAGCGATCAGCGCCATCGCATACATGAACGGATAGAAGATCTCCGGCTTCATGCGGCGCACACACCAGGCGCCGGCGATTGTTGCCAGGGGCGCGAAGGGCAGCAGCGTCATCGAGGTGACGAGGTTCTTGGTATCGAGCTGGCCAAGGGCGAAATAGGGGATCAGCTTCACGGCGTTGAGGATTGCGAAGAAACGAACGCTGGTGCCGGTGAATTCGCGCGGCGGCAATTTCAGCGGCAAGGCGTAGATCTGGAAGGGCGCACCGCCGGCATGAGCAACGAAGCTGCCATATCCGGATAGCGTGGCCCAGGCACTGGCGAGGATCGGGCGCTGGCCGCGCGGCGGGACGACTTTGCCCGCGCCAGGGCCGAAATTGTTCCAGAAGTATCGCAAGCAAAAGAGCACCATAACGAGGCCGATAAGGATGCGCAGTGCGTCTGCAGGAACAAGCGCCGATGTTGCCCAGCCGAACGCGATACCCAGCAAGCCGCCAGGCAGCATGATTTTCAGCGTCGTCCAGTCGCCATGCTGGCGCCAGATGATCAGCGAAATGATGTCCATGAAAACGAGGATCGGAAGCAGAATGGCGGCGGCCTCCACCGGAGACACGACGAGTGCCAGAAAAGGGACGCCGATCAACGAGAGGGCATCTCCCATGCCGCCCTTCGCAAACCCGACGAGCAATACCGCGGGCACCGCCGCATAAAAGAATGACAGTTCCGGCAGCATGCTTTTCAAGTCCTCCCCTTGCCAGCCCCGTCTATCGGAATTACTCACACAAAACGAGTGCGGAGTTGCCGCCTGCTGGCGGAATCCGCGGAAAATGGAAAGACGTCATGACCACCGACCCGGAAAACCGCTGCCGCCTAGTTCTGATCGCCCCTGACATCGCCGATGCCGATGAGAGGACGAAGATCGTCGGCGACGCGCTGAAGGGCGGCGATGTCGCCTCGGTGATCGTTCCGCAATATGGTCTCGATGACGGCGCCTTTCAGAAACATGCCGAGAAACTTGTGCCGGTTATCCAGGATGCCGGCGCTGCAGCGCTGATATCTGGCGACAGCCGTATCGTCGGACGGGCGAGGGCTGACGGGCTGCATATGGCTGAGCCGGCTGCAGCACTGGCCGAGGCGATCGACAAATATGCCGACAAGCTGATCGTCGGCGGCGGCAACGCGACCGATAGACATATGGCGCTGGAGATCGGCGAGGCCCGCCCGGACTACATCTTCTTCGGCAAGCTCGACGGCGACATCAAGCCGGAGGCGCATCCGAAGAACGTTGCGCTCGGCGAATGGTGGGCATCGATGATCGAGATCCCGTGCATGGTGATGGGCGGAACGGACCCGGCCTCGGCGCTCGTCGTTGCCGAATCCGGCGCCGAATTCGTCGCCCTCCGTCTGGCGGTCTTTGCCGATCCGGCACAGGCGCCTGCGATCGTTGCGCAGGTCAACGCACTTCTTGACGAAAAAGCGCCACGGTTTGAGGATTGAAGTCGCGCTTATGCCGATCCTTGCCGTTCAGATGCGCCGATTCTTCCTTGCTGCCGCCACGCTCGCCGTGGCGCTGCCCCACGTTGCTGCCGCGCAGACGATCGACAATGTGGTGACACGGCCAGTCGGCGGCGATGCCGAGCCGCTAAAGAAGGGCCGCCCCGCAGAGGGTGCTCAGCCCTCGTCCGGGCTCGGCGTGCTGGATCGCATGGGTGCGAAGCTGCCCGATCTGCCGCCCGAGAAGAACTACCACGGACCCGTCGATGACGCCTACGGCGCCTATCAGCGCGGCTATTATCTGACGGCGATGCAGCTTGCGCTGCCGCGGGCGCAGCTTGGCGATCCCTCGGCACAGACGCTGGTTGCCGAGATGCAATATGCCGGGCTTGGCGTGCGCCGCGATCTGAAGAGTTCGGCCTTCTGGTACGGCAAGGCGGCCGAGGGCGGCGATGCGGCGGCGATGTTCAAATATGCGCTGATGCTGATGGCCGGCGAGATCGTGCAGCGCGACAAGGCGAAAGCCGACGACTACATGAAGAAGGCGGCTGATTCCGGCAATTCTTCGGCGCAATTCAACTGGGCGCAGATCCTGACATCCGATCATCCCGGACAGGAGGGGCTGAAGCTGGCGTTGCCTTACTATGAAAAGTCAGCCGAGCAGGGGATCGCCGACGCGCAATATGCCGTTGCCGAACTCTATTCGACCTTGCCTGACCTGCCGGAAGAAAAGCGCCGGCGGACGCGTGAATGGATGGCGCGCGCGGCGCGTGCCGGTTTCGATACCGCCCAGGTCGATCTGGCTGTCTGGCTCGTGAATGGCCAGAACGGCCCGCGCGATTTCGTGCGTGGCTTCGAATGGATGCAGCTTGCCGCCAACCGCGGCAATGTCGTGGCGCAGAACAAGCTGGCGCATCTCTACATCTATGCGCTCGGCACCAAGCCCGATCCGGTCGAGGCTGCCAAGTGGTATGTCCTATCGCGCCGGGCCGGATTGCCCGACCCGGAGCTTGAGGACTTCTTTCTGGGGATCGAGGACGATCAGCAGAAGGCGGGGATCGACCGGGCGAACAAGTTCCGCCGGCTGCCGTAGTTCCTAGAACAGTGCATCGGCGAAGAGATCTTCGTCGCTCTCCGCGTTTACAGGGGCTGCCGCCACCGGTGCGGGTGCCGCCTCGTCTTCCATCTGCGGGATGATGTGGCGGTGGACGTGCCGCTCCTGCACCATGGTGTAGAGCTTGAAGATCTTGCGATCGAGCGGCGCGACAGCCTCGGCGATGTCGTCGATGGAGGCGATTTCCTGACCGGCTGCATCTTCAAGAACCGTGGCGCAGCGGGCCAGCGTTTCGCCGAGATCGTGTTCGAAGTCGAGCTTGCCGATCATCAGGGTGATCTTGCTTGCGACCTCGCGGCCGTGCTCGGCCAGCACCTTCAGTTCTTCTTCCATCATGTTGGCGGCAGAGCGGATGCTGCCGACGGCCGCCGTCAGGTTCTCGGCGAGACCGCCGGAATTGCCGGTTGAGGGCGCCATGTTGCCGGCGGCCGCTTCCAGTGCCGGAAGGCCGTTGACGATGGAGTCGGCGGAATCGTCGAGCTTGCTTGCAAAGATGCGCAGCTCGGCGGTGACGACGTTGATCGACTTGCCCTCTTCGCCGAGGCGGCTGCAGCGCAGGTTAGTGTTCAGAGCCATGTAATTGATATCGGTCTTGACCGAACGGATGTTGCCGATCGATTCCAACAGCTTAGCGGCAGTGCCCAGCGTCGATTGGCTGACCTGATCCGCCTGCCGGGTGGCCGCATCGACCTGCTTGACGATCTCGTGGGCTGCCGAGACGCTCGATTCCAGGGCGCGCATGAAGTTGTTTTCGCCACCGCCGCCCATCTGGTCGCGGAGCTTCATGATCTCGTGCGTGTCGTGGCTGAAGCTCTTGATGGTCTGCACGACATTCTGCGAGTCGCGGTGGAAATCGGTGCACATGTCCGCCATCTGTGCGGCGGTCAGGTGGTTGATGACGTTGCGCAAACGCTCGCGCTGGTCGGCGTCGAGCGATTTGCCGTCGCCCTCCAGAAACTCGTCGAGCAGGGCAAAGCTGCTCTGCACATGCTCGATGCGCTGACGGGTGATGTCGCCGATCTGCAGTGCCGACAGCGTCGAGGCGACCTTGGACTGGACGCCGCGTGCGATGGCGCCGACGTCGCGGGCGATGGCGCCAAGATTCTGGCGGTGGCCGGCAATCTTCTGCGCATCCTGGCGGAGCGCCGAAGCCACGGCAGGAACGGTCTCAGAATAGCTCTTCGACAGATTGACGCCAAAGCTCAGCGCCACTTTGACTTCCTTCTGCAGGCTGTCGAGATGGCCGGCGAAGCGGTTGACTTCCTCGGTACCGGAATAGATGCGTTCAAGGATTTCCTGGGCGAAGCCGGCGAATTCGGGAAGGCCAGCACCGGTGATCTTCACGGTCACCGCAAAGGTCCGCAGGTAGCGCATGGTCTCCTGCATTTCGGCAATGTGTTTGTGCAGATCACTGCCGGTCTGTGCAAGGACCGTCAGGGCGGTCTGGCGGGCCTGTTCGGTGACCGGCAGGGCCGTCAGGCTCTCGACGGTCGCGCGCAAATCAGCATCTGCATTGCTCGACTCATTGTTGTCGAGCGCCTTGGTGATGTTATCGAGGGAATTCAGCAAACGGTTGAGAACATCCATCACCGAAAGCAGTACCGTGCCGCCTTCGAGGAAGCGCTCTTCGACCTGGCTGCGCGCCGTTTCCAGCGTCCGGCTTACATCCGTGCCCGCCGTCAAGATTGTCGGCTGTGCCGATACCGCCCCGTGTTTCACCCTGTTCCCTTTACTTATAACTTTTGGAAATCTGGTGCTATCTTTACGGGCAGGATGGAAATGAGGGGTAAACAGTTCCGACTCGCGTACGTTGTGATTAATGCTGCGTAAAGATTCCAGCGCCCTTTGTCCGCTTTAGCCCTAATATTAAAATAACAGACTGTTTTCATTTTGTTTTTTAAAGAGCGGGAAAGCCATACTACAACTTATCTTAGGTAAAAATTCGGGAGTCCCGACTCGCTCCAATTGCAGATCGGTTACAACCAGAATTTACTCCCCGTTAAGCCTGTCGTGAGAGTCCTTTAAAGGAATACAAGTATTTCTCATGCCGCGAGGGCTGACTTGAACATGGATAATCAACTCCGTGATTCTGTATTATTTCCTGATGTTCTGAGCATCAGAAACGTATCCGATCTGCGTGCGAATATTATTTCGACGCTCGATAGTAATGAGCGGATTGTATTTCAGATTCCGGCTGGTGCCGAAGCCGACCTGAGCTTCGTGCAGCTGGTTGAATCGGCACGGCGGCAAGCAAAGGCGCTGGGCAAATCCCTGACACTCTCCTCGCCTGTTGGCGAACGTCTTCTCAAGGTTCTCGAACGGGCCGGCTTCGTCGAAGCCTTCACCGCCGAGGACGCGAAGTTCTGGTTGCATAAAGAGGTTACAGCATGAGCGCCAACATCCTGACAGTCGACGATTCCGCCAGCATCCGGCTGACGACCAAGGTCACGCTGACCAATGCAGGCTACGCCGTGACCGAGGCGGTCAACGGTGCGGAAGGTCTCGCCACCGCGCAGACCGCCCAGTTCGATCTGATCGTCACCGATCTGAACATGCCGGTTATGGATGGCCTGACGATGATCGAGGAGCTGCGGAAGCTGCCGAGCCAGGCCGGCGTTCCAATCATCTTCCTGACGACCGAGTCCGACGCCGATCTGAAGGCGCGCGCCAAGGCCGCCGGTGCCACCGGCTGGCTGACCAAGCCCTTCGATCCTGAGAACCTGGTGAAGATCGTCAAGAAGGTCTTAGGCAGATGAGCACGCTCGATCCGGTCGCAGTCTTCCGCATGGAAGCCGCCGAATGCCTTGAGGCAATCGAGGCGGGTCTTCTCGATCTCACTCATCAGCTCGACGACAAGGGTCTCGTCGATGCCGTCTTCCGCGGCCTGCACACCCTCAAGGGCTCGGGCGCCATGTTTGGCTTCGAGGCGCTTGCCGCCTTCACGCATCACTGCGAGACGGCTTTCGACCGGGTCCGCAAGGGTGAAGTACCGGCGACCGCCGAACTGGTGGCCGCGGTTCTGGCAGCGCAGGACCACATGCGCGCTCTCGTCGATCAGCCGGATGCCGATCACGGCGATACCGGACAGAAGCTGCTTGCCCTGCTGCAGGCAGCTGTCGGCGGTTCTGCTGCTGCGAAAGAGGCGGCGCCTGCCGTCGCTGCTCCGGCCGCCGCCGCACCAGCGCAGCAGAAGAAGCTCAACCGTTGGCGCATCCGTTTCAGCCTGCCGTCGAATGCGATGGCCAACGGCACCAATCCGCTCGGCCTCCTCGACGAGCTGCGCGAACTCGGCGAGTGCACCGTCCGCGCCAATACCGCCGCTATCCCGCCGTTGAACGAGCTGGTCCCGAACGAGCTCTACGTCTCTTGGGAAGTGGTGCTGAAGAGCGAAAAGGATCGTTCGGCGATCGATGATGTCTTCATCTTCGTAATGGATGACATGGAGCTCGAAGTCGTCGACATCGTTGACGCCCCCGCACCTGCTGCCGAGCCCGCGAAGGTCGTCGAACGTGCACCTGCAGCCATTCCCGCAGCCGCGATCCCGGCTGCTGCTCCGGCCTTCAAGCCGGTCGAAGCGCTGCCGGCCAAGCGCGAGGCGCCGGCTGTTGCCGCCGACAGCCGCCAGGCCAAGGCGCAGGAAAACGTTCGTGTTCCGGCCGAACGTCTCGACGAGCTGATGGACCGCGTTGGCGAGCTTGTCATCGCCCAATCGCGTCTCAGCCAGCTTGCCAGCTCCAGTGCCGATATTGCCTTGCGCTCCGTCTCGGAAGAAATCGAGCGTCTGTCGGGCGAGTTGCGCGACACGATGATGGTGCTGCGCATGGTGCCGGTCGCCACGCTATTTTCGCGCTTCCGCCGCCTCGTGCATGATCTCGCCCGCGAAACCGGCAAAGTAATCGAACTGGTCACCGAGGGCGAAAGCACCGAAGTGGACAAGACCGTCATTGAGCGCCTCGCCGATCCCCTCGTCCACCTGGTCCGCAATTCCATCGACCACGGCCTGGAAACGCCTGCCGACCGTCTTGCTGCCGGCAAGAGCGAAACCGGCACGGTGACACTGTCTGCCCGCCAGTCCGGCGGCGAGGTGATCATCTCCATCAAGGACGACGGCCGCGGCATTAACCGGGAACGGGTCCGTGCCAAGGCGGAGTCGTCAGGCCTGATTGCGCCGGGCCAGCCGCTGTCGGATTCCGAACTGCTGCAGCTGATCTTCGCGCCGGGCTTCTCGACGGCCGCGGCGATCACCAATCTTTCCGGCCGCGGCGTCGGCATGGATGTGGTCAAGAAGACGGTCGAGGCGCTGCGTGGTGCGATCGATATCGAAAGCAAGCCGGGCGAAGGCTCGGATGTGTCACTTCGCATTCCGCTGACACTGGCGATCATCGACGGTCTGCTCGTTCGTGTAGGCTCCGGCCGCTACGTCATTCCGCTGTCGGCGGTCGAGGAATGCCTCGAGCTTTCGCTCGAAGAAGACCTGCGTTCGCGCGGGCGGAGCTTCATCTCGCTGCGCGATAGCCTGGTGCCGTTCCTGCGGCTCCGCGATCTGTTCCGCACCGGCACCAAGCCTGACGTTCACCAGAAGGTGGTGGTCATCTCGACCGGCACTGAGCGTGTAGGCCTCGTTGTCGATCAGATCATCGGCGACCACCAGACGGTCATCAAGTCGATGTCGAAGCTGCATGACGACGTTGCGACCTTCTCGGGCGCAACCATTCTCGGCGACGGCAGCGTCGCCCTCATTCTCGACGTCGGCCATCTGGTGGCCGCCGGTCAGCAACAGGAATCTCAGATGAGGGTGGCAGGATGAGTGCGGTAGCCGAGAGAGTGGACCAGTTCTGGTCCTATGCCGACGAAATCGAGGTTCTGACATTCGACATGAATGGCGAAACCTTCGCGCTCGAAGCTGTGATGGTCCAGGAAATCCTCGACCTTCTGCCTGAGACCGCCGTTCCCGGCGCTCAGTCCTTCGTGGCCAGCGTCATCAACTTTCGCGGCAAGGTCATCCCGCTTGCCGATCTGCGCCTCGCCTTCGGCATGGAAGCGACCGAAGCGACGATCGACAGCCGCATCATCGTTATTGAAATCGACCTGCATGGCGAGCAGACGCTCGTCGGCCTCAGGACCGACAAGGTGAATGAAGTCACCACGCTCGCAAAGACGGCGAGCGAACCACCGCCGAGTGTCGGCATGCGCTGGCGCGCCGACTACATCAACTGCCTCGTCAAACGGGGAGGGGAATTCATCATCATCCCCAACCTGCAGGCAATCTTTTCCTCCCGGCACGACAGCGCCGGCAACTCACACTGAAACGCCGTTGATATCAGCTAGGGGGCTGGACGATGCGACTGACAATTAAAGCAAAACTGGTGACTGCGTTCACCTTCATCATATTAATGCTCGTGGGCACCGCCGGTTACGGCGTCATGAGCCTGGGCGCACTGAACGACACGCTCGGCAATCTGCTTGCCGGCCCGGCGGCACGCCTGGATCTCGCGCAGCAGATCAATATCGCGCAGCTGGAAGCGATCCGTCAGCAGAAGAACCTGCTGACTTCCCGCACGCCGGACGATATCGCCTCTTCGATTCAGAAGGGCGATCAGGCCCGCAAGGACTTCTCTGACGCATTCAGCAGCGTCGTTGCGATCGCCAGCGAAGAAGGCAAGCCGCGCTGGGCACAGATTGCCGAATTCTCCAAGGCGTTCAACCAGGCCGACGATCAGATCCGCGATCTGATGAAGGCCGGGAACATGGATGCTGCCAACACGATTTCGGTCTCTACCGCGCGCGATGCTGCCAACAAGATCGATGCGGCGCTCGATGACATCCTGGTGCTCGAAAAGCAGCGCATGAAGGATGCCGACGACAGCGCCGATCTGCAGTTTTCATCGACCCGTACGGTCATGATCTCTATTGCCGGCGTCGCTCTGCTGCTCGCAGCCGTTACTGCCTTCTGGATCGCCAACACCATCAGCAAGGGTCTGACCCGCGCCAACACCGTCGTTCGCGAAGTTGCCGAAGGCGACCTCACCAAGACGGCTGAGATCACCAACCGCGACGAAATCGGCGAACTGCTGGGCAACGTCAACGTGATGATCGAGCGTTTGCGCGGCGTCGTCGCCGATGCGCTGTCGGCTGCCGACAACGTCTCCTCGGGCAGCCAGGAACTGTCGGCGTCCTCCGAGCAGGTCTCGCAGGGCGCGACCGAACAGGCCGCGTCCGCCGAGGAAGCATCTGCCTCGATGGAGCAGATGGCTGCCAACATCAAGCAGAACGCCGACAACGCCGCTCAGACGGAAAAGATTGCCCGCCAGTCTGCCAAGGACGCCGAAGCATCGGGCGAAGCCGTCACTCGCGCTGTCGAAGCGATGCGCACGATCGCCCAGAAGATCGGTATCGTTCAGGAAATCGCCCGCCAGACCGACCTGCTCGCCCTGAACGCCGCTGTCGAAGCAGCCCGTGCAGGCGAACACGGCAAGGGCTTTGCGGTCGTTGCTTCCGAAGTCCGCAAGCTTGCCGAACGCAGCCAGTCTGCTGCCGCCGAAATCAGCTCGATGTCGGGCGATACCGTGAAAGCTGCTGCCGACGCCGGCGAAATGCTCGGCCGCCTGGTGCCCGATATCCGCAAGACTGCCGAACTGGTCTCCGAGATCAGCGCCGCCTGCCGCGAACAGGATATCGGTGCCTCGCAGATCAACGAAGCGATCCAGCAGCTCGACAAGGTGACCCAGCAGAACGCGGGTGCATCGGAAGAAATGTCGGCAACGTCTGAAGAACTCGCTGCCCAGGCAGAAGAGCTGCAGGCCTCGATCGCCTTCTTCAAGGTCGATACGGCCGGCGCCACCCGCGCTGGTGTCAAGAAGGCTGCTCCGGTCAAGACCACCGCCAAGTTCGTCAAGGCCCCGGCTGCTGCCCGCAAGCCGACCAACGATCACTTCGCTCACGGTCAGTCGGTTTCGAGCCAGCAGGCTCGCGCCAAGGGCTTTGCGCTCGACATGTCGATGGGCGGCCCTGACGCGCATGACGACGACTTCCGCGAAAGCGCCTGAGCGCTGAAGCTTCGATGAGATTGCCGCGGGCCTGATGGGCCCGCGGCAGGGAAATGCCCGGCGTGATGGATGCGCCGGTTTCGACCGGCGATGTCTGCCTGCCGGTCGCCGAAGCCCGGGTACGTCCTGATTGGCTGCCGGCTCAAGCGACGATGATCTGGAACAAGCGAATGGTCTCGTGATGCGTGCCGCTTACCGCGGCGCGATCCAAACGCCGCGTTGCCGCGGCGGAATAATCAGACAATCTCTAGTGAGGAATGCCCTATGACTGCCAGCCGCAAAAAAGGACTCTTCAGTTCCATCGGCACCAAGATTCTTGCGATCCAGATCTCGTCCAGCATTGCCATTGCCAGCGTCATCGGCGGTGGCGCCTATTACGGCATGAACGCAATGACTGAATCGATGAAGTCGATCTATGACGATCGCGTCGTTCCATTGCAGCAGCTGAAGCTTGTCTCTGACGCCTATGCCGTCAGCATCGTCGATACGACGCACAAGCTGCATGCTGACAAGCTCGACTGGCAGCAGGCCGCGACCAGCATCGAAGGCGCAAAGCGTACGATCTCCGACCAATGGTCGGCCTATCTCTCGACCGAGCTGACGCCGCAGGAAAGCCTGATCGCCGAAAAGGTGAAGAGCGACATGGCCAAGTCCGACACCGGGGTCGGCGAGCTGCAGGATATCCTGAAGTCCCACGATGCCGCCAAGCTCGACAGCTTCGTGAAGAATGACCTCTATCCGGCAATCGACCCGACCACCGACGGGATCGGCAAGCTCACCGAGTACCAGCTGGAAGCCGCGAAGGAACTCAGAGAGCAGGGCATCGCGCTCTTCCATTCGCTGATCCAGCTCACCGTCATCAGCGGTCTGCTGATCACGCTGGCTGCGATCGGCGTCGTCATCTTCGTCACCAACGCCATCAAGCGCAACCTCGCCGCCGCCACCGAGCTGGCAAGCGCCGTTGCACTCGGCGATGTTGCTGCCACGGCCACCGTCAATTCGAATGACGAGGTCAAGGACCTGGTGGACGCGCTGAACACCATGACCGCCAACCTCCGCAACACGGCCGGCATAGCCGACCAGATCGCCAATGGCGACCTGACGGTCATGCCGAAGGCGCTGTCGGACAAGGATACGCTTGGCATCGCCCTGGAGCGGATGGTCGAACGTCTGCGCGGCGTCGTTGCCGATGCGATCGCGGCTGCAGAGAACGTCTCGGCGGGAAGCCAGGAGCTGTCCTCCAGCTCGGAGCAGGTCTCGCAGGGTGCAACCGAACAGGCTGCCTCGGCTGAAGAAGCCTCCGCGGCCATGGAGGAAATGGCGGCCAACATCAAGCAGAACGCTGACAATGCCGCGCAGACCGAGAAGATCGCCCGCCAGTCGGCAAAGGATGCCGAAATCAGCGGCGAAGCGGTGACCCGCGCCGTCGAAGCGATGCGCACGATCGCCCAGAAGATCGGCATCGTTCAGGAAATCGCGCGCCAGACCGACCTTCTCGCTCTGAACGCCGCTGTGGAAGCAGCCCGTGCAGGTGAGCATGGTAAGGGCTTTGCCGTCGTCGCCTCCGAAGTCCGCAAGCTTGCCGAACGCAGCCAGTCGGCTGCTGCCGAGATCAGCGCCATGTCCGGTGACACGGTCAAGGCGGCCGCCGAGGCCGGCGACATGCTGGGGCGTCTGGTTCCGGATATCCGCAAGACCGCCGAACTGGTTTCCGAGATCAGCGCTGCCTGCCGCGAGCAGGATGTCGGCGCCTCGCAGATCAACGAAGCAATCCAGCAGCTCGACAAGGTAACCCAGCAGAATGCCGGTGCATCCGAGCAGATGTCGGCGACCTCCGAAGAGCTTGCGACGCAGGCTGAAGAACTGCAGGCCTCGATCGCCTTCTTCCGCGTCGATATGGCGACCGGACGTCAGCAGAAGGTGCCGGCGGCTCGCATGTCGGTCAGCCGCATCCCGGCTCCGGCGGTTCGCAAGCCGTCCAAGGCTCCGGCTGCCAACAGCATTGCCAGCCAGCAGGCACGCGCAAAGGGCTTTGCCCTTGATATGTCAATGGGCGGTCCCGACGAGGGCGATGCCGAATTCAAGGAAAGCGCATAATCATGGCGACAGCGTCCCAGGAAGCTCAATTCGTGACTTTCAGCCTCGGCGATGAAATCTTCGCCGTCCCGGTGGAAGTGGTCAGGGAAATTCTTGATTACGCGGAAGCGTTCAAGATCCCGAACGGTCCGGACTACCTGCTCGGCCTTCGCGACGTGCGCGGCCAGGGCGTGCCGACCATCGATCTCCGCCTGAAGCTCGGCATGTCGAAGACGCAGCCGACCTCGCATACGCGGGTTCTCGTTCTCGACATTCCGATGGAGAGCCGGATGCTGACGCTGGGTCTGGTTGCCGACCGGGTCTTCGAGGTCACGCCTTTCCGGCGCGATCAGATCGAGGCGGCGCCCGATATCGGCGTCCGCTGGCGTTCGGATTACATCGCAGGTGTCGTCCGCCGCGACGATGGTTTCGTGGTGATCGTCGATCTCGCGCGGCTGCTGTCGCGCGAGGATGCCTCGGCATTGCAATCGGCGGCCTAGCGCTGCCGCCTTTGGAGTATTGCGTTCATGAGTATGGCAGCAGTGGAAGCCCAATTGCCAGGCGACCGGATCAGCAAGCGTAATTTCGATAAGCTTGCCCGGTTCATCTACGATTATAGTGGCATCAAGATGCCTCCGACAAAACTGACGATGCTCGAGGGCCGTCTGCGCCGTCGCCTTCGGGCCACCCATCACTCCAGTTTCGATGATTATTGCGACTTCCTCTTCGATCATGGCGGTCTGGAGCAGGAAACGGTTTACCTGATCGACGTGGTGACGACCAACAAGACCGACTTCTTCCGCGAGGCCAAGCATTTCGAATATATGCAGCTGACGGCGCTTCCGGCGCTTGTTGCAGGTGGTGCGCGCAAGATCCGCACCTGGAGCTCGGCCTGCTCGACCGGCGCCGAACCCTATACGATGGCGATGGTGCTCTCCGAATTCGTCGAGGAGCGGGCCGGGCTGTCTTACAGCGTGCTGGCCACCGACCTCAGCACCGACGTGTTGCAGACGGCGCGTCGCGGCATCTATCCGCAGGATCTGGTGCAGCCGGTACCTCACGATCTGCAGCGCAAATATGTGATGACCGCCAAGCAGCCGGGCCGCCGTGATGTGCGCATCGCACCATCGCTGCGCAGCAAGGTCGGCTTTGCGCGCATGAACCTGATGGACGACAAATATCCGGTCGGCGAGCCGATGCAGATCATCTTCTGCCGCAATGTGCTGATCTATTTCGACAAGCCGACGCAGCAGGGTGTGCTGAGCAGGCTCTGCGACTGCCTGGCCGACGGCGGCTACATGTTCATCGGCCATTCGGAATCGATCACCGGATTCGACCTGCCGCTGAAGCAGGTTTCGAACACGGTATTCCAGAAGACGTAAAGCAGGATTGAGATGGGAAAGAAGATTCGCGTCCTCGTCATCGACGATTCCGCCAGTGTTCGCCAGACGCTGGTCCGCATTCTCGAAGAAGACCCCGATATCGAAGTCATGGGCGTGGCGACCGACCCCTTCATGGCCGCCCGCAAGATGCAGGAAGACGTCCCAGATGTCATCACGCTGGATGTGGAAATGCCACGCATGGATGGGATCACCTTCCTGCGCAAGCTGATGTCGCAGCACCCGATCCCCGTTGTGATGTGCTCGTCGCTGACGGAGACCGGTTCCGAGACGTTGATCCAGGCGCTGGAAGCCGGCGCCGTCGATATCATTCTGAAATCGAAGATCGGCGCTGCCGATAGCCTGGCTGACGATGCAATCCGCATCCGTGAAGTGGTGAAGGGCGCTGCCCATGCCCGTCTGCCATCTCTGCGGCGCGGTGTCGGCGTGGTGCGTTCGGCATCCGCTGATGGCCCGGCGAAGAAGCTCACGGCCGATGCGATGCTGCCGCCGCCGACCGGCCGCGCCATGGCGAAGACCACTGAGATGGTCGTCTGTGTCGGCGCATCGACAGGCGGAACCGAGGCGCTGCGTGAATTTCTGGAAGCGCTACCTGCCAACGCGCCCGGCATGGTGATCGTCCAGCACATGCCGGAGAAATTCACCGCCGCCTTCGCAAAGCGCCTCAACGGTCTCTGCGAGGTCGAGGTCAAGGAAGCTGCGGATGGCGATGCGGTATTGCGCGGTCATGTGCTGATTGCGCCAGGCGACCGGCATATGCTGCTCGAACGCCAGGGCGCCCGCTACCATGTGTCGGTCAAGACCGGGCCGCTGGTTTCCCGCCACCGCCCCTCCGTCGATGTGCTGTTCCGCTCGGCGGCGCGGTCCGCCGGCTCGAACGCCATGGGTATCATCATGACCGGGATGGGCGACGACGGCGCACGCGGCATGCTCGAGATGCATCAGGCCGGCGCCTATACCGTGGCACAGGACGAGGCGAGCTGCGTGGTCTTCGGCATGCCCAAGGAAGCGATCGCCAAGGGCGGTGTCAGCCGCGTTTTGCCGCTCGACCAGATAGCCCGCGAAGTGCTGCTGACACAGCAGAAGTTTTAGAGAAACCGGCGGCCTTGGCCGCCGGTTTTCGTCTGGCGACGAGGGTGGGCGTCGTCTCCCCTTGAAATTTCCCCGATTTTGTGGTCTTGAGGCCGCCAATCTTATAAAGCGCTGCCTTTTCCGGCGATCAGGGACACTTCCCGCCCTGACAGCGACCCCGTACCAGTTCCAAGGAAATTGCCAACATGGCCCGTTCTGCTCTTCTCAATGTCATGGTTCAGGCTGCCATCAAGGCAGGCAAGTCGCTGGGGCGTGATTTCGGGGAAGTTCAGAACCTGCAGGTTTCCGTCAAGGGTCCGGGCGATTTCGTTTCGAATGCCGATCGCAAGGCCGAGAAGATCGTCAAGGAGGAGCTGCTGAAGGCGCGTCCGACCTATGGCTTCCTCGGCGAGGAAAGCGAAGAGATCAAGGGCACGGACGGCGCGCATCGCTGGATCGTCGATCCGCTCGATGGCACCACCAACTTCCTGCACGGCATTCCGATGTTTGCGGTCTCGATCGCGCTGGAGCGCAACGGCGAGATCGTCGCCGGCGTCGTCTTCAACCCGGCGACCGACGAACTCTACACCGCCGAGCGCGGCGGTGGCGCGTTCCTCAACGATCGCCGCCTGCGCGTCGGCGCCCGCCGCGTGCTGTCCGATGCCGTCATCGCCTGTGGCGTTCCGCATCTCGGCCGCGGCAATCACGGCAAGTTCCTCGTCGAGCTGCGCCATGTGATGGGCGAAGTTGCCGGTATCCGCCGCATGGGTGCAGCGTCTCTGGATCTCGCCTACGTGGCCGCCGGCCGCTTCGACGGCTTCTGGGAAGACCGCCTTTCCCCGTGGGATATCGCTGCCGGTATTCTGCTGATCCGCGAAGCCGGCGGTTACGCAACCGACTGGAACGGCGGCGCCGATGTCGTCGAAGGCGGCGCGGTGGTAGCGGGCAACGAGTACATTCACAAGGCACTCACCGAAACCATCAAGCGCCCTATCCCTTCGAAGTAATTCCTCATCAAAACCGGCTGTTGTAAACACACGGTTTTCTGTCGCGGCATACTTCAATTCGGCACAATGTTGCTCTAGTCTCGCAGTGCAAGCAATGCGGAGGCTGCGAGACCATGGAAAACGTGAATGCGGCGGAGTTCGGCTCGACCGAAAAACCGAGCGGTACCTATACGCACAAACTCTCCAGCCCGATGTCCTTCTTGTGGACGATGGTCCTCTTTCTGGTGATCGTCGGCTTCATTGCTGCGATCCTTTTCAGGCAGACGCAAACCGCCTTCATGCATAATCCGGGCCTCAACGGCCTGATCCTCGGCGTGCTCGCTGTCGGCATCATTCTGGTGTTCAGCCATGTGCTGGCGCTCAGGCCCGAAGTGCGCTGGTTCAACTCGTTCCGCGCTGCCGGCAGCGCCGACAAGGTGAATCGTAATCCGAAGCTGCTCGCGCCGATGCGGGCGCTGATCGGCAGCCGCAAATCGACGGCAACACTATCGACGACGGCGCTGCGTTCGATCCTGGATTCGATTGCGACCCGTCTCGATGAATCCCGCGATACGTCCCGCTATCTCATCGGCCTGCTGGTCTTCCTCGGTCTGCTCGGCACCTTCTGGGGCCTTATCGGCACCATCGGTTCGATCAGCAATGTCATTCAATCTCTCGACGCAGGCACCAATGGCTCCGGCGATGTGCTGGCGACGCTCAAGGAAGGTCTTTCGACGCCGCTTTCGGGCATGGGCCAGGCCTTCTCGTCTTCGCTGCTCGGTCTCTCCGGCTCGCTGATCCTCGGCTTCCTTGATCTGCAGGCCGGCCGCGCGCAGAACCGCTTCTACATGGAGCTGGAAAACTGGCTGTCGTCGGTCACCGACGTCGGCTCGGACATGCCGGTTCCGATGATCGATGCCGCAGGCGGCTCGTCGGAAGATGTGCGTTCGCTCTCAGAATATCTGAAGAAGGTTTCGGAAGACGGCGGTGCCGGCAATCAGCGTTCCGTTGCCGCTATGGCGAGCCTCGCGGAGGGTATCCAGGGCTTGGTCAAGAACATGCGAAACGAGCAGCAGATGCTGCGCGACTGGATCGAGGCGCAGCAGGACGAGGCCAAGGCGATGCGCCGCACGCTCGACCGGCTAGCCGAGCGGATCGGCGCGCAGGAGCGCGGCTATCGCAGCAACCAGACAGAGAAGAGCGAGGGCAAGTAAGCCATGGCTCTCGCCAGGAACCGCCGCCGCGAGCGCACGGTCGATTATTGGCCGGGTTTTGTCGATGCGCTGTCGACGCTGCTGATTTCCATCATGTTCCTGCTGACGGTCTTCGTCGTCGGGCAGTTCATCCTCAGCCGCGAAATCAGCGGCCGTGACGAGGTGCTGACGCGCCTTAACAGCCAGATCAACGAACTCACCCAGTTGCTGGCGCTCGAAAAGGGCAGCAAGCAGGATCTGGAAGATTCCGTCGCCAACCTACAGGCTTCGCTTGCCGGCGCCGAGAGCGAGCGTTCGCGCCTTCAGGCGCTTCTCGATGCCGGCTCCGGCGGGCAGGACGTCGCGCAGCAGCGTATCGGGGGGCTGACGAAAGAACTCGACGAGCAGAAGCAGGTCAGTGAGCGGGCGATGAGCCAGGTCGAGCTGCTCAACCAGCAGATCGCTGCACTCCGCAGCCAGATCGCTGCCGTCGAAGTGGCGTTGCAGGCATCCGAGCAGAAGGATCAGACCTCGCAGACGAAGATCGCAGATCTCGGGCGGCGGCTGAACGTGGCGCTGGCGCAGCGCGTGCAGGAGCTGAACCGCTACCGCTCCGATTTCTTCGGCCGTCTGCGCGAGATTCTCTCCGATCGCGAAAACATCCGCATTGTCGGCGACCGCTTTGTCTTCCAGTCGGAAGTGCTGTTTCCGTCGGGCAGCTCGGATCTCAATCCGGATGGTACCGCCGAGATGGGCAAGCTTGCGGCAGCCCTTCTCGATCTTGCCAAGGAGATCCCGCCTGAGATCAACTGGGTGCTGCGTGTCGATGGACACACCGACAATGTGGCGTTGTCAGGCACGGGGCGCTACCGTGACAACTGGGAACTTTCCTCGGCGCGCGCCATCTCGGTCGTCAAATATCTGATCTCGCAGGGCGTCCCGGCAGATAGATTGGTGGCCGCAGGCTTTGGCGAATTCCAGCCGATCGCACCCGGCGATACGCCGGAAGCGCGAGCGACGAACCGCCGTATCGAGCTCAAGCTCACTGAGAAATAAGCTGGGGGCGGCATCTGGCCGCCCTGCCATCGCCCCAAATTTCAGAGAGTGAAATCCAGCAGTTGCGGCTGACGCTGCCACTGCATAACCTTGGATTCGTGAATGCGGGGAGGCGTTCGGGATGGAATGTGATGTGCTCGTCATCGGCGCGGGCCTGGCGGGACTGGTAGCGGCTGCCGAGGCTGCCGATCGCGGACACAAGGTCTGCATCGTCGATCAGGAAGGCGAGCAGAGCCTGGGCGGGCAGGCCTTCTGGTCTCTCGGCGGGCTGTTTCTCGTCAACAGTCCCGAACAGCGCCGGTTGGGTATCCGCGACAGTATCGATCTGGCGCGGCAGGACTGGTCTGGCTCGGCGGGGTTCGACCGGCCGGAAGATTACTGGCCGCGGCTCTGGGCCGAAGCCTATCTGGAATTTGCCGCCGGCGAAAAGCGATCCTGGCTGCATCAGCAGGGCATGCGCTGGTTTCCCGTCGTCGGCTGGGCCGAACGCGGCGGCGGCATGGCGCATGGCCATGGAAACTCGGTGCCGCGCTTTCATTTGACCTGGGGAACAGGGCCGGCCGTTCTCGAGCCTTTTATTCGCCGCGTCCGCGTAGCGGAAGGACAGGGCAAGATCACCTTCGCCTTCCGCCATCGGGTCGATGATCTGATCGTCGAGAACGGCACGGTCGTCGGCGCTTTCGGCACCGTGCTGGTGCCTGACAATGCGCCACGCGGCAAGGCAACGGCGCGGATGATTTCCGGCACGTTCCAGATCCGGGCTGGGGCCGTCGTCGTCACCTCCGGCGGGATCGGTGGCAATCATGATCTTGTCCGGCGCAGCTGGCCCGTGGACCGGCTGGGGGCACCTCCTGCATCGATGGTGGCGGGTGTGCCCGCCCATGTCGATGGCCGGATGCTGGAAATCGGTGAACGCGCCGGCGCGCGCGTCATCAACGGCGACCGCATGTGGCACTATACCGAGGGCTTGAAAAACTGGGATCCGGTCTGGGCGAACCATGGTATCCGCATCCTTCCCGGCCCATCCTCCTTCTGGTGCGATGCGCGCGGCAACCGGTTCGCCGCCCCTGCCATGCCGGGCTTCGATACGCTCGGGACGCTGAAGGCGATCAAGCAGACTGGCCACGACTACAGCTGGTTCATCCTGACCAAGGCGATCATCAAGAAGGAGTTTGCTCTCTCGGGCTCCGAGCAGAACCCGGATCTGACGGGCAAGGATATCAAGCTCCTGCTGCAGCGACTTGGCCGCGAACTGCCAGGGCCGGTGCAGTCGTTCATGGACAAGGGCGAGGATTTCATCGTTCGCAACACGCTGGAGCAGCTGGTCGACGGCATGAATGCGCTGACCGGCGAAAGGCTGCTCGACGTTTCGCATATCCGCCGGCAGATCGAAGCGCGCGACCGCGAGATCGGCAACAGCTTTTCCAAGGATGCGCAGGTGACGGCGATCCGCGGCGCACGGCGCTATATCGGCGACAAGCTGCTGAGGACGGCCCGGCCGCACCGGCTGCTCGATCCGGCCAAGGGACCATTGATTGCCGTGCGCCTGCATATCCTGACGCGAAAGTCGCTGGGTGGTCTGGAGACGGATCTTTCGGCGCGGGTGATGGGCGCAAATGGCGATGCCATACCCGGTCTCTATGCGGCCGGCGAAGTCGCCGGTTTCGGCGGCGGCGGCATGCATGGCTACAACGCGCTGGAGGGAACCTTCCTCGGCGGTTGCATTTTTTCCGGCCGGGTGGCCGGGCGGGCGGTGTGAAGGCGGCACCACATTCGGGATGCCGCCTTCCTTAAATTATGCCGTTGGCTTGGTCTGATCGTCGACCGTTGCGCCGGGCGCATTCTTCTTGATGGATTCGATGGCGCTCAGCGCGGATGCCTTTGCTTTGTAGCCTTCCGAGCCGAACATCTGCTCGCCGTTTGACGCCTTGAAGCGGAAACGGAATTCACCAGCCTTGTCTTTGTACACTTCGAACTTATACATCGATTGTCTCCCAAAATCAGGAAGTTGCCCCGGTAACAAAGAGCAATCTAGAGCAAAAGTTCAATCTATTCCATCTGGATATTTGCACCTTTAACGATCGGTTCCCATTTGGCCAGTTCGGCCTTCACATGGGCGCCAAGCTCTTCCGGCGTCGAGCCGACGATCGTGGCGCTGAAGTCCTTCATCCGCCCGGCTACGGCAGGATCCTTGAGGGCCTTGTTGGCTGAATCGTTGAGTTTTGCCACCACATCGGCCGGTGTATTGGCCGGGGCGAAGAGCGCGTTCCAGGTGTAGGTCTCGTAGCCGGGAACGCCGGATTCGGCGATCGTCGGAATATCCGGGAAGGATGTAGCCCGCTCGGCCGTTGTGACCGCGAGCGCGCGCAGCTTGCCGCTTTTGATGTGCGGGGAGGACGAAGGCAGGTTGTCGAACATGATCGAGACCTGGTTGCCGAGCAGGTCGGTCAGCGCCGGGCCTGCGCCCTTATAGGGGATGTGCTGCATCTTCGTTCCGGCCATGGCGTTGAAAAGTTCGCCGGAGAGATGCAACGGGGTGCCGTTGCCGGAGGATGCGTAGCTCCACTTGTCCGGCTCGGCCTTCAACAGCGCGATCAGCTCCTGAACGTTCTTGGCTGGCAGTTCCGGATTGACGACCAGCACGTTCGGCACCACGACAAGCAGCGAGACCGGGGCGAAATCCTTCTGCGGATCGTAGGGCGTCGATTTGAGGATCAGCGGGTTCAGCGCGTGGGTGGCAACGGTGCCCATCAGGATGGTGTAGCCATCCGGTTCGGCGCGGGCGACATTATCGGCGCCGAGATTACCGCCGGCACCGGCAACGTTCTGGACAATCACCTGCTGGCCTAGATCCTCCGACATCTTCTCGGCGATGATACGGGCGACCACGTCGGTCGATCCGCCGGCGGCGAACGGCACCACCATGGTGATGGTGCGATCCGGAAATCCTTCGGCCAGCGCCGTCCCCGCGCCAAGCGCGGTCAGCAATCCGATGCCGAGGGCAATACTTGCCCGGCGGGTAAAGGTAAAAGGCGCCATTCGATTCTCCTCCCAGAATTCAACAGCTCAGTCGCCCGGCTGCGTCTTGCCGGGCAGGAGGAGGTTAGGGCAGGGTGGGGTAAAGGCAACCGGTGCGATTGCTCGAGGGCATGCGACTTTAGTCGCCTTGGAATGGGGGATTGATATTACATTTGCACCTTCGATAACCATCTAAGGGTAAAACAGAATTCCACCGCTTGCCGCCGCAAGCGGATTTCATGAGGTTTGATATGCATCTGTCCCCCGATGCGATGGCCACTTTCACGGATGCCGAAGACGGCGCCTGGCCGCTTCGCCGCCGCCGTATTCTCGACTGGCTGGTCAACGAGACGCGCGGCGAACGCTTCATCGACAACATCTTCGTCGAGATGAATGAAAGGCTCCTGGAAGCAGGCGTGCCGCTCGGCCGCGCGACGCTGCATTTCCGCACGTTGCATCCGCAATGGATGGGCGCGCGCGTTCTCTGGCGACCGGGGCTGAAGGAAGGCAAGATCACCACCTTCGGCTATGGTGTCGAGAACACGCCGCAGTTTCTCAGCAGCCCGATGAACGAGATTTTCAGCGGCGCTTCGGAAGTGCGCCAGAATCTGGAAGGCGAGATCCACAGCGACTATGCGCTCTATGATGAGTTACGCGGCGAGGGACTGACCGACTATATCGCCTGGCCATTAGAGCACACGCTCGGCAAGCGCCATGTCGTCACCTTTTCCAGCAATCGGCCGAGCGGATTCACGGCCGAGCATATTTCGTTCCTTCGCGATCTTCTCCCGGCCCTGACGCTGGTCAGCGAGATCCGCGTCAAGAATATCCTGGCGCGCACGCTGCTGCAGACCTATGTCGGCCCGCATGCCAGTGAACAGATCCTCGCCGGCGCCACGACGCGGGGCAGCGGCAGTACAGTCGGCGCGGCGATCCTGATCTGCGATCTCCGCGATTTCACGACGATCTCGGACATGTGGCCGCGCGACGACGTCATCGAGCTGCTCAATGCCTATTTCGATGCCATGTCCGAGCCGATCGAGCGACACGGCGGTGAGATCCTGAAATTCATGGGCGACGGGCTCTTGGCGATCTTCCCGCTCAGCAATCCGGATGCCTGCCGCAACCTGCTGCTGTCGCTGAAGGAAGCCCGCACGGCGATCAACGACCTCAACAAGTTCAACGCCGAACGCGGCGTCGTCGAGCTGCGCTACGGCGTCGGCGTCCACGTCGGGGATGTGATGTATGGCAATATCGGCTCGCGCAAGCGCCTGGACTTCACAGTGATCGGTCCGGCGGTGAATGTCGCTTCACGGCTCGAAACGCTGACCAAGGAGGTCGGCCGTCCGGTGCTGATATCGAAGGCCTTCGTCGACATGGCGAAATGCGGCGCGGAACTGGAGCCCGTCGGCACCTACCCGCTCCGCGGATTGGGAGAGCCGGTGGACGTGTTTACGTTCCCGCAGGGGTGAGACCCGTTATTTCGCAATCGCCAGAAATTCCTCGGCGCCTGCATCAAATTGCAGCTTGGCGAGCTTGGCGTAGATACCGCCGTGCCGGATGAGGCTTTGGTGGGTGCCTTCTTCGACGATGCGGCCCTGGTCGAGCACGAGGATGCGGTCGGCTTTCAGGACGGTTGCCAGGCGGTGGGCGATGACGAGGGTGGTGCGGCCCTGCATCAGACCGTCGAGGGCCTTCTGGACCAGCGTCTCGCTCTCGGCATCGAGCGCCGAGGTGGCTTCGTCGAGCAAGAGGACCCGCGCGTTCTTCAGGATCGCGCGGGCGATGGCGATGCGCTGGCGCTGGCCGCCCGATAGCGTGATGCCGCGTTCGCCGACCTGCGTTTCGTAACCGCGGTCGAGACGGGCGATGAATTCGTCGGCCTGCGCGGCGATCGCGGCGGCGCGGACCTGCTCAGGGGTCGCCTGCGGGTGGCCGAAGGCGATGTTGTCGTGGATCGAGGCGGCAAAGATCGTCACGTCCTGCGGGACGATCGCCATGCGCTCGCGCAGATCATCCGGGTCGGTTGCGCGGGCATCGAGGCCGTCGATGGCGACAATCCCTTGCTGCGGGTCGTAGAAGCGCAGCAGCAGCGAGAAGATCGTGCTTTTGCCAGCACCCGATGGCCCGACGATGGCAACGGTTTCGCCGGGGGTGACATGAAAGCTCAAACCATGCAGCGCCGATTTTCCCGGGCGCGACGGATAGGCAAAATGGACGTTTGAAAACTCGACGCGGCCGCGGGCAGGCACCGGCAGGATTTCCGGCTGGGGCGGCGCTGCGATCGGCGATACTTCGTCGAGAAGCTCAGTCAGCCGGTCGGCGGCACCGGCGGCTTGCGAGAGTTCGCCCCAGACTTCAGAAAGCGCGCCGAGCGATCCGGCGGCGATGACCGAATAGAGCAGGAATTGGCCGAGCGTGCCGGCTGACAGCGTGCCTGTGAGCACGTTATGGGCGCCGACCCAGAGAACGGCGACGACGCTGCCGAAGATGAGGGTGATGGCGATACCGGTCAGCAGCGCGCGCGAGCGGATTGCCGAGCGGGCGGCTTCATAAGCGGATTCGACCGCCATGCCGTAGCGGGCGGCTGCGGCATCCTCGCCGTTGAAGGCCTGGACGGTGCGGGTGGCGGCAATGGTCTCGTTGGCAAAGGCGGAGGCTTCGGCGAGCGTATCCTGGGCGGCGCGCGAGCGCTTGCGCACCGAGCGGCCGAAGGCGACCAGCGGGAAGACGATCAGTGGGATGGCGCCGAGCGCCAGGCTTGCCAGCTTCGGCGAGGTGACGACCATCATGCCCATGGCGCCGAGACAGAGGATCAGGTTGCGAAGTGCGACCGAGGCGGTGGCGCCGACGGCGGACTTGATCTGTGTCGTGTCGGCGGTCAGGCGGGAGACGATCTCGCCCGACTGGTTGACGTCGAAAAACGAGGCGGAGAGGCGGGTGACATGGGCAAAGACATCGCGGCGCAGGTCCGAGACGATGCGCTCCCCAAGGGTGATGACGAAATAGTAGCGGAGCGCGCTGGCGATCGCGAGAACGATCGCCATCACCATCAGCATCGCGAAGTAGCTGTTGATGAAGGAGCCGTCCGGCTGCGTGAAGCCATGATCGATCATCCGGCGAATGGCCAGCGGCAGGGCAAGCGAGGTGACGGCGGCAAGCGCCAGCGCGACGAGGGCGCCGGTCACCAGGCCGCGGTAGCGCATGACATAAGGCGTCAGACGCCCGAGAGGCTTCAGCGACCGCGACTTCTTTTCCCCGCCCTGCACTGCGTCTGTCAAATCAGCTCCAATCGCCCTCAAACCGTTGATCACCAGCTTGTTGGCACTTGTTATCCTTTAGGCCTTCATGTATAGGCACCGCATCCGAATGGGAAGCCGTAGCCTTCGTGACTGCGGCTTCATTTATTCAATCGGGCCTCTTGCCGCAATGACATGCGTCAAATTGGACCCTGGCATCGCAGGAAGATTGTTATGAAGGCTGATATCCATCCCGACTACCACACCATCAAGGTTGTGATGACTGACGGCACCGAATACGAAACCCGCTCGACCTGGGGTTCGGAAGGCGCTGTCATGAACCTCGAAATCGATTCCAAGTCCCATCCGGCATGGACGGGCGGCAACCAGCAGCTCATGGACCGCGGTGGCCGCGTTTCCAAGTTCAACAAGCGCTTCGGCGGCCTCGGCCTCTAATCGCTTCTGCGGTACTGAATTTGAAAAGAGCCCGGTTTTCACCGGGCTTTTTTATTGCCCGTTTTTGGCGCTGCGCTTTCCGCCAATGAAAAAGGCCGGTTGCGCAGGGAACGCAACCGGCCGGATTTAAATATACTTCTGAGTAAACTTAGTTGTTGCCGAAAGCGGTCTGCAGCAAGCTGAGCTGCGCCTGAACGCTGTTCTGATTGTCGGGAACGATCGGGGCTTCCGACGGGCGATAGATTTCGCGGTCGAGAAGGGCGATGCGATTCTGCAGACGCAGCGAGCGCTCGACGAGATCGCGGAAGGATTCCGGCAGGTCGCCCCAGCCCGGAGCGTTGCGATCGACGTTGAAGCCGTCGAGGCGAACCTTGTTCTTTTCAGCCAGAACCTGATCGCGGGACATCTCGCCGTTGTTGACGGCGCGCTGCAACAGCAGCCACGATGCCATCTGCATCAGGCGGGTCGTGAGGCGCATCGATTCCGCTGCGTAAAGTACCGACGCCATGCGGGGGAGGACCTTGGAAGCTGCGCGGCCGTTACCATCGAGGTAGGCTGCGGTTTCTTCGACAAGCGACATGCCCTCGGCATAAAGCGTCTTGAATTGCGACGATGCGGCGGCGCGTCCGGCGAAGCTGATCGTATTCAAACCAAGTTCCGACATTCAATTTGTCCCTGTTGCACGCGTCTACATATGGTCAGGTAACGCCAGCCTGAAGTAAAAGTTTCAAGGGCCGGTCTTTATGTCTTTAAGATGGTATCATTACCCTAAATGCGCAAGGCGTTTCTTAAGAAAGGGTTAACTTCCACAGATTCGTGGTGAACGGCCGCGCAGGCAAAAAAGAAGAGCCGCAAAAGCGGCTCTCAAGGTAAAACAGGGAGAAAAATCAGACCAATTCACCGCATGGAAAACTGTCTGAGATCCAGACGAAATCTGGATGGTTTAAGTAATAGCTCGTAAAGCTTAATATCCTGTTAATACTGTTCAGCATTAAGACTGGGCGAAGCGTGTTTTGCGCTTGCCTGTGACTTCTTTCTTGAAGTCAGGAGCGGAACAGGCCCTCGGCGGCGGCGCGCCCCGAAGCCTTCCTGACCGACTCGGCCTCCAGTCTTGCGATCTCGCTTTTCAGCAGCTCGATTCGCTCCTTGAGCTCACCGACCGACAACAGCGAGAGATCCGCACCAATCTCGTGGGCGGTCTTCTTCACGGACCGTTCCTCGTCAAAGAAGCTCATGGCAATCCTCCCTTTCGTTCAGTTTGGCTTTTCAGCCATACTTTACAGCAGGATCACCACTTTCGGGAGACTTGTTGGATCCGCGGTCGGCAAGCGTCATGCTTTCGGGCGTGATCATCGGCGATGTTGCCGTCGGGATCGTCGTATAGGCGTCACGGGCGTCGGGGTGGATGGCAGCGCGCAGGCGGCTGCGGATGATCGCGTAGGCGGCGATCAGCACGTGAGCGATCGCCGTTACCAGGAACAGCGCGTGCGGGCTCACCATCGACATGACAGGGCCGCCGATCGTCGGGCCGATGACGGTGCCGATGCCGTAGAGCAGCAGCAATCCGCCGGAGACCTTCACGAAATCCTCGGAGGAGGCGAAGTCGTTCGCGTGCGCCACGGCGATCGGATAGAGCGTGTTGGCGACGGCGCCGTAGAACACCACGAGGCCGATCACCCAGAAGGGGTCGGACGGGCTGAAGAGGACGATCAGGATACCGGCGAGAGCAGCAAGGCCGGACATGGCGGCCAGAACGTAGCGGCGGTCGATGCGGTCCGAGAGGCGGCCGGCCGGAAACTGCATGACGGCGCCGGCAAAGATCGTGGCGCTCATCATGATGGCGATGCTGGTATCGGACAGCCCGGCACCGGCACCGAAGACGGCGCCCAGCGTGCCATAGGCACCATTGGCGATGCCGACAAGCAGGATGCCGAGGCAGGAGACAGGCGAATTGCGGTAGAGCGCCGGCAGGTCGAGGCGCACGGCCTTCAAAGGCTGCGGGGAGGCCGCGGTGGACAGCGTGGTTGGCAGCATGGCGACGCAATAGAAGACGCCGCAGATCATGAAGAGAATGGGCGTGCGCACATCTTCAAGCGGGATCATCATCTGGCCGCCGACGACGCCGAACAGCGTAATGGCGATATAGAGCGAGAAGATCGCGCCGCGGCTTTCGTTCGTCGCCCGTTCGTTCAGCCAGCTTTCGATGATCATCGAGGTGCCGGCCGTGGAGAAGCCGGTGACGGCGCGCAGCGCAATCCACCAGACCGGATCGATGACTATGCCGCTGAACAGCGCGCTGATGGCGATGATGGCGATGAAGCCGGAGAAGGCGCGCACATGGCCGACACGGCGCACCATATTCGGCGCCACAAGGCAGCCTATAACAAAGCCGCCGGCCCAGGATGTGCCGAGCAGACCGAGCGTGGTGGTGGCGTAACCTTCGATGTTCCCGCGGACGGGGAGCAGGATGCCCTGCAGGCCATTGCCCATGAAGAGGAAAAGCGTTCCGAAAAGCAGCGCGGCGACGGACAGCAGATTTCTTCTCATATGCCCACTCTCGACGAGTTCGATTTCAAAAAGACATAAGCCGAGACGATGTCCCGCCCAGTCCCAATGGTGTTGATTGTGCCCCGGAATGCCGTTACGGCATGAAGAAATTCTGTGTTCGCCCGGAATAATGTCGGTCCTGTGACATTATGATAATATTGGAAAAATAAAACCATGACCAAGCTGCTCGCATTGCTGCTCATCCTGGCCATGGTCATACACATCATCAAGCCGTTCGGGCTGCCCGGTTTGCGACGGCGAATGGACTTCTGGAAAATTGCGCTCATCGCTTTTGCGATCTGGACGGTAGCGCTGCTCGGCCGCGAGTTCTTCGGCTAGGCGAGAATCTCGCCGTGCATGACGAAGACGCAGCTGCCGGAAATGCGGACATCGGTGATCGTTCCACCCGCTTTCGTCACATCGACCTCAATGATGCTCCGACGACCCATCTCGACACCCTGTTCGATAGTGATGCGTTGTTGGCTGTCGTTTCCGGGCGTCCGGGAAACCAGATAGGCCGAGAGGGCGGCGGAGGCACTGCCTGTCGCCGGGTCTTCAGGGACGTTATCGAGTGGCGCAAACATGCGCGCACGAAGATGCCAGGGGTTCTCGCTGGAGCGGACATAGAGGAACAGCGAGAAGTCGTGGTTATTCTCGCCGCGGTTCCCGGCGGCTTCGCGGAACAGGGCGGGGTTGGGCACCGCTGCGGCAAGTGCCTCGAGGTTTGCGATTTCGGCAACGGCAAATTCCAGGCCGACGGAGACGAAAAGCGGGTGGTGGCGTGCGGTGGCGATCTCATCCGGCTGTATGGCGATGCAGCGCGCAATATCGGCTTCCGGGATCGCAGCGCCTACCTGCAGCGGTTTTGGCGCACGGATCGTCGCTGCGGTCACCTTTCCGTTGCTGCGGCGCAGATCGACCTCGACGATACCGGCTGCCTCCTCGAAGCGCAGCTTGTCGCCAACAGGTTTGCCGAAGATCTCGCTTTGCTGGCCAATGAAATAGGCGGTGCCGACATTCGGATGGCCGGCGAAGGGCACTTCCATTGTCGGCGTGAAGATGCGGACATGCGCGGTGTTGGCAGGATCCTTCGGCGGCAGCACGAAGGTGATTTCGGAGTAGCCAAACTCTGCGGCGATCTTCTGCATCTCGGCCGTGTCGAGAGCCTCTGCGCCGGTGATGACGGCAAGCGGATTGCCTTCGAAGCGAACGGAGGTGAAGACGTCGAGGGTGGTGTAGGCAAGATTGGGCACGGCAGGCTCCTGTTCGGCAGGCAGCCATGATTAGCCATGAGCGCCTATCACAGAAGATGCAAACTTGTCGCCGTGACAAAGAAAATGGGCGGCCAAGGCCGCCCACATTTGATCAAACGAGGGCGCTCTCGCGCGCGTCGGACTTATCGACGCTCGCCGCATAGATCTGGGCGATCGTTTTGGTCAGGCTCGCGTCGAATTCCGCGTCGCTCATCGTCACGCGCAGATTTTCCGCCAATGCGCGGGAGAAACTGGCGATCATGCCATGGTTATGGCTGAGCTTTTCGCAGGCGTCTTCGGTGCTGTATCCGCCTGAAAGGGCCACAACGCGGATCACCGACTTGTGGGCGATCAGCGGCGCATAGAGATCGGCAACGGTCGGGATCGTCAGCTTGATCATGACGTTTTCACCGGCGGGGAGCTTGTCCAGTTCCTTCAGGATCTCGTCGCGCAGGATGGCCTCGGCCTGCTGCTTTGTCGGGCTGTCGATCGAGACTTCGGGCTCGACGATCGGGATGAGGCCGTGGCCGATGATCTGGCGCGCCACTTCGAACTGCTGCTTCACGACGGCGGCGATCCCTGCCTTGTCCGCATGAGCGATGACCGAGCGCATCTTCGTGCCGAATATGCCCTTCTGCCGGGCGCGGATCAGGAGCGCGTCCAGATCGGGCATTGGCTTCATCACCTGAACGCCGTTCTCCTCGGCTTCGAGGCCCTTGTCGATCTTCAGAAAGGGAACGACGCCGCGCTTTTCCCAGAGGTAGGAGGGGACAGCCTGACCATCGACTTCGCCGTCCATGGTTCGTTCGAAGAGGATCGCGGCGATGACCTTCTCGCCCGAAAAGGCAGGCGCGCTCATGATGCGGGCGCGCATGGCATGGACCAGGCGGAACATTTCCTCGTCACCGGAATAATCCGATTCAGATACGCCATAAAGACGCAGTGCCTTCGGCGTCGAGCCACCGCTCTGATCCAGCGCTGCAATGAAACCCGGTGCAGAGCTCATCTTATCCAACATCTTCGCGTCTACCATGCTGCTCCTATCCCAAAAATCGGCGCGCTAGGCGCCTACTGCTCAATGGCTATCATTCGCGGATAACAGAAGTTTATGAGCGGGAGAATGGAGCGCTAAACCATTGAAACGATTGAAATCATTTCAATCGTTTGAAAGTTTGGGCAGTTTTGACCCCGCTGAGCAAAAGACCGCGAAAGCGAGGTGCTTCCGCGGTCCTATCCACATGTAAAAATTGTTAAATCAGCTTTGGCTGATTATTTGCCCTTGAGAACGGCAACGCCTGGAAGGACCTTGCCTTCCATCCATTCCAGGAAGGCGCCGCCTGCCGTCGAGACGTAGCTGAAGTCGTCGGCAACGCCTGCATGGTTGAGCGCCGAAACGGTGTCGCCACCGCCTGCGACCGAGGTCAGCTTGCCGGCCTTGGTGCGCTCGGCAGCGTATTTCGCAGCCGCAACCGTCGCCTTGTCGAAGGGCTCGATTTCGAAGGCGCCGAGCGGGCCGTTCCAGACCAGCGTCTGTGCACGGTCGATCCAGGCCTTGACCGCTTCGACCGACTTCGGACCGACGTCGAGAACCATGGCATCGGCAGGGATCGCATCGATGGCGACCGTCTCGTTGGCGGCTCCCGCCTTGAATTCTCGGGCGACGACGCCGTCCTCGGGCAGGATGATGGCGCAGCCGGCGGATGCGGCTTCAATCATGATCTGCTTTGCGGTTTCGGCGAGATCATGTTCGCAGAGCGACTTGCCGACATTGGTGCCGCGGGCGGCGATGAAGGTGTTGGCCATGCCGCCGCCGATGACGAGGGCGTCGACCTTCTTTACCAGGTTCATCAACAGGTCGATCTTGCTGGACACCTTGGCGCCGCCGACGATGGCGACGACCGGGCGGACCGGCTCGCCGAGACCCTTTTCCAGCGCTTCCAGCTCGGCCTGCATCGTGCGTCCGGCATAGGCAGGCAGCAGATGGGCGAGACCTTCGGTCGAGGAATGGGCACGGTGGGCCGCGGAGAAGGCGTCGTTGACATAGATGTCGCCGTTGGCGGCGAGCGCCTTGGTGTGTTCGGGGTCGTTCTTCTCTTCGGCCTTGTGGAAGCGGGTGTTCTCAAGCAGCAGGATATCGCCGTCCTGCAGCTTCGCGACGGCAGCGGATGCTGCATCGCCGATCGAGTCGGTGGCGGTGGCAACGGGCTTGCCGAGAACCTTGGCGACGTCGGCTGCGATCAGCGACAGCGAAAGGTCAGGCGAGGGACCGTCCTTCGGGCGGCCGAAATGGGCAAGCAGGATGACCTTTGCGCCCTTCTTCGACAGTTCGAGGATCGTCGGTGCGACGCGCTCGATGCGGGTTGCGTCGGTAACCTTGCCGTCTTTCACCGGAACGTTGAGATCGACGCGGACGAGAACGCGCTTGCCGGCGATGCCGTTGAGGTCGTCGAGGGTCTTGAAAGCTGGCATGGGAGTATCCGTTCGTTAGTGCCTTGGAAGGTGGCCGACCATAGCAAGGATGCCCCGCGACGCAAGGTGTTCAGCCGTGCTTTTCACGCGCGTTTTCGTCGCTCTCCGGCACCCGTCCCGCATGCGCAGGCTCCGACACATGGCGGCCTTTGAAGCGGTCGCGGATGCGCTGGATGATATCGCGCATGTTGATGAAGATCGGCAGGGTAATTGCCGGTTCCACCGCTTCCAGAGACATGCCGACGGAGCTGATGTGATCCTGATCGTCGAGGTCGCGAACGATGAGGATGATCGAGCCGAGACGGACGCGATCGGCATAGTCGGCCTTGCCGCCAAGCCGCTGCTTCATCAGTTCGGCGATCGTCAGGCCTTTCTCGGATTCGTTCAGCAGACCCGGCCCATAGGCGGCATCGAGATCGGCGGCTGGACGGATCGGCGAGAGCGCGAAGGCTCCGAAGAAGTCCGCATCATCCTCATCCACAGGCGCCTTGCTGGCGAAGAGACGGTCGAGCAGGCGGGCGTAGCTCGGGACGATGAAGAGATAGACCAGATCGTTTTCGCGCAGGCGGCCAGCATATTGATAGCGCAGCGACTTGCCGTCGCGGATGACCAGAGATGGTGTGGCCCAGCGCGGGATGCGCTCGCCACGGAGGACGGGACTGTCCTTGATGACACGGTAGGCGAGGAGTTCATGGTTTGCAGAGCCCGGCAGATCGATCTCGACCTTGTCGACGGCGCCCATACGCGGCGGGATGATGAGGCCGAGCTTCTTGGCCACCGGCTTGATCGTCCACCCCTGTACGAGGAGCGAGACGAGGACGATGATGAAGGCGACATTGAAATAGACATGGCCATTTGGCAGTCCGCCGAGGATGGGCATGATGGCGAGCAGGATCGAGACGGCGCCGCGCAGGCCGACCCAGGCGACGAAGCCGATTTCCTGCTGGGTGTAATCGTAGGGCAGCAGCGACAGCCAGACGGCCAGCGGGCGGGCGACGAAGATCAGGAACAGCGCCAGCGCCACGGCGGGTAGGATGATCGCCGGAAACTGCGACGGCGTTGCCAAAAGCCCAAGCACCAGGAACATGATGATCTGCGCCAGCCAGGTCATGCCGTCCTGGAAGCGCTTGATGGCGGCCAGGCCAGGCAGCTTGCGATTGCCGGCATAGATGCCCGCGACATAGACGGCGAGGAAGCCGCTGCCGCCGACCGCGCCGGTGAAGGCGAAGACGAGCATGGCAAGGCCGAGCACGAAGATCGGCGTCAAGCCGCGATCGGTATCGAGGCGGCTGACCACCTGGGCGATCATCATGCCGCCGAGCATGCCGAGGATGACACCGAGGCCCATTTCCTCGATGAAGAGGGCCAGCATCGACAGATTGATGCCGGAATAGCCTTCGCCGCTCGCCAGCAGTTCGACGAGAACGATGGTGAGGAAGATCGCCATCGGGTCGTTGGTGCCGGACTCGACTTCCAGCGTCGAGCGCACCTTGTCGCGGATATTGATGCCGCCGATGCGCAGCAGGAAGAAGACAGCGGCGGCATCGGTCGAGGCGACGATCGAGCCGAGCAGCATGCCCTCGAGCCAGCTGAAATTGAGCAGCCAGGTGGCGGCGAAACCGACAAGGGCGGCGGTCATCAGAACGCCGACGGATGCAAGCGTCAGCGAGGGAATCGCGGCAAGCTTGAAGGCCTGGATCGGCGTGCCGAAGCCGGAATCGAAGAGGATGACGGCGAGCGCGATGGAGCCAAGGATATAGGCAAGATAATTATTGCTGAACTCGATGCCGAGGCCATCCACACCGGCCAGCAGGCCGATGCCGAGGAAGAGGAGCAGCAGGGGGGCGCCGAAACGGAAGGCGAGCAGGCTGGAGAAGGCAGCAAGAAGCACCAGCGCCGTCGAAACCAGCACGACGATATAGAATGCTTCCACGTCCATCCCCTTTCACATCCGCGCCGCGGCCCGCCCCCGGAAACCGCAACCATTGCTCGATCCTCGTCCTTTGCTGCGCTTCCGCCAGTAAACGGCAAAAAAGACCGGAAGGGTAGGCCTTGCGGCTTAACCTTGCTGGGCTGCGGCGTCATGCTGCTGAACGGAGAGCCGGACGGCTCACCAGCGAATGCTACGGGAGAGAATCTCTATAAAGAATGTATAGGCAAATCAGGCGAGAGCAGGGCAAAAACTGAGATGAGCATCGCTTTTGCCGATAAGGCGGCGCTTATCGGCCATTGACCTGAAAGCGCTTGTTGATGCGATCGACCGGCGTGCCATCGAGAAGGGGAGCATCCTTCGTAATGCCGTAGGTCTCGAAGCCCATTTTTGCATAGTAGGCCAGACCACCGGTATTGTCGGCGCGGATCGTCGCGTTGATGAACTCCATATCGAGCGACCGGGCGGCCGCAAGCGTTGCCGCGAACAGGGCAGTGCCGACGCCGGGGATTTTGGGGTGCTTGCGGGAAAATGTCCCGATGTCGGCCCATCCGTCCGGCAGGTCTCCGTAGCGGCTGATCTCCTGGAACCCGGCAAGGCCGTTATCGGTTTCGGCGACATGGCAGGCGAAGACCGATGGTCCGTCGATGAACCATTCCCGGAATTCTGCAGGCGAAAGTGCGACCTCTATGGCTGTCGTGCCACCGGCCGCGATGATCTCGTTCAGGAGGCCGGTGAGCTCGCCAGCGTCATCCGCGATTGCTTTTCGAATGCTGATATCCACCATGATGCCGCTCGCCTCCCTCCGGTGCCACTCAAAACAAAAACGGCCCGGTTTCCCGGGCCGCTCTCTCGATCTGCTTTTCGCAAAAGCGAAGCTTAGATGAGCTTTGCGAAGGCGACGGCCGTGTCGGACATGCGGCTCGAGAAGCCCCATTCGTTATCGTACCAGGACAGGACGCGCACGAAGTTACCTTCCATGACCTTGGTCTGGTCGGTCGCGAAGATTGACGAATGGTCGTCGTGGTTGAAGTCGCGGGAAACCAGCGGCTCGTCGGTGTAGCCGAGAACGCCCTTCAGCTTGCCGTTGGAGGCAGCCTTGATGGCTTCGTTGATTTCGCCGACGGTCGTTGCCTTCTTGGAGACGAACTTGAAGTCGACGACCGAGACGTTCGGGGTCGGGACGCGGATCGACGTGCCGTCGAGCTTGCCCTTCAGGTGCGGCAGCACGAGGCCGACGGCCTTGGCAGCGCCGGTGGAGGTCGGGATCATCGACAGGGCTGCAGCGCGGGCGCGGTACAGGTCCTTATGCATGGTGTCGAGCGTCGGCTGGTCACCCGTGTAGGAGTGGATCGTGGTCATGAAGCCATGATCGATACCGACGGCGTCGTCGAGAACCTTGACGACCGGTACGAGGCAGTTCGTCGTGCAGGATGCGTTGGAGATGACCAGGTGTTCCTTGGTCAGCTGGTCGTGGTTGACGCCGAAGACGACGGTCAGGTCGGCACCATCGGCAGGAGCCGAAACGATGACGCGCTTGGCGCCGGCCGTCAGGTGGGCAGCAGCCTTGTCGCGCGAGGTGAAGATGCCGGTGCACTCGAGCGCGATATCGACGCCGAGTGCGCCGTGCGGCAGCTCAGCCGGGTCGCGAACGGCGGTCACCTTGATCGGCTTGCCGTTGCCGACGATGATCGTGTCGCCTTCGACCTTGACGGTCGCCGGGAACTTGCCGTGGATCGAATCGTAGCGCAGCAGGTGAGCGTTGGTTTCGACCGGGCCGAGGTCGTTGATCGCCACGACTTCGATGTCGGTGCGGCCGGATTCGACGATAGCGCGGAGAACGTTGCGGCCGATGCGGCCGAAGCCGTTGATGGCAACCTTTACAGTCATTTGCATTCACTCCCTAGACATGGGGCTTGCGGATGGAGTGGAGAGCGCCGGAGCGCTCTCCCTGAAACTCAGAGCTTTGCTTCTGCAGCAGCGACGACGGCGTCTGCCGTGATGCCGAAATGCTTGAAGACGTCCTTGGCCGGGCCGGAAGCGCCGAAGCTCTTCATGCCGATGAAGGTGCCTTCCGGACCGATGAACGCATCCCAGCCTTCGCGAACGGCGGCTTCGACGGCGATCTTGACCGGCGAGTTGCCGAGCACTTCCTTGCGGTAGGCATCCGGCTGTTCGAAGAACAGTTCGGTGCAGGGCACGGAAACGACGCGGACGGAAACGCCCTTGGCTTCGAGCGTGGCGCGGGCGGCAACGGCGAGTTCGACTTCAGAGCCCGAAGCGAAGATCGTCACCTTGGCGTCGGCCTTGCCGGCCAGCGTATAGGCGCCCTTGGTCGTCAGGTTCTCTTCCGAATATTCGGTACGAACCGTCGTCAGGTTCTGACGGGTCAAGGCCAGCGCGGTCGGGCGGTTCTTCGTCTTCAGCGCGATCTGCCAGGCTTCCGCCGTCTCGGTGACGTCGGCCGGACGGAAGACCAGCAGGTTCGGAACGGCGCGCAGGCTCGGCACCTGTTCGACCGGCTGGTGGGTCGGGCCATCTTCGCCGACGCCGATCGAGTCATGCGTCAGGACGTGGACGAGGCGGATACCCATCAGGGCGGCGAGGCGGATCGGCGGACGGCAATAGTCCGAGAAGATCATGAAACCGCCGCCATAGGGGATCAGACCGCCGTGCAGCGAGATGCCGTTCATGGCCGAGGCCATGCCGTGTTCGCGGATACCCCAGTGCATATAGCGGCCGGAGAAGTCGGTCGGCGTGATCGAGACCATCTGGCTGGTCTTGGTGTTGTTCGAAGGCGTCAGGTCGGCGGAGCCGCCGAGCGTTTCCGGCAGAAGGCCGTTGATCACTTCAAGCACGTCCTCGGACGCCTTGCGGGTGGCGACTGTCGGCTTGGTCTCGACGATTTTCTTCTTCAGTTCGCTGATCGCAGCGTCGAAGCCTTCAGGCAGATCACCAGCAAAGCGGCGGCTGAATTCAGCATTGTGAGCCGACTTTGCGAGGCCAGCTTCCCAGGACTTGACCAGATCGACCGAGCGGGCACCGGCGGTGCGCCATGCGTCGAGAACGTCGGCCGGGATGACGAAAGGTTCGGCTTCCCAGTTCAGAGCCTTGCGGGTAGCGGCGATTTCCTCGGCACCGAGCGGGTTGCCGTGAACCTTGTGGCTGCCCTGCTTGTTCGGAGCGCCGAAGCCGATGATCGTCTTGCAGGCGATGAAGGTCGGGCGGTCGGACTTGTGGGCGGCTTCGATGGCAGCGGCGATTGCTGCCTGGTCGTGACCGTCGACTTCGATCGTGTTCCAGTGAACCGCCTTGAAGCGCATGATCTGGTCGGTCGAGTCAGACAGGGAGACGGCGCCGTCGATGGTGATCGAGTTGTTATCCCAGAAGAGGATCAGCTTGTTCAGCTTCAGGTGACCGGCAAGCGCGATCGCTTCATGGCTGATGCCTTCCATCAAGCAGCCGTCGCCGTTGATGACATAGGTGTAGTGGTCCTGCAGGTCGGAACCGAATTCCTCGCGCAGCTTGCGCTCGGCGATCGCCATGCCGACAGCATTGGCAATGCCCTGGCCGAGCGGACCGGTGGTCGTTTCGATGCCGGTCGCGTGGCCGTATTCAGGATGGCCGGCGGTCTTCGAACCGAGCTGGCGGAACTGCTTCAGGTCCTCGATCGTCATGTCCGGATAGCCGGTTAGATAAAGGAGCGAATAGAGAAGCATCGAGCCGTGGCCTGCGGAGAGGACGAACCGGTCGCGGTTCGGCCAATGCGGCTTCTTCGGGTCGAAGCGGAGATACTTGCTGAAGAGGACAGTGGCGACATCAGCCATGCCCATCGGCATGCCCGGATGGCCGGAATTAGCCTTTTCGACTGCATCCATGGCGAGGAAGCGGATCGCATTTGCCATCCGGTCGTGTTGTTCAGGAGAGGTCATGGCTATTCCACGGGTTCCGGGTGTCGGGGGATGGCCTCGAGCCTTCTGAAGACCATCGATGAGAGCGGGGTGACACATAGCAGTTGGAACGGCCAAGTCAATAAATTGCAGGCCGAATCCGGGGCGGGTGCGACGATTTTTAACATTTGACCATCAAATTTTACAAAAGACCAATTCACTGCAAAGACTGGGACTATTTCAGTCATCCACAGAATAGGGCCGGTGCCCCCATGCCACCTTTATTGACGGGCAGTTGGCGAGCTGCATATCCTCTTGAAAACACTGAACCGGCACCGCTTGCCGATTCGAATGGTCTTCTGCGGGAACACCGGACTTAAGACAATGACGCCGACAGGCAACGCCATGGAAGCAGCGCTCAACGAGCTCAAACAGGCCATCTCAGGCCTGGAGAACGCCGTCGATATGCGCATCGAACGCCAGCGCGAGCAGGGCGATATCGAGGGCGAGGTACGGCGCGTTCATGCCGATCGCTCGAAACTGGCGCAGGAGCTGGATCAGGCGGAATTCCGGGCGAACCGTCTGGAAGAGGTCAATCGCGAGGTCTCCCGCCGGCTGGTGACGGCGATGGAAACCATTCGCGCGGTTCTGGACCGGTAAAGGAAGCAGCGACATGGCGCAGGTGACTGTTACGATCGACGGCAAGGCCTATCGCATGGCCTGCGAGGAAGGCCAGGAAGGCCATCTGACGGATCTCGCCAACCGCTTCGATGGCTATGTCGGCCATCTCAAGGGCCAGTTCGGCGAAATCGGCGATCTCAGGATCACTGTCATGGCCGGTATCATGGTGATGGACGAGATTGCCGAACTCACGCGCCGGGTGGCGGGTCTCGAGGCGGAACTCGACGGTCTGCGAAGCAATCGCGATACGGTACTTGCCGCGACCTCGCGCACCGAGGAGACGCTGGCATCGGCGCTTGGCGAAGTTACCAGCCGCCTGCGCAGCATCACCGAAAAGCTGAACGGCCGGACGCCTGCCGAGCTGAATTAATTCGCCGAAACACTGTCTTCTGCCACTGGCGCGGCCTCGAGAACGCCCTTATATATTGAAGGCGATCTGCGCCTCTCGACAGGAATCACAATCCCTGGGGCCATACTCGATCCAACGGGAGCTGTCCCTGACCAGGCTCGTGGGCCTGGACATATGGCGCCCACCTACGTTTGTAGGCACCCAGGATCGTAAACATCCACCGGTTGCCGCGGATCGCACTTTTCCCCTTCACAGTTTCCCTTCCCCGATTGCCACGTCCTTCTTCAGGTGAGCGCTTAGGTCGTTGGCCTTGGCGGGGCGAGGCGGTTTGGCCGCCGATTTGGCCCGATATGGCTGAACCAAGCGCAGCAAGATATTCAGAAATTTCATGGAAACGGTCATGGTCTTTCCTTCCATGACGCCAATTTACTGCTGTGGAGTAGCGCAGTATAATGAAACTCCCTCCGCTCAATGGTGAAGGATTTTCATGCCAAATCGCGTTCTGCCGCCTGTCGCCACATTGCAGGCCTTCTGCGCCATTGCGGAAACCGGCGGCTTTGCCAAAGCGGCGGAGCGGCTGGGTCTTACGCAGACGGCAGTCAGCCACCAGATCGCGCAGCTCGAAGGCTGGCTTGGCGGACGGCTTTTCGACCGCGGGCGGCATGGGGCCAGGCTGTCGGCTCTCGGAGCGAAGCTTCATCCGGACATTTCTGCGGCAATGACCGCACTGGAGATGGCGCTGCATCAGGGCCGTGCGGCAAGCCTCGATCCCTCGCTGGTCATTGCCACGACACCCGAATTTTCCAGCCAATGGCTGGCGCCACGGCTGGAGGCCTTCTGCCGCCGTTATCCGAAGATTGAGGTGCGCACCGCGGTCACCTATCAGCGCCCCGATTTCACCAGCGTCGATCTGGCGATCTGGCTTGGGCATGGCGGCTCAGAGCTTGTGACCGAATCTTTATTGCTCGACGACGAATTCGTGGTGTGTGCGCCGGAAGTCTCCGCGCGGCTTCCGCGCCGGGGTGCGGTTCGTGCGGCACCTCTGCTTGCCTATCGCGGCATGCGTCATACGGTTCTCGACTGGCAGCGATGGTTCGAGCAGGTTGGTGGCGACCTGAATTCGCATGAACTGGCCGGTTTCGATATTGGCGAAGCGGTGCGGGAAGCACAGGTCTTCGATACATTCGAGGAGATGCTGGAAGCCTGCGGCCGGGGCGAAGGCTTTGCGCTCGTTCGAAGTTCGTTGATGGATGCAGATCTTCAGTCGGGAAAATTGGTGCGCTGTTTCGTCGAACAGCAGCCGGCGGCATTGAATTATGCGATGCTTTATCCGGCGGGCGCCCTGGAAAAATCGTCAGTCGCGCTCTTCAGGCAATGGCTGCTCAGCCAGACAGGGCCGCAGCAATAGGTTCTTATTCGGCTGCAGCCAGATAGATGGTGTTCTGCGAGGAGGCGGCTAGCGCCTGCACTCTTGCTTCGGCCTTGGCGATCAGCTGGTAGAACTCGTCCTGTGCATCGACATCGATCTGGATGACGGCGTTGACGTCCTCCGGGGTATCGCAGACGCAGGCAACTGCCGAGATCGGACAGATGCCGCCCGGATAGCGCTTTCCATTGCCGGTATAGGCGCGGCGGCCCCAGCGCTCGGAGAAAACGGTCTCTTCGCGGTCCAGATGCAGAATCGTGCCCTTGCAGGCCGTCACAATCGCGGCCTTGCCGTAAGCGAACCAGTGATAGTTCAGCTTGCGCAGGATATATTTGCCCGTGATGTCCTCTCCGGCCAGTTCGGCGGGATCTTGAATCATTCTGATCATAACGGCGTCCTCGAAGTTGTCTTCAATATCCGGTATGTCGGTTTCCGCCGCAAGTCGAAAAACATCAGGTTTTGTATAGACTTAGTCACAAACTATTTCCAATTTTTACAAACGGACGGCTGTCGCGCATATCGGACTGAGTTCCATTTGGTGAATTGAATTCATAAGTGTTGGGATTTTCATCCGGATTATCGTCGCAATGGCGGTCGCCCATATTGTGAGCCGAACAAGAATTTGCCGCGCCTGTCAGATGCGGCTTTCACATCGGATCTCATTATGCCCCTTGCACTTTTTGCTTTGACGATCGCGGCCTACGCGATCGGAACCACCGAATTCGTCATCGTCGGCCTGCTGCCAACCGTTGCCGATGACCTTCACATCACGCTGCCGCTCGCCGGCTTGATCGTCAGCGTCTATGCCCTCGGCGTCACTTTCGGTGCGCCCATCCTGACGGCGCTCACCGGGCGGATCGAGCGCAAGCCGCTGCTGCTCGGGCTGATGGCGCTGTTTGTCCTTGGCAATGCGATGGCCGCGCTCAGCCCCGGCTACCTGCCGCTGCTGGTCGCCCGTGTGCTGTCGGCCTTTGCCCATGGCGTGTTCTTCTCGGTCGGCTCGACGATCGCCGCCGGTCTGGTCCCTGAAAATCGCCGTGCCTCGGCCATTGCGATGATGTTCATGGGCTTGACGGTGGCGATCGTCACCGGCGTGCCGCTCGGCACGTTCATCGGCCAGACTTTCGGCTGGCGCGCGACATTCGCAGCCGTTGCCGGGCTGGGCGTCATCGCCTTGATTGCGATTGCCGTCCTACTGCCCTCGACGCTGACGAGAGCTGAACCGGCGACGCTGCGCCAGCAGGCGGGCATCCTCGGTAGCGGGCGCCTGCTGATGGTGTTCGGAATGACGGCGCTCGGATATGGCGGCACCTTCGTGGCCTTCACCTTCCTGGCCTCGATCCTGCAGGAGGTCACCGGTTTCTCGGCTTCCTCAGTTAGCCTCATCCTGGTGCTCTATGGCCTGGCGATCGCTGCCGGCAACATCGTCGGCGGGCGGATCGCCAATCGGGATCCGGTGCGGGCGCTGACCTGGCTCTTCGTTGCCCAGGCCGCGGTTCTGGTGCTCTTCAGCTTCACGGCCGTCTCTCCCTGGCTGACGATCCCGACGCTGGCGGCGCTCGGCTTCCTCTCCTTCGCCAATGTGCCGGGCCTGCAGCTCTATGTCGTTCAGCTTGCCAAGCAGGTTCGGCCGGCAGCCGTCGATGTGGCCTCGGCCCTGAACATCGCCGCCTTCAACCTCGGGATTGCCGCAGGCGCCTGGATCGGCGGGCTGGTCGTGGAATCCCGTCTCGGCCTGCAGGCGACGCCATGGGTCGGCGCGATCCTGGTCGTTGGTGCGCTGCTTCTGACGCTGAAGAGTGCGGCTCTCGACCGGCGGGTGGTTCCGGCGGCGGAGCCCATGCGCAGGGCGGCCTGAACGGTCATGCAATCAACGGGCGCTTCGGCGCCCGTTTTCTATTGCGCTTCAAGATCGCTCTTCAACCGGTCGATGATCGAAAGCGCGTGCCCGGCATAGGCGCTGATCCAGCGGTCGTAGATATGTTTGATCGGCAGGCTGTTGAGGTGGTTCCAGCGTTCGCGGCCCTCCTTCTTCGCGATCACCAGACCGGATTCCTCCAGAACCTTCAGATGCTGCATCACCGTGCAGCGGTCCATATCCGGAAAATTTTCGCAAAGCATGCCGGTCGTGCGCGGTCCGTCCTTCAAAAGATCGAGGATCTCTCGGCGCCGGAAATGGGCGAGGGCCTTGAAGACAGGGTCGTTTTCCGATTCGCTTGACATGTTATGTTTTTATAACATAATGGCGCCGATCACAATGGAAAAGAGGAGGAAGTGCCATGTCCCTCGGTATTCGTGTCGGAGGCCGGATCGGCCGCCCTGCCGCGGAGGTTTTCGATGCGGTGGTCAATCCGAAAAAGCTCTCGGGTTATTTCACGACGGTCGGCGGCGCGAGCGCGCCGCTTGTCAAGGGAACCACGGTGACCTGGTGGAAGGACGCGCCGGTGGAGGTCGTCGATCTGGTGCCGGAGAGCCTGATCGTGCTGCGCTGGGACGGCGGAAAGGATGCGGACAAGGTCCGCTACAAGACGACGGTCGAAATGAAGTTCGAGGCGCTTGAGGATGGCGGCACGATGGTGACCATCTCCGAAGACGGCTGGCACGAAGACGAAGCCGGGCGGCGCGGCACCTATCTCAATTGCGAGGGCTGGGCCAACATGCTGTGCTGCATGAAGGCCTTCGTCGAGCACGGCATCAACCTGCGCGACGGCATGTTTCTCAGCGAGATGCGCGGCGAGCCGGCCGAAGCGCCTGACTACGAGGCACGGACATGAGCGCGGCTTTCGAGGGCGGCGTCGATGTCGCGATGAAGGTGCCGCCGCACCAATATCAGCCCGTCTTGAATTTTTACCGTGATGTCGTCGGGCTGAAGGAAATCGGCAATGAGGGTACGCGCGGCTTCGAACTTGGACCGATCCGGCTTTGGATCGACGAGAGCCCGGGCATGAGCCAGGCGGAACTCTGGCTGGAGCTCTTCACGCCGGATTTCGGCCAGGCCGCAGAGCATCTTCGTCAGGCTGGCGTGACGCGCTGCGATGCCATCGAACCGCTCGGCGAGAGTTTTCGCGGCGGCTGGATCCTCAATCCAGCCGGCATCGTCCATATGGTGCGGGAGCCGGATACCTGGGAACCGCCCTCGGAGTGACCTATTCGGCCGCGGGCGGCAGCAATCCCTGGCCCGGGGCCGGCAATGCCCTTGATCCGCTCGCCAGGATGCCGCCCGGCGACGGGCGCCATCTGGAGCGGCGCACGGAGACCGTGTTGGCCGCCATCCGCGTCTGGCCGGCATAGGCAGACGGCTTCTGGAACATGCGGCTGAACAGGGCTCGGAGCGCTGCCAGCGGATAGGCCCGGCCCGGCATTGCTTCCGGCATCTCGCTGTAGAGCCGCTGGATCATCTTGCGCCGGACGATCGCCGGATGGGCGTGGATATCCTCGCTTTCGCGCCGTTCCTTCACCGCGACTACGGAGACGGTGAATGACGACCGGTTCTGATCGACGCGGTCGATGCGTCCAGCAACGTCGAAGCCGGGGAAGGGCGAAAAGAGAAGCAGATCGCCGACACCGGCATTCATGCCGATGCGCGGCTGCTGCAGGCTGATTTCCGCCTGTGTCAGAGACAAGCTATCGACGGTGCAGGGCAGGGCCTGGCCGTTGCAGGTCATTGCCGTCTTGCGTCCGACCGGAAACTTGATGGCGTCCAGCGGCTCGCGCGGCAGCTCGATACACACGAGCATCGAGACGAATGCATAGACCATCACCACCATGCCCCAGGCGACACTAAAGCTGTCGAGGCCGCTGTAATTGCTGAGCAGCGGCCCATTGAGCATGCCGGTGAAGGTGAGGATGATGATCAGCGCGAAGGTGGTGGCGATCGGATAGAGGATATCGACGCGGGTGCGGTCCTCGCCCTTCGCCGTCACCTTGAATGGCCGTCCGAAGGGGTGGGCGATGGCGTGGCAGATGGCGATGGTGATCGGAATGGCCGAGACCATCTGCGAGACCTCGGTGAACAGCGGCAGGCTGCGCCAGCCGGAGACCCAGGCGTGGAAGGTCCACATCGCGCCGACCATCGGCAGCGCATAAAGGAAGAAGGCTTCGGGCTCCATCAGGATCGCCGGCAGGCCGAGGAAATAGAAGAGGATCGGCGCTGCCATCAGAAGCAGCATGAACGGCCGGCAGAACCAGAACAGCAGCCCGTGGAAATAATGCAGCCGCTGCATCAGCGTATAGCCGCGGCCGAAGAACGGCCCGTCGCGCAGCAAGGCTACCTGAATGGTGCCGAGACACCAGCGGCAGCGCTGGGTGATGTAGCCCGACAGGCTTTCGGCGGAGAGGCCGACGCTGAGCCGCTCGTTCAGCCAGCGGGTGCGCAATCCCTTCTGCATAAGACGGTAGGTGAGATGAATGTCTTCGGTCACGGTCTCCTCGGGCATGCCGCCGATCAGTTCAAGGGCATCGCGCCTGACGACGCAGGATGTGCCGACACAGAAGGCCGCTCCCCAGCCGTCCTTCGACGGCTGCATGACGTCGAAGAAGATGCGCTGGTCGTCGACCCAGGCTTTGGACGCCAGAAGGTTATGCTGCACCGGGTCGGCATTATAATAGAATTGCGGGGTCTGGATCAGTCCGATCTCGGGATCGACGAACTGGCCGATGATGCGCTTGAGGATCGGCCGCTGCGGCGCGAAGTCGGCATCGAGGATCAGGATGAAGGGGGCGTTGGTGATCTGCTTCGACCAGCGGATGGCATTGTTGATGTTGCCGCCCTTGGCGCCCTTGTTGTCGTCGCGCGTCAGATAGCGCACGCCGAGTTCGCTGCAGTAGTCGCGCAGCCATTCGCGCCGCCCGTCGTCGAGGATCCAGATGGTGAAGTTGCCGTAGTCGATCGCCTTGGCGGCGAGGATCGTCCGCTCCAGGATGGTGACATCCTCGTTGTAGGTGCAGATGAAGACGTCGACGGCCGGTGGCTTTCCCATGCGCGAGATCATCGCCTCGCTGGTATCGGCTGCCCCTGTATGGTCGGTCCGCCGGAAGAAGAAGACGATCGACAGCAGCGTGTAGAGAATGACCACGGCCTCGAAAGCCAGGTAGATGCGCGGCCAGATCGCGTAGGCGCTCCAGTCGAAAGCTGGCAGCGTCGTCGTCAGCCGGAAATAGACGTAGTTCGCAAGCATCAGGATCAGGATGGTGCCGAAGACGGCGCGGTCCTTGCTCCTGTTGCTGTCGAGCAGCAGTGCGCAGCCCAGAATGAGGGCAATCGTCACCAGCGAGAAGAGGATGGCATCCGAGAGGGTGACTACTTCTGGGGACATGGCTCTTCCTCGTTCTTGGCCGCAAAGGAATCTGCATTGAAGGGATTCAGCCTGAGTGCCGCGAGCACGGCCCATCCCGTCGCCCCGACATGGGGCAGGCGATAATATTTGAAGTCGCCGGGCTCCGAGTTCGGCCCCACCTGCAGCCCTGTGGTCAGCTGCTCGTCGACGGTGGCGTAGATCAGTTTCTCGGGTGAGATCTGGGCCGAGATGGTCTGGAATAGCGGCTCCGCCTTCTGCGCATCGCCGACCATCTGATAGATCAGCGCGGCCTGCGCGGTGCCTTCCAGCCAGATGCCGTCGCGATCGTCGTTGAAGTCGAAGCCGCCGGGAACGCCGTGGTTGACTTCCGTCCATTCGAGCACCTGCGGTGCCTTGGCGGCAAAATCCTTGACGGCGATCAGCGGCCACAGCTGGGCATCGAGACCGGACATGTTGACGTTGGGCGCGTTGCTGTCCGGCACGCTGCCGATATAGAAACGGCCCTCCGCCTTGTTCCACATGGCATCGAGGAAGTCCTTGGCACTCTCGCCGTCATGTTCCCAGTCGCCGGCCTCGTCGATTGTCGCCAGCCAATGATCGGCAGCGTAAATATCGAGATTGTGCTCGGTGGATTTCCAGGTCATCCGGTCGGGCGTCGGTTCGTGGCCGAAGAAGCCGCCGAAATAGCCGGGGTTCTTGGGGTCGGCAGTCGAACGGTGGATGAAGTCCATGATCTTGCGGGCGCCGTCGAGATAAGCCGTCTGGCCGGTCTCGGAATAGGCGGCGAGCAGGCCGAGCGCCCCCCAGGCGGTGCTGCCGGTCGCACTGCCGACCTGATAGCCGTCCTCGATCCAGGAGTTGCTGGCCGTGCTCCAGTAGCCGGGAAGCAGCATGCCGTCCTTGCCTGTTATGACCGGCCCGGAGCGATAGGCGTTGCGCAGCCGTCCGTCGTGATAGTGGCGGTCGGTTTCCAGCGCCAGCACCAGCGCATCGGCGACGCGTTTAGCCTCCTTGGCGCGGCCGCAGCCATAGAGCGCCATCATCGCCAGCGCGTTGTCATAGGTGAAGCCGGTATTGTCGAGCGCCGGGTGCAGCTTCGATCCGCCGTTTGCCGGTTCGAAACTGCGAAAGACGAAAGCCTGCTCCGGTTCACCCGTCATCAGCGCGGCAAGGCCGTCGCAGAGGGTGCAAGCCAGTTCGTCATGTTTGCCTGCGGCCGCAGCAGGCGGTGGGCTGAAGGCAAATGCCGCCATGGCGAGCATCGCCGCTAGGAACGTTCTACGCAAAACCATATCAAAGTCTTCCCTGTTATCGCCGCTCGATAACGTGAAGCGAAAGCGCGCTTGTTACTGCTGGAGGCTCGCCATCTTGTGGCCCTTGTCGAAAAACGCCGACGCGGAGAGCAGGCCGTCCGCCTCTGACAACTTGTCGACGGCCATTTTCGAATAGCGGGTGAGGCGCGCGACGACGGTCTCTCCAAGCGAGACAATCACGTCCTCACCGACATTGCATCCAAAGAACTTGTCGTTGTTGGGCTGTCCGGCAGCGGTCAGCTCGACAGGATCGTCATCGACCTTGACGAGGACATAGACCTCGTCGCCCTCGGCCTTCGGAAACTTGGCGAAGTAGCGGTTCTGCTGGCCGCTGTCGAAGTAGCGGACGATCTTGTAGACATGGCCGCTTTTCTTAACGCCGAGCGAGCGGAAATTGACCATCGCCGGCGTGCCGATATCGAGGGAGGAGACGTCGCGGCTTCTGTAGACCGCCGCAGCGAACGCCTCGGTGCAGTCGAGAGACTTGGCGACCGCCTGGCCCTGCATGACGAAATCGCCGAAGGCGGCGTCGACGCTGACGACCTGGCCGTGATGGTCTGCGACCACCTCGGCTGCCCCCGACTTGCCGAGCCGGCCTTCCTCGCGGTTGATCAGTTTCTCAACCTGCGCCTTGCGCTCGGTCATCTGGTTGATCTCGATATTGTCTTCGGCGATGTCGCCGGCGAGCTTGGTGCGCTGCATTTCCAGCGTCAGCAGGTTGGCTGCGACCGTGCCGCCCGTATAGATGTCGCGGCTGACCAGCGACTGGACGATTTCGTTGCGTTTCAGTTCGCCGCGGGCTGCATCGAGCTCGCCCTGGGCGGCATTACGTTTCTGCCGCTGCGGCTCGACACTCGCTTCGGAGGTCATCCCCTTCTTCAAAAGCACGGTGGCGCGCTGCAGCAGCGCATCCTGCTCGGCAAGCCGCGCCTCGTAGATCGAGACGTTCGATTGGGCGTTGCTGATGACGGCGCCAAGTTCGCTCAAAACCCCGTCCTTCACATCCGATATCTGCGCCTTGACCTTGCTCAGCTGGTCATTGCGTTCGGCAACCACGTTGATCGTGTTGTTGAGCTTTTCCGTCAGGTCGAGTTTCTCAAGCCGGAGACCGGTGAGAGACGTCTGATCCTGATTGGGATTGGAGACGGTTGCCGTCACGTCGCCGAGATTGACCACCTGGCCGACCTGCAAGGAAATCTTGTCGACGCGGCCGTAGATCGGCGAGGCGATCATCTGCACGGGGGCGTTGATCACCGCCTTCGGCGAAACGACGAAGAACTGGTTGGGTACCATCGAGATGCCGATGGTGAAGAGCAGCAGGAATGCGAACAAATACCCAACGATCCGCGAAGCAGACAGTATTCGTACGTCTTTTGGATGAATATTAATTGGTGTGGCCTTCATAGTCTTCAATCCTGAACTGACAAATCATAGATCGAAATTGAAGGGCACTTCCCCCGTTGTTTTTTTATTTAGTTGTTAATCAAAAAGTACCATCGAGATTTCGCCAAGGCAACTGCTCACCAAGTGCAAAATTTTGCGGGACAGTGTTGTGACGAAGATGAGCGATAAGTTAAGAATATGAAAAGAAACGGATTAATCAGCTTTATTTCGGGCATAGAAAATTTTCGTGACTGCTTTGATTGGCCGCTTGAAAGCATCCGCCGGTAACTGCGGCATGCTGCAATGCAACTGCCATACGTCTTTGCCGCCGGGCTCCGGGCGGCTCTTTTACTGAGTTTTTCACTCCGATTTTAACAGGGCCACACCCCTTGCGCGAAACGTTTCGCGGCATGAAAGGACGGCAGCGCGGTTTCATCTCCCGAATGTGACAGAGACTTCGCTTGCCTGCGGCGGCATGAGTGCTAATTTCCGGAATCATATCGATTAGATTCCCAGGAGAATATAAAATGCAGCTTGGCATGGTAGGTTTGGGCCGTATGGGCAACTACATGGTCCAGCGCTTGATGCGGGATGGCCACGAATGCGTGGTCTATGACGCGAAGCCGGAAAGTGTTGCCGACCTGACGGGCAAGGGCGCCACCGGAGCCAGCTCGCTCGAGGAGTTCGTCTCGAAATTGTCGCGTCCGCGCGCCATCTGGCTGATGCTGCCGGCTGCCATTACCGACAAGGTGATCGCCCAGCTTCTGCCGCTGCTGCATGATGACGACATCATCATCGACGGCGGCAATTCCTACTACCACGACGATATCCGCCGTGGCGCGGAGCTGATCACCAAGGGCATCCATTATGTGGATGTCGGCACCAGTGGCGGCGTCTTCGGCCTCGAGCGCGGCTATTGCCTGATGATCGGCGGCGAAAAGGGCATCGTCCAGTCGCTGTCGCCGATCTTCGCATCGCTGGCGCCTGGCGTCGGCGACGTGAAGCCGTCGGAAAACCGCACCGCCGGCGAACACAGCACCGCCGAGCAGGGCTATCTGCATTGCGGTCCGCATGGCGCAGGCCACTTCGTGAAGATGGTCCATAACGGCATCGAGTACGGCCTGATGGCCGCCTATGCCGAAGGCTTCAACATTCTGAAGAATGCTAATATCGGCGCGGCGACGCATGAAGCCGATGCCGAGACGGCGCCGCTCGCCCATCCGGAACATTACCGCTACGACTTCAATCTGCAGGATGTTTCGGAAGTCTGGCGCCGCGGCAGCGTCATCACCTCCTGGCTGCTCGACCTCACCTCGGATGCGCTGCATGCCGATCCGGCTCTGGCGAAATATGCCGGCCGCGTCTCGGATTCCGGCGAGGGACGCTGGACGATCATGGCGGCCATCGACGAAAGCGTTCCGACGCCGGTGCTGAGTGCTGCGCTCTACGGCCGCTTCTCGTCGCGCGACCAGGACGAGTTCGCCAACAAGGTGCTCTCGGCGATGCGTGCCGGCTTCGGCGGTCACGTCGAGAAGCCGAAGGCGTAAAGCCCAACAGGTACCCATATATTCTTGAAGACCCGCGCTTTCCGAGCGCGGGTTTTTTCGTGCCCATTGCCTATGGCATCGCAAGCGATATGGTTGATTCCAGTCATACCGGAGGGCGTCGGGTGTTGGGTTCAAGGTTCGTGAGGGGGAGCCTCTGGGCTTGCCTGTTTTCGTTGACGATTTTTCTCGGCACTTCCGATGGCGTATACGCGCAGACCGCGCCGGCGCCACCCGCAGCCGATGCCGCCACGCCGCCCGACAAGGTGCGGCAGATGATGCAGCTGATGCAGGCGCCCGAGGTGCAGACATGGATGGCATCGCAGATGAAGATGGTGCCCGCGGCGGCGGCCGATGACGGCGGACAGATGTCGGTGCTGTCAGACCTGCTCGCCCATGCGCGCCACCATGTCGAGATGGTCTCGGATGCGGCCATGGAACTGCCAGAAGAGGTCGAGGCGGCCGATGGCATTGTCGATCGCGAGGTCGAGCCGACAGGGCCTGGCTGGATCGCCGTTCAGGGGCTGACACTGTTGCTGATCGGCACTTTGGCCGAACTGCTGTTTCGCGCCGCGACGCCGCGTCCGCGCGTCCGCCGCTCCGATGTGGAGGAGCCTGCCGCGCTGCATCACGCTGGCGCCAATCTCTTCTATCGCGTCATCCCGGCCATCGTCTTCGCCATGGCGACGATCGTTCCGCTGGTTGCCTTCAGCTGGCCGCCGGTGAGCCAGGCGATCGCGATTGCCGTTGCGATCGCGCTGATCGCGACCCGCTTCACCATTTCCATCGGCCGGATGCTGGTCGTGCTGGTGACGCTGCCGCGCGCCGACGGCGAGCGCGATATCTCCCGCGCCAGAGCGCTGTACTGGTTCCGGCGCTCGGCCATATTCGCCATCTACTTCGCCTTTGGCTGGGTCGTCATCCAGGTCATGGAGCCGCTTGGCTTTTCGGTCGGCTCCCGCTTGTTCGTTGCCTACATCCTCGGAATCGGGCTTTTCCTGATTGCCGTCGAAGCGGTCTGGTCGCGCCCCAGCGATGGCGTCAGGCACAGCACGGCAACAGCCTGGTTTCTGACGATCTACTTCCTCGCGCTTTGGCTTCTGTGGGTCACCGGCTTCATGCTGCTGCTCTGGCTCGGCATCTATGCCCTGCTTCTGCCGAAGGTTCTCCGCGTTGCGACGGCCGCGGTCCGTTCGCTGCATCAGGCGGAAGCGGGCTTCCTCGCCAATCGCCGGATGGCGACCGTGTTGCTGGACCGCGGCGTTCGCGCCATCATCATCGCGGCGGCGGCGGTATGGATGGGGCGGATCATGGGCTTTGCGGCAGACAGGATGGCGGCGGGCGACACCATGGTCGATCGCATCACTCGCGGCGCCATTGGCGGCATCGTCATCCTGCTTGCGGCCGATCTGCTCTGGCATATCGTCAAAGCCTATATCAACGGCAAGCTTATCGATTCGCCGCTCGACGCTTCGGCCTCGGACGAGGAGAAAGCCAGACGGGCCCGGCTGCAGACGTTGCTGCCGATCTTCCGCAATATCTTCGCGGTGGTCATCGCCGTTATTGCCGTTTTGATGGTCCTGTCCGGTCTGGGTATCGAGATCGGGCCGCTGATTGCCGGCGCCGGTGTCGTCGGTGTCGCGGTCGGCTTTGGCGCGCAGACCATCGTCAAGGACGTGATCAGCGGCATGTTCTATCTCTGGGACGATGCTTTCCGTGTCGGTGAATATATCGAGAGCGGCAGCCACAAGGGGGTGGTCGAGGCCTTCAGCCTGCGCTCCGTGAAGCTGCGCCATCACCGCGGACCGCTGACGACCGTTCCCTTCGGCGAGCTCGGCGCCGTCAAGAACCTCAACCGCGACTGGACGATCGATAAGATCAGCCTCAACGTCACCTATGACACCGATCTGGTGAAGGCCAAGAAGGTCGTCAAGCAGATCGGTCAGCAACTGCTCGACAATCCCGATTTCGGCCCGCACATCATCGAGACGCTGAAGATGAAGGGCGTCGAGCAGTTCGGAGAATTCGCGATCGAGATCCGGCTGTCGATGATGACCAAGCCGGGGGAGCAGTTCGTCATCCGTCGCAATGCGCTGGCGATGATCCGCAACGCCTTCAAGGAAAACGGCATCGAGTTCGCGGTGCCGACGGTGCAGGTTTCCGGCGACGGGCGGGACCATGAGGCGATGGCCGCTGCCGCACGCTATGCGGCCCAGGCACGGGCAGGCGGCGAACCTGCCGCCTGAGGGTGGAGCGGGTGCGACGGAATGCTACAAAAGCGCTGTGGAGGACTATGTCACCCAGCGCTAATTTTGCCCCAATTCAGGCCGATGAGGCGCGCTTGGCGGTAGCGGGGTAGCGCTGTCGGGGGCCGATAGAGCTTGCCTGCAGCATATGCTAGTTCTTTGCCGAACGACTCACGCCAAGCTGGCAGTCGGCAGGGGTAAGATGGCGAATCAAGGCAGTCTGGAAGAAATGGAAAGCGAGGAAGCCGGTGGCTTTCGGGGCTTTATCCGGCGTTACCGTACGCAGCTTGTCGCGGCAGCGACGCTTATCCTGTTTTGCATGGTCGGTTATGCGATCATGCAGCTTACCAACGAAGTCCGCTATGACGACGTCGTCCAGGCGCTTGCCGACACGCGCGTCAGCTCGATCCTGCTGGCCTTGCTCTTTACCGGCCTCAGCTTCTTCGCGCTGATCTTCTACGATCTCAATGCGATCGAATACATCGGCAAGAAGCTGCCCTTTCCGCATGTCGCACTGACGGCGTTCAGCGCCTATGCGGTCGGCAATACGGCGGGCTTCGGCGCGCTCAGCGGTGGCGCTATCCGCTACCGCGCCTATTCGCGCCTCGGCTTGACGCCCGAGGATATCGGCCGAGTCATCGCCTTCGTCACACTGTCCTTCGGTCTCGGTCTTGCCAGCGTCGCGGCGATCGCGCTGATGATCATCGCCGAGGAAATCGGGCCGCTGATCAATACCAATGCGCTGCTGCTGCGGATCATCGCCGGGGCGATCCTGGCGGGGCTCGGCGTCATGGTCTATCTCGGGCGTGATGGCCGGGCGGTGGCTCTCGGCCCGATCGCCGTCCGCCTGCCGGATTCGCGTACCTGGTCGCGGCAGTTCCTCGTTACCGCCTTCGATATCGCCGCGTCGGCCACCGTGCTTTATGTGCTGCTGCCGCAGACAGCGATCAGCTGGCCGGTGTTCCTGGCGGTGTATGCGATTGCCGTCGGCCTCGGCGTGCTCAGCCACGTGCCGGCCGGTCTCGGCGTCTTTGAAACCGTCATCATCGCCTCGCTCGGCAGCGCGGTGAATATCGACGCGGTTCTCGGATCGCTGGTTCTCTACCGCCTGATCTATCATGTGCTGCCGCTGCTGATCGCAGTGCTCGCGGTGTCGCTGACAGAGCTTCGCCGCTTCGTCGATCATCCGGCCGCTTCCAGCATCCGCCGTATTGGCGGCCGCCTGACGCCGCAGCTGTTGTCGGCCTTTGCACTCATCCTCGGCGTCATGCTGATCTTCTCGAGCGTCACGCCGACGCCGGATGAGAATCTCGAATTCCTCGCCAATTATCTGCCTCTGCCCATCGTCGAGGGCGCCCATTTCCTGTCGAGCCTGCTCGGTCTGGCGCTCGTGGTTGCCGCGCGGGGTCTTGGCCAGCGTCTCGATGGCGCATGGCTGGTATCGGTGGTCTCCGCCGTTCTGGCGCTCACCCTGTCGCTGCTGAAGGCGATTGCGCTGGTCGAAGCGATCTTCCTCGCGATCCTGATCTTTAGCCTGTTCGTCAGCCGCCGACTGTTCACGCGCCACGCCTCGCTCTTGAACCAGACGCTGACGGCCGCCTGGCTCATGGCGATTGCGGTCATCTGTGTCGGCGCCGTCGTTATCCTGCTCTTCGTCTATCGCGACGTCGAATACAGTAACGAGCTCTGGTGGCAGTTCGAATTCGCGGCTGAAGCACCGCGCGGTCTGCGCGCCGTGCTTGGGATCACCATCATCTCCTCGGCGATCGCCATTTTCAGCCTGCTGCGTCCGGCGGCCTTCCGCCCGGAACCGGCAAGCGACGAGGCGCTGCAGCGCGCCGTCGATATCGTCAAGGCGCAGGATTATGCCGACGCCAATCTGGTGCGCATGGCCGACAAGAGCATCATGTTCTCCGAGAAGGGCGATGCCTTCATCATGTATGGCCGCCAGGGGCGCTCATGGATCGCGCTGTTCGATCCGGTCGGCGAGCGGCATGCCATTCCGGAGCTCGTCTGGAGCTTCGTCGAGGCGGCGCGGGCTGCCGGATGCCGCGCGGTCTTCTACCAGATTTCGCCGGCGCTACTGTCCCATTGCGCCGACGCGGGTCTGCGCGCCTTCAAGCTGGGCGAGCTCGCCGTCGCCGATCTCGGCGCTTTCGAAATGAAGGGCGGCAAGTGGGCGAACCTGCGCCAGACGGCCAGCCGCGCCCAGCGCGATGGCCTGAGCTTCGAGGTCATACCCGCCGAAGACGTACCTGCCATTCTCACCGATCTGGCCGCGGTTTCCAGCTCCTGGCTTGAAGACCATAATGCCAAGGAGAAGGGTTTCTCGCTCGGCGCCTTTGAGCCGGACTATGTCAATTCGCAGCCGGTCGGCGTGTTGAAGAAGGACGGCAAGATCGTCGCCTTCGCCAATATCCTCGTCACCGAAACCAAATCGGAAGGCACGATCGACCTGATGCGCTTCTCTCCAGAGGCACCAAAGGGGTCGATGGACTTTCTATTCGTGCAGATCATGGAATATCTGCGCGAGGAGGGATACCGCCACTTCAACCTCGGCATGGCACCGCTTTCGGGCATGTCGAAGCGTGAAACGGCGCCCGTCTGGGACCGCATCGGCAGCACCGTTTTCGAACACGGCGAGCGCTTCTACAATTTCAAAGGCCTTCGGGCATTCAAATCAAAGTTTCATCCGCACTGGCAACCGCGCTATCTTGCGGTTTCCGGAGGGGGCAATCCGATGATCGCGTTGATGGACGCGACCTTTCTCATCGGTGGCGGATTGAAGGGAGTCGTCAGGAAATGATCAGAAAATATATCCTCGCCGCAACATGCGCCACGGCGCTTGCATTTCCGGCCTATGCCGCCGACGAGAGCACGAAGGACTTCGAAACTGGACTCATCCCGTCGCCGCACATCTTTCTGCCGAAGGGTGATGTGAAGGGTGCGGTGATGCTGATCTCGGACGCGGCCGGCTGGGGCGACAACGAAAAGGCCGAGACGGATAAGCTGGTGGATGCCGGTGCCGTGGTGATCGGCGTCGACTTTCCGTCCTACATGGATGCGCTGCGCAAATACGATGCCAGTGACAATGACGGCTGCATCTACCTAGTCTCCGACATCGAGGCGTTGAGCCAGCAGGTTCAGCGCGCCGCCGGCAACAGCGCCTATCATCTGCCTATCATCGCCGGTGTCGGCGAGGGCGGCGCCCTGGCGCTGGCGATTGCCGCGCAGACGCCGGATGCGACGATCGGCCAGACGCTGGCGATCGATCCCACGGCAGGCATTCCGCTGACGCAGCAGCTCTGCACGCCGGCCAGCAAGAAGACCGTTGGCGACCGGATGATCTACGGCCTGACCGAGGGCAATCTGCCGGATCCCGTCGTGGTGGCCTTGACGTCGAATGCACCGAAGGATGGGCGCGAGCATGTTGCGGAGCTGAAGAAGACGCATCCGGCGATCGATGTTCGCGATGCCGATGACGACGCGCAGACGACGCTGTCCGATACGCTTGACGACATGATCGACGCATCGGGCAATGCCGATAATCCGCTCGGCCTGCCGCTTGCGGTTCTCGATGCCAAGCCGGCGATGGATACGATGGCGATCGTCTATTCCGGCGATGGCGGCTGGCGCGATATCGACAAGGAAGTTGGCAGCAAGCTGCAGAAGGAGGGGATTCCCGTCGTCGGCATCGACTCGCTGCATTACTTCTGGTCGGAACGGAAGCCGCAGGAGACCGCCGACGATCTCGGCAAGATCATCGACCTCTACCGGAAGCAGTGGAAGGTCAAGCATGTGCTTCTGATCGGCTACTCGTTCGGCGCTGACGTGGTGCCGGCGACATACAAGCTGCTGAAACCGGCCGAGAAGGCGTCGATCGTCCAGATCTCGCTGCTGTCGCTGTCGCACGAGGTTGACTACGTGATCTCCGTCATGGGTTGGCTCGGCCAGAAGACCGACGGGGCCGGTGGCGATCCGGTCGCCGATCTGAAGGATGTCGATCCGAAGCTGATCCAGTGTATCTACGGCAAGGAAGACGATGACGAAGTCGCCTGCCCGGATTTGAAGCAGAGCGGCGCTGCCGTCGTCGAGCTCGCGGGCGATCACCACTTCGACGAAAACTACGATCTGCTGACCAAGACCATCGTCGATGCGCTGAAGTCACGCCTCAACGACTGAGGTTGGCTTTCAGCGCATCAGCTTTTCCTCGCTCCAGCCGAGGGCGGCAATCTCGCCGCCCCGGAAACGGGCATCATCGTTGACAATGAATTCGTCGAGTTGCGGCGGGCGGACACTGGATTCCGCCAGCATCGCATGCACCTGGCCGCGGTGATGGGTCTGGTGCTGGAAAAGGTGGCTGAGGATATCGTCCGCACGCTCCTCCTGAAACCGGCCGCCGCGATCCAGCCGGATGGTTGCTGCCAAGCTGTCCGGCGTCAGCGCCTCGCATAGCGCAACAAGGCGTGCATCGACATTCCGCTGCTCGGGGATCAGCGCTTCAAGCGTATCGAACGGCTCTTCGATCTTCCATGCATCGGGTCCGAGGCTGCCGCCTTCGAGCCCATCCACGTAGAACCAGTCGACGGTGATGATATGGTTCAGCGTCATCTTGATCGAAGGGAAGAAGCTGGTGCGATGCGCTTCGAATTCGCCCGGCTGCAGCCGGAGGCAGGCATCGAGCAATCTGACATTGGCGAGCGCATTGTTATAGGCGAGCTTGCGGAAAGCCCGGCAGGGATCGAAAACGGTCATGTCATCTCCTGTCGGGCCGATCATCGCCCATCAATGAACCTTCCTGATTTCCGAGTGGCCCTTCAAGACCTTGCCGCCATCTTCCTGCTCGATCAGATAGGCGGGTTCCTCGCTGGTCGCCTTCCGCTTGATGTCGGCACCCTCGATGATGCGCTCGACGTCTTCGGTGAAGCTTTCAGCGATCCTGCCCGTTCCCTTGCCTTTGCCCCATGTCCACTCGACGCTCGTGCCCGTCCTGTATTTCTGCATGGCGATGCTCCTTGTTCAGGATGCAATGCGCGGAGAAGGGGACAGTTCCCTCAATCGTCCCGGTCGAGGTCGCCGTCGCGCCAGACGACGTGGCGCGGTGCCGGAGGAAGCGCCTCGATCTCGTCGGCAATGAAATAGGGCGGGATATCGAGAGCCTTCAGCGCTCCGCGGGTGGCGGGCACCCATTTGAACTCCAGAATGCTCTTGCCGTCCTCGATCTGATGGACGATCTCGTTTGGCCGGAAGGGGAAGCTTTCGGGGAGTTCCATCAGATAATAGAGCCCGAGTTCGTGCCAGTCGCGCTTCTCGAAATGGAAAAAATTCTCGACGATCCAGAGCAGGCGGCCGACCTCGACCGTCACACCGAGCTCTTCGACCATCTCGCGCCGCAGCGTTTCTTCCGAGGTCTCGCCAATCTCGGCGCGGCCACCCGGGAATGTCCAGAAAGGTTCATGGACGGCCCGGTGAACGAGGACATGGCCATCGCGAAAGCCGAGCCCGGCAATGCGGTAGTTGAAGCGTCCGGCACTGCCATCCAGCCGGATCATTGTTCTCTTCGGCATCGGCGCACTCAGTCGTCTTGCTGGAAGAGCCGGAACTGCGCGGCTTCCAGGTCCTTCGGCGGCTGCATGCCGAGGTGCTTCCAGGCGGTTGCGGTGAGTACACGGCCGCGCGGCGTGCGCTGGATGAAGCCCTGCTGGATCATGTAGGGCTCGATGATGTCCTCGATCGCATCGCGCGGCTCCGAAAGGCCGGCGGCGATGGTTTCGATACCGACAGGGCCGCCGCCGAAATTGACGGCGATCATGTTGAGGTAGCGCTTGTCGAGCTGGTCGAGGCCCATATTGTCGACGAGCAGCCGGGTCAGCGCTTCGTCGGCGATCTCGCGGGTGACGGCTTCGGCCCTGGCGACTTCGGCAAAATCACGGACGCGGCGCAGCAGACGCCCTGCGATGCGCGGCGTGCCGCGGGCGCGGCGGGCGATTTCCTTGGCGCCCTCGTCGGTCATCGGCAGGTTCATCAGCCGCGCGCCGCGGCGGACGATCAGCTCCAGTTCCTCGACGGTGTAGAAGGAGAGACGAACCGGAATGCCGAAACGGTCGCGCAGCGGTGTCGTCAGCAGGCCAAGGCGCGTGGTGGCGGCGACCAGCGTGAATTTCGACAGATCGATCTTCACGGAGCGTGCGGCCGGGCCTTCGCCGATGATCAGGTCGAGCTGGAAGTCTTCCATCGCCGGATAGAGGATTTCTTCAACGGCCGGGCTCAGGCGGTGGATTTCGTCGATGAAGAGCACGTCGCGCTCTTCGAGATTGGTGAGCAGCGCCGCAAGATCGCCGGCCTTGGCGATAACGGGACCAGAGGTGGAGCGGAAATTGACGCCGAGTTCCTTCGCCATGATCTGCGCCAGCGTTGTCTTGCCGAGACCGGGCGGGCCGACGAACAGCACATGATCCAGCGCCTCGCCACGGTTCTTGGCGGCCTCGATGAAGATTTTCAGGTTGGCGCGCGCTTCGGCCTGGCCGGTGAATTCATCCAGCGACTGCGGACGCAGCGTCGCATCAAAATCTTCGCCCTTCTTTTCCGGCGATATCAGGCGGGCGGGGTCGCTCATGTCAGTAGTTCCATTCCAGGGACGCCTCTGGCAGCTCGCTGATCGAAAGTTTTCGTAACAGAGCAGCCGGCATCTCGATTCCTAAGAGCTATGAAAACATCGGCAAATTCGGCTGTCGTTTGCGCCATCACATCAAGCGTCTCTTCAACGATGTTTTCGTCCTCCAGAATGAGGTCGGCGGCATCCAGCAGATCGGAAACTGCTTCCATGATCTCTTCACGCTTTAGCTTGATACGCTGCCGCAGAAACCAGGTCACCTCCATCAGGGTAATACAGCTTATATAGCCCGGCCCTGCCTCAGGAAGCGACGCGAAAAGAAGCTCGACCTTCTTAGCCTGCTCTGCATCATCCTTGAGAAAAAGGCGCAGCAAAATATTTGTGTCGACGCCGATCATTTTGCCGCGGCGACCCTTTGCGCGATAGAGTCTCCGACAGCCTGATCCATGTCATCGAGCGAGAAGGTCGGGCGATATGGATCGTGAAACTTTCCCGCGAGATCGATCGCGCGCTTGTTCTTCGCCTTGATGAAAACCTTACCATCGCTGTGGATGTAGCGAATTTTATCGCCAGGCTTCAGGTGCAAGAGTTCGCGAACTTCTGCGGGAACAGTTGTCTGGCCCTTTGATGTCAATGTACCGTAATAGATATTCATCTAAACCTCCTTACGTTTTAAATATAGTAAGGAATAAGTGATTTCGCAAGGAAATCATCGCGCCAGTTCCTTCAGCCCCAGCCGGATCAGCTTGGCGCTATCGGCACCTTCGCCGGCGGTCTTCATGGCGGCGGCGACGGCGTTGGCGGCCTGATCACGGGAATAGCCGAGATTGGTCAGCGCCGAGACGGCATCGGCAACCGGGGCCGAAGCCACGCCTTCGCCGAGTTCCTGCTTGAGGCCGATATTCATCGCCTCGCCGGCGTAGGCGGGTGCCTTGTTCTTCAGTTCGGTGACGATACGGACCGCGACCTTCGGCCCAACCCCTTGAGCGCGTGAGACGGCGGTCTTGTCCTGGAGGGCAATGGCATTGGCGAGTTCCGGCGGCGTCAGCGTCGAGAGCACGGCGAGCGCCACCTTGGCACCGACGCCCTGAACGCTCTGCAGCAGGTTAAACCACTCACGCTCAAGCACGCTCATGAAGCCGAAGAGCTTCAGCTGGTCTTCGCGGACATAGGTCTCGATGAAGAGGACGCAGGCCTCTCCGACGGAGCCGAGCTTCGACAGGGTGCGGCCCGAGCAATGGGCGACGTAACAGACACCATGCACATCGACGAGCACATAGTCTTCGCCGATTTCTTCGATGGTGCCTTTGAGCTTGCCGATCATGATATGTCCGTCAGGGATGGGTTTCGGGAGTGATGAGGTCGAGCGACGGGAAGTAGGCGCGGTAGCCCTTCACATCGCGTGTCAGCAGTGAATAGCCGCGTATGGCGGCATGCGCACCGATCAGGAAATCCGGCAGAACACGTTCGCGCTGGCCACCGGCCTTGCGATAGATACGGAATGCGGCTGCGGCCGCAAAAGCCGCTGGCCAGGGGAGATTTTCCCTGCGGAAGGCATCTTCCGGCAGTGCGTTATCGACTTCATCGATATCGCGGTAGCGTACCGAAAACTCGGCATAAATGATCGGGTTGATGAGCACCGGCCCCTGATCGAACGCTTCGATCGTCCGTTGCCGTGACCAGCCATGCCAGTTCGAAGACGGGATGGCGAGATCTACCAGCACGTTGGTGTCAATCAAGGTCGCCATGTCAGCGGTCACGTGTCATCGACATGAGCGCGTCAGCATCGATCGCCTGATCGCCGGTCCCTTCAAGCTTGGAGATCGCCCTGAGGACTTGATCAAGACGGTTTCGATCTTCGATGGCGCTACGACCGCTCTTTGGTGAAACGACTAGCTTGCCGCCTTCCATGGAGAATACGACCTCGCTGTTCGGCTCTATACCGGCCAGCTCGCGGAGATCGCGGGGAATCGTGACCTGACCTTTCGAGGTAACGCGCATGACTTTCTCCTTCAAAGTAAGAATAATCCTTACCTTGAGAACAAGTCAAGAACAAATTACCCCGCGAGCGCTGCCAGGCGCATGCGGTTGCTGCCGCGATTATGGGCATGGCAGATGGCGATCGCCAGCGCATCCGCGGCGTCGTCGCCCTTGAATTCCACCTTCGGCATCAGGATCTTCAGCATCATGTGGATCTGCTTTTTTTCCCCGTGACCGACACCGATGACGGCTTTCTTGACGGCGTTCGGCGCATATTCGGAAACCTGCAGCCCGGCGCGGGCCGGAACCAGCATGGCGATGCCGCGGGCCTGGCCGAGCTTCAGTGTCGCGACCGCGTCCTTGTTGACGAAGGTCTGTTCGACGGCGGCTTCATCGGGTGTGTAGCTGTGGACGATCTCAGCAAGCCCGTCATGCAGCTGGCAGAGGCGGGAGGCCAAGTCCATGTCGCCGTCCGACGTGACGGTGCCGGAGGCGACGAAGCGCAGCGAATTGCCCAGCGTGTCGATGACGCCCCATCCCGTGCGGCGCAGGCCGGGATCGATGCCGATGATGCGAATCGTGTTTTGCATGGCTCACCATATTGCAGTTGCAAAATAACTGCCATCGATATGTGAACAAAACAAAAACATCCCTTGTTTTTGTGTCGCGCCGTTTACTGCGAATTAAATCAGTTGTCTGAAATCTAATCCATCAAATGTGAGAGGGGCTCCTTTTTCGGAAGGTTAAGGCCCCCAGTGTTCTGTTTTCGGTCAAGCCAGCTGCGAAAAGCCAGGCAAGCCGCTCCGGAAGGGTTCTAGTTTATGGCTCAGAGATTTCAGTCTCTATCGTTTAAAGTGATTGCGACTTTCATTCTGCTCACGGCGCTTGCCGTCAGTACCATCAGCGTGCTCGGCTATTTCGCCAGCAGCCGCATTTCCGACGAGCAGGCGCTGAAGGCGAAGGAGAGCGTGCTCATCTTCCGCGGCGACATGCTGCAGGATCAGCTGGAGCAGCTTGAAAACCAGGCGAATTCGATTGCGCGTATCGAAGCGCTGCAGATGTCGATCACCAGCCTGAAGAGCGGCTGGAAGACCATCGAGAAGTCCTCGGGCGATGCCCGTGCGGAACTGAAGAAGGTCTTCATCACCAACAACCCGAACCCGGTCGATCAGCGCGAAAAGCTGATGAAGCCGGAGGGGCCGAGCGGCTTCTACTATTCCAACCATGAGAAGACGCAGGGCGAAGTCGCCCGCGACCTCGAGAACACGGCCTTCAGCGACCTGTTGATCGCCGACATGGATGGCTCCGTCCTCTATTCCTACAAGAAGGACGACAATTTCGCCGAAAACCTGAAGGCCGATGCCTGGAAGGTGACCGGTGCCGGTCTCGCCTATGCGAAGGCTGTCGAGAACACCGCAAAGGCGACCGACGATTCCGCGCCGACAGGCTTCTCGGGTCTGCGCGTCGATGCGGGCAAGTCGGGGATCTTCTATGCCGTTCCGATCGTCAAGCTGGGCCTCGCGAAGGGCATCATTCTGTTCAAGGTTCGTGATGATATCGTCACCGGTATCCTGTCGAAGGGCATTGTCTCTGGCAGCACGGCGCAGGCGGCGATCATTTCCAGCGATGGTTCGGCGGTCGGTCTTGCAGACGGCAAGCTGGCGACGCTCGACACCGCGGCCTTCACCTTCATTCCGGATGCGCTGGCCAACAATCAGGGCATGACGGTCGATGACTTCGACCGCGCCGATGGCTCGGCCCGCGCCTATGTCCGCGGCATCGATTATCACGGCGACCGCTTCCTGGTGGTCGAGAGCGTCCGTCTCAGCGAGCTGAATGCCGGCTCGATCGAGATCGCCACGTTGCTGACGATGATCGGTCTGGGTGCCCTCGTCGTCATGGCGATCGCCACCGGCCTGATCACGAAGCTGCTATTCTCGCCGCTTGCCCGCCTTGCCGGCAACACCCGCGACGTCGCCGACGGCAAGCTGGATACCGAGATCGGCAGCCAAAACCGCCACGACGAAATCGGCACGATGGCCAAGGCTCTTTCCCGCTTCAAGCAATCGCTGTTCGAAAGCCGCGAGCTCGAGGCCGCAAGTGCGGAGACCCGCACACGCGCCGAGCGTGATCGCCAGGAAAACATGGCGCTGCGCGAAGCCGAGGCGAAGAGCCTGCAGGATGTCGTCCAGGCGCTGGACGAGGGCCTGCATCATCTGGCCAGCGGCAATCTCGCCTATCAGATCGAGACGCGCTTCCCGACCGAGCTCGAGGGCCTGCGTGTCAATTTCAACGAGGCGCTTGCGACGCTGAGCGAAACGATGACGGCGATCGGCGGAAACTCGATGGCGGTTCGTTCAGGCTCGGAAGAGATGCGCAACGGCGCCGACGATCTGGCCGGCCGTACCGAGCGGCAGGCCGCCTCGATCACCGAGACCGCCAATGCGATCGACGCCATCACCCAGTCGGTCCGTATCCAGATCGAGCGCGCCGAGCAGGCTGAGCGGATTGCCCGTGACGCGAAGAAGGAAACGGCGGGCTCAAGCGATATCATGCGCGAGACGATCGCGGCGATGGAGGCGATCCAGTCGTCCTCGCGCCAGATCAACTCGATCATCTCGGTGATCGACGAAATCGCCTTCCAGACCAATCTGCTGGCGCTGAATGCTGGTGTCGAGGCAGCGCGTGCCGGTGAATCCGGCAAGGGCTTTGCCGTTGTCGCCATGGAAGTCCGTGAACTGGCACAGCGCTCCTCGAGCGCCGCCAAGGAAATCGCCAGCCTGCTGCAGAAGTCGACACATGAGGTCGAAAGCGGCGTGTCGCTGGTCGAGCGGGCAGGGGTTGCGCTGACCGGTATCGGCAGCCGCGTCGAGGCGATCAACGGGCAGATCCACGAGATCATGGAATCGACCCGCGAAGAGGCCGATACGCTGCGCCAGATCAACAGCGCGGTTTCCGAACTGGATTCGATGACACAGCAGAACGCTGCGATGGTCGAGGAAAGCACGGCAGCGATCCATCGTCTCGCCAGCGAGGCGCTGGAGATGGACCGCCAGCTCGGCAACTTCACGCTGCCGCAGGGCCATCACCACCAAAGCGCGGAAGTGCATGTGCTCAGGCACCGCCGCGCTTCCTGACGCTCTCAAAGGGTCAAGCGACTCCAGCCATCAAGTTGGATCTGGAGTCGCTTGAAACAGCGGCCTCATCAGAGGCTCAAGTCCAAGCCGAGCTTCCTGCTCAGCAAGAAGGCGGCGAGCCCAACGCCCAATACCGCTATCGCGAAGACCGCAGCCATCATGCCGCCCGATCGCAGTAGCGCTCGCCTGTCGCCTTTCTCCGATCGGTCATAGTGCCACTTGATGGCGAAGAACATGGCTATTCCCAAGGCAAGAACCTTGAACGTAACGAAGACTACCGGGACCCAATCCATATCAAACACTCTCGTATGCTAATCTGCGCTCCTTATGATCCCATTGAGGGCAGGCGCCTACTTCCGAGTATGCAACGCAGATATGTAATAGTAGGTGGTGGTTATTTAGCCTGTACTGCTGGCTCAGGAATGACCGCCTAGGGCCTGCAATGACAACGACATGCGGAATGCCGGAATTTGGTTTCCACATCTGCGTTGATGGCAGGCGGCCGATCGGCCCATTTTCTTCGCCGCAGGATTTGGATGCGGCGCCGTTACCACCTACATAGCCGGTAGCCCCATTATACCGACGGCAGGTTTTCATGATTCCCTTTTCCATCCTCGATCTTTCGCCCGTTCCAGAGGGCACGACCGTCAGCCAATCTCTCGCGGGTTCCGCGCGGATGGCGCAGAAGGCGGAAGAATATGGCTACAAGCGCTTCTGGCTTGCCGAGCATCACGGCATGCCGGGGATTGCCAGTGCCGCGACTGCCGTCGTCATCGGTCATGTCGGTGCGGCGACGAAGCGGATCCGCATCGGATCGGGCGGCATCATGCTGCCGAACCATTCGCCGCTTGTTATCGCCGAACAGTTCGGCACACTCGCCGCACTCTTCCCCGGCCGCGTCGATCTCGGTCTCGGCCGCGCGCCGGGAACGGATATGCGCACCGCCCAGGCGCTGCGCCGCAACCTCGATGCCGGCGCCCAGAGTTTCCCGCATGATGTCGTAGAGCTGCAGCAGCTGCTCGGAGAGCCGGTCGAGAACCAGGCGATCCTCGCGGTGCCCGGCAACCGGACGCATGTACCAATCTGGTTGCTCGGTTCCAGCCTCTACAGCGCCCAGCTCGCCGCCATGCTCAGTCTGCCCTATGCTTTCGCGTCGCATTTCGCGCCGGACTCGCTGCTCGATGCGATCGATATCTATCGCAGCAAGTTCCAGCCCTCCGCCGTCCTCGACCAGCCCTATGTGATGGCCGGTGTGATGGGCTCCGTCGCTCCGACGGATGAGGAAGCCGAGTATCACTTCACCTCGGCGCAGCAGCAGTTCGTCAATCTCCGGCGCAATGTGCGCGGCCAGTTCCCGAAGCCTGTGAAGGATATGGAGAGCTTCTGGTCGCCGATGGAAAAGCTCAATGTCGAGCATACGCTGCGCTATGCCGTCGTCGGCTCGCCGCAGACGGCTGAAGCCAAGCTCAAGGAGTTTCTGAAAGAGACGGAGGCCGACGAGCTGATCATCTCCATGCCGATCCACGATATCGAGGCGCGGCTGAAGTCGGTCGAGCTGTTCGCGGGGCTCGGCAGCTTTATGAGCGCCGCTGCCTAATCCGTGATCGTTTCGCCGGGATAGACACCCCAGAGGGCCGATTGCTCGACGAAGCCGGTGAGATTCTGGTGCGGCAGACCGATGCTGCACCACGCTCCGTCGCAGCGTCCGACATGGACGAGGACGCTGGCCATCAACGCCGCCGATACAGCCGCACTTTCCCGAGCTCCGGTGTGAAGTGCCGCAGGCTCTCTCAGCCAGGGGCCGATCACCGCGGTCCGGCGCGAGGAGAGCAGGGCGCGATGCATCCATCCGGTGATGCCATCGCTATCGCGCACCTGACGCCAATTGTCGTATTCGGCGGTGATCTCCAGCGGCAGGCCTGATTTCAGGTAAATCCACTTGGTCCCGTAATCCAGTGACGGGCCGATGCGCATGCGCGCGTTGGCCGATTTGAGCGAGACGAAACGGGGAACCGGCAGACCGGTTTCCCGGCCTTTTGGTGCGCTTGTCTCAACCGGGACTGCCGATGCCTGGCTGGCCAGGCAAGCGGCAAACAGGCTGCAGAGGGCAAGCAGCCTCATCGTCCGGCGAAGAAGAGAAAAACGGCGCATGTCAGCTACAGCTGGCCACCTGTTTCAACGCTGCTGTGATACCATCGAGCGAATAGGTGTAGCTGGTATCAGTCCCCCGGCTGGAGGTCGCCTCGATCACCATCTCGCTGCCGCCGCGCATGGCGCGGATCATTTCCGGTTCACGCTCCTCATGCTGCATCCAGGCGGCGTTCTCGCGGGTGAACATCCAGAATGTCTGGTCGCCGATGCGCACCTTCACGCGCGATCCCTGCTTCAACTCGTAGCCCATCCGCGCCTGTGGTTCGTATTTCGCCGAAGCGCCGGGGCCGACCATGAAGAAATTCTTGCCGTGATCGACACTGGCCGGAGTCTGGCCGGTCGGTACGGTCAGCAGATAGCAGACCGTCTGGCCATCGGACTTGTAGGAATAGACGCCCCAGTCGTTGAAGCGCTTGACCATTGTAGGCTGTGCTTGCGCGGCGAAGGCGCAAAGCAGCGAAATGGAGAGAGTGAGAGCAAGTTTCTTCATGGCATTTTCCCCGCCGATGGTGTGAGAGACGCTGGCCTGAGACAGACCGGCTGGAGGCAGGGACATTGAAGGGTTGCAGCGTTACCGCTTTCTTAAAATCAGGCTGCGGCTCACGGAGCTGTGAACCGCTTTGATCCAGATCATCGCGAAGGTTAGAAGAAGGCTGCCACCGGCGCCGGGACGATGCGCTTCAGGACGGCATCGACAGACAGCGATCCGGCGCCCGAGATCGCCAGCACAAACATGCCACCGGCGATCGCAAAGTCCTTCTCGAAATGCAGCAGTTCGTTCTGGCTGGTGAAATCGGTGTGGAAGAGCAGGGCCGTCATCAGGCAGAAGATGCCGAGCGCAACAGCACCCAGCCGTGTGGCCATGCCTGCCGCGACCGAGAAGCCGGCCGCGAGCTGCAGCAGGATGACGCCGATAGCGACCGGCAGTTCGAGACCCAGCCTTTCGAAGGCCGTTGCCGTGGCGTTGAAGTTCAGCGCCAACGTTGCGCCTTCATGCAGGAAGATGGCCGAGAGCAGCAGACGTCCGGCGAGAAGTGCTGCATTGCTGCCGACGGATCGGATAGGGGAATGTTCCATGATCATCTCCAAAGGGTGAGCAGGGCGAGCGGCATCTGCCGCCCGCCCCGGGGCAATCACCGTCAGTTGCCGCCCCGTGCGGCGATCGCCTCTTGTAGGTCTTCCAGCTCCTCGCAGCCTGCGGGGCACAGCTGCTTCAGCGAAGCCAGCTGCTCGTTCGCCTTGTCGGGCTTGCCGGTCTGCAGATAGAGCTCGCCAAGATATTCGTGTGCCGCCTTGTGATCGGGCTGCAGTTCCAAGGCCTTGGTGTAGTAGGTCAGCGACGTGTCGTAGTCGCCGGTCATGCGCAGCGTGTAGCCAAGCAGGTTGTAGACATCGGCCTGCTGGTTATCCTCGGCGAGGCCGCGCAATTCCTCGAGTGCGCCCTGATAGTCCTTGGCGGCGATCTTGGCGCGGACGGAGGTGAGGTCCGGGCCGTCCCCGGTTTCCATGTTGTCGACGGCAAAGGCCGGCATTGCTGTCAGCGCCGAGATGGCCGAGCCGCCTGCCGACAGCGCGCAGAAGCTGATGACGCCGAGAACGGCGTAGCGGGTGAATGATCTTTTCATGACGATGGTCTCCTCAGGCGTCAGGCCTGGCTGGTGGGTGTGAAGGCATAGGCGTTTCCGTCCTTGACGAAGCTGCCGGAGCCGGGGAAGGGGAAATGCGAGCCGCAGATGGCGATCTTGTCCGATATGACGCGATCGATCAGCTTGCGGCGGCTGGTGATGGCAAGAGGTCCGTCCTGATCGTAGCTGCCTTGCCATTCCGGGTGCGGCGCCAGCAGCGCCGGGACGTACATGATGTCGGCCGACACCAGCAGCTGGCTGTTTCCGGAGTTGACCAGATAGGTCGAATGACCCGGCGTATGGCCTGGCGCCGAAATCAGCTCGATGCCGGGCGCCACCTGCGCACCGTCCTCGACCAGCTTCCAGTTCTTCCATTTCGGGAAGACTTCGGCGATGCGCTTTCCGGCAGGCTTGCGTCCCTCCGCGAGTTTCGAGAGGCGGCCGGGATCGGTCCACCAGTTATATTCGGCCGAATGAACGATCAGTTCGGCATTCGGGAAGACCGGCGCATTGGTGCCCTTTTCCATCAGGCCCCAGACGTGGTCAGGGTGGAAATGCGAGATCATGACCGTGTCGATCTTGCGGTAGTCGATGCCGGCGGCCGCCATGTTGCCGGGAAGGTTGGTGGCATTGGCCTGCCACTGACCAACGCCGGAACCGGCATCCATCATGATCAGCCGTCCGCCGACCTTCAGGACGACCACCGTCAGTGGGATCGGCATGAAATCGGTCGGCAGATGCGCCTTGGCGAGCGCATCCTTGGTCTCGTCGACCGTGGCGTTCTTGATGAAGGCGGGATCGTGCGGCTTGCGCCACATGCCGTCATAGATGGCAGTCACTTCGATATCGCCGACATTGTAGCGGTAGAAGCCGGTTGCCGGTTCGTCCGGCGATGCGGCGAAGGCCGGGGGTACGAATTCGAGCTTCGATGCGAGGCCGAATGCGGCTGCCGCGGCGGCCGAACCAAGCAGTGTACGGCGTGACATTTCAAACATTGGGATGCCTCCTCTGGCTTGTCCTGTGTCTCAGCGGAGACGGGATGGGTTCGACGCCGCCGCTGAAGAACTAGACCGGAGAGGCCTGCTGCTTATTCCGAGCCTTTCGTAATTTTTCATGCAAGCCATTGAGAATGAACGGCTAATTTTTTCACCCCGGCAAAGCGGTCAAAAAAATCTCAGTCGGCAGGGAATAAAACCGGGTGCTTGGCGATCTAGGCAATAAAGGGTCGCATTGTGCTGAGGGCGGCCCGAGGACTAGAGTCGGCTGCGCTGCAGCCGCAGAGGGTGTGATGACCGAAGCCTGTCTTGCTTTCCCCACATCGTTCGACGATCAGCTGGCCGCGGCTCTGCTGCGCTGGCGCCGCCGCTCGCGATCGTTTTCTCAGCTCGCAAGCTGTTTTCTCGCCGAGGCAGCGTCGGTCCTCGTCGGCTATATGGAAATGGCACTGGCGAATGGTGGACAGCAGGCCGCTGCCGCCTCCGAGCAGCCCGATCACACGCTGCGTTTCCAGCAGAACATCCTTCCGCACATGGATGCTGCCTACAATTTTGCGCGCTTTCTCAGCCGCGACCAGGATGCGGCGCAGGATATCGTCCAGGACGCCTTCCTGCGCGCCTATCGCAGTTTCGAGACCTATCGCGGCGGCGATTCACGGGCCTGGATTTTCGCCATTGTCCGCAATTGCCATCTCGCCTGGCAACAGCAGGGGCGGCGGAAGGCACGTTTCGAAATGCCGCTGGATGGCGATGCCGGAGGCGACAGTCCGGCGCATGAGATTGCATCGGATGACGATACGGCGGAGACCGCGATGATCCGCGAGAGCGAGACGTCGCGCGTGCGCCATGTCATCGGCCTGCTTCCGGAGGCGATGCGGGAAATTCTGGTGCTGCGCGAACTCGAGGAGCTTTCCTATAAGCAGATCGCCGAGGTCATCGATGTGCCAATCGGTACCGTGATGTCGCGGATCGCCCGGGCGCGGCGCGAATTCGGCGAAGCCTGGGATGCGTTTGAGAATGGCGCGGTGCGGGCATGACCGAGGCGCCGAAGCAGGGCTGCGACCAGTGGGGGCCGGTGGTGCACGCCTTCATCGACGGCGAGCTGGATCTGGTGCGCGCGGCCGAGCTGGAAAGTCATCTGGCGGGGTGCCCGGATTGCCGGGCGGAGATCGAAAGGGTGCGCGGGGTGCGGCAACGGATCGGACAGGACGGCGTGCGCTTCAAGCTTCCGGACGAGGTCCGGTCGCAGGTTCTCGCCGCGCTGTCGCGCGAGCAGGCCATCTCCTCATCCGCTCTTCAGCCGCGCCAGAAGCCTGCTTCGCGGTGGGACCGTTTCTTTCGTTTCATTCGCGACTGGAGCTTCGTGCCGTCACTGGCGGCGCTGGCGGCGAGCGCAATGCTGTTCGTCAACGCGCCGGCGCCGGATCTCGGCATCGAGGACCAGTTGCTGGCGAGCCATGTCCATTCGATGCTCGCCGATCACCTCGTCGATGTGCAGACCTCGAATCAGCATACGGTAAAGCCCTGGTTCAACGGCCGCATCGATTTCTCACCGCCGGTCAACGATCTTGCCAAGGACGGCTTCCCGCTGGTCGGCGGCCGGGTCGATTATATCGGCGGCCGGGTGGTGGCGGCACTCGTCTACCGGCGCAACGGTCACGTCATCAACCTGTTCATCTGGCCGCAGGCGAAAGGCGGGCAGGCGACGCGGGAACATGACGGCTACAACATGACGGACTGGTCGTCCGATGGACTTGTCTTCTGGGCGGTCTCCGATGTCAGCGCTGGCGATCTCGCCGCCTTTCGCGACAGTTTCATCCGGGCGGCCGCACCCTGATCCAACGAAAAAGGCGGGCATCAAGCCCGCCTTTGAAAACAGTTCCGGAAGAGGCGATCAGGCCGAAAGCTTGGCCATCACTTCTTCGGAGACTTCGAAGTTCGAATAGACGTTCTGGACGTCGTCATCGTCTTCGAGGTTGTCGATCATCTTCAGCAGCGACTGAGCCTTTTCCTCGTCTACCGGCACGTTGTTCTGGGCGCGCCAGACGGCCTTGACGGTTTCGGCTTCGCCGAGCGTCGCTTCGAGCGCCTTGGCGACTTCGCCGAGCGATTCAAAAGCGCAGGTGATGTAGTGGCCGTCTTCGTCGGTCTCGACATCGTCGGCACCGGCTTCGATCGCGGCTTCCATCATCTTGTCGGCATCGCCTGCTGCGAGCTTGTAGGTGATTTCGCCGACGTGATCGAATGAGAAGGATACCGAGCCGGTTTCGCCGAGTGCACCGCCGGCCTTGGTGAAGATCGAGCGGACATTCGAGGCGGTACGGTTGCGGTTGTCGGTCAGCGCCTCGACGATGACGGCGGTGCCGCCCGGGCCGTAGCCTTCGTAGCGGATCTGCTCGTAGTTTTCGCCGTCGCTGCCTGCTGCCTTCTTGATGGCGCGGTCGATATTGTCCTTCGGCATGGACTGGGCCTTGGCGTTCTGGATGGCCAGGCGCAGGCTCGCGTTCATCGACGGGTCGGGCAGACCGGCCTTGGCGGCGACAGTGATTTCGCGCGCGAGCTTGGAGAACATTTTCGACCGCACGGCGTCCTGACGGCCCTTGCGATGCATGATGTTTTTAAACTGTGAATGGCCAGCCATGGCACCCCTGTTCACGTCTCATTATTCGGAATGGGCCGCCTTATAAGAGCGAAACGGGCCGTATTCAAGCGGAAAGCGCCTTTTCAGGCAGGCGGTTGGCTTGTGCAGCGCGGGGGAACAAAGGCGGCAGACCTGACGTTTTGAACCGGAAACTGAAAACGGAAGGGAATGGCCATGGCAAGCTTCAGCGAAGCCCGCGAACATCCGGCGCAGCAGCTCTGGGATCAGGTGAACGGCATTCACGCCGGCATGCTCGGTGTCGATGGCGCCGACATGCATATGCAGCCCATGGCGCCGCATGCCGATCCGAAGACCAACACCATCTGGTTCTACACCAAATCGGACGCGGATATCGTTCGTGCCGTGAAACCGGGAACACGCGCGCATTTCTGTGTCGTCGGCAAGGATCACGACTATCACGCCTGCCTGGCAGGCAAGATCGAGCTGAAAGCCGACCCGTCGAAGATCGAAGAATACTGGAACTCGGTGGTTGCTGCCTGGTACGAGAACGGCAAGAAGGACCCGAAGCTGACGATGCTCGCCATGCATGTCGATGATGCCGAAATCTGGGTCTCGACCGGCAGCAAGCTGAAATTCGGCTGGGAGATCGCCAAGGCCAATCTCGACGACGAGAAGATGCCGGATGTGGGCATCAAGCGGCATTTGCAGTTTGCTTAAAATTTGGAGGGGGATGGTGCTGCCCCCTCACTGCACGTCCCTCATCACATAAATCTGCGGCTTCTTCGGCAGCGTCCGCAGCGACACCGTCAACGTGTTGTTCTGCGCCATCTGAATATCGAATTCCTTGCCGATCATTGACAGGAATCGCTCAACCGGCGGCCCGCGGCGGTGCATCGGCAGGACAATGGAGGCGCGCAGGCGCTTGATCACCCGGCTCATGCTGTCCGGTCCCATCGTCAGCCCGCCATCGACGGGCACCATCACCACGTCGAGACGGCCGATCTCGGTGTAATGCGCATCGGTCAGCTCGTAATGCAGATGGCCGAGATGGCCGATACAGAGGCCGGCGATCTCGAAGATGAAGATCGAGTTGCCATCCTGCTGCGATCCGCCGAGGCCGTAGCTAAAGCGGATGTCCGTCGTGACGTTGCGGATATAGGCGTCGCCGACGACGAGATCGACCTTGGCCTTTTCGCCGGGAATATCGCTCCAGCCGTGCAGCACATGCTTGATCGCCGGATCCGGCGTCAGCGTGTAATGCGTCTGGTGCGCCTTGTTCATGGTCACGACGTCAGGCGTCACCGAGGGCTGGTAGATGCCGTTGTAATCGGTGGCGATGACGATGCCGCCGGGTGTGTCGATCTCGAAAGTGGAGTGGCCGAGAAAGGTGAAGGTGACGTCCTCGCCTTCCGATACCGCGGGGATGACGGGTGCGGTGGTCGAGAAGCTGGCGAACTGCGCCTTCGGAATGCCTTGGGCAATTGCCTGGCACTGGCTGACGTTCTTGCGCTGCTCCTGCGCGCTCGCGGCCTGTGGCAGGGCGAGGGAAACAACGCCTGCGATAGCGAGGACAAGCAATTGCGGCTTCATGCCACCCCTCCGGCGCTTTCATGAAGCCGGGAGGATGCGGCAAGGCGCCGCAGGGGTCCAGATGCGGGGTGCTCACAAATGCGTGTTGGGTGGGTGGTTCCTCGGCTGCTTTGGTGGCTGCCGGCCCCCTCTGCCCTGCCGGGCATCTCCCCCACAGATGGGGAGATTGGCTGGGCGCATCCGCTCGCCTCACCAGCATCGTCCTACGAGCCGCAGCCTTCATTTCAAAGCGGGGAGCCTGCCACTTGTTATCTCCCCACCCGTGGGGAGATGCCCGGCAGGGCAGAGGGGACTGCCACCCGCCAACGTCAAAGACTACCGCCAAAACTCCGGAATCGTCTCCGCCAGTCTCGGCCCCAGCCGCAGCGGTGCAATCTTCTCCGCCAAGCCCGTCGCGTCCGAAATCTCGACGCCGACCCCGCAGATCGTCGCCGGCCCGGTCGCCGCTTCCATCCGCCCCTTCGGCATCTTGGAGATGAACCGGTTGAGCGGCTCTTCCTTGTCCATGCCGAGCGAGCTGTCATAGTCGCCGCACATCCCGGCGTCCGACATATAGGCGGTGCCACCGTTCAGGATCTGGTGGTCGGCGGTGGGCACATGCGTATGCGTGCCAACGACGAAGCTGGCGCGGCCGTCGACGAAATGGCCGAAGCACTGCTTCTCGCTGGTCGCCTCGGCGTGGAAGTCGAAGATGATGGCGTCGGCCTGCTCCTTCAGAGGCGCGGCGGCGAGGATCGCCTCGGCCGACTTGAAGGGGTCGTCCAGCTCCGGATGCATGAAGACGCGGCCCATGATGTTGGCGACCAGAACGCGGGCGCCGTTGCGGGCGTAAAACAGGCCGGAGCCGCGGCCGGGCGTGCCCTGCGGATAATTGGCCGGGCGCAGGAACTGGTCATGGCGGCCAGCGAAAGCGACGGCGTCCTTCTGGTCCCAGACGTGGTTGCCTGTCGTCACGACATCGGCGCCGGCATTGATCGTCTCGAGGAAGATGTCTTCGGTGATGCCGAAGCCGCCGGCGGCGTTTTCGCCGTTGACGATGACGAAGTCGAGTTTCAGGTCAGAGACGAGTCCGGGCAGGCGATCCCAAACCGCGGTGCGTCCCGTCTTGCCGACCATGTCACCCAGAAAAAGCAGTCGCATTCACTATCCAATCCAAGAGGCAAAAAAGCGAAGGCCGCTTTCTGTCAGGATGGCATCCAGGCTTATATCATGCGGCTCGTCGGGCACATGTGCCACTTCCTGGCAGTCGAATGCAATGCCGATGAGCTTCGGTTTCAGGCCTTTTTGCCGCAAAAGGCTAATGGCACGGTCATAATAGCCGGCGCCGTAACCGATCCGGTGGCCACGGGCGTCGAAGGCCGAGAGCGGCACCAGCATGATGTCGGGGTCGAGAACCGGCGCATCCGGCCCTGGGCCCGACGTGCCGAAGCCGGTCGCGATCAATGGCGCGCCGCGCACCAGTTCGCGAAACACGATCGTCTGCTTGTCGATAATGGCGGGCACACAAAGGCGGGCGCCGCGGGCCTGAAACCGCGCCATCAGCGGCCGGAGATCGGCCTCGGAGCGGATCGGCAGAAAGCCTGAAATGACGGCGCCGGGATCGAAGCGAACGGCATCACCTGCGTGGTCGGCCATGGCAAGGGCCATGTCGATGCGCTCTTCTGGGGCGATCGCATCGCGAAGGGCGAGCCGTTCGGTTCGCAGGTCCGCCTTGAGTTGCTTGAAATCGGTCAGCATGCCGCAAACCATAAACCGCTGACGGGCCAATGCAATGCGTGAAAGCGGCGTTCGCTTTGCCGATCGGCTAGATGACGATGCTCGACGGAATGCCCGACGAACCGGTTGGAAGCGGCATGGCCTGCGTGTAGTCGCCGCCGGTCTTACCGTTTCTCACTTCATCCATCGCCTTTTCGAGAATCTGACGGACCTCGCGCAGAAGCGACTGCAGCTTTTCCAGCGATAGGCGGTCTTCGTTCGACACGCCTGATGCCTGCTGCTCGCCATCGGCGGCCGTGTCCTGGTAGGCCTTGCGTGCCTGCGCGGTATCGACAGGCTCGGTTTCTCCGGCGGCCGGATCGGCGGGTGTTTCGCCCGAGGCGGAAGCTGCGGAAGCAGAACCGGCCGTTGTTCCGGCGGTGCCCGCTTCGGCGGAAGCAGCCGCAACAGCACCTGGCGTGACGCCCGCGCCAGCGATGGAAGAGGCAAATTGTGCGGCGGCCGAGGCAATCTTCTGTGACAGCTGTGCGGCGAGCCGCGCCGTGGCTTCGGGCGAGAGCCCGCCGCTCTTCAGCATCTCCACCTGCTGCTGCAGTTCGGCAAGTTTGCGCGCGGCGCGTTCCTTGGCGATATCGGACGACGATTTCTTGTCCTGCTGCAGGGCGGCGAGGGCCTGATCGGCACGCTCGGCCAGCCGCACCTGCGGGTCGCTGCTCGGTGTTGCGGAGGCCGCAATCGACTGTTGTGGTGTGCTGCGCAGTATGTTCAGCGCATTCGACTGTGCGACCTGCATCATATCCCCCGATATCGTCAGGGATGGTTTCTGCAACTTCAGGCTTGCGCGGGCCTTGGCAGTAAACGCCGAGCGGGCGTCTTTTGTGTCTCGCAACGATGCAGCGCGGCAGGGTGACGGATGCAATCCTCGCCGCATTGCCTCCGGCCTGCTCATCCACTATCGGGGGAGACGCGGAACGATAACGAACTGGCAGGCATGCCCATCTGGAGACGGCTATTGTGGATGAGAGTTTTTCGATTTCGGGCAAGCTGACGGACGAGGGTCACAAACTCGTCCAGCGGGTCTATTATGAAGACACCGATTTCTCCGGCCTTGTGTATCACGCCCGCTACCTGCATTTCCTCGAGCGCGGACGCACCGATTACCTACGCTGCCTCGGTGTGGAGCAGCGCGAGCTTATCACCGCCGACGATGAAGGGCTGGTTTTCGTCGTCCACCGCATGGAGATCGACTTCAAGAGCCCGGCTCGGATGGACGATATCCTGACAATCGTAACACGAACCGAAAAGGCGGGCGGCGCCAAGATGATTCTGTCGCAGGAAATCCGCCGCGGCGAAACGCCGCTGATCGCGGCAAAGGTCATCATCGCTGTCATCAACGCCAAGGGCCGGCCACGCCGCCTGCCGGAAGGCTTGGCGAAGCAGATGCTGATTGCGGCTGACGCAGGCTAAAGGAAGCGTTTTATGCTGTAGAACAGCTGTAAACCGGCGCTTGCAAAAACATGAGTTTCATGTGAAGGAATTTCCGCGCTGCAGGAAATGCGCGGTGCTCCGCTGCCGGACCAGCTCAGATCAGTTCTGACCGGCTAGAAAAACCCAGCGAATTGAAGCTTTCAGTCGCACTCTGACACTAACGATGTGTTAACCATAATGGTGTCTTACTCTGAATGTCAGAGTTTGTGCGGTGCACGCCTTCCTTTGACCAAATTTGACGGCAAGGAAGGCGGAATAAAAGCTTCAAGCTTGACCAGGGCTTAGGGCGGCGGTCGCCAGACATTTCTTGCGAGATCACTTTTGTGCCGCCCGGTCAAGCACCGGGCGTTTGGATTCGGGGATTTTGGATCAATGGAACAAGCAGGATTGGCAGCAGCAACGGCCGACGTCAGCCTCTGGTCGCTGTTCATGCAGGCAGGCATCGTCGTTAAGCTCGTCATGCTCGGGCTTCTCGCGGCCTCCGTCTGGACGTGGGCGATCGTCATCGACAAGTATCTGGCTTATGGCCGTGCGCGGCGCCAGTTCGACAAGTTCGAACAGGTGTTCTGGTCGGGCCAGTCGCTGGAAGAACTCTACAGGACGCTCTCCGAGCGCAACAACACCGGCCTCGCGGCGATCTTCGTTGCGGCGATGCGCGAATGGAAAAAGTCCTTCGAGCGCGGTGCGCGCTCGCCGATCGGTCTGCAGATGCGTATCGACCGTGCCATGGACGTGACGCTGTCGCGTGAATCTGAAACACTTTCGTCCCGCTTGGGCTCGCTTGCGACGATCGGTTCGGCCGGTCCGTTCATCGGTCTCTTCGGTACGGTTGTCGGTATCATGACCTCGTTCCAGGCTATCGCCGGTTCGAAGTCGACCAACCTCGCGGTTGTGGCGCCGGGTATCGCCGAAGCGCTTCTTGCGACGGCTATCGGCCTCGTCGCCGCTATTCCGGCGGTTATCGCCTATAACAAGTTCTCCGCCGATGCCGGCAAGCTTTCGGCTCGCATGGAAGGCTTCGCGGATGAATTCTCCGCCATCCTTTCGCGCCAGATCGATGAAAAGCTGCAGCCGCGCCAGGCCGCGCAGTAACGGAACGGCGGGAGTACGACCATGGGTATGGCTGTTGGAGGCAATTCCGGGAGCGGTGGCGGACGCCGCCGCCGCGGTGGCCGGAACAAGAATGTAATTTCCGAAATCAACGTGACGCCGCTTGTCGACGTCATGCTGGTGTTGCTGATCATCTTCATGGTCGCAGCACCGATGATGACGGTCGGCGTGCCGATCGACCTGCCGGAAACGCAGGCCAAGGCGCTGAATTCCGAGACGCAGCCGATCACCATCTCCGTCAAGAACGACGGCCAGGTGTATCTGCAGGAAACGACGATCCCGGCTGAAGAGATTGCCGCGAAGCTCGAGGCGATTGCGACGACGGGTTACAACGAACGCATCTTCGTTCGCGGCGACGCGACGGCGCCTTACGGCGTGATCGCTGATGTGATGGCGCGCATCCAGGGTGCGGGCTTCAAGAATATCGGCCTCGTCACGCAGCAGAAGAAGGACCAGTAGAAAGCAAGATGAAGACCAGCGTCGTCACATCTGCTGTTCTGCATGGACTGGTGCTCGCTGCAGCGCTGGTGACCATTGGCTCGCCCGAGCATTTCAAGGTTGATGATTTCGAAGCGATGCCAGTCGATCTGGTGCCGGTCGAATCGATCACCCAGATGCAGCAGGGCGACAAGAAGGCGCCGATGAAGGAAACGTCGGCGCCGAAGCCGACGACGCGGCCGCCGACCCCTGATCAGGGCGAGAATGTCGGCGACAACAAGGTTGATCTCAAGACACCGCCGGTGCCGAACGCCAAGCCGAGCAATACGGATGCGGCGGCTGCCAATTCGAGCGAGAAGCCGGCGCAGAAGATCGATCCTATCCCGAACGAAGTGAAGGAAATCAACAAGGAAGAGACCGAGGTCGAGCAGCCGAAGGAAGTCGCTTCCATTCCGCAGACCAAGCCCGACGTCGCGCCGACCCCGCCGAAGCCGGAGGAAAAGCCGGTCGAGGAAGCAAAGCCCGAGGAAGCGCCGAAGCCCGATGCCGAAGCGCTGCCGGACAAGGTCCCGACCCCGGTTGCCAAGCCACAGGTGAAGCCGCCTGAGGAAAAGCAGGCCGAGAAGCCGCCGGAAAAGCCCCAGGACCAGCCGAAGACGGCTGAAAAGCCGACCGATAAGAAGAAGGACGATCAGAAGCGCGACGTGGCGAAATCCGCATCGTCGATGAAGAGCGACTTCAACGCCGACGACATTTCTGCGCTCCTGAACAAGACCGATCCTTCGGCCGGCGGCACGAAACACTCGACACAGGAAGCCTCGCTTGGCGCCAAGAAGGCGACGCAGGGTGCTTCGAAGCTGTCGATGAGCGAGATGGACGCGCTGAAGAGCGCGATCGCCGGCAACTGGAACGTCATTCCGGGCATGGAAGGCATGGGCGACGTGCGCATCAAGGTGCATATGAAGCTCGACGAAGACGGCAACATCATCGGCCAGCCCGAAGTCGAAGCAACCGGCGGCGACAACGATTCGACCCGCCGCGCGCTTGCCGGCGGTGCCTATCGCGCGATCATGAAGTCCGCGCCGTTCTCCACGCTTCCAAAAGATAAATACGATGCCTGGAACGAAGTCGTCGTGAACTTCGATCCCAGCGATCTAGGGATTTAAATGCTGAAAGGCCTCTGTCATATGAGAAAGTCTTCCCTTCTCCGCGCCTTGATGATGGTGGCGGGTCTCGTCACCGTCGGCGCCTTTACGACGCCTGCGAACGCGCTCGTCGAAATCAATATCAACAAGGGTAACGTTCAGCCGCTGCCGATCGCCGTCACCGATTTCCTGCAGGGCGATATGGGCGCGCAGGTTTCTCAGGTGATCGCCGCCGACCTGCAGCGCTCGGGCCTTTTCGCGCCCGTCAACAAGAATGCCTTCATCGAGAAGATCTCCAATCCCGATGCCGCTCCGCGCTTTGAGGACTGGAAGGTCATCAATGCGCAGGCACTGGTGACCGGCCGTGTGACGCAGGAGGCCGATGGCCGCCTGCGCGCCGAGTTCCGTCTCTGGGATACGTTTGCCGGCCAGCAGATGACCGGTCAGCAGTTCTACACGCAGCCGGAAAACTGGCGCCGCGTGGCCCACATCATCGCTGATGCGATCTACAAGCAGATCACCGGCGAAGAGGGCTATTTCGACACCCGCGTCGTCTTCGTTTCGGAATCCGGCACCAAGCAGCAGCGCAAGCGCCAGCTCGCCATCATGGACCAGGACGGCTTCAACGTCCGTACCCTGACCGACGGCAGCGACCTGGTTCTGACGCCGCGCTTCTCGCCGAACCGCCAGGAAGTCACCTACATGTCCTTCGCCAACCAGCAGCCGCGCGTCTACCTGCTGCAGCTGGAAACCGGACAGCGCGAAGTGGTCGGCAACTTCCCGGGCATGACCTTCTCGCCGCGCTTCTCGCCTGATGGCCAGAAGGTGGTGATGAGCCTCCAGCAGGAAGGCAACGCCAATATCTACACGATGGACCTGCGTTCGCGCACCACGACGCGCCTGACCTCGACGGCGGCGATCGATACGTCCCCGTCCTATGCGCCGGATGGCGGCCGTATCGTCTTCGAAAGCGACCGCGGCGGCCACCAGCAGATCTACGTGATGAATGCCGATGGCTCCGGCCAGACGCGTATCTCCTTCGGCGACGGCAACTATTCGACGCCGGTCTGGTCTCCGCGTGGCGATCTGATCGCCTTCACCAAGCAGTCGGGCGGCAAGTTCTCGATCGGCGTGATGAAGCCTGATGGTTCGGGCGAGCGCATCCTGACGACGGGCTTCCATAACGAAGGCCCGACCTGGGCTCCGAACGGCCGCGTGCTGATGTTCTTCCGTCAGGCCGCGGGTGCCGGTGGTCCGCAGCTCTACTCGATCGACCTGACGGGCTACAACGAGCAGCTCATCAAGACTCCGAACTACGCTTCCGACCCGGCATGGTCGCCGCTGCTGGAGTAGTGGACGGCCCGGAATACGCCTTCATGTCGCCGCAAAGTCCTGAAAATGGGCAATGTAGGGACAAATCAGTAAATCATTAACCATACTTCTTGAGCGCCGATTAACCTCGTACGGTTACAGTCCGGCAACCCTGATGAAGTCGCAAGGAGACCCGGCCATGAGCCGAATTCATACCCCGGCAATGAGCCGCATGCAGAGCCTCGCCCGCAACCCCGTCATGATCGCGCTCGTCGCTGGCCTCGCTCTCGCAGGCTGCGCCAACAAGAAGAACATGGCCAACAGCGCTGGCGATCTCGGCCTTGGCGCCGGTGCCGCAACGCCGGGTTCGGCTCAGGACTTCACCGTCAACGTCGGCGACCGCATCTTCTTCGACACCGACTCCACGTCGATCCGCGCAGACGCTGCCCAGACGCTCGACCGTCAGGCACAGTGGCTTGCCCGCTACCCGAACTACGCGATCACCGTCGAAGGCCATGCCGACGAACGCGGCACGCGCGAATACAACCTGGCTCTCGGTGCCCGCCGTGCGGCTGCCACCAAGGACTACCTCGCTTCGCGCGGCGTTCCGGCTCAGCGCCTGAAGACGATCTCCTACGGCAAGGAACGTCCGGTTGCTGTCTGCGACGATATTTCCTGCTGGTCGCAGAACCGCCGCGCCGTGACCGTTCTCGGTGGCGCAGGCATGTAATCTGCGGAAATCGCATTACATTTTGGAAAGGCGGTCCGTTCGCGGGCCGCCTTTTCTTTTTGAACACACTTTGGCCAGACTCCGTTGCTTTTTGAAAGCAATTGGCAAAATCTCCTGTTCGTGCCATCGGGGCGCGAAGAATCACTGGGACAGGACGATACCTATGAAGAAATATGTCGTGGCAGGGGTGCTCTGCCTCGCGGCTGTGACGGGGACCGAGCGAGCGGCGTATTCCGCCTCGTTTCTCGGTCTGAACCTTGGCGGCAAGCCGGTGCAGACGCAGGCGCAGCCTCCCGTCGTCAACGTGCAGAGCAGCGGCACGGAAATGCGGGTCCAGCAGCTGGAAGATCAGCTGCGCCAGCTGAACGGCCGCATCGAAGAGATGAGCTATCAGATCCTGCAGATGCAGGAATCGCTGCGCAAGACGCAGGAAGACAACGAGTTCCGTTTCCAGCAGCTTGAAAAGGGCGGCGGCGCAGGCGGCGGTTCGACCGGCGGCAGCACCAAGGGCACCAAGAAGAGCGAAGCCGACGTTCCCCCCGCATCGACGAACCAGGCGCAAGCCGGTGCTCGAGGGCAGGGCGGCGATGATGTTGCGACCATTATCGAAGCACCGCAGGGAGCCGAAACGGCTCCCTCCAACGACGTGCCGTCGAACAGCGGTCTTGGCCAGCCGCCGCAGCAGCTGGGTTCGATGGACTTCGACCAGAACGGCAATCCGATCGGCGGCACGGTCAATCCGGGCGCCGAGGTCGGTTCTGCGCCGCTTCCGCCTCCGGGCTCCGGCGCCTCGCCGCAGCAGACGGCATCGCTCGGCAGCGAGGCTGACCAGTACAAGGCCGCCTACGGCCATGTTCTCTCAGGCGACTACGGCACGGCGGAGCAGGAATTCACCCAGTACATCGCGCAGTATCCGGGCAGCGCCCGGGCGGCGGATGCAAATTTCTGGCTCGGTGAAGCGCTTTATTCGCAGGGCAAGTTCAATGAAGCGGCCAAGACCTTCCTGAACGCACATCAGAAATACGGCTCGTCGGAAAAGGCGCCGGAAATGCTCTTGAAGCTCGGCATGTCGCTGGCTGCGCTCGACAACACCGATACGGCCTGCGCCACGCTCAAGGAAGTCTCGAAGCGCTACCCGAAGGCATCGCGCGCCGTCATAAGCAAGGTCGCGAGCGAACAGAAGCGTCTCGCCTGCTAAGGGTTTCCGGTTTGTCTCCGGAAGCCATCCTGCCGCCCGAGGCTGCGGTCAGCCGCTTTCTCCAATCGCTTGCCGAACCCACGCGCATTCTCGTTGCGATTTCAGGGGGCAGCGATTCCACCGGCCTTCTCGTCGCCCTCAACGAAGCGATCAAATTCCAATCGAAATTCTCGCTCTGCGCCGCCACCGTCGATCACGATCTGCGCCCTGGCTCTGCGGATGAAGCGCGCGCTGCCGCTGCTCTCTGCCATTCGCTTTCCATAGATCACCTGATCTGCCGCTGGACAGGTCCGAAGCCGAAGACCGGCATCATGGCCGCTGCGCGCGAGGCCCGCTATCAGTTGCTCGCCGCGGCCGCGCGGCAACTCGGCGCAAATCTTGTTGTCACCGCCCACACGCTCGACGATCAGATCGAAACGCTGGCGATGCGCGCCGGCCGTGGCGCCACGTCCGCAGCCGAGACCGGGATTGCCGACGCCATGCTGTTCGATCGCAGCATCTGGATCGCCCGCCCTCTGCTTGCCTCCAGCCGAGCTGACATTCGCACACTGCTCACCGCCAGCCATATCGGCTGGTCGGATGATCCGAGTAACGAGGACATGAAATACGAGCGCGTTCGAACGCGCGCAGCCCTCGCTGTGCAAAGCGCCGACCGTCTCGACATGCCTTCCATGGAAACGAGAGCGGCGCTTGCGGAAAGTGCTGCAGACTGGCTCGACCGGCATTTCTCTCTCGCCGACCGCGGCCTCGGGCGCGTTTCGCCACAAGGGATCGATGTTGGCGATCCGGCCTTTTGCTATGCGCTCGGGCGTCTGGCAGCGGTTTTCGGCGGGCAGGCGTTTCCGCTCTCGTCTTCGTCGCTCGAACGCGTCCTTGCATTTCTCGGAACCGGCGAGCCGGGGAGGGTGACGGCTGGCCGGGTGGTCTTCGACAGGCGGCGTGACGGTCTTTACCTGACGCGCGAGGACCGCGGCATCTTGCCACTCGCGCTTGCGCAGGGCGCCTCCGCCATCTGGGACGGGCGGTTTGTGATCGCCAACCATTCCGGCTCGGAAATCCGTGTCGAAAAGCAGGGTGCCGAGCCAGACCAATGCGGCGTTGACGATCGCCTGCCGCGATCAGCCCTCAAGCGCGCTCTGGCTGCGGCTCCGGCCGTATTCGCTGGAGATGACGCAAATGTGTCCGGCGCATTTTTGGGGAGCGTGGAGGTCATCCCGCATTTTGCACCATTCGACCGCTTTTTGACACGATTCGACTTCAAGTTCGCCCAACGCCTCGCGGCGGCTTTTGGAACACGCCCCTATCCAAGGCCACCTTTAGGTCTTATTGACGGAAAAACCATCTGACGGACCGGATCGCCTTGGCAATGACACGGCGCAACCCTATGTTAGAGTTCAAATAAGACGGCCGCCATGAGGCGGCTGTTCCAGTGCTGGGGAGTTCGATGAACCCTAACTTACGTAATTTCGCCTTGTGGGCGATCATAGCTCTGCTGCTGATCGCTCTTTTCAGCATGTTCCAGACGACGCCGGCACAGACCAGCTCGCGCGAAATCCCTTACTCGCAGTTCCTGCGTGAGGTTGATGCGGGCCGTGTGAAGGAAGTCGTGGTCACGGGCAACCGTGTCTCCGGAAGCTATGTTGAAAATGGCACCACCTTCCAGACCTATTCTCCTGTGATCGACGACAACCTGCTCGATCGCCTGCAGCAGAAGAACGTCCTGGTTTCGGCCCGCCCGGAGACCGACGGTTCTTCCGGCTTCCTGAGCTATCTCGGCACGCTGTTGCCGATGCTGCTGATCCTCGGCGTCTGGCTGTTCTTCATGCGGCAGATGCAGGGCGGCTCGCGCGGCGCGATGGGCTTCGGCAAATCCAAGGCCAAGCTTCTCACCGAAGCGCATGGCCGCGTGACGTTTGAAGACGTCGCTGGTGTCGATGAAGCCAAGCAGGACCTCGAAGAAATCGTCGAATTCCTGCGCGATCCGCAGAAGTTCCAGCGTCTCGGCGGCAAGATCCCGCGCGGCGTGCTGCTCGTCGGTCCTCCGGGTACCGGTAAGACGCTGCTGGCGCGCTCCGTTGCCGGTGAAGCCAATGTTCCGTTCTTCACGATCTCGGGTTCCGACTTCGTCGAAATGTTCGTCGGTGTCGGCGCAAGCCGCGTCCGCGACATGTTCGAGCAGGCCAAGAAGAACGCGCCCTGCATCATCTTCATCGACGAAATCGACGCCGTCGGCCGCCATCGTGGCGCCGGTCTCGGCGGCGGTAACGATGAACGCGAGCAGACGCTGAACCAGCTCCTCGTCGAGATGGACGGCTTCGAAGCCAACGAAGGCATCATCCTGATTGCAGCGACCAACCGTCCTGACGTTCTCGATCCGGCGCTGCTGCGTCCGGGCCGTTTCGACCGCCAGGTCGTGGTTCCGAACCCTGACATCGTCGGACGCGAGCGTATCCTCAAGGTTCACGCCCGTAACGTGCCGCTGGCACCGAACGTCGATCTCAAGGTTCTGGCCCGCGGTACGCCCGGTTTCTCCGGTGCCGATCTGATGAACCTCGTCAACGAAGCTGCCCTGATGGCCGCACGCCGTAACAAGCGTGTTGTCACCATGGCGGAGTTCGAAGACGCCAAGGACAAGATCATGATGGGTGCCGAGCGTCGCTCGTCCGCCATGACCGAAGCCGAGAAGAAGCTGACCGCCTATCATGAGGCCGGTCACGCCATCACCGCGCTCAAGGTTGCCGTGGCCGATCCGTTGCACAAGGCAACGATCATTCCGCGCGGCCGTGCTCTCGGCATGGTCATGCAGCTCCCCGAGGGCGACCGCTACTCGATGAGCTACAAGTGGATGGTCTCGCGCCTGACGATCATGATGGGTGGCCGTATCGCGGAAGAGCTGACCTTCGGCAAGGAGAACATCACCTCGGGTGCGTCCTCCGACATCGAGCAGGCCACAAAGCTTGCCCGTGCCATGGTGACCCAGTGGGGTTTCTCCGACGTGCTTGGCCAGGTCGCCTATGGTGAGAACCAGCAGGAAGTTTTCTTGGGCCATTCGGTTTCTCAGTCGAAGAATGTCTCGGAATCGACGGCCCAGAAGATCGACAGCGAAGTGCGCCGCCTCATCGAGGAAGCCTATGCCGAGGCACGTCAGATCCTGACGGACAATCACAACGAGTTCGTCGCGATTGCCGAGGGTCTGCTCGAGTACGAAACGCTGACCGGTGAAGAGATCAAGGCCCTGATCCGCGGCGAAAAGCCGGCGCGCGATCTCGGCGACGATTCACCGCCGAGCCGCGGTTCGGCTGTTCCGAAGGCGGGCGCACGCCCGGCATCGAAGGGCGATGAAACGGAAGGTGGCCTCGAGCCGCAGCCGCATTGACCGAAAGTACGAAAGCCTAAGCTTAAGAGAGGCCGGGTTTCCCCAGGAAATCCGGCCTTCTCGTATCGGTAACGCGATGTAATCGGTTTTCGCGGTAATTGACGTGATGGCGCCTGCGTTTTGTGGCATGCCGCTATTATGAGCAGGCCGCGTTAGAGACATCGAACGAATTGATTCGTTCTTGCGGCCAGGATTTGCTTGGCACATGGCGCCGCCTGCTTGGCGCGCCGGAAGCATAGGGGTACATATGAAGAGACGTTACTTCGGCACGGACGGCATTCGCGGCCAGTCGAACATTTTCCCGATGACGCCGGATCTGGCGATGCGGGTCGGCATCGCGGTCGGTACCATCTTCCGCCGCGGCAATCACCGCCACCGCGTGGTCATCGGCAAAGACACACGCTTGTCCGGCTACATGCTCGAAAACGCCATGGTTGCAGGTTTTACTGCTGCCGGCGTCGATGCCTTCGTCCTCGGCCCGATCCCGACACCCGCCGTTGCCATGCTGACGCGATCGCTGCGCGCCGATATCGGCGTGATGATCTCGGCCTCGCACAATCCTTACGAAGACAACGGCATCAAGCTTTTCGGCCCCGATGGCTACAAGCTTTCCGATGATATCGAGCAGCAGATCGAGGACCTCCTTGAAAGAGACCTGTCCAGTCAGCTCGCCAAGTCCGACGATATCGGCCGCGCCAAGCGCGTCGATGGCGTCCACGACCGCTATATCGAACATGCCAAGCGCACACTGCCGCGCGACGTGACGCTTCAGGGCCTGAGGATCGCCATCGACTGCGCCAATGGCGCTGCATACAAGGTTGCGCCCGCCGCTCTCTGGGAGCTCGGCGCCGAGGTTGTCACCATCGGCAACGAGCCGAATGGCACCAACATCAACCTGAATTGCGGCTCGACCAGCCCGGTTGCCCTGCAGAAGAAGGTCGATGAAGTCCGGGCCGATATCGGCATCGCGCTCGATGGAGACGCAGACCGTGTGATCATCGTCGATGAGAACGGTGCCGTCGTCGATGGCGACCAGCTCATGGCTGTGATTGCCGAGAGCTGGGCCGAAAGCCAGCAGCTGCGCGGCAATGGTATTGTCGCAACCGTGATGTCGAACCTCGGCCTGGAACGGTTCCTCGGTGACAAGGGCATGACACTTGCCCGCACCAAGGTCGGCGACCGCTATGTGGTCGAGCACATGCGCCAGAACAATTTCAACGTCGGCGGCGAACAATCCGGCCATATCGTCATGTCCGACTACGGCACGACGGGTGATGGCCTCGTGGCGGCGCTGCAGATCCTGGCTGCCGTCAAGCGCACCGGCAAGACCGTCAGCGAAATTTGCCGCCGCTTCGAGCCCGTGCCGCAACTGCTGCGCAATGTGCGTATCTCTGGCGGCAAGCCGCTTGAAGATATCCAGGTGCAGAAGGCGATTGCCGATGCCGAAGCCGAGCTGTCGAAGAACGGCCGCCTCGTTATTCGCCCGTCGGGCACCGAGCCGCTGATCCGCGTCATGGCCGAGGGTGACGACCGCGCCCAGATCGAGCGCATCGTCAACGACCTGATCGGCACGATCTCGAACGTCCGCAGCGCGGCGTAAGATCCTCCCGATGTCTTGCATTGAGCCGGCGTCACAAGCGCCGGTTTTTTGTTGCCGCAAGAATTATGGTGTCCGCTCTATGAACAAACACGGTAAATATTCGTAGTTAAGCGGGTTTTAACGTTTCCCGTTCATTATCCAGACAAAGCGTATCAGATTGGCAGGCTCGCGCTCGGCCAATGTAACTTCTTTGGAGTGGATCATGAAAAAAGGCTTGGCCGGCATCTTCGCCGCACTGCTTATGACCTCGAATGCACTGGCGGCCGATCTCGCTCCTGTCGAGCCGGTTCCGGAAATGCCGCCTGAGGTGACTGTTACCGAAGCGACCGGCTGGTACCTGCGCGGCGATGTCGGTTATGGCTTCAACGATCTGCGCGGTGCCAAGTTCTATCAGGGCGGAAGCTCCGCTGACGAAGTGGACTTCACTACCTCGGACCTGCGGGACAGCTTCACCGTTGGCGGCGGTGTTGGTTATCAGGTCAACAGCTACCTGCGTACCGACTTGACGCTCGACTATCTCGGCAAGAGCGACTTCCACGGCTCGACGACTGGCGGCGGTTCTGCCTTCGGTGCCTGCCAGGTCACCTGCTCTTCGACCGATCTGTCTTCCTTGACGGCATGGACGCTGATGGCGAATGCCTATGTGGATCTTGGCACCTATGGCGTCTTCACGCCTTATGTCGGTGCCGGTATCGGTGGTTCCTACGTTAAGTGGAAAGATCTGCGCAACACGTCTTGCGACACCAGCGGCAGCGGTTTTGGTTGCGACGATACCGTCACGCATAACGGCAAGGGCGACTGGCGCTTCAGCTACGCTCTGATGGCCGGTGCATCGATCGACGTCACCTGCAACGTCAAGGCTGATGTCGGTTACCGCTTCCTGCATGTCGATGGTGGCAACATGTTCGGCTATGCTGAGAACGGCGGCCCGGGCCGCGACAAGGGCTTCAACGTCCACGAAGTCCGCGCCGGTGCACGCTACCTCTTCGGCGGTTGCGAGCAGCCCGTCGCTTACGAGCCCCAGCCGGAAATTCCGCTGCAGCAGCCTGTCTACAAGTAATCGGATCTCTATCGATCCTGCGAAAGCCGCCTTCGGGCGGCTTTTTGCTTTTCAGGCCTCGCGTCGCACCTGCGTCAAAAAATCCTCAGTGTGCGACACTTCTCCGTTGACCATGACGGGCGAGGTCTGTATCTACGGCGGCGGGACACCTCTCCCCAACGAGAGGCTAATTACCTGGAAGGGTATACATATGGCCGCTGCCACCGCAAAGCCGGACGTCCGTCCGAACAATACTCATTTTTCTTCTGGCCCTTGCTCGAAGCGCCCCGGTTGGTCGCTCGATGCTCTCTCCGACGCGCCGCTTGGCCGTTCGCACCGCGCGAAAGTCGGCAAGACGAAGCTGAAGCAGGCCATCGATCTCACCCGTGAAATTCTGGAAGTACCCGCGGATTACCGCATCGGCATCGTTCCCGCCTCCGATACCGGCGCCGTCGAAATGGCGCTCTGGTCGCTGCTCGGCGAGCGCGGCGTCGAGATGGTCGCCTGGGAAAGCTTCGGCGCTGGCTGGGTCACCGATGTCGTCAAGCAGCTGAAGCTGAAAGACGTCCGCAAGATCGAAGCCGGTTATGGCGAGCTGCCTGACCTCTCGACCATCGATTTCGACCGCGACGTCGTCTTCACCTGGAACGGCACCACCTCGGGTGTCCGTGTTCCCAACGCCGATTTCATTCCTGCCGACCGCAAGGGCCTGACGATCTGCGACGCGACGTCCTCTGCCTTTGCGCAGGACATGGACTTCGCCAAGCTCGATGTCGTCACCTTCTCCTGGCAGAAGGTTCTCGGCGGCGAGGGCGCACATGGCGTCATCATCCTGTCGCCGCGCGCTGTCGAACGCCTGACGACCTATGCACCGGCCTGGCCGCTGCCGAAGATCTTCCGCATGACCTCGGGCGGCAAGCTGATCGAGGGCATCTTCACCGGCGAGACGATCAACACGCCGTCGATGCTCTGCGTCGAGGACTATATCGATGCGCTGCTCTGGGCCCAGAAGCTCGGCGGCCTGAAGGCGCTGATGGCGCGCGCCGATGCCAATACCAAGGTCATCGCCGACTTCATCGTTGCGAACGACTGGATCGCCAACCTGGCCGTCAAGGCCGAAACGGCTTCCAACACCTCCATCTGCCTGAAGATCGTCGACAAGGATGTCACCGCTCTCGATGCCGATGGCCAGGCAAATTTCGCCAAGGGTCTCGTCGCTCTCCTCGAGAAGGAAGGCGTCGCCTATGACATCGGCGCTTACCGCGACGCCCCGTCGGGCCTGCGCATCTGGGCTGGTGCCACCATCGAAGCTTCCGACATGCAGAAGCTGATGCCGTGGCTCTCCTGGGCGTTCGAAACGCAGAAGGCCACGCTTTCCCAGGCTGCTGCCTGAGTTGATCGCATAAGGCTCCGCCGGAATGGCGGAGCCCAGCATCCCTGATTTCATCCATCGCTGAACACTTTTGAAGGAAGCCCACAATGGCACCTCGCGTTCTCGTATCCGACGAACTGTCGGAAACCGCCGTCCAGATTTTCCGCGACCGCGGCGTCGAAGTCGATTTCCAGCCGCAGCTCGGCAAGGACAAGGACAAGCTCGCCGAAATCATCGGCAACTATGATGGCCTCGCCATCCGCTCGGCCACGAAGGCGACCGAGAAGCTGATCGCTTCGGCGACCAATCTCAAGGTCATCGGCCGCGCCGGTATCGGCGTCGACAATGTCGATATCCCGGCTGCCTCGCGCCGCGGCATCATCGTCATGAACACGCCATTCGGCAACTCGATCACCACCGCCGAGCACGCCATCGCGCTGATGTTTGCCGTTGCCCGCCAGCTGCCACAGGCCGATGCCTCGACGCAGGCCGGCAAGTGGGAAAAGTCGAAGTTCATGGGTGTCGAAATTACCGGCAAGACGCTCGGCGTCATCGGCGCCGGCAATATCGGCGGCATCGTCTGCAAGAAGGCGATCGGCCTCGGCATGCATGTCCTGGCCTACGACCCCTTCCTGTCGGCCGAGCGCGCCCAGGAAATGGGCGTCACCAAGGTCGAGCTCGACGAGCTGCTGGCTCAGGCCGACTTCATCACCCTGCACGTTCCGATGACCGACAAGACCCGCGGTATTCTCGGCAAGGACAACCTTGCCAAGACCAAGCCCGGCGTTCGTATCATCAACTGCGCCCGTGGCGGTCTGGTCGATGAAGCCGCACTCGCCGAAGCCATCAAATCAGGCCATGTCGCCGGTGCCGGTTTCGACGTCTTCGAAGTCGAGCCTGCCAAGGAAAGCCCGCTCTTCGGCCTGCCGAACGTCGTCTGCACGCCGCATCTGGGTGCGTCGACCACCGAAGCCCAGGAAAACGTTGCTTTGCAGGTTGCCGAGCAGATGTCGGATTACCTCGTCAAGGGTGCGGTTTCTAACGCCATCAACATGCCGTCGATCACCGCCGAGGAAGCACCGCTTCTGAAGCCGTTCATCAAGCTGGCTGATGTTCTCGGCGCCTTCGTCGGTCAGGTCACCGACGAGCCGATCAAGGAAATCGAGATCCTCTATGACGGCGTCACCGCCGGCATGAACACCCGTGCGCTGACCTCGGCAACGCTCGCCGGTTTGATCCGCAGCCAGGTGGCGGACGTCAACATGGTTTCGGCGCCTGTTATGATCAAGGAAAAGGGCATCGTCCTCTCCGAGGTCAAGCGCGACAAGACCGGTGTCTACGACGGCTACATCAAGCTGACGGTCAAGACCGACACCATGACCCGCTCGATCGCCGGTACCGTGTTCTCGGACGGCAAGCCGCGCTTCATCCAGATCAAGGGTATCAACCTTGACGCCGATGTCGGCTCGCACATGGTCTATATCACCAACACCGACGTCCCCGGCATGATCGGCTTCATCGGCACGACGCTCGGCTCGGCCGGCGTCAATATCGCCAACTTCCAGCTCGGCCGTGACAAGCAGGGCGGCGATGCGATCGCGCTGCTATATGTTGATGGACCGCTGAACGACGAAGTTCTTGCCAAGCTGACCGCCAATGCAGCGATCCGCCAGGCCAAGCCGCTGGTCTTCGCCGTCGATTGATTTTCCTCCCAGGAAGACAAGAAAAGCCCGGCGCGGGAAACTGCGCCGGGCTTTTCCGTTTTGAGCGATCAGGCGCTGATGCTGCCTGCGTCGGGCACGCGGCCTTGCGGCGTCAGCCCGTCGACCGCCTGCGGCAGGGTCTTGGAGAGGCGGGCGAGAAGGTCATCCTTGTTGAGGCCGGTCGCCTTGGCGAGCTCGTCGACAATATCGGGGCCGAGGGCCTGGGAGAGCTGGCCGTTGTCGATCGGCTTGTTCTCGCCAGAGGAAACCCAGGAATTCGCCGTGTCGCCGAAGCCGTTCTGCTGGAAGTGATCGAGCAGGCCGCCAAGGCCGCCGCTCAATATGCCGCCGGCCGAGCCGCCTTTCAGCAGGTCGCCAAGGCCGCCTGCACCGGCAAGGCCGCCGAGAAGGCCACCCAAACCGCCGAGGCCGCCGGTTTGTGTCGCGCCGCCGCCATCTTGCCCGCCGCCGAGAATGCCACCAAGGAGACCACCCAGGCCTCCACCATCCGCTTGTGGCGCGGCTCCGCCAGGCTGGGTGCCCGAGGCTTGCGGCTGTGCGCCGCCGGTCAGTTCGCGAAGCGTGGCTGCAATCTTGTCGCGGTTCTGGTAGCCCGCAACGGCCAATATGCCCAGCAATGCCGTAAGATTCCTGCGATCCATGGTGTCCTCCCGCTGAAATCGCCAGGGCGCAATCCGCCCGGATGCCTCAATGCACAAGACGGCAAAATGTTCCGCAGCGCCGGTGTTTTCAGCCGCGCGGCTTGAGCAGGCGAAGCGCGTTCATCGTCACCAGCACCGTTGCGCCGGTATCGGCCAGGATTGCAGGCCACAGACCGGTGACGCCAATGATCGTAGTGAACAGGAAAACCGCCTTGAGACTGAGCGCGATCGTGATGTTCTGGAAGATGTTGCGCATCGTCCGCTGCGACAGTGCGATCATCTCCGCGACATCGCCGACACGTCCGTGAAGGATCGCCGCATCCGCAGTTTCGAGCGCGACATCGGTTCCGCCACCCATCGCGATGCCGATATCGGCGGCGGCAAGCGCCGGGGCATCGTTGATGCCGTCACCGACCTTGGCAACAGTGAAGCCCTCGCGCTTCAATTCGCCGACGATGCGCTGCTTGTCTTCAGGCATCAGTTCGGCGCGCACATCGATACCGAGCTGCTTGCCGATCGCCTGGGCGGTGCGGGCATTGTCGCCTGTCAGCATGACGATCTTCACGCCGCGGGCCTTGAGAGCGTCGAGGCCGGCCCGCGCGTCGTCTCGCGCTTCGTCGCGCATGGCGACCAGCCCGGCAATCGTATCATTGACGAGAAGGATCGAGACGGTCTTGCCGTCGTCGTTCAGTGTCTGGATCGCTTCGCCCTGCTCGGCGGTCAGCCGCTCGCGCACGGCGGCGGGGGAAAAGAGGTCGAGCTTCTCGCCACCGGCACGACCGCTCATTCCCTTGCCTGCAACGGCCGAGGCTTCAAGGGCAGGCGGGACCGGCAGCTTGTCGGCCGTTGCCCTGTTGAGGATTGCCAATGCCAGAGGGTGGCTGGAGTTGCGCTCAAGTACGGCAGCGCGCGACAGGATCTGCGCCTGGGTCAACGTGCCGAAGGAGACGATATCGGTGACCTTCGGCTTGCCTTCGGTCAGCGTGCCGGTCTTGTCCAGCGCGACGGCGGTGATCTTGCCGAGGCCTTCCAGCACGGCGCCGCCCTTCAGCAGCAGGCCGCGGCGCGCACCTGCCGAGAGCGAGGCGGCGATGGCGGCGGGCGTCGAGATCACCAATGCGCATGGGCAGCCGATCAGCAGGATCGCCAGACCCTTGTAGATCCATTCATCCCAGGCGCCGCCTGCGACAAGAGGCGGCAGGATCGCGACCAGTGCGGCAACTGCCACGACACCGGGCGTATAATAGCTCGAGAAGCGGTCGATGAAACGCTCGGTCGGCGCCTTCGATTCCTGGGCTTCCTCGACGAGCTTGACGACGCGGGCGATGGTGTTGTCGGCCGATGCCGCGGTGACGCGGACGCGCAATGCGCCATCGCCATTCACCGTTCCGGCAAAGACGATGTCATCAGGCGTCTTGCGAACCGGAACGCTCTCGCCTGTAACGGGGGCTTCGTCGATTGCGCTTTCGCCGGAAACAATGATGCCGTCGGCCGAAATCCGGTCGCCGGGGCGCACCAAAATGATGGCGCCGACGGCAAGCGTCTCGGCCGGGACTTCGCGGGTTGCGCCGTTTTCCTCAAGCAATGCGCTTTTCGGGACGAGCGCGGTCAGCGACTGGATGCTTGCCCGGGCTCTACCCGCCGCAACGCCTTCCAGCAACTCGCCGACAAGGAAGAGGAAGACGACGGCTGCGGCTTCTTCCGCCGCATTGATGACGACGGCGCCGACGGCGGCGATGGTCATCAGCATCTCGATCGAAAACGGCGTGCCGGCCAGCGCCGCCATCATCGCCCGCCTTGCGATGGGTACAAGACCGATCAGCATCGCGACCATGAATGCGTAAGGCGCGATCGCCGGGACAAGGTGACCCGCCGCATAGGCTATGACGAAGGCCGCGCCCGACAGGATGGTGAGCCTTCCCTTGCTGCTTTTCCACCAGGGACCGGTGGACGGCGCGTGATCATGACCATGCAGGCCGGGGATTTCGGCCTCATCATGCGAATGCCCTGCATGCTCATGCTCGTGATTGTGGTCATGTCCGGAATGGTCGTGGTGGACAGCGGTCTTTTCGTGCCTGGCATCTTTGCCGCCCGCCGCCATCGGAACGACGGAATAGCCAAGGCCGGTGACGCGTTTCTCGATGGTGCCGAGATCGCTGCTGCCGTCGTGGCGCACCGTCATCGTACCGGCAGTCACGGAGACCGAGACATCCTCGACGCCAGGCACGCGGCGCACCGCCGTGTCGATCTTTGCCGCGCAGGAGGCGCAGTCCATGCCGCCGACGCGGTATTTTGCCTGGGATGTTTCGGCCATGATCCGGTTCCTTGTCTTCTACCGGTTTTCTTCCTACATCCTCTAGTCACTAGAGGTGCAAGAGGAGATCATGAAAAAAATCACCATTGGAGATGCCGCGCGTCAGAGTGGCGTCAAGGTGCCGACGATCCGCTATTACGAAAGCATCGGATTGCTGGCTGCCCCAAGCCGTAGCGAGGGCAACCAGCGCTCTTATGAAGTGTCGGATATCCGGCGGCTGGCCTTCGTGCGGCACGCGCGCGAGCTCGGTTTCGAGGTCGATGCCATCCGGGCGCTGCTGACGCTGCAGGACGACCCGCATCAATCCTGCGCATCCGCCGATGCCATCGCCAAGGCCCGTCTCATCGAGGTCGAGCAGCGTATCCGCAGCCTGACGGCACTGAAGGCGGAACTGGAGACCATGGTCGAGGGCTGCTGCCACGGGCGCGTCGACCAGTGCCGGGTCATCGAGATCCTGGCCGATCACGGTCAATGCATGCACGACCATCATTGAACTTAAAACCGCCGTGGCCGTTTCTTCGACTGGACAACGGAGGAGCCAGTCATGACGAAGATGAGCCTTGCGGATATTTCCAAGAAGATGCGCGATATCGATGTCGCGATGCTATCGACCCATACCGACGGCGGCGCGATCGCCGGCCGGCCGATGAGCAACAACCGGGAGGTCGATTACGACGGCGACTCCTACTATTTCACGTGGTCGGATTCGCGCATGGTCTCCGATATCGAGCGTAACCCCAAGGTCTCGCTGACATTCCAGGGGAAGCAGTTCTTCTCGATCGCCGTCGAGGGTAAAGCCGAGGTCGTGCGCGACAAGAAGGCCTTTGAGGAACATTGGACCAAAGACCTCGACGATTGGTTCAAGGATGGTATCGACACCAAGGGCGTAGCGATGATCAAGGTCCATGCCGATCGCATCCATTACTGGAGTGGCGAAGAGGACGGCGAGGTCAAACTGAAGAACTAGGCCATGCGGCGCCGGTGGCAAAAGAATAGTCACCGGCGCGGTGACGGGAAGCACTTGCCGAGATTTTACAGAACGACGATGCCTATTCATCGGGCTTTCGCCTAAAGTTTAGGCGCGCTATGATTCTGATTTTATTTAGTTTTTTCAGTTATAACGGCGGAGTTCCGTTTCAATTTCCGATAAGATTCATGGCATCCACCACGACGAATCCAGATGATTTCCACGCCCCGAACGATGACTTCCGTTCGCTGTTCGAGACCCATCCGTCGCCGATGTGGGTCTACGATCCCGTCACGCTGCGTTTCCTGATCGTCAACGATGCGGCCCATGATCTCTACGGCTATTCCGCCGAGGCCTTCGCGCGGATGACGGTGCTCGACATCCGGCCCGCGACCGAGCGCGAGCGGATGGTCAGCGCCGTTCAGGGCCGGACCGATATCGAGCGGGCCGAGCGCTGGACGCATTTGAAGGCCAGCGGCGAGCCCTTCGAAGTGCTGACATACGGGCGCGAGGTGCGCTTCGACGGCGGCAATGCCATTCTTGCCATCGTTCAGGACCGAACCGAGGTCAACGCCGCCAGACGGCAGGTCACAGATGCCCGCTCACTGCTCGACAGCATCGTCGATAATCTGCCGGTCGGTGTCTTCGTCAAGGATATGGAAGACGACGGGCGCTATGTGCTGTTCAACCGCCAGAGCGCCACGATTGCCGAAATGCCCGGCCGAGAGATCGTCGGCAAGACCGACCGCGTGGTGTTTCGCGACAAGACCCGGTTTTTCCGCGAGCAGGACAAGCGGGTGCTGGAAGAAGACATCACGATCACTTTCGAGGAAGTCATTGCCAAGAAGGGCGGCGGCCATCGTCTGCTGAAGACGGTGAAGCGTGCGCTTCCAGCATCTGAGGGTCGTCAGCGCCGCTATCTTCTCGGCATCTCGCAGGACGTGACCGAGGAGCGCGCCTTCGAAGCGCGCCTTGCGCATCTTGCCATGCACGATGCCCTCACCGGGCTGCCGAACCGCGCGGCTTTTGCCGATCACATCGAGAGCCATGCCGCGGCAGCAACGGCGCAGACGCCGATCGCGCTGCTGTACCTCGATGTCGATCACTTCAAGCTGATCAACGACAGCAAGGGTCACGCGGCCGGCGACGCGCTGCTCTGCCAGGTGGCGCGGCGGCTGAAGATGCTCCTGGAGGAGGGGGATCTCGTGGCGCGCCTAGGCGGCGACGAGTTTGCGATCGTGCTGAAATCCGGCGATTGCGGCCGGACTGGACGCTTTGCCGAGCAGCTGCTCGCCGTGCTCAGCGCGCCTTTCGATCTCGACGGCAGCAACGAGCACGTGACCTGCAGCATCGGTGTCGCCTTGGCGCCGGATCATGCCGGCGATGCCGACGTGCTGATGCGGCATGCCGATCTGGCGCTTTACGCCGCCAAGGAAAGCGGCCGCTCCACCTACCGTTTCTACGAGACGGAAATGCGCCTTGAAGTGGAGCGGCGTCATCAGCTCATCGCTGAATTGCGCGATGCCGTCGAGAAGCGGCAGTTCGAGCTTCACTACCAGCCGATCGTGCAGGCGGCGAGCGGCGAACTCGCCGGTTTCGAAGCATTGATCCGCTGGCATCACCCGAGCCGCGGGCTTGTGGCGCCGATGGAATTCATTCCGCTCGCCGAAGAAACCGGGCTGATCGTGCCGATCGGCGAATGGGTGCTGCGCGAAGCCTGCCGCGTTGCAGCCGGCTGGCCCGGACATCTAAAGATCGCCGTCAATCTTTCGGTCTGCCAGTTCCGCCACAACACGCTGCTCGCGACCGTCGTTTCGGCGCTCGGCGACAGCGGCTTGCAGGCGCAGCGGCTGGAGATCGAAATCACCGAGTCCGTTTTCCTCGCCGATGTCGAACAGAGCCTGCCGCTGCTTCGGGCCCTGAAGGAGCTCGGCCTGCGCATCGCCATCGACGATTTCGGCACCGGCTATTCGTCTTTCAGCTATCTGCGGGCCTTTGCCTTCGACAAGATCAAGCTCGACCGCAGTTTCGTCGCCGGCATGGAGAGTGACCCCGGCAATCTGGCAATCATCCGTGCCGTCGTCGGCATCGGCTCAGGGTTCAATGCGGTGACGCTTGCCGAAGGCATCGAGACGGAAGAGCAGCTGCAGAGGCTACGGCGGGAGGGTTTTGCGGAAGTGCAGGGCTATCTGCTCGGCAAGCCGATGCCGCAGGCCGACGCCGAGCGGATGACCGAAGGCGATGTGCCGTTAAGGCGCGCCGGTAATTGGTGAGATCATCGCGTCGAAGGCGTCTTAGCTCTATCCAGGGCGATCTTCTCAAAAGCTTTCGCCGCGTTCGAGTTATAGCGATCAGGGTTGCGGATCAGGAAGTAGGGTCGTGGAAGGGGCGCTATAGTTGTCTGTACCGCGCGTCCCGACAGTATCGAGGTTTCGGCGGCACTTTTCGATATCAACGTGGCTCCTAATCCCTGCTCGACCGCGCCTACCACGGCCGAGTTGTCGGGTAGCTCCATCACCACGTCGATGGATGCTGCCGGTGTAGCGTGAAGTTCCAGAAGGCTCTTGAAGGCGAATCTGGTTCCGGAGCCCAACTCCCTCAGCACCCAGGACGTTTCACTCAGATTGTCGAGAGGACGGGTTCTCGAGGCCCATGGATGATCCGGCGAGACGATCACTACCATTTCATCCTCGTCCAGCTGCATCGCGGCAACATCAGGGTCGTCGGTCGGCCATTCGATGAGTCCGATCTCCGCAACGCCCGCCTTCACGGCAGCGGTCACTTCACTGGTGTTGCCCATGCTCGTGCGGAGCTTGATGCCCGGATATTGCCGCCGGAAGGCCGCCAGGCGCTTGGGCAGCCAGTGTGAAACGATGGTGTTGCTTGCCATGATCGACAGGTCACCAACTTGAAGGTTGCCGAGGTCGATGAGCGCCGCTTCAGCCGCCGCCGCACTTGCCAGCACCTTCAATGCTTCCGGCAGAAATTTTCGCCCGGCCGGGTTCAGCACGATCGATCGTCCAACTCGATCGAAGAGCTCGATGTCGTAACGGGTCTCGAGGGCTTTTATGGCTGCGCTGACGGCCGATTGGCTGAGGTTGAGTTTCTCGGCGCCCCTGGTGATGTGCTCGACGGACGCTACCGCCGCGAAAATTCGAAGCTGATCAAGGGTCATGTCAATCCTTGTGCCGATGCGCAGAGGTAGGGTGCCTGCAGTCCGATTATCACGGTAGACAGGGATTTTCTAGCGATCGCCGCCGTCAGGCTGATCCTTCCAATGCGCGAAACACCGGCATCAAGCCGTCCCTGACCGCGGCAGTAGTTGGCCCTTGGTCCAACTATACTTCAATCTGCGGATGGATCCATACGAACGCGCGATACAGACCTCCAATACGTTCTACGATTGGATGTTCCGGCACATCTATCTGCTTGTGCCGGCCCAGGCAGGCGTGGCGGAATTCCTGTCATCGTTCAAAGAGTTTCCGCCCCGGCAGAAATCTGCAAGCTTCAGCCTGGATCAAGTGCTCGAAAAGATGACGGATGCATCGGCCAGCGGTGGGCATTGAGGCTCTGACGCCTGGCTGCATCGCGCTGGAGAGATGAAGAAAGATTGCCTCGGCTAACTAGGCCGGGGCATTTATTTTAGTATAGTTTCATCGATTTTATCGAACGGTTTGACAATCACAATTCGTTGGAAGCGATTAATTCAAGGGTCTATTGGTGACGCCGAAAGATGAGGCGAGCGGCAATGACCATTCTGATGAAAACCGGTGCCGGTGATGTTCCCAGCGAAGGGCTGCGGCTTGTCCGGCATTTCACGCCCAACTGGTTTGCAGCGACCATGGGTACCGGGATGTTCGCCGTCTGCCTGGCGCAGTTTCCATCGGCACCGGCGCTCTACAGCCTCGGCGAAACGCTGTGGGTGGCGAACATCCTGCTCTTCATTGCTCTTTCGCTGATCTACGCGGCGAAGTGGATCATCTATCCTGGCGATGCGCGCCGGATCTTCGATCATCCGGTGCTTTCGATGTTCTTTGGCTGCATTCCGATGGGACTCGCCACCATCATCAACGGCTTCGTGATCTTCGGGCAGCCGCTGGTCGGGGATTTCGCGATCGATATCGCGCAATCGCTATGGTGGTTCGATGCGGCGCTGGCGATCCTTGCCGGTCTTTCCATTCCGCTTGCCATGTTCACCCGGCAGGAGCACGCGATCCATCAGATGACGGCGGTCTGGCTGCTGCCTATCGTCGCCTCTGAGGTGACCGCCGGCAGCGGCGCGATGCTAATGGCGCACCTGCCGTCCGGTGCGCCGCAATTCACCATGCTGTTCGCGAGCTATGTCCTCTGGGCCTGCTCCGTGCCGCTGGCGCTCGGCATTCTGGTAATCCTGTTCCTGCGCATGGCGCTGCACAAATTGCCGCCTGCCAATATGAGCGCGACGAGCTTTCTGGCGCTCGGCCCGATCGGCACCGGTGCTTTCGGTCTGGCTCTATTTGCCGCCAATAGCGCCAGCGTGCTGGAAGCAAAGGGGCTCGGCGAACTGGCGACGGCGATGGCCGGGGCGAGCCTGCTCGGCGCCGTTCTGCTCTGGGGTTACGGGCTCTGGTGGCTGGCGATCGCCATCGCCACGACGGTCAGCCATGCGCGCGAGGGGCTGCCGTTCAATCTCGGCTGGTGGGCCTTCACCTTTCCGATCGGCGTCTATGCGGTGACGACGCTGCGGCTTGGCCAACTCCTCGACTTTCCACTGCTGACAAGTTTCGGCGGCGTGCTAGTGGCGGCGCTTGCGATGATCTGGCTGGTCGTGGTCGGCAAGACGCTCTCCGGCGCGCTGAAAGGTTTTCTTTTTGCCGATCCCTGCCTGGAGAACTGAATTCTGCGCGGCATAGGCCGTTCACTCGTCGGGACGGCGGCCGAATTCCGGCTGTGGAGGCTGCCCCTTGCGTGGGCGGCCAATCCTTTCTATATCCAGCGGCACGGAAAGCCCGGCGGACGAGCCCGCCGGTGGCATCGAAACCGGCCGTATTTGCAGCGCAAAGCATGCCGGTCGCATCAATCGCGGAACTCGCGCAGAATTTGGCAGTGGGACGTGAATACACTGGATTTTGACAAGAAGCCGGAAGACACCCGTGTCGTCGTGGCCATGTCGGGCGGCGTCGACAGCTCCGTCGTGGCCGGAATTCTGAAACGCCAGGGCTATGACGTTCTCGGCATCACCCTGCAGCTTTACGATCATGGCGCCGCCGTTCACCGCGCCGGTTCGTGCTGCGCCGGTCAGGATATCGACGATGCGCGCCGCGTCTGCGAGACGCTCGGCATTCCGCATTACGTGCTCGATTATGAAAAGCGCTTTCGCGATACGGTGATCAACCCGTTCATGGAAAGCTATGTGGCCGGTGAAACGCCGATCCCCTGCGTGTCCTGCAATCAGACAGTCAAGTTCGCTGATTTGCTGGAAACCGCCAAGGAGCTCGGCGCCGATGCCTTGGCCACCGGCCATTACATCCGTTCGCGGCCCAACCCCGCAAGCGGCGCGCCGGGACGCCGGGCACTCTATCGCCCTGCCGATGCCGATCGCGACCAGAGCTACTTCCTGTTCGCGACGACGCAGGAGCAGATCGATTATCTGCGCTTTCCGCTGGGCGGCCTGCCGAAGGCGGAAACGCGCAAGCTCGCCGAAGAGATGGGCCTCGTCGTTGCCAAGAAGGCCGATAGCCAGGACATCTGTTTCGTGCCGCAGGGCAAGTATTCCGATGTCATCAACAAGCTGAAGCCAAATGCGGCGCTGGCGGGCGAGATAGTTCATCTCGACGGCCGCGTGCTCGGCCGTCATGACGGTATCCTGCATTATACGATCGGCCAGCGCCGCGGCATCGGCGTCGCCACTGGCGACCCGCTCTATGTCGTCTATCTCGACGCGCGCTCGCGCCGCGTCATCGTCGGCCCCAAGGAAGCGCTGGAAACCCACCGCGTCTATCTGCGCGACGTCAACTGGCTGGGCGACGAACCGCTGCTGCAGGCTGCTGCCGGTGAAGGCTTCGCCTGCTATGCCAAGGTCCGCTCCACCCGTGTGCCGGAACCGGCGGTGCTGCGCGCCGACGCATCGGGCATCTATGTCGATCTGACCGTCGGCGAAGCCGGTATCGCGCCGGGCCAGGCCTGTGCGCTCTATTCGGCGCCGGGCGACGACGCCCGCGTTTTCGGCGGCGGCTTCATCGAACGCTCGGAACGTGAGCCTGCAGCGGAAGCCTCGCTGAAAGCGCTTCTGAGCCAGCCGGTGGCTGCGTGAAATTGTTGGGAAAAGCCATGCTGCAGCGCTCCCTTTTTCTCCTTCACGTGCTTGACACAAAGCCGAGACGCTCTTAATAACCCGCTCATCCGACGGGCTGCCGCTTTGTGAAGGGCTTGTCTGGATGGTGTGGCTGGGTAGCTCAGTTGGTGAGAGCGCAGGATTCATAACCCTGAGGTCGGCGGTTCAATTCCGCCCCCCGCTACCATTTTTCATCACCGAATACGCATTCTAAGGTGAGGCTTGAGAAAGCCTCTGATCGCTCTTTTGCGATGAGACTTTTGGGCAGCTCTGCTTGCTTTGATTCTGGTCAGATGCGTTCTGTGCCGGCAGCGTCTTCATCCTGACATTTCCCAAGCGCTCGACGTTTTGATCAAAAATGCCCGCCGCAATGGTGTGCGACGGGCATAGGTTGATCCGAAGACTGATCTGTCAGGCTATCACCGGCAAATCCGTTCACGTCTTTGAATGAGATCACCGTGACGCCAATAGCGAACGGTCTCCGTATGGCAACGTGGACGGTAACGTCTGTCGTCGCGGTAATCGCGGCTATGGCGCAACGGACGATACTCCTGTCCGTGGGTTCTCGCCCACGTTTCCCTTTGCCGCTCCGTGGGAGCCGCCATGCTTGGCGACGGGATTGCCGAAATCGAGGTGATGGCGAGCAGGCAGGCCACTATTATTTTCTTCATGCTTCTTCCAACGTTCTGTTGACGAGACTGGAAAAGCAACGCGGTCTGCGCGGTTTGGTTCCTGAGAGCGTGGTGATTTGCATCGGCTCGCCGGATTCAGGCCCGCAGGCTTTCAGGATACCTCCGGCTATCCCGCAGCAGACAGCGTCTGCATCCGCTCGGCGATAAACGCGCTGGCCTGATCGGCTGGCATGGCCTTTCCGAACAGGTAGCCCTGGCCGATGTCGCAGCCGAGGCGGGTGAGGTAACCGAGCTGGCTGTGTTCCTCGATGCCCTCGGCCGTCGTCTTGATGTTCAGGCTGTGGCCGAGGCCGAGCATGGCGCGGACGATCTTTTCCTGGCGTTCGTCGTCCTGGTAGGTGGCAACGAAGCTCTTGTCGATCTTGATCTTGTCGAAGCGATAACGGGCGAGCTGGGCAAGGCTGGAATAGCCGGTGCCGAAGTCGTCAAGGGCGATCTGGACGCCCGCCGCATGCAGTTCATCAAGGATGACGGCGGCCACCGCCGGATCCTGGATCAGGGCATTTTCGGTAATCTCGATCTCCAGCCGCTCCGGCGGCAGGCCGGAGGCGACCAGCACCTTGAGTACGCGCGAGGCCAGCAATCTGTCTTCCATCTGCACCGGCGAGATGTTGAAGGAGAGCACGATCCGGTCATGCCAGGCCAGTGCATCGCCACAGGCCTGGGTCAGCAGGTTTTCGAAGAGCTCGGTGATCATCCCGGTCTCTTCGGCAATGCCGATGAAGACAGGCGGCGGGATGCTGACACCGCTATCGTCGGTCCAGCGGGCTAGCGCCTCGAAGCCGCAGATATCGCCGGTCTTCAGGTCGATCAGCGGCTGGTAGAAGGGCCGGATGGCCTTTTGCTGGATGGCGGTGCGCAGTTTGGCTTCGAGAGCCGCGCGTTCGGCGACCTTGTCCTGCATCGAGGCTTCGAAGGCGAGGGCATGGTTGGGGCCGCGCGACTTTGCTTCGTACATCGCAAGATCGGCGCGGTGCGCGGCGTTTTCGAGCGGCTCGCTGCCCTCGATCCAGCGCTCGTAGCCGACACTGGCGCCAACCTCGACGGCAAAGCCGTCGATGCTGATTGGCCTGGTGACGGCCTGAATCAGGACGCGCGCGAAATGCCGCTCGCGCTCCTCGGTCATGCCGGCGCCGATGATGACGAATTCGTCGCCGCCGAAGCGGTAGACGCAATCGGCATTGCCGAGCGAACAGATGCGCCGGGCAACCTCGATCAACAGGATGTCTCCGCCCTTGTGGCCGACGAGATCGTTGACCTTCTTGAAGCCGTCGAGATCGACGGAAAACACGGTGACATTCAGCGCTTCCGCCTCTGCATGCTCGTGGTTCTTCGGCGTGGAGCGGGTGAGTTTCTTGCGCTCGAAGGCGTAGCGGTTCGGAAGCTTGGTCAGGTGATCGTGGGTGGCCGTCCAATCGGCCTTGAACTGGGCCGCGGCACGAAGCTCCATTTCCTGGCGGAGATCGGCAATGCGCAGGATCGAATAGATGAAGCTCATCGCACCGGCGATGACGAAGGCGAGCACCAGCTTCTCGGCGCCGTAATCATCGAACATCTGCACAAAAGCCGACAGCCCGTCGCCGAATTGCAGCCAGGCGCCGAGCAGCCAAAGGACCGTTCCCAGCATCATGACCGATAAACATTGCCTTCCGGCACGGCTACGAAAGAACCCCGGCATCGTCATTCCTCACCCCATATAAGACATAGCAATATCATCGAAGTCTGAAATGTTCGTTGAAAACGGGTAGTGATTGTTTGCTGCAATCACTGGGCTGCAGAACGACGCAAGGGATCGGTGGTCGCACGGAAACGACGGGCCTGGCCGGCTCCGCCCAAGTTTTTAGACGCGAATTGAAACCTTTAGCCTGTTTCCCGCTTTAAAGAGCAAAACCAGAGTGGGAAGCAATGTCCGCATTCTATTTCAAGACGCATGACAATGACGGCACTGTGCCAGCCGACCGGGCTTTCGAGTTTCCGGATCTGATCTCGGCCGTTGAACAGGCCAAGCGCGTGCTGGCGGAAATGGCGCTGGATGGGTTGCCGTCGGCGCCGGGCGAGCGGCTCAGCATCGAGGTGCAGAACGGTCAGCGCATGCCGATCGTCAATCTTGAACTCGAGCTGACCATCAGCTACCTGCGCCAATCCTGATAGCCGTCCCGCGGAACCAAGCGATCGCCTCTGCCGTTTGGACATTGAAGTTGAAACGCTCAGGAGGATAGGTCCATGCAGGTCGTCGGCACTCAGGTCATTCCCAGCCATGGCGGAAAATCGGGATTCACCGTCGAATTCGTCAGTGATGGCGGCGAGGTCGTCTCCGTTCAGATGAAGGGAGCCGATGATCTCAACCGGCAAAACGCAATCGACAAGGCGAAGGCGCTGATGGGCGAATTTGCTTCGGCCGAGGCGCAGGAAGGCGGCGATATGCGCGTTCGCGAGAGTGCGCGCGTTTCCAAGGCAGAGCAGGAGCTGGAAGCGCAGCTTGATCGCGGCCTTGAGGATACGTTTCCGGCAAGCGATCCGGTTTCGGTGACCAGTCCGTCGATAGCGGGCGACGGCGTCAAACACTGACGCAAATCCCATTTATAGTCACGCTGGGTATCATTGCCTTGCGGTCATCGGGTTGATCGCAGGGCGTTTTTCCGTCACTTGTATTTCAGAAAATCCTTTTCAGAGAAATCCCTGATGTCATCCAACACCTCCTTCGTTCGCTCGACGCTGATCATGCTCGGGCTCGGCGTTCTGCTTCTGGTGGGCATCGTCGGGACCTCGCTGTGGTTGACGAGAGAAAACCGGGTCTATTCCGATACCGTTGCCGAGATGCGCCGGATCCGCAGCGGCTCGGCCGATCTGCTGTCGGCGCTTCAGGATGCCGAAACCGGCCAGCGCGGCTTTCTGCTGACCGGCGAGCAGAGCTATCTCGATCCTTTCAATCTGGCCTTGAAAAATCTGCCGGAGCGGCGAAAGCGCCTTGCCGATGCCGTTGCCAACTACCCGGAATATGCCGGGAAACTGCCTGACCTCGACAAGGCGATCGACGGCAAGCTGGCAGAGGTCGAGAACACCGTAGCGCTCGCCCAAAGCGGAAGGCAGCAGGAAGCGCTTGCCATCGTCAGCAACGACAGCGGGCGCGTCTACATGGACGATGCCCGGCGCCTTATGATCGGCTTCATTGGGCTGACCGACGAGCATTTGCGGGTGATCGTTGCCGAGCAGCTCGAGGCCGCCAGCGATCTGCAATGGGTCACCGTCGGCGGTGCGTTGGCGATCGTGATTGTGCTTGGCGGCGCCATCCTCATTATCTTCCAACATGTGCGCGATCTGTCGCGGGCGCGTGAGGAACTGGAAGCGCTGAACAGCGGCCTTGAGGAGCGCGTCAACGAGCGCACGGAGGATCTGATGCAGGCGAACCAGGAGATCCAGCGCTTCGCCTATATCGTCACCCACGACCTGCGCGCGCCGCTGGTCAATATCATGGGCTTCCTCAGCGAGCTGGAGGCGAGCCTCATTGCAGTGACGGCCTATGTGATGGCCGACGAGAAGAAGCCGAGCGAAAGCGAGATCAAGGAAGCGCGGCTGGCGGTGGAGGAAGACCTTCCGGAGGCGATGAGCTTCATCCGCTCGTCGACGCGGAAGATGGATTCGCTGATCAACGCCATCCTGAAGATTTCCCGCGACGGGCGCCGCAAACTGGTTCCGGAGAGGGTCGACCTCAAGGCCGCGATGGAGACTGCGGCTGCGAGCGTTCACCACCAGGTGGTCGCTGCCGACGGGACGATGGAGATGGACATTCGCGTTCCGGCGCTCATCACGGACCGCTTCTCGCTGGACCAGATCGTCGGCAACCTTTTCGACAATGCGGTCAAATACCGCTATCCTGGCCGCCCGGTGAAGATTGCGGTCCGGGCAATGCCTGCCGGCAAGGGCCGTATCAAGATCGATGTCGAGGATAATGGCCGCGGTATTGCAAAGAACGACCGCGAGCGCGTTTTTGAGCTGTTCCGCCGCGCCGGCGAGCAAGACCAGCCGGGCGAGGGGATCGGCCTCGCATATGTGCGTTCGTTAATACGAAATTTGGGCGGCGACATTACTGTCGAGTCGATTGAGGGTACCGGCAGCACGTTCACGCTGCTCCTGCCTTCGGATCTCACCACCATCGTAAAGGGTACAGAGTCATGAAAGCCACGGGCCAGGAAGTCACGATCGTGATGATCGAAGACGATGAGGGGCATGCCCGCCTTATCGAGAAGAACGTGCGCCGGGCCGGCGTGAACAACGAGATCGTTCCCTTCACCAATGGCAAGAGCGCTCTCGATTTCATCCTTGGTGCCGATCGCAGCGGTGAGGTCAGCAGGGACCGCTATCTGCTGGTGCTGCTCGATCTCAATCTGCCTGACACCTCGGGCATCGACATTCTCGAGCAGATCAAGGGCAACGAGCACACCAAGCGCATGCCGGTGGTGATCCTGACGACGACCGATGACGAGCGTGAAATCCAGCGCTGCTACGATCTCGGCGCCAATGTCTACATCACCAAGCCTGTGGATTATGAAGGCTTCGCGCACGCGATCCGCCAGCTCGGCCTGTTCTTTGCGGTCATCCAGATTCCGCAGCAATAATGCGAAAAGGCGAGCAGTTTGGCTGCTCGCCCTTCTTTCAGCTCACCAGCATCGGGATGCTGATGACAAAGCCTATGAGAACAACGGCGGTCGCGATCTTCAGAAGACGCATGCGCCGTGTACGCTCCCCACTCCAATCATACGTCATGGCTGGTCTCCCCGGGGCAAGGACTTAGCGCCCGGCAAGCCGGGTTCAATAGGTATCGCGCAACTTGCTTGCGTAAGGCTTATCTAAATTTCGCGTTGGGAATGGTCGCCTTAGCGGCCGAAGCGCAGCGCCCAGCGGCGGCCGTCATGGCTCATGCGCAGGATGGCAAGCGGTTCGATATCCGTCAGCCAGAACGAGGCGAGCGGCGCGTTCAGCACATGGAGAACGGCGGCCCGGATCACCGCGGCATTGGCGATTGCGATCATGTGCCCGTCGAGGCTCTGCTGTTCTTCCATCCAGCCGATGACGCGAGACTGAAGTTTGGCGAGACTTTCTCCGCCATGCGGCGCCGATTGCGGGTCCGTCATCCATTGAACCAGGGCGTCGGGTTCCTTTGCCTGCAGATCGGCAAGTGAGCGTCCCTTCCAGCGACCGTAGTCAGGATCGGCGAGCCTGGGATCGCCGGTGGCGGCAAGGCTCAAGATTTCGGCCGTCTGCAATCCTGCCAGGGCAGGGCTGCTTGCGCTCCGATCGGCGTGCCGAAGCCTCTCCGTCAACGCTGCGGTTTCCACAACGGCGCTCTGTTCCAGTGGCTCGTTCAGAGGGAAGCGGCCTTCGCGGTTGGCGCTGGTCGGGCCGTGGCAGATCCAGGTCAGCCGGGTATGCACAGGTGAGCCTCCGGCTTGCCGTGGATGGCAAATGAAGTTTCGTTGACAGTTCTCAGCCTAGAGATATAACGGGCATGTTGCGGGTTTGGAAGCCGGTGGAAATCCGGCGCGGTCGCGCCACTGTGACCAGGATGCGAGAGCAGGCTGGAAGTCAGACCTTGCCGCCAACACTCTTTCGACTGAACGCGTCATTCCAGGAGGAATACATGTCTGACACCACTTTCGCGCCCGTCGCAGCACCGGCGCCAATCCCGCTAGGCGAAATCCTGCCATGGGCGATCTTCGGCGGCCTGCTGATGATCATCGCCATCTATTTCGTCGGCACGGAAGAGGGCGCCATGGCGCTGTTCTCCGGCGGCTACGTCCACGAATTCGTGCATGACGGCCGCCACCTTCTCGGCTTCCCCTGCCACTAAAGGACGACAGACATGGTTGGAAATCTTCTTCTCCGTGGGATGATCGCGGGGGCGGTTGCTAGCATCCTGGTGTTTGCCTTCGCCCATACCTTCGGTGAGCCGCTGGTCGACCAGGCGATCGCCTTCGAGGAAGCCGCAGCCACGGCTGCCGGCGAAGCCGCCGAACCCGAAATCGTCAGCCGCGCCACGCAGGCCGGCATCGGCCTCTTCACCGGGGTAATGGCTTACGGCATCGCCGTCGGCGGCCTCTTTGCTCTTGCCTTCGCCTTCGTGCATGGCCGCTTCAGCAAGCTCAGCGCCCGCGGCACGGCTGCCGTCATCGCGCTGGCAGCTTTCGTCGCCATCATCCTCGTGCCCGGCATCAAGTACCCGGCCAATCCGCCGGCTGTCGGCAATCCGGATACGATCGGCGTTCGCACCGAGTTGTTCTTCCTGATGATCGTCGTCTCGGTTGGGGCGCTGGTTGCCGCCGTGGCATTTGCCCGCAATCTGGCTGTCCGCTTCGGAATCTGGAACGGTTCGATCATCGCCGGCATCGCCTATATCGTCTTCATCGGCGCCGTGCAGTATCTGCTGCCGCCGATCAACGAGGTGCCGGAAAACTATTCGGCAGCGGTGCTCTGGAGCTTCCGCACGACGTCGCTCGGCATGCACGTGATCCTGTGGTCGGTGCTTGCGGTGGTCTTCGGCTTTCTGGCCGAGAAGCGGCTGGAAACGCGGTCCCCGGTTGGCCGTCCGGCGTTTCGGTGAGAGGTTGGTGAGGGAGGTGTTCCGCACTCTCCCTCATTCCTGTGCTCGTCACAGGAATCTAGCCACCGCGCGTCGGCGCGGTGAATGACTCTAGTTTCCCGCGTCCATGGACATGGACGCACTGGATTCCTGTGACAAGCACAGGAATGAGGGATTGGTAAGGTCTGCGATGAAACGGCTGCTTCTTCGTTCGGCGATCTCTGTAGCTGCGCTCGCGCTGCTGACCGGCGGAGCCATGGCCCACAGCCGCACCGCGTCGGAAAACCATAGCGGCATTTCCGTTCCCGAAATTTCCCACGGCGAAATGGCCGTCATGGCTGACTACCGCGATCGGATCATCGCGCTCGCGTCCCGCGCCACCGATACGAACGAGCCGTTCCGCCGGGTGCTGAACTATGCGCAGATCCAGTATTCCTACTGTCTGTGGGGGCGGATGCCCGGCAGCGTCACGGATGAGGAAAGTCCGTTCAACGAGTGCGCCCATGCCTATCTTGCCGCTACCAAGGCGGTGCTGCTATCGCTGCGGGATATGCCGCGCGAGAGCGAGGCGGCGACTGCGATCATTACGGATGCCGATGCCGACATGGTGCGCCGCGGCCTGTCGCTGATCACCTGCCGTTTCAGCGGCGAGGCTTTCAATACTGCCGATGTCATCAAGCCGCGCTGGAGCGAAATTCCGCTGCATACCGCGAGCATGGCGTCGCTGACCGGTTTCTTCGCGGTGATCTTTGGCGTCTTCTTCGCCGGCCGCAGGCTGCTGCGGGTTCAGTCTTCGGTGTAGCGCTGCTCGCGCCAGGGGTCGCCGAGCATGTGATAGCCGTTCATTTCCCAGAAGCCCGCCCTGTCTGACGGCATCAGGTCGATGCGGCGCAGCCATTTGGCGCTCTTCCAGAAATAGAGATGCGGCACGACCAGCCGCATCGGGCCGCCGTGATCAAGCGTCAGCGGCTGCCCCTCCCAGGCGGTCGCCAGGATCGCATCTTCGGCGGCGAAATCCGCCAGCGGCAGATTGGTGGTGTAGCCGTCATAGCTCGTCAGCATGACGTAGCCGGCTTCGGCCTTCGGCATGGCGGCGTCCAGCAGATCGCGGGTCGAAACGCCTTCCCAGCGGTTGTCGTAGCGCGACCATGTCGTCACGCAATGGATGTCGCTGACATGGGTGCTCTGCTGCATCGACTGGAAATCAGGCCATGTCAGCGCAAGCGGTGTCTCTACGAGACCGCGCACCTCGAGCTTCCAATCATCCAGCGATATCGCCGGCTGTTCGCCGAGATCGAGCACCGGCCAGTTCTTCACCAGATGCTGGCCGGGCGGCAAACGCTCGGTCTCCGGGCGGGAGATGCGGCCGGTGAGGAACTTGCCTTCCGCGGCCCAGCGGCGTTTGGACGTGGTGAGCTTGCTGTCAACAGGCGCCTGTTCGTCGGTCATCGCGGTCTCCCATCACAGTCGGCCGATAGGACAATTCCGGGCCCGGAGTGTCAAGGGCAGGGTGATCGCCTTGGCCATGCCGCTGGCCTCTTGGAATTCGCGGCGCCGGTCAGTACAATCGGTCGGTCGGGGTTGCCTTCCTGGGGAGGGAGGCAAAATGGGAGGAGCCGCCGCTGTCTCAGAGGCATAGGCTTATATTTGCGCTGTTTTCAGTGCCTTTCGTCGTTTTCGCCTTCTTCTATTATGGCGGATCGCTGGCGACGCGCGCCTATATGGGCGAGGCCTCGGCGCAGGCGGGGACGGCGCTGAGGCTGGCCGTCTCCGCCCTCAGCGGTCACCTGAACCGCTACGAGGCACTGCCGGCGTTGATTGCCGATCACGACGATATCAAGGAACTGGTCACGCATCCCGGTGACAAGGATCTGCGCGACGCCGCGAACCTCTATCTCAAGGAGATCAACCATCTCCTCAAGTCCTCAGACATCTATGTGATCAAGCCCGACGGCGAGACGATCGCCGCCAGCAATTTCGATATGCCCGGAAGCTTCGTCGGCGAGAATTTCAGCTATCGCCCGTATTTCCAGGAGGCGATTTCGGGCAAGCAGTCGCGGTTCTACGCGCTGGGGACGACCTCGCTGAAGCGCGGTTATTATTTCGGATCGCCGATCAGGGGCGGCGACGACATTCGCGGCGTCATCGTCTTCAAGGTGGATATCGACATGATCGAGTCTTCCTGGACCAGCGGCGAATACCGCATCTTCGTCTCCGATCCTGAAGGCATCATCTTCATGTCCGGCAAGCCGGCCTGGCTGTACAACAGCATCCTGCCGCTGACGGCGGATCGCATGCAGCGGACCGAGGCGTCCCGGCGCTATGCCAACGCGGCGCTGACCGCATTGCCGCTGGGCCGCAGCCGGTTCGCAGAGCATGATCTGATGACGATGATCGAGGAGGGGGCGCAGAAGGAATATCTGGTTCTCTCGCAGTACATGGAGGCGGAAGACTGGACGGTGAACGTTCTGCTCGATACCGGCTCCGTCCGGGCGCAGGCGCGCACGGCGCTGGTCGCCGGTTTCCTGATGCTCTGCATTGCCGGTCTCGCCTTTGCCGTTCTGCGCCAGCGCCGGATGCGGCTCAATGAACGCATGCAGCTTCAGGCCGACGCCCGCAACCAGCTGGAACGGCGCGTCGAGGAGCGCACCGCCGATCTCGCCCGGGTCAACAGCCGCATCGAGGAAGAGATCGCCGAGCGGCGCCTGACGGAGCAGCAGCTGCGGCAGACGCAGGCCGATCTCATCCAGGCGGGCAAGCTCGCCGGGCTCGGCCAGATGTCGGCGGCACTCTCGCATGAATTCAATCAGCCCCTGGCGGCTGCCAAGACCTATACGGATAGCGCCGCCGTGCTGCTCGACCGCGGAAGAAACACCGAGGCGCAGGACAATATCCGCCGTATCGGCGGGCTGATCGACCGGATGGCGGCGATCAGCAAGCATCTTCGCAATTTTGCCCGTAAGCCGAACGAGAAGCTGGGTCCGGTGCCGCTCGACGAGGCGATACGCGATACGCTGGAGATCGTCGCCTGGCGGCTGAAGGCGGCCGATGCCGATCTGCAGCTCGATCTTGGCCTGCATCCGCCGGTCGTCCGGGCGGGTTCCGTGCGTCTGCAGCAGGTGCTGGTCAATGTCATCTCGAATGCGGCTGATGCGGTGGAGGGCCTGAACGACCGGCGGATCGAGGTCAGCGCCTTCGAGTATGCCGACAAGGTGGTGCTGACAGTGCGCGACTTCGGGCCCGGCGTGCCGGCCGCGATTGCCGAGCGCATCTTCGATCCGTTCTTCACCACCAAGGGCGTCGGCAAGGGGCTGGGGCTCGGTCTTTCCATCTCCTACAACATCATCAAGGATTTCGGCGGCAGCCTGACTGTTGCGAACCACCCCGATGGCGGGGCCGAATTCCGCATCGAACTGCAATCGGCGGCGGGCGCCATGCCGGAGGCTGCGGAATGAACGAACAGAAGATCCTGCTCGTGGACGACGAGGAGGAGCTGCGCCGTTCGACGGCGCAAGCGCTGGAGCTTTCGGGCTTCAACGTCGAGACCTTTTCGAACGCCGACCATGTGCTCGAGCTGATCGGCTACAGCTTCCCCGGCGTCGTCGTCAGCGATATCCGCATGCCCGGCACCGATGGCATGACGCTGATGAACCGCATCCGCGAGATCGATGCGGAAGTGCCTGTGATCCTCGTCACCGGCCACGGCGATGTGCAGCTGGCGGTGAAGGCGATGCGCGAGGGCGCCTATGATTTCATCGAGAAGCCGTTCACGCCGCAGATGCTGGCCGGTGTCATCAAGCGCGCCCTCGAGCGCCGCAGTCTTGTCCTCGAAAACCGGCTGCTGAAGGCCGTCGCCGGAAAGCGCGATGATATCGAGTCACGGCTGCCGGGACGGACGCAGGTGATGGTCGATCTGCGCTACCGCATCCGGGCGATCGGAGCGAGCGATGCCGATACGCTCATTGTCGGCGAGACGGGAGCAGGCAAGGAAGTGGTGGCCCGGGCGCTGCACGATATCAGCGCCCGGGCCAGCCGCCCTTTCATCGCCATCAACTGCGCCGCACTTCCCGCAAACCTGATCGAAAGCGAGCTGTTCGGCCATGAGGCGGGCGCCTTTCCCGGCGCCGTGCGTCCGCGCTACGGCAAGTTCGAGCACGGCCGCGGCGGTACAATCCTGCTCGACGAGATCGGCTCGATGCCTTTCGATCTGCAGGCGAAGTTTCTGAGAGTGCTGCAGGAGCGGGTGATCTCGCGGCTCGGCTCCAACGAGATCGTGCCGCTCGACGTCCGCTTCATCGCCACCAGCAAGGTCGATCTGGAAGCCGAAGTCGCCGCCGGCCGCTTCCGCGCCGATCTCTTCTACCGGCTGAATGTCGCGACCCTGCATGTGCCGGCGCTGACGCAGCGGCGCGCTGATATTCCGCTGCTGTTTCTCCAGTTGGTACGAGAGGCGGCGGCGCGCTATGGGCGCGACGATCTGCCGGTTTCCCCTGACCTGATCTCCGATATGGCCCAGCGCGACTGGCCGGGCAATGTGCGCGAGCTTCGTAACGCGGCAGACCGCCTGGTCCTCGGCCTCGATGGCGGCGAACGGCCGAATGGCGAGGTGTCCGGGCTTGCCGATCGCGTCGCCGAATTCGAGCGCGGGGTGATTGCAACGGCGCTGGTCGCGCATGGTGGAAGTCTCAAACCGGTCTATGAGTCGCTGCAGATTTCACGCAAGACGCTGTACGAAAAGATGCAGAAATACGGGCTCGACAAGAAGATGCTCGTTTCCGAATAGCCAAGATGGGTGGATTTCCACCCATCGTCTTCGGCCTTTGTTTCCAAATCGACCCATGGTGCAGCGCACGCAGGCGAAATCTCTGTCTGACGGTGGCGCCTGACGATTGCCGGGGCCCGTTTACCTCCTGTTAATGGCCGCCATTCCAGCCGCGCACGGGAAGCGCCGCTGGCAGCCTGTTTTCATCAGGGAGGAAAACGATGAAACTCTTCAAGGCCATGCTTGGCATGACGGCCGCTGCCGCCGTCTCTCTTTTCGCTGCCGGTGCATCCGCACAGGGCTATCCTGAACGCACCATCACCATGGTCGTGCCGTTCGCGGCCGGCGGCCCGACGGATACCGTCGCGCGCCTCGTTGCCGAATCCATGTCGAAGGATTTGGGACAGCAGATCGTCGTCGAAAATGTCGGCGGCGCCGGCGGTACGCTCGGCGCCGGACGCGTCGCGTCGGCCGATGCTGATGGTTACACCATCCTGCTCCACCATATCGGCATGGCGACGTCCGCCACGCTCTACCGCAAGCTCGCTTATGACACGCTCAACGCCTTCGATTATGTCGGTCTCGTCACCGACGTGCCGATGACGATCGTCGCCCGCAAGGATTTCGAACCGGCCGATCTCAAGGGCCTCGTCGAATATGTCAAGGCGAACAAGGACAAGGTGACCTACGCCAATGCCGGTATCGGTGCAGCCTCGCATCTCTGCGGCATGATGTTCATGAGTGCCATCCAGACACCGCTGACGACGGTTCCCTACAAGGGTACCGGCCCTGCGATGACCGATCTTCTCGGCGGCCAGGTCGATATCATGTGCGACCAGACCACCAACACCACCAAGCAGATCCAGGGTGGCACGATCAAGGCCTATGCCGTGACCTCGCCGAAGCGCCTCGATGTCCTGAAGGACGTTCCGACCGCTGTCGAAGGCGGCCTGCCGGGCTTCGAAGTCGGTATCTGGCACGGCATCTACACGCCGAAGGGCACGCCTGCCGACGTCAACGAGCGTCTGTCGAAGGCACTGCAGGTGGCGCTGAAGGACAGCAACGTCGCTGCCCGCTTCGCCGAACTCGGCACCGTGCCGTCGCCGGACGCCGATGCGACGCCTGCGGCGCTGAAGGCAAAGCTCGAGAGCGAAATCACCCGCTGGAAGCCGGTGATCGAAGCGGCCGGCGAATACGCCGACTGAGTGGCCGTCGCAAGCCCGGAGCTTGTGGCCCCCTCACCCTAGCCCTCTCCCCGCTGGGGAGAGGGGACGCGGTTTTCCTTCTCCCCAGCGGGGAGAAGGTGCCCGCAGTTTCAGGCGCAACGCGTTGCGCCGGGGATGAGGGGGCTCCACCCACAGTTCTCTCCAACCCCACGGAGACACCATGAAATCTGTCACATTCGACACCACCAATGCGATCTGCGGCGCGCTGCTCGTCGCGACCGGCGCGTTCTTCGCCTATCAGTCCTTCACGCTGGAACTCGGCACGGCGTTGCGCATGGGGCCGGGCTATTTTCCGCTGGTGCTCTCAGGGGTGCTCGTCATCCTCGGCGCTATCGTGTTCTTCCAGGCGCTGCGCGTCGAGGGCGAGCCGATCGACCCATTTGCCTGGCGCGGCATGCTCTTCATTCTGCCGGCGCCTGTCATCTTCGGCCTGACGGTTCGTGGGCTGGGCTTTGCGCCCTCGCTGTTTCTCACGGCCTTCATCGCCTGTTTCGCGTCGGAGAAGATGAATGTCTTCTACGCGCTGATCCTGTCGCTGGGGCTCACGGTCTTCTCGGTCGCGGTGTTCAGCTATGGCCTCGGCCTGCCGTTCGAACGCTTCGGTCCGTGGACCAGGTTCTGAGGAGAGAGACATGGAACTTTTCAACAATCTCGCCCTCGGTTTCGCCACGGCGGCAACGCCGGCTAACCTGCTCTTCTGCCTGATCGGCGTTCTCCTGGGCACGCTGATCGGCGTGCTGCCCGGCATCGGCGCCACGGCGACGATCGCCATGCTCTTGCCGATCACCTTCCAGCTGGAGCCGGTCTCTTCGCTGATCATGCTCGCCGGCATCTATTACGGCGCGCAGTATGGCGGCTCCACGACGGCGATCCTGATCAACATGCCGGGCGAGTCATCCTCGGCGGTGACGGCGATCGACGGCTATCAGATGGCCCGCAAGGGCAGGGCGGGGGCAGCACTGGCGATCGCCGCACTCGGCTCGTTCTTCGCCGGAACGGTCTCGACCTTCCTCGTCGCCATCTTCGCGCCGCCGCTGACGGAGATCGCGCTAAAATTCGGCGCGCCCGAATATTTCTCGCTGATGATCGTCGGTCTGGTGTCGTCGATCGCGCTGGCGCATGGCTCGATCATCAAGGCGCTGGCGATGGTGGCGCTCGGTCTGCTGCTCGGGCTCGTCGGCACCGATATCTATACCGGGACGCCGCGCTTCACCCTTGGCATCCGCGAATATGCCGATGGGCTGAACTTCGTGGCGCTCGCGGTCGGCGTCTTCGGCATCGCCGAAATCCTGCGCAATCTCGAAGGCGAGAAGACCCGGACGGTGCTGATGGCGAAAGTCTCCGGATTGCTGCCGTCGAAGAGCGAGTTCAAGCAGATGATCGCGCCTGTCATCCGTGGCACGGCGATCGGCTCGGCACTCGGCATCCTGCCCGGCGGCGGTGCCATTCTCGCGTCCTTCGCCTCCTATACGGTGGAGAAGCGCACGTCGAAGAACCCGGAAGAATTCGGCCACGGAGCGGTGGCGGGTGTCGCCGGTCCCGAGTCGGCGAACAATGCGGGCGCTCAGACCTCGTTCATCCCGCTCTTGACGCTCGGCATTCCGGCCAACCCGGTCATGGCGCTTATGGTCGGCGCGATGATCATCCAGGGGATCGTCCCAGGTCCGAACGTCGCGACCGAACAGCCGGCGCTGTTCTGGGGCATCATCGCCTCGATGTGGATCGGCAACCTGATGCTCGTCATCCTCAACCTGCCGCTGATCGGTCTCTGGGTGAAGCTGCTGACGGTGCCCTACTATGTGCTCTTCCCCGTCATCATGGCCTTCTGCTCGATCGGGGTCTACAGCGTCAACGCCAATGTCTACGACCTCTATGCCGTCGCCTTCTTCGGCCTGATCGGCTACGTGCTGGCGAAGCTGCGCTGCGAGCCGGCGCCGCTGCTGCTCGGCTTCGTGCTCGGGCCGCTGCTGGAAGAAAACCTGCGGCGGGCGATGATCCTGTCACGCGGCGATCCGACGACCTTCGTCACGCGTCCGATCAGCGCCGTGCTGCTCGCCATCGCGCTCGGCGTGCTGATCATCGTCTTCCTGCCGAGCGTCAAGAAGAAGCGCGAAGAGGTGTTCGTCGAGGAAACGTGAGGGGTTGAACTCACCGCTCCTTTGTTGAACAAAGGATCCATGAAGCGGGCGCCGGTCTGGCGCCCGTTTTCGCATGCAAGGACATCCCGGCTCATGACCATTCCCGCAGGGATCATCGACGATCTGCCCTTTCTCGCCTCGCTTCGCCGCGATCTGCACGCCCATCCGGAGCTCGGCTTCGAAGAAGAGCGCACCAGCGATATCATCGCGAAACTGCTGGAGGAGGCGGGCATCAAGGTGCATCGCGGGCTGGGGGTAACGGGTGTCGTCGGCACGCTGCAGGTCGGCAACGGCACGCGCAGCATCGGCTTGCGCGCCGATATGGACGCGCTGGCAATGCCGGAGATCGCCGATCGCCCCTACAAATCGACGGTGCCAGGCAAGATGCATGCCTGCGGTCATGACGGGCATACGGCGATGCTGCTCGGCGCCGCCCGGTATCTCGCGGAGACCAAGGGCTTTTCCGGTACGGTGCATTTCATCTTCCAGCCGGCCGAAGAGGGCCGGGGCGGCGCAAAACGCATGGTCGAGGAGGGACTGTTCGATCTCTTCCCCTGCGATGCCGTCTACGGCCTGCACAATATGCCCGGTCTCGACACCGATGAGATCGCCGTCGTCGAGGGGCCGCAGCTTGCCTCATCCGACAGCTGGCGCGTCACCTTCCGCGGCATCGGCACGCACGGCGCCAAGCCGCATCTCGGCCGCGACCCGATCACTGCCGCCGGCACGTTTCTCGCTTCGCTGCAGACCATCGTTGGCCGCGTCGTCGATCCGCTGCAGCCGGCGGTCGTCAGCGCCTGTTCGCTGCAGGCGGGTGATCCGAAGGCGCTGAACGTCATCCCCGATATCGTCGAGATCGGCGGCACGGCGCGGGCCTATTCCCCGGAGGTGCGCGATCAGCTGGAAGAAGAGATCGGCCGGTTGGCGCATGGGACGACGCAGATGTTCGGGATTGCTGCGGACTATCAATTCGAACGGCGCATTCCGCCTGTCGTCAATAACGCCGATGCGACGGCGCGGGCGCTGGGTGCTGCGGGCGAAGTGTTCGGGGCGAAGGTCCGCACCAGCTTTCCGCCGTCGACAGCGGGGGATGACTTTGCATTTTTCGGGCAGAATGCGCCGGGGTGTTATGTCTGGCTCGGGAACGGCCCGGCTGTGGACGGGGCGCTGCACCACAATACGGCTTATGATTTCAATGATGGGGCGCTTGGGTTTGGCGCGGCTTATTGGGTGAAGCTGGTGGAGTGGGAGTTGGTGGCTTAGACCGCGCCCGGAGCCCCCTCATCCGCCCTCCGGGCACCTTCTCCCCGCTGGGGAGAAGGGAGGTGTGGCAACGCCTCGCCTTAATTTTTTGGTGGCACAACGATGCGACTTCCCTTCTCCCCAACGGGGAGAAGGTGCCCGAAGGGCGGATGAGGGGGCCACGCCCTCCAAGCGATCCTTAGGACAATATCTCCACCACCGGCGTCTCCAGCACCTTCCCGGTCAGCACATCGGCAATCCCCATATCCGTCTGATGCGGGCCGATGTTACAGGCAAGCGTCGCACCGAAGCAGGCCTTGAAGACGAGGTAGGGCGGCTGCCAGGTGACGATCTCTTCCATCGCCTGACGGATATCGCGAAACCCCTGCGCCGTCTCGGCAAGCGGGGCTTCGGTGACGAGACCCGAGAGCGGTAGCGGCAGCAGCGCCAGGATGACGCCATCCTTCGCAACGGCCATGCCGCCGCCTGCTGCGATCACCGCATTCGCCGCCGCCGCCATATCCGCAGTGTTGCCGCCGAAGACCGTCAGGTTGTGGCTGTCATGCGAAACGGTGGTGCAAAAGGCGCCGCGCCATTCGCCCCAGCCGGTGAGGAAGCCGGTGCGCGGATGTGGATCGGTGAGCCCGTGGCGATGGGCGACCGAGATCATCGTGCTGCCTGCGGGCGGGACGACGAAACCGTTTTCGACTGACGTTTCAGCCTCGGCCCATTGGGTGAAGCGCGGACGGTCGATGGTGGCGACGCGCACACGGGCGCCTTCGGAGCGGACCTTGAAGTCGTCTTCGCCAAGCGGAGAGAGTTTGACGGAATTGGTGAGTGGCGTCGTGTCGAGCGGCTTCAGCGCCGCTGTCATGACGCCATCCTGCGCAATGGTACGGCCATTAGCGATCACCCGTCGCGCCCGGAAGTCGGTCAGATCATCGAAGAGCACAATATCGGCGCGACGTCCGGCGGCGATCAGGCCGAGATCTGTGCGTCTCAGCCGCTGGGCCGCATTGAAGGTCGCGGCGCGGAGCGCCCATTCCGGGCGCATGCCGTAGCGCACCAGGCGACGGATCACGTCGTCGAGGCCGCCACCATCGAGCAGTTCGTCGGGGAAGACGTCATCGGTGCACAGCGTCACCGTCTGCGGCAGGTGGCCGATGGTGTGCAAGGCTTCGACAAATTCGGCAAGCAGGTGGTCGTGCGAACCGCGCAGCTCGATTGTCATGCCTGCCGCCAACTTCTGCAACAGGTCCGCGCCGGAGGTCAGTTCGTGGTCGGAGGTGATGCCTGCGGCCATAAAGGCATTGAGATCGGCGCCCTCCAGCCCGCGGGCATGGCCGCAGACGAGCTTGCCGGAGGCGAGACCGGCATTGACGATCTCGGTCATGCGCGGATCGCCGTCGATGACGCCGCGCATGTTCATCACCTCGGCGACGCCGCCGATGGCGGGCGAACGGAGCATTTCGGTGATGACGGAGGCATCGAAATCAGCCCCGGCGCGTTCCAGGCCGGGTGCGGAGGGCACGCAGGATGGGGCGAGCAGGATCATGCGGAGCGGCAGGCCCGCGGAGGCCTCGATCGCCCAGCGGACGCCGTCGAGGCCGTGGACATTGCCGAATTCATGCGGGTCCCAGAGGATTGTCGTCACGCCGCGCGGCAGCACGGCCCGGACATATTCGGCCGGTGTCACCATCGAGCTTTCGACATGCATATGCGTGTCGATCAGGCCGGGGGTGACGATCGCGCCCGAGGCATCGACGATCTCGGCGGCATCGCTGCGGCTTCCCGGCGCATGGACGCTAGAAATCAACGGGCCTGTGAGGCCGATATCCGCCTCGCGGATCAGGCCGGTGACGGCATCGAGCAGTTTGCCGCCGGTTATGAGAATGTCGAAGGGCGCATCGCCGCGGGCGGCGGCGACAGCGCGGGCGTGCAGCTGCGGGTCGTTGAGATCGGCGGGTTCCTGGCGGAGCGGATGGCTCATTTTCCGGCCTCGCTCGCCAGCGCGCCGAGGATCATGGCGCGGGCGGCTTCGGCGTCGATCTCGACGGCGAATTCGGCATTGGGTGCTGCGTGGGTGGTGCGGGTCTCGACGACGGTGCGACCGCGGGTGAACTGGCCGGCGAGCTCGACATCGATGCGAGCGGCGCGGAAGGTGACCAGTTCAGGGGCCACGAAAGCAACTGCGGCAGAGGGATCGTAGATCGCCATGGCGGCGCGACCGCGGCTGACGCCGATATCGACATAGCCGGCCAGCATGTCAGCGATCAGTTCGGCATTGGCGCCGCCGGCGGAACGGATCGGGACGATATCGTCGGGTCTAGCAAGGACTTTGCGGCAGAGATCGAGATCGACCATCTTCAGCGCCAGGCCGTGGCTGATGACAATCGCCAAGGCCTCGGGGTCTGCAAGGGCGTTGAACTCGGCAGAAGCGGTATGATTGCCGATGGTGACGCCGCCGCCCATCCAGGTCAGTTCGGTGATGCGGGCGGCGAGATCGGGCCGGGCGAGTGCCAGCGCTGCGATATTGGTCAGCGGTCCCAAGGCCAGGATGCGATGCGGTCCATCTGTTTCGAGCCAGCGGCAGAGTGCGGTGAACGCATCGCTATCCGGCAGCGCCGGGCCTTGCGGCAGCGTGCGGCCCGCCGTCGGGATGCCTGTGTCGCCGAGGATTGCCTGGGCGGTCTCGATCTTGCCGATCACCGGATTGGCCCTGCCGCTATGGATGGGGAAGGTCCAGCCGAAGGCCTGTGCGGCGCCCGCGGCATTCACCTTCACCTGCGGCAGCGGCGTGTTGCCGAAGGCCAGCGAGACGCCTGATATTTCGAGGCCCGACTGCTTCACCACCAGAATGGCGGCGATGTCGTCGAAGCCCATGTCGGTATCGATCCAAATTCCCATCATGTCACCCGAAGCGCGAAAGGCTTGCGGCTGCAGCAAGCGGAAGGTCGAAGGAGAGGGCGGTGCTGATCGCATGGGCAGGGAGGCTTGCATCGACCTCCGCCTTGATCGGCCCGAGCGGCGTGTCGAGCAGGTACTCCCGGGTATTCCCGGCGAAGGAGGTGCCGCGCACGGTTCCCTGGAAAGGACCGGAACCAAGGATGACCGTGCGCGGCCGCCAGGCCAGCCCTGCAGCCTGAGGCGCAGGGGCCGGCAAATCGACCGGACCATTCGGCGTTGCGAGCTTGCCGCCTTCGAGCTTGAAGACATTCTCGAAGCCGACGAAATCGGCGACGAAGGCCGAGACCGGCCTGTTGTAGATATCTTCAGGCGTACCGATCTGCTCGATCCCGCCGTTCAGCATGACGACGATCCGGTCGGCAAGGGCCAGCGCCTCGACCTGATCATGGGTGACGAAGATCATCGTCACGCCGGTTTCCTTTTGGACGCGCTGCAGCTCGGCGCGCATTTCCAGACGCAGCCGGGCGTCGAGGTTGGAGAGCGGCTCGTCGAGCAGCAGCACCTTCGGCTCCATCACCATCGAGCGGGCGAGCGCCACGCGCTGCTGCTGGCCGCCGGAGAGTTCGGCGGGCTTGCGGGAAGCGAAGTTTGCGAGGCCGACCGACTTGATGCCCGAGGTGACCCGCTTGTCGAGATCCTGGCCGGATATGCCCTTGAGGCGCAGGCCGAAGGCGACGTTTTCGTAGACGGTCAGATGCGGGAAAAGGGCGTAGGACTGGAAGACGAGGCCGACATTGCGCTTGTTGGCCGAGACGCGGGTGATGTCGTCGCCATCGAGATTGATGCGGCCGGAGGCGGGCGTCAGCAGGCCGGCGATCGAGCGCATCGTCGTCGTCTTGCCGCAGCCGGAGGGGCCGAGCAGGGCGACGAGCTCGCCCTTTTCGATCGTAAGATCGAGGTCCTTCACCGCGACCGTATCGCCATAGGCCAGCGTCAGCTTGTCGAGTTGAAGATAGGCATCAGACATAACGCGAGAATCCCAGGAAGCGTTCGGCAAGGAAGACGATGCCGATGGACAGGAAGGCGAGCAGCGAGGAGAGGGCTGCGATCGACGGATCGTAGGTGGTTTCCATGTAGCCCAGCATGTCTATCGGCAGGGTGCGGACACCGGGGCCGGAAAGGAACAGCGAGACTGGCACCTGATTGAAGCTAGTGACGAAGCCGAGGATAAAGGCCGCGAGAATGCCGCCGCGGATATTCGGCATGACGACACGGAAGAAGGCGCCCGATCGCGACGAGCCCAAGAGAACGGCGGCTTCCTCGATATCGGAGCGCAGGTTGTTGAGGCTCGCCGAGACGACACGCACGGCATAGGGCAGCACCAGCGCGGTATGGGCGAAGAACAGCGCCAGCGTGATGTTGAAGCCGAAGGGCACGACCAGATAGCGCAGCAGCGCCAGGCCGACGATGATGCCGGGCACGATGATCGGCAGGGAAACGATGGTGCGAATGGTTTCGCCGAAGGGCAGCTTGTAGCGCGACAGCGCGTAGGCGGCGGGAATGCCGAGGATGAGCGCCGAGAGCGTGCCGAAAACGGCGAGGAACATCGACATGCCGAAGCTCTCGCGGAAACTGTCGATGGTGAAGACCTTGGCGACCCATTTCAGCGACAGGCCCTGCGGCGGGAAGGCCAGCGTGTCGCCGGCCGAGAGCGAGGCGGCGATGATGATCAGGAATGGGCCGATCAGGAAGGTCAGCAGCAGGATCAGGACGAGCGGCGGGAAGAGGCGTGCGGTCATCGCTTGTTCCTCGCGGTCGCTAGGCGTTTCAAGAGAATGTTGGCGGCGAAGCTCATGACGATCAGCATGAAGGCGATGACGCTGGCCGAGACGAAATTGTTGGAAACGGAGACCTGCTGGTAGAGCAGGGTCTCCAGCATCAGCACCTTGGAGCCGCCGAGCACGGCGGGAGTGATGTAGGCAGTCAGCGAGCCGGTGAAGACGAGCGTGCCGCCGACCACGAGGCCCTCCTTGGTGAGCGGCAAGATGACCTTCCAGAACACCTGGAACCAGTTGGCGCCGAGCACCCGGGCGGCCGGGATCGCATCCTTCGGCATGTTTTCCAGGGCGCTGATCAGCGACAGAATCATCAGCGGCAGGAAGAGCTGCAGCAGGCCGATGAAAACTGCGGTTTCGGTAAAGAGCAACCGCAGCGGCTCGTCGCTGAAGCCGAGACCGGTGATCGCCTGGTTGATGATGCCGGTGCGGCCGAGGATGACGATCCAGGCGTAGGTGCGGGCCACCGGCGAAATCATCAGCGGCAGGGTGACCAGACCGATCATCCGGCCCTTGCCCTTGGGCGGCAGGTTGACGATGGCAAAGGCCGCGGCATAGCCGATGACGGCCGAAACGGCGGTGACTTCGAGGCCGAGCCGGAAGGTGCGCAGAAAGACGGTGCGGTTCAGCTGCTCGGAGAAGAAATCGGTGTAGGCCGACAGTGTCCATGCGCCGTCAGCGCGAAAACCTTCGGAGAGCAGAACGGCGACGGGCAGCAGGAAGACCACGGCCGCAAAGATTGCGGCCGGCAGCGCAAGCGCCATAGCTTCTGCTCGGTTCTGAAACATCGGGAGCCTTTCGGGCAGGGAAGAAACGGTCCCGGGCTTGCCGGGACCGGATGTTATTTGTGGCTTACTGGCCGACCGTGCTGTTCCATTCCTTCAGCCAGGCATCGCGATTATCGAGCGCCACGGCAGAGGGGATGAGCTTCAGACTCTTTGCCGTTTCCTCGCCATAGGTGAGGTTGTTGGCAGCGGCCTCGGAGAGCTTGACCTCCTTGTTGGCCGGGCTGTCGACGAGCTTTTCGGCAAGCTTGGTCTGGATGTCGGTGGAGAGCCAGAAATCCATGAACTGCAGGGCGAGGTCCTGGTTCTTCGAGCCCTTGGCGAGAACCATGACGTTCATGCCGCCGGTCTGGCCCTCCTTCGGGGTTGCCCAGGCAACGGGCACGTCGAGCTTGGTGAAGCCTGCCCAGGAGAAGCGGCCGATAGGGGCGGCCCAGATCTCTTCCTGCTGCATCAGCTGCACGAGCTGCGAGGACTTTTCGTAGAAGGTGACGATATCGTCCTTCTTTTCGCCGACGGCCGCGATCGCGCCCTTGAGATCAGGCGTATCCTTGCCGATCGCCTTGCCGAGCATGAAGAGTGCCGGCGGTCCCTGATTGGTGGTGACATTCGGGAAAGCGACGTGGCCGACATATTCAGGCTTCAGCAGATCGGCCCAGGACTCGATCTTCATCTTGTCGGAGCGGTAGGCGATCGAGGTGGCGTAGAAGGTGTAGCCGACGCTCATGCCGTCGCCGTTCGGATCCTTGGCGACGTCGTAAAGCTTGCCGAAATTGGTGAGCTTCGACGTGTCGATCTTCTCGACCAGATCCTTGCGGGAGGCCGAGAGCGCGTCGGCCATCGAGACGACGGCCATGTCGATGACGGGGTTCGCCTTGTTCGCTTCCATCTTGGCGATGCGCTCGACGCTATTGCCGGTTTCGACGACGAGCTTGCAGCCGCACTGCTTTTCAAAGGGATCGTAGACGATCGTCTTGAAGTCGTCCTGTGCGAAGGCATAGACGGAAATGGTCAGCGTGCGGTCCTGCGCGGCTGCCGCCAGCGGGGAGAGCGCCAAGAGCGCTACCGATGCGATGAGGGATTTCATGTCGCGAGTTCTCCATCTGTCAGGTTTTCTTTTGCCGGGCGTGCTGGCCCGGAGGATTGGCGGACGATCAATTGCATGGGTACGCGATCGGTCTCCGCAGTGACGATGACACCCTCCCGGGTGCCGCTTTCCAGAATGGTCTTCAGCAGCGCCGAGATGGCGATCTCGGCGATCCTGTCCATGTCCATCCGTGCCGTGGTCAGCGCCGGGGTGACGACCGGTGACCAGATCAGGTCGTCGAAGCCGGTGACGCTGACATCGGCGGGCACATTGATGCCTTCCTGCTGCAGCTCGGTCAGTGCCCGAAGGGCTTGCAGGTCGGAAAGGGCGGCGAAGGCGGTAAAACCTTCGGCAGCCTTCCTGGCGAGGCCCAGCCGGCAGCCGGCGCCGGCCGTCTGTTCGAGCCGTTCGATCCAGAGCATTTCCGAGCTCATGCCCTTGGCGAGCCCGGAGCGAATGCCGCCGGCGCGATCGTTCTGGACGTTCGATTCCGGATTGTTGCCGATGATCAGGATGCGCTTGTGGCCGAGACCCGCCAGATGGGCGGCGATCTGCTGGCCGCCCTGCCAGTGGTCGGCGGCAACCGTGTTGCCTGGGGTTGAGGCCGTGTCGATCACGGCGACGGGACAGCTGGAAGCGGAGATGCGGGTGGCGCGGCGGGGGACGACGACCATGCCATCGACGCCGCGTTCGATCAGGCGGTTGATCGCCTCGGTCTGCGCCGTCACGTCACCGCGCGAGTCGGCGATAAGCACGCCGTAGTCGGCGGACTTGGCGGCGAATTCGATCGCCTGGGCGATTTTCGGGAAGAGCGGATTGGCAATATCCGGAAGCACGAGGCCAAGAACGCCGCTGCGGCCGGTGCGCAGTGCCCGGCCTGCCTGGCTCGGCACGTAACCGAGCTCGGCGGCATGGTCGCGGATCTTTTCCGCCAGCTGTTCGGAAACACGGCCCTTGCCCGAAAGCGCATTTGAAACGGTCGCAACGGAGACGCCGAGCGACGTTGCTATTCTGCTCAAGTTCGGTCCCGGGCGTGACGAAGCCATGGTTTGCCGTGCGGTTGATTAATCGTTTAATCAGGCTGTACAGGAAGCATGTGGCGTTGTCGAATCGAATCTTAGCGTAACTGGCGTTTTCCGCACTATATTAGATGTTACGGACATAAAAAAAGCCCCGCAGAGCGGGGCTTTTTCTGGATCGTTTAGCGGTGATTACTTCTTCACCGCAACCGTCTGCACCTTCGCGACGGCACTCGGCTTTGCGCCATCGGGCGCATAGCCGCCGCCGACGGCGACGTTGAGCGAGACGTAGTCCTTGGCCATCTGCTGGACGGCGGCGGCAAGGCTTGCCTGGGCCGTCGAGACGTTGCGCTGGGCATCGAGAACGTCGAGCAGCGAGGATGCACCGTCCTTGTAGCTGGCGGTCGAGAGCTCAAGCGATTCCTGGGTGGTCTTCACCTGGGCACGCAGCGCCTGAACCGTCTGCGCATCGCGGCGCACTGCCGACAGTGCGTTCTCGACCTGCTCGACGGCGCTCAGCACCGCAGACTTCCAGGCGAGATAGGCGGCCTTGGCATCCGACTTGGTGATGTCGACATTGGCGCGCAGGCGGCCGCCGTCGAAGATCGGCAGGTTCAGCGTCGGGCCGAAGGACCAGGTGGTCAGGCCGCCATTGCCGCCGACCGGGCGGACATAGGAGGGCGAGATCGAGCCGGACAGCGAGATCGACGGATAGAGCTGTGCCTCGGCCACGCCGATATTGGCGGTGGCGGCGGCCAGATCCCGTTCGGCCTTGCGGATATCGGGACGGTTGCGGATCAGGTCAGCCGGAATGCCGGCCTGCAGGCCACCACGGAACACCGGCTGATGCGAGCCCTTCTGCAGATCGCTGACCAGCGAGGAGGCGGGCAGGCCGAGCAGGGTGGCGATGTGATGGGCGGCAACCCGGAAGTTGGTTTCGAGACCGGGGATTTCGGCCTGGGTCGACTGCACCAGACCTTCGGCCTGGACGACGTCGAGGCGCGAGGCGGCACCGGCTTCGAGCTGGAACTTGGTGAGGTCGAAGGTTTCGCGGCGCGACTTCAGGTTTGCCTGGGAGAGCGCGATGCGTTCCTGGTAGTAGCGGGCGTCGATATAGCTGTTGACCAGATCCTGGAGGAAGGTGAGCTTGGCGACATCGGCGGTGGCATAGGCCGAATCCAGCGATGCCAGTGCGCTTTCCTTCGAACGGCGGTATTCGCCGAACAGATCGAGCAGCCAGGAGACATTGGCTTCACCGGCGGTGGTGTTGGTGGCGCCGGAGCGGGTGCGAAGGTTGCCCATCTGGCCGCTGACGGTATGGGAAGCACCGACGACGAGGCTGGGCAGCGCGCCTGCACCGGCGACCGTCACCTGGGCTTCGGCAGCGTTGATGCGCTCCAGCGCCTGCAGCACGTCGAGGTTCTGGCCGATGCCCTGGGCCACCAGCGAATTCAGCCGCTGGTCGCGATAGGCCGTCCACCACTGGGCGGTCGCAACATCACCATTGCTCTTGACCCCGCCTTCACCGAACTTCGCGGGAAGCGGCATCTCCGGGGGGACATGATCCGGACCGCTCACGCAGCCGGCCAACAAAAGCATCAATGCCGGTGTGGCATAACGAAGAGATACCATGCAATGTTCTTCCTGTAACTCGACCAAGTTCTAAATTTCTTGTCCGAAGCATCATGCTTCGCAATCGGCCGCGCTCCGTGCCAACGAGATACACCATGCCGAAGCAGTTCCGCGGCAATGTAGCAATGAGTCAGTCATTCTGGCAGTGTATTTTTATCACACTCCCGCCTCATTTTTGCGCCGCGAGAAGACCCGACGAATGACCACAAAGAAGGACGGAACGAAGAAGATACCGAGCGCGGTCGCAGCCAGCATGCCGCCGAGAACGCCGACACCGATGGCATTCTGGGCCGCCGAGCCGGCACCGGTCGCGATCGCCAGCGGCACGACGCCGAGGATGAAGGCGAGCGAGGTCATGATGATCGGGCGCAGACGCAGCCTTGCCGCTTCGAGAGTCGCCTCCAGAAGACTCATCCCTGTCTCCATGCGGTCCTTGGCGAACTCGACGATGAGAATCGCATTCTTCGCCGCCAGTCCTATCGTCGTCAGCAGGCCGACCTTGAAGTAGACGTCGTTGGCCTGGCCGAAGAGCGTTGCCGCGGCAAGCGCGCCGAGCACGCCGACCGGTACGGCCATGATCACCGAGAACGGGATCGACCAGCTTTCGTAAAGCGCTGCAAGGCACAGGAAGACGACGAGAATCGAGATCGCGTAGAGGATCGGCGCCTGCGAGCCGGAGAGCCGCTCCTGATAGGAGATCCCCTGCCAGGCAACGGTGTAGCCACCGCCTAGCTGCGCCGTCAGTGCTTCCATCTCATTCATCGCGTCACCCGAGCTGACGCCCGGCGCCGAGGCGCCGTCGAGCGGGATGGCGCTGACCGCATTGAAGCGGGCAAGCGAAGGGGCGCCCTTTGCCCATTCCGTCGTGGTGAAGGCGGAGAAGGGCACCATTTCGCCAGCCGTGTTGCGGGCATACCAGTGATCGAGATCGCTCGGCTGCATTCGGAAGGGCGCGTCGCCCTGCACATAGACAGGCTTGATCTCGCCGTTCAGCGTGAAGTCGTTGACGTCGCGGCCGGTGAAGATGATCGACAGCATCGAATTGACCGAGGCAATGTCGACGCCCATCGCACCGATCTTTTCCTGATCGATGATGATCTTCATCTGCGGTTCGACTTCCTTGTTGTTGCTGCGCAGCGCGACGATCTTGCCGCTGCTGTTGCCCATCTGGATCAGCCGCTTCGATGCCGCATCGAGCGCTTGGGTGCCATGGCCGCCGGTATCGACGAGATACATGGAGAAGCCGCTGGATACGCCGAGGCCCTGGATGGCCGGCGGCAACAGCGCGAAGACCTGCGCCTCGCGGATGGTAAAGAAGTTCTTAAGCGCACGGTTGACGACGGCCTGCGCATGCAGGTTCTCGTCGGTGCGCAGCGAGAAGTCCTTGAGCTTGGTAAAGACGATCGCGCTGTTCTGGCCCGAACCGTTGAAGCCGAAGCCAAGGGCGCCGAAGACCGAATCGACGGCGTCCTTCTCGTTTTCGCGGTAATATTTCTCGACCTTCTCGACGACGGCCTGGGTCTGCTGCGAGGTGGAGCCTGGCGGCGTGGTGACGATCGTCAGCAATACGCCCTGGTCTTCCTGCGGCAGGAACGAGCTCGGCAGTTTCGTGAACAGATAGGCACATCCGCCGCCGACGATCAGGAACAACAGCATGACGCGGACCGGCCGCTTCAGCAGGTAGCCGATGGTGCGGACGTAGCCGTTGGTGGAACGGGTGAAGTTGCGGTTGAACCAGTCGCCGACGCGGTTCTTTTTGTGCTCGTTGACCGGCTTCAGCATCGTGGCGCACAGCGCCGGCGTCAGCACGATGGCAACGAGGGCAGACAGCAGCATCGCCGAGACGATGGTGATCGAGAACTGCCGGTAGATGATGCCGGTCGAGCCGCCGAAGAAGGCCATCGGAATGAAGACGGCGGTCAGAACGAGCGCGATACCGATGATAGCACCGGTGATTTCACCCATCGATTTCTCGGTCGCTTCGAGCGGCGAGAGCTTCTCTTCAGACATGATGCGCTCGACGTTCTCGACGACGACGATGGCGTCGTCGACGAGCAGACCGATCGCCAGGACCATGGCGAACATCGTCAACGTATTGATCGAATAGCCTGTCGCCGCAAGGATGCCGAAGGTCCCGAGCAGAACGACGGGCACGGCGATCGTCGGGATCAGCGTGGCGCGCAGGTTCTGCAGGAAGATCAGCAGCACGACGAAGACAAGCACAATCGCTTCGATCAGGGTGTGGACGACCTTTTCGATCGACAGTTCGACGAAGGGCGTCGTGTCGTAGGGATAGGTGATTTCGACGCCTTCGGGCAACGAGCCACTGATGCTTTCGAGCGATTCACGGACGCGGGCGGCAGTGTCGATGGCGTTGGCGCCGATCGCCAGGTTGACCGCGAAGCCGGTCGAAGGCTGGCCATTGTAGCGGGACGAGCCGCCGTAGCTTTCCTGGCCGATCTCGATGCGGGCGACGTCGCTGAGGCGTACCGTCGACCCGTCCTTCTCGACCTTCAGGATGATATGCTCGAAATCGGCGACCGTCGTCAGCTGGCTCTGGGCGGTGATCGTGACGTTCAGCTGCTGGCCTTCGGTGGTCGGCTGAGCGCCGAGCGAGCCGACGGAGACCTGCGTGTTCTGCGCCTCGATGGCCGAGGTCACATCGCTTGGCGTCAGCTGGAACTTCTGCAGCTTGTATGGATCCAGCCAGACGCGCATGGCGTAGCCGGAACCGAAGATGTTGATGCTGCCGACGCCTTCGAGGCGCTGCACCTGATCTTCGATCGAGTTCGAAACGATGTTGCCGAGATCGACGGAGGAGCGCTTGCCATCGGTCGAAACCAGCGACCCGACGAGCAGGATGCTCGAGGTAGAGCGCGTGACGCTGATGCCGGCGTCGATGACGTCTCCCGGCAGCTGCGACTGGACGAGCTGCAGCTTGTTCTGCACCTGCACCTGGGCGATGTCGGCATCGACGCTGTTGCCGAAGGTCAGCGAGATGCTGGCCGAGCCGGTCGACGAGGTCGAGGTCATATAGGTGAGATCGTCGAGGCCGGTCATGCCTTTTTCGATGATCGTCGTCACCGATTTCTCGACGGTTTCGGCGCTGGCGCCGCGATAGGTGGCGTTGATGCGCACCGTGGTCGGCGCGATGTCAGGGTATTGCGAAATCGACAGCGTATAGATGCCGAGCAGGCCCGCGAGCATGATGGTGATCGCGATGACCCACGCAAAGATCGGGCGTCGGATGAAGAACTTGGCCATCAGTTTATTCCTGTGCGGCTTGGATCACTGTGAAAGGCGTCGCGACTTACTTCGCGGCGGGCTTCTGAGCGTCACCGGCCGCAGGCTGCTCAGCAGCCACGACCACACCGTTTTCATTGATTTTCATGGGAACCGGCTTCACCGGCATGCCTGGCGTAATGGATTGCAGACCGCTGACGATCAGCTGGTCGCCGTCCTTGATGCCCTGCGTGACGAGCCACGCGTTGTTGGAGGGCGTCGCGTCTTCGAAGACGCGGCTTTCGACCTTGCCGTCGGCCGAGACGAATTGCGCCGTCAGGCGGCCGTTGGCATCGCGGCTGGTTGCGAGCTGGGGCAGCGCATAGCCGTTTTCCGAGCCGAGCTCGACGGTGGCACGGACATACATGCCGGGCAGAATGACGCGGTCGGGGTTCGGGAAGAGAACGCGGATGATGAAGGTGCCGGTCGTCTCGCTGACGATCTGCTTCGACATATCGAGCTTGCCCTTCTGATTGTACTCCTTGCCATTCTCCAGGATGACGCGGAAGGCGACGTTGGCGCCTTCGCCCTTCACCTCGCCGGAGGCGATCGCATCGCGGAGCTTCAGGAGATTGGTGCTCGATTCCGTCAGCGAAATGTAGATCGGGTCGAGCTGGCGCACCGTCGTCAGCGCTGTCGTCTGGTTGGCGGCGACAACGTTGCCGACATTGTAGGCGGTCTGGTCGATGACGCCATCGAAAGGAGCGATGATCTTGGTGTGGTCGAGATCGATCTGCGCCGAGGCCAGCGATGCCTTGGCGGAGGCCACTTCGGCCTGCGCCTGTAGCAGCGTCGTCTTGGCGGTTTCATACTCGATCTGCGTCGCACCGCTGCCGACGAGCCGCTGGTAGCGGTCGAGATTGCTCTGGGCGCTCGGAACGCTGGCTTCCGCCTTGGCAATCGCCGCCGTCGCCTGCTCGACCGTGGCGATATAGGGTGCATCGTCGATCTGGTAGAGAAGGTCGCCCTTCTTGACTTCACCACCTTCACGGAAGGCGATTTCGCGGATGATGCCGCTGACCTGCGGGCGGATATCAGCGGTCTGGAAGGCTTCGGCACGGCCGGGCAGAATCGTCGTCACCGGGTAATTCGCCTTGGTGAGTGCGACAACGCCGACGGGCGAAGCCTGCTGGGCAGCCCCTGCCGCGCCAGCGCCGGCGGCTCCCTGCTTGTTGCCGCTATCGCTGCAGGCTGCGAGCAGTCCGCCAATTGCCAGAGCCGAGGTGATGAGGAGGGCACGCCGTATCATTCTGAATTCCTTGATGCAGATGGCATTCACAGACCGGACCAGCCTTCCGGCCGGCAACAAGCGACATATTAAAAGGCTGGTTGATCCGGATTCAAATGCCATCAATCCGAATTTAAGAAAAGCTTTCCGAAGTGACGTATGTCAGGAATCGTCACTTAGCAAGCGCTATTTTGCAGTGCGGTATCAACAAAACAAACGATATCGTGTGCTTTGTGAACGAGCGTTTCCTTGTCATCACGCGCAATCAGCACCGGATGAAGGACGCAGGCCAGGACGTCGGCGACGGTAATTGCGGCGCGATGCGGGTCGGCGCAGCGGTAGGCGCCGGAGGCGACACCGTCCTGGATGATCTGCTGGAGCCGCTGTTCGATACGTTCCCTATAGCGGTTTCCCGCCTCGAACTTGGCTTCGATGGTCGTCAGGACCATCTCGAAGATATAGGGGTTGTCCTTGATATCCTGCAGGTGGCTGTCGAGCAGGCGGAGCACGAAGCGCTGCAGCCGCTCCTTGGGCAGCATCTCGCCGTCGACGGAGCCGAAGCGGTCGGCCATCGCTCCGAGATGGATTTCGGCAATGGCATCGACCAGCGCCGTCTTGGAATGGAAATGCTTGAAGACATTGGCAGGCGACATGCCGAGGGCGGTCGCGATGTCGGCGATCGAGACGGCGACATAGCCCCGTTCACGAAACAGCATCTCTGCCATCGACAGGATGTCGGCGCGTGTCTCTTCGGCCTTTCGTCTCGGCCTGCGTGCCATTCAGCCCCCTGCCGGTCTTTGCCGGCTCGCTTTCATTCAATGCTAGCGCGATCGAAGCCCGGCCTGCAAGCATCTCTGCAGGCCGGCTTCAGGCGCTCAGGCGAAATAGGGCGCGAGGTTGGTGCGCACACGGGCGAGGGGCGTTTCGCCGCTGTCATCGGGGACGAAGGTCTTTCCGGTGATCGCCTCATAGGCCTTGATGTAGACGGCCGAGGTCTGCTCGATCAGATCGGCGGGGATTTCCGGGATCGCGTCCTTGTAAGGGTCGCAACGATCGGCGACCCAGGCACGGACGAAGTCCTTGTCGAAACTGACAGGGCGGCCGCCGCTTTCGAATGCGGCCTGATAGCTATCGGCCAGCCAGTAGCGGCTGCTGTCGGGCGTATGGATCTCGTCCGCGAGGATGATGTTGCCCTCGGCGTCGGTGCCGAACTCGTATTTGGTGTCGACGAGGATCAGGCCACGCTTGGCCGCCATTTCCTGACCGCGGGCAAAGAGCGCCAGCGCGTATTTCGACAGCGTGTCCCACTGCTCCTGCGTCAGCAGTCCTTTGCCGGTGATTTCGGCGGGTGTCAGCGGCGCGTCGTGGCCGCCATCGAATTCCTTGCTGGTCGGCGTGATGATCGGTTCCGGCAGGATCTGGTTGTCGCGCATGCCGTCGGGAAGGGTGATGCCGTACATCTGGCGCTCGCCCTTCTTATAAAGAGTAAGGATCGACGTGCCCGTGGTGCCGGCCAGATAGCCGCGCACCACGACTTCGACCGGCAGGATGTCAAGCCGTTTGCCGACGACGACATTCGGATCGGGATAGGCCATCACGTGGTTCGGGCAGATGTCCTTGGTTGCCTCGAACCAGTAGCGGGCGGTCTGCGTCAGCACCTGGCCCTTGTAGGGAATGCAGGTGAGAATGCGATCGAAGGCGCTGAGACGGTCGGTGCTGATGATGATGCGGCTGCCATCCGGAAGATCGTAATTTTCGCGCACCTTGCCGCGGTAATAGTTCGGCAGTTCGGGGAAGTGGGCTTCGGATAGGATTCGCACGGGCTCAGCATTCCTTTGTTGGAGGGGTTCATCCCTGCTCTAGTTTCATTGCGGGCGATGTCAAGCAAATGGCGGTCAAAGCCAGACGGCCGCGACGATCAGCACCGTCATTATATATCCGAGCAGGGCGAGAGGGCCACCGGCGCGCAGGAAGTCCGAAACCCGGTAGCTGCCGATGCTCATCGCCAGCGTATTGTTATGGTGACCGAAGGGCGTGAGGAAATCGAGCGAGGCACCGGCGGCTACGACGATCAGATAGGCAGCCGGGGGATGATGGGCGGCGGCGGCGAATTCCAGGGCGATCGGGCTGAGCACGATCGCGACCGTGGCATTATTGACGAAGGGCGTCAGCGCCATGGCGATGAAGAGCAGCAGCGCGATACCGGCAATCGGCATCGAAATCGGCACGGCGAGGCTCAGCCAGTGTGCCAGCACTTCGGCGGTGCCAGTCGTCGCCACCGCCGAGCCGATCGGGATCATTGCGGCCAGCATGATGACGATCGGCCAATTGATATCGGCCATTGCCTGGCGGATGTTGAGAAAGCGGGTCACGGCCAGCGCGAAGACCGCGGCGGCAAAGGCGATCTCGGGCCGCAGCAGGCCGAAGGCCGAGAGCGCGACACCGGCGGCGAAGATCGCGAAAGGGCGCCACGATCCCTTGACGCTGCTTGTTGCCGGTTGCGTCGCCAGCGGCAGGCACTCGCATTCCTCGAGTGCCTCGGCGATCGCATCCCGGGTGCCTTCCAAGACCAGGATATCGCCGATCGACAGCTGCAGATCCTCGAAGCGGCCTTCGATGCGTGGCGAACGCATCGAAAGCGAGGTGACCGAGACGCCCCGATTGCGGAAGACGTCGAGCGAGCGGATGCGCGAGCCGATCAACGTGCTTTCGGGCATGACGACAGCCTCGACGCGCGCGAAATCGGTCTGCAGCCCGTTCGGATGGATGGGTGCGGCAAGGGCTCCCTCTGCCTCCAGATCCGAAAAGACTGCGTCAGCACCTTCGGCAAGCAGTATGTCTCCCGCCGTGATCACCGATTGCGTCAGGCTGCCGAAGACGAAGGTGCCGCCGCGGATCAAAGCATGCGGTTGCAGCCCGAAACGCTCGGGGCAATCGGACAGCCGTGTGCCGGCAAGCGGCGATGTGACCGGGATTTCGCGCTCTGCGACGATGCGGCGGCCCGCGGGTGGCGGCGCCGAGATGTCGCCGTCGGTTTCCGGAAACAGACGGACGGCGAGGGCGGAGACGAGGAGAATCCCGGCAATTGCCACCGGCAGGCCCGCATAGGCGAAATCGAAGAAACGGAACCCAGTTCCCGTCGCCTTTGACAGGGCATCGCTGACGAGCAGATTGGCCGGCGTGCCGATCAGCGACACCAGGCCGCCAAGCAGTGCGGCGAAGGAAATCGGGATGACCAGCTGGCGCCTTGGAATCTGCAGCACCGTTCCGGCGCGCAGGGTCGCAGGCAGCATGATGGCGAAGGCGCCGATATTGTTCATGAAGATCGAGATGAAGCCGGTGATCCCGGCAAGTGCGGCGATGACGGCGGCATTCGGCCAGCCGGCCGATTGAAAGCGCTGGGCCAGCCCGTCGAAGAATTTCGCCTGTGCCAGGACCTGAACGATCAGCAGGATTTCGACAACGGTGATGACGACGGGGCTTGCGAAGCCGGTAAAGACCGCCTCGGCCGGGTAGAGCTTCAGAAGAAATCCGGCCAGCAATCCGCCGATCGCCACGACTTCGATGCGGAAACGGTCGAGGGAAAACAGAACGAGCATCGTAGCGAGGAGGACCAGCAGAGAGGCTTGCTCGACATTCATGGGCAGGCTCGCGTTGCAACCGTCAGCCGAATGTAGCGGTCCGGGCGCGGCTGTATAGAGAGAGGCGGGAGAAAGATCGCATAATCCTCATAACCGGCCGCGTTGGCGGCGGCGATCAGAGCGCCGGAACGCGCCAGCGGCCGTCGGCCGTCTTTTCCAATATCGGCGTCGAAAACACGCCGATCGTCCGGGCCGGCCAATGCGGTCCCGATGCTGCCAGCCTGTCCCGCCAGCGATCCGATTGCAGCATCGCGGCACCGATCACGATCGGCTCGATGCTGCAGGCGCTAAGGAGGTTCAAGCCTGAGACGATCGAGGCGCCGCTCGATATGACATCGTCGATCAAGGCGACACGGCGGCCTTCGAGCAAAGGCAGCATGCGCGGGTCTATATAGAGACGCTTCTGCTGGCCGGGCGTGGTGATCGACGAGAGCTCGACGGACAGCTCATCGCGATACCAGAATTTGCGGGAGGTGCCGAGCGGCACATAGCGCGCATGGCCGAGCTTCTGGGCGACGGCTGCCGCAAGCGTCAGGCCAAGCGTCGGCAGGCCGGCGATCACGTCGGGTTCGAAGGCTGCAAGCTTTGCTGCCAGCGCCGCGGCCAGCGTATCCAGAACGGTAAAGCTCGCCTGATTGACGATCAGCGAGGCCAGCGCGTGCTCGCCGTCCGAAAGCATGCGGATCGGCAGACGAAGCTGGCGGCCGTCCTCGAGCCCGGCAACATAGAAATCAGCGAAAGTACCGGTGGTTTCGAAGCTGCCGGGGGCGTGGATCTCCTGCCAGAAGTCGTGGGGGGCCATGGTCATGCTGCGGTTCAATCCCGTCTTGTCTTTTCCATGCCGGTGCGGCGGCGCAGATCGCGAAGCTCGGTGTCGGTCAATGCCCGGACGGCGCCCTTCGGCAATTCACCGAGCTCAAGTCCGCCGATCGCCACGCGCACGAGCCGCAGGCATTCGGTATCGAGCGCCTCCAGCATGCGGCGGATCTGGCGGTTGCGGCCTTCGTCAAGTTCGACCTCGATCCAGGAGTTGCGATCGCCGCTGCGCAGCAACGTTGCCGAGGTCGCCTTCAGCAATTCGCCGTCATGGCGCACGCCGTAGGTCATCTCCGCCAGAAGTTCGCCATCCATGATCCTGCCGACCTGCACATGATAGGTCTTGGTCACGTGGGTGATCGGGTCGAGAAGCGTTTGGGCGAATTTGGTGTCGTTGGTGAACAGCAGCAGGCCTTCGCTGGCCTTGTCGAGACGGCCGACCGGCGACAGATGCGGGGCGTCGAAATCCTTCAGGCAGTCGTAGACGGTCGGCCGCCCCTCGGGATCGTGGCGCGTGGTCACTAGGCCGCGCGGCTTGTTCAGCATCAGGTAGATCTTGTCTTCGGCGGCGATCGCCGTGCCATCGACCGATATCTTGGCGGTCGAGAGATCGACCCAGGCGCTGGCATCGGTGATCTTGCGCCCGTCGACGAGCACCCGCCCGTCGGCAATCAGACGCTCCGCCTGGGTGCGGGAACAAAAGCCGAGCTTCGACAGGGCGCGGGGCAGGGTGACCCGCTTGCCGCTGGCATCGGGGCCGGGCCGGGCGCGGTCACGCAGTTTCTGCGGTGGGCGCCGTTCCTTCAACGCGCTGTCCTTCTTCCATTCATGGCGAAGGTTTTTGGCATGAACGGCAAACGCGCGCCAGCATGGGCGGTCAAAATCCAGAGAATTTCAGGGATTGCGGTATAAGAGCGGACGTCAAAAACCAGCGGCGCGAAGAGCGCCGTCTAAAAAGGTAGTCTGAGCGTCGCCGTGCCGGTCAATGATAGGCCAGGAAACCAGCGAGTTCCTGACGGCTGATGGTAATGCCGGCCGCAGCCTTCACAGGGTCGGGATGCGTATAGGACAGGCTTGCCATTTCAGGCAGGTCGAGAGCCTGCTGCATGTTCATGATGCCGATCGCGCGACGGCCGTTTGCGCTGTTGACGCTGACCTCGACGATGCAGTTCGTCTTCCTGTTTTCCATGATCATTTCCTCCCTCCTTATTATGCTTGAATATCTGGCATTAAAAATAGGTTTTTATGAGACATAAGTATTTACGGACCTTGGCGAATTTAAGATCACCAAGGTCCGTAAAAAGTCATAGTTATTGTGCGTCGCGGTATCAGCGCCACCAGTTGCGCTGCGGCGGCTGTTGCTGGCCGCTCAAGAGATAGCCGGCGAGAAAGCCGAGCGCGCCGACAAGCGCTAGCGCCGTGGTGGTGGCTGCCGGGTGCTCGCGGGCCGCACCTGCTGCGGCAACGCCTTCGGCACGGATCTGCGCGACCGCATTCTTGGCCTTCGGAAGCGCGTCGTCATACGCCTTGCCGGCGCGGTCGCGGACTTCATAATAGGCTTCGGCGCCCTGGGCGGATATCATCTTCTGCAAACGTGACACTTCCTGCTGGAGGGAAGCGATGTCCTTGCTGACGGACGAACGGATGTCATCGGTATTGGCTGCCATAATGGTCTCCTTTCCTGCAATGGTGAGAGAACACCGCAGGACGGATTAGGTTCCGCGCCGTTGGCGGCTTTGCGCCGCCGGTTCTTTAGCATTCCGTGTATTATATCGGTGAGGATCAGGCTGTTTCCGCAGGCCTTTTGCGGTTTCCGGGGGGCGGAAAGCGATTTTTTGACCGGTTGATAAAGATTTTCGACGGGAGAGCGCCGCAAGGGGCGGGGCTGTGAATAATTCGCACGAGAATTTCCGAGCCAAATCAATCTGTTACAAAAATGTCAAAAAACTTTGTTGGGTGCTGTTGACTGTTTGCGGGGGTTAGCCGTATAAGCCGCGTCACTGAACGAGGG
>NZ_JAVDWL010000007.1:0-416213 GCF_031457345.1 Rhizobium sp. BE258
GGCATTACGATATCTCGGCGGGCGTTCGTGTCACGGACGCTAATTTCTAAGGGGATAGATGAGATGCTCACCACCAATAGTTTTTCAACAGTATCGGCGCAAAGCAGCCGTTTTCGCCCCTCGCCAATCTCACTTCACCGCCTGCGTCCGCGCCGTCAGCTTGTTCCCATCCGGATCCCGCAGATACGCCACAAACGCGCCGTTCGGGCGTTCCGAGGGCGGGGTCTCGATTGCCGTGCCGCCATGCGTGCTGCCGGCGGCATGCCACGCCTGAACATGGTCGCGGCTGGCGGCACTGATGCCGATCGTCCCGCCATTGGCTGCGGTCGCCGGCTTGCCGTCGATCGGTGTGGTGATCATCAGCCGGCCGCCGTCATGGGCATAGATCAGCCGTCCTCGTGCATCCATCTCGCCGGGCCTGCCCCCCAAGGCCGCGAAGGTGGCGTCGTAGAAGCGCCGGGACCGCTCCAGGTCGTTGCTGCCGATCATGATGTGGGTGAACATGCTTTGTCTCCAGTGGGCCGGGGTATTCCAGGTTAAAGACATGGGCCAGCCGGAAAGCCCGGTCAATGCGGAAATTGTTGCCGCGTTCCCGCAGCGAGCGCCGCCTGCGGATTGCCCGCGGCTGGGCTGTCGGGATAGCGGGGCGGCGCAATTTCTCTCGCCAGTCATATTCCTGCGTGCTAATTTATTCCGGCAATCAGATCGGGAGGGGCGTTCGTGCGTTTGCAACTCGTAGCCTGCATTTTGGCTTTGATCCCATTGGATGCTTCTGCCAGATCGCCGTTGGACATAGCCGATCTCGTCGGTGCGCGGGCTCCCGGCGCAGAAAGCGAGATGCAGGCCCGCGGATATGTGGATGTCGGGGGCAACAACACCTGGTGGAATGCTGCCCGAAAGCAGTGCGTCAAGGTGCGCGTCTCTCAGGGACGGTATGCATCCATATCGCAACTCAAGGCTTCCTCCTGCGGCCAGAAGGCGACTGCCGCCAAGAACTGCCCGGCAGACCTGTCTCAAGCTGACCTTTACAAGTATCCGGGCTGCAGCCTGTGAGCCGGTGCGTTGCTCCGGCTGGGCTTATCAGGCAATCAGAGATAGGGGTGCTGATCATCATGGGGACTTTCCCAGGTTCATGACAGCCGCGACGTTGGTCATCTCCGCAGGTTTCGCCGGTGCGGCCGACGTGGCCGTTCGCTTCAAGTGCGGTGCCTGTTTCGCCTAAAGCGCCGAAACCCGGTTCCGCCCCGATCGTTTCGACAGATACAGCCCCTCATCGGCGCGCTTCAATATATCGCTGGCCGAGCGGTCCGGCAGGCCGAATTCGGCCACGCCGCCGCTGATCGTCGATTCGTAGCGCAGGCTTTCCCTGAGAATGGCGGGAACGCGTTCGCGCAGCCGCTCGGCGATCTCCAGCGCGTCGGTCTGGCGGGTGCCGGGCATCACCACCACAAATTCGTCGCCGCCGAAGCGGGCGATCATGTCGTCCTGGCGCAGATGCTGGCGGCAGAGGCGGGCGATCTCGATCAGCGCCGTGTCGCCGGCGTGGTGGCCCATCTCGTCGTTGAGCCTCTTGAAATTGTCGAGGTCGAAGACCAGCACCGATGTCTGGGATTTCTCGCGCTCGAAGACCGTCAGCCGCTGATCCAGCGTCTCGATCAGCTTGCGGCGGTTGTAGAGCCCGGTCAGCGCATCGGTTTCGCTAAGCTGGCGCAGCTGCTGCTGCACCTCGTTCTTGCCGGTGATATTGCTCGCCACCCACACGACGGCATCCTCGCCCTCCACCTGAAAGGGCAGCGCCTGGACGCGGCCCTCGAACCAGATCGAATGGCCGGGGCCATCGCCGGCACCCTTCACATCGGCGCCGCTGAGTTCGTATTCGACGATATGCAGCGCGCCGCTTGCAAGCGCCCGCTCGATCTCGGCGGCAAACCAGCGGGCCTTTTCCTCTTTCAGCACGTCATACATGGTGAGCCCGACAAGGCCGCTGCCATCGTGATAATGCCGGAGATCCTTGCCGCCGAAGATCGCCGCATAGCGGCCGCTGCGGGTGAGAATGAAGGCCGGATCCGGAAGGGAGGACAGGATCGACGTCAATTGCTGCTGCGTAAACACCCTGTCACCTCTCAGATGACGCGCGGGGAGGGCGCCAGTCATCTGCCTGTCAGTCTTTCGTCTGCCCAATCTGGCACAGCCGCATTGCATTTTTCTAAATGGGGGCCTGCGAGAGCTGACCGGGCATTTGTTGTCAGCCGTCCGCCTCATCCGCCTTCGGCGATGCGCTGAACAGGTTCTTCAGCGCGTTGGTCTTTGTCTTCTGCACCCTGCTCATCTTCAGCGCCCGGTTGGCGGCCTTGGCCTGTTCCAGCATCATCTCGATCTGGATCTGCTGGATCTCGGTCAGCCGCTCCCATTGCCGGTTCAGGAGGTGATCGACCTTTTCGTGCAGGTGGCGGATTTCGAGCTCCGCCTTGAGGTTGACCTTGTAGTCGTTGAGCGCCCGCAGCCGGTCCTTCGATTCCTGGCGGCGCTGGCTCATCATGATGATCGGCGCCTGCAGCGCGGCGATGGTCGAGAGGATGAGGTTGAGGAGAATGAAGGGATAGGCGTCGAAGGCCCGCTGCTCGCCCATCAGGAAGTTGATGCCCATCCACACGGCAAGGAAGAAGCAAAAGGAGATGATGAAGGTCCAGCTGCCGCCGAAGGTGGCAACGACATCGGCGACGCGATCGCCGATCGAGCGGCGCTCCTCGTAATCCTCTTCGATGTTTTCGGCCAGCGTGTCGTGGCTGCGCAGGCTTTCCACCACCTCGTCCTCGAGATTGGAAAGCTCGCCGCGTTCGTCGCGCAGGAGCTCGGCGATATACTGGCCGCGATAATCGTCCACGACCTTGCGGTTGATATAGTCGTCCGAGCGCAGCCCCGGATGCTTCTGCCGCATGAAATCGGCGAGCGACGGGCGCAGGTCGTCGAAGTGGATGGCATCCTTCTTCTTCAGAGCAGCACCGGTGATCGCATCGACCAGTCGCACGGACTTCGCCTTGGCCTGCGCCAGGCTGTCGCTGTAATCCTTCATCTCGACGGTGGCGGCCTCGCCATGTCCGGCATCGAAATCCACGATCCCGCCTGCGAAATCCAGGGGCTTTTCTTCTGCCATCCGACGATCCTCTGTGCCGATTTCCTGCGCCTCTAAACATTAAATCGAACAGGATTGTGACATCGTTCTGCGATCCCGGCGAGGCCATTTGCCGCTATAGGCTCGGGCTGATAACCGGGACTGGCCATGCGCGATTAACGGCATCAAAAGCTTTTTGCCGTATCGGAACGTCATGATCTCGAGTGGACTTCGAAACATATTTTCGGTGGCCGCTCTGCTCCTGGTAATGCTGCTGCCTGCTGGCGCCGCATCGGCCGGCGAAGCGGAGTCCTTGGGGATTCGCAGTTCCTGCCAGGCCTACGCGACGCTCTCGGAAGACGTGGCCGCCATTGTCAGGAACGAGGCACGCTGGTCCTGCGGCGCCAAGGAATACTCCCTCGATGCCGAGCGTGTGCTGCTGCGCTTCGACATTGCCCCCGGCGAGACACTCCCCCGCTATTTCCTCTCCAGGCGCAGCGCGCTCGAGGCCGTGCATCTGCTCGCTATCAACAGCGATGGCGCGATCAGGGAAAACACCATTCCCGCCGCCGCCCTGCAGAGCTCGATGGCCGGTGGCTATTTCAAGGCGCCCCTGCCGGAGCTGACCGGCGAGACCAGGCAGGTCGTCGCCGTCATCGACCTGCCGAGCCACAAGATGACGCTGGAGCGCGCCTATCTCGCCCCGGCGGATGGTGCCGGCGGCGTCAGTGACATGCGCTTCGCGCTGATCCTCGCCGGGCTTGCCGGCATGCTTGTCATGCCGCTGATCTTCAACGCCGCCTTCTACCGGGCGCTGCGCGAAACCTTCGTTCTCTGGCACACGGCGCTGACATTCTCGCTGCTGGCGACCATTCTCGTCACATCCGGCCTGTCGGTCCTGCTGTTCGATCCGCCGGCAATGACGCTGAGCTGGATGACGACGGTGATCTTCGGCATGACGGTCGCATCCGGCGCGATGTTCACCCACAGCTTCGTCGAGCCCGGCCGGATGCATCCGTGGCTGCGCTGCGCGCTGCCCTGGTGCGCCGCCTGGGCGATCGTCCTCAGCGTCTTTCACGCGGCCTTCCCCTTCGTCGCCCGCCCCATTCAGTCGAGCGCCTACACGGCCGCTTTTGCCCCCGTCCTTGCTCTCTTCATGCTGTCGATGATCGATGCCTGGCGCCGCGGCAGCCGCGCCGCCCGCTACCAGGCGATCGGCTACCTGCCGATGGTTGTGGTCGGCCTGATCCGCCTGGTGACCGGCATCGTTCCCTGGCTGCCGAGCACCGACGCGACACTGCTCTTCTATGCCGGCTGCGTCTGTGAGGTCGTCTTCACCACACTAGGTGTGGCCGAGCGCTTCGTCACCATGAAGCGCGAGCGCGATCGCGCCCGCAACGAAGCCGAATTGCTGGAGCGTCTCTCCGAAACTGACGCCCTGACGGGCCTGCTGAACCGAAGGGCGATCGAACTGCGTTTCGAGCAGCTTCGCGCCGAGGGCTTCACGACGCTCGCGATCATCGACCTCGATCATTTCAAGGCGATCAACGACGTCAACGGCCACAGCACCGGCGACGAGGTGCTCAAAGCCGTCGCGAACGCACTCCAGCCCGGACCGAGCGTCCGCGCCTACCGCCTCGGCGGCGAGGAATTCGTGCTCCTCTTGCGCGGCGAGGACGCCGGGACCCAGGCCGAACTCCGCCGCCAGGCCATCCCCGCCATCGTCGCCCACACGGTCGCCGGCCTCGAGCGCCCGGTCACCGCCAGCATGGGCATCGCCGGTCTTCTTGCAGAAGAGGATTTCGCGGCCCTCTATGAACGGGCTGACAAGCTGCTCTATGAAGCCAAGAGCGGCGGTAGAAACCGGACGCGGAGTGCGGTGAGGGTGGTTGAGGTGGCGCAGGGTTTCGCGGGTGAGCGGGCGATGAGTGCGTGAGGGGCGGGCTGCGCCTGTCAGGTAGCCCGCCTAACTGTTGCCTTAAACGTAGCCGCTATCGGCCATCGCGTTCACATCATCGGCACAGTAACGATCAGAACGACTGCCAGTCCCGCGAGCAGGACTGATGTTTCGATCATGAAGATGGCGATCTGCCGGCTGGACATTTCAGGAAAAAGGGATTTCATCATTTGCTCCTATTAAAAATATTATTCTAACGGAACCACCGTATCACCAAAGATAATCGAAAAGTTTTTTATTTTCGAATTTGCTAAAATTTTCTTAATGGCTGGTCGCGGCCCGGGTTGCCCGGGGCCGCTCTCCAGCTTGTGAGGGCGTCACAGCGCCCGCGGGATCACCAGGGCAGCACGCCATTGTGGTTGAAGTAACCCGCCGTCGGTCCGTCTTCGCCAAGCGTCGCCAGCTTCACCGCCACTTCGGCTGCCTCTTCCACCGTCCGATAGCCGCTATTGCCGTTCATCTCGGTCGCCGTATAGCCGGGGTCGGCGGCGTTGACCTTGACGCCGAAGGGTTCGGCGGCCTTGGCCAGCGAGACGGTGGCGGCGTTCAGGGCTGATTTCGAGCTGTTGTAGCCGAGCGCGTTGACGGCGTAGAACTCGTTGTCGGGGTCGAGCAGCGACTGGATCGAGCCGAGCTCGCTGCTCATCATCACGATCCGCCCCGCACCCGACGCCTTCAGCAGCGGCAGGAAGGCCTGTGTCACACGGATCGGCCCGAAGACGTTCACCTCGTAGACGTTCTTGGTGATGCCGATCGGCTCCTCGAGCGGCGAGATGCCAAAGCCGTCGGCGATCCCGGCATTGTTGACGAGGGCATCGAGCGTGCCGGTCTGTCCGGCAAGCGCCTTTGCGGCGGCCGTCACGCTGCTATCATCGGTAACGTCGAGCTCGAGCCAGTGCGCGTCGAACCCTTCAGCTTTCAGCCTGGCGGCGGCTGCTTCGCCGCGGCTCTGGTCGCGGGCACCCAGCCAGACGCGATAGCCTTCCGATGCCAGCCGCCGGGCGATTTCGAAGCCGATGCCCTTGTTGGCGCCGGTAACAACTGCAGTCTTGATCCTGGTCATGTCTCACTCCGTTTGTGGAGCCTTAGACATCGTGCCGATCGCGATCGCAGCGTGAGCCGCAAAATCCCGGCTTCTTGCCTAATCCTCCTGACCTGCTGCTCGCAAAGCGCCGCTCTCTTGTCTTGCGTTCGGCGGCCATGCCACCATATGTCCATGATGGAAGCGATGGATGAATTGCGCGATCGGGCGCTGAGACATGCGCAGGGGCAGCGCACGCAAACCGCTGTCCCGCGGGTGACGATCACCAAGGATGCGGCGCTGACGGGCATGACACCCGGCATCTATGAGCCGATGCTCTGCCTCGTCCTGCAGGGCGCGAAATGTGCGCTGATCGGCGACAGGCGGCTGCATTACGACCGTGCCAGCTATTTCGTCGCCAGCATCGAGGTTCCCGGCGCCTGCCAGATCGTCGAGGCGCGCCCCGATACACCCTATCTCGCCGTCGCCCTGACGCTCGATATCCCTGTCGTCGCCGAAATCATCATGGACATGCCGGGTCTGCCGCCGATGGCCGATGGCCCGGGTTTCGGCATCAGCCCTGTCACGCCAGAGCTCGCCGATGCCTGGCTGCGGCTGATCAAGCTGCTCGACACGCCCTCGGATATCACGATCATGGCGCCGATGCTGGAGCGCGAGATCATCTACCGCGTGCTGCTCGGCCCGCATGGACCGATGCTGCGCCAGCTGGCCCGCAGCGACAGCCGTCTCGGCCAGATCCGCCGCGCCATAAGCCATATCCGCGACAATTTCGATCAGCCCATCACCATCGAAACGCTCGCCTGCATCGCCGGCATGAGCCCGTCGGTGTTCCACAAGCACTTCAAGGATGTGACGGCGATGAGCCCGATCCAGTATCAGAAGAAGCTGCGGCTGCACGAGGCCCGCCGCCGGCTGCTGGCCGACCCCGGCGATACGGCACGCGTGGCCTTTTCGGTGGGCTATGAAAGCGCCACCCAGTTCAGCCGCGAATATGCCCGCCAATTCGGCGCTCCGCCCGCCCGCGATGCCGGGAGGCTCAGGGAGCGCGGGACGCATCTGCGCCAATTGATCGACGGTTAAAGAAGCGCAGCGAGCGCTACGATTTTGGTTCTGACGTCCGGTACCGATCGAGCTTCTGCAGAATGAAATCCTCTATCTTCCGCAGCTCGGCGAGCTTGCCCCTGACGATATCGAGGCGTTCTTCGAGAAAACTCGCGGTCTCCGCGGCGGTGACTTCGCGCTCCCCGTAAGTGTCGAGGATCGGCCCGATTTCCTTCAGCGAAAGGCCAAGCTGCTGCGCCTGGCGAACGTGCTCGATCCTCTTGATGGCACTCGCGTCATAGTCCCGGTAGACGCGGCTTCCCGCGCGCCGCTCGGTCGAGCGGATCAGGCCGATCTCTTCATAGTGCCGGATCCCGTCCTTCGACATGCCGGAGATGCGGGCGAGTTCGCCGATGAGCATTTTTTAAACCGCTTGACTGTGGGGTTTCCCGATAGATTACGAAGGAAGCAGTTTCGTTTCAACCGATAAGTCCGAGGTTCAGAATGCCCGCATCGCAAAAGCCCGTCGCCCTCGTCACCGGGGCCTCATCCGGCATGGGAAAGGATTTCGCCATGCGCCTGCTGGCGGAAGGCTATGTGGTCTATGCGGCGGCGCGCCGCCTGGAGCGCATGCAGGATATCGTCGCCAGGGGCGGTCTGGCGATTGCCATGGACGTCACCGATGATGCCTCGATGCTATCAGGTGTCGAGCAGATCATCAGCGAGCAGGGACGCATCGACGTCCTCGTCAATTGCGCCGGCTACGGCCAGTATGGCGCCATCGAGGACGTGCCGATCGATCTCGCCCGCCGGCAGATGGAGGTCAACCTCTTCGGGCTTGCCCGGCTGACCCAGCTCTGCCTGCCGCATATGCGCGCCCGCAAGTTCGGCCGCATCGTCAATATTTCTTCGATCGGCGGCAAGCTCACCACCCCGCTCGGCGGCTGGTATCATGCATCGAAATTCGCGCTTGAAGGCTGGTCCGACGTGCTGCGCAACGAGGTGCGCGGCTTCGGCATCGACGTCATCGTCATCCAGCCGGGTGGCATCGAAACCGAATGGAGTGATATCGCCACTGGCGAGGCATCCCGCATCTCAGGGTCCGGTCCCTATGGAAAGCTCGTCCAGGCCTTCGTTCGCGGTCAGTCGAGAATGCGCAAGGCGCCGCCGCCATCGGTCATCACCGCGCTGCTCAGCAAGGCGGTCGGCGCAGCCCGGCCCCGCACACGCTATGCCGGCGGCATGCTGGCCAAGCCGTTGCTGTTCCTGCGCCGCTGGCTGCCGGACCGTATGTTCGATCGCTTGATCATGTCGGCCTTCCGCTAACCGGCGGCCGCTTTGCCCTCAGGCCGCCGCGCGAACGCGTGCCTCTTCGCGGATGCGATTGACCATCGAGCGCAACCCGTTGGAGCGCTGCGCCGAAAGGTTTTCGACGAGGCCGATCTTGGCGAAAGTCTCGAAGGCATCGAGTGCTGCGATCTCGGAGGCGGTCTTGCCGGAATAGGTGGCAAGCACGATCGCCACCAGGCCGCGGACGATATGGGCGTCGGAATCGCCTTCGAAGGTCATCACCGGATTGTCGGGGTTGCCATCGGTATGCGTGACCAGCCACACCTGGCTGGCGCAGCCCATCACCTTGTTGGCGGATGTCTTCTTCTCGTCCGCAAGATCGGGCAGCGCCTTGCCGAGCTCGATCACATAGCGGTAGCGGTCTTCCCAGTCGTCGAGGAAGGAGAAGTCGTCGATGATTTCGTCAAGCGATGCCATGGGAGCGGGGCCTTTCAGTGATGCCCTGCATATAGGGGAAGTGCAGCTCTTTTTGAACCGTTAAAAAAGAAAACGCCGTGAAGGATGGGCATCCTCACGGCGTACAGCAAACTGCTGAAATAAACAGGGCAGGCACGTCAGGCACGGCGGGAATTCCCTGAGGGGGAAGGCCGGTGCAAGCTTTGGGGCGGGAGGCGTCCCGCGGAATTTCAGGAGACCGGGCGCGGTTTCGGCGTCGGGATGACGGACGGAACGGTTCCGGTGACGACGGTGTCGGAGGCGCTGGCATCATCGACCGGCGGGCGGTAAGGCATCGGCTGGTTCAGCGCGGCGGTCTTCTCTTCCTTTGCGGAAGGAGCGAGCGCTGCAACCGGGGTGAGGTTGGCAAGCGGTGCGGCGACGGCGCCTGCTGCTTCGGCGATCTTGGCGGACGGCTTGTCCTTCTCGTCGCCGGAAAGCTGGCTGTCGATCAGCTGGTAGGCGACACGGGCGCCTTCGCGGGCTCTGTAGCCGAGCGCGGTCAGCGTCTCGCCGCCCTTGCTGCAAACTTCCGGCTTCTCGCCGCACATGCCGGTTATATAGTCATAGGCGCCGCTGACGGCGGTGAAGGCGTCGGAAAATTGAACCTGGGGGTCGTTGGCGAGGCGCGTCGAGCTTTCCGAGCTGAAAAGCGGCAGCAGCACCAGCACAAGTCCGAACCAGAAGCTTCCTTTGATCAGTAGTCTCATTGTCGTTGCCCATCCTGTTTTCCCGTCCGGTCTTGTTGCCGAATCAGGGTCCGTTTCCGGTGTGCTTTCACCCTAGCGCGGAAGTGCGAATGCCACTTTTCGAAACTCCGCGGCATTTGCGGCAAATTTAATTCGAATTTTAAATAAAGGCCGACGTACCGTATTTCAGTCAAATTGTAGCCATCGGCATTAAGCATGGCACGGCCTACCGCCTGTAATTGCAGGGATTCTCAACGATGGCCTTGCCGCAAAAGTTAACACAAAGCTGAAATGCCAGCGAATTCCATCGCTTACCCCCTGTTAACCACGAAAACCAAAGGCCCGTCGCAATGGCTCAAAACGGGACTTTTGCCGCTTTCTGGCTGTGGAGGCGGGTTTTGCCTTATCCTTTCTTTAAGCGCCCAGGGCCTATTGTCCGGGTCTGTTAAAGAGCCTTTTCGGGCGGGTATTGCGTGCGAGTATTGAGTGACATCGGCAACCGGGCGGCAGCCCTCGTGGACCGGGCAGCGGCAAGCTGGCTTTCCCGCACGGGGAGCGGCGAGGCCGTTGCCGAACGCGAGCTTGCCATTCTCCGCCGCCTCGTCTTCCTGTCGTCGGGCGCGCTGATTGCAGCCCCGGCCGGCCTCTCCTTTATAACCAGCCCCGCCGTGGCGCTGCCCGCAGGTGTGGCGACCGTCTGCGCCGCCTTCCTGTTCTCGGCTGTCGGCAGCATCGCGCTGTCGCGCCAGACGCAGGTGGCAACCACCGTCATCCCGGAGACAGCCGAAGACTTCTTCCTGCAGAACAGTGCGGGCCTGATCCTGTTCCTCGATTCGCAGGGCAACGTCACCTCGGCCGGTGGCCGCGACATCAGTGAGTATCTTGCCTGGATGCGCGAGCCCAAGGGCCGCGGCTTCATCGAGCAGGTGCATGTCTCCGACCGCATTCTTTTCCTACAGGCGCTCGATCAGCTGCGCCAGGGCGATGATGCCGTCAGCGTCGATCTGAGGCTGGACCGCCCGGGCGTCTCGCGCGATCTGCGCCAGTTCGCCTATCTCCGGATGGATATGACCGCGCGGCGCGACGGCGAGGGCGCGCTTGCCGCTGTCGTCGCCCAGCTTCGCGACGTCTCGGTCGAACAGCAGCTGCGCCTGGATGCCCAGACCCGTGCTGCCGATGCCGAATCGGCCAACGATGCCAAGTCGCGCTTCCTGGCTGCCGTCAGCCACGAGCTGCGCACCCCGCTGAACGCCATTCTCGGCTTCTCCGACATTCTGCTCGGCGAATATTTCGGCAAGTTCGAAAACGATCGCCAGCGCGAGTATGTCGGCCTGGTGCGCGATTCCGGCGCCCATCTTCTGTCGGTGGTCAACACCATGCTCGACATGAGCAAGATCGAAGCCGGGCGCTACGAGCTGATGCTCGAGCCCTTCGATATCGGCGCTTCGATCAAGTCGTGCGAGGCGATGCTGACGCTGCAGGCAAAGACCAAGGGTGTGTCGCTGACCAGCCGCATCCAGCGCGATCTCGATGAGGTCGTGGCCGACCAACGCGCCATCCAGCAGATCCTGATCAATCTCGTCGGCAATGCCGTGAAGTTCACCGAGCAGGGCGGTGCTGTCACCGTAGACGCCTCGGTGCGCGCAGGCGTGCTACAGCTCAGCGTCAGCGACACCGGCATCGGCATTCCCGCCGACCGGCTGGCGACGCTCGGCCAGCCCTTCGTGCAGATCCAGAACGATTATACCCGTCAATATGAAGGCACCGGCCTCGGCCTGTCGCTGGTCAAGGGGCTCGTGGCGCTGCATGGCGGCCACTTCGCCATCGCCAGCGCGCCGGGCGAGGGCACCATCATCACCATATCGATCGCGGCGGATGGTTCCGGCGCCCCGGCCGCGGATGCGGCGCGGGATGCGGCCGTCGAATTTCCGCCACGCCTGAAGACGACTGCGGCATCCGTTGCCGGATTGGAAGAGGGGCTGTTCGATGGCCGCGCGCAAGCGAAAATCGCCTAAGGGGAAGAGGGGCCGGCAGCAGCCGGGCCTGCTTCTGACGGGGGCAGCCGCCTTGGGCGGCGTCGGCATGACGGGCGCATCGATGCTCGGCGGCGTCGTTGCGCGCAATCCGTCGATCGCCGGCGGAACCGCCGCCTTCGTCGTCATCTTCTCCTTCGTTGCCGCCAATGCGCTCTGGTATCAGCCGGGCACGCATCCGCATCCGTTCTTCCGCACCCGTGATCTCTCCTCGCCATTTTCCATCGGCCGCCCCTCGGTCGAGGAGCCGCATCCAAACGACGTCACGACTTTCAAGATCGAGCGGCCGGGCGATGAGGGTGCGACCACCAATGTGCTGCCTCCGGCCGCAACCGGTGGCCAGCAGCCGGTACAGCTGGTCATGGATATCCAGCAGCAACTGATCCGCCGCGGCCTCTACAATGGCACTGCCGACGGCGTCATCGGCCCGCGCACCAGCGCTGCCATCCTGTTCTTCGAAGAGACCGTCGGCATGCCGCAGAACGGCGAGGCGACGCCGGAGGTTCTGGCGGCACTGCAGACCGATTCGGCAGGCCCCTCCACGGTGCCCACAGAGAAGCCGCGCGCGGATGTCAGCTCCGCCGCATCCGCCGAGGACCCGGTAGCAGCGGCTATCCGCAGCGCCGAGAAACAGGTGAAGACGGTGCCCGCGGCCCCCAAGCAGGTGACGCCTGGCGAACTCTCCAGCGTCGATCTGGTCTTGAAGATCCAGAAGGGCCTCGCCAACATGGCCTATGCCAATGTCGGCGTCGACGGCGTTGCCGGCGAACAGACCCGCGCTGCCATCCGCCACTTCCAGAAGCACTACAACCTGCCGGAAGATGGCGAGCCCAACGCGGCGGTGCTGAAGAAGCTGAAGGAAATCGGCGCGATTTAGCGTCGAGTCGAAATTCCTCTTTTGATTGCATTAAAGGCGTTCAAACACGCTTTTCGGGACGCTGGGCGCGCGGACTGGTACGTATGCGTTCCGCAAATAATGACAGATTGTCGCAGACTATGCCCGCAAAACTACTGGCGGGTGAGGGCGAAAGGCGATTTAAGTCGCTGTAAACATAGGAAAACAGGTAGAAGTCTAGCTCACGTCTAGTGTTTCATCGGTCGCTGTATTAGCAACGAATTTATAATGCTCACAAAAATATGATACAAATACTCGGCTCGCTTGGTGCTATTCATCAAGTGCGACCGGGGGGCCAGTCAGGAGCAACGGACTGTGATTAAATTGTCACTTTCTCGCATCTGAAAGATACCAGTCGGATGGTATCTTTCTCTCGTCGCCACGCCGCGGGCATCCCCGCGCCCTCCTTGAACGGGACGGCGCCTTCCCCCGCCAGGATCAAACAAATGTTGCGCGAACCTTCCTACGGCGGGATGGGCGAACTGGACGGCTCCGACCGCGCCATGTATCGCTCCACCGCCTCTATCAATGATCTCGAAAATCCGCGGCTGTATAAAGCCCTCCATGATCATTTCGCGGCGGTGTATCCCGTCACGTCCAAAACCGGCGCATCCGAGTTCCATCTCGGCGGCGGCCAGACCTTCCGTCTCCATCGCGGCGTAAACGATCTCAATTTCGAGATCACCTATTCGGAAATTTCCCGTTTTGCGGCGATCACCCGTTCGCTCAACTCCAGAACGAAGAAATACGCGAAAGACGGCCTGCAGTGGAGCACATCGCGCGTCGCCTCTCCCAAGCAGCTGCTCGCGCTGCCGCGTCCGCTCGACGAACCGCGTTCGCCGGAAGACGTGCTCATGTCGATCTTCCATCTCGATCTCAACGATTCGGCGGAGACCGAACGGCGAATCACCACCTGCATCGCCGCGCTCTATCCGTCCGGTCCGCGCCTCGGCGGCGGTCAGCAGGGCAATGATGCGCAGATGACGATGTCCAACCTTGCCGACTGGCTGTCCTTCCAGGACGTACGCCAGGTGCTGCAGGTCGATGACGCCGATCATGCCGCGACCATGCTCGTCTCGATGATGTTCGGCGGCTTTGCCTCGCGCATGAGCGCGGGTGAGGGCTTGCCCGACAGGGCTTCTCTCACAGGCTATCTGAAGAGCTGCATCCAGCTTTTCGTCCGTGGCTGCCGCCGTCACGACGCCTGATGATCTTCCAAACCGGCCGCCGCAGGCGCGGCCGGTTGAGCGTTGCTCCGCCACGGGATCGCCATTCTCCGGCCCGATTTCCTTCATCCGAGCGTCTGCTCTAGCGCCTTGCTTTTATTAATTATTTCTTAACGTGCCAGCCTGGTTATGCACAGCAGAACCGCCCCGGACCGCCAAAATGTGGTAAAAATGCCACGAGAAAAACTTCCGGGATAATTTTGGTACGAATACGTTTATTAAATAATTGACGACTCCGGGGCCTCCTGTTCATATCCAGCCCGTGACCGAAGCAAACGTTCGGAAACGCATGGCGGACTGAAATTTCAGGGGACCGCATCCATCGCGCTAAGCAAGAGCCAACCTTGGGGTTGGCCTCTGGAACGGAGACAGAAAATGAACATCAAGAGCCTCCTTCTCGGCTCCGCTGCTGCACTCGCAGTAGTATCCGGTGCACAGGCTGCCGACGCTATCGTCGCCGCCGAACCGGAAGCAGTAGAATACGTCAAGGTTTGCGACGCCTACGGCACCGGCTACTTCTACATCCCGGGCACGGAAACCTGCCTCAAGATCGCTGGTTATGTCCGTTTCGACGCCGGCTTCGGCTTCGGCGACGCATACGACAACAACGGCGGCCAGGATTGGGGTGATCACACCCGCGCTGAACTCTCGTTCGACACCAAGAGCGACACCGAATACGGCACTCTGACGGGCCGTATCGCCCTCCAGGCCAACGCCAACGGCGCAACGATCCCGGCTGGTGGCCTGACCGGCGGTGCGGCCACGACGCTCGGCAGTGAAGGCAACAGCACCATCATCGACGAGGCCTACCTGGAGCTCGGCGGCTTCCGCGCTGGTAAGTTCGCAAGCTGGTGGGACAACGACTTCACCGGTGAATCCGACAAGATGTCGAACAACACCAACTTCAATGCTGTTCGTTACACCTACGACGCTGGCGACTTCTACGCTGGTGTTGCTCTTGAAGAGCTCGGTGGCATTTCCGGCCGCGACGCCTATGCCGATTTTGGTCTGGCTCCGACGGTTTCGCAGCTTGACAACAACAGCCTCGGCATCGACGCCTCGGTTGGCGGCAAGTTCGGTGCGTTCACCTGGCAGGTTTACGGTGGCTACAGCCAGCGTGAAGAAGAAGGCGCAGTCACCGCCCGTATGTCGGCTGACATCGGCCCCGGCACCCTCGAAGGCGCTGTCGTCTGGTCTTCTGGTCTGAACTCCGAAACCTTCACCAACAACTACGACCAGACGGGTGAATGGACCTTCGTTGCTGAATACCAGATCAAGGCAACCGACAAGCTGACGATCACGCCGGAAGTCCAGTACACCTCCAACATCGTTCCGGATGTTGACGGCAACTGGGATACCGGCCACATGTGGCGCGCTGGTGCAACCATGGACTACAAGATCGTCGATAACCTCTCGACCCGCGTTTCCGCGACCTACGTCAACGAAGACTACGGTAATGCAGGTGGTTCGGCTGATTGGGTTGAAGGCTTCTTCCGCCTGCAGCGCGACTTCTAATCACACGCTATAAGCCGATTAAGATTGACCTCCAAATCGGTTTCGAAAGGAGAGCCCGGGTTCCCACCGGGCTCTTCTCGTTTTTATGTGATGGGTATTGACTAAAGTGACGCGCCTGAGCGCCGCCGTTAAGGCCGAAGTCCGTTGGCGAAGATCTTCAGGCTGGAGCGCAGGTAGGCCTTGGTGCGCTTGGCGCGGACATCGGGATCGGCGCCGCCGCGGTCGATGCTGAGGCTGCCGAAGACGATACCGATCAGCATCGTGGCCGCCGCATCCGCGTCGATGGCAATGATTAGCCCCTTGTCGGTCAACAGGCGCAGCCAGCTGGCAAGCTCGGCCCGGGCCATGTCGAAATCGAGCCGCAGCTGCGGCACGTATTCGGTGGCTTCCCAGGCGACTTCGATCAGGAAATACTGGCGCATGTTCGCCGGGCTCGGCGCTTCGTTTTCATCGACGAAGAACACGCGGCCGAAAAGCTCGTCGAGAGCGATCCCGTCCGTGGCTTCGGGGAAGTAGAAAACAGAGCCTATCTTCGCCTTGATGGCAGCGGAAAGAAGATCGCCCTTGGCTTCGTAGAAGTCGTAGAATGTCCGCTTGGAAATGCCGCATTTCGCCGCGATGATGTCGACGGTTGTATTGGCATAGCCGAGCTCGATAAACACATCGGTCCCTGCCTCTATTATGTCGGCCTGCCGCTGGTCTAGATCGATGCTCTTCGGCCGCCCGCGAGGCCGCTTCTGCTTTTCGTCGGTGTTCGAGCTCACATTTCCCCTGCGCGCACGTGATATTTTCATCCCTGCGGCACTGATACATGAAGAGCTGCGGCGGGTACAGCGACTTCAATGTCGCGATTATGTTACAGGCTGTTGACAGGCTGCGGGAAAATCGCAGCATCGAAAATCGTTGCACGCCAAAGGCCGGATGCTAAGCTTGCTGCAGGGAAAACAAGGGAGCAACGCATGATTGTCTCCTCGCCGGGGACAGCATGGAAAGCCCGTACAGACGCCGCAAGCAGCCTGAGCTCGTCAGGCGCAATCTGCTCGACGAAGCGCGCAAGCTTGCCGTCGAGGAAGGCCTCGCCTCCGTCACGATGCAGGCCGTTTCCGAAGCCGCCGGCGTCACCAAGGGCGGCTGCATTCACCACTTCCCAAGCAAGAAGGACCTGATCGAAGCCGTCTTCGACGAGCTGCTGCAGGCGATCGACGAGGATATCGAGGCGCGTATCGCCCGCGACCCCGAACCTTACGGCTCCTTCACCCGCGCCTATATCAACTCGGTCTTCGACAAGAACGAGCGGACGAATGGCGGCCACTGGGCGCCGCTGACGATTTCGGCGCTGACCGACCCCCATCTGCGCACCCTGGTGGCTGATTGGGCCAATGCCCGAGCCGAACGCCACAGCGTCACCGATGGCGACATGCATCTGCGCATCGCCCGCTTTGCCGCCGATGGCATCTGGCTCACCAATCTCTACCACGTCGATATTGCCGATGCCGAAAAGATTAAGGCGGATCTCCTGGCCGCGACCGAAAGGCCGCGGGTTTCCCTGGCAAGGGCCTAGAGCCGGCGGGGCAGCTCTGGCGCCGGCGCCGCCATCCGCCTATAGAACGTCCATGAGACTTCGCACCGACATTTTCGTTTCCGCGCTGCTGCGCCGCGTCTTCGCCATGGGGGATTTCGCCGCCGTGGAGAAGAAGGGCGCCGAGGAAGCCGGTGCGGTCTTCATCCGCCAGCATTTCCGTGATGGGCTGGAAACGCTTTTCGGCCCGGCGCCGCAAAGCTTTTTCGATGAGGAGGACAGCGGCGACCGGCTCTTCGAGATCCGCATGGAGCGGCAGGAGCCGGAGATGGTCAGGGAGTTGCTGGAGCGCGAACGCAAGTTCGATCCGGATCTCTGGATCGTTGAGCTCGAGACCGGTGATGCGGCAGCGCTTCTGACGCTGGCCGCAGAGAGGAAGAAAAGCCCGTTCTAGCGGCGGCCGACCGTCTTCAGCTCGCGGACAGGCGACACTTTGCGCTCCGCAACCGCCGGCTCCGCCTGACCCTCGCGTTCCGGCATGTAGGTATAGCTGTCGGCACGGCGCCACGCCTCGACCCGTTCGTGGCATTCCTCCGCATCGAGCGCATCCAGCACCATCCAGGCGCGGGTGACGCTGTGCTGTGGCTCGGCCAGATGCGGATAAAGCTTTTCCAGCACGAAGACGGCATCGAGAAAGCCCATGCCCAGGCTCATAAGCGTCGTTGCGAGCTGCTGGCCGGAGAGATCGAGCATGATGCGCTCGGCAAGCCAGCGGCTGGCAGACAGCGTATCGGCAAGCGTGCTGGCAAAATGGCTGGCCTCGCGGGAGCGGGCGAAGCGCACGAGCAGCGCTTCCTGGATATCGGAAATCGTCCTGAGACCGAGCCGGTCGTCGTCCTTGCGGCCGAGATGGCTGGCAAGCCCGCGGATCTTCTGGCGCATCGCCTCTTCGTTGGCGAGGCGCTCGGCAAAATCGGGATCGACAGCAGGCTCTTCGATAACAGGAACAGCGGCAGCGATCGGAGCGGCTGTCTCTGTGGCCGGCAATTCGGCGGGTGCGGGGCGGGCGGTCGCCTGCCGCAGCGCCACCAGCGCATCGATCACCTTCGGCGAAAGATTGTCACGGCTGACGATGGCACGGATATGGGCGGTGCCCTGCGTGCGGGCGATCATGATCAGCGTATCGTCGCTGATCGCCTGCGAGGCGGTGAGAAAGGGTGCTGCGACCGATATGGGCTGATTGCCGATGAACAGGGCAACTGCCTGCGGGATTACGATGCATTGCGACAGGGCGGCAACGGCCTGGCGCCGGGCTTCCTCGGAGGAGGCCTGGAAGAGGGGCGTGAAGAGTTCTGCAAACTGCCGCAGCTCGGATCGCGTCGGATGCGCCAATCCCTCGAAGCTGCTGACAGTCGCCATCAATACCACGTCCTTCTTTCGAATGGCCATCGGCCCTTCTAGGTCTCTAAACCGGTCACGCACAAGAATACCCCGGAAACGCCGATACTGAGGGATCGAATGCGCCGGTTGGACGGAGACCGGACCCATACGAATATGAATAAATCCTACATCGGCAGGGTTAATGCTTGCTGAAGATTTTAATCAAATGCCACACAATAATACACGTAGGGCGTGCGCCGGGATAGGTAGCCGGACAAACGAAAAGCGCCCCGCTGATACGAGGCGCCGAGCGTTGTCCGGACTGCTCCGGAAGTGTTTTGGAACGTTAAAGTCCCTTGTGGGAGCGCAAGGCCATCAACAGCTTTTCGCCGTTATCATGACCCGACTGATAGAGGTCGAGCGCTGCCGAAGCGGCAAAATGTGCTTCGGGACTTTTGATGTCGAGACGCTTCTCCGAGCACCACGCGTCGAGTGCGCCGCGCAGCACGTCCAGATCTTCGGGAGAGAATGTCGCATTCACGAATAAAGACATGAATTGCCCTCCGTGTCCTGCGGCAAGAGCGTATATTGTCTCTCAAGCGGTCATCGCCGTTAAACCTTTGACCGATGGACGGACCATACGCCCATTCAGGGCGACTGCAATTAATATTTTCATGACGTAAATCGGCAACACATCCTTATGACGTAAAGGTGATCGGCGCGCTTTTCGTAAGATGCTGAATTTATGCGTCTTTCCTAATTAAATCTGACTTATTGCCATGTGAAACTAAAAGCCAGCTCGCCGCGTTTATTGAACGGCCTTACAACAAGGCTTCGCAGTGCTGAAATATTAGGAAACTGTTAACTATCCTATGTCTCAATTCGGACAGGAACAGCGCGGTTCGAAGGTTCGGCCGTCAAGATTCCACATCACGGATATCCGCAAAGGTGCCGTGAGAAAGGCGCGAATGCCCGGAGATGCCGGCAACGGTGTTGAAGGACGCGCTGGCCCGCGCAGGCGGGCAGGGTGAAATCCGCTTAGCTTCATCCGTCTCGGGCAGTGCATGGAGACGAGAATGGCCACCATAGTCGCATTGGCTGACCGGCGCTCGCAACAGCCGCGCCGCAAGGACCAGGAGCCCGTCGAGGCTCAGATATTACTGTTCACCGGGGTCCGCTACGAGCGGCTCACCGACGCGCCGAAGCCCCGTCCGGTGCCACGCGCGCCGCGTGTGAAGAGCAAGTAGGGATATCAATTGCCGCTGGCGTAGGTTTCGCAGCCTGCCTCGGTCAGAAAGTTCTTTGCCGCGTCGTCGAAGCTTGCCTGAGGGGCAAGCGTGCGCAGCACCGCGTAACCCTCGCTATGGGTCATCTCCACCAGGATGGTCTGCTGCAAATCGGCAGGCAAAGCCTTGCGCAGCTCCGTCAGCTTGATCGGGCTTGCCGCCAGCACATCCAGCGCCCCGCCCACCGACGTCCTGTCATTCATGCTGAACACTTCGTTCGAGGCGCCGTCATAAACGGCGATCGACCAGAAGGGCACGCTGCCCTTGGCGGTGAAGCGCACCGGGCCGTCCTCCAGATCGAAGGAGCAGACGGCGGTGCGCACGAAGGGATCGCTGTTCGACAGCCCGGCATCGTCATAGGTCGATGACAGCAGATAGAAATTGTTCGGATCGCCTTCGGCGATTACCCGCGTCTCGGCATCCTTGCCGGTGAAATGCGGCAGCGCCAGGATGATGACCAGATGCAGCAGGGCGGCGCCGAACAGGCCGGTGATGATGGCAAAGACGATCCTAAGCATTGCCGCACCCGGTCTTCTCGAGCTTCGGCATGGCGAGATCGATAACCCCGGAGCTTCCGGCCGTCGGCGTATCGAACAGCGTCAGCACCAGCCGGAAGGTGCCGGCTGCCGGCAGCGCCAGCCAGTTGCCGGGCCGGGCATTGGCGGAAACGTCGATGACGAAGCTGCTGTCGGTCTGGCGCAGCACCGTCCAGGAATTCAGCGCGCCCGGCAGGCCGGGGCGAACCGAGGCGGGGTTTCCGCTATTGTCTGATGTATAGAGCGTCCAGAGGCGCGCTGCCGGCGTCTGCCCGCTGATCCGGTAGCTGCATCCGGCATTCAGCCGGTCGCCGTGATCATCGACACCAGCCGTGAATGTCAGCCCCTCGGCGCTGCCATAAAGCAGCTTCCCGGCGCGCGCCCGGTGCGATTTCGCGTAAGGATCGGCATCGGCCGTCTGCAGCTCCGGAAACGCTTCCCAGGCCCCAAGCTTGATGGCGCCGAACCCCTGCGTCACATCCAGCGCATACCGCGAAACCATGATCCCGCCGCCGAAAGCGACGATCAGCGTAATCGCGATAAATAGCGGGAATCGAAACACTGCCGGCCCTTGAGATCAAATCAAGTGAAAGGGTTAGCATTGATTCTGGCGGGGTGGAATGGTGGAGGAACAAGAACTAGGCTGTAACGTGTTGCGTTATATAACGCAGAACGTTATGGTCTTGATATGATCAGAAGCTTCGCTGACGCCGAAACCGAGAAGATTTGGAGCGGTCAGCGAAGCCGGAAGCTACCGGCTGACATCCAGCTAGTGGCGTTGCGGAAGCTCCGTCTTCTCAATAGCGCCAGGGCAATCGAGGATCTTCGCATTCCGCCTGGAAATCGGCTGGAGGCGTTGAAAGGCGACCGGCGCGGCCAGTATTCCATTCGTATCAACGACCAGTGGCGGGTCTGCTTCCGCTGGCAGGAAGGAGCGTTACACGATGTCGAAATCGTCGATTACCATGGATGAAGCGGAATTTCTCCCCAACCCGCATCCGGGCGTGATCCTGCTTGAGGACTTCCTGAAGCCGATGGCGCTGAGCCAGAACGCATTGGCGCGCGCTATCCATGTACCGCCCCGGCGGATCAATGAGATCGTGCTTGGGAAGCGGGATGTGACCGCCGATACCGACCTGCGGCTCGCACGATATTTCGGTCTTTCGGAAGGTTTCTTCCTCGGCTTGCAGACTGATTACGATTTGATGGAGCGGCGGCGGGAGATCGGGGATGCACTGTCTGCGATCATGCCGCATGCGGCTTGAGGCCCAACCCACTTTGCAGCGAAGAAGATGAGACGAGTTGTGCTTGCGGCCCCCTCATCCGACCCTTCGGGCCACCTTCTCCCCGCAGGGGAGAAGGGAATGCCGTGGTTGCCTCTCGCGCCAACTTCCCCTCTCCCCTCGGGGAGAGGGCAGGGTGAGGGGGCGCCAGGCGCTGTAAGTCCTTTAGTTTCTGCGTAAAAGTGGCAGCTATATCTAGCGCTCCACCTCAATCACTCCACACTCGCCACCTTCTGCGCTTCCAGCGGCGCCGCGTCCTTCAGCTTTTCGCCGAGGTCCTTGAGGATCTTCGTGCTCTCCGCCGAGAGCATGCGCGGGCGCACCAGCTGGGGGATGCCGTCGGCGGGTTTGGCGGCGGCGGTCTTGGCGGCGTCCTTGGGGGAGGGCAGCGGGTTTTCGATGCCGGGGATGGCGCGCAGCACGACGCCCTGGTGGGCGTAGTCCATGGCGCGCTTGAAGGTCATCGCCGGCAGCGAGCCGCCGGTCATGTTGTTGGTCGAGGTATAGTCGTCGTTGCCGAACCAGACGGCGGTCGTGTAATTGCCGGTGAAGCCGACGAACCAGGCGTCGCGATAAGCCTGGGTCGTCCCCGTCTTGCCGGCGGTGACGATGCCGTTGTCGAGCGCCGCCTTGCGGGCGGTGCCGACATAGGGGATGCGGCTCAGCATCTGGTTCATCTCGTCATCGGCCTTTTCGGACAGCACCCGCTTGGCCGGCGGCTCGTCGCGGTCGAAGTCGTAGAGCACGTCGCCGTCGTAATCGAGGATCTGGGTGATGCCGTGGCGCCGCGACTGATAGCCGCCCGCCGGGAAGACTGCATAAGCCGTCGCCTGGTCGAGGACGGTGACTTCGGACGTGCCGATCGGGATCGTCACGTCGTCGCGAACGGGCGATTCCACGCCCATGGCTTTCGCCATGGCGCGGATCGGCTGGATGCCGAGCTTTTCCTTGGCGAGACGCACGGGAATGGTGTTGATCGACTGGGCGATCGCCGTTTCCAGTGTCACGCGCCCGGCGTAGCGGTTTTCGTAATTGTGCGGGCTCCAGTTGCCCCAGGAGATCGGCGCGTCGATGATCGTCGTCTTCGGCGTCATGCCGCTCTCCATGGCCACCGAATAGGTATAGACCTTGAAGGACGAGCCCGGCTGGCGCAGCGCCTTGGTGGCGCGATTGAATTGGCTTTCGCCATAGTCCCGGCCGCCGACCATGGCGCGCACGGCGCCGCCGTTTTCGATCATCACCATCGCGCCCTGCTTGGCGTGATAGCTCTCGCCATATTCGCGCAGCGACGTCTCGACCGAATCCTCGGCCGCCTGCTGGATGCCCATGTCGATGGTGGTGCGGACAACCAGCGAATGCTGGTGGAAGCGCGAGGCGAGCCGCTGCACCTCGTCGAAGGCCCAGTCGAGGAAGAAATCGGGCGCTTCCTGCTCGTTGCGGTCGATGGCGGTGGCCGGATTGCGCCGGGCGGCGATCACCTGTCCCTCGGTCATCAACCCGCTCTGGACGAGATTGGTGAGCACCTCGTTGGCGCGGGCGCGCGCCGCCGGAAGATTGACATGCGGGGCATATTTCGCCGGCGCCTTGAAGAGACCGGCGAGCATGGCGCTTTCGGCGAGGTTCACATCGGTGATGCTCTTGCCGAAATAGAATTGCGAGGCCGCCGCCGCACCGAACGTGCCGCCGCCCATATAGGCGCGGTCGAGATAGGTGGAGAGGATTTCCTTCTTGGAGAGATTGGCCTCCAGCCACAGCGCCAGGAAGGCTTCGGTGATCTTGCGGTCGATCGAGCGCTCGTTGGAGAGAAACAGGTTCTTCGCCAGCTGCTGCGTCAGCGTCGATCCGCCCTGGACGACTTCGCCTGCCTGCGCATTGGTGACCAGCGCCCGGAAAAGGCCGATGACGTCGATGCCGAAATGGTCGAAGAAGCGGCGGTCTTCGGTCGCCAGCACCGATTTGATCAGGCTGTCGGGCAGCTCGTCGATCGGCACCGAGTTCTGGTGGATGACGCCGCGATGGCCGATGACATTGCCGTAGCGGTCGGTGAAGGTGACGGCGAAATCGCCGCGATTGCGCCAGTCTTCCTTGGTCGCCTCGAAGGCGGGCTGGGCCAGCGCCAGCATCAAGACGGCGCCGACGGAGCCGAGCGTCAGGCCTTCGCCACCGAGTTCGAAGACGATGCGCTTCCAGCCGCGAACGCGGAAGCGGCGGAAGAAGATGGTGATGTCTTCCCAGATTTCGGCAGAGCGGAAACCGGCGTTCCAGACCGTTGAATCGATCCAGGAATCGATCTTCAGCAGAAGGTGCCTGCTCTTCTTCGGCTTCTTTTCCGGAGTATCAGGATCCTGCACGTTCTTCACTTCCCGCCCGATCGCGCTTGACGGCTGGCCCCCCAGGCGTCAGAGCAACAGCCTAACTTGGCATTGCGCTCTTCGATAAACGAAGCATGCTGAATGTTTGATTGATTTGCCCGGTGATAACAAGAGACGCAGCCTGCCTCACGCGAATTTGCGGGGACGCTGTTGCAGAAACGAAATGATGGAAGACACACCCTTCTGGAAGCGCAAGGCGCTACCCGAGATGACGAAGGCAGAATGGGAGAGCATCTGCGACGGATGCGGGCTCTGTTGTCTCAACAAGCTCGAGGAGTGGGACTCTGGCGACATCTATTTCACCTCGGTCGCCTGCAAGCTGCTGGATGGCGAGAGCTGTCGGTGCTCAAACTATGAGAAGCGCTGGGATTTCGTGCCTGACTGCGTGCAGCTGACCAAGGAAAACGTCCCTGAGATCGCCTGGCTGCCGCCGACCTGCGGCTACCGGCTGATCAATGAGGGCGAGGACCTCTACTGGTGGCACCCGCTGGTCTCGGGCGACCCCGAAACCGTGCACCAGGCCGGCATTTCCGCCAGGGGGCGGACGATCAGCGAGACGGAGATCGACCCCGAGGCGCTGGAGGATTACGTGGTCGACTGGCCGCTGACGGTGGGTGAGACGGCGAAGGAGCGGCCGGAATAGGCTCCGGCCGCACCGCTTTTCTATTTGGCCGTATAAGGCTTTAGCGCTTCGAGCAGTTTCAGCCCCGCTTCTGCGCGCGCCGTGTTGGGATAGTTGCGGTTGGCGATCACCACGAGCGCCGTCCGGGTCTTGGGGACCAGCATGACATAGGTGCCGAAGCCGTTGGTTGCGCCTGTTTTGTTGAGCAGGACAGCGTTTTGGGGCTCAAGCGGCTTTGCCAGTTGCTTCACCGGCTGGCTGTTCATGACCATCTCAGGCGCATTGCCTGCCAAGAGACGGTCGAGCTTCACCGGCCACGGATATTGCTCCCAGATCATGTCCTGCGTGAACGAGGCGGTTTCGAAATAGCCGGTATGGGTCTTGCGGATCGCCGCGGCGAGATCAGGGGCAAGGGCGGCCTGATCGAGGTTCAGTTCGAGCATGTGCAGCATGTCGCGCGGCGTCGATTTGATGCCGTAGGCTTCCTCGTCGAGGACGCCCGGGTTGACGCGGATCGGGCGGTTATCCTTGGAGTAGCCGAAGGCGTAGCGGTCTGCGGCGGTTTCCGGAACAGAGATGAACGTGCTCTTCAGGCCGAGCGCCGGGAAGAGGTCTTTTTCCGCCGCCTGCCTGTAGCTGACTTCGAGACGCTGGCCGGCGATGCGGCCGAGCAGGCCGATGCTGACATTCGAATAGGAGCGCATCGTGCCCGGCTTATAGGGTGGCTTCCAGCTCTTGAGATAGGCCGTCAGCTCCGCGTCGTTGGTGACGTTGTCGGGAACCTGCAGCGGCATGCCGCCTGATGTGTGGGTGGCGAGATTGACGAGGGTGATCTTATCGAAAGCGCTGCCCTTCAGCTCCGGCAGATAGGTGGAAACAGGTTGCGAAAGCGAAACTACACCGCGCTGTTCGGCGAGCGCTGCCAGCGTCACATTAAAAATTTTACTGACCGAGCCGAGCTCGAAGATCGTATCAGGCGTGACTGGCGTCTTCGCCTCGCGCGAGGCCTCGCCATAGCTGTAATAGAACTGCTTTCCGTTGACCGAAACGCCGATGGCGAGCCCAGGAATATCAAATTGCTTGATGATGGGCTGGAAAGCGTCGTCTGCCAGCGTCTGAAAGGCTTTGTCCGTCAATTCCGCGGCATGAAGCGGGGTTGCCGATAGGGAAAGTACAATAAGGCAGTGTCTCATATTCACGGGGCGGCTCCTTGATATGCGCCGGCAAAATGGTCCGGCACGCGGTCGATAGCGCGGCCGGGCGCATCGTCACAAACGATAAGAACTCGCAGGAGACCCTAGATAAATTTGGGCATGTGTCGCCGTCAGGCGCAGATCTCGCGAACGCAGCCGCGCAGCCAGCGATGCGCCGGATCGGCATCCATCCTGGGATGCCAGAGCAGCGAGATGGTGATCTCCGGCGCGGCGAAGGGAAGCGCGAAGCTGTGGAGACCGGCGCGCAGGTTGCCGGTATAGCGCTCGGGCACGCTGGCGATCAGATCCGAGGCGCGCGCCAGTGCCAGTGCTTCGGAAAAGCTGCCGACGGCGGTGACGATCTCGCGTGCCAGCCCGATCGCCCGGAGCGCCGTATCGACGGGTCCGCCCTCCAGCCCGCGGCGGGAAATCTGGATATGGCGGCCGGCCGTATAGCGGGCGGCGCTCATTGCGCCTTTCGCAAGCGGGTGGTCCGCCCTGACGACGCCGATGAAGCGATCGTGAAACAATGCCTGGGCGCGGATCTCCGGCCCGGTCGTCTCGCCGATGACGCCGGTTTCAAGATCGGCCTCGCCGTCGCGCAGGGAGGCGCTGTCCTTGTCCTGCTTTGGCAGGAAGCGCAACCGGACGCCGGGGGCGCGCTCTGCGGCGAGGCGGATCAGGGCCGGGCCGAAATTCTCGACGAAACCATCGCGGTTGCGCAGCACGAAGGTGCGCTTGAGCTGCGACAGGTCGAAGGCTTCGGCCGGCCGCAGCAGCGTCTCGGCCTCTTCACGCAGATGGCTGACCCGCTCGCGCAGCTCGAGCGCCCGCGGCGTCGGCACCAGACCGCGCCCGGCGCGCACGAGAAGCGGATCGCCGACGGTTTCGCGAAGCCTGGCCAGCGCCCGGCTCATCGCCGAAGGGCTGAGCCGCAGGCGCCGGGCGGCGCGCGCCACGCTACCTTCGGCCAGCAGAACATCAAGCGTATAGAGGAGGTTGAGATCGGGCTTGGTCATGGTGCCTCCGGTTGGCGATCGCGATGATATGGCGTTCTATGCACGAATGAAATGCAAATGATGCGTATTCCGCCATATCTCCGGTGGCGCTAGGCTTCTCTCGGCTCCTCTTCAGGAGCATTTGAGAACGGAGTGCTTTGCATGACCATCCCCCTTCGACCCACCACCTCCGATGTGGCGCCAATCGCTGCGGCGCCGGTGCGGGGAGCGCTGGCGAGCCTGTCGCTCGCGCTGCTTCTTTCCTCGCTCGGCACCAGCATTGCCAATGTCGGTCTGCCGGTGCTGGCGCAGGCGTTTTCAGCCAGTTTCCAGCAGGTTCAGTGGGTGGTGATCGCCTATTTGCTGGCGATGACGGCGCTGATCGTCAGCGCCGGACGGCTCGGCGACCTGATCGGGCGGCGCCGCCTGCTGATGGCGGGTATCCTGCTTTTCACCGCGGCATCGGCGCTTTGCGGACTGGCGCCGGCGCTCTGGGTTCTGATCGCCGCCCGGATGCTGCAGGGGCTGGGCGCAGCGGTGATGATGGCGCTTGCCATTGCCATGGTGGGCGAGGCGGTGCCGGAGGAAAGGACCGGCCGGGCGATGGGGCTGCTCGGGACCATGTCGGCGATCGGGACGGCGCTCGGTCCTTCGCTCGGCGGTGTGCTGATTGCGCTGGCCGGCTGGCGGGCGATCTTCCTCGTCACCGTGCCGCTCGGTTTGATCGCCTTCCTGCTCGCCCGCCATTGCCTGCGGGACGGGGAGAGGAGCAGTCCAGCGTCGCGCCAGCGCTTCGATCTGGCCGGTACGCTGCTTCTGGCACTGGTGCTGGTTGCCTATGCGCTGGCGATGACCATCGGCCGCGGCAGCTTCGGCATGTTGCAGGTTGGGCTGCTGGCGGCTGCCGCGACTGGAACGGGTGCGTTCCTGTTGGCCGAAGCGAGGGTAAAGTCGCCGCTGTTTCGGCCAGTGATGCTGCGCGATCCGGTGCTGGCGCCGAGCCTTGCGATCAATCTCTGCGTGGCGACGGTGATGATGACGACGCTGGTCGTCGGGCCGTTCTACCTGTCGCGCGGCCTGGGGCTCGATACGGCGATGACGGGGGCGGTCATGTCGATCGGCCCGCTGATCTCGACGGTGAGCGGCGTTCTGGCCGGGCGGATCGTCGACCGCCTTGGTGCCGGAAACATGGTGATGGCAGGGTTGGCGGCGATGGCAGCCGGGGCACTGGCGCTCTGCGCTCTGCCGGGTCTTGCCGGCTACATTGCCGGGATCGCGGTGCTGACGCCGGGCTATCAGCTGTTTCAGGCGGCCAACAACACGATGGTGATGACCGGCGTGGCGGCGGGGCAGCGTGGCGTCATCTCCGGCATGCTGGGTCTCTCGCGCAATCTCGGCCTGATCACCGGCGCATCGGTGATGGGGGCGATCTTTGCCGCAGCGCTTGGCGGTGCGGATGCCGCGGCGGCGGCGCCGGATGCCATTGCAGCAGGCATGCGGCTGACCTTCGCTGTCGCGGCAGGCCTGATCATCGCCGCCATCGCCATTGCCGGAGTGGCCCGGTTTGCCGGCGCGCGGCGTGCCGATGCCGCAGGCGAGATGTGACGATCAGACTGGCGCTTTCAGATCAAGCACCCCGAGAAACAGCCGCAGCTCCCGCTCCACATAGTCGGCAGCACGGCCTTCGGCGGGGAAGCCCCACCAGAGCAGTGAGCCCTGCCATTGCGACAGCATCAGCCGGGCCGAGGTTGCGGGATCCGGCGCGGCGGAGAGGCATTCGGCGAGGGCCTCCGTCAGCGCCTTGGCCCAGGCTGCACCCCGGGCACGGAGCAGCGGATCGCGGAAATCTTCGCGCAGCACGAGGAGGCCCTGGGCATAGGCGGCCGCGTCCTCGCCGTAATCCTGCGACAGGCCGGTGAGCAGGGCGACGGCGCCGCCAGGGGTCTTTTCCGAAGACGCGGCAAGCTTTGCTGTCTGGGCATCCAGCCCATCCCAGGCATGCATGAGTGCCGCCCGCAGCATCGCCGCCTTGGTGCCGAAGCGCTGGACGAGGGTGGAGCCGGAAAGGCCGCTGACCTTGGCCACCGCGCCGAAGCTGGCCGCATCCGGCCCCTCGGCATGGATGAGGGCGAGAACCATCTCCAGAAGCTGCTCGTCCTGAAGGGTGCGGGTGCGCGGCATTGCATTTCCTCTTGCGTTCGATACAAATATGAACGAACGTTCGTTTATAATCAATTGCCTGCTGGGAGATGCGGGCGGATTTTGGTTCTAGCGTGGAGGATTTGGTTATGACAGCGGATCTGACAGGAAAGGTGGCGCTGGTGGCCGGCGGAACGCGCGGCGCCGGGCGGGGGATTGCCATCGAGCTTGGTGCTGCCGGGGCGACCGTTTATGTGACCGGCCGCTCGACGCGAGCGCAGCGCTCGGAATACGACCGGCCGGAGACGATCGAGGAGACGGCGGAGATGGTGACGGCAGCGGGCGGCCGGGGGATCGCCCTGCGCGTCGACCATCTGCTGGCGTCTGAGGTGGAGGCGCTGGTGGGGCGGATCCGCACGGATGAGGGCAGGCTGGATATTCTCGTCAACGATATTTGGGGCGGCGAGAACCTGACGGAATGGGACAAGCCGGTCTGGGAACACTCGCTGGAAAACGGCCTGCGCATGCTGCGGCTGGCGATCGACACGCATTTCATCACCGCCCATTACGCCCTGCCGCTGCTGATCGAAAGGCCGGGCGGACTGCTGGTGGAGATGACCGACGGCACGGCCGAGTACAACGCCACGCATTACCGGCTGAACCCCTATTACGACCTCGTCAAGACAGGCGTGATCCGCATGGCCTGGGCGCATGCCAAGGACCTGGAGAAGCACGGCTGCACCGCCGTTTCGATGACGCCGGGCTGGATGCGCTCCGAGATGATGCTGGAGATTTTCGGGGTGACCGAGGAGAGCTGGCGGGACAGTACGATCGCGCCACCGCATTTCGTCATTTCGGAAACCCCGCGTTTCGTCGGCCGCGCAGTGGCGGCCCTGGCTGGCGATCCGGAAAAGGCGCGGTTCAACGGGCAGTCGCTGTCGAGCGGCGGGCTTGCGAAGGTCTATGGCTTCGACGATGTGGATGGATCGCGGCCGGATTGCTGGCGGTATATGGACGAGGTGGTGGAGACGGGGAAGGAGGCGGATCCGGCTGGGTATCGGTGAGGGTCAGGTTGCATCCTGCGGATCGAGCAGGTTGATCTCGGGAAAGGCTGAGAAGTGCCTGGTATTCCGGGTGACGACGGTCAATTGATGCAGCTTGGCGGTTCCGGCGATCAGGGCGTCGGCCATTCCCGGGTTATGGCCGTTTCTCTGGGCGGCTGCCTCCAGCGCGCCGGAGGCCAAGGCAACCTTGGCATCGACGGCGAGAATTCTGTCGCCGAACGTCTCCTCCAGCGAGGCAAGCCATGCACGGTAGCCATCGGCTTTTGCGGTTGCACCCTTGCCGATCAACAGATGGATGCCGCGCTCGATCTCGTGGACGGTGACGGCGGACAGGAACAACCGGTCGTGGCGATCCTGCGCGTCCAGCCAGCGGCTGAAACGCGGCGGACCGCTGCGGCCGGGCGAGAGCAGCGAGATGGCATCGGTATCCAGCAGATAGCCGTTCAAAGCTCGATATCCCGCGAGGGGCTGCTGTTGCGTTCAAATACGGCGTCGTCGCCCGGGAATGTCTGAAGGAAAGCGGAAAAGCTCGGGCGGTTCGGCCGCATGGCAGCCTTCGCGACTTCCGCGGCTTCCACACTGACAAGCACGGCAGTCGGCTTGCCATGGCGGGTGATGGTGATGAACTCACCATGAAGCGCCGCTTCGACGTAGTCTGAAAATCCGGCCTTCGCATCTTTAAGGCTGATGGTCGTCATGTGATGGAGCCTCAAGTGGTCATATGTGACCAATTTAGTGGATGCGATGATGCGCCGCAAGCCCTAGCCATCTAGCAATCCGTGCAGGCTTTTCGGTGCCACGTTCAGCCAGGCCTTGCGCACCAATTCCTCGGTCAACGCGTCGCTGGCGAGCATGTGGTAGAGGCGGGTGGAGCCGCGTTCGCCCCAGCCGCCGGGGACAGGAAGCGTCTCGTCCGGGGCGATTTCGAGGGTGAGTTTCTGCTGGTCGGGGGTGAGGCGGACGACGCAGTAATCCTGATCCGGAAAGGTCAGGAAAATCTTGCCGCGCACGCGAAAATCGCGTGTGCCCATATGGGCGCTTTCGGCCGTTTCCGGCAGGGAAAGCGCGAAGGCTGCCAAGTGTTCCCGGTCCATGGCGGATTATAGCACGGCAGGGGCATGGGCCGGAAGCGAGGCGGTCAGGCGGCCGCCTTCTTCTCGATGGCGGCGCGGTCGAGCGCCCGTTCCAGGGCTTCGATGCAGACCGGATCATGGCTTTGGCCGGCGCCTTCCCAGAGGATCGACAGCGCCTTCGAAATCGGCATTGCGGAACGGTAGGGGCGGTCGGCGGTGAGCGCGTCGAAGACGTCGGCGGTCGAGACGATGCGGACTTCCATGGGGATGGCTTCGGCGGTCAAGCCGCGCGGATAGCCCTTGCCATCAAGGCGCTCGTGGTGGGCGCCGCCGATAACAGCGGCATCCGAAAAGGCATGGATGCGCGACAGGATCAGCTCGGAAAATTCCGAATGGCGCTTCATCTGCACCCATTCCTCGCCTTCCAGCTTGCCCGGCTTGTCGAGCACGGAATTGGAAACGCCGAGCTTGCCGATATCGTGGAGCAGGGCGGCGCGCTTCAGGAAGCGGCGGCCTTCGGCATCGATGCCCATCTCTTCGGCGATCAGATCGGTGAACAACGCGACCCGATCGCTATGGCCCGACGTATAGGGGCTTTTGGCGTCGATGACCTTGGCGAAGGCGGCGGCGATATCGTCGAGGTAATCGTCGTCCGCCATGATCGCCTGCTGGCCGGGCTCGCTGCTGAGCACGACCTCTTCCAGCTGATCGGACGCGAGCACCTGCCAGAAGTCAGGGCGGGCGGCAACGCGGGCAAAGGCGGCGCAAAGATCGGGATCGAACCAGGTGCCGGACCGTTTGGCGATCTCGGCCTTCGAGGCCTCCGGGCCGCCGCTCGCCTGAAAGATATCGGCGATCTGAGAGAGGAGCGCGATGCGCGAGAACAGCGGGATTTCAGTGCCTGAAAGGCCGATCGGCCGGCCGCCGCCATTCCAGTGTTCGTCGAGGCCGAGAATGCCACAGGCGACATCTTCGGAGAAGCGCATCATCCGGGCGATTTCGGCGCCGCGCTGACAGCGCGTCTGGATCAGGTCGGTGACGATCTCGCCGCCATTCTGCAGGATATTCAGGATGCCGCGGAAACGCTCGGCAAGGCCGGCCTGCATGCCGGTATGGCCGACGACGAAGCGCAGCACCTGGCCGAGGCTGCCGTCGACGAGCTTGAAATCGCGCTTGAAGGCGAGATCGTCGGCCAGATAGATCTCGCAGATGCGCGCCGCATTGCTGCTGCAGCCGAGGTCTTTCAGGAGCAGCGTGTAATAGAGATCCTGCAGGGCGCTGTCGGGCAGGCCGAGCTCGCGGCCAATATGGGTGCCGATGTAGCAGGCGCGGATGCAATGCCCGGGCGGCTGCCCCTCCGTCAGATCGAGCGCCTTGCTGAGCGCTTCGATTATTTCCGCAAGCCGGATCTGGATGCTGCTCATGATGGTGCCGCCTGAATAGGGTTCGGTTCAGTTGGCGCTGGGGAGATTGAGGAAGGGTTCAGGAAGGTGGTTAAAATGGGGAATTAAGTAATGAAATCAATATATTAGAATCAGGTAATAAAGCTTTTGCGTGATTTTAAATTTTAGGGTGATTTCAGATTGTAGGAAAATAATCCTTGACGGCGTGACGGTGGTTTGGTAGGGTTATGGCATAGTCGGAAAGTTGCGGCTGCGGTGACGCAGCAGGCTTTCGTGGTTGCGACGCTCGGGGTTGGTCCAGTGAATTGGCGACGCCTGCCGCTCCCTCATTCCTGTGGCCTTAGGGCTTTGCCCGCGGGATGTCACAGGAATCCAGTGCGCCCATGTCTATGGGCGCGGGAGACTTCTTATTTCTGTTGGCAATGAGTCATTCACGGCGCGGACGCGCCGTGGCTGGATTCCTGTGACGGGCACAGGAATGAGGGACGTGGGTGGGGTTGTCGTTGGGGTTTCAGCCGGGTTTCGACCCGGTTTTTTTATGTCCGCAGTTTGAGCGGGGCGGAGATTTTTCGATGATCGGTGAGGGTTTTGTGGCGGAGCTTTGCGGCTTCTGGCCGGAGAGGCGTGTCTATCCGGGCGCACAGTCTCTGGAGAGCGGCGGCTGGAGCGATGAACGGGTATGTGACGCGGTAGCGGCCTACCGGCTGGAGACCAAGTCGGAGGCGTTGCCGGGCGATGAGCTCCGGGTGATGCTGAACCAGATGACGGCGGAGATGCGGGAGCAGTTTGCCGCCTTCGTCGAGCTGCGCAGGGGCGCCGAAATTGCCGCTGACGGTGGCGACGAGGCGGCGGGCAAGCTGGCGCGGGCGGATCTGAAGGCGGCTGTTGATGCCATGGGGCTGATCGTCCGTACGCTGGAGAAGATCGACCAGCTGCAGCGCCAGCTGGCCCGCGACCGGGAAATCGAGATGGAAAGCCGCGAGCAGGTCGAAGGCTATGCGGCGGCCAAGCGGCAGTTGCTGGAGATCATCGAGCAGCGTGCCGAGGAGAAGGCGGCTGTGATCGTTGCCGCCAGGATGAGGGACTTGCAGGCGGGCGGGGAGGCGAACCGGGATGACGGGATTTCCGCGGCCAGGGCAGACGGTGCGGATGGCCTCGGCGCGGCAGAAACGCCGGGCGGAGGAAAAGCGGCTGAAGGCGGCGATGGCCGGTGCGATGTCGGCGGCCGAGCGGCTGCACCGCGGCTTGGTGGGACTTGGCGCTGAGCATGAGGCAGCGCGGGAGATTGTTGGTGCCGGGCGGCTGGCTGTCGAGGCGCGTTCGGATGCGTCTGCGAAAGTAGGAGCCTGGCCGATGGAGCTCGATGCCGGTCTTTCGGCGCTGCAGAAACTCGATTTCATCGGCGAGCCGCTGCTCGAAAGCTTTCCCGCGGCGCTCAGGGACTGGCAGCTGACGGGCCGGCTGGAGCAGAAGCCGCCGGAGGGCGATTGGCGGACGTGGTTGCTGCTTGGCGGACGCGGTTCCGGCAAGACGCGGGCGGGGGCGGAATGGGTGCATGCGGTGGCGAGCGCGGGGCAGCGTTCGGATCTGCGGATCGCGCTGGTGGCCGAGACGCTGGGCGATGCGCGCGAGGTGATGATCGACGGCATTTCCGGGATCTGCAGGATTGCGCGCCGCAACCGGCCGGAATTTGAGATTTCGCGGCGACGGTTGGTCTGGCCGAACGGCGCGGTGGCGCAGGTCTTTTCCTCCGAGGATCCCGAGAGCCTGCGCGGACCGCAGTTTCATATGGCCTGGTGCGACGAGCTGGCGAAATGGAAGCATGGGCAGGAGACTTTCGACATGCTGCAGTTCGGCCTGCGGCTCGGCAACCGGCCGCAACAGCTGGTGACGACGACGCCGCGGCCGGTACCGCTGTTGAAGGCGCTGATGGCCGACGAGGGGACGCGGCTGACGCGGATCAGCACGCTGGCCAACCGCGCCAATCTGGCGCCCGGTTTCATCGACGCGCTCGACGCCCGCTATGGCGGCACGCGGCTCGGGCGGCAGGAGCTGGATGGAGAGCTGATCGAGGACCGCGAGGACGGGCTGTGGAAGCGCGGCCAGATCGAGGCGCTGGCGATCCGCTTTGCCGGAACGCTGCGGCGCATCGTCGTCGCCGTAGATCCGCCGGCCGCGGCCGCTCCGGCCTCCTGTTGCGGCATTGTCGTGGCGGGAGTGGAGCCCTCGGGGCGGGCGGTGGTGCTGGCCGATTGCTCTGTCGAGGGCGCGAGCCCGGCGGGCTGGGCGGGTGCGGTGGTGCACGCCTATCACCGCTTCGGCGCCGACCGGGTGATCGCCGAGATCAACCAGGGCGGCGATATGGTCCAGACGATCCTGAAGAGCATCGACGCGACGCTGCCGGTTTCGACGGTGCGCGCGACGCGCGGAAAGTTTTTGAGAGCAGAGCCGGTGGCGGCCCTCTACGAGCAGGGAAGGGTGGTCCATGCCGGGCGCTTTACGGCGCTGGAGGACCAGATGTGTGATTTCGGCCCGGATGGGCTTTCGAACGGCCGCTCGCCCGACCGGCTGGATGCGCTGGTCTGGGCGCTGACGACGCTGGTGCTCGAAGGCGGCGGCGAACCGCGGGTCAGGGGTATATGACGCTTCGCCGCTCGCCTTTCGCGCCGCAGCGGTTTATCGCTGCTTCGGCGGCTCGGCCGGACGCGGTGGCTCGCGAGTCGGCCGCACCTGACGCCACTCGTTTTCCATCTGGTCGACGAGGTGCTGGGGAATGGTGGTCTGGGTGTTGGCGGGCGTCTGCATCGGTCTCCTCTCCGGCTGCGAAGGCAATATGAGGAATGCATGACACAGCTTAAATAGGTTGTAAATCAGGGGCTTAAACGCCTTAAACGATTGAAATCATTTTAATCGATTAGGGCCGCGACGATTTTCAGGGTTATCCACATGGACCGCAGGATTTTCTTCGACGAGGTGCGCGCTGGCCTGTTCAAGGGCACGCTGCAGCAGCCGCAGGTAGAGGGCATGAGCGCAATCCTCGACTATTGGCAGGCGCGCCATGCACGGGACGACCGGCGCTGGCTGGCCTATATTCTGGCGACCGCCTTTCACGAGACCGCCTACACGATGCAGCCGGTGCGCGAGACGCTGGCCGACAGCGACGAAAAGGCGATCGAAATTCTCGACCGGGCCTATGCGGCGGGCAAGCTGTCTTGGGTCAAGACGGTCTACTGGCTGCCCGACGAGGACGGCAAGAGCTGGCTGGGGCGCGGGCTGGTGCAGCTGACGCACAAGCGGAATTACGAGGCGATGAGCCTTTTGACCAGCATCGATCTGGTGGCCGCACCTGATAAGGCAATGGAGATGGGCACGGCGGTGAAGATCCTCGTCGAGGGGATGATCGCAGGCAGCTTCACCAAGCACCGGCTGGCCGACCATCTGAACGGCGAAAAGGACGATTGGGTGAACGCCAGGCGCATCGTCAACGGCACGGATAGGGCCGAAAAGCTCGGCGATTACGGCAGGCTTTTCGATGCGGCCTTGCGCCGCGCGGAGCCTGAGGGCCTCTGGCAGCGGTTGAAGGCCTGCCTTTCGCGTGTTATCGCCCGGCTCTCTTAAAGACCGAGCAAGGAGTGCGCCCCGTGATCCGCCATATCGTTTTCTTCACCGTGCCGGAAGAAAACCGCGAGGCGGTGCGCAAGGGCCTGTCGGTGCTGACAGGCATCCCGCATGCGCTGACGCTGGAGATCGGCGAGAACGTCAAGACCGATCAATGGGGCAACGCGGTGGATTTCGTCGTCTATGGCGAATTCGCCGACGAAGCGGCATTGGCGGCCTACAAGGCGCATCCGGATTACGAGCTTTCGACGCGGACGGTGAAGCCGCTGCGCGACACCCGGGTGGCGGCGGATTTCGATAGCGGGTTGGCGGTCACGCGGCCGATTGTAGGGTAGGTAGGGTTGCAGGCCGCAAACCTCTCCCTTCCTCATTCCTGTGCTTGGCACAGGAATCCAGTGTGTCCATGTCGATGGGCGCGGGAGACTATTTCCAATAGGCATCCGAGTTACTCACCGCGCGGACGCGCGGTGGCTGGATTCCTGTGACGAGCACAGGAATGAGGGAGGGTGGGGTGGCCGTTGGCCTCTCATCTCCAGCCTTTCAACAAGGGACATCATCATGAACATCCGGTCTTTCCTGCCGTGGGGCTTCACGGCGGGCCGCAATGCTGTGGCCGAAAAGAAAGCGGCGTCAGGGTTTCTGTCGCTGGCGGCGCAGGGGCAGGCGAGCTGGACGGGGCGGTCTTATGCGGCGCTGTCGCGCGAGGGGTTCATGAAGAACCCGGTGGCGCATCGCTGCGTCCGGCTGGTCTCGGAGGCTGCGGCCTGCGTGCCGTTTCTGATCTATGAGGGCGAGCGGGAGCGGCCGGAGCATCCGGCCGCGGCACTGCTGCGCCAGCCGAACGGGCGGATGGGCGGGCCGGATTTTTTCGAGGCGCTCTATGGGCATTTGCTGCTCTCCGGCAATGCCTTTGTCGAACCGCTGATGGTGGGGGCGGCGCTGCGCGAGCTGCATCTCTTGCGGCCCGACAGGATCAGTGTCGTCGAGGGGCGGGACGGGTGGCCGGAGGCTTATGACTACAGAGCCGGCGGATCGGTCCGGCGGTTTGCGGCGGAGGCCGAGGGGATGGCGCTGCTGCATCTGAAGCTCTTTCATCCGCTCGATGATCACTTGGGTTTTCCGCCGCTGGCGGCAGCACAGGTGGCGCTCGATCTCTCCAATGCGGCGGCGAGCTGGAACAAGGCGCTGCTCGACAATTCGGCCCGTCCCTCCGGCGCGCTGGTCTATCAGCCGAAGGAGGGCGGCAATCTTTCACCGGATCAATATGAGCGGCTGCGCCAGGAGCTTGATGACGGTTATTCCGGGCCGATGCGCGCCGGGCGGCCGCTGCTCCTGGAAGGTGGGCTGGACTGGAAGGCGATGGGCCTGTCGCCGAAGGACATGGATTTCGTCGAGGCCCGCAACGGTGCTGCCCGCGACATCGCGCTCGCCTTCGGCGTGCCGCCGATGCTGCTCGGCATTCCCGGTGACAATACGTTTGCGAATTATCAGGAGGCCAACCGGGCCTTCTACCGACTGACGGTGCTGCCGATGCTGACGCGGACGGCGGCTTCGCTTTCGGCCTGGCTGGGTGGGGCCTATGGCGAGGGGCTGCGGCTGGAGCCGGATCTGGATAAGGTGGCCGGGCTTTCGGCCGAGCGCGGGGAGTTGTGGGCAAGAGTGGGGGCGGCGGGGTTCCTGACGGATGAGGAGAAGCGGGAGGCGGTGGGGTATTGAGATTGAGGCGCGCGGGGCAATTTGTTATACGTGGTATTACAAATTGGAGATGCCGCCATGCCGAAGCCTGTTCTTTCCGATCCGATCGCCCTGCGTCTTCCCGAGGACATGCTGAAGGATATCGAGACGATCGCCAAGGCGACGGATCGCACGCGCAGCTGGGTGATCGTGCGGGCGCTGAAGTATTATCTGCAGGCGGAGGGGAAGGATGTTCTCGACGTGCTGCACGGCGAGGCGCAAATCCGTGATGGTGAATTCGAGGATGCCGAGCGTCTGATGAACGAACTGGTTGCGGCATCGAGGCCTGACGCGGCTTAGATGAAAGTCATCATCTCCAAAGATGCTGCTGACTATCTCCGGCGCGAGCGGGCCCATATCGCCGAGCACGATCCGCGTGCGGCAGAGGGTGTGATGCGCCAGATCCAGGCGGCGATCCGAACGCTTGGTGCTTATCCCAATGCGGGCGTGGCCGCTCTGCCGCTAGCCGGCCGGCGCCGGTTTGTCGTCGCACCCTATGTCATCGATTACAGCATCACGGAGCACGCCGTGCATATAGTTGTGGTCCGCCATGGACGGCAGAACGATACGAGCATGGAAATCGACGGCGATGATGATTTCGAGGCGGGTGGCGAGTGATCGTTCAAGCGCGATTGCCTGTTGGCGCGACCTATTTGCCCGAGTTTTTCAGCGGTGAAGAGGCCGCGCGGATTGTCGCGGCGCTCGATGCCGGTCCTTGGGACACGACGCTGAAGCGGCGGGTGCAGCATTTCGGTTACCGCTATGACTATCGGGCCCGGGCTGTGACCGGCGATGCCTATCTCGGGCCGCTGCCGGACTGGCTTTCTGGTGTCTGCCGGCGGCTTGCCGGTGAGGGTTATTTCGAACGTCTGCCGGATCAGGTGATCGCCAACGAATATCTTCCGGGGCAGGGGATCAGCGCGCATGTCGATTGCGTGCCGTGTTTCGCGGACCGGATCGCTTCGCTCAGCCTGCTGTCGGCTTGCGAGATGGTGTTCCGGCATGCCGCAGGCGGCGAGCGCTGCAGCCTGATGCTGGAGCCGGGGTCGCTGCTCGTGATGGAGGGCGCGGCGCGGTATGACTGGACGCATGAGATACCGGCACGGGCCGCCGATAGTGTCGATGGCACGAAGCGGCCTCGCGGGCGGCGGTTGTCGCTGACCTTTCGCAATGTGATCCGGAGCCTTTGAACGGCCGGATACGGATGCGTTGAATCGGCGTGTGAAGCGGCTGATCCAGCCTGCCAGCAAGACTGTGCAAGCGATTCATAAGATTCGTTGAAACGCGATTGGCGGCGACGCCGGTCCGCATTGGCCGTGAGCCTTTGTGGGCCATCCGCGTGCTCATCCTCAAAGGGAGTTTGACGATGGCTGACTTTTCCAATGATGGCGGGCTCTGGGCCAGCCGGGCGCTGGGGGCATCGGCAGGGGCGGCGGTGTCGCTGATCTATCTTTTGCCGAAGAGCAGGCGGGAGGCGGCGAGCCGGTTCTTTTCGGGGCTTTCCTGCGGGCTGATCTTCGGTGGTCCCACGGGGATCTGGCTGGTGGAGCGGCTGGGGATCGCCGATCGTCTTTCGGCCTCCGAGGTCATGCTGTCCGGCTCGGCTGCGGCCAGCCTCTGCGCCTGGTGGGTGCTGGGGGTTTTGGCGCGGGTGGCGCGGCAATACCGAGCGAATAGTGAGTAGCGAATAGCGAATAGTTTTTGGGCTTGCGATCCGGCCGTGGCGGGCCGCACTGCCGCTATTCGCTATTCGCTATTCGCCCCCGCTCCCCCAAACACTTTCACATCCACAATCAGGAGCACAAACCATGACCGCATCGCTCATGGGCGCGGAGACGCGCAAGTTTGCCAATCTGGAACTGCGCCATCTCAAGCGCGACGGGACGTTTTCGGGTTATGCGAGCGTCTTCGGCGAGGTCGATCTCGGCAAGGACCAGGTTGAGCGCGGGGCGTTTCGCAAGTCGCTTTCGGAGCGTGGGGCCGAGGGTGTCAGGAAGCTCTTCCAGCATGACCCTTCCGAGCCGATCGGGGCGTGGAAGACGATCCGTGAGGATAGCCGAGGGCTCTATGTCGAGGGCGTGCTGGCGGATGGCGTGGCACGGGCCGGCGAGGTGCGGCAGCTGATCAGGAACGGGGCGCTCGACGGGTTGTCGATCGGCTTCAGGACCGTCCGGGCGCGCACCGATGCCAAGAGCGGTGTCAGGCGGATACTGGAGGCGGATCTCTGGGAGATCTCGATCGTCACCTTTCCGATGCTGCCTTCGGCGCGGGTGCAGAACATCAAGAATGCGCGGTGGTTCCGCGACAAGGAGACCGAGCTCGTCCGCGCCATGCGCCGGGCGGCAAGGGCGATGCTGACCGAAACCTTCAGATAGGATCGACATATGAGCGACATGACTGCGAAGACGGCGCCGGAGATCAAGGCGGTGCCGGAGACGATGACGGCTGCCTTCGACGACTTCATGGAGGCCTTCGAGGCCTTCAAGGAGACCAACGACCGGCGCCTTGGCGAGATCGAGGCGAAGTTCACCGACGACGTCGTCACCCGCGACAAGATGGACCGCATCAACCGGGCCATGGACGATCAGAAGAAGCTGCTCGACCAGCTGGTGCTGAAGAAGGCACGGCCGCCGCTGGGGCGCACCGGCGCCGGCGGGGCTGATACGGCCGAGCACAAGGCGGCCTTCGAAAACTATATTCGCCGCGGTGACGAGGCGGGGCTGCGAGAGATCGAGGCGAAGGCGATGTCATCGGGAACGGGCGCGGATGGCGGCTATCTGGTGCCGCCGGAGACCGATAGCGAGATCGGCCGCACGCTTTCGGTGGTGTCGCCGATCCGGGCGCTGGCCACGGTGCGGCAAGTCTCGGGCTCGGTGCTGAAGAAGCCGTTCTCGACGTCGGGCATGGCCTCGGGCTGGGTTTCCGAAACGGCGGCCCGGCCGCAGACGGGCAATGCCCAGCTTGCCGAGCTGACCTTCCCGACCATGGAGCTCTACGCCATGCCGGCGGCGACCCAGGCGCTGCTCGACGATGCCGCCGTCGATATCGAGGCCTGGATCTCGGGCGAGGTCGATACTGTCTTTGCCGAGCAGGAGGGCACGGCCTTCGTTTCCGGCGACGGGACGAACAAGCCGAAGGGGTTTCTCGCCTATGCGGCGGTGGCCGACAGCGGCTGGAGCTGGGGCAATCTCGGCTATATCCCGACCGGGGCGGCGGGCGCCTTTGCCTCCAGCGGTGCTTCGGATGTGCTTGTCGATGCCGTCTATGCGCTGAAGGCCGGCTACCGGCAGAACGCCAATTTCGTGATGAACCGCAAGACGCAAGCGACGGTGCGCAAGCTGAAGGATGCCGACGGCCGCTACATGTGGCAGCCCCCGGCAACGGCCGGGCAGGCAGCGACGCTGATGGGCTTTCCGGTGGCCGAGGCCGAGGACATCCCGGATATCGCCGCCGGTGCGATGGCGGTCGCTTTCGGGGATTTCCGGGCGGGGTATCTGGTGGTCGATCGCACCGGGGTCAGGGTGCTGCGGGATCCCTATTCGGCGAAGCCCTATGTGCTGTTTTACACGACCAAGCGCGTGGGTGGCGGGGTGCAGAACTTCGAGGCGATCAAGCTGGTGAAGTTTGGGGTGAGTTGATGGGGTGAGTGGGGGGTAGTGAGTAGCGAATAGATTGGCTCTCTTGGCGGGTGTGGCCCCCTCATCCGCCTGCCGGCACCTTCTCCCCGAGGGGAGAAGGGGACTCGCGGCGCGCTCTCCGACTTCCCTTCTCCCCAGCGGGGAGAAGGTGGCCCGAAGGGGCCGGATGAGGGGGCTGCGGGCACTCGCTTTCATTATTTTATGGAGGCGAGGGTGGCGACCTCGTCTCACCCCATCTTTCAAACAAGGATTTCCAATGACCTATGCATTGATCACTCCGCCACTGGCGGAGGCGCTGGCGCTTGGCGAGGTGAAGGCGCATTTGCGGCTGGACGGGGATGAGGAGGATGGGTTGCTGATGTCGCTGATCCGCGTTGCCCGTAAGCATCTGGAGCGGGTGACGGGGCTTTGTCTGATGGGGCAGGGCTGGCGGCTTTATCTTGATTCAGTTCCTGAAGACGGGGTGATTCAGATTGCCAGGGGGCCGGTGCAAGCGATTGAAAGCGTGACGCTTTATGATGCCGGTGGCGAGGAAGTCTCGCTGCCGCTGGATGGGCATGTTCTGGATCGCAGCACGCGGCCGGCGCGGCTGATCCTCGGGCGCACTGCGGTGGCCGGGCGGGCGATCAATGGCATCGAGATCGATTTTTCGGCGGGCTTCGGCGAAACGGCGGCGGATGTGCCGGATACCCTGAAGCGGGCGATGGTGATGCACGTGGCGCAGATGTTTGCGTTCCGCGGCGCTATCGCGGTGGCCGATCAGCCGGCGGATATTCCCGATGGATACGACCGGCTGATCGCGCCCTTTCTGATGAGGCGGCTCTGATGCGGGCGGTGATGTTCGATCCCGGGCAGATGACGGCGCGCTTGCAGCTGGAGCGGCCGGTCGAGACGGCGGACGGGCAGGGCGGGGCGGCGGTTTCGTTTGAACCGGTCTGCTTGGTCTGGGCCTGCATCGAGCCGCTGGGCGAGATCCGCGAGGAGCGGGCGGGTGCGGAGATCGTGACGGTGACGCACAGGATCTGGCTCAGGTTTCGCACCGGTCTTGCTGCTGGCATGCGGCTGCGCAAGGGCGAGCGCATCTTCGCGATCCGGAGTCTGCGTGATCCCGATGAGGGCGGGCGCTATCTCGTATGCCTCTGCGAGGAGGACGGGCGATGACGGCGGTTGTGCAGACGATCACCGATCTCGCGGTCTTTCTGGCGAAACTGGCGCGGGATGGCGGCAAGCGGCCGAAGGAGACTGGCGATGAGCGCGACAAATGAACTGCTGACGGCGATCCATGCGCGGCTAACCGGCGATGCCGGGCTTCGCGATTTGATCGGGGCGGATGGTATCCGCGACAGGCTGGTGAGCGGCAAGCGGCTGCCCTGCATCGTGATCGGCGAGATGACGAGCGGCAGCATTCTCGAGGGCGAGGCGGGCGAGGAGCATCGGTTCTCGCTCGACATCTGCTGCGAGGAGGGCGGCCGCAAGGCGGCGGGTGAGATCGCGTCGATGGTATTGAGGTTGCTCGACGATGCGGCGCTGACGCTGCAGGGGCATCACCTTGTCGGGCTGCAGCACCTTTTGACGCGGTCGCGGCGCGAGGCGAAGACGCGCATGCACATGGCCGAGATGCGCTTCAGGGCAGTGACGGAACCGGTTGACGCGCCGCCTGCCTGACCATGGCGGCGAGCATCAAGACCAGGGCGAGCGCGATGGCCGCAAGCACGGCGCAGATGATGAGCGTCAGGCCGGTGCCGGAGCGGTCGAGCGTGGCGGTGAAGATGACGGGTGCTGCGGCATTGGCGAGGTTTTGCGGCATCGACAGACGGGCCGCCTGCAACCCGTATTCTTTGGCCGAGAAGAAGGACAGCGGCAGCAGCGCGCGTGCTACGGCGAGGATGCCGGAGCCGAAGCCGTACATCAGGATGAAGGTGACGAGGACAGGGGTCGAGGCGAACGCGAGCAGCATCGCGAAGCTTGCGAGCATCAGGCTGATGCCGACGATCGAGGTCAGGATCGGATTGCCGCGCTTGCCGAGCAGCATGTCTAGCCCGCGCGCCGAAATGCCGATGACGCCGCGCGCCGAGCCGAGCTGCAGCGCAAAGGCGGGCGAGGCGCCGGACTGGCGGAAGATTTCGATCAGCGACGGCGCCACGCCGAAGCTGACGAAGGTGCAGAGCGTGGTGGAGGCTGCCAGCAGCAGGAAGGCGGCGCGGCGCTGCTTGCTCGACAGCGCGATAGGCGGCGTTTCGGCAGCGGTACCCTGCGTATGCGTGGCGACCGGTTTCGGCAGTGCGAAAAGATGCAGCGGCAGGCAGATGAAGAGGTGGAGGGCGGCCGAAATCCGGAAGGCGGCGCGCCAGCCGAAGGCGTCGTTGAGCCACGTCAGCAGAGGCCAGAAAATGGTCGCCGACAGGCCGGTGAACAGCATGAGGATGGCGATGACGCGCTTGCCGTTCATCCCCTCGCGCTCGACGACGGCGGTATAGGCGGGCGCCGACAGGCCAAGCGCGCCGCCGAGGCCGATGACGATCCAGGCGAGCGCATAGAGGACGATGTCGTGCGCCGCCGAGAGCATGACGAGGCCGGTGGCGAAGATCAAGGACGAGGCGGCGAGCACTTTGGCGGCACCATGGCGCGCCAGCAGGCGGCCGGTACTTGGGCTGGCGAAGGCGGTGACCACCATCATGATCGTGATGCCGGCAAAGATGATCTCATTCGGCAGGCCGAGCTCGGGCGCGATGACGCGGCCCATGACGCCGAGCATGTCGAATGTGGTGCCCCAGCCGATGAGCTGGGTGATCGCGAGGACGGCGATCGTCTGCGCCGAGCGGAGGGGGAATGTTGGCATTGGTGCTGAAAGGCTTTGGGGCTGGAAATAGGGGTGGGGTTTAGCAGGTTTGGTGGGGGTGAGGAAAGGTTGGAGTCTGACGATCGAGAGCGTTTCGATTGTGGCCCCCTCATCCGCCCTACGGGCACCTTCTCCCCCAGGGGAGAAGGGGAAACCGCGAGCTTGACTTCCTTTCATGGCTCGGCGTCGCGGTACTTCCCTTCTCCCCGCGGAGAGAAGGTGCCCGAAGGGCGGATGAGGGGGCTTGGTTGCTGTGTGACGTGAGTCTCTCGCCGCGCAGACGCGCGGACAAGCAGTTTGAGCAGGTCTTTCGGATTTCAGGAGGGCAAGGGCATGGTGGCGCAGAAGGGCAAGGATCTGCTGTTGAAGATCCACAATGGGACGGGTTACGAGACGGTGGCGGGGCTGCGGTCGAAGCGGCTGGCGTTCAATGCCGAGACGGTCGATGTGACTGATGCGGAGAGCGCCGGGCGGTGGCGGGAGCTGTTGGGTGGGGCGGGCGTGCAGCGGGCTTCGGTTTCGGGCGCCGGCATCTTCAAGGATGCAGCGTCCGACGGGCTGGTGCGGGGCGCGTTTTTCAATGCGTCGATCTTGAACTGGCAGATCGTCGTGCCCGATTTCGGCGGCGTGACCGGGGCATTCCAGGTGACGGCGCTCGAATATTCCGGGCAGCATGATGGCGAGATCCTGTTCGAGCTGGCGCTGGAATCGGCCGGTGCACTGACCTTCGGAGCGCTCTGATGCGGGCGGCGGGGGCGAGAGCGAACCGTAGGCGCGGCGAGATCGAGGCGGTCGTCGATGGCGAGCGGCGGATTTTGTGCCTGACGCTTGGGGCGCTGGCGGAGCTGGAGACGGCCTTCGCGGCCGACGATCTCACAGGGCTCGCCGAGCGATTTTCGGCCGGGCGGCTGAAGGCCGAGGACATGATCCGCATCATTGGCGCCGGGCTTCGCGGCGGCGGCAATCTCTATTCCGATCAGGACGTTGCAGAGGCGAGCGTCGATGGCGGCATTGCCGGTTTTGCGGCTGTCGTCGGCGAGCTGCTGATCGCGACTTTTGCAGAACAACAGACAGAGGCGGGCGGCACCTCCCTCCGCCCCCTCTAGCCGCAGCGGGCGGGACCGCCGCACGCGCCGGGCCATTTCCCTGGACGCGCGTGCTGCATACCGGTCTCTGCCTGCTGCGGCTTTCTCCCGATGCCTTCTGGGCGATGACGCCTGTCGAGTTCTTCGCCGCGGCCGGTGGAATGATGCCGCGGGCCGCGGGGTTTTCGCGCGACGGGCTGGCGGAAATGATGGCGCGGTTTCCGGATGGGGTGGGGTGACGGCCTCATGCTATGATCCCGAGGTCACCGGATTCGGAGCTGAGATGGGGCAGGCGGACGGTATCTTTGCCAAGGGAACGATCACCTTTCCCTTCACGGATTGGGACGAGCGGCCGGCGGAGATGTTCGGCTGGTCGAGCAATCGGCTGGCCATGCTGTCCGCTGAACTCGCAACGGGCGAAAGCAGCGCATTCATGATCGTCCGGGACGGGCGTCTCATCTATCGCTGGGGCGACATCGCCTTCAAGTCTAGCGTGGCATCGGTGCGCAAGAGCCTAGTCAATGTGCTCTACGGCATGCTGATTGCCGAAGGGCGGATCGATCCGCAGCAGACGCTTGCCGATTTCAATATTGACGACATGACGCCGCTGACGGCGAGTGAGCGCAAGGCGACGGTCATGGATCTGCTGCGCGCACGCTCGGGCGTCTACCTGCCGTCGGTCTACGACACGGCGGACGGCAGGCCCGACAGGGGCAGCCATCCGCCTGGAACGCACTGGTTCTACAACAACTGGGATTTCAACGTTCTCGGTACGATCGTCGAGCGGGCGACGGGCGAGAATGTGCTGGAGGCGCTTGCGTCCCGCCTGGTGAAGCCGTTGCGCATGCAGGACTGCGCGCCGGGTGACGGGTGGTTTCAGAACGGGCCGGAGTCCATGCATCCGGTCTACAAGATCCAGATGTCGGCGCGGGATCTGGCGCGCGTCGGGCTTCTCTATCTCCGGCATGGGCGGTGGGGCGCAAAGCAGCTCGTGCCGCAGAGCTGGGTGCGGGAAAGCACGCGGCCGCATTCGGAGGTTGGCGCCGGGCGAGCGTATGGATTGCTCTGGTGGGTGACGGAGGCGGATGCCGAAGACGATCCGATGGCGGTGCATGTGCCGATGTTTTACGCCAGCGGCTGGGGCGGGCAGTATCTGATCGTGCTGCCGGAGCTCGATCTCGTCATCGTGCACCGCTCGGCGACGGCGCTGCGGGCTGGCCGCGGCGTCAGCCATGTGCAGATGGGCGAGATCCTGCGGCTGGCGCTTTCGGCGATGCCGCAACGGGGCTGAGTTTCACAGTTTTCAGGAGACATCGATGGAAGGTGACGACACCGGGCTTGGCCAGATGGCCGGGCAGGCCGATGAACTGCGCCGTGCGCTTGAGGATCTGGAGGGCCGGTCGCGGTCTTTCGGATCGGCGCTCAGCGGTGCGCTCCGAAGCGCCGTCAGCGGCGGCAAGGGGCTCGACGATATCCTGCGCGGGCTAGGAAAACGGCTGGCCGATATCGCGCTTTCGGCGGGAATGAAGCCGCTGGAGGGGCTGATCGGCGGCGCCGTATCCGGGCTTGCGGGTGGACTTGGCAAGATCGTGCCCTTCGCCGATGGCGGGGTGGTTTCGGCGCCGAGCTATTTCCCTCTCGGCGGCAATGTCGGGCTGATGGGCGAGGCGGGCAGCGAGGCGATCCTGCCGCTGAGGCGCGGGCCGGATGGGGCGCTGGGCGTGGCGGCAGCGGGCGGCGGCGGGACGCAGATCGTCTTCAATGTGACGGCCACCGATGCGCAGAGCTTCCAGAAGAGCGAGGCGCAGATTTCGGCGATGCTGGCGCGCACGGCGATGCGCGGCCAGCGCAATCTGTGAGGCTGAGATGAGCGGGTTTCATGAGGTGCGCTTTCCGTTGCGGCTGTCGCTTTCGACGAGCGGCGGGCCGGTGCGGCGGACCGATATCGTCAATCTGTCGAACGGCCGCGAAAGCCGCAACAGCCGCTGGCGCGATGCGCGGCGGAGCTACGATGCCGGGTCGGGCGTTCGCTCGGCCGGCGATCTCTACGAGGTGCTGGAATTTTTCGAGGCGCGGAGCGGCGAACTCTATGGCTTCCGGTTCCGCGATCCGCTCGACTGGAAATCCGGAAGGCCTGACCAGCCGGTAACGGCGCTCGACCAGATGCTGGGCACCGGCGACGGGGCGAAGGCGGCGTTTCAGCTGGTGAAGACCTATGGCGATGCGGCGGCAAGCAATGCGCGGCGGATTGCCAAGCCGGTGGCTGGCAGCGTGGCGCTCGCAGTCGATGGGGTCGTGATGGCAGGAACCACCTACCTTTGCGACGTTGCGGCGGGGATCGTGACCTTTCTGCCGGGCAGCATTCCGGCAGCCGGGGCGCGGGTGACCGCGGGCTTCGAATTCGATGTGCCGGTGCGGTTTGCGACCGGGCGGATCGACGTGAACCTGACCGCCTTCAATGCCGGGCGGATCCCGGCCATTCCGCTGACGGAGATCCTGCCATGAGGACGATCGGCACGGAACTCAGAGCGCATCTTGATGGCGACGCGACGACGGTCTGCCATGCCTGGCGCGTGACGCGCAGCGATGGCGTGGTGCTGGGCTTTACCGAGCATGACCACGACCTGACATTCGCAGGCACGGTGTTTCTGGCGGCCAGCGGCTTTTCGGCAAGTGGTACCGAGGAGAGTACAGGCTTGCCTGCGGCGACGAGCGAGGTGACCGGCGGTTTTTCGAATGCGGCGATCAGTGAGGTCGACCTGCAGCGCGGGCTTTATGATGGCGCGCGCGTCGAGGTGTTTCTGGTCAACTGGGCGATGCCGGATCAGCATCTGCTGCTGAAGGTGCAGGAGATCGGCGAAGTGACGCGCAGCGGCGGGCAGTTTCGCGCCGAGCTGCGCAGTTTCGCGCACCGGCTGAACCAGCCGCAGGGACGGCTCTATGGCCGCCGCTGCGATGCGGCGCTCGGCGATGCCAGATGCGGGATCGATGTGACGCAAAGTCAGTTCTGCCGCGAGGGTGTACTGGCTGCGGTCATCGATGCGACACGGATCTCCGTATCGGGGCTGAGCGCCTTTCCGGATGGGTTCTTTCGCTATGGGACGATTGCGTTTCTCGACGGGGAAAACGCCGGCGAACGGCTGGATATCGAGGCGCATGGCGCGGCGGGAGCCGAGGTCGAGGTGACGCTGTGGCTGCCGGTGGCGCGGGCGCCGGACGCGGGGTGCCGGGTGCTGTTGACGGCGGGTTGCGACAAGGCGTTCGGCACCTGCCGGGCCAAGTTCGCCAACCAGCGGAATTTCCGCGGCTTCCCGCATATGCCAGGCGCCGACTTTGCCTATACCTATGCGGATGGCGGCAGCATCCATGACGGGAGGGCGCTCTTCAAATGACTGCAATCAACCAACGGGCGCTTTCGGCCTCCGAGAGCTGGATCGGCACGCCCTACAGGCACCAGGCGTCTGCCAAAGGCATCGGCTGCGACTGCCTTGGCCTCATCCGCGGCATCTGGCGCGAGCTTTACGGCGTCGAGCCGGAGATGCCGCCGCCCTATGCGCGCGACTGGGCCGAGCGGAGTGGCGAGGACCGGCTGCTCGATGCAGCGCTCCGGCATTTCGGTGCGCCGGTTCCGGTGGAGGCGATGATGCCGGGCGATCTCATGCTGTTTCGCTGGCGGCCGGATGTAGCGGCCAAACATGCCGGCATCTTTGCCGGTGAGAAGAGTTTTATCCATGCCTATGAACAGGCGGAGGTTATCCGGTCGGTATTGGTGCCGAGCTGGCGGCGGCGTGTGACGGCCGTGTTCCGGTTTCCGGAGGTTGCAGCGAAACTTGAAAATTGAAGCGCATGTATGTATGTTTTGGGAGTGGTGAGCGGAGCTGTAACTCCGCCCACCCTTTGCTTATGTGTGGAATTGAACCCGGATGGCTATTGACCAGCCCGTCCGGGTTTTCCTCACACTAAGCGTGATACCGAGTGGCAAGAACCACATAGCATCACCTCCTTGATCGAGAGCAAGGCCCTTGCCGAGGCTGGAGAGGCCCGTCCTCTCCAGTGAGCCGGCTGGTATCGGCGCTTCTGCTTCTGCTCACGACTGCAGCAATCTAACACAATCATTGCGGGAAAAATCAAGTGCCGTGTAAGCGGCGCTGGCGACTCGCTGCGAGGTTTGCATGGCCACTCTCCTTCTTCAGGCGGCGGGTGCCGCGCTGGGCAGCGTTTTCGGGCCCGTGGGCGCGATCATCGGCCGAGCGGCGGGGGCGCTGGCGGGCAATGCGCTCGACCGGGCGCTAATCGGCGGCGGCCAGACGGTACGTGGTGCGCGGCTTTCGACGGCACGGATTCCGGGCGCCGACGAGGGGACGTCGATCAACCGCGTCTATGGCGCGGTGCGCATCGGCGGGACGATGATCTGGGCGACGCGTTTCGAGGAAGTGGTGACCACCGAACGGACGGGGGGCAAGTCCTCGTCGGGGCCGAAGGTCGAGACGTTCCGCTACTTCGCCAATTTCGCGGTCGGGCTCTGCGAGGGGCCGGTTGCCTGTGTCAGGCGGATATGGGCTGACGGCAAGGAACTCGACCTGACGGCGATCGAGATGCGGTTCTATTCCGGTGACGCGGAACAGCTGCCCGATCCGCTGATCGAGGCCAAGCAAGGAACGGGAATGGCACCGGCCTATCGCGGGCTCGCCTATGTCGTGTTCGAGCGATTGCCGCTCGACAGCTACGGCAACCGCATCCCGCTGATGCAGTTCGAGGTGGTGCGGGCGGTCGGAGAACTGGAGGAACAGATCCAGGCGGTCTGCATCATTCCGGGGGCGACGGAGCATGGTTACCGGACCGTGGCGGTCTCGGAAAAGACCGGTGCGGGAAGCGCCCGGCTGCTCAACCGCAACAGCCTGCAGGGGCTGACCGACTGGGACGTGTCGATCAGCGAACTGACGGCGGCCTGCCCAAACCTCAAGCGGGTGGCGCTTGTCGTCTCCTGGTTCGGAACGGACTTGCGGGCCGGCAATTGCCGTATCGTGCCGGGCGTGGAAGTGCAGGCGCGCAATGCCGAAAGCAGTCAATGGTCAGTATCGGGCGTCTCTCGGGCGCAGGCCCATCTGGTCAGCCGCCGCGACGGCGGGCCGGCCTATGGCGGGACGCCGGATGATCTGAGCGTCGTCTCGGCGATCGCCGATCTCAAAGCGCGGGGGCTGGAGGTCTATCTCTATCCGTTCGTGATGATGGATATCGAAGGCGGCAATGCGTTGCCGGATCCCTATGGCGGCAACGGCCAGGCGGCCTATCCCTGGCGCGGGCGGGTAACATGCCATCCGGCGATCGGCCAGCCGGGATCGGCGGACCGGACGGCGGCGGCGCGGGCGCAGATCGAGGCGTTCAGAGGCGCAGCGCAGCCCGGACATTTTGGTATCTCTGGGCAGCGGGTGATCTATAACGGCGGCGAGGAAAGCTACCGCCGGTTCATCCTGCATTATGCGCAGCTCGCAAAGGCGGCGGGTGGCGTTTCGGGTTTCATCATCGGCTCGGAGATGTGCGGCCTGACGCAGGTGCGCGACGAGACCGGCGCCTTTCCGTTCGTCAATGCGCTGGTGGCTCTGGCGGCCGACGTGAAAGCCCTGCTTCCGCAGGCGAAGCTGACCTATGCCGCGGATTGGAGCGAATATTCGGGCTACCGGCCGGATGACGGCAGTGGTGACGTCTGTTTCAATCTCGATCCACTCTGGGCATCAAGCGCGATCGATGCTGTCGGCATCGATAATTACATGCCGCTTTCCGATTGGCGCGACGGCGATCTGGCGGCTGCGAACCCGGACGGGATGCGGACCGCGGACGACAAGGCCGGATTGATAGCGGCGATTGCAGGCGGCGAGGGGTTCGACTGGTATTATGCCGGTGATGCCGACCGGAAGGCGCGGGTGCGAACGCCGATTGCCGACCGTCTCGCAGGCAAGCCCTGGGTCTACAGGTACAAGGATATAGAGGGCTGGTGGGCGAACCGGCACTACGACCGCACCGGCGGGCTTGAAAAGACGGCGCCGACCGGCTGGCAGGCGGGGATGAAGCCTGTCTGGTTCACCGAGCTCGGTTGTGCCGCGATCGACAAGGGCGGCAATCAGCCGAATGTCTTTGCCGATCCGAAATCGGCCGAGAGTGCGGCGCCCTATTTCTCCAGCCGGGCGCGCTCCGATGCCATGCAGCGGCGTTTTCTGGAGGCCCATCATGCCTGGTGGAGCCGTCCCGGCGCTGCGGCCGACATGGTCGATCCCGCCCATATTTTCCTGTGGTCGTGGGATGCACGGCCCTATCCGGCCTTTCCACTGGAAACGGATATCTGGAGCGATGGCGCAAACTGGCGCAGCGGTCATTGGCTCAATGGCAGGCTGGGGGCGGGGAGCCTGGCGGATGTGATGGCCGCGGTGTTTCGCGATCATGGCTTCCATGATTTCGATGTCTCGGAAGTGTCCGGTGACCTGACCGGCTATGTGCAGGGCGACATGACCTCGGCGCGCAGCCTGATCGAGCCGCTGCTGGAAGCCTTCCAGATCGACGCCTTCGAGGATGGCGGTTTGCTGCGGTTTCGCTCGAGAGCTCGGGCGAGCCTGCCTCCCACTGATATCGCCGTGCTTGCCGATATCGAGGATCGCCCGCTGTGGCAGGAAACCCGCGGACATGACAGCGATCATGCTGCCGAGGCTGTCATCACCTTCTACAATCCCGATGCCGCTTACGAGCAGGCGGGGGTGCGTTCGCACCGGGCGCAATCGGCGACGAGCCGCGTGCTGAAAAGCGATCTTCCCGCGGTGCTCGCCGAGGAAACGGCGCTGAATGCCGCCGAGGCGCTGCTGCGCGAGAACCGGATCGGCAGACGGTCGGTGCACTTTGCGCTGCCGCCTGGGGCGCTGCAGTTTCAGCCGGGTGATGTGGTGACGATCACCGATGGGCCGCCGGGGCGGTTCCTGATCGCGTCGATCGAAGACGGGGGCACGAGGGAGGTCGAGGCGCGCGAGTTTGCGCCATCGGTGGGCGCGGCACCGGCTGAGGAGGCCGGCGGCAGGAACGGCAGCGGCCAGCCATCGAGCCTGTTCGATCCGGTGGTTCAGCTGATGGATTTGCCGCGGTTCGCGGCGGGCGAGGCGGAAAGTTTTGCAAGGGCCGCGGTCTTCGCGCGTCCCTGGAAGACGGCCGGGCTGTCATCGTCGGTGACCGGGGAAGGCTATCGTGGGCGGGCGCTGATCGAGCGGCCGGCGCGGATCGGGGTGCTTGCGGCGCCGCTATCGGCCGGGGTGCCGGGGCGTTTCGACTGGTCGGTAAAAGTGGAGCTGGAGCTGCCGTTCGGGGAGCTGTCGTCGGCATCGGCGATCGCCGTGCTGAACGGGGCGAACATGCTTGCGGTGCTTTCGGGCAATGGCAGCTGGGAGGTTATGGCTTTTCAGCAGGCCGAGGAGATTGCGGCCGGGCGCTGGCGGTTGAGCGGCTTGCTGAGAGGGCTAGCGGGGTCCGAGGATGCGATGGTCACCGGAGCGGAGGCGGGTGCTTCCATTGTCGCGCTCAACGAGGCGGTGGTGCCGCTCGGACTCGGCGGCGACGAGATGGGGCTGCGGCTGAATTGGATCGTCGAGGCGTCGGGGGTATCAGGAAAGATAGGCCCCTTTGTCTTCGAGGGCGGGATGAGGGCGGAGACGCCGCTTTTTCCCGTTCATCTGCGCGCGTCGAGAGACGCGGCGGGTGCTGCGTGCTTCTCCTGGATCCGGCGCGGGCGTGTCGACGCCGATAATTGGATGGCTGCGGATATTCCCCTCGACGAACCCTTCGAGCGCTACCGGGTCGAGGTGATGAGCGGGCCAGAGGTCAAGCGACTGGTCGAGGTCTCTGCCGCGGCCTGGACCTATCCGTTGGCCGGTGAACTTGCCGATTTTGGAAGTCCGCAGGCCGAGCTGACGATCCGCGTGCGGCAGATGGGCCAGCGCATACCGCTGGGGCTTCCGGCGGTGGCAACGATGACGATGTGATTTTCAACGGAAGGAATGGTCATGGGCGATTTGAAGAACTGGTATCATTCAAAGACGATCTGGGGTGCGCTGATCGCGATCGGCGCGTCGGTTCTGCATGTGGCGGGAATCGATATCGAGGCGGGCGATCAGAGCCAGATCGCCGATTCTCTCGTCAATATTTCCGGTGCGATTGGCGGACTTTTGGCTATCTACGGACGGCTGACGGCGAATACGGCGATCCGCTGAAACGGTGTTTCGAGAAAGAGGCCGGCAGCGGCATCAAGAGCTTCTGCCGCCTCATCTTTCGGCCGTGAATATCGTTAGAGAAATACAGTCAAGAATTGTTCTAAACCTCCGTCATTACAGTGCATTCATTTGCCATTCAGGTCACGTGAGTACATAGTCGGGCCAAGTTGGAACCACGTTGGAAGCATTGCACATGGCCTCTCCTCTGAGCGTCGTAGCCTTGGCCGCAGGGCTGGCTGTATCGGCGCCCTCACCGGACGACTCCCGCACTCTCGTGGTGCGCGTCTCGGGCGATTGCAGCGCTGCCGCGCAGCAGGTCGTCGAGCAGACGGGTGGCCAGCTGCTTTCGGTTCAGCCCTCGGGCGACACCTGCATCATCACCGTGCTCGTTCAGGGCAACGGCCAGCGCCCCCGCAAGGTAACCGTCAGGGTTCCGATGTAGGCGGAATCGGCCTATGAAACTCCAGTGACACAATCGAGGTGAGAGCGGACCGATGCGCATTCTGGTAGTCGAAGACGACGTCAATCTGAACCGGCAGCTGAGCGACACGCTGAAAGAGGCGGGCTATGTCGTCGATCAGGCTTTCGACGGCGAAGAGGGACATTTCCTCGGCGACACCGAGCCCTATGACGCGATCATCCTCGATATCGGCCTTCCGGAACTGGATGGCGTCAGCGTTCTCGAAAAGTGGCGCGGTGCCGGGCGCGGCATGCCGGTGCTGATCCTGACGGCGCGCGACCGCTGGAGCGACAAGGTGGCGGGCATCGATGCCGGCGCTGACGACTACGTGACCAAGCCTTTCCACGTGGAAGAAGTGCTGGCGCGCATTCGCGCACTGATCCGCCGCGCCGCCGGGCATTCCTCCTCGGAGATCGTCTGCGGGCCTGTCCGGCTCGACACCAAGACCTCGAAGGCGGTCGTCAACGGCGTGGCGCTGAAGCTGACGTCGCATGAGTACCGGCTGCTCTCCTATCTCATGCATCACATGGGCGAGGTCGTCTCCCGCTCGGAACTGGTCGAGCATATGTATGACCAGGATTTCGATCGTGATTCCAATACGATCGAAGTCTTCGTCGGACGTCTGCGCAAGAAGATGGGCGTCGACCTGATCGAAACGGTGCGCGGTCTCGGATACCGCATTCAAGCGCCGGCCTGATGCGCATAAAGTCGCTCACCGCACGCGTTCTCTTGTTGACGACCGTATGGTCGACCGTGGCGCTTGTGGTGATCGGGCTGTTGATCTCGACGCTCTACCGCCGCAGCGCCGAGCGCGGCTTTCAGGATCTGCTGCGCGCGCAGCTCTATAACGTCATCAACTCCGTCACGATCGGCGATCAGGGCGCGCTGGCAGGCAGCCCGCAGCTCGGCGACCTGCGTTTCGCCCAGCCGCGCACCGGCTGGTACTGGGTGGTGGAGCCGCTCGGCACCTATACGGCGGCACCGCTGGTCTCGCCTTCTCTCGGCTCGGCGACGATCCCGGTTCCTTCGGTGCTCGAAGCGCCGTTCGACAAGAATTACGAACGCTACTATCAGGTGACCGATGCCAGCGGAAACCGGGTGCAGGTGGCCGAAACGGAAGTGGTGCTCGATACCGACGGGCGCGCGGCGCGCTTTCGCGTCAGCGGCAATGTCGAAGTCGTCGAAAGCGACGTCAGCAACTTTTCCCACAGTCTTTATCTGGCGCTCGCCGGCTTCGGGGTCGGCAGTTTGATCGTCAACGCACTCGCCATTCTCTTCGGCCTCAAGCCGCTGGATAAGGCGCGCGCCGCGCTGGAGCGGATCCGCGCCGGCGAGAGCGAGCAGCTGAAGGGCGATTTTCCGCGCGAGATCCTGCCGCTTGCCAATGAGGTCAATGCGCTGATCGACAGCAACCGCCGCATCGTTGAGCGCGCCCGCATGCAGGTCGGCAATCTGGCGCATTCGCTGAAGACGCCGATTGCCGTGCTGCTCAACGAGGCGCGGGTGCTGGAGCGCTCGCATGGCGAACTGGTGAAGAGCCAGGCCGAGGCGATGCAGGGGCAGGTGCAATCCTATCTCAACCGTGCCCGCATTGCCGCGCAGCGCGAAAGCGTGCTGGCGCGCACCGATGCGGAGCCTGCGCTCGAGCGGCTGGTGCGCGTCATGCGCCGCCTCAACGTCGACAAGGAATTCGAGCTTTCGGTCGCTCCGCCGCATCTGGCGGTGGCGATGGAGCAACAGGATCTGGAAGAGACGGTTGGCAATCTGCTGGAGAATGCAGCGCGTTTCGCCGTTCACAAGATCAAGCTCACGGCGGTGGAGGCTGCCGACGACGTCAAAGGCGCCGAAAGCAGCGGCCGCAAGCATTGGGTGGAACTGGTCGTCGAGGACGACGGGCCGGGTCTGGAGCCCGATCAGATGAAGGAAGCGCTGAAGCGCGGCAAGCGGCTGGACGAAAGCAAGCCGGGAACCGGGCTTGGCCTTTCGATCGTCACCGAGATCGCCAACGAGTATCAGGGCCGGCTGGAACTCTCCCGCGGTGAGGCGGGCGGTCTGCGGGCACGGCTAATTTTGCCGGGTCTTACAAAGGATGTTGCGTGAGCAATTGCTTGATGTCACAAAGACATAGGCAAGTGCATAGCATGCTTTGCCTTAAAGCCGACACGAGCACATGTGCATCTGGCGGCGTTGATTTGTTCTTTTCTGCTGGTTCGACAGAATGATGTTACGCGCGAATGCCATGATCGTCTCCTCGCTTTTGGTTGCCGTTGCGGTGAGCGGCTGCACGACAGCGAAGAGCAGCACTTCAGGCGGCATGTTCTCCCGCAAGCCCTCTGCCTCGGCGAGCTTCATCTCCGCGCTGCAGGGCGGCATTGCCGGACGCAGCGGCATAGAACTCAGCGACAGCGACAAGCAGCGGGCGCTCGAAGCCGAATACCGGGCGCTCGAGGGTGCCGCGGTCGGTCAGCCGGTCGTCTGGAGCGGCCGCAATGTCAGCGGCAAGGTCGTTGCCGCAGCGCCCTATCAGGTCGGCTCGCAGAATTGCCGCCAATACACTCACACGCTGACAGTCGATGGCAAGGATACCGCAGTGCGCGGATCGGCCTGCCGCAACAGCGACGGAAGCTGGTCGCCGCTCGGCTAGACCAACCGGCATTCAGCCCATGCTGGGCTCAAATGGCGCTTCTCCACGCTTCCGGTGCTCACGTACGTTCGCCGCAGCCTGAACTGAGTGCCGATTGGTCCTGACCGCACCAATCTTGCGGCGAAACGCCTCAAATCTTCGTCATTCCGGCTTTGCCAGTTGGAATGGCGGCGCGCTTCAAGTATTGGGCCGTTATGCTTTTCTGGATTCTTGTTGCCGCAATGACGGCGGCTGTGGCCGCGCTGCTGCTTTATCCGCTCCTGCGCGGAGCGAAGGCGCTTGACGACGGGCGCGAGGGCGCGGTTGCGGTCTATCGCGACCAGCTGCGCGAGCTCGACCGCGACCTCTCCGGCGGACTGATCACGGCCGACGAAGCGGACTACGCGCGGGCCGAGATCGGCCGGCGGCTGATCGCCGTTTCGGCGGCAGGGCCGGCCGCAGCGCCGAAGGCGGCGCGCCACCATCGTTTCAGCGAGGCGTTCATCCTTCTTCTTCTGCCGCTGACGGGGCTCTGTCTTTACGTTGCGATGGGCCGGCCTGACCTGCCATCGCAACCGCTTCAGGCCCGGCTCGAAAATCCCGGCAACGACATGGCGATCCTCGTCTCCAAGGCCGAGCGGCATCTGGCGCAGAACCCTGATGACGGCAAGGGCTGGGATGTGCTGGCGCCGATCTATTTCAACGCCATGCGTATCGACGATGCCGAGAAGGCTTATCGCAACGCCATCCGACTGCTCGGGCCCAGCGCCATCCGTCTGGATGGCCTGGCGGAAACGCTGATGGCCGGTTCGAACGGGGCTATCACCGCGGATGCGCGGCAGGCGCTTGAGCAGTCGCTGGCGCTCGAGCCCGACAATCCGCGGGCAAAGTTCTACGTGGCGCTGAGCATGGAGCAGGCCGGCCAGACCGGCGAGGCGAGGGCGGCCTTCGAGGCGATCGCCAAGGAATCGCCCGCCGACGCGCCGTGGCTGCCAATGGTCAACGATCACATCGCCAAGAATGGCGGCACGCCTGATGTCGCTGCCGCTAACAAGGCGCCGGGCGGACCGACCGCGGAAGACGTGGCGGCTGCGCAGACGATGAACGCCGGCGACCAGCAGCAGATGATCCGCGGCATGGTCGAAAGCCTGGATGCCAAGCTGAAGGCCGATCCTAACAATTTCGAGGGCTGGGTGCGGCTCGTCCGCTCTTATGCCGTATTGAACGACAAGGATCGTGCTGCCGATGCGCTGAAACGCGGGCTGGCGGTTTTTCCGGCGGATGGTGATCAAGGCAAGCAGCTGCTCGCACTGGGGCGCGAGTTGGGTGTTGCGGCAGAGGGGATGACGGAATGACGCGCAAGCAGAAGCGCCTGGCGGTGATCGGCGGCGGCATGAGTTTCATCATCGCCGCGGTGCTGCTGGTGATGTTCGCCTTCAGCCAGTCCGTTGCCTATTTCTACATGCCGGCCGATCTTGCCAAGACGCCGGTGCCGCCGGAAACGCGCATCCGTCTCGGTGGTCTGGTGGGCGAGGGCAGCGTCATCCGCGGTGTCGGCTCGACGGTCGAGTTCGCCGTGACCGACGGCAGCAATCAGCCGGTGAAGGTCAAATATACGGGCATCCTGCCCGACCTGTTCCGCGAGGGACAGGGCGTCGTCACCGAAGGCATGTTCGAGGCCGCCAGCCACGAGTTCATCGCCGATACCGTGCTCGCCAAGCATGACGAGAAATATATGCCGAAGGATGTTGCCGACCGCCTGAAATCCCAGGGGCTCTGGAAAGAGGGCGAGGGCGTGCAATGATCATCGAGATCGGCCATTACGCATTGGTGCTGGCGCTGGCGACGGCGGTCATTCTCTCGATCGTGCCGGTTATCGGCGCGCGCCGCCGCGACCAGGCGATGATGGATGTCGCGCCGCTCGGCTCGATCGTGCTTTTCGCGCTCGTCACCCTGTCCTTCGCCGTGCTGACCTATGCGCATGTGGTCTCCGACTTCTCGGTGAAGAACGTCTGGGAGAACTCGCATTCGCTGGTGCCGCTGATCTACAAATATTCGGGCGTCTGGGGCAATCACGAGGGATCGATGATGCTCTGGCTGCTGATCCTGGCGCTGTTCAGCGCCATGGTGGCGCTGTTCGGCCGCAATCTGCCAGATACGCTGCGCGCCAATGTCTTGTCGGTGCAGGCCTGGATCTCGGTTGCCTTCATCCTTTTCATTCTGCTGACGTCCAATCCGTTCACCCGGCTCGATCCGGCACCGGCGGAGGGGCGTGACCTGAACCCGGTGCTGCAGGATATCGGGCTGGCGATCCATCCGCCGATGCTCTACCTCGGCTATGTCGGTTTCTCTGTCTGCTTCTCCTTTGCGGTCGCGGCGCTGATGGAAGGGCGGATCGATGCCGCCTGGGCGCGCTGGGTGCGCCCCTGGACGCTGGCCGCCTGGACCTTCCTGACGCTCGGCATCGCCATGGGCTCCTACTGGGCCTATTACGAGCTCGGCTGGGGCGGCTGGTGGTTCTGGGATCCGGTCGAGAACGCCTCCTTCATGCCCTGGCTGGCAGGGACAGCATTGCTGCATTCGGCGCTGGTCATGGAGAAGCGCGAGGCGCTGAAGATTTGGACCGTGCTGCTCGCGATCCTCACCTTCTCGCTGTCGCTGATGGGCACCTTTCTGGTGCGCTCGGGCGTGCTGACCTCGGTCCATGCCTTTGCCAGCGACCCGAGCCGCGGTGTCTTCATTCTCTGCATCCTGATGATCTTCATAGGCGGGGCGCTGTCGCTGTTTGCCTTCCGCGCACCGCTTCTGTCTGCGGGCGGTCTCTTCGCGCCGGTGTCGCGCGAAGGCGCGCTGGTGCTGAACAACCTGATCCTGACGGTGGCCTGCGGCACGGTGCTGACGGGCACGCTCTATCCGCTGCTCCTGGAAACGCTGACCGGCGACAAGATCTCCGTCGGTCCGCCGTTCTTCAACATGACCTTCGGGCTGCTGATGATTCCGCTCTTGCTGGTGGTGCCCTTCGGGCCGCTGCTGGCGTGGAAGCGCGGCGATCTGCTCGGCGTGCTGCAGCGGATCTATGTGGTGGCGGGCCTCGCCTTCGCTGCGGCGGTGATCTTCTTTTACATCGAGCATGGCGGGCCGGTTCTCTCCGTACTCGGCCTTGCGGCAGGTCTCTTCCTGGTATTCGGGGCTGCGGCTGATCTCTGGTATCGCGCCGGTATCGGCAAGGTGGCGGCCAGTGTTGCCTGGCGCAGGCTCTCCGGACTGCCACGCTCGGCCTTCGGTACGGCGCTCGCCCATGCGGGTCTCGGGATTACCGTGCTTGGCATTGTGGCGGTCTCGACCTTTGCGACCGAGCACGTGCTGGAGATGAAGCCCGGCGAAACCACCGATGCCGGCGGCTACACGCTGCATTTCGACGGCATGCAGCCGGCGAACGGGCCGAACTACAAGGAAGACCGCGGGCATTTCAGCATCCGCCGAGGTGGCGTTGAAGTTGCCGATGTCTGGTCGGCCAAGCGCGTCTATGTCGCCCAGCAGATGCCGACGACGGAGGCCGGGATCGTGACCTTCGGGCTCAGCCAACTCTATGTCTCGCTGGGCGATCCCACCAATGATGGTGGGATTGTCGTGCGCATCTGGTGGAAGCCGTTCATTCTCTGCATCTGGGGCGGGGCGCTTGTGATGTCGCTCGGCGGGTTCGTATCGCTCAGCGACCGGCGGCTGCGGGTTGGTGCTCCCCGGCGGAAAGCAAAGGCCGCGAAGCCGTCTGCTCCGGCGATGGAGCCTGCGGAATGAAGGGTTTACGGAGCTTCCCTTCTCCCCGGCGGGGAGAAGATGCCCGAAGGGCAGATGAGGGGGACGAGCAGCGAAGCTGTGAGGCCTTCGAGCATCAGCGAGAAGCAATCACGGGCGCCCGTGGCCCCCTCATCCGCCCTGACGGGCACCTTCTCCCCGAGGGGAGAAGGGGAGTGTGGCCAGTGCTGCGGCTTTTCCTTCTGCTTGCTGCTTTCCTGGCGCCGCTCCCCGCCTTCGCCGTGAACCCCGACGAGGTGCTCGCCGATCCCGCGATGGAGACGCGCGCGCGGACGCTGTCGGCGGAATTGCGGTGCATGGTTTGCCAGAACCAGTCGATCGACGATTCCAATGCCGAGCTGGCCAAGGATCTCCGGCTTCTGGTGCGCGAGCGCATCAAGGATGGCGACAGTGACGAGCAGGTGTTGAACTACATCGTCTCGCGCTACGGCGAATTCGTGCTGCTGAAGCCACGGTTCAGTATCCGCACAGTGTTGCTGTGGGGTGCGCCTGTGGTGCTGATCCTGGCGGGCGGCATCTCGATGCTGGTCTTTGCGCGCCGCAGGGTGGGCAAGCCGACGGGGAGCCGGCTGACGGATGACGAGCAGGCGAAGCTTGACGAGTTGCTGAGCAAGTAGCTTAGGGGCAGCTGCGAGGCGATATCCGGCGGGCCTTGGACAAAAAGTCGCGGACGGTCACAATCCCGACATTACAAATTTTTCATTGGCCGGACAGTTCGCAGTAAGGTCCCGCATCCTATATCTTCATCCATCAGCCGATCCCGACCGGGGGCCGGACCGACTAAATGATGAAGAGAAGGTGCCTATAATGTTCAAGACTCCCTCCCTTGCCACTGCGCTGAAGGCCTCGACCGTCGCAGGTCTCGCCGCCGCCGTGCTTGCCACTGGCGTGCCGCTTGAGATCACCCGTTCCTATGCCGAAGCCGTCAATGTTCAGGCGCCGGCCGTGCCGAGCTTTGCCAATGTCGTCGACGCCGTTTCGCCGGCCGTCGTTTCCGTCCGCGTCGAATCCCGCATCAAGCCGGCTTCCGACGACGGCAATGGTTTTTCCTTTGACTTCAATGGGCGCGGTTTCGACGACCTGCCTGACGATCATCCGCTGAAGCGCTTCTTCAAGCAGTTCGGCGAACAGGGTCCGAATGGCGGCGAGGGCCAGGATGGCCAGCAGCGTCCGCCGCGCCACTTCGGTGAGCGTGGTCCGGGCCCGGGCGGCCCTGGTGGTCCCGGCCGTCTGCGTCCGGTTGCCCAGGGCTCCGGCTTCTTCATCTCCGAAGACGGCTATATCGTTACCAACAACCACGTCGTTTCCGACGGCTCGGCTTTTGTCGCTGTCATGAACGACGGCACCGAGCTTGATGCCAAGCTGATCGGCAAGGATCCGCGCACCGACCTCGCCGTGCTGAAGGTCGACGGCAAGGGCAAGAAGTTCACCTATGTGAACTGGGCCGATGACAATAATGTCCGCGTCGGCGACTGGGTGGTCGCTGTCGGCAATCCGTTCGGCCTCGGCGGCACGGTGACTGCCGGTATCGTTTCGGCCCGCGGCCGCGACATCGGTTCCGGCCCTTATGACGACTATCTCCAGGTGGACGCTGCAGTGAACCGCGGCAACTCGGGTGGCCCGACCTTCAACCTCAACGGTCAGGTCGTCGGCATCAACACCGCCATCTTCTCGCCGTCGGGCGGCAGCGTCGGCATCGCCTTCGCCATTCCGGCCTCGACCGCCAAGGACGTCGTTGCCGACCTGATGAAGGACGGTACGGTTTCGCGCGGCTATCTCGGCGTGCAGATCCAGCCGGTGACCAAGGACATCGCCGACTCGCTCGGCCTTTCCGAAGCCAACGGTGCGCTCGTCGTTTCCGCTCAGGACGGCACCCCTGGCCAGAAGGCCGGCATGAAGGCTGGCGACGTCGTCACCGCCGTCAATGGCGAAACGGTCAAGGATGCCCGCGACCTCAGCCGCCGCATCGGCGCGATGCAGCCGGGCAAGAAGGTCGAAGTATCGATCTGGCGCGATGGCAAGGCACAGTCTCTGACCGTCGAGCTTGGCACGCTGCCGGCCGACCAAAAGGACGCTTCGACCGACGACAGCGATCAGCCGCAGGAGCCGCAGGCACCGGCGTCCGAGAAGGCACTTGCCGATCTCGGCTTGACGGTTGGCCCTGCCGATGACGGCAAGGGCCTGCAGATCACCAATATTGACCCGAACTCCGACGCTGCCGACAAGGGCATCAAGGCGGGCGAGAAGATTACCTCGGTGAACAACCAGGACATCACGTCTGCCGACGACGTCGTCAAGGTTCTGAACCAGGCGAAGAAGGACGGCCGCACCCGGGCGCTCTTCCAGATCCAGTCGAAGGACGGCAGCCGCTTCGTCGCCCTTCCGATCAATAGCCAAGGCTGATCCCCCACAGCCTTGACCGGCGCATCCCCATGATGCGCCCGAGACGGGAGCCGCGCACCAGCCCGCGCGGCTCCCTTCCACTCCATCCCTAGGTGGCCGCGATGACCCAAGCGCAACAGGAAGACGTATTGAGCCTTGCCGAAACGAAACCGGCAGGTAATGTCAGCCGCATGAAGATTCTGATTATCGAGGATGACCTCGAAGCTGCGGTTTACCTGACAAAAGCCTTTCGTGAGGCGGGGATCGTTGTCGACCATGCGAGCGACGGCGAGAGTGGCCTGTTCATGGGCTCGGAAAACACCTACGACGTCATCGTCATCGACCGTATGCTGCCGCGCCGCGACGGGCTTTCCGTCATCAGCGAGCTCCGCCGCAAGGCGATCCACACCCCGGTTCTCATTCTCTCCGCTCTCGGCCAGGTCGACGATCGCGTCACCGGTCTTCGCGCCGGCGGCGACGACTATCTGCCGAAGCCCTATGCCTTCAGCGAGCTGCTCGCCCGCGTCGAGGTTCTCGGCCGCCGCAAGGGCACTCCGGAGCAGGATGTCGTCTACCGCGTCGGCGATCTGGAGCTCGACCGGCTCTCCCACGAAGTGCGCCGTGGCGGCAAGGAAATCCCGTTGCAGCCGCGCGAGTTCCGCCTGCTCGAATATCTGATGAAGAATGCCGGTCAGGTCGTGACCCGCACGATGCTTCTCGAAAACGTCTGGGATTACCATTTCGATCCGCAGACCAACGTCATCGACGTGCATGTCTCGCGACTGCGCTCGAAGATCGAGAAGGATTTCAGCCAGCCGCTGCTGAAGACGATCCGCGGGGCGGGTTACATGATCAAGGACGAAGGATGAACCGTTTCTGGTTTCTCTTCCGCTCTACCGCAGTCCGCCTTTCGGCTCTTTACATCCTGCTCTTCGCCATCTGCGCCGCGACGCTCGTCATCTATGTGACGGCGATGTCGCAGCGTCTGCTGACGGGCCAGATCCGCGAGGCGGTGCAGCAGGAGGTCGATCAGGTCAAGCGCGCTTACGACACTGGCGGCATCAACGCGCTGCTGCGCTCGATGGAGCGCCGCTCGCGCCAGCCGGGCGCCAATCTCTACATCATTGCCGGCCCTTCGGGCGATATCCTGGCGGGTAACGTTGCCTCGGTGCAGCCTGGCGTCTTCGAGGAGACGGGCTGGACCTCGGTGCCGTTCTTCTACCAGCGCTATGCTGAAAGCGGCCTCGATCGGCGGCATATGGCGATCGCCAATATCTTCGTGCTCGACAATGGGCTGCGTATTCTCGTTGGCCGCGACCTTGGCGAACCGGAGCGATTCCGGGTGCTGGTGCGCCAGGCGCTGATGGTGGCGCTGGCGATCATGGGCCTGGGCGCGCTGATCATCTGGTTCGGCATCGGCCGCAATGCCCTGAAGCGCATCGATCGCATGTCGGGCGCCAGCAAGAAGATCATGGCGGGCGATCTCTCTCAACGTCTGCCGGTCGGTGGCTCCGGCGACGAATTCGACCGTCTCTCGGTGTCGCTGAACACCATGCTGGAGCGTATCGAGAAGCTGAACGAGGGGCTGCGGCAGGTCTCCGACAACATCGCCCACGACCTGAAGACGCCGCTGACGCGGCTGCGCAACAAGGCAGCCGACGCGCTGGATACCGATGACGCGGAACAGCGCCGGATCGGGCTGGAAGGCATCATTTCCGAATCCGATCAGCTGATCCGCACCTTCAATGCGCTGCTGATGATTTCCCGCGTCGAGGCAGGATCGGCGGCTGCGGAAATGTCGACGATCGAGATTTCGGCCATCGTCGCCGACTGTGCCGAACTCTACGAGCCTGTTGCTGATGAGGCGGGGTTGACGCTGACCGCCGAGGTCGAGCCCGGTATTTCGATACAGGGCAATCGCGAGCTGATCGGCCAGGCGCTGTTCAATCTCATCGACAACGCGATCAAATATTCCGTCGATTGCGACGGCCATGGCCAGATTGTTATCAAGCTGGCGCGCCGGACGGATGCGATCTGCCTTTCGGTTGCCGACCATGGCGTCGGCGTTCCCGCCGACAAGCGCGAAGCCGTTATCAAGCGTTTCGTGCGGCTCGACGAAAGCCGGTCGAAGCCGGGGACGGGGCTTGGGCTTTCGCTGGTCGAGGCGGTGATGGAGCTGCATGGCGGGACGCTGGAGCTCTCCGACACCAATCCCGGCAAGGAAGAGGGCCGCGGCCTGACCGTGACGATGAGCTTCCCGGCAAAACCTGCCTGAGCCAAACGCTCCTCAGACTATGCGCCGTTAAACGTATTGGCTCCTGACGCATGTGGCCCTAGGTTAAGGGCATACGGCAAAACGCGATTCCGGCGTGGCGCTGCCGGGAGGTGGGATGCTGAAGAAATCGACACATCTGTTGAAAGACGCTGCAGGCGTGGCGTTGAAGCCGCTCAACCAGTCCGAACTGAAGCTGGCGATGACCGATCTAGCCGAGATCGGCCGCGAGCAGCCGGCCGTCGCCGCGATGCTGAAGGCCGGTGGTCCGCTCTGCGATTTCATCGCCGCCGCCTTCACGCTGTCGCCCTATCTCCGGGACGCCGCCAATATCGACAACGACATCCTGGCCGCGGCGATCTCCGCACCGCTGGAGCCGCAGATCGAGGCGCTGATCAAAGAGGCGCGCGATAGCTGGCAGGCGGAGGAGGGTGTGTTTCCGGCGGAATCCGCGGTGATGACCCGGCTGCGGCGGATCAAGCGCAAGGTGGCCTTCCTGGTGGCGCTTGCCGATCTCGCCCGGATATTCGACGGCCGCCAGACGACGGCGTGGCTGAGTGCTCTGGCCGAAGCATCGGTTGCTGCGGCGATAGATCATCTGCTGATGTCGGCGCATGAGAGCGGCAAGCTTGTGATCAAGGACGCAGGCAAGCCGAGCGAGGGCTCGGGCCTGATCGTGCTCGGCATGGGCAAACTGGGCGCCTCCGAACTCAACTATTCCTCGGATATCGACCTCGTCGTGTTCTTCGACGAACAGGCGGGCATCGTGCCCGATCCTGATGATGCGATCGAGATATTTCCGCGGCTGATGCGGCGGCTGGTGCGCATCCTGCAGGAGCGCACTGCCGACGGCTATGTGTTCCGCACCGATCTGAGGCTCCGGCCGGATCCGGGATCGACGCCGCTGGCAATCTCCTTCGATGCGGCGATGATTTATTACGAGGGCAGGGGGCAGAACTGGGAGCGGGCGGCCTTCATCAAGGCGAAGCCGGTCGCTGGCGACCTTGCGGCTGGCGAGGATTTTCTGCGCGGCCTGGTGCCATTCGTCTTCCGCAAATATCTCGACTATGCGGCGATCGCCGACATTCATTCGATCAAGCGGCAGATCCACGCGCACAAGGGCCACGGGGCGATTGCCGTCAAAGGGCACAACGTCAAGCTGGGGCGTGGCGGTATCCGCGAGATCGAGTTCTTTGCGCAGACGCAGCAGCTGATCGCCGGCGGGCGCATGCCGGTGCTGCGCAGCCGCGGCACCGAGGAGACGCTGGCCGAACTGACCAAGGCCAAGTGGATCGATGCGGAGACCCGCGACGAGCTCACGGATGCTTACTGGTTCCTGCGCGATGTCGAGCACCGCATCCAGATGGTGCGAGACGAGCAGACGCATCTGCTGCCGGAGACCGAAGCCGACCTGAAACGCATCGCCTTCATGATGGGCTTCAGCGAGACGTCGAGTTTTTCGGAAAAGCTGGTCGAGGTGCTGAGAACCGTCGAGCGGCGCTATGCGCGGCTGTTCGAACAGGAAAACAAGCTTTCGACCGACACCGGCAATCTTGTCTTTACCGGCCAGAACGACGATCCGGATACGCTTGAGACGCTGAAGAAGATGGGCTTCCAGCGCCCCTCGGATATTTCGCGCATCATCCGCACCTGGCACTATGGCCGCTACAGGGCGACGCAATCGGTCGAGGCGCGCGAGCGGCTGACGGAATTGACGCCGCAACTCCTGCGGGTCTTCGGCGAGAGCAAGAGGGCGGACGAGGCGCTGCTGCGATTCGACAGCTTCATTTCGGGTCTGCCTTCAGGCATCCAGCTTTTCTCGCTGCTCGGCAGCAATCCGGCGCTGCTTTCGCTGATCGTCAACATCATGTCGTCGGCGCCGAAGCTTGCCGAAGTGATCGCCGCCAAGCCGCATGTCTTCGACGGCATGCTCGATCCCGGCCTGATGGCGGAACTGCCGACGCGCGAATATCTCGGCGAGCGCCTGAAGGCGTCTCTGGTGCAGGCGCGCTATTATGAAGAATTGCTCGACCGGCTGCGCATCTTTGCCGCCGAGCAACGCTTCCTGATCGGTATCCGGCTGCTGACGGGCGCCATCAATGGCGCGATGGCGGCGCGGGCCTTTACCCATCTTGCCGACCTTATCATCGAAGCGGCGCTCGACGGCGTTCTGAAAGAGGTCGAGGCGGCGCATGGGCGCTTCCCGGGCGGCAAGGTGGCCGTTGCCGGCATGGGCAAGCTCGGCAGTTTCGAGCTGACGGCGGGGTCCGACATCGATCTGATCCTGCTTTACGACTACGACGACACGGCTGGCGAATCCGATGGCGAGAAGCCGCTCGATGCCGTTCGCTACTTCACTCGCATCACCCAGCGCCTGATCGCCGCCTTCTCTGCACCAACAGCAGAGGGCATTCTCTACGAGGTCGACATGCGGCTTCGCCCCTCCGGTAATAAGGGGCCGGTGGCGACGCGGATCAATTCCTTCGAGAAATACCAGCGCGAGGAAGCCTGGACCTGGGAGCACATGGCGCTCAGCCGGGCGCGGCTGATCTGCGGCGATGCGAGCTTAACGGAAGCTGCCGAGCGGATCATTTCCGATGTGCTGTCGCAGAAGCGCGATACGGCCAAGGTGGCGCGCGATGTCGGCGAGATGCGCGAGCTGATCGACAAGGAGAAGGCGCCGGAGAACGGCTGGGACCTGAAGCTCATCCCCGGCGGCGTCATCGATATCGAGTTCATCGCGCAATATATGGCGCTGGTTGCGCCTGCCAAAGGTGATGCCGTAAAGGTCAACGGGCTGAATACCGGCGAGGCGCTGAAGGCGCTTGGCGGCAGGCTGATGGCGCCTGCCGATCTCGACATCTGCCTTGAGGCTTTCAACCTCTACACCGAGCTCTCACAGCTGATCCGCCTCTGCATCGACGGGCTGTTCGATCCGAAGGAAGCCCCATCGGGGCTGGTCGAGCTCGTCTGCCGGGCCGGCGACTGCCCCGATATCAAGACGCTGGAAAGCGAAGTGAAGCGGCTGTCGAAGGCGGGGCGCAAGATTTTCCAGGCGGTGTTGAAGGCCTAGCGGATCACATCGGGAATGCGGAAGGTGATGGCGGTGCCGCGGCCCTCGCGCGATCGGATGCGCATGTTGCCGCCATGCAGCGCCGCCAGCGAGCGGGAGATCGCCAGGCCGAGGCCCGAGCCACCCTTGCTCTTGGCATACTGGCTCTGCACCTGCTCGAAGGGCTGGCCGATTTTCGACAGCGCCTTGCGCGGAATGCCGATGCCGGTATCGGCGATGGTGATCACCACGCCCTTGGCATCGCGGCGGGTGCGCAGTGCGATACGGCCGCCGTCGTTGGTGAACTTCACGGCGTTGGAGAGCAGGTTGAGCATGATCTGCTTCATGGCGCGGCGGTCGGCCGTCAGCGTCATGCCATCGCAGAGACGCTGCTCGATGACGATGTTCTTTTCAGCGGCCGGGATGGCCGTGAAGCGCAGGCTTTCCTCGATCAGCGGCGCAAGATCGATCGTCTCGCGATGCAGCTTCATGTGGCCGGCTTCGATCTTCGACATGTCCAGGATATCGTTGATGACATTCAGCAGGTGCTTGCCGCTGTCGTGGATATCGCGGGCATATTCGTCATACTTCAGCGAGCCGAGCGGGCCGAACATCTGGTCCTGCAGGATTTCGGAGAAGCCGAGGATGGCGTTAAGCGGCGTGCGCAGCTCATGCGACATGTTGGCGAGGAATTCAGACTTGGCCTTGTTGGCGGCCTCGGCACGTTCCTTTTCGGCGAGATAGTTGGCGTTGGCGACAGAGAGCGCGGCCTTCTGGTCTTCGAGCGTGGCGCGGTAGGACTTGAGGTCGCCGATTGTCGCGACGTGGCGGCGCTCGGAGTCGCGCAGACGTTCCTGGTTGCGCTTCAGAAGCGTGATGTCGGTGCCGACGGAGACCATTCCGCCGTCGCGGGTGCGGCGCTCGTTGATCTGCAGCCAGCGCTCGTCGGCAAGCTGGACTTCGGCGGTGCGCGAGTGGCCGGCGCCATGCGGATCGACCATGCGGCGCTCGATCACCGGGCGGGCGGCGGCGGCGTTGACGACGCTGCGCTCGGTGCCGGGCACGAGCACGCTGTCAGGAAGACCGTAGGCCTGCTGGAAATGGGCGTTGCACATCACCAGACGGTCGTTCTTGTCCCAGAGCACGAAGGCTTCCGAGGTGCACTCGATGGCGTCTGCGAGGCGTTGGTCGGCTTCGGCATAGCGCTGGGCGAGGCGGTGCTGCTCGGTGACGTCCATGGCGATGCCGATCATGTGCATGCGGCCGGAATTGCTGCGGATCATCTGGGCGCGGGCGCGCATCCAGACATAGTGACCGGCGGCGTGGCGCATGCGGAAGATCTGGTCGACCTGGCCGGACGTGCCCTTGGCAATCGAACGGGCGATCTCGTGCAGGCCGCCATCCTCGGGGTGCATCAGGCGGGCGGCCTCGTTGAAGGACATCGTCTTGTCGGAGCCGGGCAGGCCGAGCATGTCGTACATCGAACGCGACCAGAAGAATTCGCGGTTCTCGAAATCGAAATCCCAAAGACCGCAACGGCCGCGGGACAATGCTGTTTCGACGCGCTGGTTGGATTCGACGAAGATATCGTCGGCATCGCGGGCGCGCTTCACCTGCATGTAATAGGCATAGAGGATGACGAGCAGGATCGAAGAGATGCCGGCAAACAGCGTGACGTTGAGCGTCAGCTCTTCGCGCCAGAGCTTGCCGATCTGGTCAAGCGATGTGGCGGCGATGATATAGCCGCCGGACGAGCCGACGAGGCTGATCTCGGCATAGTGGGGGTCGCCGCTGATCGTCGTTTCGATGACACCAGCGCGGTCGCCGAAGCGGCGGATCGCCGAGACTTCGGGGAAGAAGTCGCCGACATCGGAGCCGACATAGGAAACGCCTGCCGCCGAGGCTGCAAAGACCTTGCCGCTCGACTGGACCAAGAGGATGAAGGAGCCGCTGTCGAGCCGGTCCTGGGGAAGAAACTTCGAAAGCCGCGCCTGCACTTCGGCGCCGTTACCAGCATCGAACAGGTCGTTGGCGTCGGAAAAGACGGCTGCAGCAGCGGCGGCCGAAAGCGATGTCGCATGACGGGCGGCGGCGCCCATCCGCGAATATTCCGACATCATCCCGAAGATGTGCGAGGCGGCGACAACGGACAGAAAGGCGACGATCAGCGCCGGAATGGCACGCTTCAAGATGGTTTCGACCTGTGGAAGACGCGGTGCGCCGGCTTGGCGCGCAATCGGACGAGGGCTTCGGGTGGCTTGCGGCCATGCCCGGAGCGAACCCAAATCGACACGCAGCCGTCCTTGGGCCGCAGTTGCCCGCCGCACGTTCATCATCGTGATAACCTTGATCCCTCGTGTGATTCGATGCGCCGCTCGCTCGAACCTGACTCAATGAATCATTCCTGATTCGCCGTGTCCAGAGGCAAAGGTAAAAATCTGTTAACTATTTATAAGTGCTGATTTTTTGGTGAGTCTGGCGAGGTCCGGGCGCAAGCGGCCGGACATCGCCTTCGCAAATCACCCCTTGAGCGTCCGCTCGACGATATCGCGTACGTCGCTCGAAAGACCAGGCGCGCGTTCGATCTCCATCAGAGCCGAACGGGCGAAATCGGCCCGCGCTGGCTCCAGTGAGCGCCAGGAGCGCATCGATGTGAGGATGCGGGCAGCCAGCTGCGGATTGCGCTGGTCGATATCGAGAATCTCGCCGGCGAGGAAGCGATAGCCCTCGCCATCGGCACGGCCGAAGCCGGTCGGATTGGTGAAGGCGAAGGTGCCGATCAGCGACCGTACCCGGTTCGGGTTGGTGCGCTTGAAGAGCGGGCTGTCCATAAGCTTCTTGACGCGGTCGAGCGTTGCCGCACCCGGGATCGTCGCCTGGACTGAAAACCACTTGTCGACGACGAGGGCATTCTCTTCAAAGCGGTCGCGGAAGGCCGACAGGGCGCTGACGGCCTCGGCGCTGTCAGGGAAGCGATGCGCCAGGAGTGTAAGGGCGTGCAACTGCTCGGTCATGTTGTTGGCGGAGTCGAAGGCTGCCTTGGCACGAACCGGCGTGTTCTCTGCGTAGGAGAGATAGGTGAGGGCCGCGTTGCGCAGCGCGCGCCGTCCGGCACTCGCGGCATCCGGGCTGAAGGCGCCCGATGTCGTCATCGTCTCGAAGAGGTTTGCAAAGATCGCGGCACCCTGTTCGGCGATCTGCTTCATCACCGCCTGACGGCCGGCATGGATTGCGTCGGGATCGTTGTTGCCGCCGAGCTCGCGGGCGATATCGGCTTCGCTCGGAAGCGCCAGCGCCTGGGCGCGGAAGGCGGGCTCCAGCGTTTCGTCGGAGGCGGCTGCGAGCAGGGCGTCGACAAAGGTCTGTTCGCAGGCCACCGCCTTGCCGTCACGGGCGTCGCGGGCGGCTTTGAGGAGGTTTGGCAAGGCCAGATCGGTCAGCGCCTGCCAGCGGGCGAAATGATCGGTCTCGTGGCGGGCGAGCAGTGCGAGATCGGCCGGGGCCTGATCGAAATGCAGGTTGATCGGCGCTGAGAAGCTGCGGTTGATCGACACGACCGGGCGCGAGGCGATGCCATGGAAGACGGCGGTCTGCGTCTTGCCGGTCAGGTGCAGCACCTCGTTGGCATATTCGGCGCCTTCGACCGACTTCGGCTTGATCGCCTTGCCGCTTTCGGCAAACAGCGCCAGGCTGAGCGGGATATGCATCGGCTTCTTGTCGGCCTGGCCGGGCGTTGCAGGAACCACTTGTTCGAGCTGCAGCGTGAAGGTCTTGGCCTTGGCGTCATAGGTGCCCGAGGCGGTGACGAGCGGCGTGCCGGCCTGATGGTACCAGAGCGAGAACTGCGTGAGATCGCGGCCGCTGGCGTCCTCGAAGCACTTGACGAAATCCTCGATCGTTACCGCTTCGCCGTCATGACGCTTGAAATAGGTATCCATGCCCTTCTTGAAGAGCTTCTTGCCGAGCAGCGTCGCGATCATGCGCGTGACTTCGCTGCCCTTCTCATAGACAGTCGTCGTGTAGAAGTTGTTGATTTCGCGGTACTTCGTCGGCCGAACGGGGTGCGCCAGGGGGCCGCTGTCTTCCGGGAACTGCTCGGACTTCAGGTGGCGCACTTCGGCGATGCGCTTGACCGGGCGGGAGCGCTGATCCGAGGAGAACTCGTGATCGCGATAAACCGTCAGGCCTTCTTTCAGGCAGAGCTGGAACCAGTCGCGGCAGGTGATGCGGTTGCCGGTCCAGTTGTGGAAATATTCGTGCGCGATGATAGCCTCGATATTGGCGTAGTCGGCATCGGTCGCGTTCTCGGGGTCGGCAAGGACGTATTTGTCGTTGAAGACGTTGAGGCCCTTGTTCTCCATGGCGCCCATGTTGAAGTCGGAGACGGCGACGATCATGAAAATATCGAGATCGTATTCGCGGCCGAAGACCTCTTCGTCCCACTTCATCGAGCGCTTCAGCGCATCCATGGCGTAAGCCGCGCGCGGCTCCTTGCCATGCTCGACATAGATCTTCAGCGCGACGTCGCGGCCGGTTTTCGTCGTAAACGTGTCTTCGATGATGCCGAGATCGCCGGCAACCAGCGCGAAGAGATAGCTCGGCTTCGGATGCGGATCGAACCAGGCGGCAAAATGCTTGCCTTCGCCATAACCGGCGCCGCCCAGGAAATTGCCATTTGACAGCAGCAACGGGTTGGCGGCCTTCTCGGCAATGATGTTGACCGTGTAGGGCGCCAGAACGTCGGGACGATCCGGAAAATAGGTGATGCGGCGGAAGCCTTCGGCCTCGCACTGCGTGCAGTAGATGCCGCCGGTGCGGTAGAGGCCCATCAGCTGGGTATTTTCGGAAGGATTGATGATCGTGGTGATCGTCAGTTCGAAAGGTTCGGTGGCCGGGAGATCGCGAACCGTGAGACCATCCGGCGTCGCAGAATATTGCGCCGCGGGCATCTCAATCTGGTCGAACAGCAGGCCGGACAGGGAAAGTTCGTCGCCGTCAAGGATCAGCGGTGCCTTCGGATCGGCGCCTTCGCGCCGGTGGAAGATCAGCCGCGACTCGACCTTGGTCTCCGTCGGGTCGAGTTCGAAGGTCAGGTCCACGCGCTCAAGCACGAAATCGGTGGGCCGGTAGTCTGCCAGGTTAATGACCTGGCCTGTGTCTGTACGCATAAGTGTTCCCTGAAGACCTTTAACGATATGACCGTGACAGGAACGGAATCCCCGCCGTAAATTTTGGGGGCGATGATTACATTAAAGTCTGAACTAAACTTAAAGCAAAGGCCACTGAGCTTTCTTTTCGGCGCCAGTGCTGGACTTTTCCTGACACTTCCTCGAATTTCGCTTTTCGCTGGAAATTTTCCCCATCACCGCCGTTCTTTCGTTACCATGCCGTCACACGCCACTGTGCCGCCGAGTCGGCGGTATCCTCCTGCCTTGGAACATCAGCCGCCAGCGAGCTTGGGAAGACATGGAATCGGTTTTGAGAAACCCGATGAGGGGGATCCTGATGAAGGTCTCGTCGGTTGTCGTCTTTCTCGGCATGCAGACCTTCATCAAGCTGGCGGGAACCGGTATCGCGCCGGGGCAGGTGACCTTCTACCGCTCGTTCTTCGCGCTGTTTCCGATCATGGCCTATCTCGCCTATCGCGGTCAGCTGAAGGCTGCTTTCTACACGGCCAATCCCGTCGGTCATGTGAAACGCGGCACGATCGGCATCATCTCGATGGGCTTCGGCTTCTACGGGCTGATGCACCTGCCGCTGCCTGAAGCGATTGCGCTGGGCTACGCCACGCCGCTGATTGCCGTCATCTTCGCTGCGGTGTTCCTGAAGGAACGTGTGCGGCTTTACCGCTGGAGCGCGGTGTTCTTCGGCATTGTCGGGGTGGCGATCGTTTCCTGGCCAAAGCTGACGCTGTTTCGCGCCGGCGGGATGGAGACGGAACAGGCGGTCGGCGCCATCTGCGTGCTGCTCTCGGCGGTACTCGCCGGTATGGCGATGATCCAGGTTCGCAAGCTGGTGGAGGAGGAGCGCACGGCGACGATCGTTCTCTACTTCTCGATGATCGCCTCACTTTGCTCCTTGCTGACGCTGCCGTTTGGCTGGTACTCGCTGGATCTCGAGACGACGCTGTTTCTCGTCGGTGCCGGCTTTTGCGGCGGAGTGGCGCAGATCCTGCTGACGGAGAGCTACCGGCATGCCGACGTCTCGACCATCGCGCCGTTCGAGTATACGTCGATTTTGCTCGGTGGCGTCATCGGCTATGTCGTCTTTGGAGACGTGCCGGGCGGCCACATGATGGTCGGCACCGCTATCGTCATCGCGGCCGGTGTCTACATCATTCACCGCGAACACCGGCTCGGTCTGGAGCGCCGAAATGCCCGGCGCGCAGGCGGCTGACCGCTTGCTGGACGGAGTTGATTCCGATCCTATTGCACCTCTCCAGCGGGAATATACTGGCGAAATTTTAGGATACCAAAGCCGCCTTGAATATGATTGATGAAGCTGACGAAGTTTCATTTATTCAAAGCCTTGCATATGCGAATGGCCACCAAAAAGGACTGAATTGTCCCGAAGGCTGGTAGCTCCGGAAGCTGGCTTGCGAGCGGGGGCGCTTATGGCATTTTCGGCTGACGAACTGGCGCACCACCCGAACTTCCTGGCTTCAATCCGGCTACTCGCGGGCGATATGCGTGGCATGTTCGATGCCGCCCCGCGTCTTGCCAGGCTTCTCGCTTCGCACCAGCGCTGGCTGCTGACCCAGACCGCCTATGCGCTAAGCCTCCAGCACGATCCCGAGGATGCATCGACAGGCTTTACCGCCGTGGCACTGACCGCGCGTATCACCGACTACAAGGTGGCGAGCCGCAACACGGTGCTGAATTTCATCGATGAACTGCTGACCTATCGCTTCATTGCCCATACGCCGGGCGAGGAACGCCGGCGGCCGCGCCATTTCGAGCCTGCCGAGGTCAGTCATCAGGCGATGTATGGATGGTTTCTGTCGAACCTGACTGCACTCGATCTAATCGATGAGGGCAACCGTGCGGCCTGTTTCCAAGCCAATCCGGAGCTGATGCGCCTTGCCCATCCGCTGATCGCGGAGAATTGCCTGCACAACGACGGCTGGCGCGAGCCGCCGGAGCAGGTGGGGTTGTTCCTCTGGACCGAGGCTGGCGGCATGGTGGTCGATCATCTGATATCGAGGATCGATCTGCAGAGTTGCGACGGCGAGCGCTACAGCGTCGGACGCATCGAGACGCGCAATCTGGCAGGCGATTTCATGATGTCGCGGACGCATCTGCAGCGGCTGTTTGCCAAGGCCGTCCAGCAGGGATGCCTCGGCTGGTACGACGAGCCGAAGAAGACACAGCTTTGGCTTTCCAAGGCGTTTCTGCAGAATTATTGCGGCTGGCAGGCGATCAAGTTCGCCTATGTCGATCAGGCTTTCGAATTTGCGAAGACGCAGATCGAGCAGGATCCCGTCAGGTTTGCCGTCTGCGCCTAGAGCGCGATCGCGGCAATGTCCTTGACCGGCGTCGCGGGCTCGCCGCCGCTAAGCTCGCGCTCATATTCCTTCGCAGCACAGACCGCGGCACGAATGTGCTCGATGGTTTCGATATTGCGAAGCAGCGAGATGATGACGGCAGACATGCTAAACTCCATCCGCGCGCCCTGTTGGGCGGCGCGGTAACTCAGTATTCCTGGAAGTCGGCGAAGATCGCAGCTGGACGCGTCGTGCGGCCGGTGATGCCGGTGCCGCGGGCGATCATCTGTTCGTTGGTTGCGAAGCCGAGACGGCTATAGCCTTGCGTGGTGCGGATCGGGCCGCCGGCGAGGCGCAGGGTTTCAAACCCGCAGTGTATTGGACGAAAACGTCTGTTCATTGCCTTGGTTCCTGTCAGATTCCTCCCAAGACACGAGTATATATTGCAGCGCAGCATTGATTCTGCAATGCACCTAAATGAGACGCAGGCATGCGCCTGGCGCATGGGTTCATTCATAAAATCTTTAAGATTGGCTATTTTGTAATCAGATCGAGGTCGCGCAGTTTCTGCTGAAACGCTAAAAGATCGTTCCAGGCCAAGCGCTTATTGACCGGTGCGGTCAGCAAGTCCTGCGGATGCAATGTGGCCAGCGCCGGAACTGTCAGGGTGCCTGCACCGATTTCCTTCCACTGGCCGCGCAGGCCATGAATGGTGTCCGTCTCGCCGAAAAAGACGCGAGCCGCGAAATTTCCGAAGAGCAGGATGGCTTTCGGCTCCGCCAGAGCGATCTGCCGCTCGATGAAGGGTCGGCAGATATCCATCTCCGCCGCCGACGGCACACGGTTGCCGGGCGGCCGCCAGGGGATGACCTGGGTCAGCAGGATGCTGGAACGGTCCAGGCCGATCGCTGCGAGCATCTTGTCGAGCAGCGCACCGGGGCGGCCTGCAAAGGGCTGTCCTTCGCGATCATCCTCGGCGCTTGGCGCCGATCCGATCACCATGATGCCGCGCGCCGCATCGCCGGTCGCAAAGATGGTCGAGCGGGCGCTGTGTTTCAGATTGCAGCCGTTGAAGGCTTCGAGCGCGGTTTTCAGTTCGGCGAGCGAGCGGGCGCTTTCGGCGGCAAAGCGCGCCTGCTGCACGGCTTCACCGTCCGGAATGGCAGGCTGAGGCCTCGACGCTGAAGATGCTGCCGCGGCCGGCGCCTGGCGCTGCGGTGCCGCCCGTTCCTGAGGCTGCGGCTGGCTTGACGGAGCGGATTGCTGCGGGGCGGTGGCGCGTCTCGCCGCCTTCATCGCTTCGAATTCGGCGAAGCGATCGACGGCCTCCTCTTCCAGCAGCCACTCGACGCCCGCATCCGCATGGAAATGCAGAAGCGCTGCGAGCTCGGCCGGGGAGAGGTCGTTTGCGGAGATCATCTGGCGACCTTAGCGGAGCGGCAGCACCAATGAAAGTGCTGCCAACGGCCGGGCGGCCTATTGCACAGTCCATTGCGAAATGTCGTCACGTTCGCCGATCAGCGCGAGACCGTGAGCGATTGACAGCAGCTCGCCGCCGCTCTCGATCTTGTCCCTGTCGAAGCGCTCGGTGAAAATCCGCCGCACGGCTGGTACGAAGGATGTGCCGCCGGTGAGGAAGACCTTGTCGATAGTTTCCGCCTTGGTCTGCGTCTTCTCCAGCACGTCATCAAGCGCGCCTTCGATGCGGCTGAGATCGTCGGCGATCCAGGTTTCGAAATCCTTGCGCTTGACGGTGCGCTGTCCGCCGCGGCCAAGCGGCGCGAAGTCGAAGGCCGCTTCTTCTTCGGCGGAGAGTGCCATCTTCGTCGCCGACACCGCCTGGTAGAGCGGGTAGCCCTCGTCGTGATCGACGAGATCGACGAAGATTTCCAGCTTCTCGGGCTCGAGCGCGGTACGCACCAGCTTTCTCAGGTCTTCGAACTCGCGCGAGGTCTTGAAGATCGACAGCTGGTTCCAGCGGCCGAAGCTGGAATAGTAGTTCGACGGCACCTCAAGGATCTTGTCGAAGCTCTTGAAATGACTCCCCTTGCCGATCTGTGGCGCGACGACATTGTCGATCATGCGGTAGTCGAAGTGATCGCCGGCGATGCCGACGCCGGAATGGCCGATCGGCGTGGCGGTGAGCTTGCCGGCAATGGTTTCAAAGCGGATCAGCGAATAGTCCGTCGTACCGCCGCCGAAGTCGGCGACCAGCACGGTGGCGTCGGACGTCAGGTTCTGCGCAAAGTAGAAGGCGGCTGCGACCGGTTCGTAGACATAGTGGATTTCAGGAAAGCCGAAGCGCGACAGCGCCTCGTTGTAGCGGTCCGTCGCCAATGCGGGATCGGCGGAGGCGCCGGCAAAATGCACCGGGCGGCCGGCGACGATGCGGCTGACGTCGGACGGCCAGTTGTCGCCGGCATAGCCGCGAAGCCGCCGGATGAAGACTTCCATCAGGTCTTCGAAGCTCTGGCGCTTGCCGTAGATCAGCGTGCCCTGGAAGAGGGCGCTGGCGGCAAAGGTCTTGATCGACTGCAGGAAGCGGCAGTCGCCGGGATTGTCGATGAACTGGCGGATCGCTGCCGCGCCCGCTTCGACCTTGAGCGCCGAAGCGCCGAGCTGCGCGTCCTTCATGAAGGAGAGGGCGGTTCGCATGCTGTCGGCCGTGCCTGCCGCGCTGGTGAAACTCATCGAATGCGTCGCATTGGCGCCATCCGCCATTGCCAGAACCGTATTGGTCGTGCCGAAATCAAGCCCGAGCGCCCGTGCCATGGCCGTGCTCCTTCAATATCCGTCAAAATGTCTTGGACCGGGAACCAGCCCGGATGCGAAAAGGGCGGCGCATCTGCGCGCCCTGCGAATTTTTGAGAGCGCGGGTGATCGCATAGGACGGCGGCGAAAGCAACCCGCAGAATCAGGCCGAAGCGGCTGTCTGCGTCTCCTCCGACATCTGTTGCATCCATCTGCGAAAGGTCTCCATCGCCGGCGTCACCGGCCGCGATTTCAGGCGGGTCAGCCAGTAGCTGCCCTTGGAGATATAAACAGGGAAAGGCTGCTCGATTTCGCCGGCCGCCAGTTGCCGCGAGAACATCAACGGCGGGGCGAGCGCCACACCCGCGCCCTGCATCGCTGCCTCGACCATCAGTACCGACGAATCGAAGACCAGTCCGAGGATCGGTGGCGGCTCGACGCCTGCGGCCTCGAACCAGCTTGGCCATTCGTCGGTGCGGTAGGAGCGCAGCAGCGTCTGCCGGGCAACGTCGTCAGGGGTTTTCAGTGTGCGGGCGATCGGTGGAATGCAGAGCACGGAGAGCGGTGCCTCGAACAGCGCTTCGGCTTCGATATCGTGCCAGGCGCCGTTTCCGAAGCGGATCGCGTAGTCGAGGCCTTCGGCGGCGATATCCACCCGGTTGTTGTTGGTCGAAAGCCGGAGATCGATATAGGGAAACTTCGCCCGGAAGTCGGCCAACCGCGGCAGCAGCCAGCCGACCGCCAGCGTGCCGACCGCGCCGAGCTTCAGCACCTCGCGCAGCTGCCCGCCCTCGAAACGCTCCAGCATGTCGGCCATCCGATCGAAGGATTCGCGCAGCACCGGTAGCAGCGCCAGTCCCTCCTCGGTGATCATCAACCCTCGCGGCAGGCGGCGGAAGAGGGTGACACCGAGGCGCTGCTCCAGAAGCTTCACCTGATGGCTGACGGCGGCCTGCGTGACGCAGAGTTCGATGGCAGCGCGGGTAAAACTCAGATGTCGGGAAGCTGCCTCGAAAGCGCGCAGGGCGTTGAGGGGAAGGTAGGGTCGAACCATGAGATGGCCTAATTCAATTCATGCCTGACCGCAGATATCATCGTTTGATCGGGCCTCGCAAGCCGGCCTAGAAAGCCGTGTCGAACCACATGGAGCACGGCAGTGGCAGTTTCAAAATCTCTTATCTTCGCCTTCTTATTCGGCATTTCGGCGCTTCTCGGCAATGTGGATGCGGCCCTGGCTGGTGATCCGATCCGCTGCACCGTTATTATCGATGAAAAGACCGGCGAGACCATTTTCCGCCAGGGCAATTGCGATCAGGGATTCTATCCGCAATCGACGTTCAAACTGCCCTTGGCCATGATGGGTTACGATGCTGGTATTCTGGTCGATGAGCACAATCCCCTTTGGCGCTACCGGCCGGAACTGCAGCGGCAGCGCAAGATCGAGCGAAAGGACACCGATCCGGCAATCTGGCTACGGGATTCCGTCGTCTGGTTCTCGCAGGAGCTGACGACGAAGCTCGGAGACCGCGCCTTTGCCCGCTATGTCGCGGGCTTCGGCTACGGCAACGAGAATGTGTCCGGCGGGCTGACGCAGGCGTGGCTGATGTCGTCGCTGAAGATTTCGGCGGAAGAGCAGGCACGCTTCCTGCTGCGTTTCCGGCGCGGCGAGCTGCCGATCTCGGAGGAGGCGCGCCAGAAAACGGAAGCGATCGTTCCCCGCTTTCAAGCCGCCGATGGCTGGACGATCCAGGGCAAGACCGGTTCCGGCTGGCTACGCAGCAGCAAGGGCGAGACCAATTTGGAGCGGCCGCTCGGCTGGTTCGTCGGCTGGGCGGTGAGGGGCGACCGGCGTCTGGTCTTCGCAAGGCTCTCTATCGGCAACCATCGCTATCGTGGCAATCCGATCAGCTTCGAAACGCGCGATGCGCTGATCGCCGATCTGCCGAAGCTGGTCGAAGGCCGTTAAGCGAAAAGGGCGCCCGGAGAGGCGCCCTTTCTTGTCGTCTTATTCGGCGGCAACCGCCCGGGTCTCCGGTTCGCCATCCTCGTTGGCGGGCGCCTCATGTGCCGGCTTGCGGCTGAAGCGCTGCTTGAGCCAGGTTTCGAAGCGGCCCATCTGGACGAAGATGACCGGGGTGATGAACAGCGTCAGCGCCTGCGAGACGATCAGACCACCGACGACGGCGATGCCGAGCGGCTGGCGCAGCTCCGAGCTGGCGCCCGAGCCGAGCGCGATCGGCAGGGCACCGAGCATGGCGCAGAAGGTCGTCATCATGATCGGCCGGAAACGCCGCACGCAAGCCTCGTGGATCGCTTCCGCCGGTGACATCTTGGTCGATCGGAGATTTTCCAGCGCCACGTCGATCATCATGATCGCGTTCTTCTTGACGATACCGATCAGCATCAGCAGGCCGATGAGCGCGATGATCGACAGGTCGAGCCCCATGACTTTCAGGGCCAGAAGCGCGCCGAGTGCCGCTGCCGGGAGGCCCGACAGAATGGTCAGCGGATGGATGAAGCTCTCGTAGAGAACGCCAAGCACCACATAGATCGTCAGGATCGCCGCCAGGATCAGATAAGGCGTGTTGCCCTGCGACTGTTCGAAGATCTGCGCGGTGCCGCCGTAGCTGGTGAACACGTCGGCAGGCATGTTCATATCATGCTTGATCTGGTCGATCGCCGCCGTCGCATCGCTGAGGGATTCGCCGGCCGGCAGATTGAAGGAGACTGTCGTCGAAACGAGCTGGCCGGTCTGGTTGATGGTAACGGGGCCGGTGGTCCGCTGGACATGCGCGAAATTCGATAGCGGAACCAGCGTGCCGTTGGCCGATGCGACGTTGATCTCCGACAGCTTCTGATCATCCCAGGGCTTGCCGGTATCGTATTCGACGATGACGTCGTAGCTATCGCCGGTCGACTGTATCTCGGCCGCCGTGTAGCTGCTGAAGGCTTCCTGCAGCGTGGTGCGCAGCAGATCGTTATCGATGCCGAAGGCTGCGGCCTTCTCGCTGTCGATGACGATGTTGGCCTGCAGCGCATTGTTCTGTGCGTCGGTTGTCACGTCGGTGAACCGCGAATCCTGGCGGAGCGCGGTCACCATCTTGCCGGCCCAGAGATTGGTCGTGTCGGCGTTGAGTGCCTGTACGATCAGCTGATACTGGCTGGCCGTCTGTCTGCCACCGAAGCGCAGGCTCTGGTTCGGGGTTACGAAGGCCTGCAGGCCGGGGATCTTGTTGAGCGACGAGCGCAGTTCGCGCAGGGTCTGCTCAAGCGGCACGCGCTGGTCCTTGTCCTTAAGCTCGACATAGATCGTGCCGTTGTTCAGAGGCTTCTGCGCATTGCCGCCGACCGTGGACATCACGTGATTGACGGCGCTGTTTGCCTTGACAGCCGCGGCTGCCTGCTTCTGCAGGGCTTCCATGGCCGAGTAGGAGATGTCCTGGCGGGCCTGCGTGGAGATCTGCAGGCGGCCGATATCTTCCTGCGGGAAGAAGCTCGAGGGCAGTGTCATGAACAGGTAGATGGTCAGCGCCACCGAGGCGAAGAACACGCCGATGACGGTCATGGTATGCCGAAGGCACCAGGCGACCGCGCGGTCGTAACCGTGAAGGGTCCGTTCGAAGCCCGCATCGAAGAGCCTTACCAGAAGCGGCGGGCGGCTGTGGCCTTCGGAAAGCCGCGAGCCGAGCATCGGCGTTACCGTCAGCGAGACGATCGCCGAGGCGACGATGGCGATGGCGACAACCATGCCGAACTCGTTGAAGACGCGCCCGACGACACCGCCCATCAACAGGATCGGAATGAAGACGGCGATCAGCGAAACCGACATCGAGATGATCGTGTAGCTGACTTCGCCGGAACCCTTGATCGCCGCTTCGCGGACGGGCATTCCCTCCTCGACATGACGCAGGATGTTTTCGAGCATGACGATCGCGTCATCGACCACGAGACCCACCGCGAGCGTCAGCCCGAGCAGAGAGATGTTGTCGATACTGTAGCCCAGCACGTACATCATGCCGAAGGTCGAGATCAGCGACAGCGGAACGGCAAGGCCCGGAATGATTGTCGCCGTCAGGTGGCCGGTGAACAGATAGATGACGAGCACGACAAGGCCGATCGTCAGCAACAGCGTAAACTTGACGTCGGTGATGGCTGCGCGGATCGGCTTTGCTGCGTCGTTCATCACCACGGTCTTGACCGATGGCGGAATTTCCGCATGCAACTGCGGCAGCTTGGCATTGATCGCATCGACGACATCGACGGTATTGGCGTCCGGCTGGCGCTGGATGGCCAGGATGATGCCGCGGTTGCCGTCATACCAGCTGCCGGTATTCTGGTTCTCGACGCTGTCCTCGACATTTGCCACGTCGCTGAGGTGAATCGCTGCGCCATTCGGCGAGGCGATGACCAGCGTGCGGAACTGGTCGGCGTTGACGCGCTGCGTATTCGCATTGATCGTCATCGTCTGGGAGCTGTTCTGCAGCGTGCCGACCGGGCTCTGATTGTTGGCGGCGGCAATGGCCTTGTTCACCGTGTCGATGCCGATTCCACGGGCCTGAAGCTTGCTGGGATCGACCTCGACGCGAACGGCATAGGTCTGTGCGCCGAATACCGACACCTGGGCAACGCCCGGCAGCGTCGAGAGCGACGGCGAAATGATGTCTTCGGCAATCTCGTCGAGCTTGCTGCGCGGCATCGTATCGCTCTGCACCGCCATCAGCATGACGGGCGCGTCGGCCGGGTTGGTCTTGCGATAGCTCGGCGGCGTCGTCAGGTTGTCAGGCAGCTGCCGGGTGGCGTGGGAGATCGCCGCCTGGACGTCGGCTGCAGCCGCATCGATGTCACGGTTCAGATCGAACTGCAGCACGATGCTGGTATTGCCGAGCGAGCTCGATGCGCTGATTTCGCTGATACCCGGAATGGTCTCGAACTGCTTGATCAGCGGTGTCGCAACCGATGTCGCCATGGTCTGCGGCGAGGCGCCGGTCAGCTGGGCAGAAACATTGATCGTCGGGAAGTCGACCTGTGGCAGGGCGGCGACCGGGATGAGCTGGTATCCCGCAAGGCCGGCCAGAATAGCGCCGATCGCCAGAAGCGTCGTGGCGACGGGACGCTGGATGCAGAAGTTCGGAATCATTCCTCAGTCCCCGCGGTGGCGTTGCCTGTTTGCTGTTGCAGGCTGTCGGCGGCCGAGGCCACGTTGAGTGCCTTGTCGTCGAACTGCTCGTTGACCGCCTGTTTGTCGTTCAGGTTGCCCTGGCCCTCGATGACCACGTGGTCACCGGCCGAAAGCCCCGACGAGATGGCCGAAAAGCCACCATTGGAGCGGGCGACCGTCACCGGTGTCAACTGAACCTTGCCGTCCTTGGCGACGAAGGCGAAGAAACCGGTCGGTCCCGGGTTGACCGCCACGGTCGGTACGACGATCTGCTGGTCCTTGTTGTCGAAATGCACGACGACGTTGATCGACTGGCCGGGCCAGAGCGCGCCCGAGGCGTTTTCAAAACGCGCCTTGACGGCGATCGTGCCGGAGGCTTTGTCGACGATATTGTCGTAAAAGCTGACGGCGCCCTTGCGGACTTCACCCTTGGCGGAATCCGGAGCGGTGCTGACATCGACCGGACCGGCAGCCAGCGCCGTCTTCAGCTCCTTGAGATAGCGTTCCTGCAGATTGAACTGAACATAGATCGGGTCGTATTTGGCGATGGTGACGATGGCCGAGCCTGCATTGACGAAGGCGCCGTTGCTGATCGTCACGTCCCCCAGGCGTCCATCGAACGGCGCGCGGATCTCGGTGTGGTCGAGCGTGATCTGGTCGGCGGCGAGGGTGGCCTTGTCGGCTTCGACGGTTGCGGCGGCGCTATCGCGGGTCGCCTTGGCCTGATCGGAGCTTTGCTGGGTGCCTGCCTTCTGGTCGGCGAGGTCCTGTGCGCGGGTCAAGGCGATCTCTGCGCCGCTGAGTGTCGCCTGATCGCGGACGATCATCGCCCGATCCTTGTCGACCGCGGCCTTGGCCGACCGGTCGTCGAGCTTGGCGATCAGATCGCCGGCTTTGACCGTAGCGCCGTCCTGGACGCTGACGCCGACGATCTGGCCCTGCTCCTGCGCGGCGATCGTCGTGTTGTCGTCGGCAACAGCCCAGCCGGAGGCGGCAACGTCGATCGGCAGGGCCGCCTGCGCTGCGGCAACAGTCTTGATCACAGCCGGACCGCCTGCACCGCCGCGGCGATGTCCGCCATTGCCGCCGGCCTGACTGCCGGATGCTGCCGCATCGCCGGCCGCTGCCTGCTGATCGCCGCCTTTGGCGCTGCCATCTCCCTTGCCTGGGCCATGACCGGCCGGTTGCTTGATCAGTTTCGAAAGATAGGGAAGCTGCTGTGCATAGGGGATGCGATTGCCGAACTGCCAGATACCGGCGGCGGCGATTGCGACGATGCTGACTGTGATCCAGAATTTCTTCATGAGCGAGACCGGTTTTGAACAGAATGGGGCGAAATTTATGCTCTAAATGAGCCGCCTATTTTGCGGCGCAAAAAAGACACTATTCGCCGCTTACGATCACTAAGCGTTTATAACAGCTTAAATTTTCGTAATGAACATTCGGTAATATTAGTCCGGCTCTAATATATACTGGATCGCTACATCGGTCGACTATACCGACCGTGCCGCTCCACCATCGCAACGGATCAGCGAGCCTGTGATGTAACTTGCTGGTTCGCTGCACAAAAATGCTGCGGTGGCCGCGAACTCATCGACCTTTCCATAGCGCCCGACAGGAATGCGCGCTTCCTTTTCCGAACGGATTTCATCCATCGCGCGGCCGGTGCGTCTTGCTGCCGCACCATCCAGTTCGTCGAGGCGGCCGGTCAGGATGCTGCCGGGAAGCAGCAGATTGGTGGTGACGCCGTGACTGGCGATTTCGGAAGCCAGCGTCTTGCTCCAGCCGGCAAGGGCAGGGCGCAGCGTATTCGACAGTGCCAGGTTGGCGATCGGTTCGATCACGCCGGAGGAGGCGACCGTCAGGATGCGGCCCCAGCCCTGCTGCTTCATGCCGGGAAGCAGCGCGTTGGTCAGCGTGATGACCCGCAGCACCATCGAGAAGAAATAGGTCTCCAGCTTTTCGGCCGTCATGTCTTCGGTGGTGCCTGGCGTCGGTCCGCCGGTGTTGTTGACGAGGATATCGAGGCCGCCGAACTTGTCGTTGACGGCTGACGTCACCGTCTGCACGAAGTTCTCGTCGCCGAGATCGGCCCAGATCCAGTCGGCCTTGCCGTTGCCCTCGGCGTTGATCGCCTTGCAATTGGCGTCGAGCTGCTCGCCGCTGCGTCCGCAAAGCAGGACATTCGCGCCTTCGCGCGCCAAGGCGACCGCGATGCCTTGGCCCAATCCGCGTGACGATGCCAGAACGAGTGCGCGTTTGCCCTTGATGCCGAGATCCATGATATCCTCCAATGGTGTGCCTTTGTATAAGGCGCGGGCAGGCGGAAAGAAAAGCGGATCAACGAGAAAATCACGCCGTATAATTGACGTGAACGTAAACGTTAAATAGGTTTATGCGCATGAAGGAAATCATTGTGCGAATTGGGAGATTGGCTGTCGTTTCCCGGCTCGACAATGCTTTCCGGTTTTGACAAGAGATTAGCCCAGATTGGGGAATGAGCCGCGGCGGCGGCCGAGCGGAGACTGAACGAAGATGACCGAGACGACAGAGCTTCCGGAACGCGAAAGCATGGAATTCGACGTGGTGATTGTCGGTGGCGGACCGGCGGGCCTGTCTGCGGCGATCCGGCTGAAGCAGGTCAATCCGGAACTGTCGGTCGCGGTGCTGGAGAAGGGGGCCGAAGTCGGCGCGCATATCCTGTCCGGCGCCGTCGTCGACCCCATCGGTATTGACCGGCTGCTGCCGGACTGGCGCAGCGAGAGCGACCATCCCTTCAAGACCGCGGTCAATGCCGATCATTTCCTGGTGCTCGGCCCGGCCGGCTCGATCCGCCTGCCGAACGCCCTCATGCCGCCGCTGATGAACAATCACGGCAATTACATCGTCTCACTCGGCAATGTCTGTCGCTGGCTGGCGGGCCACGCGGAAGCGCTCGGCGTCGAGATCTATCCGGGCTTTGCCGCCACCGAAGTGCTCTACAATGGCGAGGGCGCCGTCATCGGCGTTGCCACTGGCGACATGGGCATCGAGCGCAATGGCGAGCCGGGGCCGAACTTTACCCGCGGCATGGAACTCATCGGCAAATACGTTCTGATCGGCGAAGGCGTGCGCGGCTCGCTTGCCAAGCAGCTGATCGCCAAATTCGACCTTTCGAAGGACCGCGAACCCCAGAAATTCGGTATCGGCATCAAGGAGCTCTGGCAGGTCAAGCCGGAGAACCACAAGCAGGGTCTCGTGCAGCACTCCTTCGGCTGGCCGCTTGGTATGGCCGCCGGTGGCGGTTCGTTCCTCTACCATCTCGAAGACAATATGGTCGCCGTCGGCTTCGTCGTGCACCTGAACTACAAGAACCCCTATCTTTACCCCTTCGAGGAATTCCAGCGCTTCAAGACGCATCCGGCGATCCGAGGCACGTTCGAGGGCGGCAAGCGGCTCTCCTATGGCGCCCGCGCCATCACCGAGGGCGGTTACCAGTCGGTGCCGAAGCTGACCTTCCCGGGCGGCGCGCTGATCGGCTGTTCGGCCGGTTTCGTCAACGTGCCCCGCATCAAGGGCAGCCACAATGCGGTGCTGTCTGGCATGCTGGCCGCCGAGAAGATCGCCGCGGCGATCGAGGGGGGCCGCGCCAATGACGAAATCATCGAGATCGAGAACGAATGGCGCAAGACCGATATCGGCAAGGACCTGAAGAAGGTCCGCAACGTCAAGCCGCTCTGGTCCAAGTTCGGAACGCTTATCGGCATCGGCCTCGGCGGTCTCGACATGTGGACCAATACCCTGTTCGGCTTCTCGTTCTTCGGCACGCTCAAGCATGGCAAGACCGATGCGCAGTCTTTGGAACCGGCGGCACAACACAAGAAGATCGATTATCCGAAGCCGGATGGCGTTCTGACCTTCGACCGTCTCTCCTCGGTGTTCCTGTCGAACACCAATCACGAGGAGGATCAGCCGGTTCATCTGAAGGTCAAGGACATGGCGCTTCAGAAATCCTCCGAGCACGACATCTATGCCGGTCCTTCGACCCGCTACTGTCCGGCCGGCGTCTATGAATGGGTGGAGAAGGACGGCCAGGAAACCTACGTCATCAACGCCCAGAACTGCGTCCACTGCAAGACCTGCGATATCAAGGATCCCAACCAGAACATCAACTGGGTTCCGCCGCAGGGCGGCGAGGGGCCGGTCTATCCGAATATGTGAGGCTGCACCTCAGGATGGCGCATGGGACTTGATCACATGCCCGTGAAAACTGCCGGTATCGCCACTTTTCGGCCTTACTTGTTGCGCCGCGCGGCATCTGTTTAACCGCGTATTAACCATGTTTTCCTTAACTTCAGGGCATCAACCTGATGTTAAGGACCGTCTGAATGCAGATCTCCCGCCGTGGCTTCGTAATGGGCCTCTCCGCTCTTCTGGCGGGATGCGCTTCCAGCGGTCCTGATCATCGCGCCAATTACGCTGCGCTTCCGGCGGAGAAGTTTCCGCTGCCGGCAATGCCGCTCGAAAAGCTCGATCCGGACCTGCGCCGTCAGCAGGTCGCTTATGTCTCGGATCAGGCTGCGGGAACTGTTGTCGTCGATACGCCGGCCCGCCGTCTCTATTATATTCTGGGTGATGGGCAGGCGATGCGCTATGGCGTCGGTGTCGGCCGGGAAGGGCTGGCGCTGGCCGGCAATGCCTATGTCGGGCGCAAGGCCGAATGGCCGACCTGGACGCCGACCGAAAACATGCAGCGCCGTGAGGCGCGCTACCGCAAGCTCGCCGGCGGCATGCCGGGCGGCCCGAACAATCCGCTCGGGGCGCGGGCCATGTATCTCTACCGCGGTGGCAACGACACCCATTTCCGCATCCACGGCACCAACCAGCCGCAATCGATCGGTCTCGCCATGTCGAGCGGCTGCATTCGCATGCTGAACCACGACGTCATCGATCTCTATGATCGTGTGCTGCCGGGCGCCAAGGTCATCGTCATCCAGGCCTGAACGGAAAAGCCCGGCAATGCCGGGCTTTTATCGTTCGATCCATTCAATGCCGCCTGGCGGCAATCCCGGTCGAGAGCGCCACGCCGATGCCCGTCATGACAGCGGCGGTCACTTCGGCAACGCCGACCGGTTCTCCCAGAAACACGCTTCCGCCGATGGTTGCCAGCACGGGCGTCAGCGCCGTGAAGGCCGCAGCCTGCGTGCCACCAAGCGTCTTGACCGCCGTGCCATAGGCAAGCATCGCGACGAGGCCCGAGAGCACGCCCTGGCTCAGCACCTGCAGGCCGATATCAGCGGTGCTCGCCTTTGCCAGCGAGGTGCCGAAGATCAGCGCAAGCACGCCGATGATCAGGAACGACCAGATGGCGATCAGAGCGCTTGCCTGCAGAGCGGTGAGGCCGCTGCGGCGGAAGGCATGCGTATAGCTCGCCCAGAGCACGGCACCGGCCGGGAGCAGGACGAAGCTCGTCCACGGCAGCGAGGCATCCGACAGGCTGCGCAACAGCAGGATCAGCACACCGCCGACGATGGCGGCAAGGCCGAGCTTGCGGGTCAGGTCGGGCCGTTCGCCGAAGATGACGATGCCGATCAGGGCCGTCGCCAGCGGCATCGAGCCGCCGAGCAGGATGCCGGATGAGGCGGCGGGCGTCGAATGGATCGCCAGCGTCGTCAGCAGAAAAAACGCAGCGCCGGCCCCGGCAACCATCAGCGCCAGAAGATGCAGCGGCACACCCTTCGGCAATAGCCCGGTCTTCAGCCATACCGGTGCCAGCGCCAGCGCCGGAATGCCATAGCGGATCAGCCCGATATCGAGCGAGCCGAGCGGGGTTGCGACGCTGTGGCGGGTCGCCAGGAACCACGACGCCCAGATGAGCACGGTGACGGTTCCGCCGATATAGCCGGGAATGGGGGAAGGGGACTTTTCGTTGGTGATGGTTAAGCTGGTCATCGCGCTATCCTCCGCACGTCCGGATCATCTCCGGTTGAGAAAAGGATAGGCCGAAAGGCCGGGGCATGTCCTTGCTATCTCTGGCGCCCAGATCATGGTATCAGCAATGATATGCCAATAAGGTCACTAGAAATGAGCGGATATGCCAAATCTCGATAAATTCGACATCGCTATTCTGAAGTGCCTTCAGGACGATGCGCGGGCCACCAACGTGGAGATCGCCGAGAAGGTCAACCTCTCGCCGTCTCCCTGCCTTCGCCGCATCCGCAACCTCGAAAAGTCCGGCGTCATCCGCGGCTACCGCGCCGACATCGACCGCAAGGAAGTCGGCCTCGGCCTCACCGTCTTCGTCGAGTTCAAGGTGGCGCATCACACCCGCGAGAATTCCGAGGCGCAGCAGGCGGCGCTCCTTGCCATTCCCGAAATCGTCTCCTGCTTCCTGATATCGGGCACGGCAGATTTCCTGGCCGAGGTCGTGGTCGAGGATCTCGCAGCCTACGAGCGTTTGCTGACGGAGACGCTGCTGACATTGCCGAATGTCAGCGACATCCGGTCGAACTTCGCGATCCGCAGCATGAAGACCCACGGAGCCCTGAAATTGCCGGACGCAAAATAAGGTGATTATTTTTGTAAACTTTACTTGAAGTGTCGGCGTCAATTCTGTAGCGGAAATTTGAGAGCGGGGATCAACGCCCCGCTGCTGTTTTCAGCTGGGAGTTTGACATGAGCCTGTTTCAGAATTCGATTTCACGCCGCCAGTTCGGCCTTCTCCTTGGCGCCGCCGCCGCAGCCACTGTCGCCGCTCCGGCACTGGCCGATGATGCCGCACGCACCATCACGCATCTCCTGGGTTCGACCGAAATCACCGGCAAGCCGCAGCGCATCGTCGCGCTCGAATTCTCCTTCGTCCAGTCGCTGGATGCGCTGGGCGTCGTGCCTGTCGGCATTACCGATGACAACCAGCCGAAGCGCATCGAGCAGCTGCTCGGCAAGAAGGTGGAATACAGCTCCGTCGGTACCCGTCTTGAGCCGAACCTTGAGCTCGTCAGCGCGCTCGCACCAGACCTGATCATTGCCGACCAGCTCCGCCATTCGGCAATCTACGCACAGCTGAGCGCCATTGCGCCGACGATCGTGCTGAACAGCTGGGAGGGCAGCTACCAGACGATCAAGGAAGGCGTGGTGACCATCGCCGATGCGCTCGGCGAAAAGGACAAGGGTGAAAAGGCGGTTGCCGATCATGATGCGGTGATCGCCGCCCTCGTTGCCAAGATCCCGGCAGGCGAGAAGCGCCGCTTCCTGCTCGCTGTCGCCAATGCCGATTCCATGAGCCTCCACACATCGGCATCCTTCACCGGCTCGGTATTCAAGGCCATGGGCCTGACGCCGGCCATCGACTCGACGGATGCAGTCGAGAGCGGCGCCAGCCTCGAGCGTCTGATCGCCGTCAATCCCGACGTCTTCCTGGTTGCGACTGATGCCGGCGGCACGGTGTTCGATCAGTGGAAGAGCAATAGTGCCTTCACCAATATCTCGGCTGTCAAAAGCGGCAACATCTTCGAGGTCGATCGCAACCAGTTCTCGCGCTTCCGCGGCCTGAAGACCGCCGAGATGATCGCTGGCGAAATCCTCGCCAAAGTCTACAAGGCCGGGTAACCGCTGGTGGGCGGCAAGGCAGCAGCGATGGCGGGGAAGAGACGGTTGCAACCGGTCGCGCTCGGCTGCCTGCTGCTGATGGCGCTCGCCGCGATCATCGTCGCTGCCGTCTCCTTCGGCGTTTCGGAACTGCCGGTTCGGCATGCGCTGTCGTTGCTCGTATCGCCCGACGGCTCCCCCGATAGTGCGCTCGTCTGGGATGTGCGCCTGCCGCGGGCGCTGCTGGCGGTCATGATCGGGGCCAATCTGGCGGTGGCAGGTGTGCTGATCCAGACGCTGACGCGCAATCCGCTCGCCTCGCCGCAAACCTTCGGCATCAATGCCGGGGCTTCGCTCGTCATCGTTCTCTGCCTGATCGCCCTGCCGGAATTGCGTGGTGCCGGAACGGTATGGCCGGCTTTCGTCGGTGCCGCGGCAGTCGGCCTCGCCATGTGGGCGCTCTCCGTCTCCGGCGCCATGAACGACATGAAGCTGGCGCTGGCAGGCATCTCCATTCAGCTCGTGCTTGCGGCCCTCGTCCAGGCGATCCTGATCGCCAACAATGCGGCGCAGGATATCGTCTACTGGCTGGCCGGATCGATCAACGGCGCGCAATGGGAGAAAGTCTGGATTATCCTGCCCTTCACGCTCATCGGCGGCGGAATCGCACTTCTGGCCGGCCGCCATTTCGGCGTGCTGGCGCTGGATGAAACCACCGGCCTGTCGCTCGGGCAGAATGCGCGCCGCGTCGGCGGACTCGCGGCCTTTCTCATCGTCGTGCTGGCCGGTTCCGCTGTCGCCGTCAGCGGCCCGATCGGCTTCATCGGCCTGCTGGTGCCGCATATCATCCGGCGGCTGGTGGGCGGGGATCAGCTGACGCTGATTGCGCTCAGCGCCATCGCCGGGCCGCTGCTTCTCAATGCCGCCGATCTCCTCGGCCGCGTTGCCGCCTATCCCCAGGAAATGCCCGTCGGCATCGTCACGGCGCTGATCGGCGCGCCTGCCTTCCTGCTTATCCTCTGGCGCCAGAGGGTCAGATGAGCACACTCGCTGGAAAAGAGACGCGGGCGCTGACGGTCTGCGTTACCATCGCCGTTCTCATTGCCGTCCTCGCCATTCTCGGCATGACTGTCGGGGCCGTGACCCTGAGTATTAGCCAGGTGCTCGATGGCATCGGCGGCGGCAAGAATGCCTTCATCGTCATGCAATACCGCGCCCCACGTGTCGCCGTCTCCATCCTTGCAGGGGCGTCCTTCGGTCTGGCCGGTGTCTTCCTGCAGGGCGCGCTGCGCAATCCGCTGGCCTCTCCCGATGTCGTCGGCATCACCAAATGCGCCGGGCTCGGCGCCTTCCTGGCAGGCATGATGGCGCCGCCTGCCTGGGCGATCTGGGCGATCCCGGCCGGTGTCGTTTCAGGCGCGATCCTGGGTGCCGGACTGCTGCTGCTGATCGGCCGCACCTTCGGCGGCGGTATCGCGGCGCTGGCTCTGGTGGGCGTGGCGCTCGGCATGCTGGCACAGGCGCTGATCCAGTATGTGATGGTGATCTTCCCGACCCGTGCCGACCAGTCGATGGTCTGGCTTGCTGGCAGCGTCTACGGCAGTTCGATGACCGGCGTGCTGGTGCTCGGCCTCTGGCTGTTCGCCTGCCTGCCGCTCGTCCTCTTCGCCGCTGCACGTCTCGATGCCAGCGGCTTTGGCGATGAGACGCTTGTCAGCCTCGGCATGCCGCCGGCCCGGCTGCGGGGCGGACTGATCGCCGTTTCCGTGCTGTTATGCGCAGGCGCCGTCGCCAGCGTTGGCGGCATGGGTTTCCTCGGTCTGCTGGCGCCGCACGCTGCCCGGCTGCTTGTCGGTCCGCGCGCCCGGCATCTCGTGCCATCGAGCGCACTGATGGGCGCACTGGCGCTGTCGGCTGCCGATCTCGCTGGACGCCTCATCGCCCTGCCGAACGAGATCCCGGCCGGGATCGTCGCCGCGGTGATCGGCGGACCCTATCTGATTTTCCTGCTCATCAAGGAGACCGGCCGCCATGAGTAGTGCTGCCCAATCCCGCCTTGCCGGCGAGAAGCTGACGCTTGGATACGCTGCCATCAGGGTGCTCGAGAATATCGATGTCTCCATTCCCGACGGAAAGATCACCGCGCTGATCGGCGCCAATGGCAGCGGCAAGTCCACGCTGCTGAAAGCGCTCGGACGCATCATCGCACCGGAGGCAGGCACCGTCTATCTCGACGGCAAGGAAATATCGTCGATGCAGGGCCGGGCGATCGCCCAGAAGCTAGCGCTCCTGCCACAGAGCCCGGTTTCTCCCGATGGTCTGACAGTGCGTCAGCTCTGCCGTTTCGGCCGCCACCCGCATAAGGGCCTGCTGTCGCGCCCCAGCTCGCATGACGAGGAGATCGTCGATCACGCGCTTGCCGCCACCGGTCTAGTCGATCTCGCCTCGCGCCCGCTTGACCGTCTCTCCGGCGGCCAGCGTCAGCGCGCTTGGATTGCCATGGCGCTGGCGCAGGAGACGCCGATCCTGCTGCTCGACGAGCCGACCACCTATCTCGATATCGCCCATCAGCTGGAAGTTTTGGAACTGCTGCGCGATCTCAACCGTAACGGCGGCCGCACCGTCGTCATGGTCGTCCATGACCTGAACCATGCGGCGCAATATGCCGATCACATCATCGCCGTTGCCGATGGCGGCATCCACGCGGCCGGAAGCCCCGGCGCCTTGCTGACGCCGGAGCTGATAAAGACCGTGTTTGGAGTGGATGCGGCGGTGGTGCCGCATCCGGTTGACGGCACGCCGCTGTGCCTGCCGATCGCCTCTAGAGAAGCGTCCCGGTGAGGATCAGCAGGGCGACCGAGAAGTAGATCACCAGGCCTGTTACATCGACCAGCGTTGCGACGAACGGGGCCGATGCCGTGGCCGGATCGAGCTTCATGCGCTGCAGGATGAACGGCAGCATCGAGCCCGAGATCGAGCCGAAGGTGACGATGCCGATCAGCGCCGAGAAGACCGTGAACCCGACGAGGATCCAGTGCGGGCCATAGTCGTAGAGCCCGGCCGTCTGCCAGAAGAACACGCGGGTCATGCCGACGAGGCCGAGGATGGCGCCAAGCACGATGCCGGTCGGCAGTTCGCGCAGCAACACCCGCCACCAGTCGGAAAGCTTCAACTCGCCAACGGCCAGCGCCCGGATGATCAGCGACGTCGCCTGTGAGCCGGAATTACCCCCCGAGCTCATGATCAGCGGAATGAACAGCGTCAGCACCACGGCCTTCTCAAGCTCGCCTTCGAAATGCTGCATGGCACTTGCCGTCAGCATTTCGCCGAGGAAGAGGGCGCAAAGCCAGCCGGCGCGCTTGCGGATCATGCCACCGAAGCTGATTTTCATGTAGGGCTTGCCGAGGGCCTCCATACCGCCGAAGCGCTGGGCTCCATCGGTGGTGTCGGCGATCATCGTGTCGATCACGTCATCGACGGTGACGATACCGAGGATCAGGCCGTGATCGTCGATGACGGGCAGAGCCAGAAGGTCGTGCTTGCGGATCAGCCGTGCCACGTCTTCCTGCTTCATCAGCGCGTTGGCGGCAACCGGCGTCCCCTTTTGCGCGACGGTCAGGATCGAGGCATCGGGCTCGCCGGTGATCAGGCGGCGGAGCGTCACGACATGCATCAGCGCGCCGGAATTCTCGTCCAGCACATAGATGGCATAGACGGTCTCGCGCGACCGCTCGACATGGCGCACATGGGCAAGCGTCTGCTCGACCGTCCAGTTGCCGGGCACGCTGACGAACTCGGTCGTCATGATGCTGCCTGCGGTGCGGGGCGGATAACCCATCAAATGCTGGATGGCGACCCGGACAGGCTCTTCGAGGCTGTTGAAGAGGCGGGTGCGGGTATCGACGTCGAGCTCGAGCAGAACGTCGGCAACGCGGTCGTTCGACATGCCGTGCAGCAGGCGTGCGGCATCGGCGCGATCCATGACGCCGAGGATCGCGGCGGCATGGCGCATTTCCGGCCGGTCGAGGATGTTTACGGCATATTCCTGCGGCATCTTCGACAAGATGCGGGCTGCCTCGGCAGGGGCGAGCGAATTCAACGACTCGACGCGCTCGGCGATGGTCGCAACTTTATTGTTGGTCATGAAGGCGCGCGCGGCATTGCCGGCCCGCAGGGGGAAGCGATTGATGTTCATTAGCTCGCCTTTCCGTCGATCCGCCGTAGCGTCCGATCGGGCGAGCCCGGAGCTACCAGGTCAGCGCGAAACGGCCGCGTACGGCAAAGGCAATCGACTGCTACTGTCGCTTGGCATCTTGATGATGGCTCCGTTGATATCCGCGCCCGGCAATTGCTGCTGTACGCGTGTGACGTAGGTGGTCCCGAACGCTAAAAAAGTCAACTGGGATATGCGGTTAATGGCAGAATGCCGCACCATTAAGCGCGGCATTCTTCAAGGCATGATTTACGGGAGATTGAGAGGCGCGTTCCCGGCTCAGAATCCGGTCAGAACGACCTTGCCTTTCGTCCTGCCGGTCTCGATCATTCCATGCGCCTTTTTCAGGTTCGCCGCATTGATCGTGCCCACCGTCTCGGTCAGCGTCGTGCGGATTTCCCCGGCATCGACGAGTTCGGCAATCTTGTTCAGGAGATGATGCTGCTCGATCATATCGGGCGTGCCGAAGATCGGCCGGGTGAACATCAGTTCCCAGTGCACCGAATTCGCCTTGCGCTTGAACGGCATGATGTCGAGTACTTTCGGATCGTCGATCAGCGCGAAACGGCCCTGCGGCGCGATTGCCTCGGCGATGTCGGCGAGGTGCTGGTCGGTATTCGTCGTCGAGAAGACGAAGCCCGGTGCGCCAAGACCAAGCGCAGCGACCTGCGCGGCGATCGGCTTGGAATGATCTATGACGTGATGGGCTCCGAGTTCCTTGACCCACTCCTGCGTCTCCGGCCGTGACGCCGTGGCGATGACAGTCAGATCGGTCAGCGCCCGCAGGATCTGGATGGTGATCGAGCCGACCCCACCGGCGCCGCCGATGACGAGCAGCGAGCGGGCCGCGCCCGGGACCGGATCCTGCACCTTCAACCGGTCAAACAGCGCTTCATAGGCGGTGATCGAGGTCAGCGGCAGGGCGGCGGCGGCGGCAAAGTCCAGTGTCTTCGGCTTGCGGCCGACGATGCGCTCATCGACGAGGTGGAATTCGGCATTGGAGCCGGGGCGGGTGATCGAGCCGGCATAGAAGACCTCGTCGCCCGGCTGGAATAGCGTCACATCGGGGCCGACGGCCTTGACCACGCCGGCCGCATCCCAGCCGATGACCTTGAGTTCGCCCGAGGGCGGAGCGACGTTGGCGCGGATCTTGACGTCGACGGGATTGACGGAGATCGCCTTGATCTCGACCAGCAGATCATGTCCCCTGGCTTCGGGCACCGGCAGCTCGACATCGACGAGCGAGGTTTCGGCGGCAATGGGCTGGGGCGTCTTGTAGGCGACGGCGCGCATGGGAAACTCCTGTATTCGTTGCACAGAGGCTAAATGCGTCTTATGTTCAAGATGCGCAAGAATGCACAAATTCTGTACGTAGTACCCAAAAGGATACCGTCAAATGTCGCTGCCCCGTGCCAAGCTGACGAAGAACTTCCCCGGCTGTCCGGTGGAGGCGACGCTGAGCTTTCTCGATGGCAAGTGGAAGGGCGTGATCCTGTTCCATCTCATGGATGGAACGCTGCGCTTCAATGAGCTGCGCCGCAAGCTGCCCGCCGTTACCCAGCGCATGCTGACGAAGCAGTTGAGGGAACTGGAAGATTGCGGACTGATCTCGCGAAAAGTCTATCCGGTGGTGCCGCCGCGGGTTGAATATGCGATGACGCCGCTCGGTGAAACGCTGAAGCCGGTCATCAAGGCCTTGGCTGCCTGGGGCGACGAACACGTGTTCTGCCGCCCCGATGGCATGGAATTGCGCGAAGCCTCAGGCGCTCCGGCTACGGCGCTCCAGGCGTAGCGACGCGGCGAAGACGAAGATCCCCAGGAACGACAGGAAGGCACCGACATAGCCTGTCGAGGCGTATCCATAGCCGCAGGCGATGACGAGGCCGCCGAGCCAGGCACCGAGAGCATTGGCGATGTTGAAGGCGGAATGGTTGGAGGCGGCGGCCAGCGTCTGCGCATCGGCTGCCACGTCCATCAGGCGCGTCTGCAGGGCAGGGCCTGCCGCGAAGCCGCAACCGGTCAGGAACACGCAGGCTGCGAGCATGACCGGATTGGCCGCGGTCAGCGAGAAGCAGCTGAGCACCACGATGTTGAAGATCAGCGAGCCGCCGATCGTGCCCATCAGCGACTTGTCGGCAAGCCAGGATCCCAGCACGTTGCCGACATTCATGCCGATGCCGAACAGCACCATCATCACGGCCACCATGCTGGCGGGCAGCATCGCAACCTTCATCGTCGTATCGGCGATATAGCTGAACATCGCGAACATGCCGCCATAGCCGACAGCGGCGATGGCGAGCGTCAACAGCACCTGCGGCCGCTTGAAAGCGCCGAGTTCGCGCATGAAGCTCGCGCCTTCGGCAACCTGATCGCGCGGCACGTAATACCAGATCAGCGCCACCGTCACGACGCCGATGACGCCGACCGTGGTGAAGGCGACGCGCCAGTCCAGCGACTGCCCGAAGAAGGTGGCGAGCGGCGTGCCGAGCAGCGTGGCAATCGTCAGGCCGAGCATGACGCGGCCGACGGCGCGGGCCCGCTTGTGCACCGGCACCATCGAGGCAGCGACGATTGCCGCGACACCGAAATAGGCGCCGTGCGGCAGGCCGGTGATGAAGCGCATCAGCGTGAAGCTCTCGAAGGTCGGTGCCATCGCGCTCAGGATATTGCCGATCGCAAAGACGCCCATCAGCAGAAGCAGCAGCGAGCGCCGCGCCATCTTGGCAGCGAGCACCGCAATCACCGGCGCACCGATGACGACGCCGAGTGCGTAGGCGCTGATCACGTAACCCGCCTGCGGCGTGGTAACGGAGAAGGTGCTCGCCACATTCGGCAGCAGGCCCATGATCGCGAATTCGCCGGTGCCGATGCCGAAGCCGCCGCATGCCAGCGCCAGCTGCACCAGCGCGACCGCCATCGGCGACGGCGCTTCTGCAACGGGCGCATCAATAGAATCGTTTACGGCAATCTGGCTCAAGGGAGCTCCTGGGCATGTCTCAAAGGCTTCTCATTCCGGGCGTTCAGCGCGGAAGTCGGCCTGTCTATGGCGGGAAGGGAGGTACGTGCCTCCATTCTGCACTTTATCCCTGATTGGCGCGAGAGCGTCGAGTGCGTTTTTTGCAGCGCAGCGTCCTGCTATCTGCATACGTCCATTGCTATATTAGCATTTCGCGCCTGTGCGGCCGTGTTGAGCCCGGCAGCCTTGCCGCTTGAAATCATTGAGCTAGCGACCATCTGTAGCTGTGACATCGGTGGGATGTGTCACGGGGAACGGAACGCTGCATGAAGCTTGTCGGTTTTTTCAATAAGGATGGCGGGACGTTCCGGACGACAGATATGGAAGCCTACGAGAAAAAGGCCGAGGCGACGTTCCGCGAAGCCGGCCACGATTTCGAGGCGATCGTCTTTCCCGGCAAGGAAATCGTTCCCGCCATGGAGCGGGCAGCACGCCGCGATGATATCGATGGCATCGTCGCCGGCGGCGGCGACGGAACGATCTCGGCGGCCGCGTCTATCGCCTGGAAGAACGGCGTTGCTCTAGGTGTCGTTCCGGCCGGCACTATGAACCTTTTCGCCCGCTCGCTGAAAGTGCCGTTGGATATCTGGCAAGCGCTCGATGTCCTGGCCTATGGCGAGGTCGACAATGTCGATATCGCCAGCGCCAACGACCGGCCCTTCATCCACCAGTTTTCAGCCGGGCTGCATGCCCGCATGGTGCGCTACCGCAATTCCTACAGTTTCCGCTCCCGGCTTGGAAAGATGCGCGCCAGCACCCGTGCTGCCCTCGGCGTAGTGATGAACCCGCCGGAATTCGAGGTCGAGTTCGAAGCGCTGGGCGTCCGGGAACGGCGCCGTGTCTCGGCGGTGTCGGTCTCCAACAATCCCTTCGGCGAGAATGCGCTGCTTTATGCCGATGATCTGCGTAGCGGCGAACTGGGCTTCTACACCGCCAAGCCGCTGAAGCCGCTCGGTGTCGCCAAGCTTGCCTTCGACATGCTTCGCGGCAAGGTGCGCGACAATGCCGACATCATGGTCATGCACCCGGCCGAAGTGAACCTGCATTTCCCGAAGATGCGGGCCAAGGCCAATTGCGTCATGGACGGCGAACTGCTGCCGCTGGCGCGCGATATCCGGCTGAGACTGCATCCGGGCGAGCTGAAGGTTCTCGTCCGCCAGGGGCTGGCCGCGCAAAAGCACGAGACCGAACGCCGCGAGCCTGCCGCTTAGTCTAGATGCGCGGCAGGTAGGTGCGGTAGTCGAAATCCGAGACGGTGCGCAGCGAGATCAGCGCTTCCTTGTATTTCGTATCGCCATAAAGCTTCTGATAGCCTTCTCCGAATACGTCCTTGATGAAGGGCGAGGCCCGGAAGGCCTCGACCGCGGTCAGGAAGTCGTGCGTCAGGCGCTCGGTATTCTCAGGCACGTGCGACGGCGTGGTTTCGGCGCCGGGATCCAGCTCTTCGTCGAGTCCGAGCAGCATGCCGCCGAGAATGGCCACGAGCAACAGGTAGGGATTGGCGTCGGCCCCCGCGACCCGGTGTTCGACACGCGCCGCCGGCCCGTTCATGTCCGGAATGCGGATCGCCGTGCCGCGATGGCCGTATCCCCAGGTGAGATCGACAGGCGCGAAGGACCCCGGCTGGAAGCGGCGGTAGGAATTGGCAAAGGGCGCAAAGACCAGCTGCGCCTCGCGCATCGTCTTCAGCATGCCTGCCGTGACGGACTTCAGACGCTTCGGATCGCCGCTCTTGGCATCCAGGATGTTGCGGCCGTCCTTGTCGATGATGCTGGCATGCACATGCAGGCCGGACCCGGCATGATCGGAATAGGGCTTGGCCATGCAGGTCGATTTCAACCCATGGCGTCTCGCCGCCTGTTCGGCAATGCGCTTCAGGTAGATGCAGTCGTCGGCCGCCGCCAGCGCGTCCGGCCGGTGCAGCAGGTTGATCTCGAATTGCCCGGGGCCAAATTCCGCCATCGTCGCGTCGGCAGGCAGGTTCTGCGCGCTCGCATAGCTGCGCACAGTCCGCAGATAATCGTCGAGCGTATCGGTGGCACTCATGTCGTAGAGCTGGAACCCGTTCGGCTCGCCGCGATAGGTGAGCTTCTTCGGCGGCGAGGGATAGCCGGTCTCCAGCCAGTCCTGTTCGACCACGTAGAATTCCAGCTCTGTCGCCACGACCGGCGTCAGGCCGCGTTCGTCGTAACGCTTCAGGACCGAAGACAGGATTGCGCGCGGATCCATGAAGCTCGGCGTGCCGTCGAATTCGTGCATCGTCGCCAAGACCTGCATCGATCCCTCCGGCGCCCAGGGCATCGGTGCCAGGCTGCGCTTGTCGGGAATGCAGTTTCCGTCGGGATCGCCGATCGACAGCGACAGGCCGGTAATGTCGTCATTGTCGTCGCCCCAGATATCAAGCGATTGCGTCGAGGAGGGGAGGCGCACGTCGCCGGTCCAGATTTTCTTCTGCGCCTCGAGCGGAATTCGCTTGCCGCGCAGGTCGCCGTTCATGCCGACAAGCATGATTTCGACCCAGGGCTCGTCAGCCGCAGCTTTGCCGTGCATCTTGTCAGCCGTCATGATCTTGAAAATCCCCTCTGAGCAGGCCAAGGTCGTAACCCATTGGGAAGATCCTTTCAATCTCTGCAGGTGTTTCGCAAATCATGTCCGATACTTACCAGCGCTCAAATCTCGCCGCCCTCGATGCCGCCCATCATCTGCATCCCTTCTCGGATATGAAAAAGCTGAATGCCGGCGGCACGCGCATCATCGAGCGCGGCGAAGGCGTCCATATCTGGGATAGCAGCGGCAAGAAATATCTGGACGGATTTGCCGGTCTCTGGTGCGTCAATGTCGGCTATGGCCGCAAGGAAATCACCGACGCCGCCGCCAGGCAGATGAACGAGCTGCCCTATTACAACACCTTCTTCGGCACCACGAGCACGCCGACGACGCTGCTCGCCGAGAAGGTCACCGCCCATGCCGGGCCGCGCTTCAACCATGTCTTCTTCACCGGCTCCGGGTCCGAGGCCAACGACACCTGGTTCCGGATGGCCCGCGTCTACTGGAGCGCTATCGGCCAGCCGTCCAAGAAGATCGTCATCGCCCGCAAGAACGGCTACCACGGCTCGACCGTTGCCGGCGCCAGCCTCGGCGGCATGAAGTACATGCACGAGCAGGGCGACCTGCCGATCCCCGGCATCGTCCATATCGGCCAGCCCTACTGGTACGCGGAGGGGGGTGATCTTACGCCGACCGAATTCGGCCTCAAGGTGGCGCGCGAGTTGGAAGCGAAGATCGACGAACTCGGCGAGGAGAATGTCGCAGCCTTCGTCGCTGAACCGATCCAGGGAGCGGCCGGCGTCATCGTGCCACCGGAAACCTACTGGCCGGAGATCGCCCGCATCTGCAAGGCGCGCAACATCCTGCTCGTCACCGACGAAGTGATCTGCGGCTTCGGCCGCCTCGGCGAATGGTTCGGCCATCAATATTACGGTGTCGAGCCCGATCTCTGCCCGATCGCCAAGGGCCTGTCCTCAGGCTATCTGCCGATCGGCGGCGTCCTGGTTTCGGATCGCGTCGCTGACGTGCTGATCAACGATGTCGGCGATTTCAACCACGGCTTCACTTATTCCGGCCACCCGGTCTGCGCCGCCGCTGCGCTCGAAAACCTGCGCATCATCGAAGAGGAAAAATTGGTCGAGCGCGTCCGCGACGACATCGGCCCCTATTTCGCCAAGGCCTGGAACGCACTGGCCGATCACGACCTCGTCGGCGAAGCCGCAAGCGTCGGCCTTATGGCCGCGCTGCAGCTCACGTCGGACAAGAAGACCCGTACCCGCTTCGAAAAGCCTGATGCTATCGGCTCGCTGGTGCGCAACCACGCGCTCGCCAATGGCCTGATTCTCCGCGCCACCGGCGACCGCATGCTCGCCTCTCCGCCACTGGTGATCAGCCACGCCGAGGTGGACGAGATGGCGAGGATCACAAAGATCGCGCTTGATGCGGCGTGGAAGGAGTTGCGGAGCTAACGGCTCCGCGAGCCGTCTACCCAAGCATAACCGAAGCGATAGGTGTCGCCATCGGCCCCATAGTGATAGGGCACGTCGACAGAGACAGCCTGGGGGGCAGGCGTGATCTTCTGCGATGTGAGCCATTCCCTGAGGCTCAGCGGGATCACCGGCTGATCCTTGCTTTCGATATTCCATACGAGAAGCATTGGCTGGTTTTCCGCGGCGTCAATCTTCGTGCCGCCTGGCGGGTAGAGCGGCGAGATCACGGGGACATCGGGAAACTGAAGCCGGAGATTGCCCCCCGTCCAGTCCTTGGTGACGACGATCAGCCCTGGCGATCCCTGAGCCTTGAGCATCTCGGCAAGGCCGCGATAGGGGACGTTGCCGCGTTCGTAATTGTGAGTGAGACCCGCAGTCACGATCCGCCCGGCCATAGCGATCGGCAGAGCGACCATCGCGAAGACGATGATGGCCATGAGCCGCTGCACACCCGGCCATGAAACAACGCCGGCCGCCTCGATCTTCATGCACAGATAGAGCGGAGCAACGAAGAGAATCGGAATGAGCCAGCGACCCTTGATGTTGGTGGCGTGGCCGAAGACGATCAGAGCGAGAATGGCGACTGCCGAAAACAAGAGAATGCGTTCGACGAGCGCGATGTCGCGTGACGAGGCAGTAAGGCTGTTAAACAGGGCTTTGCGGAACGTGACTGCGAAGATCAGCGCGGTGGCCAATACAAATCCGGCAATAGCCTCTGCGAACGAGCCCATCCCGGCCAGCAGCTGCAACGGATAGTTTGCGGCATCATTCTCCGTCAGCTTGCCCAGCGTTCCCTCGGATGCTGCCGTCAGATGATCCTTCAGCCATAGCGCATGCGGCAGCGGCAGAGCGATCGCGATTGCAGCAGTCACCAGCAACCGCCGGTCGAAGATGCGTTTCCGCATGCAGCTGCCGGTCAGCGCTGCCAGAAAAGCGGTAGCCGGCAGGAGCGGGAAATTGTACTTGGACAGCATTCCGATGCCGATTGCGAGGCCGGTCAGCGCATAGGAGGCAAGGCTCGGGCGCTTCAGCGTCAGGACGTACCCGTAGATGAACATGCTGCTTGCGAAGAACAGGGCGACCGAGTGTGTAAGATCGCGTTGCATCTCGAAGGCGACCTGCGGGATCGTCAGCAGACCCAGAGTCGCGGCCACGACAAGCATCCGGTCATGCAGCAACATCCGTGCCGTCAGCGCGAAGAAGACATAGGCACCGAACAGCATCGCATTCTTGACGATCGCCAGCGTTGCCACGGAAACACCGGCGACGGAGAAAACCGCGTATTGGAGCCAATTGTAGAAGGGTGGCTGTTCGCCATAGCCGGCTGCAAGCCACTGCAGGCGGAAGACCTGCTGGGCCTCATCGATGCCGAGCGTAGCCGGCAACATCAGGCGAACGACGACGTGAACAGCGAAGTAGGAGGCGAGCAGGGCAAACAGCCAGGCGGGAACCGTTGTTGTCCTCGCCTGACTTGAAGCGGTCATTGATGGATCAAGCTTCGTTTCCATCGAAGATCTGCCGGACGATATAGTTCGGCGAGGCGTCGTCGCGGTAATAGGTGCGGGCGATCATTTCGGCGAGGATGCCGGTGGTGATCAGCTGCACCGAGGACAGCAGGAAGACGACGCCGACCATCAGCATCGGGCGGGTGCCGATGTCGTGGCCCATAATGAATTTGTCGACGAACAGATAAAACAGGATCAGGGCTGCGATCGCGCCGAAGCCGAGGCCGAGCGAACCGAAGAAGTGGCCGGGCCGCGCCTTGTAGCGCATGAAGAACATCACCGAGAGCAGGTCGAGGATCACCCGGAACGTGCGGGAAATGCCGTATTTCGATACGCCATGCTGACGCGCGTGATGGGTGACCGGCATTTCGCCGATGCGCGAGCTCGGCACGACGCCGGCGACCCAGGCCGGAATGAAACGGTGCATCTCGCCCATCAGCTTGACCTGCTTGATGATCGAGGCGCGATAAATCTTCAGGCTGCAGCCGTAATCGTGCAACTTGACGCCGGTGATGCGGCCGATGAGGTAATTGGCGCACCAGGAGGGGATCTTGCGCAGCAAAAGGCCATCCTGACGGTTCTTGCGCCAGCCGACCAAAAGGTCGAGTTCGCGGCGTTCGAGCTCGGAGACCATCGAAGGGATGTCCTTCGGATCGTTCTGCAGGTCGCCGTCCATGGTGGCGATCAGGCGGCCCTGCGCGGCGTCGATGCCGGCCTGCATGGCGGCCGTCTGGCCGAAATTGCGCTGCAGTGCGACGATGCGCAGAGCAAGTCCGTTGCGGCCGACGTAGTGGCGCGCATTGACCAGCGTCGCATCCGTGCTGCCGTCGTCAACGAGGATCAGTTCCCACGGGCTCGCATAACCGGCCATGGCTTCGACGATGCGCTCGACGAGTGGACCGACGCTTTCTTCTTCGTTGAAAACCGGTACCACGAGCGAAAGCTCAAGCGGTGCACCGGCATCATTTGCGCTCACGAGCGACTCTGACATTGTCTGCAACTCTTATTGCTCCTAAAAGGCCCGTCATGGCCAAGCAGGCGGCTGTTTCGGCCGCGAAAGTCAGGATGCCTACTACATGAACTCTCCGGCTGGCGCTAGCCGACAATCCTGGTTCGCACGCAATCGCATGACGTTGCTGACCGTCGTGATTGTCGCAGCCTATGCGCTTTTCATCGAATGGTTCTGGGGCTGGTCCTCGATCCTGGCGCAATGGGCTGCCGTCGGCGTGCTGCCGATCCTGATCGCGCTTGTTCTGCTGACCAGTACCTACTTCCTGCGCACCTGGCGCATCCTCGATTATTTTCCACGCGAAACCGCGGGCCAGTTCCGCACCCTGTTCCGCGTCACGCAGATCCACAATCTCTTGAATATCATGCTGCCGTTCCGGAGCGGCGAGACCAGCTTCCCGCTGCTGATGCGCACGGAATTCGGCATTCCGCTCGCCCGTGGCACGTCGGCGCTGCTCGTCATGCGGCTTCTCGATCTTCATGCGCTGCTTGCGGCAGCCGGAATCGGTTTTGCAAGCGCCGCCGGCAATGCCTTGATCGCATGGGTTATTTGGGCTGTCTTCCTGCTGCTGCCGGTCGCTGCATTTGCCGTTCGCAAGCCGCTGCTGCGTCTCGGCTTCAAGCTGGCGCCGAAGAAAGCTCAGGGCTTTCTGGCCGAGATCGAAAACGGTCTACCGGTCAATGGCATCGCCTTTGCCCGTGCCTGGGCGATGACGGCGGTGAACTGGCTGGTGAAGGTGCTGGTTCTCGCCTGGGCTCTCAGCCTCATGGGCGTTCTGCCGCTGGCGGCAAGCTTCGGCGGCGCGCTGGGGGGGGAGTTGTCCTCTGTACTTCCGGTTCATGCACCGGGCGGGGTGGGCACCTATCCGGCCGGCATCACCGCCGGCGCTGTCGCCTTCGGTGCCTCCGGGGAAAAGGCAGCACTTGCCGCCCTGGCACAGGCGAGCGTCAACGCGCATCTGCTGATCATTGTCTCGGCCCTGACAGGCACGGCCATTTCACTGCCCTTCGGCCGCCGCCGCAAGCTCTGATATCCGCTGTCTGAGAAACAGCTTTTCCGGCTCCTGCCTGCAGAGCGACAGGGCGCGCCGGTAGGCGCTGATTGCCTCTTCCCTGCGGCCGACTTGGCGCAGGAAATCGGCGCGGGCGGAATGTGCCAGGTGATAGGTTTCGAGTTCGCCCGCCTGCAGGATGCCGTCGATGATTTCGATCCCGCGCGCATAGCCTTCGGTCATGGCGATCGCCACAGCACGGTTGAGCTCCGCAACGGGCGACGGTTGTGCCGCGATCAAGAGGTCGTAATAGGCGGCAATGCGCCGCCAGTTGGTTGCCTCGGGCGTTCCGGCCTTGGCATGTTCCGCGGCGATCGCCGCCTGCACGGTGTAAAGGCCGATCTCCGGATGCGCCATGACGCGGTCGAGCAGATCGAGGCCCTCGGCGATCTCTTTCCGGTCCCAGAGGCCCCGGTCCTGATCTGCAAGCAGGACAAGGCCGCCATCCGCGCCGCGCCGCGCTGTCCGGCGTGAATTCTGCAGCAGCATCAGCGCCAGCAGTCCCTCGATGTCGGGGTGCGGCAGAAGCGTTATCATCAGCCGAGCGAGCCTGATCGCCTCGCCGGTCAGATCAGTGCGGACGATCTCGCTGCCGGATGAGGCCGAATAGCCCTCGTTGAAAACCAGATAGATGACATGCAGGACGCGATCCAGCCGTTCGGGCAGTGCATCGCGCTCCGGCACCTCATAGGGGATCTTCGCGGCGCGAATTCTGTTCTTCGCCCTAACGATGCGCTGTGCCACCGTCGGCGCTGGAACCAGGAAGGCATGGGCGATCGCCTCCGTCGTCAGTCCGCAGATTTCCCGCAGCGCCATGGCCATCTGCGCGTCGGCGGGGATGACGGGATGGCAGCAGGTGAAGATCAGCCTCAGCATGTCGTCGCCGATCGCGTCCATCTCGCCAGCCTCCATGGTTTCCGCCGTGCCGTAGAGGCTGTCTTCGATGTCCTTCGCCGACGCATCGAAACGGGCGCGGCGGCGGATGTGATCGATCGCCCGGAATCGACCTGTCGAGATCAGCCAGGCGGAGGGATTGCCGGGAATGCCGTCACGCGGCCAGCTGCGGGCCGCCTCCGCAAAGGCGTCGTGCAGCGCTTCCTCCGCCCGGTCGAAATCGCCAAGCAGGCGGATCAGCGTTGCCAGAACCCGGCGCGACTGCGTGCGGTAGATCTCCTCGATTGCGGTCTCCAAGCGCTACTCCGGTATCACAAGCGTCCGCACCGGCCGCAGTTCGACCGCGCCGAAGCGGGCCGAGGGAATGCGCGCGGCAATCCGCCGGGCAGCGTGGTCGTCGGCTGCCTCGATAATGTATAGGCCGGCCAGATGCTCCTTGGTCTCGACATAGGGGCCGTCGGTCGCATGAAGGTTCCCGTCGCGCACGCGCAGCACTGTCGCCTTGTCAGGCATCTCCAGCGCATCGGCATGGATCATCACGCCCTTGCTGCGAAGCTCCTCGTCGAAACTGACATGCGCCTTGATCAATTCGTCCGTCTCGGCCTGTGTCAGCGTCCCGTCGCTATCGGCCGAATTGTAGATCAGGCAGACATAACGCATCGGATCACTCCCTGTCCTGGATGGAATAGGCGGGCCGGACCTCGATCGAGGCATAGTCGGCGATCGGGAAGGCCGAGGCGATCTCGGTGGCCTGCCTCATATCCTTCGCCTCGATCAGCACGAAGCCGCCGAGATGCTCCTTGATTTCTGCAAACGGCCCGTCGGTTGCAGACAAAGCGCCATCGCGGACCCGCACCGTAACCGCGGTTTCCGGATCGCGCAGCGCCAGCGCCGTGATCAGATGGCCGCTGTCACGCCATCGGTTGTCGCTGAGGATGCACTTCTGCGTCAGCACATCCCATTTTTCCTGGGGCACCAGCTTGCTCTTCTCGGTATCGAACCAGATCTGGCAGAGAAATTTCATGGTGTCGCCTCCCGAAGGCCGCTCTTGAAATCATGGATCGGGCGGACTTCGATACTGCCATATCTGGCAAGCGGAATGCCGGCGGCAACCCGGATGGCGTCGTTCAGATCCTTTGCCTCTATGAGGATGAAGCCGCCGAGCTGTTCCTTCGTCTCGGCATAAGGGCCATCGGTGACCGACATCTCGCTGTTGCGGACCTTGACGGTGACCGCAGCGCCCGGGTGCTGCAGGGCTTCGGCATGGATCATGTGGCCGCTGGCTTCAAGGTGGCGGTCATAGGCCGCCGAATCTCGGTCGAGCGTCTGCTTTCCTTCATTCGTCATCCGCTCGAGCACCGACGGCTCGAACCACACCTGGCACAGATATCGCATCGCGGCTTTCCTCCTGGCTGCCTCATCAGCTCCTGGACGACGAGACTAAGCGCAAATCGACAGCGGGAGAAAAAATCTTTCTTCGAGACGCAATGTCGAAACCTGCAGCGGCCAGCCGACAAGCTCCATCGATAACATCAGGGAGCAGAGACGATGGAAATTCTTGAGGTCGCGATCGCCAGCTGGGTGGCGAGACGTAAGCCGAAGATGACGGCAGACGAGTTCTACGAGCGAGAAGAGCCGCAGCTCCTGCCGCGGTTTGTGATCGCGGTGCTGCTATTCATCGCCATCATCGGCGCAGTGGACATGGTCCCGCGCGAGAAAAACGGCCCGCAGATGACTGCGGACCGGAGCATTGACGATTGAGCTTACTGGAATGCCGTCTCGAAGAAGCTGCGCAGCTTGCGCGAATGCAGCGTTTCAGGCGGCATGGCCGCCAGCTTCTGAATGGCACGGATACCGATCTGCAGATGCTGGTTGACCTGCGTGCGGTAGAAGGCCGTCGCCATGCCGGGCAGTTTAAGTTCGCCATGCAGCGGCTTGTCGGAGACGCAGAGCAGCGTGCCGTAGGGAACGCGGAAGCGGAAGCCGTTGGCGGCGATCGTTGCCGATTCCATGTCGAGCGCAATAGCGCGGGCCTGCGACAGCCGCTTCACCGGGCCTGCCTGATCGCGCAGTTCCCAGTTGCGGTTGTCGATGGTCCCGACCGTGCCGGTGCGCATGATACGCTTCAGCTCGAAGCCCTCGTAACCGGTGATCTCGGCAACGGCCGCTTCCAGCGCCACCTGCACTTCGGCGAGCGCCGGGATCGGCACCCAGACCGGCAGGTCGTCGTCGAGAACGTGGTCTTCGCGCATATAAGCATGGGCCAGCACGTAGTCGCCGAGCCGCTGGCTGTTGCGCAGACCGGCGCAGTGGCCGAGCATCAGCCAGGCATGCGGGCGAAGCACGGCCACGTGGTCGGTGATCGTCTTGGCGTTGGAAGGGCCGACGCCGATATTGATCATCGTGATGCCGCCGTGCCCCTTCTTCTTGAGGTGATAGGCAGGCATCTGCGGCAGGCGGCCGGGCGTCGCATCGCCTTCCGGCGTGCTGGAACCCGCATGGGTGATGATGTTGCCGGGCTCGACGAAGGCGGTGTAGCCCTCTTCGCCGCCGCCATTGGCCATCACGCCACGCGCCCAGTTGCAGAATTCGTCGATGTAGAACTGGTAGTTCGTGAACAGAACGAAATTCTGGAAGTGCTGCGCGCCGGTTGCCGTGTAGTGGGAAAGGCGGGCGAGCGAATAGTCGATGCGCTGCGCCGTGAATGGCGCCAGCGGCGATGGCTCGCCGGGCGGCGGAATATATTCGCCGTTGGCGATCTCGTCGTCGGTGGTGTTCAGATCCGGCGTGTCGAAGAGATCACGCATCGGAATATCCATGAAGGCCGATGCGGAGGCCTCGACATGGGCGCCTTCGCCGAAGGCGAAATGCAGCGGGATCGGCGTTGAGGATTCGGAGACGATGACCGGAACATTGTGGCTCTTCATCAGAAGCGCCAGCTGTTCCTTGAGATAATGCCGGAAGAGTTTAGGACGCGTCACCGTCGTCGTGTAGACGCCCGGCGATGTCACATGGCCGTAAGAGAGGCGGCTGTCGACATGGCCGAAGCTCGTCGTCTCGATGCTCACCTGCGGATAGAAGGCCCGGTGCCGCGCGGTGATCGGCGCGCCCTTGGCAAGGGTCGCAAAACTGTCGATCAGGAAGGCGGTGTTGCGCTCGTAAAGCTCGGTCAGCGCATCCACGGCCTTGGCCGGATCGTCGAAGCTTTGCGGTTCAAAGGCGGGCGGAGACGAGATGTCGAGGGGTGCTAGCGGAGAGATTCGTGTGCTCATGGCGCATTATAGAGCGCCGGTTTTAACAAGCAAGCGACGCCCGGAAGGCGAAAATGAGATTATTTGGGAGCGCCTGAGCAGAACGGGCTGCTGATTTCGGCGCAGGTATAGTTCGCCCCGAAATGCGATTGGGCGCCACCGCCGCCACCGCGAACCACCGCTGCCGAAAACGCCACCGCGAAGACGGCTGCCGAGAGTGTGATGATGGTGAAGCGTCTTGCCAGAATGAGCACGTCCATGTTCCCTAACCCGTATGCGCCCTTGATCGTTGCCCTTCTTTTGACACGGTGCGGCTGAACGGGTGCTGAGATGCCGGTTCATTTGGCGTTCAGGAAAATGGGGAGGGTTTTGGGGGCCCTCATGAGGGGGCGGGCACGGCGCCTGCGGCCCCCTCATCCGGCTGCCGCCACCTTCTCCCCGCTGGGGAGAAGGGAAGTGCCGCAACGTCTCGATCCCTTCTCCCCAGCGGGGAGAAGGTGCCCGAAGGGCGGATGAGGGGGCTCCGGGCACGGAAGGTTGCTTTAGTTCCGGCGAACAGGAACGGTGGCTCCAATCAATCCTAAAGCCGCGTCCAGGTCTGCGATTTGCAGAGCACCTTCATCACGCAGCCCTTCATCCGCAGCGTATCGCCGGACACGCTGCCGGAGCCGCTATAGGTCTTGTCGTCCTTGGGGTCGGTGATCTCGCCGTCATAGGTACTGCCGGTGCCCGCCAGCGTGCCGATCTTCTTGCCCGAGAATTTGCCGCTTTTCAGCGTTATGCAATAGCTGCCGCCGCAAGCCGCGATCTGGGCGGTATCGCCAGACGCTGTCTTCCAGTTGCCGACGATCGGCTCGTCCGCATGGGCGAGCCCTGCCGAAAGCGCCAGCGCGCTTGCGATAATAAATGTGCGGATCATCTTTTCCTCCCTGATGTCCAAACCCGCGCGAAAAATAACTGACGCGAACGTAAAGGTAAATATCGGAAAGCCGGGAAATGCCGGGTTTTCAAGGGGGCCGAAGCTGCAGATTTTCCGATTTGTCGTTTGGGCAGCTCGTTTCGTGGTGAACGAAGCGTTGATTTTCAAATCTGAATCTTTCGTAAAATTGTCTCGAAACTCCTTAATTTGCAGGCATCACGATGTTTAACAAAAACCCAAGTTTACCAAGCGTTTGGACTTTGTTTGTCTCAAATTAATCATGCATTTTAGGCGTTTTTTGAAAGCCCCGCGGCATAGTGGAGCCATCAAACGAGCGGGGCAAACCCGCCGAACCGAAGGGACCGAAAGCCGCGATAGACGGCACGGCCCGGACGGTAAAACAGGGCAAGTCGACAACAGGCTAAACAGGGATAAAACCGATGGCACGCTTTGAAATGCACAATGCTGAAATGGCCACCATGGGTGGCGACAGAAACGCCGACGTCTTCTGCGAAATGGGTCTGATGTATGCAACCGGCCGCGGCTGCGAAGTCGATCTGGTCGCCGCGCACAAGTGGCTGAACATCGCCGCCATCAAGGGCAGCGACCGGGCCGTCGACCTGCGCGCCGACGTCGCGGCTTCGATGAGCAAGATGCAGCTGGTCGAGGCGCTCCGCGCCGCTCGCGAGTGGATGACCATCCACTAAGCTGCAACGAAAAATCAGACAAGAATAACAACCTCGAAACGAGGGGAATGGCGGGCACCTTGACCGGGCCTGCGCCAGGAGAACGGAACCGCGACCGGCAGAAACAAGGCCGGCGCGGTTTTTTCCATTTTAGCCGAGCGTGTGCAAGACTTCGGGAAGTGCTGCCTCGAAGCGGTTCATATCGGCTTCCGGTCCGACACTGACGCGGATGCAGCGGTTGAGCGGCGCGACACCGGGCATGCGGATGAACACGCCATGCTGCATCAGCCCATCGACGATGGCGCGCGCATAGGTGCCGTCACGCCCGGCATCGACGGTCACGAAATTGGTGGCCGAAGGCAGCGGCGACAGCTGGTTTGCCCGCGCAATGTCGGAGATGCGCTCGCGTGCTGCGTGGATCTTGCCGACCACTTCGGCCAGATAGGCCCGGTCCTTCAGGGCGGCGAGGGCTGCGGCGGTCGCCAGCCGGTTCATGCCGAAGTGATTGCGGATCTTGTCGAAAGCCCGGGCGGTGCCCGGCGTCGAGATCACATAGCCGACACGGGCGCCGGCCAGGCCATAGGCCTTGGAGAAGGTGCGGGTGCGCACGATGTTCGGCAGGTCGATCAGGGATTCGATCGAGGGCAGGGCACTCGCCGGTCCCGTCTCGCTATAGGCCTCGTCAAGCACCATCAGGCAGGTTTCGGGCAGCGCTCTGGCAAAGGCGACGATCTTGTCGGCGTCCCACCAGCTTCCCATCGGATTGTCAGGATTGGCGAAATAGACGAGCGGCGCATTCTCCCGCTTCACCGCATCCAGCAGGCCATCGAGATCTTCCCGGTCGTTCACATAGGGAACGGTGACGAGGCGCCCGCCAAAACCGGCAACATGGAAGTTGAAAGTCGGATAGCCGCCGAGCGAGGTGACGACGGGCATGCCGGGTTCGATCACCAGCCGGACGATCTGGCCGAGCAGTTCGTCGATGCCGCCGCCGATGGCGATATTGGCTGATGTGACGCCGAGATGGGCGGCCAGCGCCTCGCGCAGCTCGAAATTCTCCGGATCGTTGTATTTCCAGATATCACCGCCCGCCTCGCGCATTGCGGCGAGCACGGAAGGCGCCGGGCCGAAGCCGTTTTCATTGGCGCCGATGCGGGCAGCAACCTTCAGGCCGCGCTGGCGCTCGATGGCTTCGGGGCCGACGAAGGGAACGGTGGAGGGCAGGGAGCTGACCAGCGGCGTGAAGCGCGAAAAGGCGGACATGGAAATGCTGAATCCCGGATAAAATGAAAGCGGCGCCAACAATAGGCGCCGCTCTTTTCAAGGCAAGCAAGATTATTCCAGAAACCGGCCTATTGCATCGCCGTGATGCGGCCCGCGCGACGAGCCTGGATCGCCTCGACATTGCCGGCCATGAAGTCGGCGCGCACCACGCGGCGCAGTACTTCCGGATCGAGAACGTTGATGAAGCGAACGCCGATGCGTTCCTTGTTGCGGTACACCTCGGCGCAGCCGATGCGGTAGGCGAGCCCGAGAATGTTCAGATAATAATGTTTCGGAAGGCCGGCCGTCGACGCGACGAGGAAGGTGGCACCGCCGCGCGAGATATCGAGGATCTCCGCACTGCGAAGCGACATGCCGGTGAGACACGGGCGCACCGCGATGATGCGCGCCGGCCGGCTGACCTGGAATTGCTCCCAGCGCTGGTCGTAGACCTCAGATTTCACCGTCGCGAGATGCGTTGCCCGGTCCATGGACATCGTGCAGTCCTCCGTCTGAGCCAAGGTCATCCTGGCGCGTTCTGGCAGAGCCTCACATGAATGTTTTGCGCATTCGTCAAAGAGATTTAGACAATTTTAGTGAATGTGAATTTTGTGCTTACGTGACACAGTCCTGTGCCGCAGCGGGAAGCCTATGCGCCAAAAGCCCGCGCCGCCGCATAGCCGCCCGCAGCCGTTGCCGCGGTGACGAATGTGCCCCAGGCCATGTCCACCAGGGTCATTGTCACAGGCCAGTTCTTCAGCGTCGACAGATTGGTAATGTCATAGGTGCCGTAGGCCGCCAGTCCCAGAATGGCACCATAGGCAAGCGCTGTGGTCAGCGAGGCCGCGCTGACCGCCGGAAGCACCGCGAGCACCACGACGGCGACTGCAAAGAACACATAGAACAATGCCGCGATGCCGAGTGCAGGCTGCGGCAGCATCAGGTCGCCCAGCTGATCGCGGTAGAAGGTGCGAGCAACGAGGCCGAGCCAGATCGCATCCAGCACCAGCAGCGTGGCGAAAGACCCGGCATAGGCAAGCAGCGCTGTTTTCATCGGCGTCTCTCCCGTTTGATCATCTCTACGCTGAATTGAGAAATTGGATTGCCTGACTGAATCGTTTTCTCGGCCCGGGCTGCGAACTCTTTCAATTCCCAGGCGTTTTGCCTTGGTCGATGAAGTGCTCCGCGCTTCGGTAAACAATCAAGAGGATATGAAAAATGGCTGATATCAGAGTGCCTTGGGAGTCCTGGGTGGTGGTCTGCGACGGTGCGAAAGCGCTGTTCATGCAGAATGCCGGCGACGCCCAGATCATGAACCTGCAGGTTCAGGAAACCCTGACGCAGCCGAACGAGCCGACCCGTGAACTCGGCACCGACAAGCCGGGCCGGACCTCGGCGCCGGATGGCCAGAGTGCCAGCGCGATCGAGCAAACCGATTGGCAGGGCCGGGCAGAAGCCGAATTTCTGAAGCAGGTGGCCGCAAAGCTGGATGAGCTCGTGCATCAGAAAGATGCCCGCCGCATCGTCCTCGTCGCGCCGCCGAAGGCGCTCGGCACGCTCCGCCCGGTTCTCAGCGCCGGTGCGCAGGCGGCCATATCTGCCGAAGTCGCGAAGGACTATACCAATCTGCCGGTTGACCAGATCGAGCGCCACCTCGCGGCGTAACGTCTGAAACGAAGCAAGATACCGCGGGCGGCTTCGGCCGTCCGTTTTCATGGGAGAAGATCAGAGGCCGGTTTCGAAGCTCAGCCGCAGTACGTGATGCAGGAACTCGGCGTTGATCAGCATGTTGAAACTGATCGTCACGAGCTCGCCTTCGCGCTTGACCACCGTCGAGCCGATCTCGTCGTGAATGCCGAGGATCTCGAGGAAGAAATTGCTCGGCATCTCCACCGAGGGGCTCACTTCCAGCACCGCGCCGCCGAGATTGATCGTGCGGATCAGGCAGCGGACCTGCGTGCCGGTGCTGAGGTGGTGGCCGACGAAGATGATCTTGCCGGGCCGATCCAGGTGGAAGTCGCGATAGGATTGCTCCTGATCGCCGTCATTGAGGTGCATCTGAAAGGCCATGTCAGCCTCCGCTTGTTGTCTGGTTGAAATGTAATATGGGAATGCTGATAAGTTGTGAAAAGCATTGGTAAATTTTGAGCCTTATGCGGGACTGGCGGCGAAAAGCGCGCTGTATTTCCGGCGTTTCGGGCGCCGCCGGGCAGGTCATTATGGGGCATTCTTGACAGTTTCTCCGCTCTGCCGCATACAGGCTGCGGTTCGAGGCACCGGCCGCTCGCGGATGAAAGTCCATGGTGAAGCCTCGCAAACATGAGTCACGGCCATTTGGTGCATGCTGACTGACGGCAAGGCGAGCTCCCATTCACAGTCGATAATGGCATGCCTTCCGAAAGGCTGAACCTGTGACGACGACCTATCCATCCATCGACGAGCTGAAGGCTCAGGCCAAGCGCCTGCGCCAGGCCATGGAAACCCGCGGCAGCGCGCTATCCCACAGTGCCGCGCTCGAACTTATCGCCCAGCAATATGGCGCGCGTGACTGGAACACGCTGTCAGCGCTCGCCACCCGCCCGAATGCCGAACCGATTTCGCGGCTGTCGGTCGGCGCGCAGGTGCGCGGCCGCTACCTGAACCAGCCCTTTACCGGCAAGGTGCTGGCGCTGGCGCAGACGAACGGGGGGCTGCACAAGATCACCCTGCATTTCGACGAACCCGTCGATGTCGTGACCTTCGAGAGCTTCTCGGCGTTCCGCCAGCGCGTCAATGCTCAGGTGGACGGCAACGGCATCTCGCCGCGCAAGACCTCTAATGGTCTGGCGCAGCTTATTCTCGATATCTGATTGGGGATCTGAGTGATGAACACCGCATCCGCAGCCAATCCGTTTCTCACCGCGCCGCTGCCCAGGGTCTTCGCCCGCACGGCCGCGCCGATCATCCTGATCACCACCATCAACGGCCTGTTTGCCGTGGTGGACGCTTATTTCCTCGGTGCCTATGTCGGCGCCGGGGCGCTCTCGGCGGTGACGCTGATCTTTCCCGGGCTGATGATGGTCGTGGCGCTGCAGTCGCTGGTCTCCAACGGCATGGCGAGCATCCTGGCCCGCGAGCTCGGCGGCGGCAATCGCGATGCCGCCCGCCGCACCTTCGCTGCCACCCATGCGCTGGCGATCGCCGTCGTGCTCGTCGTCAACCTTATCTACTGGACCATCGGCTGGCGGATCGTCGGCAATGCCGCGGCGGGCGATATGGCGGTCGCGGCCAGCGCCTGCACCTTCATGGGCATCATGGTCGGCGCCGCACCCATCGCCTTCTTCCTGTCGCTCAACATCGACGCGCTGCGCAGCGAAGGCCGGATCGGCTTCATGACGCTTGTCATGCTGGCCGCCTCGGCGCTCAACATCGCCGCCAACTGGTTCTTCATGGCGGTGCTGCATTGGGGTGTGGCCGGTTCGGCGCTGGGTTCGGTGCTCGCCCAGGCGATCTGCCTGCTCGCCGTCATCATCTATCGGTGGCGCAACGTTGCCGCGCTACGGCCTTCAACGCGCTTCCCGCTCTCTGACTGGAAGCCAATCCTCGCGCTCGGTGCACCGATGAGCCTCGGCTTCATCGGCATCTCGCTCTGCTCGGCAGCCGTGATCTTCAACTTGTCGATCTGGGGCGAGGGCGATTATGTCGCCACCGTCGGTGCCTATGGCATCATCACCCGCGTCATGACCGTCGCCTACCTGCCGCTACTCGGCCTCAACATCGCTTCGCAGACGATCGCTGGCAACAATTACGGCGCGGGCCTGCGGGATCGCGTCGGCCAGAGCCTGAAGATCGCGATGATCGCGGCGCTCGTCTATTGCACCGGCGTGGAGATCATCGTCGAGCTCTCGGCAACCCGCCTCGGCCACATCTTCGTCGCCGACCCTGTTGTGATCGCCGAGGTCTCGCGCATCCTGCCCTGGACTGTCGGAGCCTATTTCCTGTTCGGCCAGATGATCGTGCTGTCAGGCTATTTCCAGGCGATTGGCGACGCCAAACGGGCGGCGATCTTCGGCCTGTCGCGCGCCTATCTCTTCACCCTGCCGCTGACCTTCCTGATGCCGCATGCCTTTGGCGAGATGGGAATCTGGATGGTGCCGGTCTTCGCTGAGGCCTGCATGTTCCTGCTGGCCTTTGCGGTGCTGGCGCGGAATGCGCGGCGGTTGGGGTGGCGGTATGGGTTGTTGCCGGCTTGAATAGATAGACTCCCTCATCCCTGTGCCCTTAGGGCCTCGCCCACGGGATGTCACAGGGATCCAGCCAGCCCAAGTCCTTGGGCTGGAAAGACTCTTCTAGCCACGCCGACGCGCGGCGGCTGGATTCCTGTGAAAAGCACAGGAATGAGGGAGTGGTTGGGGCGTCGTTGTGACCCTCTAGTCCTTATTGTCCGTCGCTGCCGTATCGGCTTCCTTCAGCGCCTCGGCACATTCCTGGCAGCAGACTTCCACGGTTGTGCCGCCGAGCTTGACGCTGATCGCGTCATGGCCGAGTTCGCAGTCGCAGGCGGCGCATGTGGTTTTCTTCATCTTCTGATCCTCCGTTGGGTATCCCGTTCGGGACAGGATCATAAGACCACTGGAGGCACCGGCCTCGCTGTCGAATTCTTTAGCGACTTATCGCGGCCGGATGCGCGCCGCGCGTTGGAATTCTGCCGGGCTCTGGCCATATGTCTGGCGGAACGAGGCAGTGAAGTGGCTGTGGCTCGAAAAGCCGAGCTCAAGGCCGAGCGCGGTCAGATCGTCGTACTTGCCGAGAAGATCGAGCGCCCGGGCAAGGCGCAGCCGCAGCTGATAGCGATAGAGCGGCGCAGCCTCGACCTGCTGGAAGACCTGGGTGAGATAGACGGGCGAAACGCCGACTTCGGCGCCGATCTCCGCAAGCGTCCAGCGCCGGGCGAGGTCGGAGGAGAGCACCAGCTTTGCCCGATCGACAAGCTTCTGACGGCCGATACTGGCGCCTGCTCCATGTGACGTGCGTTCGCCAAGCGAACGGCGAACGAGGGTAAGCGCAAGCGTCTCCGCTTCCAGCGTCTCGGCAGCGCCCTGACGCAGGCCATGGCGTAGAAGGGCGACAAGCGCCTGCGCCCGCGGGTCGATCCGCCGGCGCTGCCGGCGAAAGCCGAACAGATCGCCGGGCTGGACCTGATCTCGGGGCGCCAGTTCGGCCAGCAGCGCGTCATCGACGGAAAGGTCGATGCAGGCATCGCCTCCATCGACAGGATGGCTGATCTGGTAACCTTGCCCGGCATTGAAGAACAGCATCTGGTTGGCTTCTGCCACCGTGTCGCTGCGCCCGACATGGCGCATGAAGACGCCACGATAGGGATAGACGAGGCTGGTCTTGTGGGCGCATTCCTCGTCGCTCCTGTGACGGCATTCGCCATCGCAGACCACGTCACGGATGGTGACGGTATCCGTCTTCAAAAGCAGCGCTGTCGAAAATTGCGGCATCATATCGTCCGGGGATTGCGGGCTTATTCTAGCATAGTTCAATCGCGGGAATAGACGTGCACGTCGCTTTCGGTCTGGTAGCGCGACAGCCCGATATCCTTCAGCTGCGCATCCGAAAGCTCCATGACGGCGTTCAGGTTGCGCCGCTCGCGAAGCTTGCGCGCAGTCCAGCGATAGAAGGAGAGGAGGGTGGCCAGCAGACGCGATTGCGCCGTGTGTGGCAGGTGGCCGTTGCGGCCGGAGATAAGGGTGGTCGAGCCGTGCATGATATTGCTCCATCGGTGTTGTTTCGATGGAGGCAGTGAACCATCTGCACGGCTCGCCCGCTGTCAGATTATTTAGCGATCGAACGGCTGATTATTTCAGCAGCCACTCATGCTCCGGCGCGTTGTAGAACTTCCATACCCGCTTCGGCCCGGCCATGACATTGAGATAGTAGAGGTCATAGCCATGCGTCGCCGCGCAGGGGTGATAACCCTTCGGCACCAGCGTCACGTCGCCGTCTTCGAGCACCATCGCCTCGTCGAGCGAACGGTCGTCGGTATAGACGCGCTGGAAGCCGAAGCCCTGCGGCGGGTTGAGGCGGTGATAATAGGTCTCTTCCAGGAAGCTCTCGTTCGGCAGATTGTCCTGGTCGTGCTTGTGCGGCGGGTAGGAGGAGGTATGGCCGCCCGGCGTGATCACCTCGACGACGAGCAGCGAATGCGCCGACGCATCGTCTTCTGGCATGATGTTGTTGACGTGGCGGACATTGGTGCCCTTGCCGCGCGTCAGCGGTGGATGCGTGCCCGGCGGGATCGCCTTCGCCTCGTAGGTGCCGCCGCCCGGTGCGGAGCAGACGGCAAGTTCCAGATCGGTCTCGGCGGTCACCGACCATGCCGATTCCATCGGGATATAGAGCGCATGCGGTGCGCCGTCGAACGGACTCATGCGCTCGCCGAGCGTGCCGAAATCACGGGTGCCAGCCGAGGCCTTGCCCTTGCCGCTGACCCAGACGAGGCAGATCTCGCGCTCACCCGTTTCGCCCGATGCGGTCTCGCCCGGTTTCAGCCGATACATGTCGAAGCCGACATAGGTCCAGCCGGCGCTTTCAGGCGTCACATGGGTGACGCGGCCGCTGGTGCCTTCGGGTTTTACCTTGAGATTCGGCATGGTGTTTCCTCCTCGATGTATCCGTGAGTGCGGCTCCCCCTCTGTCCTGCCGGAAATCTCCCCCACAAGGGGGGAGATTGGCTGGGCGCAGCCGATCGTTCTACATTCAACTTTTTGGCGAGACGCCAACCACTCGCCGATCTCCCCCCCTTGTGGGGGAGATGCCCGGCAGGGCAGAGGGGGGTGTCACGCCCTCATGTCTCGCGGCAGACTACCCCTTCGGGAACCCTTCCGTCTCCACCGTATAACCGGCCGCCGTCATCACCCGCATCAGTTCGGCATAGCCGACCTCGGCCATCTTCTTCGGCGGTGCCTTGCGCGGGTCCTGTTCGGCTTCGACGACGAACCAGCCCTCATAGCCGTAATCGGCAAAGCGCTGGACGATCGCGGCGAAATCGAGCGAGCCGTCACCGGGAACAGTAAACGCGCCGAGCGCCACCGCATCGAGGAACGACTGCTTGCTGCGGTCGAGGCCATCGACGACAGGCTTGCGGATATCCTTGACGTGGACGTGGTTGATGCGGGCGTGGTGGTTGTCGATGGCGCGCAGCACGTCACCGCCGGCAAAGGCCAGGTGACCGGCATCGAGCAGCAGCGGAATACCTGCGCCCGAATGCTTCATGAAGGCGTCGAGTTCCGGTTCGGTCTCGACCACGGCCGCCATATGGTGGTGGTAGGAGAGGCGCATGCCCTGATCGGCGCACCATTCGCCGAATTCGGTGACGCGGCCCGCATAGGCCTTCATTTCGTCATCGGAAAGGCGCGGCTTGGTGGCGAGCGGCTTGGACCGGTCGCCCTGGATGGAACGGCCGACTTCGCCATAGACGATGCAAGGCGCGTTGACCGCCTTGAACAGCTCGATCATCGGCGCGATGCGGTCCTTGTTGGCGGCAAGCTCCTCGTTGACGAGCGTGCCCGAGAACCAGCCGCCGCAGAGCGTCACGTCGGCGGCGCGCAGGATCGGCAGCATTTCACCGGGATTGTTCGGGAAGCGGCGGCCCTGTTCCATGCCGGTAAAGCCCGCGCCGCGCGACTGGCGCAGGCACTCTTCTAGCGATACGTCGTCGCTCAGTTCAGGAAGATCGTCGTTCCACCAGGCGATGGGCGACATGCCAAGTTTGGCCTTCATTGGTATTCTCCTCGTCATTCTCTTAAATCAGTGAGTGCGGCCCCCTCATCCGGCTGCCGCCACCTTCTCCCCTAGGGGAAAAGGTGCCCGAAGGTCTCAGGCGCAACTTGTTGCGCCGGGGATGAGGGGGCTCCCGGCTCTAATGTTTGAAATCAACCAGCCCGCTGTGCCTCGCGTGCCTTCACATAGGCCGCATGCGCCTTGTTGACCTGATCGCGCGGGCTCACCTCGGGCACGGCGACATCCCACCAGTGGCCACCGGCCTCCGTCGTGATCAACGGATCGGTATCGATGACGAAGACTGAGGTCCGATCGTTGCCCTTCGAATCGGCGATCGCCTTTTCCAGTTCGGCGATCGATGCGACCTTGACGGCAATCGCCCCCATCGCTTCGGCATGCGCGCGGAAATCGATCTCCGGCATGACTTCGTGATAAGAGTCCTTCAACAGGTTGTTGAAGTTGGCGCCGCCGGTTGCCATCTGCAGCCGGTTGATGCAGCCGTAGCCGCGGTTATCCAGCAGCACGATGTTGAGCTTCAGGCCCATCATCACCGATGTCGCCAGCTCCGAATTCAGCATCATGTAGGAACCGTCGCCGATCATCACGACGACGTCCTTCTCGGGATGCGCCATCTTGGCGCCGAGGCCACCGGCGATCTCGTAGCCCATGCAGGAGAAGCCATATTCCATGTGGTAGCTGCCCGGTGCCGTTGCCGGCCAGAGCTTGTGCATTTCGCCGGGAAGACCGCCGGCGGCGCAAAGGCCGATCGCCTTTTCGAGCTCGAACGAACGCGTCACGGCGCCGATCACCTGCGCGTCGGAGGGTAGCGCCGCATTGGTGGACGCCATCGCCTTGCTGGCGGCCTCCACCCAGACGTTCTTTTCCTTCGTCGCCTTTTCGGCAAGTGCTGCCGGCGCCTTCCAGCCGGAAAGACCCTTGGACAGTGCCTTCAGGCCCTCACGCGCATCGGCGACCAGCGGCTGGCCATCATGCTTGTAGGCGTCGTAGGCCGCGATATTGAGGCCGAGCATCCTCAGCCCGTCATTCTTGAAGAGCGCCCAGGAGCCGGTCGTGAAGTCCTGGCAGCGGGTGCCGACGGCGATGATGAGGTCGGTATCCTCGGCAATTGCATTGGCGGCCGAGGTTCCGGTGACGCCGACCGAACCGAGAGCCAGCGGATGACGCTCGTCGATCGCCGATTTGCCGGCCTGCGTCAGCACGACGGGAACGCCGTGCGTATCTGCAAACGCGGCCAGTTCCTTGGTCGCCTGCGAATAGAGCACGCCGCCGCCGGCGATGATCACCGGCTTCTGCGATGCCTTGACGAGAGCGATCGCCGAGGCAAGCTCGTCGGCATCGGGTTGCGGACGCCTGACAGCCCAGACCTTCTCTTCGAACAGGCTTTCCGGATAATCGAAGGCCTCGGCCTGTACATCCTGGCAGAGCGAAAGCGTCACCGGCCCGCAATCCAGCGGATCGGTCAGCACCTGCATGGCGCGCTTCAGCGCCGAGATGATTTGCTCGGGGCGGGTGATGCGGTCGAAATAGCGCGAAACCGGGCGGAAGGCGTCGTTGGCCGACACCGTGCCATCGCCCCAGTCTTCGATCTGCTGCAGCACCGGATCCGGGGCGCGATTGGCGAAGACGTCGCCGGGCAGGAAGAGAACCGGGATGCGGTTGACATGCGCTACACCGGCGGCCGTCACCATATTGAGTGCGCCGGGGCCGATCGAGGTCGTGCAGGCCATGAAGCGCTTGCGGAAGCTCGCCTTGGCATAGGCGATCGCCGAATGCGCCATGCCCTGCTCGTTATGGGCGCGGTAGGTCGGCAGCTCGCTGCGCACCTGATAGAGCGCTTCGCCCATGCCGGCGACGTTGCCATGGCCGAAGATCGCCCAGACACCGCCGAAGATCGGCACCTTCTTGCCGTCGACGACGGTCATCTGCTTCTTCAGGAAATGCGCAACAGCCTGCGCCATCGTCAAACGGATTGTCTTACCCATCGGGTCCTCCCGAACCTTCGCTCTGTATCTTCCCCTCCCCAACCCCTCCCCACAAGGGGGAGGGGCTAACCCGCCGGGCTCTCCGCGCTTTCATCGCAACGTTGCGTTCGCTAGAACGTTGATTTGTAAAGCGAGGCGGCGCCTCAGGTTAAGTCCCTCCCCCTTGTGGGGAGGGGTTGGGGAGGGGTTTAATTCCTCAATTCAGCCCGCGCGTCTTCAGCCAGGCCTCGGTCAGCTGGCGGAAACGGCCCGCCATGTCGGATATAGCATCCTCGTCATTCATCTTGCCCGACAGCCAGCCTCGTGCCGCATCGGCAAAGATCGTGCGTCCGACGGCAAAGCCCTTGACCGACGGGGCGGCGAGTGTCGCCTCGAAGCCCTTGAGCAATTCGTCGGCCGGCGCTTCCAGCCCCAGCAGCACGATACCACGGCACCATGGATCATTTTTGGCGATCACCGCATCGATCTTCTTCCAGGCGGCGCTCGATGCCTGCGGCTCGAGCTTCCACCAGTCCGGCTTGATGCCGAGCGCATAGAGCTCTTCCATTGCCGTCGAGACGGTATCGTCGGTCAGCGGTGCGTTCTTGCTGGCGATGATCTCGACCAGCAGCTCGCGGCCGACCTTGCGGGCGGCTTCGAACAGTGTGCGTAGCTTTTCCTGCTGCTCGAGCTTCAACTTGGCCGGATCATCGGGGTGATAGAAGCACAGGCACTTGATGCAATGGTTCAGCGGCCATTCGACGAGCTGCGAGCCGATGTCCTGGCTGAACTCGAAGCGCAGCGGTTTCGAACCCGGCAGCTCGACCGGGCGGCCGATCCAGGAGAAATTCTTGGCCGCTGCATCGAAAAAGGCGTCGCGGCCGAAGCGCTCGTCGATCAGCATGCCGTAGCCACTGCGATTGTTGGCAACCCGGGCGGCGGCTTCGACGGCCAGCCGCTTGAAGGCGACGATCTTCTTGTGATCGACGCCGAGTTCGTCGCAGACGCTGGTGAGCTGCGAGCGATGGTCGATCGCCAGCGCCATCAATAGCGGAATGTCACCCTTGCGGGTCGATGCCCAGTGAATGTGGTTGATCGCCTCGTCCTTGCGCAGCGCCCGGTGTTCGCTGCCCTTCGTCAGGAAGAAGTCGAGCTCGGCCCAGGTCGGATACTCAGGCGAGCAGAGCAGGCGGGAGACCGCGAAGGCGCCGCAGGCATTGGCCCAGGTGGCGCAGGTCTTCAGCGGCTCATCCTTCAGCCAGCCGCGCAGGAAGCCGGACATGAAGGCGTCGCCGGCGCCGAGCACGTTGAACACCTCGATCGGGAAACCTTCGCCGACAATGCCGTCTTCCAGATTGTCGCTGATCGGGCCGTCATAGACGATGCAGCCCATGGCGCCGCGCTTGAGCACGATGGTGGCGGGCGACATCCGGCGGATTTCCTTGAGCGCGCCGAGCACGTCGTCGGCGCCCGAAGCGATCAGGATTTCCTCTTCCGTGCCGATGATCAGATCGCAATCCGGCAGCGTTTCCTTCATCTTCGAGGAGACGCGGTCTGACTTCACATAGCGCTCGAAGCCCTCGGCATGGCCGGCAAGGCCCCAGAGATTCGGGCGGTAATCGATGTCGAAGATCACCTTGCGGCCGTTCGCCTTGGCAATCCGGATCGCCTTGCGCTGTGCTGCCTCGGTGTTCGGTCGGGAAAAATGCGTACCGGAGACCAGAACCGCGCGCGACGACTTGATGAAGTCCTCATCGACATCGCTTTCTTCCAGCGCCATGTCGGCGCAGTCGGAGCGGTAGAAGATCATCGGCGAAACGCCTTCGGCCTCGACGGCCAGCAGAACGAGCGCCGTCAGCCGCTCCTTGTCCGTCTTGATGCCCTTGGTCTCGACGCCTTCGCGGGCCGACTGTTCGATGATGAAGCGGCCCATCTGCTCGTTGCCGACGCGGGTTATCAGCGCCGACTTCAGCCCGAGCCGCGCCGTGCCGATGGCGATATTCGCCGGGCAGCCGCCGACGGATTTCGCAAAGGAGCCGATATCCTCAAGCCGCGTGCCGATCTGCTGGCCATAAAGGTCAACGGAGGAACGGCCGATGGTGATCACATCGAGAGATGCCTCGGGCTGCGCACCCGGATTCGATTCTACCATATTGTCCTCCCGCTCATTTTTATGCGGTCTGAAATGTCCGCGAATTGGCAATAATGAAACAACGGTTCCGTCTTGTTGTCAATTCGGAATATTTATTCCATTTTGCTTTTCGATGGCTTTTGGCCCTGTGTCTTGCGCCGGCGCTCGGCAATCGCCACCGGCAATGCCATGGTCAGCGCCATCGACGCCGAGAGCGACCGGAACCCGGCAAAATCCGCCTCCGCCACCTCGAACCAGCAGGTGGCGCGTGACGCCAGCGGTGAAAAGGCCGAATCGGTAATGGCAACGACAGGCACGCCGCGATCGGCAAGCGCTTCGGCCTGCGACAGGCTGTCGGCCGCATAGGGCGAGAAGCTCGCCGCGATCGCTGCATCTCTCGGCGTCGCAAACTGCACCATCTCAGGATCGACGCCATTCGGCGACGCAACGATCTGGTGGCGGATGCCGAGTTTTGAGAAGGCGTAGGTCATATGCGCCGTCAGCGGATAGGAGCGGCGTTTGGCGATCAGATAGATCGTCTCTGCGGCTGCGAGGATATCTACCGCCTTGGTGAAGGTCTCGCTCTGCACTGTCGAAGCCATGCGGTTGATCGACTGGCTGGCCGCGCCGATGAAGCCCGAAAGCAGATTGGCGTCCTCATCGTCACCGCCGGACTGTTCCAGCGTTACCAGACGCTCTTCATAGCTCAGCGTCCGGTCGCGTAGCCGCTCGCGGAAAATGCTCTGCAGATCCGAAAAGCCCTCGTAACCCAGATGATGCGCAAGGCGCACGAGAGTCGACGGTTGGACCTCGGAGGCGGCGGCGATGCTGGCCGTCGTGCCGAAGGCGATTTCATCGGGATTGCTGAGCGCGAAGGCGGCGACCTGCGCCAGGCGCTTCGGCATGCTCACCTTCCGCTCGATGATCGTGCTGCGCAGACTCTCGAAATCGCGGGGTACGCGCGTCTGCGCTTTTGCGTCGTTATCCATGCAGGCAACCCAAGAAATGAAACATATATTCCATATTCCGCACCATAGATGATTTCTCCCGGCGTTTCTAATTGTTTTTAATTCGCTTAATTTTCAGTATTTTAGACGTAAATCCGGCGCCCATGCCGCAAATGTCGCAACATTAGCATCTTGTCAAAATGATCTAAATATTCCAAAAATCGCCTCGCTTTCGGAGGAGGATACGCAAAATGAGGCCACTTGGCATAGGTTTGATCGGTACCGGCTATATGGGCAAGTGCCACGCGCTGGCCTGGAATGCGGTCAAGACCGTCTTCGGCGATGTCGAGCGGCCGCGCCTCGTCCATCTGGCCGAAGCCAACCCCGATCTCGCCAGGTCGCGCGCCTCCGAATTCGGCTTCGAGAAGGCGACCGCGGATTGGCGGACGCTGATCGCTGATCCTGAAGTCGACGTCGTCTCGGTGACGACGCCCAACCAGTTCCACGCCGAGATGGCGATCGCAGCGCTTGAAGCGGGCAAGCACGTCTGGTGCGAAAAGCCGATGGCGCCTGCTTATAAGGACGCCAGCCGCATGCTCGATGTCGCCAAGGCATCGGGCAAGGTCGCCGTGCTCGGCTACAATTATATCCAGAACCCGATCATGCGGCACATCAAGACCCTGATCGAGGAAGGCGCGATCGGAACGGTCAACCATATCCGCGTCGAGATGGACGAGGACTTCATGGCCGATGCCGATGTCTTCTTCTATTGGAAGAGTGAGCTCTCGGCAGGCTACGGTGCGCTCGACGATTTCGCCGTCCACCCGCTGTCGCTGCTCTGGTATCTCTTCGGCCATGTCGAGGCCGTCATTACCGATATGGTGAAACCCTATGCCGATCGTCCGGTCAAGGAAGGCGGCCGCCGCGCCGTCGAGAATCACGATGCGGCCAATGTGCTGATGCGCCTCGGCGGCGGCATCTCCGCCGTGTTGATGGCCAACCGCGCCGCCTGGGGCCGCAAGGGCCGCATCGCGCTGCAGATCTACGGCTCGAAGGGCTCGATCGCCTACGATCAGGAGCGGATGAACGAATTCGATCTCTATCAGGCAACGGGACGGGGCACCGAGCAGGGTTACCGCAAGATTCTCGCGGCGCCTGCGCACCAGCCCTATGACCGCTTCATTCCCGCACCGGGCCACGGCCTCGGCTTCAACGATCTGAAGATCATCGAATGCCGCGAACTGATCCGCGCCATTTCGGGCGAGCCGTCGTCCTTGGTGACATTCGAAGACGGTCTTAGGATAGAGAAGTCTGTTCACGCCATGGCACAGTCGTTTCACGAGCGCCGCTGGATCGAGATCGACTGAAGAGATTCGCTTCCGGTTGACGGCGCAAGGGGCGGGGACTACCTCTCGCCCCAACAACGATTGCAGGGAGCGGGACCGTGACGGACAGACTGGTAATCATCGGCGCAGGGCAGGCAGGCTTCGCCATGGCTGCGAAACTCCGCGCCCTCAAGGACACCCGCCCGATCACCATCCTCGGCGCCGAGGATGTTCTGCCGTACCAGCGCCCGCCGCTCTCCAAGAAATATCTGCTCGGCGAGATGAGCTTCGATCGCCTGCTCTTCCGCCCGGAGCAGTGGTACCCGGACAATAATGTCGAGATCCGCCTGTCGACCTGGGTCGAGCAGATCAAGCGCGACACCAAGCAGGTGCTGCTGCAGGACGGCTCCTCTATAGAATATGGAACGCTGGCGCTGACGACGGGCTCGACGCCGCGCAAGCTGCCGGCAGCCATCGGCGGCGATCTCGAAGGCGTCTATGTCGCTCGCGACAAGCGCGATGCCGACCTGCTTGCCGGCGAAATGCGCCCCGGCCGCCGTGTCCTTATTATAGGCGGCGGCTATATCGGTCTCGAAGCGGCGGCTGTCGCCCGCCATCTCGGCCTTGAAGTGACGGTCATCGAGATGGCCGAGCGCATCCTGCAGCGCGTCGCCGCCAAGGAAACCGCTGACATCATCCGGGTGATTCACGAAACCCACGACGTCGTCATCCGCGAAAAGACCGGATTGAAACATCTGATCGGCAAGGATGGCCGTGTTGTCGGCGCCGAGCTTTCCGATGGGTCGGTGATCGACATCGATTTCGCCATCGTCGGCATCGGCGTCGTCCCGAACGACCAGCTCGCCAAGGAAGCGGGCCTCGATGTCGCCAATGGAATCATTGTCGACGACTTCGCCCGCACCTCCGATCGCTCCATATATGCAGCAGGCGATTGCGCCGTGCTCCCCTGGCAGGGCGGCAGGATCAGACTCGAATCGGTGCAGAACGCCGTCGACCAGGCCGATGCCGCCGCTGCCGTCATTGCAGGCGGCAATGCTCCTTATGATCCGAAGCCGTGGTTCTGGTCGGATCAGTATGACGTGAAGCTGCAGATCGCCGGCTTCAACCTCGGCTACGACGAAACGCTGCTGCGCCCGGGCGCCCGCGAAGGCGCGCATTCGATCTGGTACTTCCGCAAGGGCCAGTTCATCGCCGTCGACGCCATCAACGACGCCAAGGCCTATGTGACGGGAAAGAAGATGCTGGAGAGCGGAATCAATCCGGACAAGGCCATTCTGGCCGACGGCGCTGCCGATCTGAAGCAGCTCTTGGCATAAAGACCGGGTGCCCTGTGGTCTCGACTGTGAAAAGCCGAAATAGCGCTTGATTCACCAGTCGAATGACTCTATCAGGCTCCCAACCGGAGAGGTGGCCGAGTGGTCGAAGGCGCTCCCCTGCTAAGGGAGTATACCCGAGAGGGTATCGTGGGTTCGAATCCCATCTTCTCCGCCATCCTTCCCAAAACAGATCATTCAGCATTTCGTTTGTGACGCCCGGCTGCGAATCCGCACCGGGCGTTTTGCCGTTCAAATGGAATCGAATTCAGTTCCCCGCAGAATCAAAAATGGGAATCACCGCAGGCCGGATGTGATTCACGAGCCTCCATCTCTGGTCATCGGCGCAAACCAAATCCTCCGGCACGACAAGCAAGATGTGCCGAAAGCCCCGAATCCGGCGGAAAATCGGTATCATTGCGGCACATAACGCCTGTTCATCCACATGTGAGATCCCGCTAAACCCCTGCAAAACCGGGCGTTTCTTAACGAAGTATAAAGAAGCCGGCGGGGCGTATGTCGATTTTGTGTCCTTTGAGCAACAGGGGTCTGTGAAGGCAGATGCAAACAGCACAAAGGAGGCAGTTGGTGATTGCGTGACGGACGGCGTCTTGTATTTTCAACCTCGGAAGCGAGGGCGGTTGATCGTCCGACTTCTTGAAACATGGGGATGGGGCAGGGAACGCTGCTCTAACGGCGAAAAATCCCAGACCCGATCGAAACTTTGAATTGGAGGTCACCAATGACAATCAAGAGCCTTCTTCTCGGCTCCGCTGCTGCTCTCGCAGTAGTATCCGGTGCACAGGCTGCCGACGCTATCGTTGCAGCTGAACCGGAAGCAGTAGAATACGTTCGCGTTTGCGACGCATACGGCACTGGCTACTTCTACATCCCGGGCACCGAAACCTGCCTCAAGATCGAAGGCTACGTTCGTTTTGACGTAAACTTCGGCTTCGGCGATGCATACGAAAACGGTGGCGCTGAAGACTGGAACGTCCGCACCCGCGGTCAGGTTCAGTTCACTGCCAAGAGCGACACCGAATACGGCCCGCTCACCGGCGTTATCGTCTACCAGGCTAACTACCGCCCGGCTGGCGACGCTCTCGATCAGTCCTCGCAGGACTCGACCGTTCTCGACACCGCTTACATCGACATCGCTGGCCTCCGCGTCGGTAAGTTCGTTAACTGGTGGGATGATGACTTCTCGGGCGAGTTCGACACGCTGAACTCCGGCACGACCAGCTTCAACACCATCCGTTACCAGTATGAGTCTGGCGACTTCTACGCTGGTATCGCTGTTGAAGAACTCGGCGGCCAGGGCTTCGATTGGGAAACCAATGGTAACGACGTCGGTATCGACGTTGGCGTTGGTGGCACGGCTGGTGCCTTCACGTACCAGGTCATCGGCGGCTACGACATCGACGCTGAAGAAGGCGCTGTTCGCGTAAAGCTCGGTGCTGACATCGGTCCGGGTACCTTCGGTATCGCTGGTATCTACTCCAGCGGCCAGAGCGCTTACTACACGGCTGGTGAATGGTCGATCGCTGCTCAGTACGCTGTCAAGGCTACCGACAAGTTCACCATTACTCCTGGCGTTCAGTACATCGGCAACACCGAACTTGACGTTGACGGCAACTACGACGACGGCCACACCTGGCTCGCTGGCGTAACGCTCGACTACCAGATCGCAGAGAACCTCTCCACGAAGCTGGCAATCAACTACGGCAATGCTGACGACGGCGCTGGCAACAGCACGGACGGCGTAAACGGCTTCTTCCGCCTGCAGCGCGCATTCTAATCTGATCTGACTTCGGTCAAATCACGAAAGCCCGGCTCTCGAGCCGGGCTTTTTGTTTTTCAGCATATCGTCAAATCGATTTGCTTGGTCCCGATGCGGTAGCCGCTAACCGCAAGCTTCGATGAATTGCTGCAACCGCTCGGCAATGCCATCGATATGCAGCAACGGCGCGTGTCCCTGGCCTGAAGCTATCAGACGTTCGGCCCGCGGATGGCGCCTCAGCATCTTGTTTGCTGTCTCTTCAGATAACAGCTTGGAATTCTCGCCGCGCACGATCATCAGCGGCGCAACCGCCATCGCCTCGAGCTGCGCCCACATATCCGGCAACGACTTACTGAGGTCTGCTGCCCTCATCGCTTCAGCGATCGCCGGATCGAAGTCGCTGACGATCAGGCTGCTGTCCTGCCGACAGATCGCCTGCGCCATCTCGCGCCAATCATCCGCCGAAAGCGCCGGAAAGTCGCGGCCGTGCAGACCGCGTAGAATCTCGGCGGCATCGGCAAAGTTCTCTGGCCTCCGCGCCTGCGATAGGTAATCCTGGATATGCCGCAGACCTGCCGGTTCCAGCACCGGCCCGACGTCGTTGAGCACCACACCTGCCAGCAATTCCGGTTTCATCACTGCGATCAGATGCAGGATCAATCCGCCGCGCGAGGTGCCGATGAAGGCGGCGCGGGGGACATTGAGTGCGTCGCAAAGCATCAGCACATCCTGCGCTTCGACGGCGATATTGTAGTTCGTCTTGTTGTCATCCCAGTCGGAGAGCCCGCGGCCGCGATAGTCAAGGGCGATGACACGGCGGGGGAATTGCGGGTGGCGCGAGAGAAAGATCGCCAACTGGTGAAAGTCGCGGGAGTTGCGTGTCAGCCCCGGCAGGCAGATGACGGGAAGGGCGGCATTCAGATCGCTGCCATAGTCCCGCGCATGCAGGCGCAGGCCGTCTGCCGTGGTGATCGTCCGTGCCACAAAGCCAGTTCCGAAATCGGTCGACATCGCAATCTCCCTGTCGAGAGAGATGTTAGCGCCGCTGCATCATCCCTCAAGTGCCATTACGAGGAACGGCCGCCGATCAGATCGCGCTCGATATCGGGCGTCTGTCCGAGTCGGGCTTTGTAGACCTCATAGTTCTCCATCACACGCTGCACGTAGTTGCGTGTCTCGGGGAAGGGGATGCGCTCGATCCAGTCGACGATTTCGTCGATATTCTTGCCACGCGGGTCGCCGTAGCGGGCGATCCACTCAGGCACGCGCTTCGGGCCGGCATTATAGGCGATGAAGGTCAGGATATAGGAGCCGCCGAAGGCGTCGATCTGCTCGCCGAGATAATGGGCGCCGAGTGTCGCGTTATAGCCCGCGTCACCCGTCAGCTTGTCGGCGGAATAGGCGATGTTGTGCCGCTTGGCGACGGCCTTGGCGGTGCCAGGCAGAAGCTGCAGCAGACCACGGGCATTGGCAGCGGAGACGGCTGCCGGATTGAAGGCGCTTTCCTGGCGGGCGATGGCATAGGCGAGCGCCTTGCCGGAACCTGAAATATTGGCGCTTGCGGGAATGACGCCGACGGGGAAGGCAAGCGCTGCGACATCGATGCCGCGCGAATAGGCAATCTTGCCGATCTGCAGCGACAGGTGATGGTCACCGGAGCGCTCGGCCTGCGCGGTGAGAATCGCCAGTTCGCCGGGGCTCTGGATCTGGTCGGCAAGCGCCAGATAGAGTGCTGCGGCCCGCCAGCCATGTCCGGCGGCTTCAAGTCGCGCTATCGCCTGCACCGCTTCGCGCGATTGCAGGTTCTGCCGGTCCTCATTGGTCGGCGACGGGTACGAAACATTCAGCGTCTTGCGGCCCAGCCGCTCGCTGGCGAGCTGCCCGTAGAAGGTGCTCGGGAGGCTCGCAGCCTTGGTGTAGAACTCTTTCGATTGGCCGGGGCCACCGGCTTCCGCCGAGCGTCCGAGCCAGTACCAGGCGCGCGACACCGAGAGTGGCCCGCTGGAGATCTGCAGGATCTTGCGGAAATGCTGTTCGGCCGCATTGGGGTCCTGAAGGCCGCGCAGCGCATACCATCCGGCATGGAATTCCGCCTCGACGATATCGGTCGGACTGGTCGCCACGCTGTTGGAAACGATGCGATAGGCGGCGGCAAACTGTCCCTGATCGACCAGCCCGCGGCTGATGATCCGCTGTTCGTTCCACCATTCGCCGGCGTTCACCAGCTCGTCGCGCTTCGATGGCATCTGCGCCAGAAGCTTGGCGGCCTCGGCATATTTCTCCTGTTTACGCAGATATTCGATGCGGGCAAAGAGATAGCCGGGGTCGGTGCCCCATGTCTTGTCGACGCCGTTGAGCAGGGCTGCGGCGTTCGGCGCCTTGGCGGCGACGGCCGCCCAGGCCTTGTAGAGCGATTGCGCCTGTCCCATGTCGCCGAAGCGCTTGGCTTGTGCCGTGCGGCCGCGATACATGAGATAGTCCATGCGCGCCTTGTGGTCGGCAGGCGTGATCAGGCCCGAAAACTCGGCCAGGATCTTGTCTTCAGTTGCCTTGTCCAGGCCCTGGCCGCGCCAGACTTTGCGGATATATTTGGCTGCCTGCGCCTGCTTTCCGGCCGAAACCAGCGCACGCGACAGAATGATGGCGCCCTCGTTTGTCTCTGGCGCAGTATCGCCGAAAGCGGCAAAGACCGCCGCTGGGTCAGGGTTTTCGTCGTAGAGCGCGCGTTCGGAATTGGCGCGCAGCCGCGAAAGACCGGGCCAGCCTTTCAGCTCTTGCGAGGCGCCGGCGATCTCGTAGGATGGGATACCCTTCTGCCCGGACATGGCGATCGCCCAGGTCAGGATATGGCGGTCGAGCGTTCCCTTCGCCATGCCGTCGCGAATGGAGATCGCCTGCTGCGGATCCTTGGCCGATAGCGCGTCGAGCCCGCTCTTCAGATCGCCGTTCACAGGCGCGACCGTACGAGGAATGGCGCCGGTCATGATCGATTCCGGCATGGATGTCTGCGGCACATAGCCGATCGGCTTGACGTCGGGGACCGGAACATCTGTCTGCGGTAATGGCGACGCGACGCTGCTCCACGCGGCGGCCGACAGGCCGAGGGCGGTCAGGGTCAGGACAGCTCTTCTCATCCGGGATACTCGCAACGAAAACGTGGCCCCAAGTCTCGCAAACGGCATCTTAATGAAAGCTTACCGGAACCGGTAAACTTCGTTCACATTTGATATCGGAATTTGCCCTAAACCGATCTCAGCATGCTTGTCGCGGCGTTTTCACCGCTCTATGGTGCGCAACTCTTATCCAAAGAATGCGGCCGAAGCGTGGATTTCGGCCTTAGGGAGTTCTGCATGTTCAAGGGATCCATTCCCGCCCTCGTCACCCCCTTCACGGATTCTGGCAATGTCGATGAAGCGGCTTTCGCCGCCCATGTCGATTGGCAGATCAAGGAAGGAAGCAGCGGCCTCGTTCCTGTCGGTACGACCGGCGAATCGCCGACGCTGTCGCATGCCGAGCACAAACGGGTGGTGGAACTCTGCATCGAGGCGGCCGCCAAGCGCGTTCCTGTTATGGCCGGCGCCGGATCGAACAACACACGCGAAGCGATCGAGCTTGCCCAGCATGCCGAAAAGGCAGGCGCGGATGCCGTTCTCGTCGTTACGCCCTATTACAACAAGCCGACCCAGAAGGGTCTGATCGCGCATTTCTCGGCGATCGCCGAGGCGGTCAAGCTGCCGATCTATATCTACAACATTCCGGGCCGTTCGGTCATCGACATGTCGCCGGAGACGATGGGTGCGCTCGCCAAGGCGCATTCGAACATCGTCGGCGTCAAGGATGCGACGGGCAAGATCGAGCGCGTCTCCGACCAGCGCATCACCTGCGGCAAGGATTTCCGCCAGCTGTCGGGTGAAGATGCAACGGCGCTGGGCTTCAACGCTCACGGTGGCGTTGGCTGTATCTCGGTCGTTGCCAACGTGGCGCCGCGCCTCTGTGCGGAGTTCCAGGCAGCGACGCTGGCCGGCGATTATGTCAAGGCGCTGGAATATCAGGACCGCCTGATGCCGTTGCACAAGGCAGTGTTCATGGAGCCGGGTGTCTGCGGCGCGAAATATGGTCTCGCAAAGCTTGGCCGCATGAGCCGCAACGTTCGCTCGCCGCTGGTCGCCTCATTGGAAGCAGGCACCGAAGCAGCGATGGATGCCGCGCTTCGTCACGCCGGCCTGTTGAACTGAACCAGAGGTGAAGGCGGGCTTGCCCGTCTTCACAAGCTCGGGTGGTTCCCCTACATACTAGGCGGGAAATGAGGGCGCGCCGTCGTGCGCCCCAAGCAGTTGGAATTTCGTCATGGCCCCCAAAGGCAGCCAGCGCATCGTCAAGAAGGTCGTCGCCGAAAACCGCAAGGCGCGCTTCAACTACGAGATCATCGATACCTATGAGGCCGGGCTCATGCTGATGGGCACCGAGGTCAAGGCGCTGCGCGACGGCAAGGCCAATATCGCTGAATCCTACGCATCGGATGAAGGCGGCGAAATCTGGCTGATCAATTCGTATCTGCCGGAATATCTGCAGGCCAACCGCTTCAATCACGAGCCGCGCCGCCGCCGCAAGCTGCTGCTGTCTGCGCGTGAAATCAATCGCTTGCGCTCCGGCATCAACCGCGAAGGCATGACGCTCGTGCCGTTGAAGATCTACTTCAACGAACAGGGCCGCGCCAAGATGGAACTCGCCCTCGCCAAGGGCAAGAAGCTGCACGACAAGCGCGAGACGGAGAAGGAACGCGATTGGAACCGGCAGAAGAGCCGGTTGCTCAAGGACAATCGCTGATCCTCAGCGCCTTCGGGCCTTGCCCGCGCGCTATAAAGACAATCGGACCGTAATCGAAGATCACGGTCCGATGGAACAAAGTCATCATGGAAGAAGGATGCAGCCGGATCACGCGGGTGAACCGGCCAGCCGGTCTTATTCGTCGGTCTCGGCGGCTGCGGGAGCCTCGACCTGTCTCTGCGGCCGCTCGGAAGGATCGCGGCCGATTTCTGCCTTGAGCGACAGAAGATCGATGAAGTGATCGGCCTGGCGGCGCAGATCGTCAGCGATCATCGGCGGCTGGGTTGCCATCGTTGAGATGATCGAAACCTTGCGGCCGCGGCGCTGCAGCGCTTCGACCAGCGTCGTAAAATCGCCGTCGCCGGAGAAGATGACGAGGTGATCGACGGTTTCGGACTGTTCCATCGCGTCTATCGCGAGTTCGATATCCATGTTGCCCTTGATCTTGCGGCGGCCCATGGAGTCGGTGAATTCCTTCGCAGGCTTGGTTACAACCTTGTAGCCATTGTAATCCAGCCAGTCGATCAGCGGGCGGATCGAGGAATATTCCTGGTCTTCGATCAACGCCGTATAATAGTAAGCACGCAGCAGGTAGCCGCGTTTCTGGAATGCTTTCAGCAGCTTGCGGTAGTCAATATCGAAGCCGAGGCTCTTGGATGCCGCATAAAGGTTGGCGCCATCGATAAAGAGCGCAATTTTTTCCCGTGGGTCGAACATCGCCTGCCAATCCAATTAGAGTAATCCAAATAGTCTCTCGTCAAAAACACATAAAAACAATGGCTTAACTGGCGAGAGGAATAATCCGTAATTTATGAATTATTCATATACAGGAGATTTAGGGCACGATTCGGCATATTCCAAGCAACTATTGGTGGAAATGTCATATTCTCCGTGCGATTTTAACAGGATAGGCCGTAAACCGCAGGCTTACGCACGAAAAACTTGAATTCGCCGGGTTTTAATTGTATCGGGCGTACCAATCCCGAGATCACGACCGCAAAGGACAGGCAATGGCCCGTGTCACAGTTGAAGATTGCATCGACAAAGTAGAGAACCGCTTCGAGCTGGTTCTGCTTGCCAGCCACCGCGCCCGGCTGATTTCCCAGGGTGCCTCGATCACCATCGATCGCGACAACGACAAGAACCCGGTTGTGGCTCTGCGCGAAATCGCAGACGAGACCCTGTCTCCCGATGACCTGAAGGAAGACCTGATCCATTCGCTGCAGAAGCATGTCGAAGTCGATGAGCCCGAGCCCGATCCGGCCAGCCTGATTGCTGCCGGCGGCGTATCGGCTGCCGATGGCGAAGATCAGGACGATCAGCCGGAAACCATCACGTTCGACCAGATGTCGGAAGAAGAGCTTCTGGCCGGTATCGAAGGCCTCGTGCCGCCGGAAAAGAGCGACGACTACTAAGTCGCTGCCTCTTCGGTGCGCCAAATGATTTGACGATTACCAATCGTCAATCTTGCGCCTTTATTGCTACGGCATAATATTGATGATCCGTGCGCCAATCGTTGATTGGCGCGCTTTTATTTTTGTCGGAGTATTTTCGGGATGATGCGTCAGTACGAGCTCGTGGAGCGGGTGCAGAAATACAAGCCCGACGCCAATGAAGCTCTGCTGAACAAAGCCTATGTCTATGCCATGCAGAAGCACGGCCAGCAGAAGCGCGCCAGCGGCGATCCCTACATCTCCCATCCGCTCGAAGTCGCAGCCATTCTGACCGACATGCATCTCGACGAGTCGACGATCGCGGTCGCCCTGCTGCATGACACGATCGAGGACACGACGGCGACGCGCGCCGAGATCGACGAGCTGTTCGGCGAAGACATCGGCCGCCTCGTCGAGGGTCTCACCAAGATCAAAAAGCTCGACCTCGTCACCAAGAAGGCGAAGCAGGCCGAGAACCTGCGCAAGCTGCTGCTCGCCATTTCCGACGACGTGCGCGTGCTGCTCGTCAAGCTGGCCGACCGTCTGCACAACATGCGCACGCTCGACCACATGGCGGCCGACAAGCGCGCCCGCATTTCCGAAGAGACGATGGATATCTATGCGCCGCTCGCCGGCCGCATGGGTATGCAGGACATGCGCGACGAGCTCGAGGAGCTCTCCTTCCGCCACATCAACCCGGAAGCCTATGAGACCGTCACCAAGCGCCTGGAGGAGCTCTCCCAGCGCAACGAAGGCCTCGTCAAGAAGATCGAGACGGAACTGCGCGATCTGCTTGTGGCAAACGGCATGGCGAGCGTTTACGTCAAGGGCCGCCAGAAGAAGCCCTATTCGGTCTTCCGCAAGATGCAGTCGAAGTCGCTGTCCTTCGAGCAGCTGTCGGATGTCTACGGTTTCCGAATCCTCGTCGATGAAATCCCCGCCTGCTACCGGGCGCTCGGCATCGTCCACACCCGCTGGCGCGTCGTGCCCGGCCGCTTCAAGGATTATATCTCGACGCCGAAGCAGAACGACTACCGTTCGCTGCACACCACCATCGTCGGCCCGTCCTCGCAGCGTATCGAGCTGCAGATCCGCACCAAGCGCATGCACGAGATCGCCGAATACGGTATCGCCGCCCACACACTGTACAAGGACGGCGCGACGACGCCTGACGGCGATATCCTGTCGCGCGAGTCCAATGCCTATTCCTGGCTGCGCCACACGATCGAGGCGCTGGCCGAGGGCGACAGCCCGGAAGAATTCCTCGAACACACCAAGCTCGAACTCTTCCAGGACCAGGTCTTCTGTTTCACGCCCAAGGGCAAGCTGATCGCCCTGCCGCGCGGCGCCACCCCGATCGATTTTGCCTATGCCGTCCACACCAATATCGGCGACACCACTGTCGGCGCCAAGATCAACGGCCGCATCATGCCGCTGGTGACGCGGCTGGCGAATGGCGACGAAGTCGAAATCATCCGTTCCGGCGTGCAGGTGCCGCCGGCCGCGTGGGAAGAGATCGTCGTCACCGGCAAGGCGCGCGCCGCCATCCGCCGCGCCACCCGCATGGCCATCCGCAAGCAATATGCTGGCCTCGGCCACCGTATTCTCGAGCGCACCTTCGACCGCGCCGGCAAGATCTTCTCGCGCGATGCGATGAAGCCTGCACTGCACCGCCTTGGCCAGAAGGATGTCGAGGATGCGATTGCCGCCGTCGGCCGCGGCGAGATGTCGTCGCTTGACGTGCTGCGCGCCGTCTATCCGGATCACCAGGACGAGCGCGTCACCGTCAAGCCGAGCGGCGACGAGGGCTGGTTCAACGTCCGCAGCGCCTCGGGCATGATCTTCAAGGTGCCCGGCAAGAACAAGGAAGGCGCCGAAGCGGGCCTTCTCGCAGGCGAGCCCGGTGTCGACGCGGTTCCGATCCGCGGCATCTCCAGCAACATCGCCGTCCAGTTCGCGCCGACAGGTGCAGTGCCCGGCGATCGCATCGTCGGCATCATGGAGAAGGGGAAGGGGATCACCATCTATCCGATCCAGTCCTCCGCCCTGCAGCATTTCGATGACCAGCCGGATCGCTGGATCGATGTCCGCTGGGATCTCGACGAGGCCAACAAGTCGCGCTTCATGGCCCGCATCCTGGTCAATGCCCTCAACGAGCCGGGCACCCTTGCAAAAGTGGCGCAGACGGTTGGCGGTCTCGACGTCAACATCCGCATCCTGAATACGGTGCGTGTTGCCGCCGATTTCACCGAAATGACGCTGGATATCGAGGTCTGGGACCTGCGCCAGCTGAACCAGATGCTCGCTCAGCTCAAGGAACTGGACTGCATCGCCACCGTGCGGCGCCTCTACGACTGAGGCGTCTGCACATTTTATGATCGTTTTGTGACCAAAATTGCACGACGATAAGGCCATGTATGCGCAATGCGCATGGCTGCACTCGTATTAGAGCGTTGGTAATTGTGCGCTGCAGCACCTATCTTCCGTGTCATCAGAGAATGAACGAAAGAAAGAGACAACGCTATGTTTGGTCCTATCAAGAAAATCGCCCGTGCCCTTCGCGCTCCGAGCGCCCAGGAACGTGAAATGGCCTACCTGAACGGTTCGCATGACCGTATTGATCTTGAATATCGTCAGCGTCAGGTTGACCGCGGTCTGTTCCGCGCCCGTTAATCTGCGAATAATACTTCCGAAATTGTGATGGGGCGCTCTGTGTGATGCGCGCCCTGCGCGAAGAAACTGGACGGCGCGGCCGGCGGTAACCGTGATTATTCGCCGCTCTTGTCATGGTGAGGTGCCCTGCACTAAATAGCCGCCATGTTGTTCCGCCGTAGAAAACCCGCAGGATTCGGAGAAAGAATGCGCGAGGCCTTTTGGCCCCGCAAAGGCTTTCTGCGCCCCATGCGTTACTTGAAGATGCGCGTCCTCAGATTGACGGCCTCGCCGCATGCCGTTGCGGCGGGCGTGGCTGCCGGCGTCTTCGTGTCCTGGACGCCGTTTATCGGCGTGCATTTCATCATGGCCTTCGTCATCACCTACTTCCTGTCGGGAAGCATGGTGGCTGCCGCACTCGGATGTGCCGCCTTCGGCAATCCGCTGACCTATCCCTTTATCTGGGGCATCACCTGGGAAATCGGGCATCTGCTGCTGGCGCGCAAGGATACGCTGGCCGGCCAGCAGATCGATCTCCACGAGATGTTCCATCAGCTGCATTTCACCGAGCTCTGGCGCCCGGTGCTGGAGCCGATGCTGATCGGCGCCATCCCGCCCGCCGCCGTCACATCCGTTGTGCTTTACATGCTGACATACTACACCGTCAGTGGCTTTCAGTCGCGCCGCCGCACGCGGTTGATGGATCGCGCCAAGCTCCGTCTCGCCATCGCCGAGCATGACGTGCCGACGGTATGACGTCTCGCCCGCAGAAGGACCTTTCATGATCATCGGCATTGGCAGCGATCTCATCGATATCAGGCGCGTCGAGAAATCGATTGAGCGTTTCGGCGAGCGTTTCACAAACCGCTGCTTTACCGATGTCGAGCGGGCACGTTCAGACCGCCGGGCGAACCGGGCCGAATCCTACGCCAAGCGCTTTGCCGCCAAGGAAGCCTGCTCGAAGGCTCTTGGAACGGGCATCGCCCAGGGTGTCTTCTGGAAGGACATGGGCGTCGTCAATCTGCCGAGCGGCAAGCCGACGATGCGGTTGACCGGTGGGGCTGCCGAAATCCTGCAGGCAATGATGCCGGCAGCGCACCGCCCGGTCATTCATTTGACAATAACCGATGATTATCCGCTTGCTCAGGCATTCGTGATCATCGAGGCGCTGCCGGAAGGCATCTGAGCCGCGGCCTGTCGTCGCTTTTAATGTTCGCGCCATTGCCGCCACCGGCCGAAGCCGCTAGAGAGAAGCAACTATAGAATTGCGCCGCTTCGGCGCCTTTGAGGAATAAGACTGCGTGTCCGAAAAAGCCGATACCAAGCCGAACGCTCTGTGGGAAAACATCAAGGTCATCATCCAGGCATTGCTGCTGGCGATGGTGATCCGCACCGTCTTCTTCCAGCCTTTCACCATCCCGTCCGGCTCCATGATGCCGACGCTCCTGGTTGGTGACTACATCTTCGTCAACAAGTTCGCTTACGGCTATTCGAAATACTCGCTGCCTTTCTCGCCGAACCTGTTCAGCGGCCGCATCTTCGAAAGCGAGCCGAAGCGCGGCGATATCGTCGTCTTCCGCTTCCCGCCGAATCCGGAAGTCGATTACATCAAGCGTCTCGTCGGCCTGCCGGGTGACAAGATCCAGGTGACCAACGGCGTGCTCTTCATCAACGGAAAGCCGGTTCCGAAGGTCGCCGACGGCACCTTCAATTCCGACTATGCGCAGGATCCGGGCCAGGACGTTCCGGTGTTCCGTGAAACGCTCGACGACGGCAAGACCTACGACACGCTCGACCAGTCGCCGGTTTCGCGCGGTGACAACACCCAGGAATTCGTCGTCCCCGAAGGCCACTACTTCATGATGGGCGACAACCGCGACAACTCGCTCGACAGCCGTTTCGACGTCGGTTTCGTTCCGGCCGAAAATCTCGTCGGCCGCGCCAGCGTCATCTTCTTCTCGCTCGGCAACGACACGTCGTTCCGCGAAATCTGGAAATGGCCGTCCAACATGCGTTGGGACCGCCTCTTCAAGGTTGTTGAATGACGAAGGCTCAGACGCTCTCGGCGGCCGACCGTTCCAAGCTTGAAAGCTTGATCGGTCATGAGTTCGCCGAGAAGGGGCGCCTGGACCGTGCCTTGACACATGCCAGCGCCCGGACGCAAAAGGGCGGCAATTACGAACGTCTCGAATTCCTCGGCGACAGAGTGCTCGGCCTCTGCATCGCCGAGCTGCTTTTCAAGACGTTCGGCAATGCCGCGGAAGGCGAGCTCTCTGTGCGGCTGAACCAGTTGGTCAGCGCCGATACCTGCGCTTCCGTTGCTGACGAGCTCGATCTGCATCTTTTCATCCGCACCGGTTCGGATGTGAAGAAGCTGACCGGCAAGCGAATGATGAATGTGCGCGCCGACGTGGTCGAAAGCCTGATCGCCGCGCTCTATCTCGATGGCGGGCTGGAGATCGCCCGCGGCTTCATTCTGAAGTATTGGGAGAAGCGTGCGGTCAGGGCCGATGGTGCCCGGCGCGACGCGAAAACCGAATTGCAGGAATGGGCGCACGCGAAATTTGGCGTGACGCCCCTATATCGTGTTGAAGAACGCAGCGGCCCGGATCATGATCCGCGCTTTACAGTGACCGTTGAAGTGGCCGGTGTGGCTCCTGAAACGGGCGTGGACCGTTCCAAGCGCGCAGCCGAACAGGTGGCTGCGACGAAGATGCTGGAACGTGAAGGTATTTGGCAGAAACCCTCTGCCGGGAATTGACGGAACAATGACCGAAGAAAATGACATCGCGCCTGACGGCGCCGCAGAAACGCATGGCCCGACCCATTCCGGTTTCGTTGCCCTGATCGGGCCGACGAATGCCGGCAAGTCGACGTTGGTGAACCGCCTCGTCGGCGCCAAGGTATCGATCGTCAGCCATAAGGTGCAGACGACGCGTGCCGTTGTCCGCGGCATCGCGATCCACAACAACGCCCAGATCGTCTTCATGGACACGCCCGGTATCTTCAAGCCGCGCCGCAGGCTGGACCGCGCCATGGTCACCTCCGCCTGGGGCGGGGCCAAGGATGCCGACGTCATCATGCTGCTGATCGACAGCGAGCGCGGATTGCGCGGCGATGCCGAGGCCATTCTGGAAGGGCTGAAAGACGTTCCGCAGAGGAAGATCCTGGTTCTGAACAAGATCGACCGCGTCAACCGCGAACTGCTTCTGGCGCTGGCGGCAACGGCGAACCAGACGGTCCAGTTCGACCAGACCTTCATGATCTCGGCCGAGAACGGTTCGGGTTGCGACGACGTGATGAACTATCTCGCCGAGACGCTGCCTGAGGGCCCCTGGTATTATCCGGAAGACCAGATCTCCGATCTGCCGATGCGCCAGCTGGCGGCCGAAATCACCCGCGAGAAGCTCTTCCTGCGCCTGCACCAAGAGCTTCCCTATTCGTCTCACGTCGAGACCGAGAAGTGGGAAGAGCGCAAGGACGGCTCGGTGCGCATCGAGCAGGTCATCTATGTCGAGCGCGACAGCCAGAAGAAGATCGCTCTCGGCAAGGGCGGCGAAACGATCAAGGCGATCTCGTCGGCCTCCCGCCGCGAGCTCTCGGAAATCCTCGAGCAGAATGTTCATCTTTTCCTGTTCGTGAAGGTCCGCGAGAACTGGGGCGACGATCCCGAGCGGTTCCGCGAAATGGGACTGGATTTCCCGCGATAGGGCGGTAGCGGCCTTAGAGGTAAGTGGGTGCCAGTAGCCCCCTCATCCGGCTGCCGCCACCTTCTCCCCGCCGGGGAGAAGGGACGAGCCGCAACCTCTCTATTCCCTTCTCCCCAGCGGGGAGAAGGTGCCCGAAGGGCGGATGAGGGGGCTAGAGGCGCTCCTTTGGCAAGAAAACCAGCGGTCTGCACCCACATCCTTGTTTTTCAATAAAAAATCCAAACCGTTCGCGGAACAAAACCGCCATCCCGCGCATTTTTCGCCTTGAACGGCGCGCTGAATATGATGCGCCGCTTTTTTCGGGCGCAGGGCTGGGATGGCAACGTCAAAACCGACACACTCCTTCAAGACACCGTGCGAGCAGTGTCCATTGCGGCCCTTGCCGCATTTCCGGGAATTCAGCGGTGACGAACTGGATTTCGTCTCGCGCTTCAAGAAGGGGGAACTGGCCGCCGATGCCGGTGCGACGATCCTCGTCGAGGGCGCCAACAGCGCCCATCTCTTCACGGTGCTCTCGGGCTGGGGCTTCCGCTACAAGTCGCTGGAAGACGGCCGCCGTCAGATCCTGAACTATATCATGCCTGGTGACCTGATCGGTCTGCAGGGCACGATCATGGGCGAAATGCAGCATTCCGTCGAAGCCCTGTCGCCGGTCTCGCTCTGCGTCTTCGAGCGCGACAAACTAATGACGCTCTATAACAAGCATTCCTCGCTCGCCTTCGACATCACTTGGATCGCCGCGCAGGAGGAGCGCATCCTCGACGAGCATCTGCTGAGCATCGGCCGTCGCACCGCGCTCGAGCGCGCCGCCTATCTCGTCGCCTTCCTCTATGAACGCGGCAAGCGGCTCAATCTCTTCAACGGGCGGAAATTTATTCCGATCACCCAGCAGCACATCGCCGATACGCTCGGCCTGTCGATCGTCCACACCAACAAGACCCTGAAGAAGCTTGCCGAGCGCGGGCTGATCCGCTGGCAGGAACGGGGCTGCGAAGTGCTGAACGGCGAGGGGCTGCTGGATATCGCCGGCTGGGAAGGACTGCCTAGCGGGAAACGCCCTTTCATATAAGCGTTTCAGCAACTATGTCTTTTTTAAATGCAAATCAGTGCTATGGAAAATAAGGTCCGGACATGCCACTTTTTCTCCCGGTTCGCTGTCTTATGGAGCGAACGGGACGTCGGGTTGCAGGCCGGACCGTTTCCGGTGCGGCGAGCACCCGTCCAAGAGGGCATCTGAGGTAAAAATGCGGTTTGATAAGACGGTGCGCGCCGTCAGCGGCGCACAGCGAGGGGCATAAATCATGAACGCAACCCGTGTTCTGGTTCTGGAAGACAGTCTTATCATTGCCATGGAAGCAGAAGACATTCTGCGCGCCGTCGGCGTCGAGACAATCGATATTGCCAACAGCCTGGATCAGGCCATGGAGGCCGTGAACGCCGAGAGCTACGATTTCGCGCTTCTCGATGTGAACCTCGGCGAATCCATGAGCTTCGGCTTTGCCCGCCATCTGAATGACCGCGGCATTCCTTTCGGCTTCGTCAGCGGCTATTCCGACAGCCAGGATTTTCCAGCCGACCTGCAGCAGGTGCCGCTGCTCGTAAAGCCCTTCGACGAAGGCGCGATGCGCGATTTTCTGGACAAGCTCTTTCCGGGCGAATGACGGCTTCCATGACATTTGCGACGCCTTGCTCTAGGATTGATTCCTGAAGTCTGAGGTTTGTTGCCGATGCAATGGCAGGATCATGCAATCGTTCTAGGCGTAAAGCGTCACGGCGAGACAAGCGTCATCGCCGAGGTGATGACGCGCGATCGCGGCCGCCATCTCGGTCTCGTCCGCTCCGGCCGTTCGCGCAGGATGCAGCCGGTGCTGCAGCCGGGCAATGAAGTCGATGTCATCTGGCGAGCGCGCCTTGACGAGCACCTCGGCGAATTCAGGATCGAGCCGCTACAGCTGCGCGCCGCGCGGCTGATGGAGAGTGCCACCGCCGTCTATGGCGTGCAGGCGATGGGTGCGTTGCTGCGCCTGCTGCCCGAGCGTGATCCGCATCCGCATCTCTACGACGCGCTGGAGGTCATTCTCGACAATCTCCACAATCCTGCCGATGCCGGCGAGCTCTTCGTCCGCTTCGAACTCGCGGTGCTGAATGATCTCGGTTACGGCATCGATCTCAGCGAATGTGCGGCGACCGGCGTCAAGACCGATCTCGCCTACGTCTCGCCGAAATCCGGCCGCGCCGTCTGCCGCGCAGCAGGCAGGCCCTATGCCGACAAGATGCTGCTGCTGCCGTCGTTTCTGGCGGGTGAGGGCAATCATGCCGCCGATTACGACAATCTCGCCGCCGCCTTTCGCCTGACCAGCTTCTTTCTCCACCGCCATGTCTACGAGCCGCGCGGCATCGAGGCGGCATCGGCCCGCGACGGTTTCATCCAGTCGGCACTGAAGGCGATCAACGCCTCGGCAGTAGCCCTGCCGCCGGATGGCAAGCTCTCCGCCTGAAGCGCGGTTTTTCACCGGTGAAAGACATGCTGCGGATTTGGCGGTTTACCACGCCGCGCTTGCTCCCTATCTCTTCGGCAACGGCAGATGGTGGAGGAACAGAACATGCTGACCAAACCTGACAATACGACGGCGATCACCCTCTGGAATGGCCGCGAAATCCCACGTCTCGGCATGGGCTGCTGGGCGATCGGCGGGCCGTCCTATGCCGGCGATATCCCGCTCGGCTGGGGCGAGGTGGACGACGACGAATCGATCCGCGCCATCAACCGTGCGGTCGATCTCGGCATCCGCCTTTTCGATACTGCCTCGAATTACGGGGCAGGGCATTCCGAGGAGGTTGTCGGCCGTGCCATCGGTAATCGCGATGACATCGTCATCGCCACCAAGTTCGGCCATGCGACCGACGAAAAGACCAGGCAGGCGACCGGCGCCTTTGCCGACCCGGCCTTCATCCGGCAATCGGCGGAAACGTCTCTGCGCCGCCTGCGCCGCGAGCGGCTGGATCTGCTGCAGTTCCATCTGAACGACTTTCCGCTCGAAGCCTCCGACGAGGTCTTCGGGACGCTTGAGACCCTGAAGGCCGAGGGCAAGATCGACGCTTTCGGCTGGAGCACCGACTATCCGGACCGGGCGGCCCGCCATCTCGATCGCAACGGCTTCGTCTCCGTGCAGCATACGATGAACGTCTTCGAGCCGGTGCCAGAGATGATCGCGCTCATCGAGAAGAACGGCCTGATCTCGATCAACCGCGGCCCGCTGGCCATGGGGCTGCTCAGCGGCAAGTTCACCCCGGGCAAGACTGTCGGCGAAAAGGACGTCCGCGGCGCAAGCCTCGACTGGATGATCTATTTCAAGGACGGAAAGATCGCCCCCGAATTCGCCGCCCGTCTCGACGCCGTCAGAAATCTCCTGACCGATGGCGGCAGGACGCTGACGCAGGGCGCGCTCGCCTGGCTCTGGGCCCGCTCGCCCCGCACCCTGCCGATCCCCGGTTTCCGGACGGTCGCCCAGGTCGAGGAAAATGCCGGCGCCCTGGCGAAGGGCCCGTTGCCGTCAGATGTGATGAGCAGGATCGACGAGGCGCTCTCCGGCCTCTAGGCGCGGTTGCGCACCTTGAAAGCCCAGCCTTCCGGCCGTTCCTCGATCACTGTCACGGTGTCGCCGATGGCGATCGTGCCGGTGCCGCGTGGTGTTGCGTTCCAGCCGAACAGTGGCCCCGGTACACGCCGGTCCGCCGACATGCGCACACGGCCCATCGCCGGCATCGGGTTCGGCACGTCGCGCGAGCCGGTGACCTGGTCCTGGGTGGTCATGATGCAGCGGGCGCAGGGCTTGACGAGATCGAGCCGGATGCCGGCGATCTCGATCGCCGCCCAGCGGTCTTCGGGCCAGGGCTCGTCGATATCGATGACGATGTTCGGGCGGAAACGTTCCATGCCGATTTCGCCTTCCGCATGGCTGGCCAGATCGGCATTCAGCGCCTTCAGCGATCCCGTCGTCGTCACCAGGATCTGATAGCCGTCGGCAAAGGTCACCGGCGTGTCCGGCCCGGCCCATTCGGGGCTTGCGATCCGCTCAGCGGCGGCATCGAAGAACACCAGCTTGACCTCACGCCCGAGCCATTCCGACAGCCGGCTGTTGCTCCCGTCATCGGCAACGGCGGCATTCACAGGCGTCTTCCAGATGACGACATCCATCCGCCTGTCCGGTTGTGGCGGCGGAACCGCGATCTCGCCCTTGCCATCCATCAGCAGGCGGAACGCTGCGGCTTCCGGGCGAACATCGATGCGCGCCAGATCCTGCAATTCGCGCTGGGTGATGCATTGTCCGTCAGCGTCCGTGATCATCGCCCGCCGGTCGCCCGGCAGGCCGAATGCGTCGATCGCAGAAGAGGGAAGCGCAATGCCCCTGGCGCTCTTGAGCGGGTAGATGAAGAGATCGCTGACCTGCATGCCGTCTCCTGAAGCCTAGATTTCGTCCATGAAGTCGGCGAGGAAATCACGCAACCGCTTGTCGCGTTCCGCCGCCAGTCCGCGTCCTGCTCCCGTCTGGAAGCCGTCGGCCAGTTTGAACAGTTTGGTCTGGAAATGGTCGATTGCATAGCGCTTGTCGTCGAGCGGCCGCTCCTTGGCGCCAGGATCGAAGGGGTCGTAGAGCCCGGAGACCATGCGCCCGGCGATGTAGAAACAGCGGGCAGCGCCGACAGCGCCGATCGCGTCGAGCCGGTCGGCATCCTGCAGCATCTTCGCTTCCAGCGTCTCGGGCGTCACATTGGCGGAGAAGCTGTGTGCGGTGATCGCATGGGAAACGGCTGCGATATCCTCTGCCGTCCAGCCAAGCTTCTGCAGGATCCCGGATGCCTTCTGCGCCGCGAGCGCCGAGGCCTTGGAGCGGAGCGGCGAGCTCTTCTCGACGGCAACGCAATCATGCAGCAGAACAGCTGCGGCCAGAATGCGCGCATCGCCGCCTTCGCTCTTCTGGATGCGCATGGCGTTCTTGAAGACGCGCAGCACATGCGCCAGATCATGTGAACCGTCGTCGCCCTCGGTGGCAAATGGAATAAGCTCAGCCGCAAGGCTCTCGAAGGGGGCAAAGGCTTCGGCCTGATGCATTCTCGTCACCGCAATCGTTGGTATGGAGGCCCGGAATAGGGCTTCGGGCAGAGAGTTGCAATGCGCCTTTCGCATGAGGGGCGAAGCCGTGGAAAACCCGGCGCCGGGATCGCCTCTGAACGCTTTGTCAACCTTCCTTAATGGGAAGTTAACAGCTTGTTGACCCGACTCACTATTCGGGGTATCCCCGGACCAGTTCGATTTTCCCCATTTGTATTGCGTACAGACAGCACCGAAGAATTAAGGCGGTGGACGGAGGTTTGTATGGCCCAAGTTACATCTGTTTCAGACACGGCATATGCCTATTTGGCAACGCTTTCCCGGCTCGACACGAATGGCGACGGCGTTTTGAGCCGTGGCGAACGTGCAGCTGACGAGAAGCCTGGTATTCTCGCTGAACTGAGTGAAGAGCCGAAGCATGAGCCGCGCTCGACAGCAACCGACAATGTTCTTGCCCTGATGATGGGCATGCGTACGACCGGTACCGATATGACCTTCGCGGCATCCAATGATGATGGTTCGCCCGATCTCTATCGCAGCACCTACGGCCAATACGATCTCGATATCGCCTCCTGAGGCGTACGGAGATTGTATTCACGAAGCCGGCCATTTGGCCGGCTTTTGTTTTTGCCGGAACCCCTTCGGCAGTGAGGCGTTGGACAACGATAGCCAAGCGGAAGGGAATCCTCATGAAAACGACCATCGTCATTGCTGCGCTGACGCTCGCGGCTTCGGCCTTCGCCGCCAATGCGCAGGACAAGCAGACCGCGACCGCCAATTTCGTCGACGGCAAGGGCAAGGAGAGCGGCCGGGCAACGCTGACCGCGGCAGCCAATGGCGGCGTGATGCTCGAAGTCGAGGTCTCCGGTCTGCCCGCCAACAAATGGGTCGCCTTCCACGTCCACGAAACCGGCAAATGCGACGCCGCCACCCATCACGAATCGGCCGGCAAGCATTTCAACCCGACAGATGCCGAACACGGCTTCCTGGCGGCAAAGGGTCCGCATGCCGGCGATATGCCGAATCAGTATGTCGGTCAGGACGGCATCCTCCGCGCCCAGGTCTTCGACAGCATGGTGACGCTGGATGGCAAGAAGGACGGCATCCGCGGGCGGGCGCTGATGATCCACGCAAATTCGGATGACTATCGCAGCCAGCCGTCGGGCGATGCGGGCGAGAGGCTGGCGTGTGGGGTGATTAAATAATGTCCCTCATCCGTAATAATACCGCTCCGCATACCAATCGGCCGATGCCATCGGCTTTTCCTGCGCCACCCAGCGGGCGATGTCGCTTTCCTCCAGCAGCTCCGATGTCATCTGATCTTCCAGCCCGACGAAGATCAGGTTGGTGTTTTCCCTGAGCCGCGGGTCGCGGGCGAAGCCCATCTTGCTGTCGTTGGCCGTGTGCATCAGGTTCATCCTGACGTAGAAGAATTCCGGGTGGTAATCCATCTCGCTCGCCTCGGTGAACGCATGGGCGACTTCGATGACCGATTTCTGCGGCCCGCTATAGGCGGTGATTGCTTCGTTGAGCCCGAAGGTCGCGCCATAGAGGCCGACCGATTGCGCCGGGATGACGCTGACCTCGCCGCTGACAAGGTCGATCTGCTGGCCCGAAAACCCGGCGCTGGTGCCATCGAGCGCCCCACGGAAGAAATAGGAGAATTGGCCGCGCGTCAGATAGATCGCCTGCCAGCGAAACCGCGCATACTCGCCCGAATCGCCGGTCAGCCCCTTGAGCGTCTGCAGGCTTTGCAAAAATGTATCGCGGTAGTTCGGCAGTGGCATCGATCAATCTCCTTGAGAGATTAACCGGCAGCGAGTCAAAACGTTCCGTTCGCGCTATGGCCTGGACGGCTGGTTCTTGGCCGCTGCGCGTCTGGTCGGACCTGTTGTCTTCTCTTCGACAGGAGCGGCTTCGGGAAGCGTGTTGCCATTGGCCGCCGTCACCGGCAGCAGATGGCCGCCTTCGTCGAAGCTGAGCTTGATCCGCTTCACCATATCGCGGCTGAGCAGCCACCAGTCGCCGGTCTTTGCCCAGTAGCGCAGTGTCACGCTGATCGTCGCGCCGCCGATCGTATCGACGAAAGCGCTGGGTGCTGGCGATTTCAGCACACGCGGATCCTGCTTGGCCAGAGACACCAGCCGCTCCATCGCCGCATCCAGGTCGTCCGCATAGGCGACGGCGACCTTCACCTCGTTCTGGCGCGTCGGTTCGCGGCTGTAATTGGTGATCGGCGTGTTCCAGAGAATGGAATTCGGCGCCAGCCTGTAGAGCCCATCGCCGGTCTTAAACTCCGTCGCAAACAAGCCGATCTCGCGGACCGTGCCGGAGATGCTGCTGGTTTCGATATATTCACCCACCCGGAACGGCCTGAGGATCAACAGCATGATGCCGGCGGCGATATTCTGCAGCGTGCCTTGCAGCGCCAGCCCGATGGCCAGACCGGCAGCGCCGAGGGTGGCGATGATCGAGGCCGTCTGCACGCCGAACTGGCCGAGCACGGTGATGAAGACGAGGATCAGCAGCGCATAGCGCAGGACATTGGTGAAGAAGCGCGCCAGCGTTTCGTCGATGCCGCGAACGCGGGAAATCCCCTCATAGGCCCAGCGGCTGAGAAAGCTCGCCATCGCCCAGCCGACGATCAGCAGAATGATCGCGCCGAGAATCGAAAAGGAATATTGAACTGCGAGCGCGCTTGCCTGGCTGAGCGCCGTGCGCGTTGCGACGATGACGTCTGTTGCCTGTTCCATGCCTGCTGTCATACCTCGAATTTCCATTGCCCTTCGCTAGATGGGGCAGGGTACCGGGGCGTCAACCAGTTTTATCGGGAGCGATGGACAGCACGAAAGGCGCGTTGCCGTCGGCATCGGCGCCGCGGCCGATGGCGCGAACGGCGGCAATCAGCCTGCCATCGCGCTTCAGCAGGCCGTCGCCGATCTCGATGATCCGGGTGTTCGGCGTCGCATGGGGCGAGGCGGTGCGCAGCCGTTGCGCAAGCTCCCTGTCGTCCTGATCGGGCACTCGCGCAAGGGCGGCAACAAGTGCTGCGGCAGGCGAGCGCGACACGCCCATCCAGCAATGGACAAGCAGCGGCGCGCTGTCGTCCCAGCCGGCGGCGAAATCGATGATCTTCTGAACATGGGCCTCATCGGGTGCGACGAGATTGCCGGTGCCCTTGAAGGCGATGTCGTTCATGTGCAGCAGCAGATGACGGTTGGCGGAGATAACGCCCGGCCGGTGAAAGGCCTGTTCCTTGGCCATCAGGCTGACCATCTCGCGGGAGCCGTGGCGTACCGCCATCTCGGCGATCCGCGAGAGCGGTGAAACGACGATATGGGGGGTCACGGCCTGGCGCTCCGGAGAGCTTCGATCGCCTCGAACCGTTCGCAGAACAGCCGCTGCGCCTCGACCGCCGGAAGCGGCTCCATCGGTAACATCTCGCGGGTAATCCCGCGCGGCTGGCCGAAGAATTTCTGCGCCTCGGCTGGTGTGAAACCGGCAAGGCAGGTCGCCTCGAAATAAGCGGCGATCGTGTCGGCCTTCTTGATCTTGTCCTTCAGCTCGCGCGAGGGATGCGGCGGCAGGCCGAAGCGCAGATGAACGGCCGCTTCCAGCCGCTTCTCCACCGTCTTGTAGCCACCGCCGACGACGGATTTGAACGGCGAGATCATATCGCCGATCACATATTCCGGCGCATCGTGCAGCAGCGCCATCAGGCAGTCGTCGGGGCTCGCCGTATTGAGGCGGCGAAAGATATCCTCGACGGCAAGACTGTGCTGGGCCACCGAAAATGCATGATTGCCCGAGGTCTGGCCGTTCCAGCGTGCGACACGCGCAAGACCGTGGGCGATGTCGCTGAGTTCAACATCCAGCGGCGACGGGTCAAGCAGATCGAGACGCCTGCCGGAGAGCATGCGTTGCCAGGCACGGGGCGGCTTTGTCACGCGCTGGCCTCGTCGGAGGCGGCCGGGAAGGTAAGGCCGGTCCAGGCGGGCAGCGTCAACGACACCGCGGTATCGCCTGCCATCAGCTGCGTGCACGCAGCCATGGCTTCGCCGGCGCGATCGATACGGACGATGGCAAGGCCGGTCCGGCCGCTGACGGTGCCGAGTGTGCCGACAGGCTTGCCTGCGGCCGTGATCTCCGTGCCCGGTGCCGGGAGGACGCCAGCCGCAGTGACGGTCACCACACGCCTGCGCGCGGTGCCGCGGTGCTGCATGCGGGAAACCACTTCCTGGCCGACATAGCAGCCCTTCTTGAACGACAGGCCGCCGTTAAGGTCCATCAGCGCGTCATGCGGGAAGATATCCTGCAGCGCGTAATCGGGGCCCGAAGTGACGATGCCATGTGCTGCCCGCAAGGCGTCGTAGAGCAAGGCGTCATCCGCGCCATGCTTGCCCTCGCGGCGGTGCAGCGTGATGCCGGCCTTGGCAAAGCGGCTGTCGGCCGCGCCGTCAGCGGTTGCATCATCCCAGGAAACGGTCACACCATCGGCCTCGATGGTCGAAAGCGTCACGGCGGCGCGCAGCTTGTACATCGTCAGCCGCTTCACCAGCGCATCGTGCTGATCGCGGTCGGTCTCGATGATGAAATCCGTGCCGTCGCGCCAGATCATGAAGTCGAACAGGATCTTGCCCTGCGGCGTCAGCAGCGCGCCGGGACGCGCCTCGTTTGGCGCCATCGAAACGATATCGGTGGTGATCAGGTTCTGCAGAAAGGATTCGGCATCCGCGCCGCCGATGCGGAAAAGCGCGCGGTGCGGGAGAAAGACGGATGGCATGGCGAGACCTGTCGCGTTCGTTGTCGCTCAGAGTTAAGTCTTCCGCGCCGCCGCTGCAAGCGGCGGGGGAGGGCTTGCGATCAATCGCCTGCGGTGAAGAACTTCCACTTGCCGTCAGGCGTGATGCCCAGGCGGTAGAAATTGTAGCCGCCGAATTCCTGCATGTCGGAGAGATCGCCGGCGGTGACGATGCGCAACAGCTCGACACGCTCGGGCGGCGTCAGCGCCTTCAGGTCCTTCTCGGCGAAATAGGGCCAGACATAGGCTTCATCGGCCGTTCCGGCGCCGACATGCACGAAGCCGGTGGAGATGACGTCGAGCATGATGGCGAGGATCTCGTCGCCGTCAGGATCTCCGGAGAGATCCTTCAGCGTTCCGATCGGGTCGTCCGTCGGCTCGCCGACAGTCACCTGCGTCTGCTGAGCGCCGGTCCCCATCAGCGGGCGAAGCCGCTCCAGATCGCCGGAAGCCGCCGCCTCGACGATCTGCTGGCGCATCTTACGCACCGGCTCCGGCGCCTTGTTGATATCGTAGATCACCTCGACAGGCTTGGCGTCGTCGGTGGCGCCTGGCGTCTTGTCGGTGCTCTTGCCGGCATTGTCCTTGTTAACAAGCGGATCCGGCATCGGCACGCCCGGCGCCGTTGCCGGCGGGGTCTGCGTCTGCTGCTGTTGCTGGCTGTTTTTCTGATCGGTCGCCTGCGGATCGGGCTGGCCCGGAACCTTGTGCAACTCGGAAAGCGCATGCGCCACCGGCGCTGGCAGAACACCGGCACCAACGCATAGAGCAACGAGAAGCGGCGCCATCAGCCGCCGCGGGGCCTTGTCCTTACCGGTTTGCATCGGGCTCTCTAATTCTACTGCAGTCTGCGGTTGGGAGAAAACTCACCAGCAAGCATCCGTTCGCGCAGCGAATCGAGCAAGGCTTCCGCGTTGTTCTCGCCGTGGAGGCGAATCGTCTCGCGCAGCGCATGAATGATGGCGGTGTCGGCGATGATTTCAGGCTCGATGCCGTCGGCCATGCCGTCCGCCCAGGCTTCGTTGTGGTACTCCAAAGCCGCCTGCATCTTCTCGTGGACGATCATGTCGTCGATGTCGTTGAGGCTTGGTTCCATTTTCTTTTCCTCGAACTGCATGCCTTACTGCCTGGTTAACAACTCTATCAGCCTTTTCCCAAAACGACACGCGCGGGAGTGAAAACAGGTTAATTAAACGTCAATTTCCAAACCGCGAAGTAATTTCTGTGGCCAGTGTTGCACCTTCGTTACGGTAGCGCTCTTCTGCCACGATCGCGGATGGCGTGCAATCGGTATAGACGGAGGCGAAGGCACGGTATCCACGGTTGAAGGCCGCGGTCAGTCTTTCCTTGCGCTGCGGCTCATCTTTCGCTTCAGAATCAAGCAGTTGCTGCATGTCGTTGCGCCATTCGTCGCCGCCGGAAGCCTTGCACAGCGTGCGCAGATAATGCACCGAACCGATCACTTCGGCAAAGCGCAACAGCTTGCCGTCATAAGGCACGGCCGCCGGTGGGGGCGGCGGCACCTCGGGCGCTGCAGGTTGCGCAGCCTTGTTGCCCTGTGCCCAAACAGGTGCCGACATCGCCACACCGGCGCATAACAACAGGGACAAGAAAACGCGTCGTACGGGAATCATGCTGATAGTTGATACGCAAGCGATGTCGGGAACAAGGCGCAGCGCCATGTTTCCACGCGGTTATTGTCGAAGCGCCAGCCGTTCCACGCATTCGAGCACCGATTGCGGAACCGGCAGCCGCCGGATCTCGTCGAGACTGTACCAGCCGATCGCCGCGGCATCGTCGGCAGCTTCTGCAACCGCATCCGCATCTGCCTCCACCGTGAAGACGGAAAGATAAAAATGGCTGCTGATGCTGCCGTCGGCCGCGTGGGTCTTCAGGTCATACTCGGAAAACAGCTTCGGATTGCGGGCTGCAATGCCGGTTTCCTCGTGGAATTCGCGAAGCGCTGTCTGATCCGGCGTCTCTCCCGGCTCCGCCCGGCCGCCGGGGAAGGCGTACATGTCGGCAGAGGGCGGATTGCGGCGCAGCACCAGCAGAAACCTGCCGTCACGCTCCAGAATGGCAGAGGATGCCGCCCGGGCCGTCGATGCCGTCTCTGTCATGTCCCGGCTGCTTTCAAGGTTGCGCACCATGTTCCGATCGCCGAACGTGGATATCAGCCTGAGTACCGGACGTTCGATTCGAAGGAAAGACCGCTGACCTACCTGATCTATGCCTTTGCTGCCCTCTTCGAGATCGCCGGCTGCTTTGCCTTCTGGGCCTGGCTGAAAATGGGCAAGTCCGTCTGGTGGCTGGCGCCCGGCATGGTGTCGCTGGCGCTGTTTGCCTGGCTGCTGACGCTCGTGCCCAGCGAGGCGGCCGGGCGCACCTTCGCGGCTTATGGCGGCATCTATATCGCCGCATCGATCCTCTGGCTCTGGCTGGCCGAAAACCGGGTGCCCGATCGCTGGGATATCGGCGGCGCGGTGGTCTGCCTGGCGGGCACGGCGATCATCCTCTTTGCGCCGCGCAGCTGACGCAACCGACCCTTGACCGTCGCCTGACGGGGTGCAAAGACAATCTCATGTGCGGACGCTATGCCCTGACATTGACGCCGGAAGAGCTGCAGGACCTGCTGGGAGTGGTCGAGCTGGAGGACTTTCCGGCGCGCTACAATATCGCCCCGACGCAGCCGATCCTCGTCGTCGTCTCAGGCGAGACGCCGGAGAAGGGCAGCAATCAGCCGGATCGCCGCGCCGTCCTCGTGCGCTGGGGTTTCACGCCCTCCTGGGTCAAGGATCCCAAGCAGTTTCCGCTGCTGATCAATGCGCGTTCGGAGACCGCAATCGGCAAGGCTTCGTTCCGCGCCGCCATGCGTCATCGCCGCGTTCTGGTTCCCGCGAGCGGCTTCTACGAATGGCATCGCCCTTCCAAGGAAAGCGGCGAGAAATCGCAGGCCTATTGGATCAAGCCGAAGCATGGCGGCATCGTCGCCTTTGCCGGGCTGATGGAAACCTGGGCATCCGCCGACGGATCGGAAGTCGATACCGGCGCGATTCTCACGACCGCAGCCAACTCGGCCATCGCGCCGATCCACGACCGGATGCCTGTCGTCATCAAGCCTGAGGACTTCTCCCGCTGGCTGGATTGCAAGACGCAGGAGCCGCGCGAGGTTGCCGATCTGATGAGGCCGGTGGAGGAAGACTTCTTCGAAGCGATCCCGGTGTCCGACAAGGTCAACAAGGTTTCGAACATGGGTGAGGACCTGCAGACGCCTGTCGTCCTCGAAAAGCCCCCGAAGCCTGTTGCCGCCAAGCCCGGCGACGGGCAGCTCAGCTTCTTCTGATCCCAAATTCTCTCATTTTCCGGACCATACTATGATCTCGATTTCGGCTGCCCTTTCGGGCTTCTTCCTCGGCGCATCCCTGATCATCGCCATCGGCGCGCAGAATGCCTTCATTCTTCGCCAGGGGCTGCTGCGCTCGCACGTCTTCATCCTCTGCCTGATATGCGCGCTGTCGGATGCGCTGTTGATCGCCGCCGGCGTCGGCGGTCTCGGCACGCTGGTATCGCAATCGCCGGTGCTGATTTCGGTGGTCACGCTCGGCGGCGCCGTCTTCCTCGGCTCCTACGCCTTCATGGCCTTTCGCCGGGCGCTGCATCCGGGCGCCATGCAGGCGGGATCGCCGCAGGCGCTGGGGCTGAAGGCGGCGGTTGCCACCTGCCTCGCCTTCACATTCCTCAATCCGCATGTCTATCTGGATACGGTGGTGCTGCTTGGCAGCCTGTCCGCCGCCTATCAGGGGCAGGACCGGATCGCGTATGGCGCGGGCGCCGCAATCGCGTCCTTCGTCTGGTTCTTCGGGCTGGGATATGGAGCGCGGCTGCTGCAGCCGGTCTTTGCAAAACCCGCCGCTTGGCGGGTTCTCGACGTCATCATCGGCGTCGTCATGAGCCTGCTGGCGATAAGCCTGCTCTGGCGCTTCTTCGCTGCTTAAGCAGGCTTCTTGATGAGGGCAGGCTTCTTCAGCATCAGTGCTGCTGCCAGTACGGCCTTCAGGCCGAGCGGGCGGTAGTGGGTGCTGAGATCCTGCTTGGCCGGCTGTTCCGCTGCACCAGTTTTCTTCGAGGTCACCATACTCTCCTTACGTGTTCCCTGGATGTGTTCTGATTTGCTCTTTTGTCGCGAAAAACGACAAAAGAGAGGCATCGATCATCAGGAAGTGTGTAAGGCGAAAACTTTGCGCGAGGCTTGATGCAGAAAAGCACGCTTGGGTAGCGTGCTAATCAAATCTCAGATGTGACGGCCCATGTCGTCTTCGCCGACGCCGGGTTCCTCGATCGTCAGCGTGCCGTATTTCTTCTTCCAGCGGTGCGCGCCGAAGGGCAGGGAGATGAGATAGATCACCACGGTGAAGACCATGATTTCCCAGGTAAAGCTCATCAGCAGCGCGACATAGAGAACGACGCCGAGCATTAGCGGCAGCACCAGATCGCGGCGCAGCTTGCTGCCTTCCTGTTTGCCCGACCAGACCGGCAGGCGGCTGATCAGCAGGAAGGCAATCAGCACGGTGTAGGCCGAAGAGATATAGGCAAACAGCCGGTCGCTCTCCATCCCCAGGAAGCCGAGATAGACGGGCAGCAGCACCAGCATGGCGCCGGCAGGGGCCGGCACGCCGACGAAATATTCCGATTGCCACGGCGCACGGTTTTCGCGCTCCGACATGACGTTGAAACGCGCAAGCCGCAGGCCGGCGGCGATCGTATAGATCAGTGCAGCGATCCAGCCGATCGAGCGCGCCTGATCGAGTGCATAGACATAAACGACGAGGGCAGGGGCAACACCGAAATTGACGATGTCGGCGAGCGAATCCATCTGCGCGCCGAATTTCGACGTCGCTTTCATCAGCCGGGCGATACGTCCGTCGATGCCGTCGAGGAAGGCGGCGAGCAGCACCATCATCACGGCCAACTCGTAGCGCCCTTCAAAGGCGAGACGGATGCCGGTCAGGCCGGCGCAGATCGCCAGGATGGTGATGAGATTGGGAACGACCAGCCGGAGCGGAATTTCACGCAGCCTTGGCCCGCGCGCTGAATCGTTCGGGCCGTTGGGTTCGAAAGGCGGAAAAGGCGTCTCCATGTGGCGCTCCTGATCGTCTTAGCTGCGGCGGCTGATGACAGGACCCTTGGCGGAGGCGAATTCGGCAAGCACCGTCTCACCGGCAATCGCCGTCTGGCCGAGCGCGACACGCGGCGCCGAACCGGCAGGCAGGAAGACGTCGAGGCGCGAACCGAAGCGGATCAGGCCGAAGCGCTCGCCAGCGGCCAGCGGCTCGTTGGTGTTCGCCCAGCAGAGAATGCGCCGCGCGACCAGACCGGCGATCTGCACGACGCCGATATTGCCATGGGCCGTTTCGATGACCAGGCCGTTGCGCTCGTTGTCTTCGCTGGCCTTGTCGAGTTCGGCATTCACGAAGCTGCCGGAGCGGTAATTGATGCTGACGATGCGGCCACGCACCGGCGAACGGTTCACATGGCAGTTGAAGACGTTCATGAACACCGAGATGCGCAGCATCGGCTCGCTGCCGAGATTGAGCTCGGCCGGCGGCGTCACCATCTGGATCGACGACACCTTGCCGTCAGCAGGCGAGATGACCAGATCGTCGTCTTGCGGCGTCATGCGCTCGGGATCGCGGAAGAAGTAGGCGCACCACAGCGTCAGGATCAGGCCGACCCAGAACAGCGGCTTGAAAAGCCAGCCAAGCAGCAGCGATGCGACGAAGAAGGCGGCGACAAAGGGATAGCCTTCCTTATGGACCGGAACGATGGTGTTTCGAACGGTATCAAGCAGGCTCATATGCGCCGGTCTCCTCGGTTTTTTCGTTACCGCTGGTTATAGAAAAACTCCGGCCGGGGCAATGCCGTGGCCGCTGCGGCGGCCTTCATGAAAGGGTTCTAAACAGCAAAACGGCGGATCGGCCGTTTTGTTCAGGTGGTTAGGTGGCTGGAGCAAGGCGCGTGACAACGCCCAGATCGTCGCTCTCGCGCACCTGCTTCAGATGTTCTTCGGCCTGTGTCGCCTCGCGCTGGCGGTTCCACATCGAGGCGTAGAGACCGTCCTTGGCGAGCAGCGCCGCATGCGTTCCCCGCTCGGCGATCTCGCCGCTCTTCAAGACGATGATCTCGTCGGCGCCGATGACGGTCGACAGGCGGTGGGCGATGACCAGCGTCGTGCGGTTCTTCGAGACGGCGTCGAGTGCCGTCTGGATCTCGCCTTCGGTCGTCGTGTCGAGCGCCGACGTCGCCTCGTCAAGGATCAGGATCGGCGGCGCCTTCAAAACGGTGCGGGCGATCGCCACGCGCTGCTTTTCGCCACCCGAGAGCTTCAGTCCGCGTTCGCCGACCTTGGTCTCGAAACCTTCGGGCAGAAGATCGATGAAATGGGCGATCTGCGCGATCTCGGCCGCAGTCTTCACCTCGGCGTCGCTGGCGCCGGGCCGCCCGTAGCGGATGTTGTAGGCGACGGTGTCGTTGAAGAGCACGGTATCTTGCGGAACCATGCCGATCGCCGAGCGCAGGCTCTTCTGCGTCAGTCCGCGGATATCCTGGCCATCGACGGTGATCGCCCCGCTCTGGATGTCGTAGAATCGGTAGAGCAGCCGCGACAGCGTCGACTTGCCGGCCCCTGATGGCCCGACGACGGCGACGGTCTTGCCCGCCGGGACGTCGAAGGAAATGCCCTTCAGGATCGGCCGCGCCGCGTCGTAGGCAAAATGCACGTCCTTGAAGCTGATGGCGCCCTGCGCGATCGAAAGCGGCTTGGCATCCGGTGCATCCGTCACCTCGGCCTTCACCTCCAGAAGATCGAACATCTGCTCGATGTCGGTGAGGCCCTGGCGGATTTCGCGATAAACGAAGCCGATGAAATTCAGCGGCACGGCAAGCTGCAGCAGCATCGAATTGACGAACACGAAGTCGCCGACCGTCTGTTCGCCGCGCTGCACGGCAAGGCCCGAGAGAACCAGCATGACGGTGGTGCCGAGACCGAAGATCACGCCCTGGCCGAAGTTCAGCCAGCCGAGCGAGGTCCAGACATCGGTCGCCGCCTTCTCGTATTTCTCCATCGATTTGTCGAAGCGCTTGGCCTCCATCTCTTCGTTGCCGAAATATTTGACGGTCTCGAAGTTGAGGAGGGAATCGATCGCCTTGGTGTTGGCGTCGGTATCGCTGTCGTTCATCGACCGGCGGATCGAGATGCGCCAGTCGCTCGCCCGGATCGTGAACCAGATATAGGCCCAGACGGTAAAGGCGGTGACGGCGAGATAGGAGAAGCCGTAGCCCCACCAGAAGATGAAGGCCGTCAGCAGGAATTCGATGACCGTCGGTACCGAGTTCAGGATCGTGAAGCGGACGATCGTCTCGATGCCCTTGGTACCACGCTCGATGATCCGCGACAGGCCGCCGGTCTTGCGCTCCAGATGGAAGCGCAGCGACAGCTCGTGCATGTGGACGAAGGTCTTGAAGGCGAGCTTGCGCACCGCATACTGGCCGACACTAGCAAACAGCGCGTCGCGCAGCTGGTTGAGCGCCAGCTGGATCAGTCGAGTCAGGTTATAGGCGATGATCAGCGCGATGGCGCCGGTCAGCAGCGGCGGAAGACTGGTGTGGAGATCGGTCTTGCCGTTCAGCGCATCGGTCGACCACTTGAAGAAATAGGGGACGAGCAGCAGCACGAATTTCGAGATCAGCAGGTAGACCGACGCCCAGACGACGCGCATCTTCAGGTCAGGCCGCTCGTTCGGCCACATATAGGGCCAGAGATTGAACAGCGTGCGCAGCAGATTGGAATCAGAAACCGTCTTGTTTGCCATGCCCATCTCCAGCCCGGGGGTGGGCTTTGACCACGAATGCATCGTTTCGATAGCGGCAATTGCAAAAGGCGGAACCGCCCTTTCGAGGGCCTCCGCCAGACAGTCTCGCCGTCCCCCGCCACATAGGATTTGACAGCGGCGAATGCAACGGCAAACCGCCAAAGAGAAAAGGCCGGGCGCTATATTCGCCCGGCCTTCATCAATAGCCGCAGATCTTTCGAACCGGTTAGAGGTGAGCGCCCGCCTTCAGCTTGCGGTGCAACTCTTCCGAATTCGGCAGCGCGTCCTTGGGAACGCCGAAGATCTGGCCGGGCAGGATGCGATCAGGATTCTTGATCTCGTCCTCGTTGGCCATGTAGATCGTTGTGTAGCGCACGCCCGCGCCATAGACGCGGCGCGAGATCTGCCAGAGCGTATCGCCGCGGCGGATGATGACGGTGTTGTTGCTCGTTGTCAGCGGCGCCTGTTCGATCGTCTTCGGCTCGCTGCTGTTGCCCGACGCCACTTCGTTGGTGGCGGGAGCAGGTGCGGCGGCCGTCGCCGGAGCCGGTGCTGCGGGAGCGGCCGGAACCCTGGTCAGCGTATCGATCATCGCCGACAGCTTTTCGAGGGCTGCACCGACCGATTTCGCATCGCGGGGCAGGGCCTGGAGCGCCGACAAGGCCGATGCCGCCGACTGCGATGCCTTTGCTGCCGTTTCCTTGAACGGTGCGCCTGCATCCACCGACGGACGGAACTCGGAGATCGAGCGCAGCGCGAATTCGGTTGCAGAGCGGGCGGCGGCGAGCTGTTCGGCTCCCGGCACCTTGGCATCGGCAAACAGGCCTTTCAGCAGCGCGAACGCCTTGCCGGCATCCATGCGCAGCTTGGTCAGTTCGCCCTCTTCGAGTGGCACCATCGACGGAGCCGTCGTGGCGGCACCCGTGGCAGGCGCCGTGGTCTGCGCCGCGACGGTCACCTGGTCGCCTTCCGGACGGTTGAAGTTGACGGCGGCGCGCACGAGCACCTTGCCCGAACCATCGACGACATCGACGCGGATCTTGTGATCGCCGACCGCGAGATCCATCGCGCCGTCGATGACGAAGTGGCCGTCGCCACCGGCCTTCGCCTTGCCGATCAGCTTGTCGTCGGCATAGGCGAGCACGTTGCCATTCGCCTTGGCCGTGCCGGCAACGAAGATCTTGTTGCCTTCGATCTCGACGGCATTGACCATGACCTCAGCCGGTGTTGCCGGAACGGCCGGTGCCGTATTGGCGATATCGGTGGAAGCTGCGGGCAGGGCGGGTGTTGCACCGTTCGCGGCAGGCGTTGCCGCAGCGGTCTGCTGCTCGGCCTTCGGAGCGGTGATGATGCGGCTTGCTTCACCCGGCTTGGAAACCATGGCCAGCAGCTCGGCACTGCTGCCGTCCTTCGGCACGGAAACTGTCGCGACTTCTTCCGAGGTCTGAACCTTGCCGTCCTTGCCGGTTACTTTCAACACCAGCTGGTGATCGCCCGGGCCGAGCGGATTGTCGAGCACGGCTGCGAAGTCGCCGGAGGGGCCGACATCGGTCGTGGTGACCACCTTGTCGCCATCGACGACTTCAAGCTTGCCGTTCGGCTCAGCGGAGCCGGCGATAACGGTCGAACCATCCGGCTCGACTCGCAGAACGTCGAAGGCGGGAACCTTCGGGCCGGCATTGGCCTGATCGGTGGCAGCAGGGGCCGCGGTTGCCGGAGCATTCGCGTCGGCTGCCGGCTGCTGGGCCGTAGCGTCGGCCGCGGGCTGAGTTGCGGCAGACTGGGCCGCCGGAGCGCCTGTCAGTTCGGCTTCGGCCTTGAGGAGGGCGGCGAGCGCGTCTGCAGCATTTTCAGGCAGCGCCTGGATCGTCGCCAGTGCCTTCGCAGCGCCGTCCTTGGCCTTGGTGATGATGGCGGAGGTTGCCGGGTCGATACCGTCAGGCGCGGCGAAATCGGCAATCGCCTGCAGCGCGCCGGTCGCCTTGGTCTTGGCGGCTGTGAGCGCATCGGCAGCCGGGGTCTTGCCGTCGGCGAATAGCGCCTTAAGTTCTGTGAGAGACTGTCCGGCGTCAGCCGTCAGGCGGCCGACCTTTCCGGTGGTTTCAGCAGCGTCGGCAACGGCGTTACGGGCCGTCTTGCCGGCTTCCTCGACTGTATTTTTGACTTCGGAGCCAGCCTGATTGATCGCATCACCAACTTTTGACGCGTCTCCGCCGATCCGGGGCATCACCACGAAGACCATCAAAAGGATTGCAATTGCAAGCACTGCGAGGGCCAGCAAGCCGGCGCGGTTTCTCATCATTCATTCTCCCCAGGCGGCAATGTGCCGTAGTAATCAGAAATTGCTAGCGATTCCCTGTGCTTTTCACAAGCATCCAAGCCCGTCACCTACGCTTAAGACGTAGGTTTTGCCTCATTTTTCTTGACTGCTCAGCCCCGGAATAGTTGTTTGGCCCAATGACCGATCAATCACACTCGATAAAATCCATCTGCGTCTATTGCGGCTCCAGGCCGGGACGCGACGCTGCATACATGACTGCCGGACGCACGCTCGGCAAGGAAATTGCCGAATATGGGTTAAGGCTCATCTACGGCGGCGGCACCAAAGGCATCATGGGGGCGGTTGCCAGCGGGGTGCTTTCGGCGGGCGGTCAGGTGACGGGGATCATCCCGGAATTCCTGATCGACATGGAAGCGACGCGCCATTCTCTCGGCCAGCTCAACGAACTGATTGTAACGCCGGACATGCATGCGCGCAAACACATGATGTTCGAGCGCTCCGACGCGTTCGTGGCGCTTCCGGGCGGTATCGGCACGCTGGAGGAGATCGTCGAGATCATGACCTGGGCGCAGCTCGCCCGTCACGAAAAGCCGATGGTTTTCGCCAATATCAACGGCTTCTGGGATCCGATGATGGAGCTCCTGAAGCATATGACGGACGAGGGCTTCATCCACACGGCCCATCGCGTCCAGCCGCTCGTGATCGACAATATCGCCGACATCGTTCCGGCGATCATGGCGCAGGCTGCCGAAATCGCCGCCGATCGTGGCGGCGAGGACGAGGTTCTTTCGAAAATGTGATGGTGAGCGGGCGCCTCAGCGCCCGCGCGTCGCATTCAGCATCGACACTGTGTAGAGCACCAGGCCCGCCCAGATCAGCGGGAACGCGATCATGCGCGCCGTGCCGAGCGGCTCGTGGAAGGCGAAGATGGCGATCAGGAAGATCATCGTCGGGGCGATATACTGCATGATGCCGATGGTGGAGAGTTTCAGCAGTTTGGCGCCGTTGGCATAGATCATCAGCGGCGCGGCAGTGATGAGGCCGCAGCCGAGCAGCAGGGCGGTATCGCTCCATCCGGTCTCGATGAAATGGCCTTCGCCGGTCACGAGCTCCAGGTAGAGGATGTAGAGGATTGCGGGAACGCTGAGGATCAGCACCTCGAGCAGAAAACCCTGGTTTGGGCCGAGCGGCAGCGTCTTGCGGAAGAAGGCGTAGAAGGCCCAGCTGAAGGCGAGCGTCAGCGCGATCCACGGCAGGCCGCCGCCATCGAAGGCGAGCACGACGACGGCAACGGCAGCAAGGCCGATCGCCGCGATCTGCAGTGGCCGCAGCTTTTCCTTCAACAGAACCGAGCCCATGAAGATGCTGATCAGCGGATTGATGAAATAGCCCATCGCCGCATCTAGCGAGTGCCCTGCGCCGATCGCCCAGACATAGGTGCCCCAGTTGATGGTGATAAGAGCGGCGGTCAGGGTCGCCATGGCGATCAATCGCGGCGAGCGCAGCGCATCACGGATTTCCTGCGTGCGGCCAAGCACCAGGAGCACGAGGCCGGCGATCGGAACCGACCAGAGGACGCGATGGGCAATGACTTCGGCCGGTGAAATATGCGCCAGCGCCTTCATGTAGATCGGCAGCAGCCCCCACAGCAGATAGGCAGTCAGCGCAAAGGCAAAGCCGCGCGGGCTGTCTTCGTTCTTGATGATCGGCGCGGTCGCATCGACGGACATGGGGGCGTTTCCATAATTTATCGTTATGGAACCCGCTCTAACCTAACCGCTATGAATAGGCCAATTCATTTCCGTGAATGGATGTGAAGGAGTTTTGATTTGCCAGAAACCAAAACTCTCACTCCGCGGCGATCTTTCCCGCCAGCTGCCGGTTCTTCATCAGCTTGTAGATGACCGAATCCATTAGCGCCTGGAACGAGGCGTCGATGATGTTTTCGGACACCCCGACCGTCCACCAGCGCACGCCGCTGGAATCGATGGATTCGATCAGCACGCGGGTGATCGCCTCGGTGCCGCCGTTGAGGATACGCACCTTGAAGTCGGCGAGCACGAGGTCGTCGATCTCATGCTGGTACTTGCCGAAATCCTTGCGCAGCGCTAGGTCGAGCGCGTTGACCGGACCTTCGGCTTCGGCGACCGACATCAGCGTCTGGCCGTCGATAGTGATCTTCACCACCGCTTCCGAGACAATCTTGACGCGGCCGAGGCTATCAAAGCGGCGCTCGATCATGACGCGGAAACCGTCGATGCCGAAGAATTCTGGGATGGTGCCGAGGGTGCGGCGGGCGAGCAGCTCGAAGCTGGCATCGGCGCCCTCATAGGCGTAACCCGACGCTTCGCGCTCCTTGACGATGGAGATCAAGAGGTCGAGCTTCGGATCGTCCTTGCCGACCTCGATGCCGCGGCGCTTCAGGGCATTGATGAAATTCGCTTTGCCGCCCTGGTCGGAGACCATGATCTTGCGGAAATTGCCGACACTTTCGGGCTGCACATGCTCGTAGGTGCGGGGATCCTTGAGCAGTGCCGAGGCATGGATGCCGGCCTTGGTGGCGAAGGCGGAGGCGCCGACATAGGGCATCTGGTGATCGGGCGAGCGGTTCAGCAACTCGTCGAAGGCATGCGACAGGCGGGTGAGATTGAGCAGCCGCTCCTCGTCGATCGCCGTTTCGAAACGGGTCGCATAGGTATCTTTCAGCGCCAGCGTCGGGATCAGCGTCACCAGATTGGCGTTGCCGCAGCGTTCGCCGATGCCGTTCAGCGTGCCCTGGATCTGCCGCACGCCGGCCTCGACGGCGGCCAGCGAATTGGCAACCGCCTGGCCGGTATCGTTATGCGCATGGATCCCGAGACAGCCGCCGGGAACGCCGGCCGAAATCAGCGCCTCGACGATGGCGCGGATTTCCGGCGGCTGCGTGCCGCCATTGGTGTCGCAGAGCACCACCCAGCGCGCGCCGGCCTCGTAGGCGGTCTTGGCGCAGGCGATGGCATATTCCGGATTGGCCTTGTAGCCATCGAAGAAATGCTCGCAATCGACCATCGCCTCCTTGCCGGCTGCAACCGCCGACTTGACGCTTTCGGCGATCGATTCCAGGTTTTCCTCGTTGGTACAGCCGAGCGCCACCTTCACATGGTAGTCCCAGCTCTTGGCGACGAAACAGATAGCGTCGCTCTCGGCCTGCAGCAGTGTCGCCAGTCCCGGATCGTTGGAGGTCGAGATCCCCGCGCGCTTGGTCATGCCGAAGGCGACGAACCGGGCGTCCTTGGTGCGCTTCTCGCTGAAAAACGCCGTGTCGGTCGGATTGGCGCCGGGATAGCCGCCCTCGACATAATCGAGGCCGAATTCATCGAGCATCGCCGCGATCGCAATCTTGTCCTCGACCGAAAAGTCGATGCCGGGCGTCTGCTGTCCGTCCCGGAGCGTCGTGTCGAAGAGGTAGATGCGTTCTCTGCTCATTGTCGTTCCTCCCGGCTGAGCGGGTGTTGAGTGTCAGTCACCCGCCCTCGTGGTTCGAGACGGCCCTTGCGGGCCTCCTCACCATGAGGGCTGGTCGTTGTGCCCTAGGGCACGCATGTCTCTCAGGCACCGGTCGTGCCTTGGTCGTCTTGCCGGTGGCGGCTCTATCTCCGCACGCCTCTGGGCCTCGTGGTTCGAGACGGCCCGTTGGGCCTCCTCACCATGAGGGTTGATCGTTGTGCCCCCGGGCTCTCATTCCCTGGCGTCACGCTCCCTCCATCCTCATCCTGAGGTGCCCGAAGGGCCTCGAAGGACGAGGATGGCCACCTCAGGCCTTCCCCGCAAACCTGTCCGTCGCCCGGATCAGCTGATCGAGAATCCCCGGCTCCGAAAACGCATGCCCCGCGCCCTCGACCAGATGAAACTCTGCCTTCGGCCAGGCCTTGTGCAGCTGCCAGGCATATTTGGCCGGGCAGGGCATGTCGTAACGGCCATGGACGATGACGCCCGGGATGTCCTTCAGCTTGTGCGCGTCACGCAGCAGCTGCCCTTCGTCCATCCAGCCGGCATTGACGAAGAAATGGTTCTCGATGCGGGCGAAGGCATAGGCGAACTCGGCCTCCTCGAACTTGCCGCTGGTCGATTTCTCCGGCAGCAGGGTAATCGTCTCGCCCTCCCAGATGCTCCAGGCATGCGCCGCCTCGAGCGCCACCGCCCGGTCCGAACCGGTCAGACGGCGGTTATAGGCCTGCATCATCTCGTGGCGCTCTTCCGGCGGGATCGGGGCGATGAAGCGCTCCCACTTGTCCGGGAACATCTCGGAGACGCCGAACTGATAATACCAGTCGAGCTCGGCCCTGGTCAGCGTGTAGATGCCGCGCACGATGAGCTCCGAGACCCGCTCCGGGTGCTTTTCGGCATAGGCAAGCGCCAGCGTCGAGCCCCAGGAGCCGCCGAAGACCTGCCATTTTTCGACGCCGGCCATCTCGCGCAGCCGTTCGATATCGGCGACGAGATCCCATGTGGTGTTGGCTTCGAGGTTCGCATGCGGCGTGGACTTGCCGCAGCCGCGCTGGTCGAACAGCGTCACATCGTAGAGCTTGGGATCGAAGAGGCGGCGATGCACCGGCGAGAAGCCGCCGCCCGGGCCGCCATGCAGGAACACCGCCGGCTTGGCGCCCGGCGTGCCAGAGCGCTCCCAGTAGATCTTGTGGCCGTCACCGACATCGAGGTGGCCCGACGCATAGGCCTCGATTTCAGGATAGAGCGTCCGCAACATTTCGGTCATGCCTTGAAGCCTTTCGCCGGCCAGTTTTCGGTATCGTGATCGGGATGCTGGAAGGAGATGATCGCCTCCTGCCGCGCGTAGAAATCCGGATCCGTGTGAACCGACGCATCGAAGATTTTCTCGATCCAGGGAAGCCGGGCGTCGTGGTTCACCTGGACCTGCGGCTGCAGATCGTCCCGCTCGTCGAAACTGCCGATCGCCAGCTCCAGACCGCCCGGATGCCGGTAGGTCATCGGCGTGCCGCAATCGCTGCAGAAGCCGCGCTCGATATTGATCGACGACTGGAAATAGCTGATCTCGCCGCGCGTCCATTCGATGCCGTCCTCGGGCGCCGTCACCAGCGCCGAGAAGAAGCCGCCGAACTGCTTCTGGCACATCCGGCAATGGCAGATCGACGGGCGGCCGAGCTTGCCGGAGATGCGGAAACGGATCGCGCCGCACTGGCAGCCGCCCGTTCGAATGGGTTCACTCATCTTGATTCTCCAGGGGGCCAATGATCGGTGTCGTGGTCGGGATGCTGGTGATTGCTGGATGCGATCGCGTCTTCGCGCTCGCTGCTTTCGGGTTCCGGCTCGACGGGCAGGGCGTCAAGCTCATGCGACCAGCGCATCTTGCTCGCCATGTTCGACTGCGCGACCGGCTTGACGGATTGCGGATCGTCGAGTGAGCCGAGTGTAAGGTTGATGAACTCTGCGCCCGGAACATCGTAGAACAGCGGCGTACCGCACTCGCCGCAAAAGCCGCGGCGCACGAGATCGGATGAATGAAACCATTTCGGTTCACCGCGCGTGATGTCGAAATCAGAACGCATGACACCGGCGAGCGGCAGCGAATAGTTTCCGGCTGCCTTCTGGCACATGCGGCAATGGCAGACATGCGGATAGCCGAGCTCGCCGGTAGTGCGGTAGCGCACCGCGCCGCACTGGCAGCCACCGCTCTTGTCCCGCGTTCCATTCACGACCTGTCCTCCGGCGGCCACACGGAGGTGTCGTGATCCGGGTGCTGGTAGGAGACGATCTCGTTGATGAACTCCGCCGCCTCGAGATCGTCTTCGGTGCGGATGCCCGGCAGGTCATGCAGCCTGTCGGTAAAGGGAAGCCTGGCTTCAATGCCGTACTGAATGGTCGGCGGCAGCGCGGCCGGCGTGTCGAAGGCCCCGGCGGCAATCGCCAGACCGTCCGGCGCCTCATAGGTTAGCGGCGTACCGCAATCGCCGCAGAAGCCGCGCCAGGCGAAGTTGGAAGACTTAAAGCGCTTGCGCTCCCCGCGCGTCCAGGTGAGCTCGGCGCCACGGGCCGAGACCAGCGGCGCATAATAGCCGCCCGAAGCCTTCTGGCACATGCGGCAATGACAGATCGACGAATGCGTCAGCTCGCCTTCCACCCGGAAGCGAACGGCACCGCACTGGCATCCGCCGGTGTAGACTGTCATTGCATCGTCCTCCGCGATCCCAGGTCCTGAAAAAAGACCCCTCCCGACCCTCCCCACAAGGGGGAGGGCTTACTTGTGGCACCGCTTGCAGACATCGTCATTGCATCGGCGCAATTTGAAAGGTGAGAACCAGGCGAGGCGAGCGCTAAGCCCCTCCCTCTTGTGGGGAGGGGCTGGGGAGGGGATTTGGCCAAGACCAATGATCTCACCGCTTCAACTCCCAGGTCGTGACCCGCTCGCCGCTCGCCGCATCCTTGCCGTCCTTCAGCTGCACGCCCTCGGCCAGCAGTTCGTCACGCAGCTTGTCCGCCTCGGCGAAATTCTTCGCCTTCAACAGCTCAAGCCGCGCCGCGACACGCCGGTCGATATCGAGGGCGACGGCCTCGTCCACCTCGGTCTTCTCCGGCAAAACGCCGAGCAACGCCGCACTGGCCGCAAACACCGAGGGATCGCCGCCCTGTGCCAGTGCATGCAGCGCCTGCACGGCGGCCACCGTGTTCAGGTCATCCGCAAGCGCTGCTAGCACCGCCGCATCCGGCTCGGCATCGCCGGCATCAACCGCCGACCACTTTGCCAGCAGACGCTCCGCTTCCTCGAGCCGCTTGATCGAGAAATCGATCGGCTCGCGATAATGCGTCATCAGCATTGCCAGGCGCAGGACCGCGCCCGGCCACTTCCGGCCGCCGAATGTCTCCGTGTGCAGCAGCTCGTAGATGGTGACGAAATTGCCTTCGGATTTCGACATCTTGCGGCCTTCGACCTGCAGGAAGCCGTTATGCATCCAGACATTCGCCATCACCTCGGTGCCGTGGGCGCAGCGCGACTGGGCGATCTCGTTTTCATGGTGCGGGAAGATCAGGTCCAGACCGCCGCCGTGAATGTCGAAGACTTCGCCGACATAGCGCTGGCTCATCGCCGAGCATTCGATATGCCAGCCGGGACGGCCGCGGCCCCAGGGGCTTTCCCAGCCGGGTTCGCTCTCGGAAGAAAGCTTCCAGAGCACGAAATCGCCGGGGTTCTTCTTGTGGGCATCGACGGCGATGCGCGCACCGGCCTGCTGTTCGTCGAGATTGCGCTTCGAGAGCTGGCCGTAATCGGCCATCGAGCGGGTATCGAACAGCACTTCGCCCTCGGCCTGATAGGCGTGGCCATTGGCCAGCAGTTTCTCGATGATCTCGATCATACCGCCGATATTCTCGGTCGCCCGCGGCTGATGCGTCGGCTCCAGGCAGCCGAGCGCCCTGGCGTCGTCGAGAAACTGCGTCTCGGTCTTTTCGGTGACCCGGCGGATCGCCTCGTTCAGGGGCAGGCCCGGATAGTCGCGCAGCGCCCGCGCGTTGATCTTGTCATCGACGTCGGTGATATTGCGCGCATAGACGACCTTTTCGGCGCCGTAGACATGCCGCAACAGCCGGAACAGCACGTCGAAGACGATGACCGGGCGGGCATTGCCGATATGAGCGAAATCATAGACGGTCGGACCGCAGACATACATGCGGACATTGTCGCGATCGATCGGCGCAAACACCGTCTTTTCGCGCGTCAGCGTGTTGTACAGTCGAAGTTCAGCCTGACCGGCCATGTCTTGTTCTCCCAATGCAATGTTCCGAAAAATGCCACCACCGGCGGGCCGGGGCGTTTATCTCTTTGCGTATTTGGGAGACGAAAACGGCCAGGCCAGCGAGCGCGCTAGCGAATAATCTTCCGGCAGTTAATGCAGATAACCGTTTTCATGGCGCGTTTTATGGCGCGGGAACGGGCATTGGTCAAGTGGGGGTGAGGCCGGTTCGGCAAAGCCGCTGCGATCGATCCCGTGAATCGATTGCAGGGCCGAACGCCCGAAGCGAAAGCGAAGGGCCGGGCGTCAAAGCGCGCTCATTCCATGCTATCACCGCAACTGAAACAGATGAGATCAATCCCGTGCGCCGCACCTTCCGTCTGGTCATCACCGCCATCATCCTGACGGCTGTCGCCGCCGGCGCCTATCTGGCATACGATCGGGCCATGACGCCATTCTCGCCGCCATCACTTGCCGACTATCCGATCCAGGGCATCGATATCAGCCACCATCAGGGCGACATCGACTGGGCTAGGCTGAAGGGTCAGCCCAACATCCGCTTCGTCATCATGAAAGCGACCGAAGGCGGGGATCATCGCGACCGGAAATTCGCAGACAATTGGCGGGCGGCCAAAGACGCCGGCATCATCCGCGGCGCCTATCACTTCTTCACCTTCTGCCGCCCGGGCGCAGAGCAGGCGGATAACGTGCTCGCCACCATCCCCGCCGATGCTGATGCCCTGCCGCTGGCGCTCGACCTCGAATTCACCGGCAATTGCGGCAAGGTGCCGACGCTGGACGAACTCAGCGCCGAGCTATCGGCCTTCTACACGCGCCTCGGCACCCGCTATCCCGGCCGGCCGCTGTTCTACATGAACGAAAGTTTCTTCGAGCAATATTTCGCCGGCAACGAAAACCGCTTTCCGCCACACGACCTCTGGATCCGCAGCATCGCACACCGGCCGGATTGCAGCCGCTGGTCGCTCTGGCAATTCGCCGATGATGGGACGGTGGAAGGCATCAAGGGCGCGGTCGATCTCAACGCGCTATGCCCGGAGAGCGGGCTGGCGCCGTATTTTTCCGGGCCGTCGGGCTAGCTCACGACGGCAGGTGGTAATCGACCAGCTTGTTTTCGCGGACGATGAACAGCTTGCCGGTTTCGGTCACATCGGGGCCGGTGAGCGGCAGGATCGCCTTGGCGACTTCCGACGGATGCGGCAGGCTAGCCGGGTCTTCGCCGGGAACGGCCTGGGCGCGCATGGCGGTGCGGGTGGCGCCCGGATCGACGCTGGTGATGCGCAGCGGCGTCGACTGGCTTTCACCGGCCCAGGTGCGGGCCAGTGCTTCGACGGCAGCCTTGGAGGCGGAGTACGGGCCCCAGAACGGGCGACACTTGTGGGCGGCGGCCGAGGACAGGATGACGGCGCGGCCGGCTTCGGCGCGCGTCAGCAGCGGATCGACGGAGCGGATCAGCCGCCAGGTGGCGTTGACATTGATATTCATCACCTTCTCAAAGGTCTTCGCCTCGACATGGCCGATCGGCGAGATGACGCCGAGCACGCCGGCATTGGCGACGAGAATGTCGAGCTTGCCCCAGCGTTCGAAGATCGAGCCGCCGAGACGGTCGATGGCGTCCATGTCGGCAAGGTCGAACGGCACCAGCGTGGCGCTGCCGCCCGCGGCCTTGATCGCATCGTCGAGATCCTCGAGTCCGCCGACGGTGCGGGCGCAGGCAATCACATGCGCGCCGGCCTTGGCGAGTTCGAGCGCGGTGAAGTAGCCGATGCCGCGCGAAGCGCCTGTTACGAGTGCGATCTTGCCTTCAAGGTTGATAGTCATTGTGCCCCGGTCTCTGCGTCACAGGAAAAACAAGGGGCGCAATAAGCGCCCCTCGATAAAATGTCAAAGCCGATACAGTCAGCCGTTGGTCGCCAGCAGCGAGACCTTGCGGCCTACAGTCTCGCCATCCTTGTCGAGCAGGCGGGTCGGGTAGTCGCCGGTGAAATAGTGGTCGGTGAACTGCGGGCGGGCGTTGTTGCGGTCTTCGCCGCCGACGGCGCGGTAGAGGCCGTTGATCGACAAGAATTCAAGCGAGTCGGCGCCGATATATTTGCACATCGCTTCCAGGCTCTCGTACTGGTTGGCGAGCAGCTTGTCGCGATCCGGCGTGTCGATGCCATAGAAGTCGGGGTAGTAAATCATCGGGCTGGCGACGCGCAGATGCACTTCCTTGGCGCCGGCATCGCGGATCATCTGCACGATCTTCAGCGATGTGGTGCCACGCACGACCGAGTCGTCGACGAGCACGACGCGCTTGCCTTCGATCATCGCCCGGTTGGCGGAATGCTTCAGCTTGACGCCGAAGGCGCGGATTTGCTGCGTCGGCTCGATGAAGGTGCGGCCGACATAATGGTTGCGGATGATGCCGTATTCGAAGGGAATACCGCTCTCCTGCGCATAGCCGAGTGCCGCCGGCGTGCCGCCGTCGGGAACGGGAACGACGACGTCGGCTTCGACGGGCGCTTCCTTGGCGAGGTTGATGCCCATGTTCTTGCGGGCAACATAGACGCTGCGGCCGCTGACGACCGAATCCGGACGGGCGAAATAGACATATTCGAACAGGCAGAGGCGCTCCGGCTGACCGTTGCCGGCCTTGCGGGCGTCGATGGTGATCGAGCCATCCGGCTGGATCTCACAGATGATGACTTCGCCATTCTCGACGTCGCGGATGAACTTTGCGCCGATGATATCCAGCGCACAGGTTTCGGACGCGAAGATCGGCTTGCCGTCGAGTTCGCCCATCACCAGCGGGCGGATGCCGGTGGGGTCGCGGGCGGCGATCAGCTTGGTGCGGGTGATCGCCAACATCGAATAGCCGCCTTCCATCTGGCGGATGGCGTCGATGAAGCGGTCGGCAGTCGAGGTGTAGCGCGAGCGGGCGATGAGGTGGAGAACGACTTCGGTATCGGACGTCGCCTGGAAAATGGCGCCACCGGCGATCAGCTGGCGGCGAAGGGTCAGGCCGTTGGTGAAGTTGCCGTTATGGGCAATAGCGATGCCGCCGACTTCGAGTTCGGCAAACAGCGGCTGCACGTTGCGCAGCGCCACTTCGCCCGTGGTCGAATAGCGGTTGTGACCGATCGAGATGTTGCCGGGCAGGCGGGCCAGCGTTGTCGGATTGGTGTAGTGGTCGCCGACCAGACCCATATGCCGTTCCGAATGGAAGCGCAGTCCGTCGAAGGAGACGATACCGGCGGCTTCCTGTCCGCGGTGCTGGAGGGCGTGAAGCCCGAGCGCCGTCAGCGTTGCCGCATCGGGATGGCCGAGAATACCGAAGACGCCGCACTCTTCGTGGAGCGTATCCCCGTCGAGTTCGTCATTGAGCGTCAGGGAATAGGACTGGTTCATCGATGCGGGCCTTTGCTCTCACAAGAATGGATCGGCTTTTCCATAGCATGACGCCGTGATCATGCGTTTTAAACGGCTGAGGCCCGGCAGAGCGGTTGCCCGGCCGGACCTTTACTGTACGTCCCGCTCAAATGGCAATTGCCATTGCGCAGGTCAAGCTGTTGAACACTGTGTCAATTCGACTGCGGTTGCGCAGGGGCTGCGGGTGCGGCCGGTGCTGCATCGTCCGCCGGCGCCTGATCGGCGGCCGGTGCATTGGCGTTGCCCGTATTTTCGCTCGGCGGAAGAACCTTGTCCATCACGCTCGTGCGCACCATTTGGGCGAATTCTTCCGGCAGGACCGATTGCAGCTTCACGACCATCGAGTCGAGGAACGGCTTGGACTTGGCGTTGTTGACCCAGCCCGGACGGTGATCGGCATCGACAAGCCAGTTCCAGAAGGCGACGGCAACGACGAGCAGCAGTATGCCGCGTGCAGCACCGAAGAGGAAGCCCAAAGTACGGTCAAGCGCGCCGATACGGCTGTCGATGATGAAATCGGCAATCTTCATGGTGATGAAGGAGATGACGATGAGCGCGATCAGGAACACGACCGCGGCAGAGCCGACGATCGCGATGCGGTCGTCATCGGTGTACTTCTTCGCGTAGGGCACCAGGTAGTGGTAGAGGTAGTAGGCTGCGGCAGCCGAGCCACCCCAGCTTGCGATCGACAGGACCTCGCGGGAAAAACCGCGGACCATCGCCAATACGGCGGAGAAGAGTACGACGCCGATGACAATACCGTCGAAAATCGTAATGGGCATATAAATTCAACTCCAGGGCCCTTACGTTTCCGCAAGCGGGCCGCGCCTCATTCGTGTGCATCCTATATCACTACCGTTTGCGGCAATGAAAGGATCAACCGTCGTCTTCCACACGTCGTAGCGCACCCTTCGATCCGGCGATGCGCGCGACCAGGTCCGGCAGGCTCTCTATCTCGTTCCAGCGTCCGCCCGTGCCCTTCGGCAGATCGGCGGTCGCTGTTGGAAGCAGCGCTGCAGAAAATCCCAGCTTCTCGGCTTCTTTGAGGCGCTGGGCGGTGTGCGCAACCGGTCGGACGGCCCCCGACAGACTGACTTCGCCGAAATAGACGCAATCTGCCGGGAGAGCAATACCGGCAAGCGAGGAAACAAGGGCCGATGCGACCGCGAGATCGGCTGCGGGCTCGGAGATCCGGTAGCCGCCGGCGATGTTCAGATAGACGTCGTGCTGGCCGAGCTTCACGCCGCAATGGGCTTCGAGCACCGCCAGGATCATCGAAAGCCTTGCCGAATCCCACCCGACGATGGCGCGGCGCGGCGTACCGAGCGATGTCGGCGCCACCAGTGCCTGTACCTCGACGAGGATCGGCCGCGTGCCTTCCATGCCGGCAAACACCGCCGCACCCGGAGATTTCTCGTTGCGTTCGCCGAGGAACAGCTCGGAAGGATTGGCAACCTCGCGCAGGCCCTTGTCGGACATTTCGAAGACGCCGATCTCGTCGGTCGGTCCGAAGCGGTTCTTGACCGTGCGCAAAATGCGGTAGTGGTGGCCGCGATCGCCCTCGAAATAGAGGACGGCATCGACCATGTGTTCGACGACGCGCGGTCCGGCGATCTGGCCGTCCTTGGTGACGTGGCCGACGAGTACCATGGCAGCGCCCGTCTGCTTGGCGAAACGGATCATCGCCTGCACGCCGGTTCTGACCTGGGTCACGGTGCCCGGCGCCGATTCCGCCAGGTCGCTCCACAGCGTCTGGATGGAATCGATGATCACCAGATCGGGGCGCTTGCCCTCGGCGAGCGTCGCGAGGATGTCCTCGACATTGGTTTCGGCAGCCAGCATCACGGCGGTATCGGCCGCATTCAGCCGCTGGGCGCGCAGGCGCACCTGGGCGACGGCCTCTTCGCCCGAGACATAGATGATCTTGTGTCCACGGCGCGACAATGCCGCCGCCGCCTGCATCAGCAGCGTCGACTTGCCGATACCAGGGTCGCCGCCGACCAGTACGGCCGAGCCGCGCACGAAGCCACCGCCGAGCGCCCGGTCGAGTTCGGAGATGCCGGTATGGATGCGCGGCGCTTCCTCGATCTCGCCCGAAAGCGCGGTGAGGGCAACGGGACGGCCCTTCTTCGGCGTCTTCGCCGGTCCGCCGCCGATGCCACCCATCGGATCTTCCTCGACGATGGTGTTCCACTCGCCGCAGCCTTCGCACTTTCCGGCCCAGCGGTTGTGGACCGTGCCGCAGTTCTGGCAGGTGAATTGAGTTCTGGCCTTCGCCATCAGGTTGGACTTTCAATTCTGGAGTTGGCGCCGTCATCCGGTAGCGGATGATTCGCTCTTTCATCCATATGTCGGTCCGTTCGCTCCCCAGCGCAACAGGGGATAAGCATGCCGCCGCAGCACCACACGCGCATTTAGTTTAATGATCTGCTGATCTATTGGCGAATTCTTAAGGCGAGAGGGCCATTTATAGCACGCGGAGTCCGGCATCGGCCGGCTCGTGTCAATGGTGGAGATTGACTTGAGAAAATCATACCTTGCTGTTCGCGCGCTTGTCATTGCCGCGAACATCGCTTCGCCGCTCGCAATATATCCCGCAGCCGCTGCAACGCCCCCTGCAGACGGATTGCCGAAACCCTCGATCTCCAAGGCGCTTGATGCGCTTCTGCTGCCGGTCAACAAGGCCGTCGTCAAGAAGTTCAAGCTCGCCAAGGGAGAGCATGGCGTTCTGGTACTATCCGTAAAGCCGGGTGGCATTGCCGACAAGCAGGGGATCAAGCCGGGCGACGTTCTTTCCGAGGTTCATGGCCATAAGGTTCATAAACCCGTTGATGTCGATGTCGCGGTTCGCCGCGATCTGAAGGCAGGCCATTCGGATGTTGCGCTTTCGCTGGAGCGCGATGGCGCGGTGGTCGCGGTTGCCGCTGTCATCACGATGGAGTCCTACAGCGAGGCCGTATCGCTGACCGAGGTTTCGAGCTGGGAAAGCGACACTTCCGATGCGTCCTTCTCCTATTCGGAATATGTTTCCGAAGAATCGGAGACCATCGAGTCCTCCTACGAGAGTGAGGAGAGCGTTGTCGAGGAAGCGATGACGCAGGAGGAATCTGCCACGGACGAAGAGTCCAGCGCAGATGAAGCCGACGACAGCGACGATAGTGCCGATGACGGAGACGGTGACGACGGAGACGGCGGCTCCGACGAAGAATAATCCAGAACTGAACTCGGGGTGGCCGCACGAGAGCGCGGCCACCTATTTCCCGCCGCCGCCGTCTCCGCCGTCAACCGGCGCTCCTTCGATAAAGGCTGGCGACACCAATCAAAACTAATGATTTTCCTATCATCGGCCGCGGTGGCAGGTTGCAATGCTCATTTTATGGAACATTGCTCATGCTCGATTATTCGCTCGCCCATTGGATTACTTTCCTGACAGCCGCCGTTCTTTTGAACCTGTCGCCAGGGCCTGATATGGCCTTCATCCTCGGCCATACGATCAAGAGCGGCACGCGCGCCGGTTTTTCGGCCGTCTTCGGCGTCTGGAGCGGTGCCTTCATGCATGTGCTGTTTGCCGCCTTCGGCCTGTCGGCGGTGCTGGCCGCATCGGCTTTTGCTTTTTCGGCGGTCAAGTGGGTCGGCGCCGGCTATCTGGTCTGGCTCGGCATTCAGGCTCTGCGGTCGGGCGGCGAGGGGGGCTTCATCAAGGCGGCGGCGGAAACGATGAGCTGGCGCCGGATCTACCGTCAGGGCGTGCTGGTCTCGCTGCTCAATCCGAAAGTGGCGATCTTCTTCCTCGCCTTCCTGCCGCAATTCGTCGTCGAAGGGGCGGGCCCGGTCTGGCTGCAGCTTGCCGTCCATGGCGTCCTGATCATCGCGGTGGCGATGCTCATCGAGCCGCCGCTGATCCTTGCAGGCGGAAAGCTCGCCGAACTCGTCAAGGGCAATCGCAAGATCGGCCTGTGGCTCGATCGCGGGCTCGGCGCGCTGCTGGTGGCGCTCGGCGTCCGCCTGGCACTCACCACCCGCTAAACTCGTCTATTCCTCGTCGGCGATGTATTTCCGCTCATGGCGCAGGCCGACGCTGGTCAGCATTTCGTAGCCGATCGTGCCGGCGGCACGCGCCGCGTCATCGACGGGAATATTCTTGCCGAACAGCTCGATATAGTCTCCGGCGCGGATCAGATTGTCGGGCAGGTCGGTGACGTCGAAGATCGTCAGGTCCATGGTGATCCGCCCGGCAACGGGCACCGTGTATCCTTCGAAGAAGCCCTGGCCGCCCTGCGGTAGCGCATTGCGCAGCGGCACGCCGCCGCTCGACTGGCTGCGCATGTAGCCATCCGCATAACCGGCGGCGACGATCGCCAGCCGGCTGTCGCGGGTGAGTTTCAACGCCCGCCCGTAGCTGACGCTCTCTCCGGCGCGCACGGTGCGCACCTGGATCACCCGCGCTTCGGCGGTGGCGACCGGACGCATCGGGTTTGCCATGCCGTTGACCGCCTCGCCGCCATAAAGCGCGATGCCGGGGCGGGTCAGGTCGAAGTGGTAGTTGTCGCCGAGGAAGATGCCGGCGGAAGCCGCCAGGCTTGAATCGATACCTTCATAGGCGGCGGTAACCTTGCGGAATGATTCAAGCTGCTGCTTGTTCATCGGCGAAAGCTGATCGTCGCCGCAGGCAAGATGGCTCATGACCAGGACAGGCGCAAAGCTTGCCGGACGCGATACGTCGTCGGCCAGCGCCAGGGCCTCGTCGATATGCAGCCCAAGCCGGTTGAAGCCGGTATCGACATGCAGGGCGCAGGGATAGTCGCCGTATTCCGACAGCACCGCCATCCAGAAGGCAAGCTGCTCCTCGGAGGAGATCACGGGCACCAGATCATTCTCGAAGAAGCGCCGCTCGGTGCCCGGCCAGATGCCCGAGAGCACGAAGATGCGGGCCTCCGGCGCATAAAGCCTGAGCGTCACCCCCTCATCGACGGTCGCCACGAAGAAGTCGCGCGCGCCGGCCATGTAAAGCGTCTCACCGGCATCCTCGATCCCCATGCCATACGCGTCCGCCTTGACGACAGCCGATGCCCGCGCCTTGCCCGAGCGCCGCGCCATGTCCTGCCAGTTCTGCGCAAGCGCAGAGAGATCCACGGTCAGCCGCAGACCGGCGGATTCAAAATGATCGTCTTCAAAGGCATCGGAAATATCGGTCATCGCACACATCAAAAAAGAAAGGCCGGAGAGGAGTCTCCGGCCAGTCTAAAGCGCATGATGTCAGAGGGGAAGCCCGGCGCTGCATTGCAGCAACCAGTCCTCAATGTTCTTCGTATTGCGTGAACGACGGCTCGGCGAGGTCGGCGAAGCGGGTGAACTCCGACTGGAAGGCGAGCTTGACGGTGCCGGTCGGTCCGTGGCGCTGCTTGGCGATGATGACGTCGGCGGTGCCCTTGACCTTGTCGAACAGCGCTTCCCATTCCGCATATTTCGGATCGGCGGGATCGCGGGGCTCGAGGTTCTTGACGTAATATTCCTCGCGGAACACGAAGAGCACGACGTCCGCGTCCTGCTCGATCGAGCCCGATTCACGCAGGTCGGAGAGCTGCGGGCGTTTGTCGTCGCGGCTTTCGACCTGACGCGACAGCTGCGACAGCGCCACGATCGGCACGTTGAGTTCTTTGCCGAGCGCCTTGAGGCCCGTGGTGATCTGGGTGATTTCCTGAACGCGGTTTTCGCCCGATTTGCCGGAGCCGGTCATCAGCTGAATATAGTCCACCACGAGGCAATCGAGGCCGCGCTGGCGCTTCAGGCGGCGGGCGCGCGCCGATAGCTGGGCGATCGAGATACCACCGGTCTGGTCGATATAAAGCGGCACCTTCTGCATCATCATCGAGCAGGCGACGAGCTTTTCGAAATCGGCGTCGTTGATGTCGCCGCGGCGGATCTTCGAGGAGGAGACTTCCGTCTGCTCGGAGATGATACGGGTGGCCAGCTGTTCGGAAGACATTTCGAGCGAGTAGAAACCGACGACGCCGCCATTCTTCGCCTTGTAGCTGCCGTCCGCCTGGATTTCGCCTTCATAGGCGGCGGCGATGTTATAGGCGATGTTGGTGGCAAGCGAGGTCTTGCCCATGCCCGGACGTCCGGCGAGCACGATCAAGTCCGAGCGCTGCAACCCGCCCATCTTGCCGTCGAGCGAATGAATGCCGGTGGAGATGCCGGAGAGGCCGCCATCGCGCTCCTTGGCAACGGCCGCCATGTCGATCGCCAGCGCCACGGCATCGTTGAACGACTGGAAGCCGCCGTCGTAGCGGCCGTTTTCGGCCAGCTCGAACAGGCGGCGCTCGGTATCTTCGATCTGCGCCTGCGGCGGCATGTCGAGCGGCGCGTCATAGGCGATGTTGACGACATCCTCGCCGATGGTGATCAGCGCGCGGCGCAGCGCCAGGTCGTAGATGGCGCGGCCGTAGTCTTCGGCATTGATGATGGTGACGGCTTCGCGGGCGAGGCGGGCGAGATACTCGGAGACCGTCATGTCGCCGACCTTCTCGTCGGCCTTCAGGAAGGTCTTGATCGTCACCGGGTTTGCGATCTTGCCCATGCGGATGATGTCGCCCGCGACCTCGAAGATCTTGCGGTGGAGCGGCTCGTAGAGATGGATCGGCTTGAGGAAGTCGGACACCCGGTAATAGGCGTCGTTGTTCATCAGGATCGCCCCCAGAAGCGCCTGCTCCGCCTCGATATTGTTGGGGGCTTCGCGGTAATGCTGCTCGGCAGGAGCAACGGCTGCAATCTTTCGCGCTGCGTCGTTCATCGTCATCCGTTCTGTCGTTTCTATCCCGGATTTGAAGACAGCCACCCGCAAATGCAAGTGCATGGCTGCAACAGCGCCTGCCGGTCGTCAAAATCCATTGCGCTTTGCACGTTGTTCGACTTGTCCACAGCGGCTTCGGGCCTGTGGACAAAATATGCTATCGTGTCACCCTGGGGACACGGCAGGAAGGCTGCGACTCAGGCGCCGATTCCATAGCGGTCATTTTACCCGCAAGCACCTGAAGTTAGCACTTGAAAAAATACAAACTTTGATTTAGATAGTAGTAATATAATTAGTGCACTAACAAAAATGGACTGGAATCTATGGCGAATAAGTTGCTTGGCCGTGAATTGATTGAAGACATCGCGGCCTTCACCCGCAAGCTGAGAGCGACTTTCGACGCCAGGGTGAGGGAGCGCAACATGACGCTGCCGCGCGCCCGGGTGTTCTTCAATCTCAACAAGAAGGACGGCATCAACCAGCGCGAGCTCGCCGACCGGCTGGAGCTGGAGACCCCGACGCTGGTGCGCATTCTCGATGCGATGGAAGGGCAGGGCTATGTCGAGCGCCGCGTCGCCGGCTCGGATCGGCGCGCCAAGGAAATCTACATGACGGATTCCGGGCGGGTGGTTGCCGGCGAAGTCGAGGCGCTGGCCGAGGATATTCGCGGCCAGATCATCTCCGGTATTCCCGAAAACGATCTCCGGACTACCTTGAATGTTATCCGCGCGATGCAGGCAAACCTGGCGGCCGTTCGCGGGCAATGAGGATGCTCGCATGAGCCTCGCCGAGACAGCCAATGACAATGCCGGGCCTGCCCGCAAGGGCGAGGAAGAGGCCGTTATGCCGCCGCCCGCAGCGCCTGTTCTGCCGGCGCCGCTGGCCCGCTGGAAGGTGCCGCTCTACATGGCCTCTTCGGTGCTGTTCTTCCTGACCCAGGGGTTGGGGATGAACCTGCTGACGGCCAATATCTATCAGCTGCAGGGCTCGTTCTCGGCGACCACGATCGAAGTGTCCTGGCTTTCCGCCGCCTATATGGCGCCCTATGCCAGCCTCGCCATCGCGCTCTTCAAGATCCGCACGCAATATGGCCTTCGCCGCTTCGCGGAATTCAGCATTATCTGCTTCCTCTTCGCCTCGATGATGAACCTGCTGATCACCGATCTGCATTCGGCAATCGTCGTGCGCGCTATCAGCGGCATGGCGGCCGCTCCGCTCTCGACGCTCGGCTTCCTCTACATGCTGGAAGCCTTCCCGCCGGAGAAGAAGCTTTCGGTGGGGCTTAGCCTTGCCTTGATGAACACGCTGTTTGCTGCGCCGATAGCCCGCATCATCTCTCCCTCGCTGCTCGATCTCGGCGGCTACAGCGCGCTCTACACCTTCGAGATGGGATTGGCGCTGATTGCGCTGCCGGTCATCTACCTGCTGCCGCTGACGGCGCCGCCGCGCGCCAATGTTATTCAGCGGCTCGACATCCTGAGCTATCTGCTGCTCGCCGTCAGCTTCGGCTGCCTCGCCGTCGTGCTGACGCTCGGGCGGCTCTACTGGTGGTTCGAAGTGCCCTGGCTCGGCGTCGTGCTCGCTGTCTCGATCGGCGCCCTGACGCTGATGTTCCTGATCGAGCTGCCGCGCGCCAATCCGATGATCGATCTGCGTTGGGTTCTGTCGGGCCCGAACCTGCGTATGGCCGGCTTGTTGCTGCTCTTCCGCTTCGTCTCGTCGGAGCAATCGACGACGGCGGCGAATTTCTATCAGCAGCTCGGCCTGCTCAACGACCAGACGATCCACCTCTACGGGATCATCCTCTTGTCGTCGCTCGCAGGCGGGCTCTTCTGCGCCTATCTGATGGTGACGCGCTATGTCGAGACCGCCCATGTGCTGGCGCTGATCCTGATCGCTGCTGGTGCCTATATCGACAGTCAGTCGACCAGCCTGACACGCCCGCCGGAAATGTATCTGAGCCAGGCGATGGTCGCTGCCGGTGCCGCGATGTTCCTGCCGCCGGTGATGTCCAAGGGCTTTGCCGCCGTGCTCGCCAAGGGCATGCCCTATATCGTCAACTTCCTGGTGATCTTCCTGTTCACCCAGTCGATCGGCTCGCTCTTTGCTTCATCGGTGCTCGGCACCTTCGTGGTCATCCGCGAGAAGTTTCATTCCAACGTTCTCGTCGAGCATATTCTGCTCACCGATCCGATCGTCGCCCAGCGGGTATCACAGCTTTCGGCGGCCTACGGCAAGGTCATCACCGACAAGACGCTGCTGAATGCCGAGGGCCTCTCACTGCTCGGCCAGCAGGTAACCAGGGAAGCCTATGTGCTTGCCTATAACGACGCCTTCTACATGATCTTCCTGTCCTGCCTGGCAGGTCTCGTCGTCCTTCTTCTTCATCTCGCATGGAAGCGCCGGCTCTGGCAGAACGGGCCGGAGGCAGCCCTTGCGCAATCCTGAGCCAGAGGCCCGTCCGCATGTTCAAGTCCCTCCGCTCGCCCACCTCGCTAATCGTGCTGATCGCCGGCGCCGCCGGTATTCTGCTGGTACTCTATGCCTGGCGCCTGCCGCCCTTCGTCACCTCGGTGGAGACGACAGACAACGCCTACGTCCGCGGCTACGTCACGCTGATGAGCCCGCAGGTCAGCGGCTACGTCGTCGACGTCCCGGTCAAAGACTACGAGCACGTCAAGCAGGGGCAGGTCCTCGCCAAGATCGACGACCGCATCTATGCGCAGAAGCTGGCCCAGTCGCGCGCCGCACTCGACGGCCAGAAGGCCTCGCTCGCCAATTCGCATCAGCAGGAACTCTCCGCGCAGGCGACGATTGCCTCCAGCCAGGCGCAGATCGACAGCGCCAACGCGGCGCTGAAACGCGCTCAGCTCGCCTGGGATCGCGTCGACAATCTCAGCAATCGCGGCATCGCCTCGGCCAGCGAATCCGAAGCCGCCCAGGCAACCCTCGATCAGGCGAAGGCTGCGCTCAATCAGGCGCAGGCGGCCCTCGAAGTCTCCAGGCAGAGCCTGGCGACGATCATCGTCAACCGCGCGTCTCTGGAAGCCAATGTCGCAGGCGCTGAGGCGGCGGTCCAGCTCGCCGAGATCGACCTGCAGAACACGTCGATCGTTGCGCCGCGAGACGGCCATCTCGGAGAGATCGGCGTGCGTATCGGCCAGTACGTGACGTCAGGCACGCAGCTGATGGCGGTTGTCCCCGAAGATGTCTGGGTGATCGCCAATTTCAAGGAAACCCAGCTCGATGGCATGCAGGTCGGCCAGCCGGTATCCGTCTCGGTTGATGCACTCGGCCATCACCCCCTGACCGGCCGCGTCGAGCGCTTCTCGCCGGCAGCCGGTTCCGAATTCGCCGTCATCAAGCCGGACAACGCCACCGGCAATTTCACCAAGGTTGCCCAGCGCGTCGGCGTCCGCATCAGCATCGAGCCCGGCCAGGAGCTGGCAAAGGATCTGGCGCCCGGCCTCTCGGTGGAGGTGCGCATCGACAAGAGCGCGGCACCGCTGAAGAGCGTTGCGGAGAACGAGTAACGAAAAAGCCCGGCGCAAGGCCGGGCTTTCCGTATCAGCAGATGGAAGCGAAGCTTATGCTTCGTCTTCGTCAACGCCGTCAGCTTCCGGATCGAAGAAGTCTTCCGGACGCAGGGCATCTTCGTCAACGCCGTAGATCGCGTCAACCGAGGTCAGGGTCTCGCCCTTGAGCTGGCGTTCGGCTTCTTCGGCCGAACGGGCAACGTTGAGTTCGACGTGGATCTCGACTTCGGCGTGAAGCTGGATTTCAACCTTGTGCAGGCCGATCGTCTTGATCGGCGTGTTCAGGTGAACCTGGTTGCGGCCGATGTTGAAGCCTTCGGCTGCGAGGATTTCAACGACGTCGCGGGCAGCGACGGAGCCGTACATCTGGCCGGTTTCGCCAGCCGAACGGACGACGATGAAGGACTTGCCGTCGAGAACGTCGGCAACCTTCTGGGCCTCCGACTTGCGCTCGAGGTTGCGGGCTTCGAGCGTCGCACGCTCGGATTCGAAGCGCTTCTTGTTGGCTTCGTTGGCGCGCAGCGCCTTGCCGAGCGGCAGCAGGTAGTTACGGGCAAAGCCGTCGCGAACCTTGACGGTTTCGCCCATCTGGCCGAGCTTGGAGATGCGTTCGAGAAGAATGACGTCCATGTTAGAGTTCCTTTCTTAGATGTTCGAATCTGTTGGTTTAGGGGCATCACCATCCTTGTTGGGGGTCAGTGCGATCGCTTTGCGCGTATCGGACAGACCAACGACCAGGATGAAAAAGGCTGGCAGCATCAAGAGAAGCGATGCCAGGTAGCAGAGGATCAGCGCTGGCAGGCGCCAGTCCTTGCCGCGCGTGCGGAAATGCAGCGAGGCGAAGCCGGAGAGCAGGAAGCCGGCGCCGAACGTGCCGACGACGGTTGCTCCGATCATCGCCGGAACGCCGCCGAAAAAGGTGGCGGCCATACCGGCGAGGAAGATGAAGATCGAATTGCGGTTCATGCGCAGCGCCGACGGAATGTCCTCGCGCGGACGAAGCGCGCGGCCGGAAGCATTCACGATCCGGGTGGCGATGTAATAGGCTGCAAACAGCAGAACCACCCACATCGAACCCTGGATGGCAGGCAGCATCAGCACCAGCAGCGACTTGGTCTGCGCTGCGGCGGCCGCGTCGATGTTCAGCTCCGGCTGTTGCTGGGCAAAGGAGGTGAACAGCGTATCGACCATCTGGCTGACGAGATCCGGGCCGTAGCCGATCATGAAGCCGGTGACGATGACCGCAAGCGTCACCAGGCCGCAGAGATGCAGCAGGATGTCGGAGAGCGGGTACCAGGCCATCAGATTGTCTGGGCCGCCAAGTTCGGCGGCGGGGCGGGCGAGATTGGCGAGGTGGCTGATCCAGCCGGCCGGCAGCAGCGTGACCAGCGTCATCATCAGCGCGAAGGTCGGCGAGATGGCCACGGCACCGAGAACACCGGCGGTAACGACAGCGGAGATGGCGGCGGCATTGCCCCAGCCGAGGCCGACGAGAAGAATGGGAAGTGCGGAAGCGGCGTAAAGCACGGCGCTGAACGACAATTGAACGCTCGCGCCGAGCACCAGAAGTGCGGCGGTCAAACCGGCCAGAGCGCCGATCAATAGCGTTTTAGAGTTCAGTTTGGTCACGATCGCTGTCCTGCTTTATCAAGCAGTTAGAGGGATTTTTCTGAATCGGTTTCAGAAAGACCTCAACATGGGTTTTAAGAGTTCCGATCCGCGCCCATCGCGAAAGGGAGAAGGGAAGGCATTTCTGCCTTCCCTCGATTTGGTCGCGTCAGCCGATTAGGCGACGACGTACGGCAGCAGGCCGAGGAAGCGGGCGCGCTTGATCGCCTGAGCGAGTTCGCGCTGCTTCTTCTGCGAAACAGCCGTGATACGGGAAGGAACGATCTTGCCGCGCTCGGAAATGTAGCGCTGCAGGAGACGAACGTCCTTGTAGTCGATGCGCGGAGCGTTTGCACCAGAGAAGGGGCAAGTCTTGCGACGACGATGGAACGGGCGACGAACCGGTGCGGAGGAAGCTTCAGACATTATCAGATCTCCTTAAGCGCGGTCTTCGCGGGGAGCGCGGTCCGGACGCGGGCCACGCTGGAAGTCGCCGTCACGGCGCGGCGGACGGTCGCCGAAGTCGCGGCGCGGGCCACGGTCGCCGCCTTCACGCGGGCCGCGGTCGTCGCGGTCGCGCTTCTGCATCATGGCAGACGGGCCTTCTTCGTGCTTTTCAACAGCGATCGTCATGTAGCGCAGGACGTCTTCGCTGATGCGCATCTGACGTTCCATTTCCTGCACGGCAGCAGCCGGGGCGTCGATGTCGACGAGAACGTAGTGAGCCTTGCGGTTCTTCTTGATGCGGTAGGTGAGGGACTTGAGGCCCCAGTTTTCGACGCGCCCGACTTTACCACCGTTAGCTTCGAGGACACCCTTGTACTGTTCTACGAGGGCGTCGACCTGCTGAGCGGAAATATCCTGCCGGGCAAGGAATACATGTTCATAAAGAGCCATGACAGCTTTGCCTTTCTTGCGTTTGTTTCAACCCGAACTTCGGCGGCTAAGCCTCAACGACTGCTCCTGATGGGCGAACCCAGGCAAGAAAAGCGTTTCCGAGACGGTCGAGAGCGGAGACACGGGAGGCTGGAACGCTTCCGTTCCGACGATTCCCTCGCGGAAACCGGCCCTCCGTTCAGCCACCAGCCAGAAGACCGGGTTTGCGAACAGGGGCGCTTATACGGGTTTTTCGGGAGAAGGCAAGGGTAACAGGTGAATTAACGAGTAAAGCTTGGATGGCAGTTCTACCAAAGAGAAAAGCCGCGCAAGGATTGCGCGGCTCGCTTCTTTTCTTACAGCGGCATCGGATACTGCCGGTGCACCTTCTCGATCTCGTCGAGCACCTCATGCGAAAGCTTCACGTCGGTGGCGCCGATATCGATCTTCAGCTGGTCCATCGTCGTCGCGCCGATGATGACCGAGGCCATGAAACGGCGGGTAAGGCAGAAGGCGAGTGCCATGGCCGATGGGTCGAGGCCGTGCTTGGCGGCGATCTCCAGATAGGCCTTGGTCGGCGCTTCCTGCAGCGGCTGCAGGCGGCCGCCGAGGTCGCCGTTGATCGAAGCACGTGATCCCGAGGGCTTTTCGCCGTTCTGGTACTTGCCGGAAAGAATGCCGGCGGCGAGTGGCGAATAGGCGAGCAGGCCGACGTCTTCGTGATGCGACAGCTCGGCCAGATCCAGATCGAAATGGCGATAGAGCAGGTTGTATTCGTTCTGGACGCTGGCGACGCGCGGCAGGCCCTTCTGCTCCGAGAGCGTCAGATATTTCTGGATACCCCAGGTCGTCTCGTTGGAAAGGCCGATGGCGCGCACCTTGCCGTCCCTCACCAGCGTACCTGCCGTCTCCAGAATCTCCAGAATATTGGCGGCGGCCTTGGCGCGGTCCTGCTTGAAGGGGTCGTAGTGCCAGTTCTGACGGAAGTGGAAATGGCCGCGGTTCGGCCAGTGGATCTGGTAGAGGTCGATATAGTCGGTCTTCAGCCGCTTGAGGCTGGCTTCGACGGCGAGCGTCATGTTCTTGGCATCTGCGCCTTCGCCGCCGCGGATATAGGAGCGGCCATGACCGGCAACCTTGGTGGCGAGAACCACGTCCTTGCGCTTGCCGGTCTTTTCGAACCAGCTGCCGATAAATTGCTCGGTGTGGCCGTATGTTTCGGCCGAAAGCGGCGTCGTCGGGTAGAGTTCGGCCGTATCGAAGAAGTTTACGCCTTTTTCGACAGCGTAATTCATCTGCTCATGAGCTTCTTCTTCGCTGTTCTGCGTGCCCCAGGTCATGGTGCCCAGGCAGATTTGCGAGACGGAAATGCCGGTACGGCCTAATGTATTGAACTTCATCGGAAAACCTTGAAAGCAGTGAGAGTGGGATACTCTACGGGAGGGCGGCGCAAATTTAGGCGGGAATTGAGCGAGCGCAAGTGCAAAAAGCCCGGTTTCTCGCACCTGCAAAAGGCTCTGGAGACCGCGGACGGGCTATTGACTCCTCAGGAAAGAACGTCAATTGGAGGCGAAATCGCCCAAATGACATAATAGGGATATTGAAATGACGGTCGCTTTTACATTTCCGGGCCAAGGCAGTCAGGCTGTCGGCATGGGCAAGGAGCTTGCCGAAAACTTCGCCGAAGCCCGTGCGGTATTCGATGAAGTCGACGAGGCGCTCGGCGAGAAGCTGTCGTCCATCATGTTCGAAGGTCCCGAAGAGACGCTGACGCTGACGGCAAACGCCCAGCCGGCGCTGATGGCCGTCTCCATGGCCGTGATCCGCGTGCTGCAGGCCAAGGGCCTGGATCTCAAGTCGAAGGTTTCCTGTGTCGCCGGTCACTCGCTCGGAGAATATTCCGCTCTCTGCGCCGCCGGCACGTTCTCGCTGGCCGATACCGCCCGCCTGTTGCGCATCCGCGGCAATGCCATGCAGGCCGCCGTGCCCGTCGGCGTCGGCGCCATGGCGGCGATCATCGGCCTCGAACATGCCGATGTGATCGCCGTTTGCGAAGAAGCCTCGGCCCTCGGTTCGGTGCAGATCGCCAACGACAATGGTGGTGGCCAGCTGGTGATTTCAGGTGAGAAGGCGCCTGTCGAAAAGGCGGCAGCGCTCGCCACCGAAAAGGGCGCCAAGCGCGCCATCCTGTTGCCGGTCTCTGCTCCCTTCCATTCGACGCTGATGGCGCCTGCCGCCGATGCGATGCGCGAGGCGCTTGCGGGTGTTTCGAAGTCCGATCCCATCGTGCCTGTGATCGCCAATGTGCGCGCAGCACCGGTCACCAGCGCAGACGAGATCGCCAATCTCCTCGTCGAGCAGGTCACTGGCCAGGTCCGCTGGCGCGAAACGGTGGAATGGTTTGCCGCCAACAATGTCACCACGCTCTATGAACTCGGCTCCGGCAAGGTGCTGACGGGTCTGGCGCGCCGCATCGACAAGACGGTCAATGGCATCGCAGTCAACACGGCCGCCGATATCGACGCGGCCATCGCCGCCCTCATGGCCTGATCGGCCCCACCAGACATAAGGAACGCCCCCATGCTCGATCTTACCGGCCGCAAGGCTCTCGTCACAGGCGCATCCGGCGGCATCGGCGAGGAAATCGCCCGCCTCCTTCACAAGCAGGGTGCCATCGTCGGCCTGCACGGCACGCGCGTCGAGAAGCTGGAAGCGCTGGCAGCCGATCTCGGCGATCGGGTCAAGATCTTCCCGGCAAACCTGTCGAACCGCGACGAAGTCAAGGCGCTCGGCGCCAAGGCCGAAGAAGAGCTCGGCGGCGTCGATATCCTCGTCAACAACGCCGGCATCACCAAGGATGGTCTGTTCGTGCGCATGAGCGATGAGGACTGGGACAGCGTCATCCAGGTCAACCTGACCTCGACCTTCCTGCTGACCCGCGAGCTGACGCATCCGATGATGCGCCGCCGCTTCGGCCGCATCATCAACATCACCTCGATTGTCGGGGTGACAGGCAATCCGGGCCAGGCCAATTACTGCGCCTCCAAGGCCGGCATGGTCGGCTTCACCAAGTCGCTGGCGCAGGAAATCGCCACGCGCAACGTCACCGTCAACTGCGTTGCGCCGGGCTTCATCGAAAGCGCCATGACCGGCAAGCTGAACGACAAGCAGAAGGACGCGATCATGGGCGCGATCCCGATGAAGCGTATGGGTACGGGCGCCGAAGTGGCATCCGCCGTCGCTTATCTCGCATCCAACGAAGCTGGCTACATGACGGGCCAGACGCTGCACGTAAACGGCGGCATGGCCATGATCTGAAACGGGAAACCGGCCCTCCCGGCGTTTTTCACGTCAATAGCGTGTTGACCAATCTGGCGGGGTTGATTTTCTGGCTTTGCGGCAGACATAAACCATGTTAAGCGGGCCAATGACTGTGAACAGTCGTCCCGGGAAACAAGGCGAACCGGCAGGCTTTCAGCCAGCCAGGGACACCGCAAGCCGGGCCAACGAGTTTGCTGAACGCGTCGAGAAGGCGCGGTAGGCTGAAAACAGGGTAGGGGTGCCAGAAGGCACTCTGATCAGGACATAAGGTCGAGGAAACCGACATGAGCGATATCGCAGAACGCGTAAAGAAAATTGTTATTGATCATCTTGGCGTCGATGCCGACAAGGTTGTCGAAGGCGCAAGCTTTATCGACGATCTGGGCGCTGACTCGCTCGACACCGTCGAACTGGTCATGGCATTCGAAGAAGAATTCGGCGTTGAAATTCCTGACGACGCAGCTGACTCGATCCTGACGGTCGGCGATGCAGTCAAGTTCATCGAGAAGGCCCAGGCTTAATCCTGAGCGATTTTCAAAGGGCGGGCCACGAGTCCGCCCTTTTTATTTGGGGCTAGGCCCAACTCAAAGAAAGACGATAGGCGGGGGCACTCGATGAGACGGGTCGTTATCACCGGTACCGGCATGGTATCACCCTTGGGATGCGGAACTGAAATTACCTGGAAGCGCCTGCTCGAAGGTCAAAATGGTGCCCGCCTGGTGACCGAATTCGAGGTCGAAGACCTTCCCGCCAAGATCGCCTGCCGCATTCCCGTCGGCGACGGCACCAACGGAACATTCAACGTCGATGAGTGGATGGAGCCGAAGGAGCAGCGCAAGGTCGATCCCTTCATCATCTACGGCATGGCGGCCGCCGACATGGCGCTCAAGGATGCCAACTGGCATCCGCAGACCGACGAAGACCAGATCGCCACCGGCGTTCTGATCGGCTCCGGCATCGGTGGCATCGAAGGCATTGTCGAAGCCGGCTACACGCTGCGCGACAAGGGTCCGCGCCGCATTTCGCCCTTCTTCATTCCCGGCCGTCTGATCAATCTCGTGTCCGGCCAGGTTTCGATCCGCCACAAGCTGCGCGGTCCGAACCACTCCGTCGTCACCGCCTGCTCGACCGGTGCGCACGCCATCGGCGATGCTGCCCGTCTGATCGCATTCGGCGATGCCGACGTCATGGTTGCCGGCGGCACGGAATCGCCCGTCAGCCGCATTTCGCTCGCAGGCTTTGCTGCCTGCAAGGCGCTGTCCACGCAGCACAACGACAGCCCCACCAAGGCATCGCGCCCTTACGACAAGGACCGTGACGGTTTCGTCATGGGCGAAGGTGCGGGCATCGTCGTTCTCGAAGAGCTGGAGCATGCGCTCGCGCGCGGCGCCAAGATCTATGCCGAAGTCGTCGGCTACGGTCTCTCCGGCGACGCTTATCACATCACTGCACCGTCGGAAGACGGCGAGGGCGCGCAGCGCTGCATGACCATGGCGCTGAAGCGCGCCGGCCTAACGCCTGCCGATGTCGATTACATCAACGCCCACGGCACCTCGACCATGGCCGATACGATCGAGCTCGGCGCTGTCGAGCGGCTGGTCGGCAATGCCGCCTCGAAGATCTCGATGTCCTCGACCAAGTCGGCGACCGGCCATCTGCTGGGTGCCGCCGGTGCCATCGAGGCGATCTTCGCGACGCTTTCCATCCGTGACAATGTCGCGCCGCCGACGCTCAATCTCGACAACCCTGAGCGGGAAACGGCGATCGACCTCGTGCCGCACAAGGCTCGTCAGCGGGAAATCAATGTGGCACTGTCGAATTCCTTCGGATTCGGCGGTACCAATGCATCGCTGGTTCTGCGCCGCTACAGCGCGTAACGGCGCTTTTTGGCACAGCACGAAGGCAGGGCCGGCCCCTTGTGGAGACGGCCCACCTGTTTTTTGCCGTATTGCTTCTTAAAAAGCAGACGGGGCCAAATATAGAGGATTGCCGGGTGAGCGACACGAACCAAGGGAACGAAACGCCGGGTCAGGGCGACCAGCAGGCGCAGAACGGCCGGATCATTCCGAAATCGCCGACTGAAGCGCTGCGCCCGGAACGCGTTCCCGAGCCGCCGAAGCGCTCCAAGAAGGCTCGTAGCCAGGTCGTCATCTTCCTGAATTTCGTCATGACCATTGTGGTGCTCGGCTGCGCGGCGGCCGTCTTCGCGTTCTATTACGCGATCTCGAGCTACCAGGATCCCGGTCCTCTCGAAACCAACACCAATTTCATCGTTCGCAGCGGCGCCGGTCTCTCCGAGATCTCGAGCAACCTCGAGCGCAACAACATCATCTCTGATGCCCGCATCTTCCGCTATCTGACGGCGACCCATCTGAACGAGGGCGAGAGCCTGAAGGCCGGTGAATACGAGATCAAGGCCAAGGCCTCCATGAACGACATCATGGAGCTTCTGAAGTCTGGCAAGTCGATCCTCTATTCGATCTCCTTCCCCGAAGGCCTGACCGTCCGCCAGATGTTCAACCGTATGAATGACGACCAGGTTCTGGAAGGCGAGCTGCCGACCGTGCTGCCGGCCGAAGGCAGCCTGCGCCCCGATACCTACAAGTTCTCCCGCGGCACCAAGCGCAGCGAGATCGTCGATCAGATGGCAGCGGCGCAGACGAAGCTGCTCGACCAGATCTGGGACAAGCGCGACCCCTCGGTGCAGCTGAAGTCCAAGGAAGAGATGGTGACGCTCGCCTCGATCGTCGAGAAGGAAACCGGCGTGCCGGATGAGCGCGCCCATGTCGCCTCCGTCTTCCTCAACCGTCTCGGCAAGGGCATGCGCCTGCAGTCCGATCCGACGATCATCTACGGTCTCTTCGGCGGCGACGGCAAGCCGGCCGACCGGCCGATCTACCAGTCGGACCTGAAGAAGGACACACCCTTCAACACCTACATCATCAAGGGCCTGCCGCCGTCGCCGATCGCCAATCCGGGCCGTGATGCGCTCGAAGCCGTCGCCAACCCGTGGAAGACCGAGGATCTCTATTTCGTCGCCGACGGCACGGGCGGTCACGTCTTTGCGGCAACGCTCGACGAGCACAATTCCAACGTCAAGCGCTGGCGCAAGCTGGAGTCTGACAAGGGCGCCGACCCGAACATCGCCGTCGACGGTCAGCCCGAAGCACAGGCGGATGCGCCTGCCGCCCAGAAGAAAAAGAAAACCAACTGATTTCGGAGATTCGGATGGCTTTGCAATCCATGACCGGTTTTGCGCGGCGTGAGGGAACGAGCGGCCGCTGGCGCTGGGCATGGGAGCTGCGGTCCGTCAACGGCAAGGGTCTCGACCTGCGCCTGCGCCTGCCGCCTGGCCTCGAGCGGATGGAAGTCGATGTCCGCCGTATGACGGGCGAGGCCTTCAGCCGCGGCAACATGCAGGCCAACCTTTCGGTGTCTGCCGGAGAGAACCGCTTCGAGACCGTCCTCAATCAGGAAGCGCTGGCGACCGTCCTGACGATGCGCGATCAGCTGGCCGGCATCATCGATCCGGCGCCACTGAAGCTCGATACGCTGCTGTCGATACGCGGTCTCGTGGAATTCCGCGAAACCGAAGACAGCGAAGAAGCGGTCACGGCGCGCGACGCTGAGGTTATGAACGGCCTCATTGCCGCCCTTGCCGATCTGAAGCTTATGCGCGAGCACGAAGGCGCCGCGCTGTCGCGCATCCTCCTCGATCATGTCTCAACCATCGAGACACTGACCAGGACTATCGAGAGCGATCCGTCGCGCTCGCCGCAGGAAATCGCCGAGCGGCTGAAGGCGCAGGTCTCCCTGCTACTGGAGAGTTCAGCCGCATTCGACCGCGACCGGCTTCACGCGGAAGCCGCATTGCTGGCGACGCGAGCCGATCTTCGCGAGGAAATCGACCGGCTCAAGGCGCATGTCGCCGCTGCCCGCGAATTGCTGGCAAAAGGTGGCCCTGTCGGCCGCAAGCTGGATTTCCTTGCACAGGAATTTAACCGGGAATCGAATACGATCTGTTCGAAATCGAATGCTTCGGCGGTCACCGCCGCCGGCATTGAACTGAAAGTCGTCATCGACCAGTTCCGCGAACAGGTCCAGAATCTGGAGTGATCCATGCAACCGACGAAAACGTCGCCCATTCAGATCGCACGCCGCGGCCTGATGCTTGTCATCTCGTCGCCGTCAGGCGCCGGTAAATCGACAATTGCCCGCACGCTCTTGGCGCAGGATAGCCAGATCGGCCTGTCAGTCAGCGTCACCACGCGTCAGCGCCGCCCGAGCGAGGTCGAGGGCATCCACTATCGCTTCGTCAGCATCCGCGAGTTCGAGGTGCTGCGCGATTCCGATTCGCTGCTCGAATGGGCCGAGGTTCACGGCAATTTCTACGGCACCCCGCGCCAGCCTGTCGAAAAGGCAATGGGCGAGGGCCGCGACATGCTCTTCGACATCGACTGGCAGGGCGCCCAGCAGCTGCAAGAAAAGATGTCGGCCGACGTCGTCTCGATCTTCGTCCTGCCGCCGACCATGACCGAGCTGCAGTCCCGCCTGCACCGCCGCGCGGAAGATTCCGAAGAAGTCATCGCTCAGCGGCTGGCCAATTCCCGCGCCGAAATCGGCCACTGGCGCGAATACGACTATGTCATCGTCAACGACGATCTCGAAAAAGCTTTCGATTCCGTGCAGTCGATCGTCAAAGCCGAGCGTCTCCGCCGCGACCGCGGCCACGGCGTCTTCGATTTCGTCACCAAGCTGCTGGAAGAGACGCCGGTTCTCTGAGGGGACGGTTTTGATTTGGCCTGAGCGCCGCTCTCCCTCATTCCTGTGCTCGTCACAGGAATCCAGCCACCGCGCGTCTGCGCGGTGAATGACCCGTTAGCCTGAAAAGAAGAGTCTCCCGCGCCCCAAGGACTTGGGCGCGCTGGATCCCTGTGAGTCCCGTAGGCGCAGCCCTAAGGGCGCAGGGATGAGAGGACGGCGTAGAAAGTCCCCTTACAGGCTATTCGCCAACAAACAAAACTCATCCACCGAAAGCGTCTCCGCCCGCCGCTGCGGATCGATGCCGGCCTTGGCCAGCAATGCCTCTCCGCCAATCGGCTTCAAGCTCTGGCGCAGCATCTTGCGGCGCTGGCCGAAGGCAGCATGCGTGACACGCTCCAGATTGGCGACGGAGCAGGGGATCGGATTTTCGCGAGGCGTCAGATGCACGACGGTCGACGTCACCTTCGGCGGCGGCGTGAAGGCCTGCGGCGAGATGTCGAAGGCCATGTGTGCCTGCGTCCGCCAGCCTGCGAGCACACCGAGGCGGCCGTAGTGATCGTCGTGTTCGGTTGCGACGATCCGCTCGCCGACCTCCTTCTGGAACATCAGCGTCAGCGATTGCCAGAACGGTGGCCATTTTCTCGGCAGCAGCCAGTTCACCAGTAGCTGGGTACCGACATTGTAGGGCAGGTTGGCGATGATCTTGACCGGACCGCCGGACGCCATGGCCTCGAAATCGGTCTTCAATGCATCGCCTTCCATGACCTCAAGACGGCCCGGATAGTGATCGGCTATTTCGGCAAGCGCCGGCAGGCAGCGCGGATCGCGCTCGACGGCGATCACTTTCTTGGCGCCGAGCGCCAGGATCGCCCGCGTCAGGCCACCAGGCCCGGGGCCGACCTCGAATACGGTCGCATTCTCGAGGTTGCCGGCGGTGCGGGCAACCTTCTGCGTTAGGTTCAGATCGAGCAGGAAATTCTGGCCGAGCGCCTTGCGGGCATCGAGCCCGTGACGCTGGATCACGTCGCGCAGCGGCGGCAAGCCGTCGAGTGCAGCCATCAGCGATGGCTCTCGGCATTGCGTCCGAGCTGAGCCGCGAGCTTCAGCGCTGCCACGAGGCTGTGTTCGCGGGCGATACCCTTGCCTGCGATACCGAAGGCGGTGCCATGGTCGGGCGACGTGCGTACGAAGGGGAGGCCGAGCGTGACGTTGACGGAATCGTCGAAGCCGAGCGCCTTGGCCGGGATCAACGCCTGATCGTGGTACATGCAGATAGCGACGTCATAGCGGGCGCGGGCTTCGTTGTGGAACATCGTATCGGCGGGCAGTGGGCCGATGGCGTCAATGCCTTCCGAGCGCAGCTGCTGGATCGCCGGATGGATGATGTCCTCGTCCTCTCGCCCCATCAGCCCGCTCTCGCCTGCATGCGGGTTGAGCCCGGCGACGGCAAGACGCGGCTGCGCGATGCCGAAGCGGTCTCTGAGATCAGCATGGGCGATGCGGCAGGTTTCAGCGATCAATTCGCCAGTGAGCGCCTGGGGCACATCCTTGATCGGAATATGGATAGTGACGGGAATGGCGCGCAGTTTCGGCCCAGCCAGCATCATGACGGGCGTGAGAAGCTTTCCGGTCGCGCGTGCGGCGAGATCGGCTAGGAACTCGGTATGCCCGGGAAACTTGAAGCCTGCTTCGTAGAGAACCGACTTCGCGATCGGATTGGTGACGACACCGAGCGCCTCGCCTTTCTGGGTCAGCGACACGGCGGTCTCGATCGCCGCGATCGTTCCGGCGGCCGTCGAAACATGCGGCTCACCCGCAGCAACTTCGACACCGGCAGGGATCGGAAGCACCGGTAGCGCGTCAGCGAATATCTCAGCCGCTGACGCGGCGTCGGCATGGCGGACAGGCACAATGAGATCCAGCTGCCTTGCACGGACCGCAAGCACATCTGGATCGCCGATGAAGAAGAACGGCGCCAGGCCGAGTTCGCGGCGGCGCAGCCACGCCATCAGCGTGATATCGGGGCCGACACCAGCCGGATCACCCTGCGTCAGCGCCAATGGTCGCGAGAACGGGACTGTCATGGTGTCAGCGATAAATGATCTGCGCCTTCGAGCGCAGTTCGTCGAGATACTTCTTGGCGTTCTCGTCGGTCGGCGATTCCTTGTTGGACTTCGCCTTGTCGAGATCTTCCTGGCGGAACACCATTTCGGCCGCGGTATCATCAGACACCTGACGCTGGCTGCAGATCGCCAGATACTCGACGCCCTTCTCAGTGACGCGTGTCGTGGTCGTGTTGCCCTTCGCCTGCTCGATGAGCGGCTTCCAGTCAGCCGGTAGCTGCGGTGCCAGCATGCGGCCGAGATCGCGTACGGAAACGTCACGCATCGTCGCTGCAAAGACCTTGGCCTGATCGCATCCCGGATACTTGGCGCGCGACGCATCCGCCTCGCTCTTGCGCTTCGCCGTGATCCCCTTTTTTGCCGGCGGGACGACGAAGATCACCTGCTGCAGCATATATTCTGTCGTTTCAGGCTTCTGCTTGTTGTTGTCCATCATGCGCGACACGAGATCGCTGCTCGACATGCGGGCCGAAGAGCCGTAGCGAGCATTGACCAAGCGTGGCCAGCTCATCTGGACGGCGATGAACTGCTTGAAATGATCGGGGCCGACGCCGGCTTTGGTCAGAATATCGGTCAACTGGGCGACCGTCAGCTTGTTGCCTTGTGCAAAGCGCGCGAAGGACTGATCGACGTCATCCTTGGAAACCGACATTTTGACGCGAGCGATCTCCTGACGCTTCAGCGTTTCATCGACCAGGGATTCCTGCGCTGTCTTTGCATCCGCCTTCTGATGCTGAAGCCGCAGGAAGGCGACGCGCTTGGCGACGTCGCCGCTGGTGATCGCCGTCCCGTTGACGACGGCCTTGACTTCGCTCGCTGCAAAAGCGGGCTGGTAGGCTGCCGCTGCGATGCACATCGCAGCGCCTGCAAACAATGCCGTTACGGCCTTTCTGGCGCCAAACATCTATCGACCCTTCCCTAGACGGCACAGTTCAATGCGCGCCTATTTCCTTCCATCGCGGCAACCGGACAGTCATTCCAGCAGAAATGATGCTTTCCTATGCCTCAGATAATTGCTGACGGCAATGTCCTGCAAAACTGTTGCGGCGAAAGAAAGGCTCTCTTTCTTTCGCCGCCACGTCATCTGTCTTAGTTATTATAGATTTTCGTATTCGGGTTGTCGAAATCGCCGAGATTGATGTCACCGAGCGTCCGCAAAGTCAGCCGTGCGCCGATTGTCCAATCGCTTGCTGATTCATTGCTGGTATCGCGCTTGTCGGTATAGGCGATCGTGAAGATCGTGCATTCATCCTCGTAGGAGAGGCCGATGCTCTTCTTCGAAATGACGTCATTGTTGAGATCCCAGGCGATACCACCGAAGATCGACCAGTAGTCCTTGAACTTGACACTCGCCTTCGTCTGGATTTCATCCGCGTCTCTGGACAGACCGTAGTCTGGTTGCGCGGTGATGTGGGTGTAGATCAACTGGCTCTGGAATGTGTCATTCTGGAAGCCGGCGGTGAAATCGCCGCGGCGGAACGACAGGTCTTTTTCGTCGAGACGATACGAGGCAGCCAGCGCCAAACCCTGTGGCGTCTCGATGCCACCGAGGCCGACATAGTCGGAACGTGCGGTCTCTAGGCCGGACTCACTGCCGACATTGACCAGATCCGGGCTGGCAAACGAGTTCTCGCCGGCCAGCTGATAGGATTGGCCGAAGATGCCATGCAGTTTGTAGCCGTTGTCGAACGAGCCGGTATATTGGAAGCCAATATTGGCGCGCGTGCCGCCTTCAATACGGTCGTAGCCCGAAAATTTGTCACGATCGAAGAGGCTGGTTGCGTCGAAGACGAAGCTCTGCGCGTCTTCGTTCGGAAATGCGCCTGAAAGAGGCTCGTCGGGACGCGCGTAAATCTGTGCGATCGGCTCGATTACATGCGTGCTGTTGGCAGTCGTGATCAGGAATGGATAGCGCGCCTCGATGCCTGCAGTGACCATTCCACGCATGGCGGCGTTGCCATTGTCAAAGTCGCCAGCGTAATTGGCTCCAGCAATAGAATTGGGACCATCCATATTCACGGATAGGGCATCGGCACGCGCGGCAAGCAACGGTGTGATGAGAACGCCAGCCGGCGTCACGAAAGTACGCTTCCATTCCAGTTCGCCACTCAGGCGGCTGTATTGCCCCTTGAGCGAGAAACGGTCCTCGCCGAGAGGGTTGTCAAAGAAGTCGTCGTGCGTGCGCGAGATGTTGGTCAGGTTGACATCGAGCGACAACTCGCCACCAGCCAGCGGCTGCGGCGCTACATAGTGATAGTCCATCGTCGGGTAGACGATCGCCTGCTGCTTCTCGGACTCGCTCTTGGGGTCAGAATTTTGCACGTCGAAATAGAAGGCGCGCATATCGAAGTAATTGCGCTTCCCAAGACCGGTCAGGTAGACTTGGTTGGTCTTCGTCGATCCTGAATAGCCTTTCAGCTCGTATGTCCGCGAGAAGTTGTTGTCCGACTGGTACATGACGTCCCAGCCAAAACTCCAACGCGGATTGATCTTGAAGCTCGCAGTTGAACCAATCATGCCGCGATCGTTGCGCTGGTCGCTGGTGCCTGGCGTAAAGCTTTCTGGATTCAGCTGATTGATGCCAGCGATCCGAAGCGTATGGGTGCCGTTTTCAAAGCGCTGCCGGAACTCGGTATCGAGCAGGAAGCCCTGCTGCGTATAGCCGGTGCCAGTTACCGTCGCGTCCATGCTCGGAGAGAAGACGTAGTAATACGGAACAGAGAGGCCGAAGCCCAGATTCTCCGATGTGCTCATGGTCGGGAACAGGAAGCCCGACTTGCGCTTGACCGTGTTGTCTGGAACTTCGATCCAGGGAAGATAGGCAATCGGCGTGCCGAGAAGCTCCAGCCGCGCGTGTTCAAGGCGGATCGTATGCTTTTCGCCGTTCTGAATGACGCGCCGGGCCTTCACCTGCCAGAATGGCGCCTTGTCCGGCTGTTCGGCGCATGGAAGGCAGGCCGTGTAGACGCCCTTGTTGAGAATCATCTCGGTGCCGCCGACGCGCTCGCCGCTTTCGGCCACGATGCGGGTATTGTCGGCCGTCTCGATACGCAGCGCGTTGACGAAACCGTTGGCGAAGTCGTCGGTCACATCGAGCTTGTCAGAATACATCCGGTTGCCATCGGGACTGATCATCTCGATGTTGCCCAGCGCCATCATCCGGCCGGTCTTCTGGTTGTATTCGACGCGCTGGGCCACAAGCTTGTAGCCAGCGTAATTGATCTGGACGCCGCCGATCACCGAAACGATCTGCGAGTCCTTGTTGTAAATCAGTTCGTTGGCCGAAAGCACAAGCTTTTGACCAGCTTCAACCTTTGGCTGGAGCGTCTGCGATGCCTGATTTTCCTGTGCGAAGACTTCTGGAATGCTTCCGGAGTAGCTAAGCAGAGTTGCGCCTGCAAGCAGGGCAACCAACTGTTTACTCAAAGTCTTGCGGTTGCCTGCCGCCACTAGCCATCCTCCTGATGAAGCAGAATCGTTGCACCGAATGCGAGCGCGACGACTACTGGAATCCAAGCCGCCACGAAAGGCGGTACGACTCCGCTGCTTCCAAATGCTTTCACAAGCACGGTCAGCACATAAAGCACGAAGCCTGAGAGGATTCCACCCAGAATCACGGACCTCGATTGGTTGAACCGGCTAAATTTTAGGGACACTGTTGCAGCAATGAGAGTCATCGCCACCAGCAGCAGCGGTTGCGACAACAGTGAGTGGAATTGGGTCTCCAGCGCCTTGGTCGGTACGCCGAACGACTTCGCGATTGCTATTCTGTTTGAAAGGTCAAAGAAAGCAATGGTTTCAGGCGGCGTAAGGCGCTCTCTGACAAAGTCCTGCTTCAAATTGGTACGCAGTTGTAGCGTATCCTTACGCTGCACGATTTCGCCGGGCCGACGCTCGATGACGTCCTTAAGAAGCCAGTAACCATCTTCCAACTTTGCCGATTTCGCGTCCTGCCTGAGGATCACTTCTCCATCGGAATTGAAGTGGACGAGCACGGCGTCCATCAGCAGCGTTCCATTCTCGACAATCGATTTTGCCCCGATGATCACATCATCTTGGCCGCTGATCTGCCGAATCCACGGAATCTGCGATGACGCGCTGGCAATCTTGTCCTCCCCGCGCCAATCAGTCTCGAGCAAAGCCGCTTGGCGCTGCCCCCAGGCGGCAATGGGATTGATGACCGTGATCGTGAACGCTCCGAGCAGCAGGGCTCCGGCAGCAAACGGTGCCATGAATTGCCAAACCGAGATGCCGGCGGCACGTGTCACCACAAGCTCATATTTTCGGTTCAACCCGATCAGAACTGTCATGCCGACAAACAGCGCGATAAAGGGAATAGTTTGCTGAAGCAGCAGAGGCAGTCGCACAGCCGTCATCACGAGCCCGCTGGCAACCGTATAGCCCGGCAGGCCGGACATTCTCGTCGCCGTTTCGCTAAAGTCGATCAGGAAGACGATACTGATGATGCCGAGGAAGAACCAGATCGTGGTCGTCATATAGCGGCGAAAGAAATAACGTCCGAGTGTCCCGAAAATCATGCGTTCCCTCCCGAATTTCCATTCTTCCTGGGAAGATAGGAGGATGCGGCCGTTCGAATCCAAAGCCAAACGCCTCCGATGCCCGCGGTCACAGAGAAGCGTCCGTGAAGGTTCAGGAACACGATGGAAATCACCGAGGCGACGACCGGAATGCCGTAGAGGATGGCGATAAACGTGGGGCGGGTATCTATCTCGTTTGCCGCGTAGAAGGACGCCCAGCGAAGCGCAAACGAAAGGCTGAGCGCTCCGATCATCGGGTGGAGCCGCGCTTGGCGGTGGGAGCGCGCATCGCCGGCAATCACCAGCGATATCAGGGCGAAGACGAAAGGCAGCGTCCAATCCGTCAGGCGCCGGTGCAGCTCAGCGGTGTAAGCTCCTGGTCTCGCGATATAATCCTTGTCTGTCGTATCAGGATTGAGCAGGTAACCCAGGTCCCGGTCACTGGCGCGCAGCGTCGCCTGGCCACGGTTTTCAGTCAGATCCGACAGGTCAAATGAATAGGAATCGAAGCGAATGATCGAAACGTTCCCATCACGCGTCTTTCGCTGAACTTCGCCGTCCTTCATCAGCAGCGACGTGCCGCTCGGATCGACAGCACCCTCACGGGCATAATAGATCATGTCGAATGCGGGATCGCGTTCGTCGACGACGAACAGGCCGCGCAACACGCGCCCTGCGAGGCGTTCGGAGATCTGAACGAAGAGGCCGTCATCGATTTTACGGAAGTTTTTCTCTTCGATGACTGTAGAGAGCAGGTCAGCGTAGGTCTCGGCGACCATCTGGCGCACGCCGGTCTTGGCCTTCGGCTCGACGACGTTGTCGACAAAGAACGAAAAGACGCTGATCAGCGCGGCGAGCAGCAGAATGGGACGCACGAGGATGCTGCGCTTGGCGCCGGCGGCATCGATGACTGTGAGTTCGGAATCGTTGTTCATCGTCGTCAGCGTCTGGGTAATGCCGATAACGAGCGCGAAGGGCAGGACGACGGGAATGATCGAGGGAAGGATCAGTGTCGCGAGCATCGCGAAGGATCCAACCGACTGACCACTGTCGGTTACGAGATTGACGCGTTGCAGCACCTGAGTCGTCCAGATGATCGCCAGCACTGGCAACAGCGCTACTAGGAACATCTGGCCGACACGCCGCAATATGTAAATCTCGAGAAGTTTCATGCCTGCCCTTGGTCGGTCTGCGAGGCGAGCGCCTTGCAGCGGAATCCATCTACGATGTTTGTTTCGCTTTTGCGACCTGTCCGCTTGAAAAATTCATTCAAATTTCAGAATTTTTTGACCGGTGTGACGAATCTGTGAAGGCATAGATCCCGGCAAAGACGACGACCGCAAGCAGCCAGCCGAGCACGATGTCGGAGAGGAAATGACCGCCGAAAGCAAGCCGCATCACTGGTGTCAGCAGCGAAATCGCCAGTATTGGCAGAAAAAGGCCTGTTCTGGCCGGTTGCGGGATGAAAATCAGCAGACAGAGCAGCCATCCGGCGCTCGCCGCTTCGCCGGAGATGAAGGAACAGTTGCTGACGCATTTTCCCGCAAAGGATCCGGCCCGCACGAAATCCATCATGCCGCCGAAATCGATCACGGACACAGGGCGAGGGCGGCCCCAATGCTCCTTCAGGATCACATTGACGATCAGTCCCGGGCCGATCAGCAGCGAGCTCAATGCGATCTTCAGATTGCGTGCCCGTGCGGCCTTGAAGGTCGAGCCATGCTGCGTGTAGCAGGCGATCAGCATACAAAGCTGGATGATCGCGACCACATAAGGCAGCCGGAAGAAGATTATCCGCAGGTTCTTCAGAAACCAGTTATTGGCCGCCATGAACGCGCCGCAAATATCGCCGGCCTGCGAGGTGGCGTCGCAGGTTGCAGGTGTGAAGAAATAGCGCGAGGTGGCAAGGTCGATCTGTGGGAATGCCGAGAAGATGATCAGCAGAACCCACCAGAGACAGAACAGCGCCACGAAGATGTCCGTTGCTGCAGGCGGAAAGCCGATTCTCCGGTCTGATATATAGGTCTTGAGGGCTGCTATCACTGGTAACGTCTTCCGTTCTCGGAGCCTTCCTGCGGCGCGGTGGCTTTCTGCCTTGGCGGCGTGGATTTGTCCATGGGCTTCCGATCACGTCTTGTTTTCGCCCCTGAAACCCGGAATGATCGCCGCCAAACGGGATTCCTTTGCGAATCCGCAGGGAGAAGACATGTCTGTTAAATTCGATATTTCATTCGCTAAATCGGCCAAGATCAGCGGCGGTCTTGCCGTGCTTCTGAAGGCAGGCGATGGCGAACTGGCAGCCGGTGCCGAAATTGCTGATCCGGCCGGCATCATTGCCAAGGCTTCCAAGATTGCCAAGTTTTCGGCCAAGGCGATGTCGGCGCTCGATCTCGTCGCGCCCGAGGGCTCGCCCGCCGACCGCCTGTTCGTCATCGGCATCGGCAAGCCGCAGGACCTGACGTCGCATGATTGGCTGAAGCTCGGCGGCATCGCCGCCGCCAAGATCAAGGGCGCCGACAAGGCGACTATCTTCATCGATGCGCCAGGCGCTGCCATCACTGCAAAAGCCGCCGCCGACTTCTCGCTCGGCATGCTGCTACGCGCCTACAGCTTCGACACCTACAAGACGAAGAAGTCGGAAGAAGACGAGAAGGCCAACGGCAAGTCGGCGAAGATCACCATCGTCACCGCGGATGCGAGCGGCGCCAAGAAGGCGCTGGCGGATTCCGAGGCAGTTGCCGAAGGCGTCAACCTGGCCCGCGATCTCGTCAACGAGCCGCCGAATGTGCTGGGTCCGGTCGAATTCGCCGCCAAGGCCAAGGAGCTGGAAAAGCTCGGCGTCGAAGTGGAAATCCTGACCGAGCGCGAGATGAAGCGGCTTGGCATGGGCGCGCTCCTCGGCGTCGCGCAGGGCTCCGTTCGCCCGCCGCGCCTCGCCATCATGCACTGGAAGGGCGGCAAGGCGAAAGACCGGCCGATCGCCTTCATCGGCAAAGGCGTCGTCTTCGACACCGGTGGCATTTCCATCAAGCCGGCTGCCGGCATGGAGGACATGAAGGGTGATATGGGCGGTGCCGCCGCCGTCATCGGCCTCATGCATGTGCTCGCCGCCCGCAAGGCTGACGTCAACGCCGTCGGCATCATCGGCTTGGTCGAGAACATGCCGGATGGCAACGCCCAGCGCCCGGGCGACATCGTCACTTCGATGTCCGGCCAGACCATCGAGATCATCAACACCGATGCCGAAGGCCGCCTCGTGCTTTGCGATGCCCTCTGGTATTGCAATGACCGCTTCAAGCCGCGTTTCATGATCAATCTGGCGACGCTGACCGGCGCCATCATGGTGGCGCTCGGCAATGTCCATGCCGGCCTGTTTTCGAACGACGATACGCTCTCGGCGCAATTGACCTCTGCCGGTCTCGCGACCAACGAGAAGCTCTGGCGCATGCCGCTCGGGCGAGACTACGACAAGATGATCGATTCCAAATTCGCCGACATGAAGAACACCGGCGGCCGTTATGCCGGTTCGATCACCGCCGCCCACTTCCTGAAGCGTTTCGTGCAGGAAACCCCGTGGGCGCATCTGGATATTGCCGGCACCGCGCTCGGCTCGCCGCAGGACGAGATCAACCAGTCCTGGGGCTCCGGCTTCGGCGTCCGGCTGCTCGACCAGCTTGTCCGCGATCACTACGAGGCCTGATCACAGGCCAGAATGCAGGCATGACCGAAGTCCTTTTCTACCATCTGACGGAATCCAAGCTGGAGGACGCCCTGCCGCCGCTCGTCGACAAGAGCGTCGAGCGCGGCTGGCGTGTTGCCATCCAGCTCAAGGAGCCGGCGCGGCGTGATGCGCTCGATGCGCATCTCTGGACCTACCGTGAAGAAAGCTTCCTGCCGCACGGCACGGATGAGACCGAGCAGGCCGCAAGCCAGCCTGTGCTCCTGACGGTGACCGGCGACAACGCCAATCAGGCAACGGTCCGCTTCATCGTCGATGGCGCCGAGCCGCCGGTGGCCGATCCCTACGAGCGGATCGTCTTCATGTTCGACGGTTACGATCAGGAGCAGCTTGAAGGCGCGCGGGCCCAGTGGAAGAAGCTGAAGGGCGAGGGGCATACCCTGACATACTGGCAGCAGACGCCGGAGGGGCGCTGGGAGAAGAAGGCGTAGCCGCGCCGCTCAGCCGTCCCGCTTGAACGTCCACTTCACGACATAGTCGCCGTTGCGCTTCAGCTTTGCCTTGGTTTTCAGCGTCACCGGCCCGCCGAGTGCGGCTTCGGCCTTCTCGAAGGCGTGCCGGGCCTCGGCCATGGCGGCGTGATAGGCGCTGTTGTCGCGCTTCGGGCTGTCGGCGACTTCCTTGAGGAGGGCGGTCATTTCCGCTTTGCTTTCGGCCATCTCCGCCCTCGCTTTCAGATAGAGATGCGGCGCTCAGACGCCGCAGTGCCCTGTGATCAATCGTCGAAGGCTTCCACGAACTTGCGCTTGCCGAGCATGAAAGCGTCGGCAACATGGCGCAGCGGTGCCAGATCGACGTCGGACTGGCCGGCCTTGATGATCTCGGCAAAGCGACGGTAGAGCGACGGATATTCCTCTTCCTGTGCGGAGAACGTCAGTTCGCCGTTGACCGAGAGCTTCGAGCCGCCTTCGGCAAGTTCCATCCGGCCCGCTGAGGTCTCGGCGATGATGTCCCAGCTCTGCTTGCCGGTCTGGCGCCAGTCGAGTTCGCCGTGGACGGTCATCGCTCCGGCGTCGCGGAAATGCAGGTCGGCAGCGATCGGCGCATCGCGGTTCTCAGGGAATTCCAGCGTTGCGCCGGTAAGGAAGATCGCCCGCGGCAGGATGTGGGTGACGATCGACAGTGCGTTGATGCCGGGGTCGAAAACGCCGAGGCCACCTGCCTGCCAGATCCAGTCCTGGTTCGGATGCCAGTGACGGACATCTTCCTTCCAGATGACGTGGACGTTGTTGATCTCGGTCTTGGCGAGAAAGTCCCTGGCGGCCTCGACGGCTGCGGCATAGCGCGAGTGCCAGCTGGCAAACAGCGAGACACCCTTCTTGGCGGCCAGCGCTTCGAGGTCTGCCACTTCGCTCAGCGTTGCGCCCGGCGGCTTTTCGAGGAAAACGTGCTTGCCTGCAGAAAGCGCCTTGTACGCCGCTTCATAGCGGTATTGCGGCGGCATGCAGAGCGAGACGGCGTCGATCTCCGGAACCGCTGCCAGCATCGCTTCGATCGTCGTGAAGCTCTGGATGCCATCCACGGTGCCATGGCGGCTCGCAGTGGCAACGAGCTTGTAATCGGCATTCTTGGCGATGGAAGGAAGATGCTGGTCGCGGACGATCTTGCCGACGCCGACGATGGCGAGGTTGATGGGGGACATGACGGGTGTTCGCTCCGGTGTTTCGCTCAAAAGTATGATTTATTGGGCGCTTGTTTTATCAGAATGCTACAGCCGGGCAAGCCGTCATGTCACCCTCAAAGCGAGGCCATTTCGACGGCGCGGCTATCTTTCTTGTACTTCAGCGTCACCACCTTGTAGCCCTCGGCTTCCAGCCGCGCGAGCAGGGCAGGGAGCATCGCCGCGGTGCGCTTGTGGATGTCGTGCATCAGGATGATGCCGCGGCCGCGCTGGCGAAGCCGGTTCATCGCGCGATCGGCAACCTGTTCCGGCGTCGAGGTGAAATAATCCTTGGTATCGACATCGACATCCATGACGATCATCTCGCGCGCCGCGACGGCACCGCGAAGCTTGCGGCTGTCGGCGAGATAGGGGAAGCGGAAGAAATTGACGTCGGTGCCGGTTGCCTTGGTCACGGCAGCCTCGCCGCGGGTGATCTCGGCGATCGCCTGGTCGAAGGACAGCGTGTTGAGGTTCGGGTGTTTGTAGGTGTGGCTGCCGATCGTATTGCCTTCCATGGCAACGCGGCGCGCCAATTCCGGATGCAGTGCGGCATCTCGCCGACCATCATGAAGGCGCCCTTGACGCCGAAGCGGTCGAGCGTTGCCAGCACCCGGTCGGTCCGGCCGGGGATCGGGCCGTCGTCGAAGGAAGGCACGACTTCCTTCGGCTCGAGCTTCAAATCCTTCAGCGAGGAAACCGTCAGCACGCGGCCGGCTAGATGGTGGCTTTCGCCGAAGGCCAGATTGGCGGGCTTCGGGAAACCGGCTTCGCTCTCTTCGGTCTTGATCGAAGACGTCTTGACCGTCTTGTCGGGAGCAGGCTGCTTGGTCGTCTGGCAGCCGCAAAGGGCAAGCGAGATGAGGACACTCGAAAGAAGGGCGATACGGGACATGAAAGGGGCTCAACAAATCAGTAATGAATGTTGAGACAACCTTTCGAATTATGGTTAACGATCGGTTTAAATCGGATGCCCGGGCGTTAACTTGTGCCGTTCTGCCGCGGCCTTTTCAGGGGTCTATGGCTATCCTGCCATGGCCTCTTCGTATTCGGAGGAGAGTTCCAGCCACTGCTCCTCGGCTGCGGCCAGTTTCGCTGCCGTCTCGCCGCGCTGCTTGGCCTTCTCGGCCGCCTTTGCCGGCGTCTTCTCGTAGAGCGCTGGATCCGCAAGCTCTGCATCAAGCGCCTGAATCTGTTTCTCCAGCTTGGCCGTCAACGATTCGATTTCGTTGATCTTTTTCTTCAGCGGCGCAAAGGAGGCGCGCTTGTCGGCGTTCAGCTTGCGCTGTTCGGCCTTAGTCGCCGGATCGTCGGCATTCTGCGGCTTGTCGTCCTTCTTCTTGCCGGAGGAGACGATCAGGTCGCGATACTCGTTCATGTCGCCGTCGAAGCTCGAAACGGTGCCGTTGTTGACGAGCCAGAGCCGGTCGACGGTCGCCTCGATCAGGTGGCGGTCGTGCGAGATCAGGATAACGGCGCCTTCATAGTCGTTCAGCGCCTCGATCAGCGCCCGGCGGCTGTCGATATCGAGGTGGTTGGTCGGTTCGTCGAGGATGAGCAGGTTCGGCGCATGGAAGGCAGCCAGCCCCATCAGCAGCCGCGCCTTCTCGCCACCGGAGAGATCCTTTGCGGCCGTTGCCATCTTTTCGGTCGCCAGTCCCATCTGCGCCACGCGGGCGCGGACCTTGGCCTCGGGTTCAGTCGGCATCAGCCGGCGCACATGCTCGACCGGCGTCTCGTTGGGAACGAGGTCGTCCAGCTGGTGCTGGGCGAAGAAGCCGATCTTCAGGTTCGATGCCACTTTCAGCTCGCCACCGTCAGGCGCCAGGCGTCCGGAGATGAACTTTGCAAAGGTCGACTTGCCGTTGCCGTTCGAGCCGAGCAGGGCGATGCGATCGTCATTGTCGATGCGCAGCGTGATGTTCTTGAGGATCGGCTTGCCGGGTTCGTAGCCGACGGCGCCGCCCTGGATGGCGACGATCGGTGAGGCCGGCTGTCTTTCGGGCTCGGGGAAGGTGATCGGCTGGACGTGATCCTCGATCACGGCGGCAACCGTTCCCATGCGCTCCAGCGCCTTGACGCGCGACTGCGCCTGCCGGGCCTTGGAGGCCTTGGCCTTGAAGCGGTCGATGAAGCTCTGCAGGTGCTTGCGCGCCGCATCGTTCTTCGCCTTGGCCTTCATCTGCAATTCGTCGGCTTCCGCCTTCTGGCGCTCGAACTGGTCGTAGCCGCCGCGATAGAAGGTCAGCTTCTTCTGGTCGAGATGGACGATCGAATTGACCGCGTTGTTCAGCATGTCGCGGTCATGGCTGATGACGATGACGGTGTGCGGATAGCGCCGCACATAGTCTTCCAGCCACATCGTTCCTTCGAGGTCGAGATAGTTGGTCGGCTCGTCGAGCAAAAGCAGGTCGGGCTCGGCAAACAGCACCGAGGCAAGCGCCACGCGCATGCGCCAGCCGCCGGAGAAGGAGGCGGCGGGCCTGAGCTGGGCTTCCTGGTTGAAGCCGAGACCGGCCAGAATGCTGGCAGCGCGCGCTTCGGCCGAGTGTGCGTCGATATCGACGAGGCGCGTCTGGATTTCGGCGATGCGATGGGCGTCGGTCGCCGTTTCGGCTTCCTTGAGAAGTGCTGCGCGTTCCTTATCGGCCGACAGCACGATTTCGATCAGCGACTGCTCGGTGGCGGGCGCTTCCTGCGCCACCTGGCCGATGCGGGCGTTCTTGGGGATCGAGACCGACCCGGTCTCGGCGCCGAGATCGCCGGTGATGATGCGGAAGAGCGTCGATTTGCCCGCGCCATTGCGCCCGACAAGGCCGGCCTTGGTGCCCGCCGGAAGCGTCACGCTGGCATGGTCGAGAAGCAGGCGCCCGGCAATGCGGGCAGAGATTTCAGTGATAGTGATCATGCGCGGCGTTTTGGCCGAAACAGCCGGTCAAGGCAAGGGGTCAGACGCCGTCAGCGGCCGAAGGCCTGGATGGGCTGGCGGCGGTTGGATTGGGCGGCGAGCAGCGCCACGCGGGCATTGGCTTGTAGCTGCGCGCCGGTTGCCGCATCGCCGCTGAGCGCGATGCCGAGCGAGATGCTGAGCGTCCCCGGATCGGATTTGTCCGTCGTCGCGAATACCATGTTCTCTTCGACCGACTGGCGCAGCCGCTCGGCAATTGCAATAGCGTCGCGCATGCCGACATTGGCGAAGATGAAGGCGAACTCATCGCCCTCGGTACGCGAGACGAAGTCGTTTTTCTTGATCGACTTGCGGAACAGGTTGCTCAGCTTCTTCATCAGCTTGTTGCCGGCCTGCACGCCATATTTGGCATTCAGCTGCCGGAAGTCGTCGATATCGACCATGATAAGCGCGCTGCCGGCAGCCCCTTCGTCACGCTCGTAGAGCTCGCCGATGGCATTGGTGAGCGCGATGCGGTTCGGCAGGCCGGTCAGCGGATCGGTGACCGAGGCAGCCTGCACGGCGGCCACGCCGCGCTCCAGCGCCTCGATGCGTTCGACATCGGAGAGCAGCTTGGCTTCGAGTTCGGTCTCGGCGGCGAGCACCGACGCCAGCGAGGAGGCGAGATATTCCATCTCGCTCATGAAGGCATCGAGACCCTGTTCGGAATTGCCGGAGAGCGATTGCAGCAGCGTTTCGGCGGCGCGCGCGAAGGCATATTTCTGCTTCAGCCCATCCGACAGCCGGTCGGCGGCTTCGCGCAACAGCTTGCTCGCTTCGGTGCCCGCGGTTTCGGCGGCAAGGCCGCAATGGCTGACGAGGCGGTATTTGAGGCCGAGTTCATCGAGCCGCGCCTGAGCCGGATGGTTGCCGAGGGCGGAAATATCGGTGGCAAGCGCCGTGTTGCGGCCGCAGACGGCTTCGTGCAGCAGTTCGTAATTCCGCGGCAGGCCAGCGATGTTCAGTCGCGCCATATGCTCGGCGATCTTCTGGGCATCGTTTTGCGGGCCAGGGCGGGCGCCCTCGCGCTGTGCTGCATTTCTGGTTGTGTTCTGCATCACCGTTCCCTGGCTTTGCTTTAGCGGCGGCTTATCCTTTCGCTATGCGCCGCAGATTTTAAAATAGCTTGAATTTTCAGTATCTCCGGCTCTTCACCGCCGGAAAGGCGCAAATGCGGTTAATACAACCTTGAAGCGCCGAGCACCGAAGCTGATGACGCCCATCAGATTTCGTCATTTGATCCCGGCGCCGCTTTGCCGTGAAATGCGGCTGATATTCACAAGAGGACGGCCATGACCCTTGCGCTCTATTCCCTCTGCGGCGCCCGCCCGCAGCATTTCTTCTCGCCGCATTGCTGGAAGGCCGTGATGGCGCTGGCGCACAAGGGGCTGGCCTTCGACGAGATTCCGACGACCTATGCCGGCATCACCAGGATCGGCGGCGGTTTCTCGCCGACCCTGCCGGTGCTCGATGACAACGGCCATCTGGTCTCCGACAGTTTTGCCATCGCGCTCTATCTCGAGGATGCCTATCCCGACCGGCCGTCGCTCTTCGGCGGCGAGGGCGGCAAGGCACTGTCGCGCATGGTCGAAGGCTATTCGCAGATGGTGATCCACACGGCGATCATGAAGATGGCGCTGATGGACATTCACGGCGCGCTTGACGAAGGCGATAAGGCCTATTTCCGCCAAAGCCGCGAAGAGCGGCTTGGCCGCAAGCTCGAGGATGTCGTCGCGGACCGTGCCGCCGAGGAGGCGGCCTTTGCCGCCAAACTCGAGCCGATGCGCCACATGCTGAAGTTCCAGCCCTTCATCGGCGGCGAGAGCCCGCTCTTTGCCGATTACATCGTCTTCGGCGCCCTGCAGTGGCTGCGGGTGACGGCGGGATTGTCGATGCTATCAGCCGATGACCCGGTCGTCGCATGGCTCGATCGCTGCCTCGACCTGCATGGTGGCAGGGCGCGCGGTGTGACAGCGGCGTGAAATTGCCGCGTCCCCCTTGTTTTCGGGAGTTGGGGCGGGTAAAGACCGCCCACTTTTCCCCGCTAAACCAGAGGATTTGACCCAATGGCGATTGAACGCACCTTTTCGATGATCAAGCCGGACGCAACGAAGCGCAACCTCACGGGCGCTATCACCAAGATGCTCGAAGATGCCGGCCTCCGCGTCGTCGCTTCCAAGCGCGTCTGGATGAGCAAGCGCGAAGCTGAAGGCTTTTACGCCGTTCACAAGGAACGCCCGTTCTTCGGCGAACTCGTCGAAGGCATGACCTCCGGCCCGACCATCGTTCAGGTTTTGGAAGGCGAAGGCGCCATCCTGAAGAACCGCGAAATCATGGGCGCAACCAACCCGGCAAACGCTGATGAAGGCACGATCCGCAAGGTTCACGCCCTGTCGATCGGCGAGAACTCGGTTCACGGTTCGGACGCTCCTGAGACCGCTGCCCAGGAAATCAAGTACTGGTTCTCCGACACCGAAATCGTCGGCTGAATCGGAATGTCAGCCTGAGGGCTGATGTGATTGAAATGACTCATGAAGCCGGGGCTTTTGCTCCGGCTTTTTGTTTGAGCTGATGCCTTGAGTTTGGTGCCCGCGGCCCCCTCATCCGGCCCTATCGGGCCACCTTCTCCCCGAGGGGAGAAGGGACGGAGAGGTTGCGGCTTGTTCCCTTCTCCCCAGCGGGGAGAAGGTGCCCGAAGGGCGGATGAGGGGGCCACGGGCGCGACGCTCTCAAGCCGCCGGGCACTTGTCCGTATTCGAATAATCCACCGTCCCGTCGGCCTTAAACACCTCCGGGTTCTTCGTATAAAACGGCCCGACCACCAGCGGCTTGCTGGGCAGCATCGCCGCCTGATCGACATCGGAGACGAACTGCGTCTGCAGTTCCTGCAGCGTCTTGCCGTCGGCGGCCACCAGCTTGATCTTGGCCCCGTAAGGCTTGTCCTTGCGCACGCAATGGATCGCCGGGCTCTGCAGCGTGATCTTGTCCCAGGCGGGGAAGATCTTTTCCTGCAGCACGATCGGATCGCCGCCCGCCGGGTTTTCGAATTCGGCGATCGCCACAGTGCCGTCAGGGATCGGCGAGGTCTTGCGCAGCGTCACCAGATAGGTGGCGGTCGCCACACGGTAGTTGAAGACGAAGATGTGGCCGGATACCTCGACCATCTTCTCCATCTCGCGCTGGCAGCCTGCGATCAGCAGGGCCGAAAGGCCGAGCGCGGCAATCGCGTTGATCTTCATGGCGTCTCCTCCTTCTTGCGCCGGTAGTGGCGGCTGGCCTTCGCCCGGTTGCCGCAGACGGTCATGTCGCACCAGGCACGGCTTCTGTTCTTGCTGCGGTCGATGAACAGCCAGCCGCAGTTGCGGCAGATCTTCATTCTCTCGGGATCGGGCATGGCGATCAGCCGCAGTGCCGAATGCGCCGTTGCCGCGTCGAGCCCGCCGGGCGCGGCCCCGCGCAATGCGGCGGCAATCCGCTCGAGCAACTCGGCCAGAAGGCCATTATCATTCTCACCGGCCACGCGGCTGCGGAAATAGCGGTCGGTAGCTTCGCGGAGGCCAATGAAGGCCGGGCGGTTCGCTGCTTTGACTGGCATCATATCACCGAACAGAGCCCGCTCGGCGCAAAACGCAGCCGCCGCGGCCGGGAAGCTGTCGAGCTGATCAGGTGTTGCGAAGCGATCGATGCTCTGCCCGGCGTTATGACGCAGGATCACGCTGTTGGCGACATCAAGCGCGAGCGCGCCTCCGGAAAAGCGGTGTTGGGTCCAGGTGAAGCTCATGATGAAAATATAACTGGTAAAAGCCATTTTGCCAGTTATTATTTTACCGGAAATCCGGAGGACTGGAATGGCCTATCTTCTGCAGCAGCTGGCGAATGCGGTGCCTCTTGCGGCACTCTACGCCGCGCTGGCCTTCGGCTATGCGATCGCCTTCGGCGTCACCAAGCGTGCCGACATCACCTATGGCGCGATGTTCGCCTTTGCCGGGCAGATGCTGCTGCTGTTCACCGACTTCGCCTATAACCGCCTGTGGCTGGTCCTGCCCGCTGCACTGGCGATCGGCGTTGCCATGTCGTTCCTTTATTCGCTGCTGACCGGTTTCTGGATCGGCCGCAGCATCATGCAGCCGCTGGTGCGCCGTTCCGCCAACACCGTGATCGTCGCCGCACTCGGCGTCACCATCCTGTTGATGGAGACCGCAAGGCTGGCGTCGGAGACCCGCGAGATCTGGCTGCCGCCGCTGCTGAACGGCACTGTGGTGTTCTGGAGCGACGCGGCCTTCAAGGTGACGCTGACCTATATCCAGCTGCTCAATACCGGATTGATGATGCTGCTGATCGCGACGGGAACGCTGATCCTGCGCCGCACCTCTCTCGGGCGCATCTGGCGGGCCGTCACCGACGATCCCATGGCCGCCGAACTCTGCGGCACCAGCGCCAGCAAGGTATTCCTTGTCGCTTACGTCGCCGCTGCCTTCGTGGCGACGGTCTGCGGCATCCTCACCACCTTCTATTACGGCTCGATGGACTTCGGCGCCGGCCTGCTGTTCGGCCTCAAGGTGCTGATGATTTCGGCCGCGGGCGGCTATTCCGATCCGCTGAAATCGGCGGGCGGGGCAGCGGGCATCGGCTTTGCCGAAACCCTCTGGACGGCCTACGGCCCGTTCCTCTGGCGCGACTTCGTCGTCTTTTCGCTGCTGGTCTTCCTGTTGGTCATGAGCAGGCGCGAGCGGGCGATTCCCTAGAGCCGTTCAGGCAAGAAGCCCGGTCACTTCCACTTGTCGCGGGCGGCATCGTCACTGTCCTTGGCGGCGATCCATTCGCCTGTCTTGCCGTCCTTGCCATGCTCCTTCTTCCAGAAGGGAGCAGACGTCTTCAGGTAATCCATGACGAAATTGGCGCCGTCGAAGGCCGCTTGCCGATGCGGGGCGGCGGCGATGACGAGGACGATATTCTCACCGGCGGCGATCTTGCCGAAACGGTGGATAGCGGTCAGGCCCTTGAGGGCGAAGCGCTCGATCGCGAGATTGGCGATACGCAGCATCTCGGCCTCGGCCATGCCGGGGTAATGTTCCAGCTCCAGGGCCGACAGCGTTCCCCCTTCGTCGCGGCAGAGGCCGGTGAAGGTGACGATGGCGCCGATGCCGGGGTTGTTCTTGGAGAGCAGGTCGAGCTCGCGCTGCAGGTCGAAGTCTTCGCGCTGGACGCGGATGGTGGGGGAGGTGGTCATTGGTGCAGTTCTCGCCTTGATCCGCTGGGCTCGCCAGATTCTCCCTCATTCCTGTGCTTGTCACAGGAATCCAGCCACCGCGCGTCTGCGCGGTGAATGACTCCGAACGAAGACAAATGTCTCTCGCGCCCAAGGACTTGGGCGCACTGGATTCCTGTGACAAGCACAGGAACGAGGGGGAGATTGGGGTGTGCGATCCTGCCCATCATCAGCTTTCCGGGTGCGAGCAGTCGTCGCTTCTCACCCACCCGTCATCGGCGGAAAGATCCCGATCTCGCGGGGCGTACCGATCGGTTCGTCGTGCTCCACATGCTCCTGGTCGAGCGCCACGCGGATAACGTTTTCATATTGAAGCGCGGTCTCATACTCTTCGCCCAAGCCTTTCAGATGACTCAGAAGATCGGCGACGGTGACGACGGAGGCGGGGAGGTCGATCTCTTCTTCGCTCTTGCCGATCCGCTCGCGCACCCAGGCGAAATAGACGAGACGCGTCATCACTCTTCGTCCACGATATGCTTCAGGCCGGCGCGGAAATAGTCGTAGCCGGTATAGATCGTCAGGATGGCGGCGACCCAGAGAAGGCCGATACCGATCTGCGTCGTGTAGGGCAGCACGGCGTCGCCGGCCGGGCCCGCCAGCAGGAAGGCGATGGCGACCAGCTGCAACGTCGTCTTCCACTTGGCGATCCGCGTCACGGGAACGCTGACCTTCAGCGCCGCCAGATATTCGCGCAGACCGGAGACCAGGATTTCGCGGCAGAGAATGATGATAGCCGCCCAGATCGACCAGCCGGCAATCGTACCGTCGGCGGCAACCAGCAGCAGGATCGAGGCGACCAGCAGCTTGTCGGCGATCGGATCGAGCATGCGGCCGATATTCGATGTCTGGTTCCAGATGCGCGCCAGATAGCCATCGAGAAAGTCGGTAACCGAGGCGATGACGAAGATCCAGAAGGCGACCCAGCGGGCGAGATCCGAGCTCTGCAGCCGTCCCTCGACGAAGAAGCAGATGACGATCAGCGGCACCGCAAGAATGCGTCCGTAGGTCAGCAGGTTCGGGATATTGTATGCGCGCGATGCCATGAATCTGTTCTCTGAAATGATGTGCCCGTAGATGACGGCTTTGGCCCTCGACCGTCAACATTCTTTCTGGTTTTCGCTGTCCTTTGCGTGGAATTTGCGACCGTGACAGCCTATTTCGCGGCGTCGTCGTGAAAATGATTGTAGACCACCTTGGCGACCGCCTCCGAAATGCCCTCGACCGCCATCAGATCCGAAAGCGCGGCGCGCGAGACGGCCTTGGCGGTGCCGAAATGCTGCAGCAGCGCGCGCTTGCGCGACGGCCCGATGCCGCCGATCTCGTCGAGCGGGTTCTTGACCATCTCCTTCTTGCGCCGCGCCCGGTGCGAACCGATCGCGAAGCGGTGCGCCTCGTCGCGCATGCGTTGGATGAAATATAGCACCGGATCGCGCGGCGGCAGCGAGAAGCTTTCCTTGCCCGGCGGAAAGAAGCGTTCGCGCCCTGCTTCGCGGTCGACACCCTTGGCGACGCCGATGGCGATGACGCTGTCGGTGATGCCGAGTTCTTCGAGGATCGCCCTGACAGCCGTCATCTGTCCCTGGCCGCCGTCGATGAGAATAACGTCCGGCCAGGCCGGGAAGGGCATGTCGGCGGCGTCGATGCCGGCAGCAACGGGCTGCGAACGATCAGGAATGCCTTCTTCCTTGATCAGCCGCGAGAAGCGCCGGGTCATCACTTCCTTCATCATCCCGAAGTCGTCTCCGGGGGTGATGTCGGTCGATTTGATGTTGAACTTCCGGTACTGGTTCTTGACGAAACCCTCAGGCCCCGCGACCACCATGCCGCCGACGGCATTGGTGCCCATGATATGCGAGTTGTCGTAGATCTCGACGCGCTGCGGCACATAGGGAAGGTTGAAGGTTGTCTTGAAGCCATCGAGCAGCCGCGACTGCGATGCGGTTTCGGCGAGCTTGCGCCCATGCGCCTCGCGGGCATTGCCGACGACGTGATCGACCAGGTCGCGCTTCTCGCCACGCTGCGGCACGAGGATCGAAACCTTGTGTCCGGCTTTTTCGCCGAGTGCCGCGGACAAAAGCTCCATCTCGTCGACGGTCTCCGACAGCATGATCTGCTTCGGCACCGGCTTGTCGTCGTAGAACTGCGCCAGGAACGCGCTCAGCACTTCGGCGCTTGAGAGCTGCGGGTCGGCCTTGGGGAAATAGGCGCGGTTGCCCCAGTTCTGTCCGGTGCGGAAGAAGAACACCTGGATGCAGGAAATCCCGCCTTCGTGGTGGATGGCGAAGACATCGGCCTCGTCGACACCGGCCGGATTGATACCCTGGTGGCTGGAGACATGCGACAGCGAGGCGAGGCGATCGCGATAGACGGCGGCGCGCTCGAAATCGAGATCCTCGGCGGCGGCATTCATGGCTTCCGCCATATGCGCCTTCACCTTCTGGCTTTTGCCGGAGAGAAAGTCCTTCGCCTCCTGCACCAGCTCGCCATAGCCGGCATCGCTGACCTCGTGGGTGCAGGGACCCGAACAGCGCTTGATCTGGTAGAGCAGACAGGGGCGGGTGCGCGTCTCGAAGACGCTGTCGGTACAGGTGCGGATCAGGAAGGCGCGCTGCAGCGAATTGATCGTCCGCCCGACGGCGCCGGCAGAGGCGAAGGGGCCGAAATACTCGCCCTTGCGGGCACGCGCGCCGCGATGCTTGAAGATCGCCGGTGCCCGGTGATCCCCAGTGATCAGGATATAGGGAAACGACTTATCGTCGCGTAGCAGCACATTAAAGCGCGGCCGCAAGCGCTTGATCAGATTCGCTTCGAGAAGCAGCGCCTCGATTTCGGTGCGGGTGGTGACGAATTCCATATGGGCCGTCTGGCGGACCATCTGGGCGATGCGGTTCGAGTGGACGCGCCCCATCGCATAGTTGCTGACGCGCTTCTTCAGGCTGCGCGCCTTGCCGACATAGAGCACGTCGCCATCGGCATTGAACATGCGATAGACGCCCGGGCTGTTCGGCAGCCGCTTGACGAATTCGCCGATCAGCTCCTGGCCGGTCAGGCCGGTCTCGTTGATCCCGCCCTCGTTCCAGTCGATGCCGGCAGAGATCGGCGCGGCGGAAGGTTCGCCCTCCACCTCGATATCGTCATCCGTTTCGTCGATTTCGTCATAAAGAACACCGCCATCCGGCAGCTTCTTGGCATTCATTCCTTGATCTCCAGCACATCTGGCGTCTGCCACGCAAGATGCTGGCCGCCGTCGAGTGCAATCATCTGGCCTGTGACCGAGGGCGTTTCGAACAGAAAACGAATCGTCCGTCCGAATTCCTCCAGTTCAGGACCCCTCTTCAAGATAAGGGCTGCGACCTGCGCTTGGAAGTCTTCTTGCAGCTGACGCTCACTTGGAATCGACGGGCCGGGGCCGATGGCATTGACCCGGATGCGCGGCGCCAGCGCCTGGGCCATGGTTTGCGTCGCCGTCCAGAGTGCCGATTTCGACAGCGTATAGGAGTAGAAGCTCGGCCGGAGCGCCCAGACGCGCTGGTCGATGATGTTGACGATCAGTCCATCGGCAGCCTGCGGCAGCTGCTCGGCGAATTTCGCAGCCAGAATCGACGGCGCCCTGAGATGGACGGCAAAATGCTCTTCCCATATCCCGGCATCGAAGGCCCGCAGCGAATCCTCGTGGAAAATCGAGGCGTTGTTGACGAGCAGATCGAGCGGTCCAAGCGCGTCGGAGGCCTTTTGAATCAGCTTTTCCGTCTCATTTATTTTTGTGAGGTCGCCCTGGACCGCAACGGCCCGATGACCGCTTTGCCGCAATTCCGCCGCAAACTCCTCCGCCTCGGCGAGCGAGCCGTTGGCATGGATGGCAACCGAAAAGCCGTTATCTGCCAAATCCTTGGCAATGGCGCGTCCTATTCTTTTGGCTGCACCCGTTATCAGGGCTGCCCTAAGTCTCTTCTCGCTCAAAAGCTTGCCTTCGTAACCCGTGAGTCTAGGTGCTTCCTATATAGGGGCGGGTACACATTAGATAAATAGGGTGCCGCGATTGCGTTGTGGGTGGCGATATTCTATGTATTATTTGAGAATATCGATCAGTAAAATAAGTATTCATGATTTAACCATTCGTTATGGTTAACAAATAGTCTGTTGCGCTATAGCAACATCGAATTTCAGCCACCCCGCCGCCACAATCATTTCACAATTTGGCTCTTTCAAATCCGCAATTGGGCTCCACTTTCACCCTCGATCCGAGAGGGACATCTAGTAATTGCTCGCGAATGCTTCGGTGTAAAACAGTTGACGAAGAGCGCGGGACTGAAAGGAGACAAGTATGCGTACACTCATTGCTAGCCTGATGGCTTCTGCCTTCGTCGTAGCCGGCTTCACCGCTGCAAACGCTGCCGATGCAGTTGACCAGGTCCCGGAAGCTCCGGTAGCCCAGAACGAGCCGGTTACCCCGGCCGGTAACTGGGAAGGCTTCTACCTCGGCGGTGCAGGCACCTACAACATGGGTGACTTCAACAACAGCCGTAACGGCTACGCCATGGGCGGTCAGCTCTACACGGGCTACAACTGGCAGGCTGGCCAGATCGTTTACGGTGTTGAAGCCGACCTCGGCTATTCCGGCCTTGATCACTCGGCTGGCGGCATCACCGAAAAGAACCGTTTCAACGGCTCCGTTCGTGGCCGCGTCGGTTACGACCTGAACCCCTTCCTGCTGTACGGCACGGCCGGTCTGGCTGCGACCAACAACAAGGTTAGCGGTCTCGGCGACTCCGACAGCAAGATGGCTTACGGCTACACCGTCGGCGTTGGTGCAGAAGCTTTCGTCACGAGCAATATCACGGCTCGCGTCGAATACCGCTTCAGCGACTACCAGGACAAGGACTACAATCTGGGCGGCACGAACGTTTCGCGCGGCTATGACGAACAGAGCGTCAAGGTCGGTATCGGCGTGAAGTTCTAATCAGATCATCTGATCAACGAAAAAGCCGGGGTTTTGCCCCGGCTTTTTTGTCTGATTATTGCGGCTTGAAATCGGAATAGGTGGGGAATTTCTTCTCGAATGTTCTCAACCAGCCGATCAGTTCCGAGTGATCGGCCTCCCACTGTCCCTTGAAGCGCAGATCGAGATAGCCGATCGTCGCGGCAAGAGCGAAATGGCCGCCATGCAGCTTCTTGCCAAGTTTCGGCGGATGAGCGCTGATATGGTTCAGGCCGCTGACGGCCTTCTTCCACTGCCGGTCGATCCAGGGCTGGTGGATTTTTTCCTCATCCCGGAAGCGGCGCTCATAGACGATCGCCAGCAGGCAGTCGCAGATCCCGTCGCAGAGCGCTTCGAGAATCTCGGCCTCGGTGCGCTTGCCGTTCTTTTCCGGATAGAGCTTCCGTTTCTTCAGCCGGTGGAAATAGTGCATGATGGCGATGCTGTCGAAAACCGACGTGCCATCGTCGGTCAAAAGGGTAGGGATCTTTCCGAGCGGATTGTTATCGACGAGGATCGCCGGACCGGCATTGGTGTCGACGCGAATCTCGGTGACATCGAGCTCGAGATAATGCGCCGCCATGCGCACCTTGCTGGAGTAGGGCGATGTCGTGGCGCAGAGAAGCTTCATGTTTCACCTGTGAAAATGCATTGGCGCGGCGGACTATTCCGCACGCTGCCGTCATGGTCAATCGTTTGCGACAGCCTTCTCTTCACCGCGAAGCCAGAAGGCACGGTGCGACGCATAGCGGTCCTGGGCCATGATATCCTTGAGGGCGGGGAGCATGCGGTGCAGCTCGTCCTTCAGCGTGAACGGCGGATTGACGATGATCAGCCCCGAGCCGGTCAGCCCGGTGATGCCGCGGTCGCTGCGCACGCTGAGTTCGGCGCAGAGAATCTTCGGAATGCCGGTCGCCTGCAGCGCCTCGTGGAATTCCTTGACTGGCGCGCCCTTCTTCAGCGGGTACCACAGGCAGTAGGTGCCGCCCGGAAAACGGCGATAGCCCTTGACCAGACCATCGACCAGCCGGTCGTATTCGCCATCCTCTTCGAACGGCGGATCGACCAGAACCATGCCGCGCTTTTCCTTCGGCGGCAGATGCGCGCCGAGCGATAGCCAGCCGTCGAGCTCGGTGATGCGAACATGATGATCGCCTTCGAAAAGGCGGTGCAGCCGCGCGAAATCCTCGGGATGCAGCTCCATCGCCGACAAGCGATCCTGCGGCCGGAACAGCATGCGCGAAAGCTTTGGCGAACCAGGATAATAGCGGATACCACCGTCAGGATTGAGCTCGCGAACCGCCGAGAGATAAGGCTCCAGCAATTCGGCGACCTGCGGATCTAGATCGGCTTCCATGAGTTTGCCGATGCCGGTCTGCCATTCGCCGGTCTTCTGCGCCTCTTCGGAAGACAGGTCATAGAGACCGATGCCGCCATGCGTGTCGAGCACGCGGAAGGCGGCGTCCTTCTTCTGCAGATAGCGGATCAGCCGGGCCTGAACGGCGTGTTTCAGCACATCGGCAAAATTGCCCGCATGATAGATATGGCGGTAGTTCATCGTTGCTGATGCCTGTCATGAATTCGCCTGATCGGCGCACTTTCCGGCTTTTGGCCGCTTTCCGGTTGGCATATAGAAATCACATGAACATTGCGACCCCCATTCACGCCAAATCCCGGGTCGGGCACACCGCCTGTCCCCATGACTGTCCCTCCACCTGCGCGCTGGAGGTTGATATCACGGACGACGGCCGGATCGGGCGCGTGCGCGGCGCGGGCGATCACAGCTACACCTCTGGCGTCATCTGCGCCAAGGTGGCGCGCTATGCCGAGCGGCTCTATCATCCCGACAGACTGATGCACCCGCAGCGCCGCAAGGGCGCCAAGGGGGCGGGGAGCTGGCAGCAGATTTCCTGGGACGACGCGCTGGATGAAATCGCCAATGCCTTCGTCAAGGCTGAAGCCAGGCACGGCAGCGAAGCGGTCTGGCCCTATTTCTATGCCGGGACCATGGGCTGGGTGCAGCGCGATTCGATCGAGCGCCTGCGCCACGCCAAGCGCTATTCCGGCTTCTTCTCGTCGATCTGCACCAATCCCGCCTGGACCGGCTTTACCATGGCAACCGGCACGCTGCGCGGCCCGGATCCCCGCGAGATGGCCCGCACCGATTGCGTCGTCATCTGGGGCACGAATGCGGTTGCGACGCAGGTCAACGTCATGACCCACGCCATCAAGTCGCGCAAGGAGCGTGGCGCCAAGATCGTCGTCGTCGATATCTACGACAACCCGACGATGAAGCAGGCCGATATGGCGCTGATCGTCAGGCCCGGCACCGATGCCGCACTGGCCTGCGCCGTCATGCATGTCGCCTTCCGCGACGGCTATGCCGACCGTGCCTATATGGCGAAATTCGCCGACGATCCCGCCGGTCTCGAAGCGCATCTGAAGACCAAGACGCCGGAATGGGCGGCTGCGATCACCGGTCTGTCCGTCGAGGAAATCGAGGCATTCGCTGCCCTCGTCGGCCAGACCAGGAAGACCTTCTTCCGCCTCGGCTACGGCTTTACCCGCCAGCGCAACGGCGCGGTCGCCATGCATGCGGCTGCCTCGATCGCCACCGTGCTCGGCTCTTGGCAATACGAGGGCGGCGGCGCCTTCCATTCGAACAGCGACATCTTCCGCATGAACAACGCGGAACTGACCGGAAAGTCGATGAAGGACGCGGATATCCGCATGATCGACCAGTCGCAGATCGGCCGGGCGCTGACCGGCGATGCCGTGGCGCTCCGCCATCGTGGCCCGGTGACCGCGATGCTGATCCAGAACACCAATCCCGTGAATATCGCCCCCGAACAGCGCCTCGTGAAGCAGGGCTTTGCCCGCGACGATCTCTTTGTCGCCGTCCACGAGCAGTTCATGACCGATACCGCCGAGATGGCCGATATCGTCATCCCCGCCACGATGTTCGTCGAACACGACGACATCTACCGCGCCGGCGGCCAGAACCACATCCTGCTCGGCCCCAAGCTCGTCGAGCCGCCGGAAACCGTGCGCAGCAACCTCTTCGTCATCGAGGAGCTGGCAAAGCGCCTCGGCGTCTCCGATCGCCCGGGCTTCGGCTTCACGGCGCGTGAAATGGTCGATCGCGTCCTGAAGGACAGCAATCTTCCCGATTACGACTATTTCCTCGAACACAAGTGGTTCGACCGCCAGCCGGATTTCGACGACGCGCATTTCCTCAACGGCTTCGCCCATGCTGACGGCAAGTTCCATTTCCGCCCGGACTGGGTGAACGGCGCCGCACCGAACAAGCCGCCGGCAGCCGTCGGCGCCCTTGGCCCGCACGAAGAGCTGCCGCAATTTCCGGATCAGGTCGATGTCATCGAACTGGCCGACGCCGAGCATCCGTTCCGGCTGGCCACCTCTCCGGCCCGCAATTTCCTGAATTCGAGCTTCGCCGAGACCAAGACCTCGCGGCAGAAGGAGGGACGCCCGGAACTGATGGTCAATCCTGAGGATGCGCTGGCACATGGCTTGGAAGCCGGTGATCTCGTCCGTATTGGCAACACCAGAGGCGACCTGCGTATCCACGTGAAGGTCACCGAGGAAGTGCATGCCGGCGTTCTGATCGCCGAGGGACTGTGGCCGAACAAGGCACATGTCGATGGCGAGGGCATCAACGTCCTGACCGGCGCCGATCCTGTTGCGCCCTATGGCGGTGCTGCCGTCCACGACAACAAGGTCTGGCTACGCAAGGACGCCGCATGACGAAATTCGAGAAGGCTGGCGCGAAAATCGTCAGCGAGACCGTGCTCTCGCGGGGCTGGACCAAGCTCAGCGCGTACAAGATCGACTACACCGACTCAGAGGGCGTCACCCACCGCCTCGACCGCGAGGTCTATAACCGCACGCCCGCCGCAACGATCCTGCTCCATGATTCCAGACGCGGCACCATTGTGCTCGTGCGCCAATACCGCCTGCCGCCGGATCTCCACGGCGAGGCGCCCTTCCTGTTCGAAACTCCGGCCGGTCTGCTGGATGGCGACGAACCGGAAGCGGCGATCCGCCGCGAAGCGATGGAAGAAACCGGCTTTCAGGTCCGCGACGTCCGGTTCCTGTTCAAGGCCTATAGCTCTCCCGGTTCCAACAGCGAAGTGGTGCACTTCTTCGCCGCCGAAATCGACACGTCGGACCGCGTTTCCGATGGCGGCGGACTGGCGGAGGAGCATGAGGATATCGAAGTGCTGGAAGTCCCGCTCGATGATGCGCTGGCGATGATCGGAAGTGGCGAAATTCTGGACATGAAGACGATCATCCTGCTGCAGTGGGCGGCGATGAACAGAGAGACGTGGCGTTAGCCGGAAAATAATGGCGCGCTCGGCGTTTCATCCGCCTGTCACGAATCCGGCCTATGCGCTGCGGTTTGTCCCCGCCTTGCCCCAATCAGGAGAAAACCATGTGGCTCAGTAATTTCACGCTCGTCCTTCCCGGTGAAATCGTCAGCCACGGCTCGGTGCGGGTCGAGGATGGCGTCATCGCCGAAATTCGTGATGACAAGGTCGCCGGTGCTGCCATCGATGGCGGCGGGCGCTTTCTCATGCCGGGTTTCGTCGATCTGCATGGTGACATGATCGAGCGCGAGATCGCGCCGCGTCCGAATGCGATGATGCCGATCGATTTCGGTATTCATGAGCTCGACAAGAAGCTCGCAGCCGCCGGCGTCACCACGGCCTATGCGGCGATCTCCTTTGCCACCGAAAGCGTCTACGGCCATGTCCGCTCGTTGGAAACGACCTCAGCCGTCATCGAAGGCATCAACCGGCTGCGCCATTCGCTGCTGATCGACCACAAGGTTCACGCCCGCTACGAGATCACCAATGTCGGCGCCGCTCCGGCGCTGGAAAAACTGCTCGCGGCCGATCAGGTCGACATGGTGTCGCTGACCGACCACACGCCGGGGCAGGGGCAATACAACAATATCGAAGCCTACGTCACCAGCATGTCGGAGCGCCGCGCCATCACCAGGGAAATGGCGCTCGAAGTCGTCCAGAAGCGCATCGCCATGCGCGAGGATTCGGCCATCGACGTCAAGCTGCGCGAGATCGTCGCGTTGTCGCTGCGCCACAAGCTGTCGCTTGCCTCGCACGATGACGACAGCGCCGCCAAGGTGGCCGAAATGCATGACCTCGGCGTGACGATCAGCGAATTCCCGGTGACGCTCGATGCCGCCGAGGAAGCCCGCCGCCGCGGCCTCTGGACGCTGATGGGCGCGCCGAATGCGCTGCGCGGCCAGTCGATGTCCGGCAATCTGAGCGCGCTTGACGCCGCAAGCGCCGGCCTCTTGTCCGTTATCGCTGCCGATTACCACCCGGCCGCATTCGTCCCTGGCATCTTCAAGATCGCCGACGCGATGGAGGGCAATCTGCCGGCAGCGGTTGCCATGGCAACGTCGAACGCGGCGCGTTCTGCGGGCCTTCTGGATCGCGGCGAGATCGCCATCGGCCAGCGCGCCGATCTGGTCGCGGTGGAAAAGGGCGATGTTCACCGCATTCGCGCCACCTTCCGGGCCGGACAGTTCGTCTATAGCGACGGGACGCTGCATCCGCTTCAGGCGATCGCGGCGTGAATGCTGCCCGTAGGAGCTGCCATAAGGCGAGGCTGACTGGTCTCGCTGAACACGCCCCACGCGCTCCCTCATTCCTGTGCTTGTCACAGGAATCCAGTGCGCCCCAGTCCTGGGGCGCAGGAGACTATTTGAAGGGTAGTGAGTCATTCACCGCGCGGACGCGCGGTGGCTAGATTCCTGTGACAAGCACAGGAATGAGGGAAGGGGCGGGAGCGTTGGCGCAAAAGTAGCTGCCGTGTGAGACTAAGCCTCCGCCAATCCATCAAATCAGCGAGATAACCCGATCCGTCCCTGCCGAAGCCGTACTACCGCTCCCGACAGCCTTGCCGCCTTCCATCCGCACCTTGCCCTCTGCAAACAGGCGGAGCGCCTGCGGATAGAGCTGGTGTTCTACGGTCAGCACGCGGCCTGCCAGGGCATCCGCGGTATCGCCGGACAGAACCGGCACAGCTGCCTGGCCGATCACCGGGCCTTCGTCCATGCCTTCGGTGACGAAATGCACGGTGCAGCCGGCAATCCGCATGCCGGCGTCGATGGCGCGCTGGTGGGTGTGGAGACCGGGGAAGAGCGGCAGCAGGGAAGGGTGGATGTTGATCATCCTGCCCTCGTAACGCTGGATGAAGGTGGCGCTCAGAAGGCGCATGTAGCCGGCGAGGCAGAGGATATCGGGCGACAGCGTATCGAGGGCTTCGAAGATCGCCGCCTCGTGGGCTTCCTTGCTGGCATAGTCCTTGCGCACGAAAGCGAAGGTCGGGATGCCCTCGGCGGCCGCCTTGGCGAGGCCGCCCGCATCCGCCTTGTCCGAGACAACGCCGACGATCTCGGCTGGAAAGTCCGCAGCCTTGGCGGCCGCGACCAGCGCCATCATGTTGGAGCCGCTGCCGGAAATGAAGACGACGGCGCGTTTGCGCGGTGTGCTCATAGGCCGAGCGTACCCTGATACTGCGTGCCCTGGGCACCTTCGGCGCGGGCAATCATCCGGCCGAGAACGACGATCTTTTCGCCTTCGGCTTCGAGGGCCTTGGTGACGGCTTCGACGTTTTCAGGCGAGACAACGGCGATCATGCCGATGCCGCAGTTGAAGGTGCGCAGCATTTCCTTGGCTTCGACGCCGCCGGTCTTGGCGAGCCACGAGAAAACGGCCGGAACCTTCACAGCAGACAGGTCGATCTCGGCGGCCATATGCTTCGGCAGGACGCGTGGAATGTTTTCCGGGAAGCCGCCGCCGGTGATGTGCGCGAGCGCCTTGATCGCCTTGGTCTCGCGGATCGCCTTCAGGAGCGGCTTCACATAGATGCGGGTCGGTGTCAGCAGCGCTTCGCCGAGCTTCTTGCCATCGGCAAAGGGTGCCGGTGCATCCCAGGCGAGGCCGGAAAGTTCGACGATCTTGCGCACCAGCGAGAAGCCGTTGGAATGGACGCCCGAGGAGGCGAGACCGAGAATGACGTCGCCTTCGGCAATGTCGCCAGCCGGAAGAAGTTCGCCGCGCTCGGCAGCGCCGACGGCGAAGCCTGCGAGGTCATAGTCGCCGGAGGAATACATGCCCGGCATTTCGGCGGTTTCGCCGCCGATCAGCGCACAGCCTGCGTCACGGCAGCCGGCGGCAATACCTTCGACGATCGCCGCACCCTGGTTCGGGTCGAGCTTGCCGGTGGCGAAATAGTCGAGGAAGAACAGCGGCTCGGCGCCCTGGACGACGAGGTCGTTGACGCACATGGCGACGAGGTCGATGCCGACGGTGTCGTGATAGTCGGCGTCGATGGCGATCTTCAGCTTGGTGCCGACGCCGTCATTGGCGGCGACGAGAACCGGATCCTTGAAGCCCGCGGCCTTGAGATCGAAGAGGCCGCCGAAGCCGCCGATCTCGCCGTCGGCGCCCGGGCGGCGCGTCGAGCGCACGGCGGGCTTGATCTTCTCCACCATCAGGTTGCCGGCATCGATATCGACGCCCGCATCGCTATAGGTCAGGCCGTTTTTTCCAGACTGGCTCATGCTGATCTCCGATGGCTGGTTCAGGCGGGATTTAACCCTGTGTCACATGCGGGTCGCAATTGCATGAGAGTGCGCTTTATGCAAGGCGGTGCATGGAGAAAAGCCCCAATTTCCCGCTCTTTTCATAGGCGCGGCGCGGTTTTTCGGCAGCAGGGTTGACCATCTTCCGGGCCGCATCCTATGTGCTTCAAAGGTGGTCGCGGCCAGGATCGCGCCGCGATGCGGGATGAACGGGGTAATCGATGCCAAATCAGGTCAGCGGTACGAGTCTGAAGCGCCAGGTCTTCTTCTGGCTCGGCGTGCTCGTTTTCTTCATCCTCTTCCTGCTGGTTTTCAGCTCTATCCTGCTGCCGTTCCTGGCGGGCATGGCGATCGCCTATTTCCTGGATCCGGTCGCCGACAGGCTGCAGAAGATCGGCCTCAGCCGCATGATGGCGACGGTCGTCATTCTCGTGTCCTTCGTTCTGGTCATCGTCGTGGCGCTGATGACGCTGATCCCGATCCTGGCCAGCCAGTTCACCGACTTCGCCGGCAAATTCCCAGGCTATATCGATCAGCTGCAGCAGTTCATCACCAATTCGCAGAACTCCCTGCTGCCGGATTGGATCAAGAGCCAGCTCGGCACCATCAAGAACAATTTCTCCGAAATCCTGTCGCAGGGCGTCGGCTTCATGACCGGCCTTTTCGCGCAGATCTGGAGCTCCGGCCTCGCGGTCGTCAACTTGATCTCGCTGCTGATCGTCACCCCCGTCGTCGCCTTCTACATGCTGCTCGACTGGGACCGCATGGTGGCGCAGATCGATCGCTATATCCCGCGCGATTACGTCGCCAACGTCCACCAGATCGCCCGCGAGATCGATCAGGCGATTGCCGGTTTCATCCGCGGGCAGGGCTCGCTCTGCCTGATCCTCGGTATCTATTACGCCGTTGGTCTGTCGCTGGTCGGCCTCAATTTCGGCCTGCTGATCGGCCTCTTCGCCGGGATGATCAGCTTCATCCCCTACGTCGGCTCGATGCTCGGCCTGCTGATTGCCGTCGGCGTCGCCATCGTGCAATTCTGGCCGGACTATATCTGGGTCGGCGCCGTGCTCGCGGTCTTCTTCAGCGGCCAGTTCCTGGAGGGCAACATCCTGCAGCCGAAGCTCGTCGGCCATAGTGTGGGCCTGCATCCGGTCTGGCTGATGTTCGCGCTTTTTGCCTTCGGCGCGCTGTTCGGCTTCGTCGGCCTGCTGATTGCCGTACCGGCCGCTGCTGCCGTCGGCGTTCTTGTCCGCTTCGCGCTGTCGCGCTACCTTGAGAGTGATCTTTACGCGGGCCAGTCGAAGCCATCTGTTATCCGCAAGTCCAAAGCCGACACGAAATGAACGACGTAAAGCGCAGGGCGGGAGAGCAGCTTCCGCTGGTCTTTTCTCATGATACCGCAAGCGGGCGCGACGATCTCCTGATCTCCGACCGGCTGAGTGCCGCCGTCACCATCGTCGATGCCTGGCCGCAATGGCCGTCGCCGGTTGTCATTCTCGCCGGTCCGGTCGGCTCCGGGAAATCGCATCTGGCGAGCATCTGGAAAGAGCATAGCAACGCCACCAGCATTCATCCGAAGACCGGGGCGCAGGCGGCGATCGCGGCTGCCAATGGCCCGGTGCTGTTCGAGGATGTCGATCGCGAAGGCTTCGACGATACCGAGCTCTTCCATGTCATCAACAGCGTGCGCGAAAACGGCCACAGCCTGATGATGACCAGCCGCCTCTGGCCGATGTCCTGGCCGGTGGAGCTTGCCGATCTGCGCTCGCGGCTGAAGGCGGCCACCGTCGTCGAGATCGGCGAGCCCGATGAAGAGCTGCTGTCGCAGGTCATCGTCAAGCTGTTTGCCGACCGCCAGCTTAATATAGATGACAAACTCGTGCTCTATATCGTCAACAGGATGGAACGCTCGCTGAATGCCGCCCAGACGATCGTCGAGAGGCTCGACCGGCTTGCCTGGTCGCGGGGGACCAAGATCACCCGGGCGATGGCGGCTGAAGTATTGAATGAATTGGGAAATTCAGGCCCGCTCGATTGACTGTCACAGTTCCGTCGTGAAACTGATATAATTCGCAGGGACGAATAAACGGGACGGACCGACATATGGACAGTGCAGTTGCCGAGCATCAGGAACCGAAGCCGGAAGCGCCGTCCGCCGTCCCCCCGCTGGAAGAGTTGCTCTCAAGCCCGGAGCGCTTCATCAACCGCGAATTCTCCTGGCTGCAGTTCAATCGCCGCGTCCTCGAGGAAACGCTGAATACCGAGCATCCGCTGCTCGAGCGCGTCCGCTTCCTGTCGATCTCGGCCGCCAACCTCGACGAATTTTTCATGGTCCGGGTTGCAGGCCTGGAGGCGCAGGTCCGCCAGAATATCGCGGTCCGTACGCCGGACGGCAAGACGCCGGCCGAGCAGCTGGACGCCATCCTGCAGGAAATCGACAATCTGCAGATGGAGCAGCAGGCCTCGCTTGCGGTGCTTCAGCAATATCTGGCCCGCGAAGACATCCTGATTGTCCGCCCGGGCGCGCTGAGCGACATTGATCGTCAGTGGCTGGCGACCGAATTCGAACAGGCGATCTTCCCGGTGCTGACGCCGCTGTCGATCGATCCGGCGCATCCGTTTCCGTTCATTCCGAACCTCGGCTTTTCGATCGGCCTGCAGCTGACCAGCAAGCATGGCCGCGAGCCGATGACGGCGCTGCTGCGCCTGCCGCCCGCACTCGACCGCTTCGTCCGCCTGCCCGATGATGGCAACACCATCCGCTACATCACGCTTGAAGACGTCGCCAATATCTTCATCCACCGGCTCTATCCAGGCTACGAGGTACAGGGTTCGGGAACGTTCCGCATCATCCGCGACAGCGATATTGAAGTCGAGGAAGAAGCCGAAGACCTCGTGCGCTTCTTCGAGACGGCGCTGAAGCGCCGCCGCCGCGGCAAGGCGATCCGGATCGAGACCGATTCAGAAATGCCGCCGTCGCTCCGCCAATTCGTCGTCCAGGCGATGGCCGTTCCCGACAATCGCGTCGCCGTTCTTCCCGGTCTCCTGGCGCTCAACACGCTGTCTGAGATCACCAAGGCGCCGCGCGACGATCTCCGGTTTCAGCCCTACAACGCCCGATTTCCCGAGCGTGTCCGCGAGCATGCCGGTGACTGCTTCGCCGCCATCCGCGAAAAGGACATGGTGGTCCACCATCCCTACGAGTCTTTCGACGTGGTGGTCCAGTTCCTGCTCCAGGCTGCGCGCGATCCTGATGTCCTGGCGATAAAGCAGACGCTTTACCGCACTTCGAACGACAGCCCGATCGTGCGCGCGCTGATCGATGCTGCCGAATCCGGAAAGTCGGTGACGGCGCTGGTCGAGCTCAAGGCGCGTTTCGACGAGGAAGCCAACATCCGCTGGGCCCGCGACCTCGAACGCGCCGGCGTGCAGGTCGTCTTCGGCTTCATCGAACTGAAGACCCATTCGAAGATGTCGCTGGTCGTACGCCGCGAGGAGGGCAAGCTGCGCAGCTACTGCCATCTCGGCACCGGCAACTATCACCCGATCACGGCGAAGATCTACACCGACCTGTCCTTCTTCACCTGCAATCCCGTCATCGCCCATGACATGGCGAACATCTTCAATTTCATCACCGGTTATGGTGAGCCGGAAGAGAGCATGAAGCTCGCGGTCTCGCCCTATACGCTGCGCTCGCGGATCCTTCGCCATATCGACGAAGAGATCATGCACGCCAAGAACGGCGCGCCGGCGGCAATCTGGATGAAGATGAATGCGCTTGTCGACCCTGAAATCATCGACGCGCTCTATACGGCAAGCCATGCCGGCGTCGAGATCGATCTGGTGGTGCGCGGCATCTGCTGCCTGCGTCCGCAGGTGCCGGGTCTGTCGGAAAATATCCGTGTCAAATCGATCGTCGGACGCTTCCTGGAGCACAGCCGCATCTTCTGCTTCGGCAATGGTTATGGCCTGCCGTCGGACAAGGCGCTGGTCTATATCGGCTCGGCCGACATGATGCCGCGCAATCTCGACCGACGCGTCGAAACGCTGGTGCCACTCACCAATCCGACTGTGCATGAACAGGTTCTGTCCCAGATCATGCTGGGCAATATCATTGACAATCAGCAAAGCTACGAGATATTGCCCGACGGAACGTCCAGGCGCATGGAGGTGCGCAAGGGCGAGGAGCCGTTCAACGCGCAGCAGTATTTCATGACAAACCCCAGCCTTTCCGGCCGCGGTGAAGCGTTGAAATCCAGTGCGCCCAAGCTGATCGCCGGTCTGCTTTCCGGCCGGACCAAGAGATAACTGGACCTGCATGGTTGAATCAGAAGCCCAGGGGCGCCTGCCAGGCATAGCCCCGGTCTCCGTCGTCGATATCGGATCGAACTCGATCCGCGTGGTGATCTACGAAGGCATGTCCCGCTCGCCGGCGATCCTTTTCAATGAAAAGGTGCTGTGCGGCCTCGGCAAAGGCATCGCGCTGACCGGCAAGATGGATGAGCAGAGCGTCGAACGGGCGCTGGCCGCCCTTCATCGCTTCAAGGCTCTTTCCGATCAGGCGCGTGCGGCGACGATGTACGTGCTGGCGACGGCTGCGGCCCGCGAGGCGTCCAACGGTCCCGATTTCATCCACAAGGCCGAAACCATTCTGAAGCGCAAGGTGCGCGTTCTCTCCGGCGAGGAAGAGGCCCGCTTCTCCGCGCTCGGCATCATCAGCGGCTTCTTTCATCCCGATGGTATCGCCGGCGATCTCGGCGGCGGCTCGCTCGAGCTCATCGATATCAAGGAGCGCGAGATCGGCAAGGGTATCACCCTCCCGCTCGGTGGCCTTCGTCTGTCGGAATATGCGGGAGGCTCGCTCGACAAGGCGCGCGCCTTCGCGCGCAAGCACGTCCGCAGCGCCGGAAAGATCCTCGAAAAGGGGGCAGGCCGGACCTTTTATGCCGTCGGCGGCACATGGCGAAACATCGCCAAGCTGCATATGGAGCTCAGCCAATATCCGCTGCATATGATGCAGGGATACGAGGTGACACTCGAAGGCATGATGCAGTTTCTCGATCAGGTTGAAGTGGCAAGGGACAGCAAGGATCCGGCCTTCCAGGCAGTGTCCAAGCACCGTCGCGCACTGCTTCCCTTCGGCGCCGTCGCCATGAAGGAAGTTTTGAGCGCCATGAAGCCCTCGATCATTTCCTTCTCGGCGCAGGGCGTGCGCGAAGGCTATCTCTATTCGCTGCTGTCCGAAGGCGAACGCCGTGCCGATCCGCTGCTGGCTGCTGCCGGCGAACTTGCGATCCTGCGCGCCCGCTCGCCGGAACATGCCCGCGAGCTTGCCGAATGGACCGGCCGGATGATCCCGTCCTTCGGGATTTCGGAGACCGAGGAAGAGGGGCGCTACCGCCAGGCCGCCTGTCTGCTCGCCGATATCAGCTGGCGCGCCCATCCCGATTACCGCGGCCTTCAGGCGCTGAACCTGATCGCCCATTCCTCCTTTGTCGGTATCAGCCATCCGGGCCGAGCCTTCATCGCGCTCACCAACTACTACCGCTTCGAAGGCTTGCATGACGATGGCTCGACCGCGCCGCTGGCAAAGATCGCCGGTCCGCAATTCGTCGAGCGTGCCAAGCTGCTCGGCGGCCTGCTCAGGGTCGTCTATCTGTTCTCGGCATCGATGCCCGGCGTCGTGAAGAACCTGCATTTCCGTAAGTCTTCACAGCCGGATGTCGATATCGAGCTGGTCGTCCCGCACGATTATCACGACTTCACCGGCGAACGCCTCGAAGGCCGCCTGCAGCAGCTGTCGAAGCTGACCAACAAGCGGCTGGCTTTCGTTTTCGAGTAGGCGCCCGGACGGTTACGCCGCGTTCTGCGGGAAGAGGGCGCGACGCGTTTCCTCATCCAGCGTATGCTTGAAACTATGGTCCTCTTTTATCGCAAGCGCCCGCTGCACGGCGGGCCGCTCCGACATGCGCTGCATGAACCGCGCGACGTGCGGATAGTCTTCAAGCCCTCTCTCGCCGAACACGTAACCGGCCGAAGCCGCCCAGCCCCACAGAGCCATGTCGGCGATCGTGTATTCGTCGCCAGCGAGCCAAGGTGATTGCGAAAGTCTGGCATCGAAGACGCGGTAGTGCCGCTCCAGTTCCTTGACGTAGCGGTTCTTCGCATAGGGCAGATCTTCCGGCGCGTAGTGCAGGAAGTGGACCGCCTGTCCCGAGAAGGGAGAGAGGCCGGTCGCCACCAGCTGCAGCCATGAAAGCATCGCTGCCTTGCCGCCGATCCCGGCCGGAATGAAGCGGCCATGCTTTTCCGCGAGATGCAGCAGGATGGCATGCGAATCGAAGACCGTGACCCCGTCGTCGACGAGAGCGGGAACTTTGGCATTGGGATTGATCTTCAGAAATGCCGGCGCGTGCTGCTCGCCCTTGAAGATATCGACCGGGCGGACGGTGAAGGCAAGGTTCAGTTCTTGCAGCAGAACCGCGACCTTCATCGAGTTCGGTGTCGCATGGAAATAGAAATCAAGCATCGGAAATCCTCATAAGCGCTGATCGCAACCTTCGACGATGGAAGGTTCAGGCTGAAGATGCCGATGCCCGGGACGTCTTACCAATCGATCCGGTGGATCGCACCTAGCGCCGGGATCGATGCCTTCCGGATAGTCACGTGCCGCCTTTTCGCGAGCCGCTCATCACCATCTTGCGCAGCCACATATGGGCGGGGTCGGTGCGCATCTTCGGGTGCCAGAAAACATTCATGCTGAAAGGGGACAGCGCGACCGGCGGCTCGAACAGGTCGAGCGATTGCGTGAAGCGCTGGAGGAACCGCAGCGGCAATGTGCAGATGCAATCGGTGCTGGCGAGCACGAGAGGCGCCATTGCGTAACTCTGAACCGATACCGAAACCTGGCGCTCCCGGCCGATTTCCGCCAGCGCGTTATCGATCATTCCGGTAAAATGGCCGCCGGTCGTCGAGATCAGCAGGTGATCGAGGCGGCAGAACTCGTCGAGACCAAGCTCTCCCGTGCCGCGCGGATGACCGCGCCGCTGGGCGGTCATGAACTTCTCTTCGAACAATGTGCTTGATATCAGCTCGTTGGAACCATCCTCTGCGGCCCCGACGAACAGGTCGATCTCGCCCTGTTCCAGCAGCCGGGCAATCCTCGACTTGTCGGGCAGGGTGAAGGCGATCTTCACTTCGGGCGCGTGCGCTTTGATCAGCGGAATGAGGTCGGGCGCCAGGATTGCCGCCGGATTGTCGGTTGCGGCGATCCGGAAGACGCGCTTGCTCGTCAGGGGATCGAAGAGGTGGGCGGTGTTGACGAAGTCCTCGAAGCGCTCCAGCAGCCGCGTCAGCTCCGGCTGAAGGGCGATCGCGTGCGGCGTCGGGGTCATGCCGCGGCCGGAAATAGACGGAATGAACAGCGGATCGTTCAGCAGGTGCCGCAAGCGGGTCAATCGTGCCGAGAGCGCCGATTGGCTGATATTCAGCCGGACCGCCGCATGGGTGACGTTCGGCTCCTTGAGAAGCGCATCGAGCGTCATCAGCAGTCCGGAATCGAAATCGGAAATTCGCTGGCTCAATCGCATGCTCCCTGATCACGGTCATTGCCGTTCAATATAGGAGCGAAACACGTTGTCATAGGTGGATTGCCGTCCGCGTCGCGGGCGAGCCTTCGGCCGGTATCAGGAGACCGGCCGAGACTGTTGTTTCCGGCGAGGATTTCAGGCCTTCACGCTAGAAGTGCGATAGGCCGCAATGGTCAGCCAGATCGCTGACACGAGGAAGTAGAATGCGCCGAAACTTGCATAAGGCGCGATGTCCAGGATGCCAGGCATCTGAGTGCCGAGGGACTGGCTGATCATGAAGCCGCCGGCCAGCGTCGATTGCGCACCACTCAGCACCATCGCCCATTGCGCGCCGTACGAGCGCCAGCGGCGTACGCCGGTATAGAGCTGCAGCAGCCCCGACAGGATCGCCCAGATGCCGAAGGCTGCGAGAACTGCGTGATTGTCCTTCATCACCGCGAGAATGACCACGATTGTCATGATGGTGCTGGCAACGACGTTGAGGTTTTGGGACGGGTTTACCTTGAGGCCGCCATTGGTTCTGGCATCGACTAGATTGGCGACGGCATCCCAGGCCGGGTAGATGACGAGCAGGATAGCCGCGATGGCAGGATGCGCACCAAGGGCAACGGCTGCGGCCACCCAGGCGATCGAGAAGATCGCGCGGGCGAAATAGTAAGACCGCAGCCAGGTGGTCTGCGATGAGGATTGAACTTGCATGTCAGGCTCCTTATTTTTAAGTCTACCAACTAGTAGGTAGTTAAATTTAGAGAGTCAATGCTTTTGATGTTTTTCTCGCAAAGGGCAGGCGGCTTGACATTTTTGTCTACCAAAAGGTAGGTGATGCTCATGGAGCAATCGACCTCAGAAAAAATCCTCGATATCGCGCAATCCCGCATTATCGCCGGCGGCTATAATGGCTTCAGCTATGCGGATATTTCGGATGCGATCGGTATTCGTAAGGCGAGCATCCATCACCACTTCCCGACAAAGGCCGAACTCGTTTCCGCCCTTGTCGGCCGCTATACGGGTCAGGTGAAGTCCGGCCTCGGAGGAGTGCTCGAGCAGATACCGCAGCCTGCGGCACAGTTGGATGCCTATGTCGGCCATTGGCAGAAATGCATCGCTGATGCCTCGCTGCCATTCTGCATGTGCGCCATGCTGGCAAGCGAGATCCAGATGCTGCCTCCTGATGTCGCATCGCTGGTTCGCGGCCATTTCGAGTATCTCGCCAGATGGCTGGAGACGGTTTTCGACGCCGGGGCCAGGCACAATGTCTTTCGCCTCAACGCTTCGCCGGAAGCCCATGCACAGATATTCATGGCTTCGGTTCATGGGGCCATGCTCTCCGCCCGTGCCCTGGACAAGCCTGAACTCTTTGCCGCGGTTATCGGCCCGCAGGTCGCCGCACTGAAAGCATAATTCATTGTCCGGAAATCCGGACAGCCCGTTCGGATTGTCTGCGGTTATCGCTTCGGCCCGCTTGCCCTATCTCTCGTGTTATTCAAACGGAGATAGACCATGTCCAATCTTGAAAAGTCCGGCACATACGCTCTCGGCCACCGCAAGGTGAAGCGGCTCGGCTACGGCGCCATGCAGCTCGCAGGCAAGGGCGTTTTCGGCCCGCCGAAGGATCGCGCCGAGGCGGTTGCCGTGTTGCGCGAGGCAATCGAAAGCGGCGTCGATCACATCGATACCAGCGATTTCTATGGCCCCCACGTCACCAACCAGATCATCAAGGAAGCCCTGCATCCATATCGGGACGATCTCGTCATCGTCACCAAGATCGGCGCAACGCGTGGCGCCGATGCCTCTTGGAACCCGGCCTTCTCGAAAGAAGCGCTGACGCAGGCGATCCATGACAACCTGAAGAACCTTGGTTGCGATGTCATCGAAGTGGTCAACCTTCGTGCGATGTTCGACGTTCACGGTCCGGCGGAAGGCTCGCTGGAGGAACCGCTGACGGTACTGGCCGATCTACAGCGCCAAGGCCTCGTCAAGCATGTCGGGCTTTCCAACGTGACCGCCAGGCAGATTGCCGACGGCCGGAAGATCACCGAGATCGTCTGCGTTCAGAACCAGTATAATCTCGCCCATCGTGAAGACGATGCACTGATCGCGCAGCTGGCCGCGGAGGGCACAGCCTATGTGCCGTTCTTCCCGCTCGGCGGCTTCTCGCCGCTGCAGTCTTCGACGCTTTCGGAGGTCGCCGGTGAACTCGGCGCAACGCCATTGCAGGTGGCGCTCGCGTGGCTGCTACAGCGATCGCCGAACATCCTGCTGATCCCCGGCACATCGTCGCGCGGCCATCTCCGCGAAAACCTAGCGGTCGCCGATATCGTTCTGCCTGCCGAGGCTGTGAAGAAGCTCGACGGCATCGGAGCCGCCAAGGGCGCATAAATCATAAAATAAGGGCGCCCGGCTTTCACCGGGCGCCCTCATCGTATCTCGGGACCCGAATTACTTCGCGTTCAGGAACTCGCCCACTTCGAGCAGGCTGAATTCGTTGTTGTCAGCCTTGTCGACGGCGCGGCCGGCCGAGAAGGGCAGGTTGTTGTCGTTGCCGATGATGATGTGGGTGGCATCGACGCGATCGACGTTTTCGATCGTCACGAACGGCATGTCGTAGACACCGTCCTTGCTGCCAGCCTTCTTCTTGTTGCCGGGGTCCTTGATGTTGAGCAGATCGATATAGCCGATCTTGCGGACCGCCTTGCCAACATTGGCATCGTTGAACTCGATTTTGTAGACGCGCTTCAGCTCAGCCGGGGCCTCGAAGCAATCCGGCTTCGGCTGCTTCGGATCGGCGCAAGCCTTGTCCTTGGTGCCGGCGCCATTGTCGCGCTCGATGACCAGAGCGGTCGTTTCGTCCAGCATGTTGAAGTCGCCGATCGAAGCGCCCTTGTCTTCGAACGGATAGAACCAGCTGCGGCCGGTCCACTTCTTCGAGGCAACGTCGAATTCGATGACGCGGATCGCGGTGTGACCGTCGACCGTCTCCATCTTGCCGTCGTCCTGGAAGAGCGCGCCTTCGAGCAGGCCGTAGAGCTTGCTGCCGTCCTTCGACATCGCAAGTCCCTCGAAGCCGCCGGAGCGCTTCAGGTTGAAGACCGGGTTCTTGCCGACGGGCGTGCCCGGCAGCTGGATCAGCGCGTTGTCAGGCGAGATCACTGGCTTGCCATCGACAACAGTCGGGATGACCTCCGTCAGTGCGCCCTTGGCATCGAACTTCAGCAGATAGGGACCGAACTCGTCGCCGACCCAGAAACCGTCGGCAACCGGCTGCACGGATTCGATGTCGAAGTCGGCGCCGGTCAGATAACGGGTGTCCGAGCCTTCCATGACGATCGGGAAGGGGGCGATCTTGTTCGGGTCGGAGAGGAAGAGATTCTTGACGACCTCAGCCTTGTTCGTAGCCCAGTCGAACTTCATCTGATGCAGGAAGAGCATCGAGTCGGACGAGGTGAACTTGGAGCCGAAGCCATTGTCGGACAGCGTCCAGAAGGTGCCGTCGGCCATCGTCTTGATACCGGAGAAGCCCTGGATCGGCTGGCCGTCGAACGGCAGCTTGAGGTCGGTGACGCGGGCGCCATCTTTGCCCGGAACGGTGCCGAGCGCTTCGGTGCGCTTGCGGTCAACAGTCGTGAACTTGCCGGAATGCTTCAGGAATTCAGGTGCATCGGCAGGAGCGGGTGTCATCGTGTTGGCAGGCAGGATCGCCTGGCCTGCGAGCGTGGCGGTAAATTCCTGCTGGTCGGCCGAAGCGGATGTGGCAATCAGAAGCAGTAGGGAAACGGAAGCGAAAAGAGCTTTTTTCATGGAGACCCCCAAAAAATGAAGTGGCGGTCCCGATTAGCAGCCGATCTATGTCGCCGAGTTGACTGTTGAGTGAAGCTTTGGTGACTGAGCCGAAAGCGGGATGGCTTGCGCCAGTGCCATGACGCCGAGCCCTTGGCCGCGGCCCTTGAGCGCATGCACGCCGAGATCCTCGGCATTGACGAAATCCGGCAGCGTCATCCGGCCGGCAAGTTCGCTGGAGATGAGGATCGGCCGGTTCAGCGCCTTGCAGAGCGACTCCAGCCGCGACGTGGTGTTCACCGTGTCGCCGAAATAGGTGATCTTGTGATGATCGACGCCGATCTCGGCCGTGATGACGAAACCGCCATGCAGGGCGGCGCGCAGCCGCGGAACCTGCCCGTAGCGCTTCAGCCAGCCCTCCGCTTCGTCTTCGATGGCGTTCAGGATATCGAAGACGCAACGCACGCAGCGGCCGTTCTTCATGCCACGCGCAAGCGGCCAGGTGATGATCGCTGCATCGCCGACATAATCATCGATCGTGCCCCGGTTGCGCCGAACGGGCTCTGCAAAGGCGGCAAACAGCGAGTTCAGCATCTGCTGGGCGCGCAGGTCGCCGTGCTTCTCGGCAAAGGGCGTCGAATCCACCAGGTCGATGAACAGGAAGATGCGCTCTTCGCTGACCGGGTTGCGGTAGCGGCCGGTCAGCATCGCAAGGAAGACGTCGCGGCCGAGCAGTTCGCGGACGCGTACGACGAAGATGACCGCGGCACAGACGACGAGCGCATACATGAAGACGTTGAACGGCAGAACGATCGCCTCGACCCAGGATGTCGACGGGATGGCGCCGATGCCGCGCAGGAAGAGACCGGCAACGGCAAAGCCGACGCTCATCAGGATTTCATAGATGAACAGCTGCGCCAGAAAATAGGTCAGCGTCGGCAGCCGCTGGATTCGGCGTGAGAGGCCACGCAGGATCGCCTTGCGCTCGAAGGCCAGGATCGGCATGCCGATGAACAGCGCGAAGGTTGCCCCGATGAACGGCCTGCTGTCGCCATAGAACAGCACGTCGTAGAGAACGCCGCTGCCGGCCATGACAATCGAAAGCAGGAGCCAGTTCTGTACCGGTGATATTTCTCGCATCAGCGCTATCGCCTTGATTTGCCGTATAGTGTCCGGCCATGTAGGCGGCCGGTCAAGGCATTTCAAAGGCAAGAACCCTCAGAGAGCGACGGTATCCACCTTCCGGCCGGCAAAACGCAGCGCGATCTCGCCCTTGATCAGCTGCAGCGCAGGCTCGCCGAACAGCTCCCGGCGCCAGCCATGCAGAGCAGAGACCTCAGCCTTCTCGCCTTCGGCAGCTATCTTGTCGAGATCTTCGCTATTGGCGATGACCTTCGGCGCGACGCCATGCTTTTCGGAGATCAGCTTCAAGAGGACCTTGAGCAGCTCGACGGCAGCCGCAGCGCCTTCCGGCGCCTGGGTGTGGCGCGGCACATGCGGCATGTCGGCCTTCGGCAGCGCCAGCGCCTCGTTGACGGCTTCAAGCACAGCGGCGCCGGACGAGGAGCGCTCCCAGCCCTTCGGGATGGTCCGTAGGCGTCCGAGCGCTTCGGTGTCCTTGGGCTGCTGCTGGGCGATTTCGTAAATGGCATCGTCCTTCAATACGCGCGAGCGCGGCACATTGCGGGCGCGGGCCTCGCGCTCGCGCCAGGCGGCGACATATTTCAGGATCGCCAGTTCCTGCGGCTTGCGCAGGCGCATCTTCAGGCGCTGCCAGGCGTCGTCAGGATGCATGTCGTAGGTTTCGCGTGCCTCGAGCACATCCATTTCTTCCGAAAGCCAGGAGGAGCGGCCTTCGCGCTCCAGTTCGTCCTTCAGATAGAGATAGGCGTCGCGCAGATGCGTAACGTCGGCCAGCGCATAATCCAGCTGCTTTTCGGAGAGCGGGCGGCGGCTCCAGTCGGTGAAGCGCGACGACTTGTCGATCTGCACGCCCTTGGTGCGGCTGACGAGCTGGTCGTAGGAAACGCTGTCGCCGAAGCCGCAGACCATGGCGGCAACCTGCGTGTCGAAGATCGGATGCGGGATCAGCCCGCCGCGATTGAAGATGATTTCGATGTCCTGCCGCGCGGCGTGAAACACCTTCAAAACCTTGGTGTCCGCCATCAGCTCGAAGAACGGCGTCAGATCGATGCCTTTGGCCAAGGGATCGACGATGACCTCGGTCGTCGGGCTCGCCATCTGGATCAGGCAGAGCTCCGGCCAGAAGGTCGTTTCACGCAGAAACTCGGTGTCGATCGTGATGAAGTCGGACTTGGCCAGCTCTTTGCAGGCGGCCGCCAATTCGGCGGTTGTTTCGATCATATCAATTCATTCACAAGGAAAAAGGACGTTTAACCTTCCTTCTCCTTTCGAAGTGATATGTCAATACGTTGAAGGCGCTGCTCGCCATACGGATGTGGGCTATTCGCCGGGATGAGGCTTCTCGTTGTGCTTGCGATCGCCTCTGGTCGCGAGGAACACGGTCAAGCCGAGCACAAGGCCACCTACCGGCACGATCAACATATTCAGAAATTGATCAATGGTCATGGCGAAAGGCCTTTCAGAGTTCTCCGTGCAAGGAAATGTAGTGCGCCGGAAGCTCCCAAGCAAATCACGACTACGAGGTTGCCTACGGATAGCAAACTGCTGGTGTTATTCAGATTAGCGATTGCGGGTGCAAAAGAGCCAACGGCGAAAACCGCGATCGCAACGCCATTAATGTAAGTAGCGGTCAGTTTGGTCCGCTCATTGTGGACAAGGCTCATGGTGCAGACTGTTCCAATATGGATTGTCACGCACATTTATACAATCTAAGCGTTCATTGCGCAATCACCTCAAACGACCCTGACGTAGCTCGTCATGCCCGTCTTCTGATGCTCGATGATATGGCAGTGGAGCAGCCAGTCGCCCGGATTGTCGGCGACGAAGGCGAGCTGCACCTTCTCGTCGGGCTGGATCAGATAGGTGTCGGAGACGACGGGCATCACCTCCCGCGTCGAAGACGAAATCACCTTGAAGCTCATGCCGTGCAGATGGATCGGGTGCAGGTGAGGGGTGACGTTCTCGAGCTGGAAAATGTAGCTCTTGCCCAGCTTGAGCTCAGCCAGCGGCGCCGTCGGATCCGGCGTGTCGCCGGGCCACGGAACCTTGTTGATCGCCCAAAAACTGTAGCCGAGCGTTCCGCAGATACTGTCGACAGGCGCATTTTCTGCCGTGGCGCTAAGCAGCAGCGGGATCTTCTCGGCGGACGAGAGATCGGCATTAGGCACGGGATTGGCAGCAAGCGCCCCAAGATCGCCGGCATTCCGCTTCAGCGATTGCCCCGTGGCGCGCAGGCTCGCAAGCGTCTTCGGGTTCGTGCCGCGAATATCCTCGAGCGTCGCGATCCCGCCTTCGCTATCGGGCATGCGAACCGCGAGATCCAGACGCTGGCCGGGGCCGATCTGCAGCAGTTCGAGCGGAAAGCGCTTCGGCACCGGGTTGCCGTCGATGGCGATGACGGTCGCCTCGGCGCCCTCCATCTTCAGCGAATAGATGCGGGTGACGTCGGTTACGGCGATGCGCAGGCGCACGAGACCGCCTGAGGGCGCATCATATTGCGGCTCCTGGTGCCAGTTGGCGGTGCGGACCGTGCCGTAGGTGCCGGTCTTCGCCGCATCGCGCGGCCGGAACGGCGCAATGAACTGCCCGTCGCCGCCGAGCCGCCAGTCGCGCAGATTGAGCACCACTTCGGCGTCGAAGACCGGATCGGCCGGATCCTCGACGACGATGACGCCGGTCATGCCGTGGCCCATCTGGGTCAGCGTGTTGCAATGCGGGTGATACCAGAAGGTCCCGGCATCCGGCGGTGTGAAGTTATAGTCGAAGCTGTCGTTCGTATAGACATAGGGCTGCGTCATGAACGGCACGCCGTCCATCCGGTTGTCGATCCGCAGACCGTGCCAGTGGATCGTCGTCGGCTCGTCGAGCGTGTTCGTCAGCTTCGCCGCATAGGGTTTGCCGCGTGCCATGCGCAGCACCGGCGGCATGCCCTGGTCGCCCCAGGTCATGATGTCCTTTGTCGGCCCGAACTCCGTCAGCGCCGCCTGCGTCTTCACTGCCTTCAGCACCTGCGGCTCGGGCGCTGCCTCGGCAAAACCGAATTTGCCGGCGACCCCGATCCCGACGCCATAGGCGCCTACGACTGCGGAAGCTTTCAGAAGGTTACGGCGGGTGAGGAGAGGCATGGAACGCTCCGGCGGCAGGGATGCGCCATCTTTAAAGTTGACTGGTGGTTTCATCAATAAGCAAGTGCCAGCCAAACTGCCGCAGCCGCCGCCGCAATAAACCGGCATCTAACCGGCGCGAATGTCCGCCAAGCCTTGACAAATCAGACCGTCCATGCGCTTTTCCGCCCGATTTTCTTGTCGGCGCTTGAGGGTGGAATTTGCCCTTGCAGCCGTCTCAGCAGATACCGGGAATAGAGATTATGCATCGCTACCGCAGCCACACCTGTGCCGCCCTCCGCAAGTCGGACGTCGGCTCGACCGTCCGGATTTCCGGCTGGGTTCACCGCGTTCGTGACCATGGCGGCGTACTCTTCATCGACCTTCGCGACCATTACGGCATCACCCAGGTCGTCGCCGATCCGGATAGCCCGGCCTTCAAGACCGCCGAAGTCGTGCGTGGCGAGTGGGTCATCCGCATCGATGGTCTCGTGAAGGCCCGTACGCAAGACACCGTCAACAAGACCATGGCAACTGGCGAGATCGAACTCTACGCCCAGGAGATCGAAGTCCTGGCGGTTGCCAAGGAATTGCCGCTCCCGGTGTTCGGCGAGCCCGACTATCCCGAAGACGTTCGCCTCAAGTACCGCTTCCTCGACCTGCGCCGCGACACGCTGCACAAGAACATCGTCAAGCGCACGCAGATCATCTCGGATATCCGCAACCGCATGGCATCGGCCGGCTTCGGCGAATACACGACGCCGATCCTGACGGCATCCTCGCCGGAAGGCGCGCGCGACTTCCTCGTTCCGAGCCGTATCCATCCCGGCCAGTTCTTCGCCCTGCCGCAGGCGCCGCAGCAGTACAAGCAGCTCTTGATGGTTGCCGGTTTCGACCGCTACTTCCAGATCGCGCCGTGCTTCCGCGATGAAGATCCGCGTGCCGACCGTCTGCCGGGCGAATTCTACCAGCTCGACGTCGAAATGAGCTTCGTCACCCAGGAAGACGTCTGGGATACGATGGCTCCGATCGTCACCAACGTGTTCGAGCAGTTCGCAGAAGGCAAGCCGGTCACCAAGGAATGGCCGCGTATCCCCTACGACGTCGCGATCCGCAAATACGGCTCCGACAAGCCGGACCTGCGCAACCCGATCGAGATGCAGGCGGTCACCGAACATTTCGACGGCTCCGGCTTCAAGGTTTTCGCCGGCATGATCGCCGCAAACCCGAAGGTCGAAGTCTGGGCAATTCCGGCCAAGACCGGTGGCTCGCGCGCATTCTGCGACCGCATGAATGCCTGGGCGCAGTCGTTGGGACAGCCGGGCCTCGGCTACATCTTCTGGAAGGAAGAGGACGGCAAGGTCGGCGGCTCCGGCCCGCTCGCCAAGAACATCGGGGAAGAGCGCACCGAGGCGCTCCGCGTTCAGCTCGGTCTTGAAGCAGGCGACGCCGCCTTCTTCGTCGCCGGCGAACCATCCAAGTTCTACAAATTCGCAGGCGAAGCCCGCACCAAGGCCGGCGAAGACCTGAACCTCGTCGATCGCGACCGCTTCGAGCTGTGCTGGATCATCGACTTCCCGTTCTACGAGTGGAGCGAGGAAGACAAGAAGGTTGACTTCGCACACAACCCCTTCTCGATGCCGCAGGGCGGTCTCGAGGCGCTGCAGACCAAGGAGCCGCTGTCGCTCAAGGCCTACCAGTATGACGCCGTCTGCAACGGCTTCGAAATCGCTTCGGGCTCAATCCGTAACCAGTCGCCGGAGGCCATGGTCAAGGCCTTCGAACTGGTCGGCCTCAGCCAGACGGATGTCGAAGAACGCTTCGGCGGCATGTACCGCGCCTTCCAGTACGGCGCGCCTCCGCATGGCGGCTGCGCATTCGGCATCGACCGTATCGTCATGCTGCTGCTCGGCGCCAAGAACCTGCGCGAAATCACGCTGTTCCCGATGAACCAGCAGGCCCAGGATCTGCTGATGAACGCGCCGTCGCCGGCAACGCCGAAGCAGCTGATGGAGCTGTCACTGCGTGTCATGCCGCAGCCGAAGAAGGACTGAGCCTAGCTCCTTCACTCATTTCAAAGAGCCGCCTTCGTCACGCGAAGGCGGCTCTTTCTTTTGGGGGTTGCGGCGGCAAAGAAAAACCCGGCCGCTGAACGGCCGGGTCATGAGAATGCAGGTCGGATATGCCTGATCTTACTGGTTCGCGTTGATCTTCACACCGAGAACGTTCGGCAGCGTGTTCGGAGCGCCCATAGCAGCACCCATGATCGTCGGGAACGGCACGGCCTGGGCCGGTGCTGCGCTGACGACGAAGCTTTTCGGGTCGTCGAGATAGGTGTTCACGGCAGCCGAGATGGCGTTCTGCAGTTCGGGAACGTTGAGCTGCGCAACGGCGAGCGGTGCCATGGCCTTCAGCGCGTCGCCCATCTGCTTGCCGGTCATGTTCTGCTTGGAACCGGCATAGTCGAGCGCACGCTTGGTGATCGAGGCGTCGTCGAAGCGGATTTCGGCGCTGTTGAAGGACAGCTGCTGCAGCAGGCCAAGCATGGCAAGGCCGAGAGCCTGCTGGGCTTCTTCCTTGTTCGGGTTGGCTTCGGAGGCCTTGGCGGCTTCCTGCAGCGACTTCATGAAGGCGGGCGTGTAGCCTGAAATCTTGAAGGCGAGGTTCAGGCGGCCGACATTGGTGACGTCGAAGGCGAATTCGGAAATGTCGATCGTGCCGGGAGCCAGATCCCAGGCGCCCTTCATGGTGATGTCGCCATTGACATGCTCGAGCGCGAGCTTCTCGATCGCTTCCTTCGACTGCGGGTCCGGAGCGTTGCTGAGATCGGCCTTCATGCTCTTGAAGGCGCCGTCGAAGTCGAAGCCGGAATCGTCTTCGCGAACCGTCAGGTTCATGTCGGTCTCGGCCAGCGAGAACACGTCCTTGCCGTCCTTGGTGACCTTGAACGGGCCGGTATGCGCCGTTTCATAGAGCAGCATGGAATCGATGCCGTCGCCCGTCGCATCGGCTGGGATCGAAATGCCGCCGAGCTTCATATCGCTGGCGCTGACCGTCGCGCCGTCTTCGGTGACGTTGATGTCGGGGAAGGTGGCTTCCTCGATATAGTAGCCGCCATCCTCGTCTTCTTCGACGCCCGTCAGCGTGATGTCGCCGATCTTCAGGGCTTCGCCGGCGGCAGGCTTGAAGCCGGCATTCTTCAGCGTCACCGTCGTGTCGTTGACATCGACGCCATCGGCAACGATCGTGCCGCCCTGCGCGATATAGGCAGCGTTCAGCTTTTTCAGCAGATCCTGCCCGTCGAGCGCGAACGCGTTTGAGGTGAGCGACAGGAGTGCCGCGCCGGAAAGCATAAGCCGGGTGGTCCGGTAAAATGTCATGACGAAATCCTCTGGTGGCGGTTGGGGCTAGTCTATTGCGGGGTCGAGGCGCGTTATATTTGTGCGAACTCTAAATTTTAGTTGATACGCAAAGCAAACGAAGTCCAAATGACGTGGCGATGCTTGATGGCCACATGATGTCATTCTGGCACGTCATCCACAGGCGCAAGCCCCCCGATTCCTTGCCGTGGAGAGCCTTCTAGGCTAGGCAAGGCCTATGGGACAAGAGATTTTGCCGCCTTCCGGCGGGGACGACGACAGCATTCTTCCGGTTGACCTCAAGGCCGCGCTCGAAGAGCGTTACTTGGCCTATGCGCTGTCGACCATCATGCACCGTGCTCTTCCTGATGTGCGCGACGGCCTGAAGCCGGTGCACCGGCGCATCATCCACGCGATGAGCGAGATGGGCATCCGCCCCAACGCCGCCTTCAAGAAATGCGCCCGTATCGTTGGTGACGTCATCGGTAAGTTTCACCCGCATGGCGACCAGTCGGTCTACGACGCGCTAGTGCGCCTGGCGCAGGACTTCTCGCAGCGCTATCCGCTGGTGGACGGGCAGGGGAACTTCGGCAATATCGACGGCGACAATGCGGCTGCTTATCGTTACACCGAAGCCCGCATGACCGAGGTCACCGCGCTGCTGCTCGACGGTATCGAGCAGGACGCCGTTGACTTTCGCCTCACCTATAACGAGGAAGACGAGGAGCCGACGGTTTTGCCGGGTTCCTTCCCGAACCTGCTCGCCAACGGCTCTTCCGGTATCGCCGTCGGCATGGCGACGTCCATTCCCTCGCACAACGCCCATGAGCTCTGCGACGCAGCACTACATCTGATCAAGCATCCGGATGCCACGGTCGAGACGCTCGTCGAATCCTTCATTCCCGGCCCCGATTTCCCGACCGGCGGCATCATCATCGATAGCCGCGCCAGCATCATCGAGGCCTACAAGACCGGCCGCGGTGGCTTCCGCACCCGCGCCAAGTGGGAGACCGAGGATCTCGGCCGCGGCGGTTATCAGATCGTCGTCACCGAAATCCCGTTCCAGGTGCAGAAATCGCGCCTGATCGAGAAGATCGCCGAGCTCTTGATCGCCCGCAAGCTGCCGCTTCTCGAAGATATCCGCGATGAGTCCGCCGAAGACGTGCGCGTCGTCCTGGTGCCGAAGAACCGCACGGTCGATCCGACGATCCTGATGGAATCGATGTTCAAGCTGACGGAGCTCGAAAGCCGCTTCCCGCTGAACATGAACGTTCTGTCGATGGGCCGCGTTCCGCGCGTCATGGCGCTGAACGAAGTGCTCAAGGAGTGGCTCGATCACCGCCGCGACGTGCTGCAGCGGCGCTCGCGCTTCCGCCTTGCCGCCATCGAACGGCGTATCGAAATCCTCGGCGGTCTGTTGATCGCCTACCTGAATATCGACGAAGTCATCCGCATCATCCGCGAGGAAGACGAGCCGAAGCCGGTGATGATCGCCCGCTGGGATCTGACGGATAATCAGGTCGAAGCGATCCTCAACATGCGGCTGCGCTCGCTGCGCAAGCTCGAGGAATTCGAGATCCGCAAGGAGTTCGACGAACTGACCGCCGAGAAGGCCGGCATCGAAGCGCTGCTCGCCTCCGACGAGAAACAGTGGCAGACGGTTGCCTGGGAAATCGGCGAGGTGAAGAAGAAATTCGCCAAGGCGACCGAGCTCGGCCGCCGCCGCACCCAGTTCGCCGATGCGCCTGAGGCCGATGAAGACGCCATCCAGCAGGCGATGATCGAGAAGGAACCGATCACCGTCGTCGTCTCCGAAAAGGGCTGGATCCGCGCTCTGAAGGGCCATATTTCGGATACCGCCTCGCTGACCTTCAAGGAAGGCGATGCGCTGAAGGTCGCATTCCCGGCGCAGACGACGGACAAGATCCTGATCGTCACCACCGGCGGCAAGGCCTTCACGCTGGGCGGCGACAAGCTGCCGGGCGGCCGCGGCCATGGCGAACCGCTGCGCATCATGATCGACATGGACAACGACCAGGACGTGCTGACTGCCTTCGTCCACGATCTCGCCCGCAAACAGCTGATCGTCTCGACGGCCGGCAACGGTTTCGTCGTCGCGGAAGCCGAAATGGCTGCCAATACCCGCAAGGGCAAGCAGATCATGAACGTCTCGATGCCGGACGAGACCAAGCTCCTGGTTCCGGTCAGCGGCGACCACGTGGCCGTCGTCGGCGAAAACCGCAAGCTGCTGGTCTTCCCGCTGGCGCAGGTCCCCGAAATGGGCCGCGGCAAGGGCGTTCGCCTGCAGCGCTACAAGGATGGCGGCATCTCCGATGTCCGCTGCTTCGCGATCGATACGGGCCTCTCCTGGGAAGACAGTGCAGGCCGCATGTTCAACAAGAACAAGGACGAGCTTGCCGAATGGCTGGCCGACCGCGCCACGGCCGGACGCACCGTCCCGAAGGGTTTTCCGCGTAGCGGCAAATTCGCCGGCTGACACCGGTAACATTTTGGCGAGCCGCTCTTGGCGAGCGGTTTGCCTCCTCTATCTCAGTCCTGTCACCAAAAAACTGGGAACGGCTCCATTCCGAAGGCGGACGGAATGGCCCCGCAGGGAAATCTGCGGCGTGCATTGGGCCTATTACACGGAGGAAAATCGATGTCCGCAGAGAAGATCAAACTCACCGTTACGCATACCTATAGAGCGCCGCCTTCGGTGGTCTATGATTCCTGGCTCAACCCGGCGATCGCCAGGCGCTTCCTGTTTGCCACCGATGACGGCCATGTCATCCGCGCCGAAATCGACGCCCATGTCGGCGGCCGCTTCCTCGTCGTCGACCGCCGCCCGACCGGCGATGCCTGCCACAGCGGCATCTTCCTGGAACTGCACCGCCCGAAACGCATGGTTTTCAGCTTCTCCGTCGAAGAACACGACCATTGCACCGACCGCGTCCAGATCGATTTCGAACAGCTGGGCAGCGGCTGCCGCCTGACGCTGACGCATGAAATGTGCTCGGAATGGGCAGCCCACGAAGAAAAGACCCGTCAGGGCTGGGCGCATGTGATGGAAGGTCTGGAACGCGAGGTCGATCAGATCGACCGGCTAGCGAGCTAGCTGTCGTCCAAACGCTTAAGCGCGGTTTTGTATTTTTCCATGCAAATCCGCGCTGCCTCCAATGTGAAGGCCTCGCGCCCGCGATTAATGCTCTGTGACCGCATAGGCGATCGGGAGTGTCTTAATCCGTGCCACCTTCAGCAAGCACCGATGGATCGAAACGCTCCCACCCGCGCGGCGTCAGATGCTCCTGCGGCTGGAAGCGGGTCTTGTAGTCCATCTTCCGCGATCCCTGGACCCAGTAACCGAGGTAGACATGGGGGAGGCCGAGCGCCTTGGTGCGCTTCACATGGTCGAGGATCATGTAGGTGCCGAGCGAGCGGCGGTCGTAGTCGGGGTTGAAATAGGAATAGACCATCGACAGGCCGTCGCTCATCGTATCCGTCAGTGCTGCGGCGATCAGCTCGCCGCGCGGCCTGGTCTCTAGGCCGGAGCCTTCCTCCCGCTTGCGGTATTCGATGATCCGGGTGTTGACGTGGGTGTCTTCCACCATGATCGCATAGTCGAGCACGGTCATGTCAGACATGCCACCTTGCTGGTGGCGATAGTCGAGATAGCGGCGGAACAGCGAATATTGCTCGCTGGACGGCTGCGCCGGGAATTCGGTGGCGATCAGATCGCTGTTATTGCCCATCACCCGCGTCATCGATTTCGTCGGCTGGAATTCTTGCGCCAGGATGCGCACGGAGACGCAGGCGCGACAGGCTTCGCAGGCCGGGCGGTAGGCGATGTTCTGGGAGCGGCGGAAACCGCCTTGCGTCAGGATGTCGTTCATCTCGGCCGCACGCGGGCCGACCAGATGCGTAAAGACCTTGCGCTCCATCTCCTGCGGCAGATACGGGCATGCAGCCGGTGCCGTCAGATAAAACTGAGGGGATGGCGTGGTCTGCGTATTCATCTGACGCGGATGGTTCCTTCGGTGACCGTCAATCTTGACAGCATGACTTAAGAATAAAAAACGTCAACAGCGCGGCCGGTTTCTCCGCGCTATCATTTTGTCGTAGATATTTGATATGGCGCCCCGAACTGGCACGCAAAGGCCAGCCGGGGACTTTATTTCTGTAATCAGTTGGTGCGCACCGTCACGGTGCCGACCAGGAAGTCGTGGATCATCCGGCTGCGCTCGGTGAAAAGACCGACCAGAAGAATCAGCGGCGTCAGCACCGAGTTCAGGATCCAGAACAGCGCCAGGTGAACGATCGCCGTCAAGAAATCGAGCGGACGTCCGTCGACGCGCATCATCTGGATGCCCATCGCCCGCATGCCGAGCGAGGCCTGCGCCGGGCCGCCGACCGTCAGGCCGAAATAGATGCCCGCCACCAGCACGAAGAGCGCCGGATAGAGGAAGAAGCCGAGGCCGAGCGTCACGATCGACAGGAAGAACAGCACGACCGCTGCCGGAATGCACAGCAGCAGCACGATGATGTAATCCAGGATGAACGCAAAGACCCGCCGGCTGAGCGTCCCGCTATAGGCGCGCCAGTCGTCCGGTGCGGCGTAGACGGGATTGGGGTTCAGGCTCATCGAGGTCTCCTTTGAAAAACGATGCCACTGATATGGTGTCGGCGGCTGGAGATGCAATGATGCGCGATTTTCAGCCTTTGGCGAGCTTGCGCGCGACCTCGATCGCGAAATAGGTCAGGATCCCGTCGCAACCGGCGCGCTTGAAGGCGAGCAGCGTCTCCATCATCGCCCGGTCGCCATCGATCCAGCCGTTCGCCGCCGCCGCCTTGATCTGCGAATATTCGCCCGACACCTGATAGGCGAAGGTCGGCAGGCCGAAGGTTTCCTTCATCCGCCAGCAGATGTCGAGATAGGGCAGGCCGGGCTTGACCATCAGCATGTCGGCGCCTTCCTCGACGTCGAGTGCGGCATCGCGGATCGCCTCGGTGCCGTTGGCGGGGTCGATATAATAGGTCTTCTTGTCGCCTTTCAGCAGGCCGCCGGTCGAGATCGCCTCGCGGTAGGGGCCATAGAAGGCGGAGGCGAATTTCGTCGCATAGCTCATGATGCCGACATTCTGGTGGCCGGCCGCATCCAGCGCGTAGCGGATGGCGCCGATGCGTCCGTCCATCATTTCGGAGGGCGAGATGATGTCGGAACCGGCATCGGCCTGCATTACAGCCGCACGCGCCACCTGATCGACCGTCTCGTCGTTGACGATCTCGCCGTCGCGCAGAATGCCGTCATGGCCGTGGCTGGTGAACGGATCGAGCGCCACATCGGTGATCACGCCGATAGTGGGCACATGCTTCTTCAGCGCGATCGTCGCCTGGTTGATAAGGTTGTTGACCTCGAGGCTGTTCGAGCCGGTGGCGTCGCGCAGCTCCATCTCGATATTCGGGAAAGTGGCGATCGCGGGAACGCCGAGATCGGCCGCTTCCTTCGCGGCTTCCACCAGCCTGTCGACGCTCATCCTGTTGACGCCGGGCATGGCCGGGATCGGCTCGACGATGCCGTTGCCGGGCACGACGAAGACCGGCCAGATCAGATCGTCCACCGTCAGCCGGTTTTCCTGCACCAGCCGGCGCGTCCAGTCGGCCTTGCGGTTGCGGCGCATGCGGCGGTGTCCGGTAATGTCGTCGACGAGGTGGGTCTTGTCCTGCATTGTCTTGTCCCTGGCCATTCCATTTGCTGGCGCGCTCATTATCATGCCATCTTCGAAATCCAAACCGGACGATTGGCCGCGCCGCCTGATCCCGTCTGGCGAAGTGCAGAAGGCAAACATAAAGTCCGCCCCATGGAAAATGATTCTCCGGCCCTGCCGAAACGCACGCTGACCGACCTGATGTTCATCCTCTTCCTGAGGCTGGTGGCGATCACCTGCTTCTGGTTCGGCTTGCAATACTGGGGAATGCTGGTCGGCTACTCGCTTGTTGGCGCCGGCCGCTTCGATCTGCTCAGCCTGCCCTGGAAGGTTTGCGCCACGACGCTGGCCGTCGTCTTCCCCGTTGCCTCGCTCGGCCTGTGGCTGACGGTGTCCTGGGGACCGGTCGTCTGGGTGCTCGCCGCAGGCCTGCAGGTGCTGATGCACGGCGTCCTGCCGGAGATCTTCGGCTCCAACAAACTCATTGTTTTGACACATGGTTTGGTGGCGCTGATGTACCTGGCTTTCCGTATCGCATTGTGGTTCGAGAAGCGCAGGCAGCGCCGTCAGGTAAGCGTTGATTTACCCTGATACAACGGGAGGTTTCCGGTAAGGTGCTGTTAAGCCTGCAGTTTAAGTAGAATTTTATTTGTATTCGATAGGGTCTGTCTCAAGGCGGGAAGAAAACCAACACCGCCAAACAAACAGTGAGGCAGTCATCATGAACACGAAAATCAAGCCGCAGGCGGTATCGAACTTCCGTGACCAGCAGGACCAGGACATCCGTGATCTTTACATGGAATCCCTTCATCTTGTTGAACGTCTTCACCGCCGTCTTCTGGATGTCATCAAGGACGAGTTCGACCGTCAGGGCCGCAGCGACGTCAACGCCATCCAAGCGCTCCTGCTCTTCAACATCGGCAACTCGGAACTGACCGCCGGCGAGCTGCGCTCGCGCGGTTACTACCTGGGCTCCAACGTTTCCTACAACGTCAAGAAGCTCGTCGACCTCGGCTTCATCAACCACCAGCGCTCGCGCATCGACCGCCGCTCCGTCCGCATCAGCCTGACGGAAACCGGCACCGAGATCGCCGAGACGGTCGCCAAGCTCTACGAGCGCCACATCACCTCGATCGACAAGGTCGGCGGCATCGGCACCGACGAATTCACCCAGATGAACAAGCTCCTGCAGCGCCTCGACCGCTTCTGGAACGACAGCATTATGTACCGCCTCTAAGGCTTAAGACCTCCTCCAAGGTCGAAGAAAACCGGATGCGTTCCCTGCGCGTCCGGTTTTGCTCGTTCCACGTCAGCGTGTCATCTTTGCAACGCATCCCACCCAAGCGTAATCGCCTGTATTCGGGCCGTTTTTTAGCCGTTATTAACCAGCACCGTTTACGCATTGATATGGTTTGGTCCGTGCCGTTCACCTGTCTTGAACCTACCGCCGGTAGGTCTTCGAATGGGCAGGCGACACGAATTGGCCATATTGGTATGGCAGCGGAAAGACGGTAGACGGCGCCCTCAGACAGCATTTCACGCCTTCGCGTTTCCGGCTCGCAATCTTGTGATACCCGGTGGCGGAAATTTTGTGATGCGCCGGAGAACGGAATGATAGTGGTCTGCGTTATCGCGCAGTGACTCGCAAAGCCCGCGGTTTCCTCTCAAGCCTGCGGCATTCATTGGTTGGGACTATGTCGAAGAAAAACGGAATTGAAGCTCTCTCGCGCCGCGCATTTCTGGCCTCCGCGGCCACGTTCGGCGTCAGCGCCCTGGCCGCCCCGGCATTGGCGCAGACGGCCGTCGACGCGCTGATCAACGCGCCGCGCCGCGGCGACTGGGACGATCAGTTCGATGCCAAGGCCGCATCGCGCACCGCCAACGCCATTGTTTCCAATACCCCTATCCTCGGTCCCCAATCCGTTTCCAGCATGCAGCAGGCGATCGCCCAGTACCAGCAGATCGCATCTGCCGGCGGCTGGCCGACGGTCAATCCGCCTGCCGACCAGCGCCTGCAGCTCGGCGTCACCGATCAGTCGGTCCAGGCGCTGCGCCAGCGTCTCTTCGCCACCGGTGACCTTCCGCAGGAAGCCGGCATGTCGTCCTCGTTCGATTCTTATGTCGATGGCGCCGTCAAGCGCTTCCAGGCCCGCCACGGCCTGCCGTCCGATGGCGTCATCGGCGAGTTCACGCTGAAGGCGATGAACATCCCGGTCGATGTGCGTCTGCAGCAGCTGAACACCAACCTGATCCGCCTGCAGACCTTCCCGGAAGAGCTCGGCCGCCGTCACGTCATGGTCAATATTCCGGCAGCTTACGTCGAAGCCGTCCAGGATGGCGCCGTCGCCACCCGCCACAACGCGATCGTCGGCCGCCTGAGCCGCCCGACGCACCTCGTCAATTCGAAGATCTACGAAGTCATCCTCAATCCTTACTGGACCGCGCCGCGCTCGATCGTCGAAAAGGACATCGTGCCGCTGATGCGCAAGGACCCGACCTATCTGACGCGCAACAACATTCGCCTGATCGACGGCAAGGGCACCGAAGTCGCCCCTGAAACCATCGACTGGAACGCCGAGAAGGCCCCGAACCTGATGTTCCGTCAGGACCCGGGCAAGATCAACGCCATGGCCTCGACGAAGATCAACTTCTACAACAAGAACGGCGAGTACATGCACGACACGCCGCAGCAGGGCCTGTTCAACAAGCTGATGCGCTTCGAATCCTCCGGCTGCGTGCGCGTTCAGAACGTCCGCGACCTGACGACCTGGCTGCTCGGTGAAACCCCCGGCTGGCCGCGCCAGCAGATGGAGCAGGTCATCGCCAGCCGCGTCAACACGCCGATCAAGCTCTCTGAAGAAGTCCCGGTCTACTTCGTCTACATCTCCGCCTGGGGCATGCCCGACGGCGTCGTCCAGTTCCGCGACGACATCTACCAGATGGACGGCAACGCCGAACTGGCGCTGGATACGACGGCAACGACGGAACAGCCGGTTCAGTAAGGGTTGTGTTATAGAGTTTGAGAAAGCCGCGCCTGGTGCGCGGCTTTTTCGTTTGAGGCTACACCCTGCTTCCCTCATCCCTGTGCTTTTCACAGGGATCCAGTGCGCCCAAGTCCTTGGGCGCGGAAGACCCTTCTTTTAAGCTAAGAAGTTTCATTCACGGCGCGGACGCGCCGTGGCTGGATTCCTGTGACAGGCACAGGAATGAGGGCCAAAGAGGAGGGCGCGCCCTCCCGGTACACCAAGACCTTGGCACCGCGCGTAGATTGCCCAGCAAATGTCGTTCTTCGTATTGCTCTGGCGCAAACGGAAGGCTAAAGCTGCGGCCATTCAAGTTGAGGAGCCCGCCATGACCAATGCTTCCACACAGACCTTCTTCAATCGTTCGCTCGCCGATACCGATCCTGAGATCTTCGGCGCGATCGGCAAGGAGCTCGGCCGCCAGCGCCATGAGATCGAACTCATCGCCTCGGAAAACATCGTTTCCCGTGCGGTTCTGGAAGCCCAGGGCTCGATCATGACCAACAAGTACGCCGAAGGTTATCCGGGCAAGCGTTACTACGGTGGCTGCCAGTTCGTCGATATTGCCGAAGAACTGGCGATCGAACGCGCCAAGAAGCTCTTCGGCGTCAACTTCGCCAACGTTCAGCCGAACTCCGGTTCGCAGATGAACCAGGCCGTCTTCCTGGCGCTGCTGCAGCCGGGCGACACCTTCATGGGTCTCGACCTCAATTCCGGCGGCCACCTGACGCATGGTTCGCCTGTCAACATGTCCGGCAAGTGGTTCAACGTCGTGTCCTACGGCGTGCGCGAAGGCGACAACCTGCTCGACATGGACGAAGTCGCCCGCAAGGCCGAGGAAACCAAGCCGAAGCTGATCATCGCCGGCGGCACCGCTTACTCCCGCATCTGGGACTGGAAGCGTTTCCGCGAGATCGCCGACAGCGTCGGTGCCTATCTGATGGTCGACATGGCCCACATCGCCGGTCTCGTTGCCGGTGGCCAGCATCCGTCGCCGTTCCCGCATTGCCACGTTGCCACGACCACGACCCACAAGTCGCTGCGCGGCCCGCGCGGCGGCGTGATCCTCACCAATGACGAGGATCTGGCGAAGAAGTTCAATTCGGCCGTCTTCCCGGGTCTCCAGGGCGGTCCGCTGATGCACATCATCGCTGCCAAGGCCGTTGCCTTCGGCGAAGCGCTTCAGCCCGAGTTCAAGGATTACGCGGCGCAGATCGTCAAGAACGCCAAGGCGCTTGCCGAGACGCTCATCGCCGGTGGCCTTGACGTCGTTTCCGGCGGTACCGACAACCACCTGATGCTGGTCGACCTTCGCAAGAAGAACGCGACGGGCAAACGCGCCGAACAGGCGCTCGGCCGCGCCTTCATCACCTGCAACAAGAACGGCATACCGTTCGACCCTGAAAAGCCCTTCGTCACCTCGGGCGTCCGTCTCGGCGCGCCTGCCGGTACGACCCGCGGCTTCAAGGAAGCGGAATTCAAGGAAATCGGCAAGCTGATCGTCGAGGTTCTCGACGGCCTGAAAGCCGCCAATTCCGACGAAGGCAATGCCGGTGTCGAAGCCGCCGTGCGGGACAAGGTGATGAACCTCACCAACCGCTTCCCAATGTACGATTACATCGGCTAAGGATAGCGCATGCGCTGCCCATTCTGCGGATCGGAAGACACACAGGTCAAGGATTCACGCCCGGCGGAGGACAATACGTCCATCCGCCGCAGGCGTATCTGTCCCGATTGCGGCGGCCGCTTCACGACCTTCGAGCGCGTGCAGCTGCGCGAACTGATGGTCGTCAAGAAGACCGGCCGCAAGGTGCCTTTCGACCGCGACAAGCTGGTCCGCTCCTTCGAGATCGCGCTGCGCAAGCGCCCGGTCGATCGCGACCGGATCGAGCGGGCCGTCTCCGGAATCGTCCGCCGTCTCGAAAGTTCGGGCGAAGTGGAAATCAGCTCCGAGGCCATCGGCCTGCAGGTGCTGGAAGCGCTGAAGAGCCTCGATGACGTCGGCTTCGTGCGCTATGCATCCGTCTACCGCGATTTCTCGCATGCTGAGGATTTCGAAAAGGTCATCTCGGAGATCAACGCCAAGATCGGCCGCGATACGCTGGACAGCTGAGCGATGAGCACTTCGACAGATGACGAACGCTATATGGCCGAGGCGATCCGCCTCGGCCTTTTGCATCTTGGCCAGACCGCGACCAACCCGTCGGTCGGCTGCGTCGTTGTCAAGGATGGCGCGATCGTTGGCCGCGGCACCACGGCTATAGGCGGCCGCCCGCATGCCGAGCCGCAGGCGCTGGCCGAGGCAGGCAGCCGCGCCGAGGGCGCCACCGCCTATGTGACGCTCGAACCCTGCTCGCATTTCGGCAAGACACCGCCTTGCGCTAATTCGCTGATTGCGGCGGGCGTCTCCCGCGTGGTGATCAGCGTCACCGATCCCGACGAGCGCGTGTCCGGCCGCGGCATCGCCATGCTCGATGATGCAGGCATCACCGTGGATACCGGCGTTCTGGAGGAGGAGGGCAGGCGCTCGCTCGCCGCCTATCTCACACGCCAGACGAAGAAGCGGCCCTATGTGACTCTCAAGCTTGCGGTTTCCGCCGACGGCATGATCGGCCGCCGGGGCGCGGGGCAGGTCGCGATCACCGGGCCGCTAGCGCGCGCCGAGGTGCAGAAGCTCAGGGCGGAGTCGGATGCAATATTGATCGGCATCGGCACGGCGATTGCCGATGATCCGGAACTGACGGTGCGGATCGCCGGGCAGGAGAGCCGCTCGCCGGTGCGCATCGTGCTGGATCCGATGCTGTCGCTGCCGGTGACCGGTAAGCTGGCGCTGACGGCGCGGGATGTGCCGGTGATCGTGGTGGCGCGGGAAGAGCTATCGGATATGGCGGATGTCGAGGGATCACCCCCCTCTGCCCTGCCGGGCATCTCCCCCTCAAGGGGGGAGATCGACTCGCGGATTGCATCTCCCCAAACAAGCGAAACTGGAACGAGCGGTGGCCCCCAGCCAATCTCCCCACCTGTGGGGGAGATGCCCGGCAGGGCAGAGGGGGGTAACCCAACCACCGACACTAGCGAATTGGACTCCCGCCGCACCGCCCTCGAAGCGCTCGGCGTCGAAATCCTCTACTGCAACCCCTACCACCCGGAAGTCCTTCTCCCGGCGCTGGCCTCCCGGGGCATCTCCTCGCTGATCATCGAGGGTGGCGCGAGGACGGCAAGGCTTTTCCTCGATGCCGGTCTCATCGATCGCATCCAGCTCTATCAGGGCGATGTAACGATCGGCGCCGATGGTATTGAATCGCCGGTGACGAAGACCGATATGCCATCCGATTTCGCCCTGAGGGGCACATTTGCATTCGGGCCCGACCGAATGGACGAATACGAAAGAGAGCTTTGATGTTCACCGGCATTGTTACCGATATGGGCAGGATCGAATCCGTTTCCGCGATGAACGAGGGCGTCAAGCTGCGCGTCGCCACCAGCTACGATCCGGCGACCATCGACATGGGCGCGTCGATCTCGCATTCCGGCGTCTGCCTGACAGTCACGGGATTGCCCGCCGAAGGCAGCAATGGCCGCTGGTTCGAGGTCGAGGCCTGGGAAGAGGCGCTGCGGCTAACGACGATCGCTACCTGGAAAGAAGGCAGCCGGGTCAATCTTGAGCGCTCGCTGAAAATCGGCGATGAACTCGGCGGCCATATCGTTTCCGGCCATGTCGATGGCAAGGCCGAAATCCTCTCGGTGACGGCAGAAGGCGATGCCACCCGTTACCGCCTGCGGGCACCCGAACATCTGGCGAAATTTGTCGCTCCCAAGGGTTCGATCGCCCTCGACGGCACGTCGCTGACCGTCAATGCCGTCGATGGCACCGATTTCGACGTGCTGTTGATCCGCCATACGCTCGAGGTGACAACCTGGGGCGAGCGCAAGGCGGGCGACTTCGTCAATTTCGAAGTCGATACCATGGCCCGCTACGCCGCTAGGCTGGCAGAGTTTCCGTCCGCGAAAACAGAATGATCTCACCGTTGTAATCGGTGCGCGTCACTTCGCGGAAGCCGAGCTTTCCCGCAAGGCGGATCGACGGCGCGTTTTCCGGCGAGATGATGCAGGTCATTTCCATGTCCGGAAAGCGCTGCTCGGCCCAGGCGATCATCGCCTGCAGTGCTTCGCTCGCATAGCCGCGGCCATGGAAATTCGGCGAGAGCGCCCAGCCGGTCTCCAGCGTTCCCTCGATCGACGGCGTCATCTCGCGGCGGGTTTCGAGAAAGCCGCATTCGCCGACGAAGCGGCCGCTTTCCTTTTCCTCGATGGCCAGGAAGCCGAAGCCCATATGGTGCCACATGCCGGTGGCGCGCAGCAGCCGCGCCCAGGTCTGTTCGCGTGTGCTCGGCACGCCGGTGATGTGGCGCACCACGTCCTCGTCAGCCCAGAAGGTGACGTAGGCTTCGAAATCGGTCTTGCGGTGCGGGCGCAGGATCAGGCGCTCCGTCTCGATCGTCGGAATATTCAACATCGAAAATCGCTTTCTGTTTTTATGCGCCAGGCTCGTTATGCCAGTAGTCCAGACTTTCATCGGTGCGGCCGATGACCCGGAAGCTCGGATAGCCGCCATCCTTGCGGGTCTTGGCCAGGAACTTCCCGGAGTCGGGATATTCGACGATCTCCGTCGGCGACATCGTCGAGACGCCCATGTAGATCAGCGGTTCGGTCCCGGTATTGAGGATCTGATGCGCCGTCTCGGGGCCGCCGGCCGGTGCGCCGAGAACCGATCCTTTGGAGATCGCGTGCCGTTCGGCGCCGAAGCGGTATTCGCCGCTTCCGGAGAGAACGATGAACAGCTCATCTTCGACATGGTGATTGTGGAAGGGGCAACCCGATTTGCCCGGCGGCACTTCATTATAGCTGATGCCGAGATTGGAAAGGCCGAGAAGCTTGCCGAAGGAAATATCGGTGCTTTCGTAAAGCGTGCCTTGTGTCCAATGATCGAGTTCGAGGGTGGCCGGGTTGATGACCGGTGTCGTCTTTTCTGATGGCATGTTTTGTCTCCCTTGGCGGGCAACAGACCATCATTCGGCAGTGGTTTTCAAGAGCGGGAATAGAGATAGGGGGAAAGGTGGCGCTCAGCACGCCGCCTTTCCCTGGTCGTGGTTGATGTCAATCGGTGAAGATCGTCAGGCTGCCATCGGCCGCCTGTTCGACGTTGATGACGTTGTTGACGCTGATGCCCTGATCAGCAAGCTTTCGGGTAAGGCTCCTGTTGGCGTCGATCGAGGCCTGGATCTGGTGGACTTCCTGAGCATCGCGGATCGGGGCCGAGCGCGGGCCGAACTGGTCCATGCTGTCGATGTTGCGCCAGTCCTGATATTGCTGGACGGCGAAGTTGCCTTGGAACGAGCGCAGGGTCTGCTCGATGCCGGGGGCGGAGTTCATCCCAAGGCTTTCCGCACGGCTGACGCCGGCAAAGGCGAGGGAGGAGAGGGCGGAAACGATGGCGAGTTTGGCAACGCGGTTCATGGTAGTATCCTTTCATCTGCCCGGACGGTCGGCTGTCGTGCAGGGGATCGTCGGCGTTACGAGAAAGGAATTGGGGCGCCAAAGCCGTTGCTTCAATGGCCTAAGTCACTGAAATCGCGTTAATTATTCTTCATCTTCCTTGCCTTTTTTATGCCTTATTCGGGGCGGTGGAAAGCGCATGCTGATGCGCTGCAGCATGGCTTTGTTCTATGCACTTGCAAGGATTTCAGGTTTTGCATTTCAGCCATGATCGGAATTTGCTTGCCATTCGCGCGAAGGCATGTTTTGACCGCGGCCTGCCGCATGGCGAGTTCTCTAAAACCGAAGGTGACACATGGCGCGGGCCGATGCTCCCCACATTTTGATCGTTGAAGCACGCTTCTACGACGACATGGCTGACGCACTCCTCGAAGGTGCGAGCTTCGCGCTGAAGGAAACCGGCGCGACCTTCGACGTGGTGACGGTTCCCGGCGCGCTGGAAATTCCGGCGGCGATTGCCATGTCGCTCGACGGCGCAGATAATGGCGGCGTGCTGTATGACGGCTTTGTCGCCCTCGGCATGGTCATTCGCGGCGAAACCTATCACTTCGATATCGTTTCCAATGAGTCGTCGCGCGCATTGATGGATCTCGCCGTCAGCGAGTCGCTTGCCATCGGCAACGGCATTCTGACGGTTGAAAACGACGAGCAGGCTTGGGCGCGTGTCCGCCGCTCCGACAAGGACAAGGGCGGTTTTGCCGCCCGTGCAGCTCTCACGATGATCGAGCTGAAGAAGAAACTGGGTGGGCTTGAATGAGCAATGAAACTCCGGAGCGTCAGGTAAAGGCGGCAAACCAGCGGGGCGCTGCGCGTCTTGCTGCCGTTCAGGCGCTCTATCAGATGGATATCGGCGGTACCGGCGTTCTGGAGATCGTCGCCGAATACGAGGCGCATCGCCTCGGCCAGGAAATCGACGGCGAAACCTATCTCAAGGCTGATCCGTCGTGGTTCCGCTCCATCGTCTCGGGCGTCGTGCGTGAACAGCTGCGCCTCGACCCGCTGATCGCGTCCGCCCTGCAGGACGACTGGGCGCTGTCGCGCCTCGACAGCACGGTACGTGCCATCCTGCGCGCCGGTGTTTTCGAGCTGACCGACCGCAAGGACGTGCCTGTCGCCGTCATCGTCACCGAGTATATGGAGATCGCCCAGGCGTTCTTCGAGGATGATGAGCCCAAGCTCGTCAACGCCGTCCTCGACCGCATCGCCAAGCAGGTACGCGGCGACACGCGGAAATAGACTTCGCGTCTTCTATCGGACCAAATCTCTCAATCCGTTGTGCTGCAAGGGTTTTAGCCTCTGCGGTCTTGACGTCGTGTTTTCCACCAAGCAATCTCCGCACGCAAAGCTAGAGCGTTTCTGAGGAGAGAAGACGATTCGGCTGCGTTCGTGGTCGGGGCGGAGAAGTGCACCGGCAGCACTTTTGGAGGAAAGAGCGAAATGAACATTCTTTTATGCGTAATCGCATGCGGTCTGCTCTCGGTGGTCTATGCCATCTGGACGACCCGTTCGGTGCTGGCCGCCGATCAGGGTAATAGCCGCATGCAAGAAATCGCGGGCTATATCCGCGAAGGCGCACAGGCCTATCTCACGCGTCAGTACAAGGCGATTTCGGTCGTCGGTATCGTTGTTTTCATTGCAGCATGGCTGCTTCTCTCCGGGACGGCCGCGATCGGCTTTCTGATCGGCGCCGTGCTTTCAGGCGCTGCCGGTTTCATCGGCATGCACGTTTCCGTCCGCGCCAACGTGCGCACGGCTCAGGCCGCCTCCCACAGCCTCGCGGCTGGCCTCGATATCGCCTTCAAGTCCGGCGCCATCACGGGTATGCTCGTTGCCGGTCTCGCGCTGCTCGGCGTGTCGATCTATTATTACGTCCTGACAGGCATTCTCGGTCATGAATCCGGATCGCGCGAGGTCATCGATGCGCTTGTGTCGCTCGGCTTCGGTGCATCGTTGATCTCGATCTTCGCCCGTCTGGGCGGCGGCATCTTCACCAAGGGTGCTGACGTCGGCGGCGACCTCGTCGGTAAAGTGGAAGCGGGTATCCCGGAAGATGATCCGCGCAACCCGGCCACGATCGCCGATAACGTCGGCGACAATGTCGGTGACTGCGCAGGCATGGCGGCCGACCTGTTCGAGACCTATGCGGTCTCTGTGGTCGCGACGATGGTTCTGGCGGCGATCTTCTTTGCCGGTGCGCCGATCCTGCAGTCGGCGATGATCTATCCGCTGGCGATCTGCGGCGTCTGCATCATCACCTCGATCATCGGCACCTTCTTCGTCAAGCTCGGCTCGAACGGTTCGATCATGGGCGCTCTCTACAAGGGTCTGATCGTCACCGGTCTGCTGTCGATCGTCGGTCTCGGTATTGCCACATCGCTGACAGTCGGCTGGGGCTCGCTCGGCACCGTTGCCGGACATGAGATCACCGGCACGAACCTCTTCATCTGCGGTCTTGTCGGTCTTGTGGTCACGGCGTTGATCGTCGTTATCACCGAGTACTACACAGGCACAGGCAAGCGCCCCGTCGTCTCGATCGCCCAGGCATCGGTGACCGGTCACGGCACCAACGTCATCCAGGGTCTCGCAGTCTCGCTGGAATCGACAGCGCTTCCCGCCATCGTCATCGTTGGCGGTATCCTGGCGACCTACCAGTTCGGCGGCCTGTTCGGCACCGGTATCGCAGTCACTTCGATGCTCGGCCTTGCCGGCATGATCGTCGCGCTCGATGCCTTCGGTCCGGTCACCGACAATGCCGGTGGCATCGCCGAAATGGCGCATCTGCCGCCTGAAGTGCGCAAATCGACCGACGCGCTCGACGCCGTCGGCAACACCACGAAGGCCGTCACCAAGGGCTACGCGATCGGTTCTGCCGGTCTCGGCGCGCTGGTGCTGTTCGCCGCCTATGCCAACGATCTGCAATACTTCGCCGCCCATGGCGACCAGTATCCGTATTTCGCAGGCATCGGCACGATCTCCTTCGATCTGTCGAACCCTTACGTTGTCGCGGGTCTGCTGTTCGGCGGCCTGATCCCATATCTGTTTGGCGGTATCGCCATGACGGCCGTCGGCCGCGCGGCGGGCGCCATCGTCGAGGAAGTGCGCAAGCAGTTCCGCGAAAAGCCGGGCATCATGCAGGGCACTGAAAAGCCGGATTACGGCCGCGCCGTCGACCTTCTGACCAAGGCCGCAATCCGCGAGATGATCATCCCATCGCTGCTGCCGGTTCTGGCGCCCATCGTCGTCTACTTCGGCGTTCTCCTGATCTCCGGCTCCAAGGCCTCGGCCTTTGCCGCGCTCGGCGCTTCGCTGCTCGGCGTGATCATCAACGGCCTCTTCGTCGCCATCTCGATGACCTCGGGCGGCGGCGCATGGGACAATGCCAAGAAGTCCTTCGAAGATGGCTTCGTCGACAAGGACGGCAACCGCCACGTGAAGGGTTCTGAAGCCCATAAGGCATCTGTCACGGGCGACACCGTCGGCGACCCCTACAAGGACACCGCTGGCCCGGCCGTCAACCCGGCGATCAAGATCACCAATATTGTCGCACTTCTGCTGCTTGCGATCCTCGCAGGCATGTAAGGAGTGGTGATAGCCTGAAACGAAGAAACCCGCCGGAGCGATCCGGCGGGTTTCTTGATTGTTCCTGCAATCTCAGTCTTACTTGATGCTTGCCGGGTTCTGAGGATTGCCGTCCGGTGTGCCGAACAGGCTCTTTGCCGCGCTGCCTGCGCCGCCCGAGAGAACCTGCTGCAGGAAGGTGAGTTCGCGGCCGCCGGTCGGCGTGACGCGCGAGATCGTGTCGAACACCTTGCCGTCCTGGAGCGTGTAGTTGGCGCGCCGCGCCACGACGCCGTCCTTGTCGAAATAGATGGCGAGAACCGTCTGGTCCACCACCTTCAGCTTCTGGAAGGCGACGGAGCGCGTGCGGCGCTGCGAGATATAATAGAAGACTTCGTTGTCGAAGGTCGCGGTCGTCGAAGGCGTGCCGAGCGAAAGCAGGACCTGCTCGCGGCTAGAGCCCTCGGGGACGAGGTTGAGCGACTCCGCATCGACGACATAGCCGCCGTTCAGCACGGTGCCGGTCTGGCAGCCGGTCAGTCCCGCTGAAGCAATCATGATCGCAATGGCCGCGCTGCTGAAGAACTTTACGTCAGACTTGAAATACCGTTTCTTCAACGACATCTACTCCCCTTGAGTATCGGTAGGCGGCTTTGGGCCATGCTTGAGCACCGCTGATGCAAAACCTTTGTGGCCTTTCCGGGGTCGAATTCTCCCAATTCGCCGCGTCGCAGCCCTGAAAGGGCGCTGTCCCGAAAGTGGCCACCTTCGGCATTGCAATTCGCGCCTGCTTCGGTAAACCAGCTTTCGAATTCATGCAACACGGCCCACGCAACTCCGCGTGAAGAATGAGGCATTTCCGGAAAAAACAATGATCTTCGGGCTCTTTCGTAAGAAAAACAACAATCAGGCGATCGTCGAACGGCAGTATTCGACGCTGACGGCTGCGGCCCGTATGCCCGAATTCTATGAGACGATGAATGTGCCCGACACGGTCATGGGCCGTTTCGAGATGCTGTCGCTGGTGATGATCCTGTTCTTCCGCCGCACCCGGGCATCGGGAACCAGCGGTCAGGAGATCGCCCAGGAGATCGTCGATGCCTTCTTTCAGGATATCGACTATTCGATCCGCGAGCTCGGTATCGGCGACAACAGCGTGCCGAAGCGCATGAAAAAACTCGCCGGCATGTTCTATGGCCGTCTCGAAGCCTATTCGAAGGCGATGGATGCAGGAAATAGCGAGGAGCTTGCCACGGCATTGTCTCGCAATATCCACCCGAAGGCGGAAGCCCCGGCAGATATGAGCGCACTGAGCGGCTGGATGTTCAAGGCGGAAGCTGCTCTGTCCGGACAATCCGAAGACCAGATCGCCACCGGTTCGGCAACGCTGCCGGAAGCGGCCTGAGGAGGACGTAATGAAGCATCAGGATGACGCCATTCCCTTTTCCTACCTCGTGAAGGTTGGACATGTCTCGGCCAACCCCGTCGAGGTTCGCCTTGAGGCAGACGACAAGGAGCGCAAGGCGCTTGCCGAAAGCTGGGATATCCTGGCGGTCGACGAGCTGCGCGCCGAGCTGCAGATCAACCGCTGGAAAAAAGACGGCATCCGCGTCAAGGGCAGGGTACGTGCCAAGATCGTTCAGGCCTGCGTCGTCACGCTCGAACCGGTGCCCTCTGATATCGACGAGCAGTTCGAGCAGATCTTCGTGCCTGAAAATTCCAAGCTTGCCCGCCGCCCGGCCAATGATGCCGGCGAGATGGTACTGGACCCGGATGGTCCCGATCTGCCGGAAGCCTTCGTCGGCGACAGTATCGATGCAGGCGCCGTGGTGACCGAATTTGCCGCCCTGGCAATCGATCCCTATCCCCGCAAGGCTGGCATCGAGTTTTCCGGACACATCGAAGATGACGGCCAGAAGGACAAGAAGCCTTCGCCCTTCGCTGCGCTGAAAGACTGGAAGAAGGACTGAATACCCGTTGGGTATTTGACATATTTGAGTTGTAAGCGTTACGAAAACCGGTATTTTGGCCGAAATTTCGCCTCCCCGGCGAAAAGAAGGATCAGGGACGCGTGATTAGAATTTCTCTCGACCTCATGGGTGGCGACTTTGGTCCCCAGGTTGTCATCCCAGGTGCCGCAAAGGCATTGGAGCGGCATCCGGATATCTCCTTCGCTTTCTACGGGTTGAAAGAGCAGTGCGATCCGGTTCTGGCGAATTTTCCCAAACTCCGCGAGAAATCTGTTTTCCATGACTGCGAGCTTGCCGTCCGCATGGACGAGAAGCCCAGCCAGGCGCTGCGCCGCGGCCGCTATGTCTCGACCATGTGGCGGTCCATCGAGGCCGTAAAGACCGGTGAGGCCGATGTTGCGGTTTCGGCCGGCAATACCGGCGCGCTGATGGCCATGTCGAAATTCTGTCTGCGGACGATGGCCAATATCGAGCGTCCGGCAATTGCCGCGATCTGGCCGACGCTGCGCGGCGAAAGCATCGTTCTCGATGTTGGCGCCACGATCGGCGCGGACGCGCAGCAGCTGATGGATTTCGCTCTGATGGGCGGCGCCATGGCGCGTGCGCTCTTCGATCTCGAACGCCCGACGGTCGGTCTGCTGAATGTCGGCGTTGAAGAGGTCAAGGGTCAAGACGAAGTCAAGGAAGCCGGCCGCCTGCTTCGCGAAGCGGGAATCGAGTCGCTCGAATATTCCGGCTTCGTTGAGGGCAACGATATCGGCAAGGGCACGGTCGACGTTGTCGTCACCGAGGGTTTCTCCGGCAATATCGCCCTGAAGACGGCGGAAGGCACCGCCAAGCAGATCAGCACGCTGTTGCGCGAGGCGATGTCGCGCACGCTGATGGCCAGGATCGGCTATCTGCTTGCCAAGAGCGCCTTCGATCTGCTTCGCGAAAAGATGGACCCGAGCAAGGTCAATGGCGGCGTGTTCCTCGGTCTCAACGGCATCGTCATCAAGAGCCATGGCGGCGCCAATGCCGAAGGCATCGCTGCCGCGATAGAAGTCGGTTACGACATGGCCAAGAATGGCCTCAATCAGAAAATAGAAAACGATCTTAAGAAATATCACGCCAAGCGGCTGCCCCCGATCGGGCCGGAAGCTGCGTGAGCGACGGGGTTTAGCAAGTATGATCCGTTCAGTGGTTCGCGGGTTCGGATCCGCACTTCCGAAACGCGTAATGACCAATCGTGACATGGAGGACGTTGTCGATACGTCGGACGAATGGATCGTCCAGCGCACCGGCATCCGCCAGCGCTACGTTGCAGGCGAGGGCGAGACGACCTCATCGCTCGGCGAGGCCGCAGCCCGTGCTGCGCTTGACAATGCAGGCCTGACGCCCGCCGACATCGATCTCATCATCTGTGCCACCTCGACGCCTGATAACACGTTTCCGGCGACCGCGGTGAACATCCAGAACCGTCTCGGCATGAGCCACGGCTTTGCCTTCGACGTTCAGGCTGTCTGCACCGGCTTCGTCTATGCGGTGACGACGGCGGACGCCTATATTCGCGGCGGTCTCGCCAAGCGTGTGCTGGTGATTGGCGCCGAAACATTCTCCCGCATTCTCGATTGGAACGATCGCACCACCTGCGTTCTGTTCGGCGATGGTGCCGGCGCGATTGTGCTGGAGGCCTCAGAAGGCGAGGGCAAGACCTCGGACCGTGGCGTTCTGACCGCGCATCTTCGCTCTGACGGCTCCCACAAGGACAAGCTTTTCGTCGATGGCGGCCCGTCGAGCACCGGCACTGTCGGCAAACTGCGCATGGAAGGCCGCGAGGTCTTTAAATATGCTGTCGGCATGATCACCGACGTCATTACCGCAGCCTTCGAGGCGACCGGCACGACGTCTGACGATCTCGATTGGCTGGTCCCCCACCAGGCAAACCGGCGCATCATCGACGGTTCGGCCAAGAAGCTGAACATTGCCCCAGAAAAAGTCGTCGTTACCGTCGATCTCCATGGCAACACCTCGGCGGCTTCCATTCCGCTGGCGCTCGCCGTTGCGGCCGGTGACGGCCGTATCAAGAAGGGCGATCTGGTGATGCTGGAGGCCATGGGCGGCGGCTTCACATGGGGCGCTGTACTGCTGCGCTGGTAACGGCATAAATCGCGAAAAACTGGCGACGAACAAGAGCTTGACCGTAAGGCACAAGACAAATAGTCTTTGTTCGCTTTCATAAGATATTTTGTAGTTTGGGCGGGGAAACCATGACCGGAAAGACAGTGACGCGAGCAGACCTGGCGGAATCGGTTTTCCGGAAGGTAGGCCTCTCGCGAACGGAATCCGCCGAGCTTGTCGAAACCGTGATCGACGAGATCTGCAACGCCATCGTCCGCGGCGAGACCGTCAAGCTTTCGTCCTTCGCGACATTCCAGGTCCGCGACAAGAACGAGCGCATCGGCCGCAATCCGAAGACCGGCGAAGAAGTGCCGATTTCACCCCGCCGCGTCATGACCTTCAAGGCGTCAAACGTCCTGAAGACCCGGATTCTCAAGGCGCATACGCTTCGCAAGGTGAAGCAGAAGCCCGTCAATCCGGCCTCCTGAGCCCATCCCGGGCACTGTGCATAATCGATAAATCATTGATGTCATTGCCCGCGATCTGTGGGAACGCGAAGACGTGACTTGAATTCGACGCTTCAAACCGTTGAAATATGATGAGTCGCGGATTGGACCGCCACCGAGGTCGCGTAGGGAGTAGGACGTTGGACAAGAGCCCTGATGCTTTTCGAACCATCAGCGAAGTTGCGGATGACCTTGATCTGCCGCAGCACGTCTTGCGCTTCTGGGAAACCCGTTTTCCGCAGATAAAGCCGATGAAGCGCGGCGGTGGACGCCGCTATTATCGTCCTGAGGATGTTGATCTGCTGAAGGGCATCCGGCATCTGCTTTACGATCATGGCTATACGATCAGGGGTGTGCAGAAACTCCTGAAGACCAATGGCAACAAGTTCGTGGTCTCGGTCGCCCATGGCGATCTGGCGAGCGTCGAGGCGCTGGCTGCGAGTTCCAAGGATGGAGCAGGGGCCTCATCCGAGCCGCGGGTCAGTATGGCCGACGAGGATCAGCTGGTCGGGCGCGCCAAAGCCCCGATTACGCGCCGCTTCTTCAATTTCGTGAGCGGCGAGGACGAACAGGCCGACGTATCGATCGGCAAATCCAGCGTCGGCAAGGAAGATCGGGCCCTGCTTCAGGAAGCACTCTATGATCTGCTGGAATGCAAGCGCCTGCTCGATCAGGTCCGCTAATCATTTAGATCCACGGAAGTCTAAAGCGCGGAAGCATCTGCTCCCGCGCTTTTCTGTAGGCGCTATTCGAGAACCTGGATGACGCGGTGCGTCTGGGGCTCCACGATCACGCGGCGATCGTTGATCACCGTATAGGCATAGCCATCTGCATCCGGAACGGTGTGGACTTCGACGGTGTCAGGCAGAGTCGTGCCGACGACGACATCGCCGTCATAGACGACCGACGGCACCTGCTGCTCCATCACATAGGTGCGGACTTGTCCTGGAAGCACGATCGCGCCTGTCGGCGCGGGATCGGTGACGATGACAGTGCTCTGCGCGAACGCGGCAGAACTGACCGTCAGAAGTACGGCGGCCGTGGCCAGCATGGTCTTGCGCATGGTGTGAACTCCTTTTCCTACCCAGCTGAGATCAAAACGCCGCTGGATATTCGTTGTTCCCCACACTCAGCCCGCCGCTTGCTCCGCACGCACCATGTCCAGCAACGTGTCGTGGTCGTGAATGCCGTCGAAGTAGAAGCGGATCACATCTGAAGCGCATCGACGCTCTGCTTGTTGAGGCGCCGTTCCGCAATGATGGCATCGAAGACGCCCTGCAGCACATCGACCTCGTCAGGGGCGACCGGATCGTGCATCGCGCGTTCTGTGATCGCGTTCATGGAAACCTCCGCATCTCCTCCTGCATATGTGTCAATGTGCGTGCGGCGGCGGCGCATTTCAACCAGCAAGCGCGGCAATGGTAATTGAGGCGTTACTAAAAAACATTATTCGCCCGCAGCTTGGCGCTGTCCGAAATCGCCAGGGTAACTTCTCTCCATGCGAAGTCTGCGTATCCCATTAATAAGTGATTAACCATAAGCGTCGTTTATTCCATCCTGAATGCGGGCGGCTCGTTGATTCGAGAAACCGTCGCGCGAATCTCCCCGTCTGGGGAACAGGAAAGACGATAACGGCGGCTCCCTGACATGCGTTTGCTGAATCTGATATCGATCGTTGCGGTCGCGGGCGTCATGTCCGGCTGTACCTCGACGAGCGGCAGCGTCAAGCAGCCGTCGGCGCCCGAGGCCGTGGCCAGCGAAAAGGCGCTTGTTCTGCCGCCGCCGGGTGGCCCGTCGATCGTCAGCGTCATCGAGACCAAGCGCGGAAACGGTGTCGAGCAGACGCTGGCGCTCTTCACCTCGTCTTCCGTTCCCGGTCAGAACTTTCTCAAGGTCCAGTTTCTCGGCGCCAGCGGTTCCAATCCGGATACCGGCGGCGCCGGCTACAAGATGCTCGGCGAAACCGCGATGTCGCGTGAAGCCTTTGGTGCGGTCCCCGGTGTCGCGATGGCACGCAACACGACATTCCTGCAAAACAGCTACGGACCGTTCTCCTACGCCTCCGGCCGCAGCCGCGGCGGCGATACCTGCATCTACGGCTGGCAGCAGATCCGGTCCAGCCATGCGGCGCATACCCAGGCGCGCAATTTCGGCATGATCCAGGTCAAGCTCCGGCTGTGTGACGCCCGCGCCAGCGAGCGGCAGCTGCTGGCCGTCATGTATGGCTATACGATCACCGGTACGCTGAACGGCGAAATCTGGAACCCTTACGGCGATGTCCGCGGCGCCGATCCGACGCTCGGCCGGACCGGTAGCCCGATCTATCCAGATGATGGCGGTTATCGCCAGATGTCGATGCCGCTGGGCTATGAGCCCGCACCACCGGCCGTCAACCGCGTTGCCGTGCGCCGCACCGTCGTGGCGGCTCAGCCGGCCACGGTACCGCAGACCGTCGTGCAGCAGCTGGCGCCGGTCGGGCCGCGCGTGCCGCTTCCGGATGCGCCGGCGCAGAGCTCACAGGTGGTCGTGCCGGGCGCTCCAGCGCAGCCTGCGGCTCCCGCACAACAATCCGCGCGGGCAGGCGGTGTCGCCGTCCCCTCGCCAGACTGCATAGGCGATGCGGCCATGACGGCCGCCTGCCGGAGATAGACGGGCATGCCCGGGCCATCAGGCCCGGTTTTGTTATTTCGAAGGGACGTCGATGCATAAGGCCCGAAGCATCCTCATATGGGCGGTTGTCTCGCTCTGCGTGATCGCATTGATCACTCTGCCGGTGAATCTGCAGACGCAGCTCATCGCCAGCATCACCGTGGTCACCATCATGGCGATCATCAAGGTGATGAAGGGGGAGGGGACCTGGCGGCTGATCGCGCTCGCCTTCGGTACCTCAATCGTTCTGCGTTATGTCTATTGGCGCACGACGAACACCCTGCCGCCAGTCAATCAGCTCGAAAACTTCATTCCCGGCCTGCTTCTCTATCTGGCCGAAATGTATTCGGTCGCAATGCTGGCGCTCAGCCTCTTCATCGTCGCCACCCCGCTGCCGCCGCGCCCGTCGCGCGCTGCCCGCAATGACCGCCACCCGCATGTCGATGTCTTCGTGCCGTCCTATAACGAGGACGCGCATCTGCTGGCCAACACGCTGGCGGCCGCCAAGGCTATGGACTATCCGGCCGACAAGCTGCATGTCTGGCTGCTCGACGACGGCGGTACGCTGCAGAAGCGCAATTCCAACAAGCTGGTCGAAGCCCAGGCCGCCGCCGCGCGGCACAATGAGTTGAAGCAGCTCTGCGAAGATCTCGACGTCAAATACCTGACCCGCGAGCGCAACGAGCATGCCAAGGCCGGCAATCTCAACAACGGCATGAAGCACTCGACCGGCGAACTGATCGCCGTCTTCGACGCCGACCACGCCCCGGCGCGCGACTTCCTGCTGGAAACGGTCGGCTATTTCGACGACGACCCGAAGCTCTTCCTGGTCCAGACGCCGCACTTCTTCATCAATCCGGATCCGCTCGAGCGCAACCTGCGCACCTTCGACAATATGCCGAGCGAGAACGAGATGTTCTACGGCATCATCCAGCGCGGCCTCGACAAGTGGAATGCCGCCTTCTTCTGCGGCTCGGCTGCGGTTCTCAGCCGCCGGGCGCTGGAAAGCCAGGGTGGCTTCTCCGGTATCAGCATCACCGAGGACTGCGAAACGGCGCTGGCGCTGCACGGTACCGGCTGGAACTCGATCTATGTCGACAAGCCGCTGATCGCCGGCCTGCAGCCTGCCACCTTCGCCAGCTTCATCGGCCAGCGCAGCCGCTGGGCACAGGGCATGATGCAGATCCTGCGCTTCCGCTTCCCGCTCCTGAAGCGCGGCCTAACGATCCCGCAGCGCCTCTGCTACATGTCCTCGACGCTGTTCTGGCTCTTCCCGTTCCCGCGCACGATCTTTCTCTTCGCGCCGCTCTTTTACCTGTTCTTCGATCTCGAAATCTTCACCGCTTCGGGCGGCGAGTTCCTGGCCTATACGCTGGCCTACATGCTCGTGAACCTGATGATGCAGAACTATCTCTATGGTTCGTTCCGCTGGCCATGGATTTCCGAGCTCTATGAATATGTGCAAACCGTGCACCTGCTGCCCGCCGTCGTCTCGGTGATGCTCAATCCACGCAAGCCGACCTTCAAGGTGACGGCAAAGGACGAATCGATCGCCGTCAGCCGACTGTCGGAAATCAGCCGTCCGTTCTTCGTGATTTTCGCGGTGCAGATCATCGCGTTGATTATCACCATCTACCGCATCTATGCCGAGCCCTATAAGGCCGACGTGACGCTCGTCGTCGGCGGCTGGAACATCATCAACCTGATCATGGCCGGCTGTGCGCTGGGTGTGGTCTCCGAGCGTGGCGAGCGTTCCTCGTCGCGGCGCGTGCGCGTCAACCGGCGCTGCGAACTCGGCGTCAACGGCAAATGGTACACCGCCTCGATCGAGGACGTTTCGGTCCATGGCGCCCGCCTGCATGTGTTCAACAAGCAGCTCGACCTGATGGCGATCGGCGCTGAAGGCGAGATCCGCTTCCGTCCCTATAGCGGTGCCGATCTCGAAACCCTGCCGCTCATCGTCCGCAACATCGAGCCCTCAGGCGATATCACCGCGGTCGGCTGCCAATATATTCCAAAGAGCGCGCTCGATCACCGGCTGATCGCCGACCTGATGTTTGCCAATTCCGATCAGTGGACGCAGTTCCAGCAGGGCCGCCGCCGCAATCCGGGGCTGATCCGCGGCACCATCTGGTTCCTCGGCCTGTCGCTCTATCAGACGAGCCGTGGCCTGGTTTACTTCTTCCGCAGCATGCGGCCGGAGCGCGAACAGGCGCAGCAGCAGCAACAGACGGCAAAGGCGAACAGCTGATGAAGAAGCTTGCCGCTGCCTCCGCTCTGCTTCTCAGCGCCTCGGCGATCGCTTATGCGCAGACGGCCCAGGCGCCTGCGCCTTTCGACATGTCCGGTGAACGCCCGACGGGGCTGCAGCCAATGGTGCCGCGGCTGACGCTTCCCGCCCAGCAGCCAGCCGCCATTCCGCCACAGCCGGCACCCGTTCCTGCGGCCCCTGTCTCCGCTGCACCCATCCCGGCAGCACCCGCGCAAGCCGCGCCAACGGCCGCCGTTCCGGCAACGCCGCCGGTCTTTTCGCAACCGGCCGCAGCGCCGGCGCCGGTCCCGGCAGCGCCTGTTCCTGCCGTGCCGGTCAATGTCCAGCAGCCCGCGCCGCAGGCGCCCTCCGCCCAGCAAGCGGCAGCGCCGGATGCGGCCTCGGCTGCGCGTGCCGCCGGAAATGTCGTGCGTTACGTCGTACCGGCAGCAAAGTTCGGCCTTGAAGGCGAGTACGACCGCAAGTCCTGGACCGTCTATCTGACGCCGGAGCAGGCGGCTGCACCGGCAAAGTTCAATTTCGCCTATCAGAACTCGATCGTCGTCGCCCCCGAGGCCTCGCAGCTGACGGTGCTGATCAACAACCGGCCGGTCGGCCAGCAGCAGGTCGGCTCGCCCGACAGCCAGTCCTCCGTAAGTTTCGATGTGCCGCGCGGGCTGCTGCAGCCAGGCGCCAATCTCCTGACATTCGAGACCAATCAGCGCCACCGCACCGATTGCAGCATCCAGTCGACCTATGAGCTCTGGTCGAACATCGATCCGTCGCAGACCTATTTCAGCTTCGCCGGACAGGATGCCGCCAAACTTTCGAGCACCGACGCGATCCGCGCGATCGGCGTCGATGGTGCCGGGAAGACCGAATTCGACCTGCTGGTCCCGGCGCTCGAACAGCCAGGCACCACCAAGCCGCTGCTGCGGCTGACCCAGGGCCTCTCTGTGCTGAGCGGAATGCCGAACCAGACCTTCTCGTTCAGCACCGACCGGGTGCCTGCAGGTGGGGCCGGAAAGCTCAGTGTTCTGGTTGGAACACCGGCCGAGCTTGCGCCTTACTTCCCGGCACTGCCTCCAGCCGTTCAGGCTGCCCCGCTTGCCACCTTCGCCACCGATCCGCGGACCGGTGCGACGGTGCTGGTTATCAGCGGTCCGTCCTGGCCGGCAATCTCGGCGGCGATCGATACGATCGTGTCGCCGACCGACCGTTCGCCGGCCGTTCGCCGCGACGTGCTGACGACGCAGCGCTGGACGGCGCCCGATGCGCCGCTGCTCTTCGAGGATACCCGCCTCAGCTTCCAGCAGCTCGGCGTCAAGACCACCGAATTCTCCGGCCGCCGGTTCAGGACCGATTTCAACGTCGCCGTTCCCGCCGATTTCTACGCCAATGCCTATGGCGAGGCGACGGTGCTGCTCGATGCCGCCTATACCGAGAATGTGCTGCCCGGCAGCCATATCGATATCTATGTGAACGGCAACATTGCCTCGACCGTGCCAATCACCTCGACCGGCGGCGGCATCCTGCGCCATCTGCCGATCCGCGTGACCATGCGGCACTTCAAGCCGGGCCTGAACGAACTGGCGCTTGAGGCGATCCTGCAGACCAAGGACGATGCCGCCTGCGTGCCGGGCTCGACGGCCGCCAGCACGCCGCGTTTCGCCCTGTTCGATACCACCGAATTCCACATGCCGGATTTCGCCCGCGTCGGCCAGCGGCCCAATCTCGCGGCAATGGCTGGCACCGCCTATCCCTACGGACGGCTGACCGGACCGATGCCGCTGTTCATCGACCGCGCCGATGCCGATACCCTGTCGGCGACCGCCACGCTGCTTGGCCAGATGGCAAGCGTCGCCGGTCACCCGATCGATATCGAGACCTCGGCATCGCCAAGCACGATCGGCGATCGCGACGCGATCTTCATCGGCTCGATCTCGCAGCTTCCGGCGACGGCGCTGTCACAGGTCAACGTGGCGACCGCCAGCCAGGCCTCATGGCGCCCGGTGCCCGACACCCAGGCGGCGCAGACGGATACCAATGCAGCCTTCGACGAGTGGCGCTCGAAAGTCAGCGGTGGCGCCTGGAGCGGCCAGGTGACGGCTTTCCAGGAGTGGATGCGCCGCAACTTCGATATCTCGCTGAGCTCGCTGCAGTTCGTGCCCGGCGCGGAAGAAGTCTTCGCGCCGTCGAACGTCGCGACCATGATGGTCGCCCAGGGGGCAAGCCCCGAAGGCGGTGGCACCTGGACGCTGGTCACCGCGCCATCCGCCAAGGATCTGCGCGAAGGCGCCGAAGCGCTGACCTCGCAGGCAAACTGGCCGCAAATCTCCGGCCACATCACCACCTATTCGTCGAAGACCGGCAAGGTCGAAAGCGTGCCGGTGACGCGCTTCGATTTCGTTCCCTCGCAGACCGGTACGATTGCCAACTACCGGCTGATTGCTGCCAACTGGCTGTCGACCAACATCCTGTCCTACGCCTTCCTCCTCGTCGTCCTGTCGATCCTGATTGGCGTTACGACATCGAGCATGCTCGGTCGGCTGGGGCGCGGAAAATGAGGGCGCTCGCGGCACGGCTGATGGCAGGCGCCGTCGCGCTCACCGTGCTGTGGCGGCCGGTGGCCGCTCAGCAGGTGCTCGTCGCCCCGCAGGCCTGGGCCGCCTACAAGACGCAGTTCGTCGATCAGACCGGCCGCGTCATCGATAACGGCAACGGCAATATCAGCCATAGCGAAGGGCAGGGTTACGGGCTGCTGCTTTCCTATCTGGCGAACAGCCCATCCGATTTCGAGCAGATCTGGTATTTCACTCGCACCGAGCTGCTGCTGCGCAATGACGGGCTGGCGGTGTGGAAATGGGATCCGGCCTCCAAGCCGCATGTCACCGACACCAACAACGCTTCCGACGGCGATCTCTTGATCGCCTATGCCCTGGCACTGGCAGGCACGGCCTGGAACAAGCCTGATTATATCGAGGCTGCCGCCAAGATGGCGCATTCGCTGCTGACAGAGGCAGTCGTGCAATCGGGCGGGCGAACGCTGCTGATGCCGGGTGTCGAAGGCTTCATGCCGCCGGGCCGCAAGGACGGCCCGGTCATCAATCCGTCCTACTGGATCTATGAGGCCCTGCCGGTGATGGCGCTGCTGGCACCATCCGATCAGTGGCAGAAACTGACGGATGACGGGCTGGCCTTGCTGCGCTCCATGCAGTTCGGCCCGCGCAAGCTGCCTGCCGAATGGGTGAGCCTGGCGCGCATGCCGGCCCCGGCCGAAGGTTTCGATGCCGAGTTTGCCTATAACTCGGTTCGCATCCCGCTTTATCTCGCCCGCGCCGGCATTGCCGACAAGGCGCTGCTCTCCCGGCTGCAGGAGGGGATGACGGTAGACGGTGCTCCGGCCACCATCGATCTAACGACAGGTAAACCGAAAGCCGCGCTTTCCGATGCCGGTTATCGAATTGTTAACGATGTTGTGGCCTGTGTAGTGAATGGCAAAAGGCTGCCAGAATCAGCCTTGCAGTTCTCGCCAGCGCTCTACTATCCGTCCACCCTCCAGCTGCTCGGGCTGGCCTTTGTCGGGGAGAAACATCCGGAGTGTCTGTGAAGTCCTCTCTTGTTGCAATTTCCGCCGCGGTCGTGGTGGCTGGTGTCATCACCGGCCTGAAAGACCGTGCGGCGCTTCAGCAACGTTTCGGGATGGGCGAAGAGGAGAAGGCTCCGAACCTGATGCTGATGGAGCGGATCAAGGGGCCGGATGCGCCGGCCGATCCGAAGATCGACGTCCAGGCAATCACCGATCGTCTGCAGGCCGCAGCACCCGTCCTCACGGCGCAGGCGCAGGCGCCAGCCCCCGTTATCGCGACACCGCAGCCTCAGACGCCCGCCAGCGCAGCGATGTCGCCGGTCGAGACCGCCCAGCAGACGCCGCCGCAGCCCGTGCAGCAGCCGCAGACATCCGCAACGCAATCGCAGGCGCAGCCGAAGGTCGATGAGAGCGCGCTGCGCTATTTCGCCAGCCGAGGCGACAAGGTGCGTCTGCAGGCCGAAATCTCGCGTCTCCAGGCGCTCTATCCGAACTGGACGCCACCTGCCGATCCGCTCGCCGTTCCGCAAAGCGGCGACAGGCAGCTCGAAACCATGTGGCAGCTCTATTCCGAAGGCCGCTACGCGGAGCTTCGCAAGGCGATCGCCGACCGGCAGACGGCCGAGGCAGCCTGGCAACCGCCCGCAGACCTGCTCGACCGCCTCGACGTTGCCGAAGCGCGGGCTCGCCTGGTCAATGCCTCCGATCTCAAGCAATACGCGACGGTCATCGATATCGGCTCGGCGACTCCGAGCCTGCTGACCTGCAGCGATATTGACGTTCTCTGGCGCGTTGCCGAAGCCTTCGTCAGCAGCGACCGCCAGCAGCGCGGCGTCGATGCCTATAGCTACATCCTGAAGAACTGCACCAATGCGCAGGAGCGCCTGGCGACGATCCAGAAGGCGGCGTCCGTTCTGCCTTACCAGCCGATGCAGTCGCTGCTCGCGCTCGAGCAGCCTGCCGTCAGCGGCGCCCGCGAATTCGATGCCATCCGTGATGATCTGGCCCGCCGTTTCCTCGCCGAAGGCAATGCCGACGACAAGCTGATGGTGGCGCCCGATTATATCTCCCGGGTCGAGCGGCTTGCGGAAGCGCAGGGCCAGCCGGCCGATGCGCTGTTGCTCGGCTGGTACCAGCTGCGCCGCCAGAATGCCGAGGACGCCGAGAAGTGGTTCCGCGCTGCCCGCACCAAGGAAGACAGCGCATCCGCGTCCGAAGGTCTGGCGCTGGCCCTCATCGACAGAAAGGCGCCGCAGGAAGCCGAAGACGTCATGTATAAATGGCGTACGGACTCCAAGGACGCCATGGACACCTATCTGGCCGCGACCGCCAACGTCATGGCGCTGCAGCCGCCCGCCAATCTCAGCGAGGATGTGCTGGGCCGCATGGCCGCCGAAATCATCGCCCAGAAATATGTCCCGACCGCCCAGCAGTTCGGCTGGTATGCGCGCTCGCTGAACCAGCCACAGACAGCTGCCCGCTGGTTCGAGACGGCGCTGCGCTGGAAGCCGGATGACGAGCCGTCTGCCTACGGCCTGGCGATCACCCGCGAGCAGCTGAACGACCGCAAAGGCGTTGCCGAAGTGCAGCGTCTCTGGGCCGGCCATTCGCAGCGTATCGCAACGCTCGACGATACCTCGTCGCTGACGCCGAACACATCGCAGCCGCTTCCGGGTCCTGGCCAGGCACCGCAGACCGGCACTCCTGCCGCAATGGCACCCGTTCAGCAACAGGTAGCACAGCCGATGCAGCAACAGATGCAGCCGGTGCAGGCACAGCCGCAACAATACCAGCAGTATCAGCCGGTTCAGCAATACCAGCAGCAGCCCGTTCAACAGCAGCAGCAGGCTGCACTTCGCCCGCGCCCGCGCGCCCCGGTGGCCGATTATGCCGAGCCGCAGCTGCAGACGCGCAATGTCGAACGCGGCGGCCGCCAGCCGCGCGGCTGCTCCACGACCGTTGACGCCGATATGCTGAACCCGGGCGATGCGCTGAACCGTGGCTGGTGCCTGATGGACCTCAACCGCCCGATGGAGGCGATCGGCGCCTTCGAGACAGCGCTGAAGAGCCCGGTTCGCCAGAACCGCGAAGATGCCGCCTACGGCCAGAGCCTTGCCTATCTGCGCGCCGGCCTTTCCAACAACGCTGCCGTAGCCGCAACCCGCGCACCGCAGAACCGCCAGCGCGCCGCCGAGCTCCAGGTCGCCATCCTCGCCGACCGGGCGCTTTCGGCCTATGGCGCCAAGCGCTACCGCGAGACGCTGATCTTCCTCGACCAGCGCGCCCAGCTGAAGCAGGAAACCATCGACCTGATGGTGCTGCGCGGCTACTGCTACCTGAACCTCAAGATGTATGGCGACGCCACGCGCGTCTTCGAGGCGGCTGCTTCGACCGGCAGCAAGGATGCCAATCGCGGCCTGGCCGATGTCCGTAACGCAACGCACCCCGATACCGTTTACTGACCTTGGCAATCGCGCCTGCCGCGGATAGACAGGTTCCGCAAGAGGGACTCGCGCGATGAGAACATCCAAGGTCATCCATGTCGTTACCTGCCATGCCGAAGGCGAGGTGGGGGATGTGATCGTCGGTGGCGTCGCGCCACCGCCCGGCGAGACCGTCTGGGATCAGTCCCGCTTCATCGCCAGCGACCAGACGCTGCGCAACTTCGTGCTCAACGAGCCGCGCGGCGGCGTCTTCCGCCATGTGAATCTGCTGGTGCCGCCGAAGAACCCGAAGGCGCAGATGGGCTGGATCATCATGGAACCGGCCGATACGCCGCCGATGTCCGGCTCGAATTCCATCTGCGTCTCCACCGTCCTTCTCGATACTGGCATCATCCCGATGCAGGAACCGGAGACGAAGATGATCCTCGAGCCGCCCGCCGGTCTTATCGAGGTCACGGCCACCTGCCGCAACGGCAAGGCCGAGCGCATCAGTGTCAAGAACGTCGCCTCCTTCGCCGACAAGCTGGATGCGAAGCTTGAGGTCGAGGGCCTCGGCACGCTCACCGTCGATACTGCCTATGGCGGCGACAGCTTCGTCATCGTCGACGCCCATGCGCTGGGTTTTGCGATCGCCCCGCACGAGGCCCGCGATCTCGCCGAACTCGGCATGAAGATCACCAAGGCGGCCAATGAGCAGCTGGGTTTCGTCCACTCGGTCAACAGTGGCTGGGACCACATCTCCTTCTGCCAGTTCGCGGCTCCCGTTGTTGTCGAGAACGGCATCCTGACCGGCGCCAACGCTGTTGCCATCCGCCCCGGCAAGATCGACCGTTCGCCGACCGGCACCGGCTGCTCGGCCCGCATGGCGGTTCTCCATGCCAAGGGTCAGATGAAAGTCGGAGACAAATTCACCGGCCGCTCGATCATCGGCTCCGAGTTCCATTGCTCGATCGATTCCGAAGCCGATATCGGCGGTAAGCCCGGCATTGTGCCGATCATCTCCGGCCGCGCCTGGGTGACCGGAACGCAGCAGCTGATGCTCGACCCCTCCGATCCATATCCGTCCGGCTACCGCCTGTCCGATACCTGGCCGATGGAAAAGCAAAGCGGCTGAACCGCGCCAAGGCCCGCCACTCATTTCAGCAGACAAGGAATACGCAGTGCCCAATTCCAATATCTTCGGCAAAGACTATGACGCCTTCCTGTTCGACATGGACGGCACGCTGGTGAATTCGATCGCCGTCGTCGAGCGCGTCTGGGGCGACTGGGCAAAGCGCCACGGCCTGGAACCTGAGGTCTTCATGAAGACGGTGCACGGCGTGCGCGCCTCCGATACGGTCCGCAATCTCGGCCTGCCGGGCGTCGATCCGTTCCACGAGGCCAAGCTGCTGCTGGATGCCGAGATGGAGGATGTCGAAGGCATCATCGAAATCCCCGGCGCCATCGATTTCGTCAAGAGCCTTCCCGAGGACCGCTGGGCGATCGTGACGTCCGCCCCTGCCGAGCTCGCCTACAAGCGCCTGAAGGCGGCCGGCATTCCGCTGCCGAAGGTGATGGTCACCGGCGAAGAAGTCTCGGCCGGCAAGCCGAGCCCGGAATGCTATATCCTCGGCGCCAAGCGCCTCGGCGTCGATCCGGCCCGCTGCCTCGTGTTCGAAGATGCCGTCGCAGGGATCCTCGCAGGCGAGGCGGCCGGTGCCGATGTCGTGGTCATCACCACCACCCACGCAACGCCGTTCGAAACACCGCACGCCGAAACCGATAGCTACGTGGATTACCGCGCCGAAGCCAAGCCCGGCGCACTCGTCCTCTCGACGGCAAAATAAGGTCGCGGCTTTTTGCAGCTGGAGATCCTTTTTCCACTTGCATTCAAGCCGTCGAAAAACTAAACGATGCAAGCCGTTTAGGCAGGTCGGGGCGTAGCGCAGCCCGGTAGCGCACTTGACTGGGGGTCAAGGGGTCGCAGGTTCAAGTCCTGTCGCCCCGACCATTTAAATCCTTGATCATCAAGGGTTTTCGTTCTCTCCCCCAAGGGTCTCTATGACCTAGAGGAGAACGGAACGCGACGGAAGTTCCGCCAGTTTCCCACCAGACTGCTTCTGCGGACCAGTCGCAGTGCAGTTCGTCCACGCCAACCCCACCAAATTTGGCCGTGGCGAATTGTGAATAGTCCTCGCCTTTTCTCCGCTGCGGGCCGTATTCTTTCACCCATGCGCCATAGCGGCGCGCTGGGGGCGGCCATGACCGATCGCAGATTTGATGACAGTCCGCGCGGGCAGCTTGCCGAGGCGTTTCAGGCCTTGTCCGAGGCGGCGGTGCGCGCGGGTTGGGGTGACGGCGATGTTGCGCGCGCGCTGTGCGAGCTTGCCGAGGAATATCTGATCGAGATCAGCGGCAAGGCGATCACCGATGGCGCCCTGCATCCGCGTCTGGCGGACGTGATCCCGATCCGCAAACACTAAAGCGTGATCGGCACTATTCCAGCAGTCCTGCCGAGCGAACGGCGGTGATGAAGGACAGCCGCGCCTTTCCGGCGCTGATCAACCCATCGAGCGCATCGAGGCAATGCTGCATGGCGATGCGGTATTCGCGGCCGCGCTTGCCCGGCCAGCGCTTCAGGAATTCGACAGCCTCCCAGGCGGTGGAAATGATAAGGTCTGCGGTCGCGGATTTGACGCGGACGGGGGAGGGGAAATTTCTCTGACTCATGACACGATCTTCGATACTGAACGGAACCTGCCAGCAAACGCCCGCCCGCTGGCTTTGTTCCCGATAAATTTCCGGCAGTTGCAAAGCGTGAGATCGGCGCGCATAGTGAGCGCGTTCCCGATCCATTCGTGCCGTTGCGGATGTCCCGCATCAAGCCTTCATGAAGTGCTGCTGCGATGCTCGCCACACCCATCCATCCGCGCGACCTGCCGTTGTTTTCGGCGGATCTCGAGGTGATCTCGAATGTTCTGGATGAAGTCTGCGAAGATCGCGGCGTTGGCCGCCGGACGCAGGAAGCAGAGCGCCTTGGCGCCGTTATGATCCAGCTCTACCGTCAGGGCGTCAGGGACGGCGCAAAGCTCGCCGCCCTGACCAAGGCCTACCTCTGACGATTACTTCTGCTCGACGGAAATGCCGTTCTGGCCGATGCTGAGCTCGACGCCTTCAGGCTTGCGTTCTTCGTGGAAGATATAGGCCCCCAGGCCGACGACGACGACCAGCAAGGCGCCGATGACGAAATAAAGTCCATTGCTACGATTCAAGATGTTTTCCCTCAACGCGTTGATTGCGCGGCGGAAAACGCATGAGAACCGGTTTGGTTCCGTCTCAGTCGTCGTTGGTGGCGTTAAGCTCTTCTGGCCTCAGCCCGTCATCGCCGTTCGGGCGCGCTTTCAGCCGCACGCCGGGGCCGCCTTCGTCGTGATTGCCGCTGGCGATGAAGACGATGCCGGCAGCCTCAAGCGCATGCTTGGCGGCGAGAAACGCCTGCGGTTCTCCCGTGCCGGTGCCATGTTCGAGGGCGGAGACCGTCTGCGTCGAGAGCCCGGCGGCATCGGCCAGTTCCTCGATACTCATGCCGGTCATGGCGCGGGCGCCGCGTATCTGTGTTCCTGTGATCATCAGAGGAATTGTAGCGCGGATGGCGCGCTTCTCAAGTGGCGCGGGCCACGGTATCGCCAGACAATTCACGCTGGTAGCGGTGCTCCAGAGCTGAACATCCCCAGACGATCCCGAACAGCAGATAGACGTGGCGCCAGTGGTCGATGTCGATGACGTTGCCGATCGTTGCGTGGCCGATGACGCAGATCCAGGCGATCATCAGGAACGGCTGCCAGGGGCGGTCCTTCAAGAGGTTCTTGAAGCCGAGATAGATGGTCCAGATCAGCATCGACACATAGGTGACGAAGCCGAGCCAGCCGTATGTTGTCAGGCATTTCAGCCAGATATTGTGCTCGTCTTCAGGAAAGATCGTGCCGAACACCATCGGGCCGATGCCGAACGGCCGTTCCATCATCATCTGGAAGCCGATCCGGTGGCGGTCGAAACGGCCGAGATATTCGCCGTCATATTGCTGGACGAGCTGCGCGCGGGTGCTGAAGAGATCGGCCACCTGCGGGATCTGCAAAGCGATCACCAAGGCGGCGACCATCAGGATGACGGCGGTCATCGACATCAGCAGGATCTTCAGGCGAAAGGCGCCGGTGCGCTCCTTCAGCAGCATCACGAAGATCAGGATGACGATCGTCAGCAGGAACAGGCCCCAGGCGGCGCGCGAAAAGGACAGGAAGACGCCGAGCGCCAGGATCAGCAGCGCGAAGGCGCGGATCGGTGAGCTCAAGAGGCTGCGCGTCAGCATGCCATGCACGAGATAGAGGGAAGGGGCGACAAGGAAGGGGCCGAAGACGTTCGGATCCTGGAAGGCGCCCTTGGCGCGGTCGTAGAGGGTGAACACCTCGGAGCCGGGAAAGGCGTGAAAATAGCCGAGAATGCCGAGCGCCGAGGTGATGACTGCGGCAAAGACCCAGGCGTTGAAGATCAGCACGAGGCGCTTGGCATTGTCCTCGATGATCGCCGCATAGAAGACCGAGGTCAACGCCAGAAAGGTGGAGACCGCCACATACATCGGGCCGCCGGTCATGTCCTTCATCTGCGTCAGCGACAGCATGCCGCCGACATTGAAGGTGAGGAGCAGGGCAAGCAGGATACCGCTGTAGCGCGAGATGCGAAGGCCGAGGATGAACCAGATGCCGGTCAGCCCGGCCATCCAGAGCTCATAGGGCGCCGGCTCGTCGATGACGAAGCCCGAGAGGAACACGCCGAAGGCAACCATCGCCGAGCCAATCAGCCGCAGCGTCACGCGTTGCGGGTCGGACACGCGCGCGTATGTCGCCTCGATCGCGCTCAATAGGCGTTTTCCGTGTTCAGCAGCCGGATCGGCGTCAGGAACAGGATCTTCAGATCGAACCAAAGCGACCAGTTCTCGATATAGTAGAGATCGTAGGCCGTGCGGAACTTGATCTTGTCGTCGTTATCGACTTCGCCGCGCCAGCCGTTGATCTGCGCCCAGCCGGTGACGCCGGGCTTGACGCGGTGGCGGGCGAAATAGCCTTCGACGACATCTCCGAAGGCGCGGTCGCGGGCCTGGGCGAGAACGGCGTGGGGGCGTGGGCCGACCAGCGACAGCTCGCCGCGAAGCACGTTGAACAGCTGCGGCAGTTCGTCGATCGACGATTTGCGGATGAAGCGGCCGACAGGGGTGACGCGCGGGTCGCCCTTGGTGACGGCGGCCTTGGCCGTCGGATCGCTCAGATGCGTGTACATCGAGCGGAACTTGAAGACGTTGATGATCTCGTTGTTGAAGCCGTGGCGCTTCTGCATGAAGAACACGGGCCCCTTCGACGTCAGCTTGATGGCGATCGCCGTGGCGACCATCACCGGCCAGAGCAAGAGCAGCGCTAGCGATGCGAAGAATAGGTCGAAGCCGCGCTTGGCTACCGAATCCCAGTCCTGGATCGGCTTCTTGAAGATATCGAGCATCGGCACGGTGCCGACATGCGAATAGGCGCGCGGGCGGAAGCGCAGGCGGTTGGCATGGGCGGCAAGGCGGATATCGACCGGGAGCACCCAGAGTTTCTTCAAGAGCTGCAGAATGCGCGCTTCGGCGCTGAGCGGCAGAGCGATGATCAGCATGTCGATGCGCGTCAGGCGGACGAATTCGACGAGCTCTGCGACGGTGCCGAGCTTCGGATAACCGGCGACCATGATCGGCGAGCGCTTTTCGCCGCGGTCGTCGAAGATGCCGCAGATGCGGATATCGTTGTCGGGTTGCAGCTCGAGCAGGCGGATCAGGTCTTTCGCCGGATCGCCGCCGCCCACGATCACGGCGCGCCGTTCCATGACGCCGTTGCGCGCCCAGTTGCGGATACCGTAGGCAACGAGGAATCGGGTACCGATGAGGAAGAGACCGGAAAGCGAGAACCAGGCCAGATGGATCTGGATCTGCGTCAGCGATACATCGCGCACCAGCGCGAAGATCAGCGCCGTGACGATGAAGGCTGCTCCCCAGGACAGGAAGATCCGCGGCAGCAGCCGGACGCGCGAGCGCAGCGCCGGGATCGAATAGGTATCGCTGATCTGCAGGCTGATGACCGCAAGAGCCGCTGCCACAAAGGACATGGCTACGCGTGCGCCAAAACTTTCGCTGCCGTCGCCCGGCCAGATCAGGAATGCCAGCAGGCCGATCAGGAATTGCGAGGCGAATTCGAACAGGCGGAACTGGCCGATGATGATCGAAGGCGAATGTGTGCCTTCGCGGAACTGCTCGGCGATCTGCAGCGCATAGGCGTTGATGGTCGCGGCCTCGTCCGGCTTTTCATCGCCGTCGCCACGCACATTGATGTCCGAAACCCGCTTTCGCAGCGTATCGACGTCGAACTGATCGTTCTTTTCTGCCTTGTTCATGAGGCTACCGCCGCTCGTTGATACGAACGGCTTAACACCAAGCCCCTAAGAAAGATTTACGAGATCTTATATATTTGCCGGCTGCGGCGTCATACCCACGAGCTCGTAGTATAGTTTCAGAACATCCTTGGCCATCACAGGTGCGGAGAAAACCGCCTTCACCGCGTCCGCCGACGGCATGGTCTGCCGCCCCCATCCGGGCTTGGCGATTGCTTCCGCCATCACCCGCGCCAGATCACCGGCGTCGCCTGGTGCCACCAGCGCGCTGCTATCCTTGCCGAGCACCTCAGGGATGCCGCCGACACGGCTGGCGATGACGGTCTTGCCGGCGCCGAGTGCCTCGAGAACGATATAGGGCATGGCCTCGGCGCGGGAGGGGACGACGACATTGTCGGACATGGTGAAGGCGTCCTGCACCCGCATCGCCGGCAGCATGCTGATACGTTTTCCGAGCCCGCGCTCGACCATCATGTCGCGGTATTTGTCGCGGTCAGGGCCATCGCCGATCATCAGCGCCGAGAGCGGCCGCCCGGCCAGACGCTCCGTCCTGGCAAAGGCATCCACAAAAAGATCGGGACCCTTAAGGTCCCTGAGCATGCCGATATAGATGAACTGGACGGCGTCGGATCGGGTCGGGATCACCTGGAAGTCGCGCTCCCCGATGCCGTTATAGATCAGTCGCGTCTTGGTCTTCGGCTTGCCGACCTTCTTCATGTAGGTGTCGCGCTCGTATTCGCAGATGAAGACGAGCGCGTCGGTCAGATATTCCTGCAGCCGCTCCATCTTGAGCACGAATTGCCCGAGGAGCGAGGTGCGGGAATAATGCAGGCTTCCGCCATGGGCGGTATAGAGGCGGGCTACGCGATACCTGTTCACCCGCAGGGCTGAGCCAACAAGCCGCGCGAGCACACCGCCTTTGGCGCCGTGTCCGTGCAGCACATCAGGCCGCAAACTTTTAATCGTCTTGTATGTATCCCAGATAACAGGGATATCCGAGATGCCGGGTGCGCGGCGGATCGGCACGCGCGTCAGCCCCAGCGAAAGATAGGGACGGATGTCGTCGAACAGCCGGTTCTCGTGCTCGCCGCCGGTCGAACTGTCGCAGAGAATGCCGACCTCGTGACCGGCTTTGCTGTGCTCCTCGACGAGATCGCGGACATGGCGAAAAATGCCACCGACCGGTGACCTGAAGCAGTGAATGATGCGGAGAGGCCGTTGTTCGTCTGCCATATGCGATCAGAACAGCCGTTCGCGGACGTAGATGGTGTCGCCGGCAATGATGGCGGACGAGATGTTGACGCGGCCGGTGATGACCTGGCCGTTGATCTTGCGTGTCACGTCTACGCTTGCCTGATTGGCGCGGGAGGAGAAGCCGCCGGCCACCGCAATGGCGTTCTGCACGGTCAGGCCTGGAACATAGGCATATTGGCCGGGCTGGCCGACTTCACCCATGACGTAGATAGAACGGTAGCGATCGACATCGATGGTGACGTCAGGATCGCGCAGATAACCCTGCTTGAGCTTGGCGGCAAGCTGGCCGGACAGCTGCTGCAGCGTGCGGCCGCGGGCAGGGACCTGACCGACGAGCGGGAAGGCGACATAGCCTGCCTGGTCGACGGTGTAGCTGTTGGTCATGCTCGGCTGATCGAAGACGGTGATCCGCAGCCGGTCGCCGCTATCCAGCGTATAGGGCTGGATCGTCGCCTGCTGGAAAGCCTTCGGCGCCGGCTTATAGGTGTTGCAGCCGCTCAGTACCGCGGTCATCGCGGCAAGGCTCAGGGCCAGAAACATCTTGGGCTTTGCGAAAGGCATTCGACTGTGCTCACAGGAAACGAACTTGGTCCCTGCCGTTATCAATCCGTTAGGGTTAATGCCCGGTAAAAATTTGCAGGATTTTTTGGAAGACGGCAGGTTTGGGCGCCTTACTTGCCCAGCCGGTAATTAACGCTTGGGTTACTATAGTCGTTTACCCTTCGCCACACCTTTGTCCTTGGAGTGCGAGTATGTCCGGCGTAACGGGTAATCAGGATGTCGATATCGATCTTGGCCAGCTTGTCCGTGCGGTATGGGAACGGCGGCTCAAGGTCGTCGCGATCACGCTGGTCGGGGCAGGGGTCGCTTTTGCCGGCGCCAAGATGATTGCTCCGAAATACCGCGGCGAAACGCGGTTGCTGATCGAACAGCGCGCACCGGCCTTCGCCAACACCCAGTCTGCCGACGCCAATGCCGGGCCGCTGCTGGACGAACTGAACATCGCCAGCCAGGTGCAGCTGCTGCAATCGGCCGATCTGATCAAGAAGGTCATCAACAGCGAGAAGCTTTACGAGCTTCCCGAATTCGACGAGGCCGCCAACGGTTCGGCGCTGACCGATATCCTGATCGCACTGCATCTGAAAAAGAACCCGGCCGAGAACCCGCCGGAAGAACGCGTCATCGATGCGTTCACGGAGCGCCTGCAGGTCTTCCAGGTGCCGGGCTCCCGCGTCATCGGCATCAACTTCACCTCCAAGGATCCGAAGCTCGCCGCCCGCATCCCGAATGCGATGGCCTCCGTCTATCTTGCCACCCAGAGCGGCGCGAAGCTCGATTCCAATTCCGAAGCGACCCGCTGGCTGGAGCCCGAGATCGAAAGCCTGCGTCAGAAGGTCAGCGATGCCGAGCAGAAGGTTGCCGAATACCGCTCGGTATATGGCTTGCTGCCCACCAATGGCGGCAGCAATTTCCCGACCCAGCAGCTGAACGATATTTCCGCGGAGCTGACGCGCGTCCGTGGCGAGAAGGCCAATGCCGAGGCCCGCGCACAGGCCGTTCGCAATGCCCTGTCGTCGGGCGCACCGTCCGATACGCTGCCGGATATCATGGCATCACAGTCGATGCAGCGCCTGAAGGGCACCGAGTCCGGCCTGCAGTCGCAGATTTCCGATCTCAGCACGTCGCTGCTCAACAACCACCCGCGACTTCGCAGCCTGCGGGCACAGCTGGCCGACATCAAGACGCAGATCCGCCAGGAGACGCAGAAGATCCTGACCAGCATCGAGAACGAATCGAAGGTCGCCGATCTTCGTGCCGCCGAGCTCGAGCGCCAGTCCACTACGCTTCAGCAGAATAGCGCCAAGGCCGGTGAAGACGAAGTCGGCCTCAATGCCCTGCAGCGCGAAGCCAATGCCCAGCGCCAGCTGCTCGAAACCTATCTCGTCCGTTACCGCGAAGCCGCCTCGCGCGCCGACAGCAATTCAAGCCCGGCCGATGCCCGCGTCGTTTCCAAGGCTGTCCAGCCGGTCGATCCCTATTTCCCGAAGGTCGTGCCGATCGTCATTGTCGCGACCTTCGCAACGCTGATCCTCACCTCGATCTTCATCATGCTGGCAGAGCTTTTCAGCGGCCGCGCACTGCGTCCCGTCGGTGTATCCGCCGTCCCGGCGGCTCGGACTGAAGACGAACTGCTCGCCGTTGCTGCGCCGGTCAAGTCCAAGCGCGCGGCGCCGAGCATGCTGTCTGCACACGAGGAAGACGTGGTTGTCGAAGAGTCGGCAGAAACCGTAGAGCCCGTTGACGGCAACGAATTCTCGATCGGCTCCGTTGCCGAATATCTGACGAGCAGCCGAGCGCCGCTGGCAATCGCCATATCACCCGTTGGTGACGATGGATCTGCTGCCACTGTCGCGCTGGCCCGCAAGCTCTCGGCATCCGGCCAGCGCACCATTCTGGTTGATATGACCGGCTCCGGTTATCCGACGGTTCTGATGGCCGAAGATCTGGAAGCGCCCGGTGTGACCGATCTGCTTTGCGGCGTTGCCGCTTTCGGCGATACGATCCACGGCGACCGCGCCTCGGACGCCCATCTCATTCCGCAGGGGACCAGCGACGTGCGTCAGGCCATGCGCGGGGCCGATCGGCTCTCGCTGCTTCTCGATGCGCTGATGTCGGCCTACGATATCGTCGTCGTCGAATGCGGCGCGGCCGACGTGGCCGGCGTCTCGCGCCTGACCCGCAGCAAGGATGTCGAAATCATCCTGTCGATGCCCGAAGTGTTGGAGGACGAGTTCGTCCATGCCATGACGGAGTTCGAAAAGGCCGGCTATCAGCGCGTCGTGCTGATGTCGGGCGGGGAAGCCGTCGAGCCTGATGTTGCCCGCCACGCGGCGTGACGATCAGATGCCGATCCTGGCGCGAACGCGCTGGGCGGCACGATAGAAACCCGGCCGGGCCTTGATGAAGGCCTTGCTTCTGGTGATGGCGCGATGCGCCGCACCGGCGATAGATCCCTTCAGCGACAGCGGCAGAACCGCATCGTGATGGCTGGTTTCGACAGGCGCCCAAGAGCGCTTGTAGGTCTGGTCTCCAAGGCCGAAGTCGAAGAGCGATACGCCCTTGCCCTGCAGCCCCGATATCATCTGCCAATAGAGAAATTCGCCGGGGCTCGAATCCGGTACCAGGCTCTCATCGATCGCGCCGAACTGGCAGATAATGTGATCGCCCTTGCGCGAGATACCTGAAACCGCGGCAATCTTGCCCGCAAGCTCGCCCTTCAGCCGCAACGCATGCATTTCCAGGCCGTAGTCGCCGCCGTCGCGAATATCGATAAGGCCGTGCAGGAAGGCTTTCGTCTCAGCATCGGCAAAAACGTCGGGCAGACCGAGGGTGCGGAAGCGCTCCGCCTTCTGCTTGAAGAACAGGTCGAGCAGCGCGTGCTGTTCGCCAGCCGCGCCCCCATCCACATAGTCGAACCCGCCGACGGCCTCCAGCCGCTTCGACTGGACGCGGAACTTCTTGCGGCGGCTCTTGGCATTCACCTGCTTCAGCGTTGCCTCGAAATTGTCGAGCAGCGGCAGCTGATAGGCATGGTTCTGGTTTTGCACCATCGGCAGCAGGCCGAGCGGGTTTCGTCGCCCGCGCCATTCGAGCGGAATGTTCTGCAGCAGCAGAAGATCGGCTTTGCCCTGCAGCGCCTGTTTTAGGATTTCGGCAAAGCGCGGAGGATCAAGGTCTTCAAAGGCTTCCAGGAAATGTTCGGAAAACAGGCCGGTGTTGATATTGCTGTGATCGGCGCCGATGAAGCGGGCGATCCGGACGCCGTGGCTGCTATCGATCTCGACCGGCAGGATGAAGGCAACTTTGCCATGCGTACTGCCCTTGAGGATTGCCAGCGGCCGTTTGTAGGCGCGCACCCAGGAGCGGCACCATTCATAGCCCTGATGCAGAGAGGTGAGGTGGTCCTTCTCCAGCGTCCGCCAATCGCGCTCCAGCGGCTCCATCGCATCGTGGACGCTTACATCCAGTTCGGCGATCGCCAGCTTGGCGCTGAGCGACCTCGGCCGCGAAATGCCGGCGTCGGCCTTGCCTGCGTCGTCGAGCGGCTGCTGGTCGGCATCGAGCTTCTGGGTCCGCACGGGAATTCTCCGGTCAAGATTGCTTGCCAGAGGATATAGCGCTGCGGAGCCTATCGAGGATTTAAACGCAGGCCGTGGCGCGCGCTTTTCCGCCGATCACGGTTATCTGCGCGTTAATGCGCTATTGCTGCTTCGGCCCGGCCATCCACTTGATGATCAGCATGGCGGGAAGCACCCAGAGCATGCCGGTCAGCGCGAAATAGAGCAGGTGGCCCCACCACGGCGCCTCGCCAAGCGTGGCGACGGCGATCGTATTCGCGATCAGCGCATAGGCGAGCACGAGGACGATGATCAGGATCGTGCCGATGAATTTGCGCAGGCGAACGGGCATATCAATTCAATCTTCCGGGTTGCTTGGACAGCGCGACGGCATGCCGCAAAGGTTCGGGGCTTGTTTTGCATGAGCCGCTGGGGCAAATCAACTGCCGTAACGAAGGAGCAATCATGGCCGTCGCGAATATGACCATCGAGCAGGCAATCCGGGGCGAAGTCCGCAAGCAGGACCGCAACCGCCGCGCCATTCGCATCTGGCTGGGTTTCGTGCTTCTGGCGCTCTTCTGTCTGGTGCTGGTCGGGGGCGCCACGCGGCTGACCAATTCCGGCTTGTCGATCACCGAATGGAAGCCGATCCACGGCGTCATTCCGCCGCTGAATGCCACGGAATGGGACGAGGAATTCAAGCTCTACCAGCGCATTCCCGAATTCCAGCAGCTGAACAGCGACATGACGGTCGAAGAGTTCAAGGGCATCTTTTGGTGGGAGTGGGCACACCGGCTGATTGCTCGCGGCATCGGCGTCATCTTCGGCCTGCCGCTTCTCTATTTCTGGATCACCGGCAAGGTGGAGCGCCGCCTGCGCTGGCCGCTCGCGGGTATTCTGGCGCTCGGCGGTCTGCAGGGCTTCATCGGCTGGTGGATGGTGTCCTCCGGTCTCTCCGTGCGCACCGATGTCAGCCAATATCGCCTTGCGACCCATCTGGTCATGGCCTGTCTGATCTTTGCCTCCTGCATGTGGATCATGCGGGGGCTCTCGCCGCATTCCGATGATGCAGCGCCGACGCAGAGCTCCAGACGCTGGGCGGCCGTGATCGCCATTTTCGCGCTGTTCCAGATCTATCTCGGCGCGCTCGTCGCCGGTCTCGATGCCGGTTTCACCTACAATACATGGCCACTGATGGATGGTTCCGTCGTTCCGGGCGATCTGCTGATCCAGCAGCCTGCCTGGATCAACTTCTTCGAGAACCCGAAGACCGTTCAGTTCATCCACCGTGTCGGCGCCTACACGCTGTTTGCGCTGACGCTGATCAACATGGTGATCGCCCTGCGCGCCGCATCGGCAACGACGCATGCGCGCCGCGCCGTCGTGCTCTTCGCGCTGGTGACCATCCAGGCGGCGATCGGCATTACCACGCTGCTGCTGCACGTGCCGCTGCATTGGGGCCTGCTGCATCAGGGCGGCGCGCTCGTCGTCTTCGGCTTCGCCATCGCCAACTGGCGCGGCTATTACGGGGAGTTCTCGCGGCAGACCACGATCGCCGAACGCGACTGACGCCTATTCGTGTCCGCATGTTTCAAGCCGCGGTGCAGACGCTCCGCGGCTTTTTCGATTTTGCCGGAAAATTCGCATGCGTCATTGTCGGCAACCCTCGCCACCATCCGTCCTTGTGGCATAGTTCACACGGCTTCGGCCGCAAAAGAGGGTAGGACAATGGGTAAGACAATCGCAATTCTCGTGGCACGGCTGATTTTCGGCGGCCTGTTCGTCATGGCGGCAAGCTTCAAATTCATGGATATGGGAGCGACCGCCGGTTATATTGCCGCCGCGGGTTTTCCGCTGCCGCTGCTGCTGTCCTGGATCGCTGCCTTCTTCGAGGTCGGGCTTGCTGTCGCACTGCTGAGCGGCGCCTTCTTCAGCGAGGCGTCGCTCGCTGCCGGTGTCTACGTGATCTTCCTCGCTTTCGCGTTCCACGGTCCGAACCGTTGGGAAGGCAACCAGGCCGAATTCGGCTTCTTCGTCGATCACTTCACATTTCTTGCCGGACTGCTGTTTGCCTTTGCGCATGGCCCGGGCGAAAAGCTGAGCGTCAACCTTGGCCTGTTGCGCAGGCCTGCCTGACGTTAGCGCAGGATGCCGTCCAGCGCAGGCATGCCGAAGATCGCCGATGCGGCGATCAGCAGATAGCAGGTCAGGCGGAAGGTGCTTTCTTTCGCCAGGCCGAAAAGCTTCGAACCGCCGTAGAGCCCAGCCGCATAGGCCGGAAGAATGACGATCGTCAGCGCAAATACCGCCTGCACGAACAGGCCGCCTACGTAGTAGCTGATCGTCGTGAAAATGCTGGAGATCGAGAAGTAGAAGATGACGTTGGCGCGGACGCGCTGAAAATTGCTCTTGCCCCCGAGCCAATAGGCGACGACGGGCGGCCCGCCGAGCTGGGCCGCACCGCTGAAGAGCCCGGCAAGCAGGCCGACGCCGGAACTCAGCCGTGCCGACGGCTCGCCGTGATAGCGCCAGCCGGAGATCAGAAGTGCGAGCAGGCAGATTGCCGTGCCGCAGATGATCCAGCGCAGCACCAGCGGATCCATCAGCGTCAGCACGACCGTTCCCGCTGGAACGCCAAGTACCGCACCCGCCGCCATGACGAAGACCTCGCGCCGGTTCGAATTGCGCCAGGCATCCGGGATCATGCCGAGGGTCGCCAGGCCGTCGATCACCAACAGCACCGGCGAGATCAGCTTCGGCCCGACGATCGCGCCGCCAAGCGGAATGAAGATCAGCGCCGCTCCGAAACCGGAAAAGCCGCGCGCCAGTCCGGCAATGAAGGCGAACGCTATCAGCGCGTGAACGCCGTGATCCGGCAGCGCGGATGAAAGCCAAGAGGAGAGAGCGTCGAAGGAGAGGAGCATCGTGGCCTGGACATATGCGGAGGGAGGTGGCCGCGCCAGGCGCGGCCACCCGCCAAATCACGCGCCGATCATCAGGTCCATGTTCTGCACGGCAGCACCCGAGGCACCCTTGCCGAGATTGTCATAGACGGCGACCAGCAGCGCCTGTGCATTCGCATCATTGGCGAAGACGTGCAGGCGCATGCGGTTGGTGTCGTTGTAGATCTCCGGGTTGAGATCGGCCGTGCGCTCGGTCGTCTCGAACGGCGCCACTTCGACGACACCCTTGATTCCAGCGAAATAGTCGGCGATCGCCGCGTGGATTTCAGCGCCCGTCGGCACCTTTTCCAGATGCGACAGCTGCAGCGGCACGGTGACGACCATGCCCTGCGCGAAATTGCCGACGACCGGCTGGAAGAACGGCACGCGGCCGAGCTTGGCATAGCGCTGCAGCTCCGGCAGGTGCTTGTGCTTGAAGCTCAGGCCGTAGGGCATGTATTCAGGCGCGTCTTCGCCCTTGGCGACATAATCCTCGATCATCGTCCGGCCGCCGCCGCTGTAACCCGAGATGCCGTTGACGGTGACAGGGTAATCAGCGGGCACCAGACCGCCTTCGATAAGCGGACGCAGCATGGCGATCGGGCCCTGCGGCCAGCAGCCCGGATTGGCGACACGCTTGGCCGAGGCGATGACACCGGCTTGATCCTTGCTGAGTTCCGCAAAGCCATAGGCCCAGCCTTCGGCAACGCGATGCGCCGTCGAGGCGTCGATCACCTTGGTCGTGTCGTTCTCGATCAGGCTGACGCTTTCCTTGGCGGCATCGTCAGGCAGGCAGAGGATCGCGACGTCAGCCTTGTTCAGAAGCTCGGCGCGGACAGCCTTGTCCTTGCGGCTTTCAGCCGGGATCGACAGCAGTTCGATATCACGGCGGCCAGCCAGGCGCTCGCGGATCTGCAGACCCGTCGTACCAGCTTCGCCATCGATGAATATCTTCGCTGCCATGATAATCCTGCGCTTTCAATGAGTTCCGGACTGTTCCGGAATCAGTTTGCCATGAAGTTGAATCAGTTTGATAACAGCCGTCATTTGGCGGCTGCGCGCCTCTCGGCGTGAAGGCCCAGCATATACATCGCGACCGTCGCCCCCGCAATGGCGGTGACATCGGCATGGTCATAGGGCGGGGATACCTCGACGACATCGGCGCCGCGGATATCGAGCTGATGCAGCCGCTGCAGGACCGAGAGGATCTTGGCGCTCGACGGGCCGCCCGCAACCGGCGTGCCGGTGCCGGGTGCGAAAGCCGGATCGAGGCAATCGATATCGAAGGTCAGATAGGCGGGAGCGCCCTTGGTGTGCGAAATGATCGTCGAGGCGATCTCTGAGGCGCTCATGTCCTCGACCTGATGGCCGTAGAGGATGGCGATGCCGCAGTCATCGGGCGCATGGGTGCGGATGCCGATCTGGATCGAACGGTCGGGATCGATGATGCCGTCGCGCACCGCGCGGGCGACGAAGGAGCCGTGGTCGATGCGCCCGGCATCGTCGAGCCAGGTGTCCTGATGCGCGTCGAACTGGACCAGCGCCAGCGGTCCATGCTTGGCGGCATGCGCCTTGAGGATCGGCCAGGTCACGTAATGATCGCCGCCGAGCGTCAGCATGAACGCGCCGCTGTCGAGGATTGTTTGCGCCTGGCGCTCGATCGCCGCAGGCGTTTCCTGGTGATTGCCGTAGTCGAGAAGGCAGTCGCCATAGTCGATGACCGCCATATCGGTGAAGAGGTCGCGGTTGAACGGATATTGCGGATCGTTGTCGAAGATCGCCGACGCCCGGCGGATCGCCTGCGGTCCGAAGCGCGTGCCCGGGCGGTTGGAGACTGCGGCATCGAAAGGCACGCCCCAGACGGCAACGTCGACGCCCGCAAGATCCTTGGTAAACCGCCGGCGCATGAAGGAGAGCGCGCCGGCAAAGGTCGGATCGCTCGCTGCCGATGTCAGGCTGGTCGCGGTAAAGGCGTGGTCGATGGTCTTATTGGCCATTGGGGCTCCCTTCCTCCGGGGCGGTGAATTCATAGGCGCGTTCGACGCGCGCGATGCGAACCTTGTATTGCCTGTACCAGCGATCGCGGCCGATCCGCTGGGCGGCGAGGTGGCTGGCAACCTGTTTCCACGCCTTCAGGCTTTCCTCGTCGGCCCAATAGGAATTGGTGATGCCGAAGCCATCCGCATCCCGCGCACTCTCGGCCCCGAGACAGCCCGGCTGCTGCAGCGCAAGCTCGGCCATGCGATCGGCCATCGCCTCATATCCCTGATCGCCCGCAGTGCGGATCGAGGAAAAGGTGACGACGTAATAGGGCGGCTGCGGGGTCTCGGCAAAGGGTGAGGGCGGGGTCGGCATGGCAATTCCTCTTCGGGAAAAGGCCTAGGCGAGGATCCAGCCGATTGCAAGTGAGAGGCGGCGAACCTGCCGCCGCCTCCATGGTTGCAGGGTCAGCAAATACGGCGAAGCGCGATCAGCGTCACGGCCGCCGACGCGGTGCAATAGCTCGCCAATGGCCACGCCGTTTCATCGTTCAACAACAGCACGAAGGCCGTGCCTGCGACGACGACGATGAGGCTCTGGATGCAGGAATAAAGAGCCACTGCAGTTCCCGCCTTGTAGCCGAACGCCGCCAGCGCTCCGTTGGCTGTCACCGCCATGATGAGCACGATACCGGCCGAGATGACCCACATCGGAAGCACGAAGCTGACGAAAGATGGGGCAAGGAAGAATTCACCGAGAGCGAGGAGCAAGGCGCCGAGAAGCAGCAGCCCCATGCCGCGCGCAAGGCTGCCCGCCGTTCCCCAAACCCTCACCAGACGGCCTGCGAAGCGGGCGGCGGCGATCATCACGATGGCGGCTGTGGCGAAGGAGAGGCTGAAGGCCATTTGCGAGAGCCCGGCTTTTTCGATCAGCACCCGTGGGGCTGTCGAGAAGAAGACGAAGAACGAACCCAACGCCGCGCTGGATCCTATCGTGTAGGTCCAGAACGTCCCGCTTGCCAGAATGGGTCGCACATCGATCACCGTGCTCGCCGCCGTCGCTGGTCTCGTCTCGTGCCAGCCGGCAAATGCATTGATGATCGCCACCAGCATCATCGCGCCAAGCACCGTGAAGATCATGCGCCATCCGAAATGATCTGCAATCAGCGCGCCGGCGATCGGCCCAAGGGCCGGGACGAAAGACAGGATGGCCCCGAGCAGGCTGTAGATCACCGCACTTTCCGGCCGTGTGGCATAGACATCCCGCACCGTTGCGAATGTCGCCACAAGTGCTGCCGATGCCCCGGCGGCTTGCAGCAGCCTGAGCGCAACGAAGGCGGAGGCCGATGAGGTCGCCGCCAGCAGGAGCGAGGAGAGGGCAAAGAGCAGCGCACCGCCAAGCAGGACCGGCCGCCTTCCGGCGCGATCGGAAAGCGGGCCGAAGAGCAGTTGTCCGGCGCCAAGGATCAGCATGTAGAGGCTGAGCGTCATCTGGATGACGCCAGGTGAGGTGCCGAGCGCGGCCGGCATATGGGGAACAACGGGGAGGTAGATATCCATGGCAAGGGACGCGAGGATATCGAAGGGTGCCAAGAGCAGCAGTGCTGCAGGCAGGGAATAGGTCCAGTTTTTATTTCGGGAAGACATAAGTATTCATCCGCTCGAACGAGTTCATTCGGCGGCGATCTGCCTTCTCATCGCAGTCTGGATAGATGGGACAGACGCCGCAACAACATCAAAAGGTTGCTGCGGCCTATCTGTCTGCGGACGGGATGCCTCCCATATCAGCTCCTGCCTTGTCAGGTGAAAACTTGCCGCCGGTCTAGCAGTCCTGCCGATGGCGATCAAGCACCGCCGCGAGCCCGCACGGCGTCCGTTGACTTCATTCATCGCTTCAAAGAAGCTTGGTTCAACCGAAGAGGAGAGACGGATGGGCATGTTCGATCACGTATCGATCGGAGTGAAGGATCTCGAGAGATCGCGCCAGTTCTACGATGCGTTGCTGGCGCCGCTCGGCTATGAGCGGCTGTCGAATTTCGATGGCACGGTGGGCTATGGCGCCGACAAGCCTGCTTTCTGGGTCAGTCAGGTGGCGCGCCCGGTTCCCGCCGATCGCGGCTCGGGCCTGCATTTCTGCTTCACGGCACCCAGCGAAGAAGCCGTGAATGCGTTCTATGCTGCCGGCGTGGCGAACGGCGGCGAAGATAACGGCACACCGGGGATTCGCCCGGACTACGGCCAGTTCTACTATGCGGCCTTCATCATCGATCCGGATGGCTACCGGCTCGAGGCATTCTTCTTCAAACCTGAATAAACAAAAAAGCCGGGCAAAAGCCCGGCCTTTCCGCAAAGCAATGTCCAGAAGCGATTAGCGCTTCGAGAACTGGAACGAACGGCGGGCCTTGGCCTTACCGTACTTCTTACGCTCGACGACGCGGCTGTCGCGGGTCAGGAAGCCACCCTTCTTCAGGACCGGACGCAGGCCCGGCTCGAAGTAGGTGAGGGCCTTGGAGAGACCGTGACGAACGGCACCGGCCTGGCCGGAAAGACCGCCGCCTGCAACCGTTGCGATGATGTCGAACTGGCCGTCGCGGGCGGCAGCGAAGATCGGCTGGCGCAGGATCATCTGCAGAACCGGACGTGCAAAGTATTCGGTGAATTCCTTGCCGTTGACGATGATCTTGCCGGAGCCGGCCTTGAGCCATACGCGGGCGACAGCGTTCTTGCGCTTGCCGGTCGCGTAGGAACGGCCAAGCGAGTCGACCTTACGGACGTGAACCGGAGCAGCTGCTTCGGAAGACGTGCCGAGATCCTTCAGGGAGGAGAGGTCAGCCATTCTTAGGCGCTCCTTACATTCTTTTTGTTCAGCTTGGCGACGTCGAGAACGACGGGCTGCTGTGCTTCGTGAGGATGGTTGGAACCAGCGTAAACGCGCAGGTTCTTCATCTGGCGGCGACCGAGCGGGCCGCGCGGAACCATGCGCTCAACAGCCTTTTCGAGAACGCGCTCCGGGAAGCGGCCTTCGATGATCTGGCGAGCAGTACGTTCCTTGATGCCGCCAGCATAGCCGGTGTGCCAGTAGTAAACCTTGTCGGAATACTTCTTGCCGGTGAAGACGACCTTGTCTGCATTGATGACGATGACGTTGTCGCCGTCGTCAACGTGAGGCGTGAAGGTTGCCTTGTGCTTGCCGCGCAGACGCATAGCGATTACGGAAGCGAGACGGCCAACGACAAGCCCTTCGGCGTCGATGATGACCCACTTCTTCTCCACCTCTGCAGGCTTCTGGGAGAAAGTTGCCATAGTAGTTACTCTCTTTTGGATCCCTCATGCCCGAAGGCGAAGGGCGTTTCTTGTTGCTTGGTTTGGTGTCCGGAGACAGCCAAAAAGAAAGCAGCCCGGAAAGGCTGCGTTCTGGCGGTGTGTATAAAGGCAACCCTTTCCCGGGTCAATATCGCGCAATCGGCTATCTGAAAAAATAGACAAGCAATATCAATACGATAGGTATATGGTATTATGATACCTCATATTTCCCGAGGTGGAATCGAGTAGGTGGCGGTGGCGTGAGCGATCAATTCGCTCTCATCGCGCTGAAATATCGATGCTTCGATCACTGCCAGACGCCTTCCGAGCTTGAGAATCCGGCAGGTGCAGAAGGTCGGTTCCGGCTTCGGCAATCTGAGGAAGTTGATGTTGAGATTCGTGGTGACGGCAAGCGCCACAGGGCCGATATGCGAGAGCACTGCGACATAGGCGGTGACATCCGCCAGGGTGAAGAGCGCCGGTCCTGAAATCGTCCCGCCCGGCCGCAGATGCCGTTCTGCCGGGTCGAGCCGCATCGAAGCCTTGCCGGGCGCGATGTCGATCACCTTGAGCACCCGCCCGTCCGTATGGATCTGCGGAAAGTCCGTCTCCAGAAAACGGTGGACCTCGTCGATCGTCATGACCGGTTGCATCTGTTCACCTCGAAATTGCCGGCACGCTGTGGCAGAACATCTAGCACGAAAGATGATTGCAGGGAGTTAGACCAATGGCCGAAGTCGTTTCCTTCCGGAAAGATCCAGACAAGGCGGGCGGGGGTGCACTGGTGCTGCGCCAGCTGAATGACGGGGTTCTCAGGCTCACCCTGAACAATCCGCCGGCCAATGCGCTGTCGATCGCCGTCCTGGAAACGCTGATGGGCGAGTTGCAGGCCGCCGGCGAGGATTCGTCGGTGCGCGTCGTCATCATCGCCTCTACCGGCAACGTCTTCTCTGCCGGGCACGACCTGAAGGAGCTGACGGCGCATCGCACTGATGCCGATGATGGCGTTGCCTTCTTCGAGGAGAGCTTTGCGCTTGCCGCGGATCTGATGCTGGAAATCACCCGCCTGCCGAAACCGGTGATCGCCGAGATCGACGGTCTGGCGACCGCCGCCGGCTGCCAGCTTGTTGCGTCCTGCGATCTGGCGATCTGCACCGACACCGCGACCTTCTGCACGCCGGGCGTCAATATCGGCCTGTTCTGCTCGACGCCGATGGTTGCGATATCCCGGGCCGCGCATCGCAAGCAGGCGATGGAAATGCTGCTGACCGGCGAGACCATCGACGCCTCGACCGCCAAGGATTTCGGTTTGGTCAACCGCATCGTGCCGAAACAATACTTGACCCAGGTGGTGACGAAATACGCCTCCGTCATCGCCTCGAAGTCACCGGAAGCGATCCGCATCGGCAAGGAAGCCTTCTATCGCCAACTCGAAATGCCGGTCGAGGAAGCCTACACTTTCGCCGCCGAAGTCATGGTCGACAGCATGCTGACTGATGACGCGGAAGAAGGAATCGGCGCTTTCCTCGGCAAGCGCATCCCTGTCTGGCCGGAGGAGTGACTACCCCAGCTTCAAGATCAGCCCGCCCATGGCAATGATCACGCCGGCGAGGTAGCGCCAGGGGCTGGCGCGCTCTTTCAGCACGACGACCGAGATCACTAGCGCAAAGAGGATCGAGGTTTCGCGCAGCGCGGCGACGGTCGCGACCGGGGCTTTGGTCATAGCCCAGAGCGCCAGTCCGTAGGAGGCGATCGAGCCCGAGCCGCCAATCAGGCCGCGCCACCAGTGAACGCGCACGTGGATGGCGACCACGCGGGCGCCGCGCCGCGATATCGCCCAGGCAAACAAGAGGACCGGCGGCAGCAGCGACATCCACAGCGTATAGGAGATCGCATTACCGGATATCCGTGCGCCGATGCCATCGACATAGGTGTAAGTGGCTATCACGCAGGCATTGATCAGGGCCAGCATGATGGCGTGGCGGCTGCCGTGTCTGGCTTCGAAGGCGAGCGTCAGGATGCCGGCGCAGATCGTCATCGTTCCGATCAGTGCACCGCCTGACAGCGTTTCGCCGAGCACGAAGCTGCTTGTGGCGGCGATCAGCAGAGGTGCGCAACCGCGCATCAGCGGATAGACGAGCCCGATGTCACCCGCCCGGTAGGCACCGGCAACCAGCTGGAAATAGGCAAATTGCAGGATGGCGGAGACGCCGATGAACGGCCAGGCCGCAGCATTCGGCAGCGGCAAAAATGCCAGGAAGGGAAGTGCAGCGACTGCGCCGCCTGCAGAGATCAATGCCGCGTCGAGCGACTTGTCGGTGCCGGCCTTGATAATGGCGTTCCATGTCGCGTGGAGAAGGGCGCCGAAGAGAACCAGAAGAATGACGTCGAGGGGCAAGATCGCAAACCGGAGCGGGGAGGCGGGAGAACATCAGCGGTATGAGCTTCGCCACGCCGAAAATCAATGCACCCGGATTATTTTGCAACCTGACGCTATGATTATCGCCGGGAACGGTGCCGCAGGCGAGGAGATTGCGTCTTGAATGGACCCGCCCCGCGTGCACTCCCGATGCGTTTATTTTGATTTCATCCACTCAACTGTGAGGTGTCTCTAATATATGCGGGAACGAAGCTGGCTTAAAGAAAAAACAAAAAGTGAACATCGCCTTACGGTCTATTTCACCATTTAGTTATCTTGCTGAAATATAGAGATTATTCTATTACTTTGGTATGCCGTAGATTGTGCGCCCATAGGGTGCATTTCGGCACAATCGATTCTGAAAGGCGCGAGTAGGCATGCGCCTTTCAGCACTGTGAGAACGGTTTCCAACACGCATCGATACGTTACAATGAGTGGTTCGGAACAAGAAATGTCCCGTCCAGGTTGTCGATGTTCTGGCAGTTGAGGACCGGGCAGGACCGGTCGTCACGCGTCGGGATGTTTTTCCACTCGGCATACTCATTGGCGTCGCAGAAGCGGCTGTTGCGCACGAACCGGTCATAGAGCGGCAGTCCGCGCGGTGAGGTCCAGCGGAAGATCACGGCGCCCTGATTGTGGATGGCGGCGCGCGCGCTCTGGCAGGTCATCGACAGCGGATTGAGCCGCGAGATCGCGAAGGACGGCGAGGCCGCCAGCACGATCGCAATTGTCAGCACAAGTTTTTTCATGGGCCATTCCTCCTTGGAACCCGTATGGTTATATATACGCCTGAAAGAACTGCAGGTTTCAACCGGGTGAAAAAATGGCTGCGGGGGATGGACCGATGGATCATGATCATTACAGCGATGCCTACATCGCCGAAATTCTGAATTCGGTGAAGACGATTGCGCTGACCGGCGCTTCGCCGAACCCGGCGCGCCCGAGCAATGGCGTGATGGGTTATCTCCTGTCACGCGGCTACGAGGTGATCCCGGTCAATCCGGGGCAGGCGGGCAAGACGATCCATGGGCAGATGGTCTACGGCAGGCTCGAGGATATTCCTGTTCCCGTCGATATGGTCGATGTGTTCCGCGCCTCCGAATATCTGCAGGAGGTGGTGACCGAAACTCTGGCGCTGGCCGTTCGCCCGCGGGTGATCTGGGCTCAGCTCGGCGTGCGCGACGACGATGCAGCCCGCCGCGCCGAGGCCGGCGGCATCAAGGTGGTGATGGACCGCTGCCCGGCAATCGAAATTCCGCGGCTTGCCGGATAGCGAACGGATTTTCCACATTTCTCCCGACGGTTGAAACGTCAGGCGATTAACATTTGCTCCGCCTTGGCTATGCTGCCGCCATTCAACGCAATGGGAGGACGGCATGGCAACGAACAATCCAGGCTTCAACACACTGGCAATCCACGCGGGCGCGCAGCCCGATCCGGCGACTGGCGCCCGTGCCACGCCGATCTACCAGACCACGGCTTACGTCTTCAACGACGCCGACCACGCCGCCGCGCTCTTCGGCCTGCAGGCATTCGGCAACATCTATACCCGCATCATGAACCCGACTCAGGCGGTGCTCGAAGAGCGTGTCGCAGCACTTGAGGGCGGCACCGCCGCGCTCGCTGTCGCATCGGGTCACGCCGCGCAGATGATCGTTTTCCACACGATCATGCGCCCGGGCGACAATTTCGTCGCCGCCAAGCGCCTCTATGGCGGCTCGATCAACCAGTTCGGCCATGCCTTCGATAATTTCGGCTGGCAGGTCCGCTGGGGCGATGTCGAGGATCCGGCGAGCTTCGAGAAGCATATCGACGGCAACACCCGCGCGATCTTCATCGAGAGCCTTGCCAATCCGGGCGGTACTTTCGTTGATATCGCTGCGATTGCGGAAGTGGCGCACAGGCACGGCCTGCCGCTGATCGTCGACAACACGATGGCCTCGCCCTATCTCATCCGCCCGATCGAACACGGCGCCGATATCGTAATCCACTCGCTCACCAAATTCCTCGGCGGCCATGGCAATTCGATGGGCGGCATCATCGTCGATGGCGGCACGTTCGATTGGTCGAAATCGGGCAATTACCCGATGCTGTCGAGCCCGCGCCCGGAATATAACGGCGTCGTGCTGCACTCGACTTTCGGCAATTTCGCCTTTGCAATCGCTTGCCGCGTACTCGGCCTGCGCGATCTCGGCCCGGCAATTGCGCCCTTCAACGCATTCCTGATCCTGACCGGCATCGAAACGCTGCCGCTGCGTATGCAGCGCCACAGTGACAATGCCATCGCGGTCGCCAAATGGCTGAAGGCGCACAGCAAGGTAGCCTGGGTCAATTATGCCGGTCTCGATGATGATCCGAACCACGCAGTGCAGCAGCGCTATTCGCCAAAGGGCGCCGGATCGGTCTTCACCTTCGGCATCAAGGGCGGCTACGAGGCCGGCAAGACCTTCGTCGAGGGGCTGGAGCTCTTCTCGCATCTCGCCAATATCGGCGACACCCGCTCGCTGGTGATCCACCCGGCCTCGACGACGCACCGCCAGCTGACCGACGAACAGCGGATCGCCGCCGGCGCCGGTCCTGATGTCGTGCGTCTCTCCGTCGGTATCGAGGACGTCAAGGACATCATCGCCGATCTCGAGCAGTCGCTCGCCAAGATCTGATGACGCGCTGCCGCGGCGCTATCGCGACTGGCAGATGCCGGTGAGCGAAATGGCGTCGCGGCTGTCGATAACCATGTGTAGCGTGCGCATCATGTCGGCTGCCATCAGCAGCGCTCTTGCCAGGTCGCTCGGCGGCTGCTGGCCGGCCGAGGTCGCGATCTTCAGGAGATCGAAGACGGTGTCGTAGCTTCCGTTGCTCGGAATCCCGACAAGCTGGCGCATTTCGCGTATTGTGCTTACGGATCGAAGGATGAAGCGCCGCGCATCATTCGGCCCAAGTGTTTGGACCTCGTTGGCAGCCCTCGTCACCTCCGCGATGAACTCGTTCGTCCCGGACATGCATGCCTCGTGATTTTTCTGCTGTTCCAGCGCACGAACGCGAAAGGGGCCCGCCACGCCCTACCACGGCGGACCCCTTTTCGCATCGAGCGGCCCCCAGCCCCTCAAGATGAGCTAATCATAAATTAGCTCTGCCGTCGCGTGACACCGGCGTGACGCCGGCTTATCGGCGCGGCAGCCCATCTCAGCGTCTCATGATCACCACTTCCAGATACTCGCTCGGAACCACCATGGTACCGTCCTCGGCCCGGTTGAAACGGGCAGCAAGCTCCATGAGCTCGGCCGCCAGCACCTTTTGCCCGGTAGCATCGAGCGTGCCGAAGGCCTTGAGAACCGGCCCGTAGAACGTCCGGAAGACATCCAGCCAATGCGCTGAGGACTTGTAGCGAAATACGAACTGGCGCGGCGTCGCGACGACCGATGCCTTGCTTGATGGAAACAGCTCCTCAAGCCGGGCACGCGTGCCCCAAAGCGCAGGCGAGCGGGCGCCTGTTGGTGGCGGCACGTGGCGTCCGATGGTCTTGAACAGCTGTCCGATGAAGCCGTCGGGCGTCCAGTTCGCAAGGCCGATCGATCCGCCGCTCTTGCAAACCCGCAGCAGTTCGGCGGCCGCGCGCTCCTGATCGGGGGTGAACATCACCCCGAAGATCGACATCGCATAGTCGAAGCTCTGGTCCGCGAAGGGCAGGTTCTCGGCATCCGCCTCCTGAAACTCCATCATCAGGCGATCGGCCTTTGCCCGTTCCTTCGCCTTTTCCAGGAGAGCCGGGACATAGTCGGTCGCCGTCACCGCACACCAGCGGCGCGCGGCGGCCAGCGAGCCGTTGCCGTTGCCGGCAGCGACGTCGAGAACCGTGCACCCGGCGCGCAGATCCAGCGCCTCGCACAGGCTTTCGCCGACGATCTGCAAGGTGGTGCCGACGACGGCGTAATCGCCCGAAGACCAGGCGCCCCGCTGGCGGGCCTTCAGGGCTGCGAGATCGGCCATCGGTTGAGCGGGTGTGCCGGCAAGAGCCGCGGAAGTGGACATTCTTCTCTCCCTGGATCAGATTGTTGAATTGTGAATACCGCCGCCGTGCATCAAGCCGCCGGACGCTTCCGGTATAGGCGGTGACCATGGGGGACGCCGTGTCATCAGGCGTGGGAACAACCGTGGAAATATCCGGGCGGCACGAACGGCCGCCACTGGAAATCTGCCTTCTCGGGCCGATGACGGTCCGCCGCGACGGTGCCGAGGTGAAGCTGCCGGGGTCGCGCAAAGTCCGCGCCTTGCTCGCCTATCTGATCCTCTCGCCCTATGCGCAGGGCAGGGCACAGCTCTGCGACCTCTTCTGGGATGTCGCCGACGATCCGCGCGGCGAGTTGCGCTGGTGCCTGAGCCGCATCCGCGCCCTGATCGGCGAGCGCGTGATCGTGCAGGGCGATACGGTCGCCCTTGATCTCACCGGCTGTGCCGTCGATGCGGTCGAGGTCGCTCTGGCGGCCCGCGCCGGGTTCGACGGCGTGCCGGTCGCAATGCTGGCGTCACTTGCCGATCGCGCCTCGGGCGAGTTCCTGGATGGCCTCGCGATCGACAGACTTCCGGCCTTCGAAACATGGCTGATTTCCCAGCGCCGCCGCTTCCGCGACATGCAGGCGGATATCCTCGCCCATATCGTCGAGGTTTTGGCCGGTGCCGAACGACTGCCTTATCTCGACCGCTGGATCGAGTTGGCACCCTTCGATCTCCGGCCTCACGAATTACTGCTGTCGGCGCTCGCGACCGAGGGACGGCTTCGCGATGCAGGCGAACACTTTGAGGCCACGTTGCGGTCCTTTGCCACCGAGGGCATCGAGACCGCGTCTCTGCGCGCTCTCTGGGAAGACCTTCGCAGAAAACCTGCCAAACCTGGCGCCGTGGCATCCACGGCACCTGAAACGCCGCCATCGGAAACGCCTGCCGATAACCGCCGCCGCGCCTCGATCGCCGTCATGCCCTTCAACGACATGTCGGTGCTCGCCATACCCGGCGGCACGTCGGATGCGCTTGTCTATGACATCATTTCCCGGCTCGCGAAGCTCCGCACGCTGAAGGTCATTGCCCAGGGAACGATGTTCGCGCTGCGGGAGCGGATGCGCTCGTCCGAAGACATCGCCGCTGCCCTCAACGTCGATTACGTGGTCAACGGTATCTTCGAGCGCACCGGAACCCGCATCATCATCCGGCTGGAACTGATCGAGGCGCGGTCCAACACGATCGTATGGTCCGACGCGTTCGACCAGAATGCTGGAGAGACCCTTCTGCTGCTGGAGGAGATCGGTAGCCGCGTCGTCGCCTCGATCGAGCGGGAGATCGAAACGCAGGAGCGCAACCGCGCCTTCCTCAAACCGCCCAATTCGCTGGATGCCTGGGAAGCGCATCACCGCGGTCTCTGGCACATGTTCCGCTTCACCAAGGCCGACAACGATCAGGCGCAGCAATTTTTCGAACGGGCGATCAGCCTCGATCCCACCTTCGCGCGCGCCCATGCCGGGCTTTCGTTCACGCATTTCCAGAATGCCTTCCAGCATTGGGCCGACCGCGACGAACAGGCGGAACTGGCCTACCGGACGGCCAGCCAGGCATTGCTTGCCGACGACCGCGATCCGGCCGCCCACCTGTCGATCGGCCGGGCGCTATGGCTGCGCAAGCTGCATGACCAGTCGATCGAGGAGCTGCGTCAGTCCGTCGATCTCAGCCCGAGCTTTGCCTTCGCGCACTATTCACTGGCCTTCGTGCACTGCCAGTCCGGGGATCCGCAGGCCGCCATCCTTTCTGCAGACCAGTCGCAGTCCCTCAGCCCCTACGATCCGATGCTGTTTGGAATGCTGGCAAGCCGGGCGATCGCTCTGGTGCGCCTTGGTCGATACGAGGAGGCTGCCGATCGGGCCGCAAAGGCCGCGATGCGCCCCAACGCGCACGTGCATATCATGGCCATCGCCGCGCTCTGCCTTGCCGTTGGCGGGCGGCTTGATGAGGGGCGGGCGCATGTCGCGGCGATCCGCCAGCGGTATTCCGGCTATCATCTGGCCGATTTCTTCGCCGCTTTTCATCTCGTGCCGGTGGACCAGGCCTTGTTCCGGGAAGCCGCGACGCGCATCGGGCTGACGTGATTCCGTCCCACTTGGCCAAGCCATCCAAAGCCTCTAAGGTTCTGGTCTGAAACCATTTCCGCGAGTCTCATCAAGCCATGTTTCTTCTCTCCGTTGCCGCAATCTGGGCGGTCGCCGCTATCACGCCGGGGCCGAATTTCTTCATCGTCGTGCGCACGGCGCTGGAGGGCTCGACGCGTGCCGCGGTCGCGGTCATCGCCGGGGTCATCCTGGGCACGGTCTGCTGGGGGCTTGCCGGCTGGCTCGGCATCAGCGCCTTGTTCTCGGCCGCACCCTTTGCCTATCTGTTCCTGAAGATCGCCGGCGGTGCCTATCTTCTCTGGCTCGGCGCCAAGCTTTTGTGGAAGACCTACAGCAAGTCCGCAACGCTGGGCGAACCTGTGGTCCACCCCGCCATGAGCAGCCGGCAGGCCTTCTATTCCGGCCTGATAACCAATCTCGCCAACCCGAAATCGGCCGTCTTCGTCGCCAGTCTCTTTGCCGCCACCCTGCCTGCCGACCATTCCTGGGTGCATGGCGCTCTGGCCGTGGTGACGATGGTTCTGGTGTCCTCGCTTTGGTACACCTTCGTTCTGACGGTGTTGCGCAACCCCGCAGTCTCAGGCGCCTACGCGCGGGGACGCCGGCGCATCGACGCGATGGCCGGCCTCATTTTCATGGGATTCGGCGTCAAGCTTCTGACATCTGCCCGATAGGAGACCGCATGCCGCATCAACTCGTATTCGACCCGGCGTCCGTCGAGCCCGAAGTGGGCGCGCCCGCCGCCGACCGCATCGTTTCCGGCAATCCGCAGTTCCGCACCTGGAACCTGGAAGAAGCCGAAGGCGGCCTCTATGCCGGCATTTGGGAAGCGACACCCGGTAAATGGCGGATTTCCTACGATGAGTGGGAATATTTCAACGTGCTGTCGGGGTATTCGATCGTCACCGAAGACGGCGGCGAACCGGTGCATCTCAAGGCCGGCGACCGCATGATCCTCAGACCCGGCTTCAACGGAACGTGGGAAGTCGTTGAAACGACTCGCAAGGATTATGTGATCAGGGTCTGAGTGCCGAACCTCAGCGCCTGAAACTCTCCCGCGAAAGCGGGGGAGGAAATGCGGTTCAGGGTTTTGCGCAATTCTTCCGACGCTTCAGCGCCGAAGGCGTTTTCGAAGCGGTCGCGTGCTTCGGCCCAGAGACGGTTGGCTTCTTCCCATTTTGCCCGTCCGGCCCCGGTCAGCGTCGCCCGTTTGACGCGCTTGTCCTTTTCGTCGGGCACCAGCTCCACCAGCCCGTCCCGGATCAGCGGCTTCAGCGTGTGTCCGAGGGCAGAGAGGTCCATCACCAGCCCGTCGGCCAGGAATTTCAGCGACGGCTTGTCGTTCATATGGATCTGCGTCAGCAGCCCGAACTGCGTGCCTCTCAGCCCGCTTGGCGCAAAGACCTCCTCATAGAGCTGCCCGAGCTGGCGGGTCGCGCGGCGAAGCGCGCTGTTGCTGCAAACGGTCCAGCTTTCGAAGCCCGGTATTTTTTCGTCCATCGTCGTTCTCCTGATCCGGTGTCACCGGATTGCTGCCGGCCGTCAATCGTCTTCGATAATTTCTTCGGTGCGCCCTTGCGCAAGATGTCGTTAATCTCAATATAGTGGCATATACCACTAATTACCAACGCATCGAAAAGGATTTCACGATGTCAACTTCCTCCCTTGGTACAGCTCTCGTTACCGGCGCCTCCTCGGGTATCGGCGCCACCTATGCCGATCGTCTCGCAAGGCGCGGATACGATCTGCTGCTGGTCGCCCGTGATGCAGCCCGTCTGAATGCCCTGGCTGAAAAGCTCACCGCCGCTCACGGCATCAAGGCCGAGGTCCTGCAGGCCGATCTGACGAACAGGGAAGACGTGCGAAAGGTCGAGAAGCGCCTGCGCGAGGACGAGGCGATTACGCTGCTCGTCAACAATGCCGGTATCGGCCCTAAAGGCGCATTGCTCGAAGATGATATCGACTATCTCGAAACGATGATCGAGATCAACGTCGTGGCCGTCAATCGGCTGGGTGTTGCGGCTGCGCAGACCTTCGCGAAGCGCGGCAAGGGCGCCATCATCAACATTGCCTCGGTGGTCGCATTCCTCGCTGAACGCTTCCACGGCACTTACAATGCCAGCAAGGCCTTTGTGCTCAACCTGACCCAGTCGATCCATGCCGAGGCCAGCCCGAAGGGCGTCAAGGTTCAGGCTGTTCTTCCGGGCCTGACCCGCACGGAGATCTTCGAACGCGCTGGCGGCTCCGTTGATCAGCTGCCGCCGTCGATGGTGATGGACGTCACCGATCTCGTAGATGCGGCCCTTGCCGGTTTCGATCAGGGTGAACTCGTGACCATACCGTCGCTACCGGATCCGGCTGATTTCGAAGCGTTGAACGCCGCCCGCTATTCGCTCGGACCCAACCTCTCACACAACAAGCCGGCCAGCCGCTACGGCATCGCATAAGGCGCCGGTTTTTGCCGGGCTGCGTCAAACCAACGCAGTCCGACATTAACATTTTGTAATGTTTACAGAGCCTTACAGGTTAAATCCTTGATTTAGTGAACGAACAGTCCTGCACGCTATGTGGGGCATCCGCGGCCGACTTCGAACTGTCGCAGAACTGTCATCAAACTGTAATGTGCAGCGCCTAGCCCGCCTTTGCGACGGGAATTTCAGCGCCCTTTGCCAGTGGATACCCCCTCCATGGCGCCGGTCTCGTCGATTGTTCGTTCCATTCAGGGAAGAGACCATATGCTCACCAAGACACTTCTTTCGGCCTGCCTCGGCGCCGGCCTGGTTGCTGCGCTCGCAGTTTCCGCTTCCGCTGCCGATATTACCGGCGCCGGTTCGACCTTCGTCTATCCGGTTCTGTCCAAGTGGTCCGCGGACTACAACAAGCAGACCGGTGACAAGCTGAACTACCAGTCGATCGGCTCGGGCGGCGGTATCGCCCAGATCAAGGCTGCGACCGTCGATTTCGGCGCCTCCGACGCCCCGATGAAGCCTGAGGACCTGACGGCTGGCGGCTTCGGCCAGTTCCCGGTCGTCGTCGGCGGCATCGTTCCCGTTATCAACGTCAAGGGCATTAAGTCGGGCGAGCTGAAGCTCTCCGGCAAGGTTCTGGCCGACATCTACCTCGGCAACGTCACCAAGTGGAATGACAAAGGCGATCGCCGACCTGAACCCGGGCCTCAAGCTGCCCGATAGCCAGATCGCCGTCGTTCACCGCTCGGACGGTTCGGGCACCTCGTTCAACTGGACGAACTTCTTCTCCAAGGTCAACCCGGACTGGAAGTCCAAGGTCGGTGAAGGCACTGCCGTCAACTGGCCGGTCGGCATCGGCGGCAAGGGTAACGAGGGCGTTGCTGCCTACGTCACCCGCGTGAAAGATTCGATCGGTTACGTCGAATACGCCTACGCCCTGCAGAACAAGCTGCCCTTCGTTCTCGTTCAGAACGCCTCCGGTCAGTATCCGAAGCCGAATGCAGACAGCTTCTCGGCTGCTGCTGCCAGCGCCGAATGGGGCAAGGCTCAGGACTTCTACCTGATCATGACCAACGCGCCTGGCGAAAAGGCTTGGCCGATCACCGCGACCACTTGGGCGATCATGTACAAGGAGCCGAAGGATGCCGCGCGCTCCAAGGCTGCTTTCGCCTTCTTCAAGTGGGCACTCGAGAACGGTCAGAAGGAGGCCTCTTCCCTCGATTACGTTCCGCTTCCGGCCACGCTGGTGAAGCAGATCGAAGACTACTGGACGGCCTCCTTCAAGGGCTAAGTCCTGGAAATGCCGGGGCAGGGAGCATTCGCTTTCTGCCCCGTTTGCTTTGACGCCCCCTCAAAAGCAAGTCGAGTATCGATATGAGTGAAGCACTGGCATCGCTGCCGGCCGTCGTGCCGGATGTGAAGCGCCGCGACGGCGCCAACGGCGACCGCATTTTCCATTGGATCGTGATGGGCTGCGGCCTGTTCGTTCTCGCCGCGCTCCTGGCGGCGGCAATCTCCATGGCATGGGGCGGTCTTCTCGCCTTCCGCACCTTCGGCTTCGGCTTCATCACCGGCACCGAATGGGACCCCGTCGCCCAGCATTTTGCCGGTCTGGTGCCGATCTACGGCACGCTGGTGACCTCTGCGCTCGCCATGCTGATCGGCGTTCCCGTCAGTCTCGGCATTGCCGTCTTCGTCACCGAAGTGGCGCCGCGCTGGCTGCGCGGACCGATCGGCGGCGCGATCGAGTTGCTCGCCGGCATTCCCTCGATCATCTACGGCATGTGGGGCCTGTTCACTTTCGCGCCCTTCATGTCGGATTACGTCCAGCCGGCGCTGATCGACTGGCTCGGCCCGATCCCGGGCATCGGCCTGCTCTTTTCGGGCGCCCCCATGGGCATCGGCATGCTGACGTCAGGCATCGTGCTGGCGATCATGATCATCCCCTACATCTCCTCGGTCATGCGCGACGTCTTCCTGGTCGTCCCGGCGCAGCTGAAGGAATCGGCCTATGCGCTTGGCTCAACCCGCTGGGAAGTGGTGCGCGACATCGTCATCCCGCATACCCGCACCGCCGTTGTCGGCGGCATCTTCCTCGGCCTCGGCCGCGCGCTCGGCGAGACGATGGCGGTCACCTTCGTGCTGGGGAACACCCACAATATCGCCGTCTCGCTGATGGAGCCCGGCAACTCGATCGCCGCCGCTATCGCCAACGAGTTCACCGAAGCCGATACCGACATCTATCTCTCGTCGCTGATCGCCCTTGGTTTCATCCTCTTCGTCGTCACCTTCATCGTCCTTGCCGCCGCCAAGCTGATGCTGCTGCGCATGGCAAAGCAGAGAGGCGAATAAGATGGCCGGTTCCAACTCCATCTATCGCAGCCGCCAGATCAAGAGCGGCATCGCGCTGACGCTCTGCACCGGCGCCACCGGTCTCGGCCTGATCTTCCTCGTCTGGATCCTCTGGACGACGCTGGTCAACGGTCTCTCGGCGCTCAGCTTGAAGCTCGTCACCGAGATGACGCCGCCCCCAGGCGAAGACGGCGGCCTCGCCAATGCCTTTGCAGGCAGCTTGATGATGGTCGTGCTCGCCGTCATCATCGGCACGCCGATCGGCATTCTGGCCGGCACTTACCTGGCTGAATTCAGCCGCGGCAAGAAGATCGGCGCGGTCATCCGCTTCATGAACGACATCCTGCTGTCGGCGCCATCGATCATCATCGGCCTGTTCGTCTATGAGCTCGTCGTCCGCCAGACGGGCCATTTCTCCGGCTATGCCGGCGGCATCGCGCTCGCTTTCATCTTCCTGCCGGTGGTCGTGCGCACCACCGACGAGATGTTGCGCCTCGTACCGGACGTGATGCGGGAAGCAGCCCTCTCGCTCGGCATTCCGCGCTGGAAGGTTACGGTCGCCGTGCTCTATCGCGCCGCCTCGGCAGGTATCCTCACTGGAATCCTGCTCGCCGTCGCCCGCATCTCCGGCGAAACCGCGCCGCTGCTCTTCACTGCGTTGAACAACCAGTATTGGAGCACCGATATGTCCGAACCGATGGCCAACATCCCCGTCGTGATCTTCCAGTATGCGATGAGCCCTTACGACGAATGGCACGTGCTCGCCTGGGCCGGCGCCTTCGTCATGACCGCAATCGTACTGCTTCTGAGCGTGGGCTCCCGCGCCATTCTGAACCGTAAAGGTGGCAAATGATGCTGCAATCTTCCTCCACATTAGACACCCGCAGGACCGTGATGCCGATGGCCAACGACAAGCTCACCCTTGAAGATGTCAACTTCTACTACGGCGACGCGCATGCGATCCGTGGCGTCAGCCTGAATTTCCCCGAACGGCAGGTCTCGGCGCTGATCGGCCCCTCCGGCTGCGGCAAGTCCACGCTGCTGCGCATCCTCAACCGCATATACATGCTCTATCCGAAGATGCGCGCGACCGGCACCGTGAAGCTCGATGGCGAAAACATCCTCGACCCGCGCTATTCGATGAATGAACTGCGCGCCCGCGTCGGCATGGTGTTCCAGAAGCCGGTGCCGTTCCCGATGTCGATCTATGACAATATCGCCTACGGCATTCGCCACCACGAACGCCTCGGCAAGGCCGACATGGATGTCCGCGTCGAGCAGGCGCTGCGCCAGGCAGCCCTCTGGGACGAGGTCAAGGACAAGCTGAAGGGCAGCGGCCTTGGCCTCTCCGGCGGCCAGCAGCAGCGTCTCTGCATCGCCCGCGCCGTTGCTCTGCGTCCCGAGGTGTTGCTGCTCGACGAGCCGACCTCGGCACTCGACCCGATCTCGACGGCGAAGGTCGAAGAGCTCGTGTCGCAGCTGAAGACCGATTTCACCATCGTCATCGTCACGCACAACATGCAGCAGGCGAGCCGCATCTCCGACAACACCGCCTTCATGTATCTCGGCGAACTCGTCGAATACGGCCCGACCTCGCAGATCTTCCAGGCGCCGAAGAACAAGCGCACCGAGGACTACATTACCGGACGTTATGGCTGATACGCCCGGTAGCCCTTTTGCCCAATCCCTTTAGGTGTATCCGAATACGCTAATTTACCGGCGCCGGTCCTTTCCGGTAAGAGAGCCCGGTCGCGAGCGGCGCGATGCGGGAGGGCTTCATGTCTTCGGGAATGATTGGGCGGTGGCTTCTGCAGGAGGCCATCGCGGGGCTTCTGTTTGCTATCTGCATGTCATCGGTCGCCGTCGCCGGCGAGAGGATCGATCTTGCGCTGGTGATCGCCGCCGACGTCTCGACGTCGATGGATCCGCGCGAGAAGGCGATGCAACAGGACGGCTTCGTCGCCGCCTTCCGCCAGCCCGAGATCATCGACGCGATCGGCAGCGGCAAATATGGGCGCATCGCAGTCACTTATGTCGAGTGGGGCGGCGACCGCGGCCAGCGGATGGTGGTTCCCTGGACATTGCTCAAGGATGAGGCCGATTGCTGGATGTTCTCGCTGCGGCTTGCCGAGAATTCCCCGACCAAACTGCGCCGCGGCACCTCGATCAGCGAAGCGCTTTCCTATTCGGCATCCCTGCTGCGCCAGAGCGGCTACGCGCCCGACCGGCTGGTCGTCAATATCTCCAGCGACGGCGTCAACAGCATCGGCCGGGAGGTTGCGCCAGTGCGCCGGGAACTGATCGCCGACGGCATGACGATCAACGCCCTCGTCATCAGCGCCCAGGGCGAAGACGACGATGAGGAGCCGAACCTCTCTCCGGAAGCACTGTTTTCCTATTTTCACCGCGAGGTCATCGGCGGCCCGGGCGCATTCGCCATGCCGGTCCGCTCCGCCGCCGACTACCCAAGCGCCATCTACCGCAAGCTACTGCGCGAAATCGGCGGCTTCGGCGAGATTGCCGAAAACCGCTGAAATCACCACGCCAAATCAAGCCGCTCCAGCCCGTGGAAGTGATAGACATCCTTCACCTCGGGCGTGATTGCCATCCGCAGGCCCGGCAGCCGCTTGAAGAGGATCGGCAAGACGACGTTGAGCTCCAGACGCGCCAGCGGCGCGCCGATGCAGAAGTGGATGCCGGCGCCGAATGAGAGGTTCGGGGCTTCGCTGCGGTCTGGCTTGAAGGCGAGGGGATCGGTGAATTTCGCGGGGTCGAGATTGGCGGCCGCGAGAATGAGGCTCACCTTGTCGCCGCGTTTGAACGAAATGCCGTCGATCTCGACCGGCTCGAGCGCCCAGCGCTGGAAGATGTGAACCGGCGCGCAGATGCGCAGCGTCTCCTCGACCGTCCGCTCCGTTGTCGGCTCATCCTTGAAGAGTTCGGCGGGATCGCAGCCATTGTCGAGGATGACGCGCACCGAATTGCCGATCTGGTGCACCGTCGCCTCATGGCCGGCATTCAGCAGCACGATCGTCGTCGAGACGAGCTCCTCCTCTGTCAGGAACTGGCCCTTGTGCTCGGTATGGATCATGTGGCTGAGCAGATCGTCGCGCGGTTCGGCGCGGCGTTCGGCGATGACCGTCTTCACATAGTCGGAGAATTCCTTGGCGGCCTTCTCGGCGCCGTCCTCGTCCTCGCGGCTGCGGCCGAAGAGATACATGCGGATATAGGCATGCGACCAGTCGAGAAGTTGCGGTCCCATCTCCTCGGGGATGCCGATCATCCGGGCGATCATCGTCACCGGAATGATATCGGCGAAAGCCGAGAGCAGCTCGACCTCGCCCTTGTCCGCGAAGCCGTCGATCAGCTTGTTGGCAAGCTCTTCCAGCTCCGGCTTCATGCGCTCGACATGGCGGGAGACGAAGGCGCGGTTGACCAGCGTGCGCAGACGGGTGTGTTCAGGCGGCTCCAACTCAAGCAGCGAATAGCGCTCGGCCAGATCGAAATTGGCCACATGCTGGTCGGGTTCCGGCAGGCCCAGTTCTTCGCGGCTGGCGATGTGCAGGATCTGGCGGCCGAAGCGGCGGTCGCGCAACAGGCTGTTCACATGGTCGTAGCCTGTGAAGAACCACTGCTTCTGCTGTTCCCAATAGAAGGTCGGACAATGCTGGTGCAGCGCCGAATAGACGGCGTTCGGATTGCTATAGAAAGCCGGGTCGCTGCTGTCGAGAGAAACGCGGCGGGTGGCGGGATCGACCGAGAGAAAGGGTGCTATCATCATGGCTTCGAGGCTTAGCGGATTTGCCAGGCCTCGAAAAGATGCAGCGACGGCTGTGTGTCAACCGGCGCGGGAAAGCGAGCCCATGCGGCGCAGCGCCTCGACCTGATCGTCGACGGTCGGAACCAGTTCGCCAGCATTCTGGTCCATCTTCGCCGGCGGCGGAGCAGCCGTCTCCTTCTCGCCAAAGATGACGCTGCAATTGCGTCCGGCGCCCTTGGCGGCATAGAGCGCCCGGTCGGCGGCCGAGATCATCTTGTCGACATTGGCCTCTATCGGCGAGGCGATCGCAACACCGATGCTGACGGTTGCCGGAACGATCGCTTCGCCGGTCGAGATCGGCAGGCGGCAGAACTCGGTGCGGATCGACTCGGCCAGCGCTTCGGCTTCCGTCTGATCGGCAACCGTTGCGAAGGCGGCAAATTCCTCGCCGCCCATGCGGCCGAAGACGTGGTTCGGCACGAATTGGCGGGCGGACAGCGCGAAAGCCGAGAGTACGGCATCGCCGGCCTGGTGGCCGAAGCGGTCGTTGACGCGCTTGAAATGGTCAAGGTCGAAGAGGAGCACTGCCACCTGGCGCTTTTCGTCGAAGGCCTTTTCCTGGATGGCGCCGAAGCGGGCAAACAGGCCGCGGCGGTTCCAGACGCCGGTCAGCGAATCCGTGAGGCTCAACACGCGCAAATGCCTTTCAGAGCGTTCCATGATCATGCGGCAGGTTAGTGCAAAGGCGATCGTCAGCAGGAAGGCGCTCACCATCGCCGCCACGCCGCCGTAATTGGTGGCCTGAGCATCGGTTGGCAAGGTCAGCGCCATCATCAATGCGACGGCAAAGCAGAACACGCCCTGGATGACGAACACGGCAGCCAGCTTGTTGCGCGTTCTTTCCTGGCGCATGTTGCCGGTGGCAACCGCCATGGCGAGCGCGGTCGCACCCGTGGCCGAGGCCAGATTATAGAGGATGACGCGGTTGCCGTAGTCGCCGCCGACCCATGGCAGGAAGACGCCGGCCAGCCAGATCGCGGGCGGCAGCAGCGCCCACCATTCGATCTTCCGGCGGTCGAGCGCCATGAAACCGGCGACCCAGGCGCTCTGCCCGGCCAGTGCCACGGCATTGCCGCCTTCGATAGAGAGAATATTCGGGATTTCACCGCGCAGCGCCACCATGGCAAAGCCTGCGCCGCTGAGCAGAAAGCCGAAGCTCCACAGCAGATAGGCCTTGTTGCGCGTATTATGGCGCCAGGCCATCAGCAGCAGCAAAGCGAGCGTCATGGCCTCCGAGCACCAGATCGCCAATCCTGTCGTAACACTAAACACGGCAATACCCCTTGAAGTCAGGGGCATACTCATCCGCCAATCTTCGCCAGTTGATTAATCGGGAGATCGGCCGCACGCGATATTCGCGGTTAGGCTTTGCAAAGGGTAAACGTTTGAAAGCACTTGCCGATGGATTAAGCTTCCCTTCATCCTGTCGTCGAGAAAAGCTGTGCGGGTGCTTGCAGGTCACTCGCCGTTAAGCGGCAATTCGCAGATAGACGCTACATCGCAGCACAAGGCTTTTCCACCGGTCCCCTTGCTTCTTAACGTTATCCTTATGCGTGTCTTGAAGTAGAGGGCAGGGACACTCTATGTAGGGATAAGGCATTTTTCTTTGATTCCCGGCCCGGCCGGCAAGACGTTGACAAAGGACGCACATGAGAAATCCAGTCGATACCGCTATGGCCCTCGTGCCGATGGTTGTTGAACAGACCAATCGCGGTGAACGCTCCTACGACATCTACTCCCGCCTGCTGAAGGAACGCATCATCTTCCTGACGGGTCCTGTCGAGGATCACATGGCGACGCTCGTCTGCGCCCAGCTTCTCTTCCTCGAGGCCGAAAACCCGAAGAAGGAAATCGCGCTTTACATCAATTCGCCAGGTGGCGTCGTCACCGCCGGCATGGCGATCTACGACACGATGCAGTTCATCAAGCCTGCCGTTTCGACGCTTTGCATCGGTCAGGCAGCTTCGATGGGTTCGTTGCTGCTGTGCGCCGGCGACAAGGACATGCGCTTCGCAACGCCGAACGCCCGCATCATGGTTCACCAGCCATCAGGCGGTTTCCAGGGTCAGGCTTCGGATATCGAGCGCCATGCACGCGACATCCTGAAGATGAAGCGCCGCCTGAACGAGGTTTATGTCAAGCATACCGGCCGCTCCTACGAGGAAGTCGAAAAGACGCTCGACCGCGATCACTTCATGACCGCTGACGAAGCCCGCGAATGGGGCGTCGTCGATAAGGTTCTGACGTCGCGCACCGAGATGGAAGGCGATGCTGCGGCATAGTGATTAATTGGGATGGTGTTTTCGCTGCCACAGTTCTATCCCAATTGTGATTGAACAAGGGGTTTAATCCCGGAGCGGACACGCTAAGAGTAAGTATTAATGCTATGTTGAATTTTCATGACATAGCATTCGGCATTCGAAGGGGAATTCGTTGCCGCCGGAACTTGAGCGTGTTTGGTTGGGTTCCGGTTCTTACCCCTTGAAGCTAGGCCGGCTGATGCTCCGGTGGCGGAGCGGGCTGGCGGGCCATTGAGTGGACCGCGATTTCACCTTTGAAATGCGGCGTGCTGGAAGGAAAGTGAAATGAGCAAGGTCAGCGGCAGCAACGGCGGCGACTCCAAAAATACCCTGTACTGCTCCTTCTGCGGAAAGAGCCAGCACGAAGTCCGGAAGCTGATTGCCGGGCCGACGGTGTTCATCTGCGATGAATGCGTCGAATTGTGCATGGACATCATTCGCGAGGAGAACAAGTCCTCGATGGTCAAGTCCCGCGACGGCGTTCCGACGCCCCAGGACATCATCAAGGTTCTCGACGAATACGTCATCGGCCAGCGTCAGGCGAAGAAGATCCTGTCGGTCGCCGTTCACAACCATTACAAGCGCCTCGCGCATGCGACCAAGAACGGCGAAATCGAGCTGGCGAAGTCGAACATCATGCTGGTCGGTCCAACCGGCTGCGGCAAGACCTACCTTGCCCAGACGCTCGCCCGCATCATCGACGTTCCCTTCACGATGGCCGATGCGACAACGCTGACGGAAGCCGGCTATGTCGGTGAAGACGTCGAAAACATCATCCTGAAGCTGCTGCAGTCTGCCGACTACAATGTCGAGCGCGCTCAGCGCGGTATCGTCTACATCGACGAAGTCGACAAGATTTCCCGCAAGTCGGACAATCCTTCGATCACCCGCGACGTGTCGGGCGAGGGCGTCCAGCAGGCGCTTCTGAAGATCATGGAAGGCACCGTTGCCTCGGTACCGCCGCAGGGCGGCCGCAAGCATCCTCAGCAGGAGTTCCTGCAGGTCGATACGACGAACATCCTGTTCATCTGCGGTGGCGCTTTCGCCGGCCTCGACAAGATCATCTCCGCCCGTGGCGAGAAGACCTCGATCGGCTTCGGCGCCAGTGTCAAGGCGCAGGATGACCGCCGCGTCGGCGAAGTGCTGCGCGAGCTCGAGCCAGAAGATCTGGTCAAGTTCGGCCTGATCCCCGAGTTCATCGGCCGTCTGCCGGTTCTGGCAACGCTCGAAGACCTCGATGAGGACGCGCTGATCCAGATCCTGTCGGAGCCGAAGAACGCGCTCATCAAGCAGTATCAGCGCCTGTTCGAGATGGAAGACGTGGAACTCACCTTCCACGAGGACGCCCTTCGCGAAATCGCCCGCAAGGCGATCGTCCGCAAGACCGGCGCCCGCGGCCTTCGCTCGATCATGGAAAAGATCCTGCTCGACACGATGTTCGAACTGCCGGCGCTGGAAGGTGTCCGCGAAGTGGTCATCTCCGAAGAAGTGGCGCGCGGCTCGGCCCGCCCGCTCTACATCTACGCTGACCGTCAGGACGAGAAGGCCAACGCTTCTGCCTGATAGTCGTAGACGGCATGGTTAGATTTAGGGGCTTGCCTGCGGCGAGCCCCTTTCTATTTTGTGAACCGGGAGCCCTCCTGTTAATTATTGCAGAAGAAGCTTGAAAACGCTGTTCCTGACGTTGCGGAATGCTGCGTCCCCGGCAATGATGGAATGATTCCGTAGCGTGTTTTCCGGCCCAGTATTTTAGTCGGTTCGGAATTGGTAAGCGCCACTACAGTTACGCGCGTCATAGTGTGGGCGTTCCTTTGTAATAAGTCTGTCACAAGCAGGGAGCGCGAGCGTTGGCGTGGCTTGAAAAGGGTAAGAAGAACCTCCACTTGTAACCCAAGTGAGAGTGCCGGCCGGGTCCCAAGCGGCCGCGCCAGAGAGCCCGGAAACGGGACGATGGAAAGGAATAAGAAATGACGAAGAAAACGTCTGTAGCGAGCAGTGTTGCCTATCCTGTTTTGCCCCTGCGCGACATCGTAGTCTTCCCACATATGATCGTGCCGCTGTTCGTCGGCCGCGAGAAGTCGATCCGTGCGCTTGAAGAAGTCATGGGCTCCGACAAGCAGATCATGCTCGTAACCCAGATCAACGCCAGCGACGACGATCCGGATCCGTCCGCGATCCACAATGTCGGCACCGTGGCCAATGTTCTGCAGTTGCTGAAGCTCCCCGATGGCACCGTCAAGGTTCTGGTCGAAGGCCGTGCGCGCGCCGAGATCGATGCCTATACGGCCCGCGAAGATTTCTACGAAGCCCTCGGCCATGTGCTCGAAGAGCCGCATGACGATCCGGTCGAACTGGAAGCGCTGTCGCGCTCCGTCGTCTCGGAATTCGAGAGCTACGTGAAGCTCAACAAGAAGATCTCTCCTGAAGTCGTTGGCGCCGCCAGCCAGATCGACGACTACTCGAAGCTTGCCGATACGGTCGCATCGCATCTGTCGATCAAGATCACCGAGAAGCAGGAGATGCTGGAAACCACCAGCGTCAAGGCTCGCCTCGAAAAGGCGCTCGGCTTCATGGAAGGTGAGATTTCGGTTCTCCAGGTCGAGAAGCGCATCCGCTCGCGCGTCAAGCGCCAGATGGAGAAGACCCAGCGCGAATACTATCTGAACGAACAGATGAAGGCGATCCAGAAGGAGCTTGGCGACGGCGAGGAAGGCCGCGACGAGATGGCCGAACTGGAAGAACGCATCTCCAAGACCAAGCTTTCCAAGGAAGCCAAGGAAAAGGCTGACGCCGAGCTGAAGAAGCTGCGCCAGATGAGCCCGATGTCGGCCGAAGCCACCGTCGTGCGCAATTATCTGGACTGGCTGCTCGGCATTCCCTGGGGCAAGAAGTCGAAGATCAAGTCCGATCTCAACAATGCCGAGAAGATCCTCGAAGCCGATCACTTCGGTCTCGACAAGGTCAAGGAACGCATCGTCGAATATCTGGCCGTCCAGGCGCGTGCCACCAAGATCAAGGGCCCGATCCTGTGCCTCGTCGGCCCTCCGGGCGTCGGCAAGACCTCGCTCGCCCAGTCGATCGCCAAGGCGACCGGCCGCGAATACGTGCGCATGGCGCTCGGCGGCGTTCGTGACGAAGCTGAAATCCGCGGTCACCGCCGCACCTATATCGGCTCGATGCCCGGCAAGGTCATCCAGTCGATGAAGAAGGCGAAGAAGTCCAACCCGCTCTTCCTGCTCGATGAAATCGACAAGATGGGCCAGGATTTCCGCGGCGATCCGTCTTCGGCTCTGCTCGAAGTGCTCGATCCGGCGCAGAACTCGACCTTCATGGACCACTACTTGGAAGTCGAATACGACCTTTCGGACGTGATGTTCATCACCACGGCGAACACGCTGAATATCCCTGCGCCCCTGATGGATCGCATGGAAGTCATCCGTATCGCCGGCTACACCGAAGACGAGAAGCGCGAAATCGCCAAGCGGCACCTGCTGCCGAAGGCCATCAAGGAACATGCACTGCAGCCGCAGGAATTCTCGGTCAGCGACGATGCCCTGATGGCGATCAGCCAGCAGTACACCCGCGAAGCCGGTGTTCGTAACTTCGAACGCGAACTGATGAAGCTCGCCCGCAAGGCGGTCACCGAGATCATCAAGGGCAAGACGAAGTCGGTCCATGTCACGGCTGAAAACATCGACACCTATCTGGGCGTCCCGCGCTTCCGCCATGGCGAAGCCGAACGCGAAGATCAGGTCGGTGTTGTCACCGGTCTCGCATGGACCGAGGTCGGCGGCGAACTGCTGACGATCGAAGGCGTGATGATGCCGGGCAAGGGCCGCATGACGGTCACCGGCAATCTGAAGGAAGTGATGAAGGAGTCGATTTCGGCTGCTGCATCTTACGTCCGCTCACGCGCCGTCGATTTCGGCATCGAGCCCCCGCGCTTCGACAAGTCGGACATTCACGTCCATGTGCCTGAGGGTGCGACACCGAAGGATGGCCCGTCGGCCGGCGTGGCGATGGCAACCGCGATCGTCTCGATCATGACCGGTATCCCGGTCGACAAGAATGTGGCGATGACGGGCGAAATCACCCTGCGCGGCCGTGTCCTGCCGATCGGCGGTCTGAAGGAAAAGCTGCTCGCAGCGCTTCGCGGCGGTATCAAGAAGGTGCTCATTCCGGAAGAGAACGCCAAGGATCTGGCGGAGATTCCGGATAACGTGAAGAACAACATGGAGATCATCCCGGTATCCCGCATGGGCGAGGTGATCAAGCATGCTCTGATCCGCAGACCGGAGCCGATCGAGTGGGATGGAACGGTTGAAACGCCGGTCATCGCAACGGTCGAAGGCCTTGACGACACAGGTGCTGGCATCGCTCATTGAGCGGCATTCGCCACATTTATGTCAAATTGCTGCAAATCCCCGAAAAGGCTGGCGTAAATCGCCAGCCTTTTTTGTGAAAACCTTATGGAGGTGCTTGCTTTTCCTTGATTTGCAGGGCTTTTGGGTTGCGGCGGGCCTGATGAAACCTATTCTGTGCCTGGCTTACAGATTGAGTCGTTTCAAACCATTGAAAGGGGTGGAAACATGAACAAGAATGAACTCGTGTCCGCAGTTGCTGAAAAAGCTGGCCTGACCAAGGCAGACGCTGCCTCTGCTGTCGACGCTGTTTTCGACGTTGTCCAGGGCGAACTGAAGAGCAAGGGTGACGTACGTCTCGCCGGCTTCGGCAGCTTCACCGTTTCTCATCGCGCTGCCACCAAGGGCCGCAATCCGTCCACCGGCGCTGAAGTCAATATTCCGGCTCGCAACGTGCCGAAGTTCACGCCCGGCAAGGGCCTGAAGGATGCCGTCAACGGCTAATCCGGTTTTGCTTGGCCGCCGGATAACGAGACCGGCAGGCGAAGTTTTGAAGGGTTCGGCGATAGCCGGACCCTTTTTGCATTTCGGACAGCTTGCAGGCGGAAGACCTTTGAACTACGGATCGGTTGTTCTCAGGGCGGGGTGAAAGTCCCCACCGGCGGTAAGGGTTTCGGCCCAAGCCCGCGAGCGCTTTGTCCCAAAGGGGCAGGGGTCAGCAGATCCGGTGCGATTCCGGAGCCGACGGTATAGTCCGGATGAAAGAGAATGATCGCGAGCCGTATGCGGGGCAGGGTCTGCCCGGCAGCCGTCCTGCGCTCATGCGTCCTGATTTGTGTTGGTCCCTTTCTGGATGAAAGACATGAATCAGACTTCCCTCAGCTTTTCCTCGTCGCGTGCGATGGCCGGTGCCGCCTTCATGGTGCTGGCGGGCATCGCCTTTTCCATTCTGAATGTCGTCACCCAATGGGTGACGATGAAGATGGGCTTTTCCGCTGCCTCTGCAGCCTTCTGGCAATATGCTTTCGCGCTGGTCTTCTCGCTGCCGTTTCTCAAGCGCACTGGTCTGTCGGCCATGCGCACCGCCTATCCCTGGCGCCATATCGTTCGCGTAGCGCTCGCCGCACTCGGCGTCGAGGCCTGGGTCTCCGGCCTCGCCACAGTGCCGATCTGGCAGGCGATCGCGCTGGTCATGACCTCGCCCTTCTTCATCATCCTCGGTGCCCGCCTGTTTCTCGGTGAGCGCGTTGGCCCGGCGCGCTGGGCAGCCACCGCCGCCGGTTTCGCCGGCGCGATGATCATCCTGCAGCCCTGGTCGGATGCCTTCACCTGGGCCGCCCTGCTGCCGATCCTCTCGGCGCTCTTCTGGGGCGCCTCGTCGCTGATCACCAAGAGCCTGACCGGCGTCGAGAAGCCCGAAACGATCACTGTCTGGCTGCTGGTGCTGCTGACACCGATCAATGGCGTGCTTGCCGCTGCCGCCGGCTTCGAGTTGCCTGAGGGGTTCACCCTCGCGCTCTTCGTCTTTGCAGGTCTGCTGACGGTCTTCGCGCAATATCTGTTGACGCTCGCCTATACGGTGGCGGATGCCGCCTACGTTCAGCCCTTCGACGACCTGAAGCTGCCGCTCAATGTGCTCGCGGGCTGGCTGTTCTTCGGTTATGCGCCGGCAGGTTATCTCTGGCTGGGTGCAGCGCTGATTTTGACGTCTTCGCTGTTCATCATGCGCAACGAGATCAGACGCGAGCGGGCAGGGGCTTGATGCAAAGCGGTGCAAAACGCATCGCCTGTCATCCCTCTGTCATCCGCTTCCCTCAAAACCCCCATGTTTCGATTTTTCGACGCATGGGGGATTTCATGACTATTTCATCGCGCAAGGCAGCGCTCGCTGCCGTGCTTCTGGCTTCTGTTGCCTTTCCGGCAGCCGCCGAGCCTGTTTTCAACCGCATCGCATCCTTTCCGGTCGCCTCGAACCTGCCGGAAGGCAAGGACAAGCTTTCGACGACCTCTGCCGAAATCATCACCGCTACCGATGACGGCAACACGCTTGTCTACAGCGACAGCCCGCTCGGCGCGATCGGCTTCGTCGATATCACCGACGCCAAGGCCCCGAAGGCTCTTGGCGCGCTGATGATGGACGGTGAACCGACGTCGGTCACTTCGACGGCTGGCAAGGCGCTCGTCGCCGTCAACACCAGCGAAAGCAAGGTGAAGCCGTCGGGTCGTCTGGCGATCGTCGATGTTGCCACCAAGAAGATCGAGAATACCTGCGACCTCGGCGGTCAGCCGGACTCGATCGCCCTCAACAAGGACAAGACGCTCGGCACCATCGCCATCGAGAACGAGCGTGACGAAGACGTCAACGACGGCAAGATTCCGCAGATGCCGGCAGGCGATCTGGTGATCTTCGAAGTCAAGGCTGGCGCCGTCGATTGCGGCACCATCAAGCACGTCACGCTGACGGGTCTCTCGGCTGTTGCGCCTGAGGATCCGGAGCCCGAATTCGTATCCTTCAACAGCCAGGACGAGATCGCCCTGACGTTGCAGGAAAACAACGAGATCGTCATCATCGACGGTAAGACCGGCACCGTGAAGACGCATTTCACCGCCGGCAGCACCGATCTCTCTGGTATCGACACCAAGAAGGACGGTCAGCTGAAGTTCACCGACGAAGCGAAGGGCGTCCTTCGCGAGCCCGACGCCGTCAAGTGGCTGGACGACAACCGTCTCGTCGTTGCCAACGAAGGCGACTATGAAGGCGGCTCGCGCGGCTTCACCATCTTCGACAAGACGGGCAAGGTCCTCTACGAATCGGGCGCCTCCTTCGAGCGCGCCGTTGCCCATCTCGGCCACTATCCCGAGGGACGCTCCTCCTCGAAGGGCGTCGAGCCTGAAGGTCTGGAGGCCGCCAAATTCGGCGACGACCAGCTGTTCTTCCTGCTCGCCGAGCGCGCTTCCGTCGTCGGCGTCTTCAAGGACACTGGCGCTGATCCGGAACTCCTGCAGATCCTGCCGTCGGGCGTTTCGCCTGAGGGCGCAGTCGCCATCCCGAGCCGCAACCTGTTTGCCACCGCCAACGAAGTCGATCTCGGCGAAGATGGCGGCCCGCGTTCGCACGTCATGATCTATGAGCGTGCCGAAGGCGAGAAGGCCTACCCGCAGATCGTTTCGGCGGAAAAGGACGGCAACCCGATCGGCTTTGCAGCTCTTTCCGGTCTTGCCGCTGTTCCTGAAAAGGCTGGCCAGCTCTTCGCCGTCTCCGACAGCGTCCTCGGCAACCAGCCGACGATTTACACGATCGACGCGACGAAGAAGCCCGCTCTCATCACTGACGCGCTGACAGTCAAGCGCGATGGTGCGGCTGCCCAGAAGCTCGACATTGAAGGCGTAGCCGTCGACGCCAAGGGCTGGTTCTGGCTGGCCTCCGAAGGCAACAGCGAGAAGCTCACGCCGCACGCTCTCTACCACGTCAACCCGAAGGGCGAGATCAAGGAAGAGATCGCCCTGCCGAAGGAATTGACTGATAACGAGATCCGCTACGGCTTCGAAGGCGTGACGATCGTCGGCTCCGGCGATGACGCAACGTTGTGGATGGCCGTTCAGCGCGAGTGGAAGGACGACAAGAAGGGCTTCGTCAAGCTCGTCTCCTACAATCCGAAGAGCAAGGAATGGGGCGCCGTTCGCTACCCGCTCGACAAGTCTGAAAACGGCTGGGTCGGTCTTTCGGAAATCTCCGCTCACGGCGACAGCGTCTACATCATCGAGCGCGACAACCTCGTCGGCGATGCTGCCAAGCTGAAGAAGCTCTACAAGGTCGCCATCTCCGACCTGAAGCCCGCCAAGCTCGGCGGCGAGCTGCCCGTTGTCAAGAAGACCGAAGCCCACGACTTCCTCGACGAGCTGAAGACGGCAACCAACGGCTACGTCCTCGACAAGCTTGAAGGCTTCGCCTTCGACGCCTCGGGCAGGCCCTACGCCGTCACCGATAACGACGGCGTCAGCGACTCCTCCGGCGAGACCCTGTTCTTCCCGGTCAACCTGGTCGGCACGAACTGAGCTGGCAACAGCTGGATGAGATTGGGAAGGCCGGGCGCAAGCCCGGCCTTCTGTTGTTTGGGCTGACGCATGCGCAGCGAGCGCGAAGACGGCGATTGCCACAAACTCCCTCATCTCTGTGCTCGTCACAGAGATCCAGCTGGCCCAAGTCCTTGGGCCGAAGGGACTCCTCTCGCCGCGCAGACGCGCGTCGGCTGGATTCCTGTGACGAGCACAGGAATGAGGGAGGAAGATGGAGTGCCAAACAAAAACGGCCGGGCAATAACCCGGCCGTCTCTCATTCCAATATACTCAAACCCTACCAGCGATGATGCACATGCGGCGCGATCAGCCGCTCGTAGATCTCGCGGGTCGCCGCCATGACGTCGTGGGAGAGCGGCGCGAGGCTGGCAGCCGCTGCGTTGGCCTTGGCCTGTTCGCCATTGCGGGCGCCTGGGATGACCACGGTGACCGCCTCATGCATCAGAATCCAGCGCAGTGCGAAGGCTGCCATCGTGGCGCCCTCGGGCACCAGCTTGCGCACTTCCTCGACCGCCTGCAGGCCAACCTCGAAGGGAACGCCGGCAAAGGTCTCGCCGACATCAAAGGCTTCGCCGTTGCGGTTGAAATTGCGATGGTCGTCGCTGGCGAATTTGGTGTCGCGGGTGATCTTGCCGGACAGCAGGCCGCTTGCCAGCGGCACACGCGCGATGACGGCGACATTCTTGCGGCGGGCTTCCTGGAAGAACAGGTGATCCGGGCGCTGGCGGAAGATGTTGTAGATGATCTGGATGCTTTCGACGCCCGGGAATTCGATCGCCTTCAGCGCTTCCTCGACCTTTTCGACGCTGACGCCGTAACCCTTGATCTTGCCTGCCTTCTGCAGCTCGTTCAGACCTTCGAAGACTTCGGCGCGGTAGAGCACTTCCGTCGGCGGGCAGTGCAGCTGCACGAGGTCGAGGCTCTCGACTTCGAGATTCTTCAGGCTGCGATCGATGAAGCCTTCGAGATTGGCCTTGGTGTAACCGTCGGCGACATGCGGGTTGAGGCGGCGGCCGGCCTTGGTGGCGACCATCGGCCGTTTGCCGCCGCGGCTCTTCAAGACGTCGGCGACGATCTTTTCCGAGCGGCCGTCGCCATAGACGTCTGCTGTGTCGATGAAGGTCATGCCGGCATCGAGCGCCGCGTTCAGCGCCGCGCGGCCGTCAGCCTCGCTGACATCGCCCCACGAACCGCCGATCTGCCAGGCGCCAAAGCCGACATTGGTGACCGAAAACGGCATGCGGCCGAAACTATGTTCTTTCATGGAAATCTCCCTCGTGATGAAACTGCATCGCAACTAGCAGCCGCCGCAAATGGCGGCAAGCGTGCGACCGCAAGGGAGATAGGGCAGGGCGTCACTTCTTCGAGAAGGTGACGCGGACGGTCGCGACCGGGAAACCGAATTTGCTGACCCAGGCGGTATTCAACAGCGTGCCGTCAGGCTGGCGCCGGATCGTATCGTGGAATCGCACGATATTCTGCTTCGGGCCCGGCGCGATATCGACGAGATAGCTGTAGCGCGCCACGTCGCCCTTGACGGTAACCTCCGCGGAACCAACGACATCCTCCCGGGTGCCGCTGTAGCGGCCGGGCGCCGTTTTGACGAATCGCCAGGTTTTGCGCTCGCGAACGCCATCCGCGTAGACAAAGTCTTCGCAAAGCGTGAGCCGCTTTCCGTTCCAGCGGCCGGTGAGCGCCACGCGGAACTTGCGATCGACGCCGTTGATCGCCTCGAACTCGCCATCGGCCACGCTTCTGCCGGCAAAGAAATCCTCGAGCGCGAAATCGCGCGCGCTTGCCAGATGCGGCAGGGCGACGATGGCAAGCATGGCGGCGATAATGATGAGACCTGTGCGGCGCATGGTCTTCCTCCACTTCAAATCAGCCTGTTCCTGACCTACGTTTCGGCTAACGCACCGGATCAATCGCAGGAGAATCAAAATGGACATCAAGCAGGCCGGATCGCGGCCCTCGACTAGGCCATCCGCCGACTATTTCACCGGCACCGTCCGCCTCGATCCGATCGTCGAAGGCCCGGATCCGGCGCGGGTGCGCGCCGCCACCGTCACCTTCGAACCGGGCGCCCGCACGGCCTGGCATACGCATCCCCTCGGACAGACGCTAATCGTGACCTCGGGACGAGGCCTGGTACAGGTCTGGGGACAGGACATTCGCGAAATCCGCACTGGCGACGTCGTCTGGTTCGAGCCCGGCGAAAAGCACTGGCATGGTGCTGCACCCGACACGGCGATGAGCCACATCGCCATCCAGGAGGCGCTGAACGGTTCCCCGGTCGATTGGATGGAGCATGTCAACGACGATCAATATGCAGGAACGAGCTGGACCGTCTCGCGCCAGGCCTAAAGCAAGAGGGCGATCGGCGGTCTGCCGATCGCCGCGCGGCATCAGAGCCGCTTCAGGCAGTAGGAAAAATGCGCATGTGATTCGACGGTCAGGAACTCGAACTGCCAGCCGTAATCCTTGCAGAACTTGGTGACCGCTTCGACGACGCCATAGACGATCGGCTTGACGGTATTGCCGGTGCAGAAATCATGCCCGGCAATCCGCCCCGTCCGCTTCACCTTCTTCTCGCAAAGCAGCAGTTCCTGCCAGGTGAGCTCGAAGGAATGGTCGGTGTCGATATAGGCCCAGTCGAGAAACCCGTCCTCGAACTCCGCCAGCTTCTCCAGCGAGGTGCCCTGCATCAGCTTGACCTGACCCGAAGCAATCTGAGTCTCGAACCTCGTGTGAACGTCGTGCAGGCCGGAGCTATAGCGGTCCATCCCCCAGGGATCGATCAGGAACAGTTGCGACGGCCGATTCTTTTCAATGATCTCGGCGGTATATTCACCGAAGGCAACGCCCACCTCGACCCCGATTCCGCCATTCGGGATGCGGTAAAGCAGCTCGCCGCGATCCGGGAGAAGCCTGGCATTCTCCATATGGTGGGCCGAAAGCTGGGTCCGCGGCATCGCCGCACGCTGCGCCTGCCGTTCTTCGCGTGTCTTCATGATTCTCGCCTTATCCGGGGCAATTCTGCTTCACTGACTGCCAAGTAGCCGAAAGACGCGGGAGCGCCAACATCGGAGCCGCGATGTGAGATCAAATATCTGAGATTTCACTTGGGAAAAGAATGGTGGGCGATGAGAGACTCGAACTCCCGACATCCTCGGTGTAAACGAGGCGCTCTACCAACTGAGCTAATCGCCCTCGCGTCACGAACCCTGTTCGGCCCGCCGCGTCGGTGGCCGTGATCTATGCGGATCGGGAAAAAACCGCAAGAGTGTTTGTGAAGATTTTTTGATTTTTTTGGAAAGGGCGCGGCAACGCAGGCTTTTCGGCTTGTGGAAAAGGGAAGGGGAGTGCGCGGGTGGGTACCGCCCGGTGGATCTCTATATAAGGATCAGTGCGAGAAGGCCCCGCGCGGCGTCTGCTTCGCGCGAACTTTCAGACACTTGCGCGCTGCATCCAAAACAATTTCCGTGCTGTCATGGATTTGTCTCCAAACCTGCTTGACACTCAAATGCGAACCCCTTAGTTAGCCGCTCATCGAAGCGGCGAGCCCGCCTCGGTAAGGAAGCGAAAGCCTCCGGATTGCTTGAAATGAATGCGGGTGTAGCTCAGTTGGTTAGAGTGCCGGCCTGTCACGCCGGAGGTCGCGGGTTCGAGCCCCGTCACTCGCGCCATTTCAAAGCAAGTGCTGAAAGGCACATTCCGGTCATCGCCTCCGCAATGCGCGGGTGTAGCTCAGTCGGTTAGAGTGCCGGCCTGTCACGCCGGAGGTCGCGGGTTCGAGCCCCGTCACTCGCGCCATTTTCTCCTCCAAGCCATGCAGAATTTCGTGGGCTGCCATGCAGCCTTCCGCAACCTAAGCGGATTTGTCGCGACATCGTTGCATCTGCTTGATAATGTCGCATCATCGTAGCTTGAATTGGTCTTCTAAAAGTCTTGCGCCGTGGCTCAGCCTGCGCTAACCACGGCTTGTTGCAACGCACGTTCGCTTGCCGGGCATTTGCCCATTGCGCCGCCCGGCGCAGCCGGCAAGCAGGGATGAACATGATGACTGAACTGCTCGGTAATTACATTCCGATCGCTATTTTCATTGGTATCGCTCTCGTTATCGGCCTGGCCCTTCTGATTGCGCCGTTCGCCGTTGCCTTCAAGGCGCCTGATTCGGAAAAGCTCTCTGCTTACGAATGCGGTTTCAATGCCTTCGACGATGCCCGCATGAAGTTCGACATCCGCTTCTATCTCGTGTCGATTCTCTTCATCATCTTCGACCTCGAAGTCGCCTTCCTGTTCCCTTGGGCCGTTTCCTTCGGCGCCATCGGCTGGTTCGGCTTCTGGTCCATGATGGTCTTTCTTTTTGTGCTGACCATCGGCTTTATCTATGAATGGAAGAAGGGAGCCCTGGAATGGGAGTGACCCCAGCCGGCAATCAGCCGCTCGTTTCTCAGGCCCCGAAGGGGATCATCGATCCCTCGACCGGCAAGCCGATCGGCGCCAATGACGCCTTCTTCGGCGAAATCAACAACGAGCTCGCCGACAAGGGCTTTCTCGTCACCTCGACCGACGAGCTGATCAACTGGGCCCGTACCGGCTCGCTGATGTGGATGACCTTCGGTCTTGCCTGCTGCGCCGTCGAAATGATGCAGCTGTCGATGCCGCGTTACGACGTCGAGCGCTTTGGCTTTGCGCCGCGCGCTTCGCCGCGCCAGTCCGACGTCATGATCGTCGCCGGCACGCTGACCAACAAGATGGCGCCTGCGCTCCGCAAGGTCTATGACCAGATGCCTGAGCCGCGTTACGTCATCTCGATGGGCTCCTGCGCAAACGGCGGCGGCTACTATCACTATTCCTATTCGGTTGTTCGCGGCTGCGACCGCGTCGTGCCGATCGACATCTACGTGCCGGGCTGTCCCCCCACGGCAGAGGCTCTGCTTTACGGCGTGCTCCTGCTGCAGAAGAAGATCCGGCGCACCGGCACGATCGAGCGGTAAGGGTTAAGGACAAGACATATGAGCGAAGCCCTCACTGAGCTGTCGTCCTATATCTCGGAAGCGCGTGGCAACCTGGTTGCCGCGTCGCAGCTGAAGTTCGGCGAATTGACCCTGACGACGACGGGTGAAAACCTGATCGCGCTGCTGACGTTCCTGCGTGATGATGCCAAGTGCGGCTTCGTCAACATGATCGACATCTGCGGCGTCGACTGGCCGCAGCGCGAGCTGCGGTTCGATGTCGTCTATCACCTTCTGTCTCCGAAGCAGAACCTGCGCATCCGCATCAAGGTCGCGACCGACGAAGACACGCCGGTCCCCTCGGCCTGCGCCGTTTATCCGGGCGCCGACTGGTTCGAGCGCGAGACCTGGGACATGTATGGCGTTCTCTTCACCGGCCATCCGGATCTGCGCCGCATCCTGACCGACTACGGTTTCGAAGGACATCCGCTGCGCAAGGACTTCCCGACGACAGGTTTCGTCGAGGTTCGCTATGACGATGCCGCCAAGCGAGTCGTTTACGAGCCGGTGGAACTGAAGCAGGAATTCCGCAACTTTGACTTCATGTCGCCATGGGAAGGCACGGATTATGTGCTGCCGGGCGATGAGAAGGCGAAGCAGTGAGTAGTGATTAGTCGGTAGTGAATAGTCACAGGATGGCCAAGTGACGAACGGGAAAATAAGTTCCTATCGTGATTTGAAAGTCTGGCAGTTCGCCATCGATTTATCGGTTGTTTGTTACGAGGTGACGAGAACCTTCCCGCGGGAAGAGATTTATGGACTAACGAGCCAGATCCGGCGCTCGTCTGCTTCCGTGGCAGCCAATATTGCGGAAGGATACGGCAGGGAAAATCGAGGATCGTTCGCCCAGTTTCTCAAGATCGCGCAGGGCTCGTTGAAAGAGTTGGAGACGCATTTGATTATCGCCGGGAGGGTCGGTCTTTTAGACACTTCTGCGCTGAACCGAATGCTCGGCCAATGTGATGAAACGGGAAAGATGCTGGGTGCGCTTATTCGGAGCGTCCAGCGCAGAAAAGCTGATGGGTAGCGAGAGATGAAAACTAATCACTGCTCACTATTCACTAATCACTCTAATCGAGTTGATCGCCATGACAGAACATAACGTCCGCAACTTCAACATCAATTTCGGACCGCAGCATCCGGCGGCGCACGGCGTTCTTCGTCTTGTCCTGGAGCTTGACGGCGAAATTGTGGAGCGTGTTGATCCGCATATCGGCCTGCTGCATCGCGGCACCGAGAAGCTGATCGAGACCAAGACCTATCTGCAGGCCGTTCCCTATTTCGACCGTCTCGACTACGTCGCGCCGATGAACCAGGAACATGCTTTCGCGCTGTCCGTCGAAAAGCTGCTCGGCATCGATATTCCGATCCGCGGCCAGCTGATCCGCGTTCTCTACTCGGAAATCGGCCGTATCCTTTCACATCTCCTGAACGTCACGACGCAGGCGATGGACGTCGGCGCGCTGACGCCGCCGCTCTGGGGCTTCGAAGAGCGCGAAAAGCTGATGGTGTTCTATGAGCGTGCCTGCGGCGCGCGCATGCACGCTGCCTATTTCCGTCCGGGCGGCGTCCACCAGGATCTGCCGGAAGATCTCGTCGAGGATATCGGCAAGTGGTGCGACCAGTTCCCGGGCAAGCTCGATGACATCGATGATCTGCTCACCGGCAACCGCATCTTCAAGCAGCGTAACGTCGATATCGGCGTCGTCTCGCTGGAAGATTGCTGGGCTTGGGGTTTCTCGGGCGTCATGGTGCGCGGTTCGGGTGCTGCCTGGGACCTGCGCCGTTCGCAGCCCTACGAATGCTATTCCGATCTCGAATTCGATATCCCGATCGGCAAGAACGGCGACTGCTACGACCGCTACCTGATCCGCATGATCGAAATGCGCGAATCGGTCCGCATCATGAAGCAGTGCGTCAATCGCCTGCTTTCCGACGCGAAGACTGGTCCGTTCTCCTCCATCGACGGCAAGGTCGTGCCGCCGAAGCGTGGACAGATGAAGCGCTCGATGGAAGCGCTGATCCACCACTTCAAGCTCTACACCGAAGGCTATCACGTCCCGGCCGGCGAAGTGTACGCCGCTGTCGAAGCGCCGAAGGGCGAGTTCGGCGTCTACGTGGTCTCCGATGGCAGCAACAAGCCGTACCGCTGCAAGATCCGCGCCCCGGGCTATGCCCACCTTCAGGCGATGGACTTCATGTGCCGCGGTCACCAGCTGGCCGACGTTGCAGCCGTTCTCGGCTCGCTCGACATCGTCTTTGGTGAGGTTGACCGCTGATGAAGCTCACCGTGCTCTCGGTCGCCGCATTCCTCGTTGCCGCCTCGGCTTTCGCCCAGGACAACAACACGCAGGGATTCGGCCCGAAGCTCGGCGCTGATGAAGTAACGCCGCCAAGCGGTCGGGCCACGATGGGGGAGCTCTTGTCCAAGGGCTACCAGATCAAGGCTGCGGTACCGAATGGCAAGAAATTCGTAGTGTTTTTGCAGAAAGACCAGTCGGCCTACGCATGCGAGATGCAGTCATTGACCGCTTCGCAGTGTGGGACCCTAAACTGACAAGGCGTGAGGAAGAATGTCCGTTCGTCGACTAGCCGAAGATCAATTCCAGCCTGCCGCATTCGCCTTCAATGACGAAAACGCGGTCTGGGCGGATAAGACGATCCAGAAATATCCCGCAGGCCGTCAGCAGTCCGCGGTCATTCCGCTGCTGATGCGAGCGCAGGAGCAGGACGGTTGGGTCACGCGCGCGGCGATCGAGAAGGTCGCCGACATGCTTGACATGGCCTATATCCGTGTCCTCGAGGTCGCGACCTTCTACACGCAGTTCCAGCTGGGTCCCGTCGGTACGCGCGCTCACGTGCAGGTTTGCGGCACCACGCCCTGCATGCTGCGCGGTTCGGAAAAGCTGATGGGCGTCTGCCGCAGCAAGATCCACCAGCACCCGTTCGAGCGCAACGCCGAGGGCACGCTGTCCTGGGAAGAGGTCGAGTGTCTCGGGGCCTGCGTCAACGCGCCGATGATCATGATCGGCAAGGACACCTACGAGGATCTCACGCCTGAGCGTCTCGAAGAGATCATCGACACCTTCAACGCCGGCAACGGCGCCAGCATCACGCCTGGTCCGCAGATCGATCGTCACTTCTCGTCGCCGGAAGGTGGCCCGACGTCGCTTCTGACCGAAGAGCCGAAGGCGAAGGCAAAGACCTCTGCGAAGAAGGCCGATGCCGATGCCGTCAGCGTTCCGCCGTCGGAAGCCGCGCGTCCGAAGAGCACCGATGCAGAGACCAATGCCGCGCTGAAGACGCCTGTCACGGCGCCGAAGGCTGCTGCGAAGAACGCCGCCGCTGAAGCTGCACTCGCTGCCGCTGAAAAGCCTGCCAAGGCTGCCGCTGCTCCGGCCGCTGCCAAGCCGTCCCTGGAAGACAAGAACCGTCCGGCCGGCATCGCAAAGCCTGCTGCGCCTGACGATCTGAAACTGATCTCCGGCGTTGGTCCGAAGATCGAAGCTATTTTGAACGAACTCGGCATCTTCACCTTCGCGCAAGTCGGCGCGTGGAAGAAGGCTGAACGCGAATGGGTCGATGGATACTTGAATTTCAAGGGCCGCATCGAGCGCGACGACTGGGTCAAGCAGGCCAAGGCGCTCGCCAAGGGCGGTGAAGCGGAATATATCAAGGTCTTCGGCAAGAAGCCGCGGTAAGAGGTGAAGCATGTTACAAGATAAAGACCGCATCTTTACCAATATCTACGGCCTCAAGGACAAGTCCCTGAAGGGCGCGATGAGCCGCGGCCACTGGGATGGTACCAAGCAGATCCTCGAGAAGGGCCGCGACTGGATCATCAATGAGATGAAGGCTTCCGGCCTTCGCGGACGTGGCGGCGCAGGCTTCCCGACCGGCCTCAAGTGGTCCTTCATGCCGAAGGAATCCGACGGCCGTCCGCACTATCTCGTCGTCAACGCCGACGAATCGGAACCAGGCACCTGCAAAGACCGCGATATCATGCGCCACGATCCGCATACGCTGATCGAAGGCTGCGTTATCGCGAGCTTCGCCATGGGTGCCAACGCCGCCTATATCTACGTGCGCGGCGAATACATCCGTGAGCGTGAAGCCCTCCAGGCGGCGATCGACGAATGCTACGACGCCGGTCTGCTCGGCAAGAGCAACAAGCTCGGCTACCCGATGGACATCTACGTCCACCACGGCGCTGGCGCCTATATCTGCGGCGAAGAAACCGCGCTGCTCGAAAGCCTGGAAGGCAAGAAAGGTCAGCCGCGCCTGAAGCCGCCGTTCCCGGCGAACATGGGTCTCTACGGCTGCCCGACGACCGTCAACAACGTCGAATCGATCGCCGTTGCGCCGACCATCCTGCGCCGTGGCGCCGGCTGGTTCTCCTCGATCGGCCGTCCGAACAATGTCGGCACCAAGCTGTTCATGCTCTCGGGCCACGTCAACAAGCCGTGCACCGTTGAAGAAGAGATGGGCATCACCTTCCGTGAGCTCGTCGATCGCCACGCCGGCGGCATCCGCGGCGGCTGGGACAACCTGCTCGCCGTCATTCCGGGCGGCGCATCGTGCCCGATCGTGCCCGCCAAGGACATCATCGACTGCCCGATGGACTTCGACGGCCTTCGCGCCGTCGGCTCGTCCTTCGGTACGGCCGCCGCGATCGTCATGGACAAGTCCACCGACGTCATCAAGGCGATCGCCCGTATCTCTGCCTTCTTCAAGCATGAGAGCTGCGGCCAGTGCACGCCGTGCCGCGAAGGCACCGGCTGGATGTGGCGCGTCATGGAGCGCATGGCCAAGGGCAACGCCCAGAAGCGCGAAATCGACATGCTGTTCCAGGTCACTAAGCAGATCGAAGGCCACACCATCTGTGCGCTTGGCGACGCTGCTGCATGGCCGGTCCAGGGTCTGATCCGCAATTTCCGTCCGGAAATCGAAGCGCGTATCGATCAGTACACTGCAAGTGCCATGGATCACGGCGCTGTTCTGGAAGCCGCGGAGTAAGCGATGACGAAGGCATCGGGCAGAGAAGACAAGCAGGGGGCGGCCGATTTCTCGGCTGACTTTGGCCGTCTTGCTGCCGAGATGCTGAAAAATGCCAAGGCAATGCCGATCCACCCGCTGATGGCCCATCCGGCCGCGGCGATGGCAGCAGCGACCGCCGTCGGCATCGGTTTTTCGACGCAGATGGCCGGCGCCTTCTTCGGAGCGCTGCAGGGCGCCTTCGAGGCGACCAGCCGGATTGCCGAGGCGCTCGACGAAACGCCGCCGCAGGCCGCAAAGCCCGAGGTGCGCATCAAGCCGGAAAACATCCGTCCGGCGGCCGTGCGCAAGGCGAAGCTCTCGATCGTCGCGGCCGAGGAGCCCAAGGCTCTGGTTGCGAAAAAGCCGGTCAGCCGTGCGAAGAAGGCTGACGACCTGAAGCTGATTTCGGGCATCGGTCCGAAGCTGGAGCAGGTTCTGAACGCCAGGGGCATCCGCACGTTCGCGGCGATTGCCGCCTGGAGCGACGCGGAAGCGGCAGGCGTTGATGCCGATCTCGGCTTCGACGGCCGGATCGCCCGCGACGACTGGCGCGGCCAGGCAAAGGTGCTCGCGGCGAAGGGCCGCAAGCGAAGCTGAAATTTTCCGGCTGACCCAAGCGGCCGGAGGGAATAGGGCAGGCATGGCGGGGCAGGGGCCTCGTTCACGGCAGGCCGATCGGGTCTCGGGTTCCCCGGGGCCGGGGAAAGACAATTTGGGCGACGCCGATGCCTGCGGGGACGAAATCCCGCCTGGCAGCGGTCATGTTGCAGAATAGGTTTGTTTGCCGCCATCCGGCGAACGGGAAACAGGACTTGAGTGACGATGGCAAAACTGAAGATTGACGGCAACGAGATCGAGGTCCCGGATCACTACACGCTCATCCAGGCGTGTGAGGAAGCCGGCGCTGAAGTTCCGCGCTTCTGCTTCCATGAGCGGCTGTCGGTCGCCGGCAATTGCCGCATGTGCCTCGTCGAGGTGAAGGGTGGCCCGCCGAAGCCGCAGGCTTCCTGCGCCATGGGTGTTCGCGATATCCGCGGCGGCCCGAATGGCGAACTGCCTGAAGTTTTCACCAACACGCCGATGGTCAAGAAGGCCCGCGAAGGCGTGATGGAATTCCTGCTGATCAACCATCCGCTGGATTGCCCGATCTGCGACCAGGGCGGCGAATGCGATCTGCAGGACCAGGCGATGGCCTTCGGTATCGACACCTCGCGCTATCAGGAAGACAAGCGCGCCGTCGAAGACAAGTATATCGGCCCGCTCGTCAAGACGGTCATGAACCGCTGCATCCACTGCACGCGCTGCGTCCGCTTCACCACGGAAGTTGCCGGTATCTCCGAGCTCGGCCTGATCGGCCGCGGCGAAGATGCTGAAATCACCACCTATCTCGAGCAGGCGATGACCTCGGAGCTGCAGGGCAACGTTGTTGACCTCTGCCCGGTCGGCGCGCTGACCTCCAAGCCTTTCGCCTTCACGGCCCGTCCGTGGGAACTGAACAAGACTGAATCGATCGACGTCATGGACGCGCTCGGCTCGGCGATCCGCGTCGATACCCGTGGCCGCGAAGTCATGCGCGTCATGCCGCGCGTCAACGACCAGATCAACGAAGAGTGGATCTCCGACAAGAGCCGCTTCATCTGGGACGGCCTGAAGACGCAGCGCCTCGATCGTCCTTACGTCCGCAAGAGCGGCCGCCTGCAGCCGGCAACCTGGGCCGAAGCCTTCGGCGCCATCAAGACGGCAGTGGCTGGCACGACCGGCGAGAAGATCGGCGCGATTGCCGGCGACCTCTCCACAGTCGAAGAAATGTACGCGCTGCAGGAACTGGTAAAGTCGCTCGGTTCCGAGAACCTCGACTGTCGCCAGGATGGGGCGGCACTTGATCCGTCGCTCGGCCGCGCAAGCTACCTCTTCAACCCGACCATCCAGGGCATCGAAGAAGCCGACGCGCTGCTGATCATCGGCGCCAACCCGCGCTTCGAAGCGGCCGTTCTCAACGCCCGCATCCGCAAGCGCTGGCGCCGCGGCGGTTTCCCGATCGGTGTTATCGGCGAAGCCGGCGACATGCGCTACGATTACGAATATCTCGGCGCTGGCCCGGATACGCTGAAGGATTTGGTCGATGGCAACCACGCCTTCGCCAAGGTTCTCGCTGATGCCAAGAAGCCGCTGATCATTATCGGCCAGGGCGCGCTCTCGCGTGTTGATGGTGCCGGCGTTCTCGCCAGCGCTGCCAAGCTCGCAGGCACGGTCGGCGCCGTTGCCGACGGCTGGAACGGTTTTGCGGTCCTGCACACGGCAGCGGCCCGCGTCGGCGGCCTCGACCTCGGCTTCGTGCCGGGCGCCAAAGGCGTCAACGCTGCGGACATGCTGTCCTCCATGGACGTGCTCTTCCTGCTGGGCGCAGACGAACTTGATTTCACCAAGAAGGCCGCGAAGTTCACGGTCTATATCGGCTCGCATGGCGACCAGGGCGCGCATAACGCCGACGTCATCCTTCCGGCTGCTGCCTATACCGAAAAGTCCGGTACCTGGGTCAACACCGAAGGCCGCGTCCAGATGGGCAACCGCGCCGGTTTCGCACCGGGCGATGCCCGCGAAGACTGGGCGATCCTGCGTGCACTTTCCGACGTGCTCGGCAAGAAGCTTCCCTTTGATTCGCTTGGCGAATTGCGCGGCAAGCTCTATGCGGCATTCCCGCATTTCGCAGCCATCGATGAGATCGCCGAAAGCGACAGCGCCAAAATTGCCGCAGTTGCGAAAAAAGCCGGGAAGATGAACAAATCCGGGTTTGCTTCACCGGTCAAAGACTTCTATTTGACGAACCCGATCGCGCGCGCCTCGGCTGTCATGGCCGAGTGCTCGGCATTGGCCCGCAACAACTTCAAAGTCGCGGCAGAGTAAGGGCAGGGGACTATGGAATCGTTTGTTTCAACTTATGTCTTGCCTGGCCTCATCATGGTCGGTCAGTCGCTGCTCATGCTTGTCTGCCTGCTGGTCTTCATCGCATACATCCTGCTTGCCGACCGTAAGATCTGGGCTGCCGTTCAGCTGCGCCGTGGACCCAATGTGGTTGGTCCCTTCGGTCTTTTCCAGTCCTTCGCCGACCTTTTGAAGTTTGTCTTCAAGGAGCCGGTCATTCCGGCCGGCGCCAACAAGGTCGTCTTCCTGCTGGCCCCGCTGGTCACCGTGCTTCTGGCGCTGTCGACTTGGGCGGTCGTGCCGGTTGCCAACGGCTGGGTCATCGCCAACATCAATGTCGGCATTCTCTACATTCTGGCGATCTCGTCGCTCGAAGTGTACGGCATCATCATGGGCGGCTGGGCTTCGAACTCGAAGTACCCGTTCCTCGGCGCGCTCCGCTCTGCAGCACAGATGGTCTCATATGAAGTCTCGATCGGCTTCGTCATTGTCACCGTTCTTCTCTGCGTGGGTTCGCTGAACCTGACGGATATCGTCATGTCGCAGCAGACCGGTCTCGGCACCAAGCTCGGCCTGCCCAGCTCGTTCCTCGACTGGCACTGGCTGTCGTTGTTCCCGATGTTCATCATCTTCTTCATTTCGGCGCTTGCTGAAACCAACCGTCCGCCTTTCGACCTTCCGGAAGCGGAATCGGAACTGGTTGCCGGCTTCATGGTCGAATATGGCTCCTCGCCATATATGATGTTCATGCTCGGCGAATATGCTGCCATCTGCCTGATGTGCTCGCTGACGACGATCCTGTTCCTCGGCGGCTGGCTGCCTCCGGTCGATTTCTGGCTGATCAATTGGGTCCCGGGCATCATCTGGTTCATGCTGAAGTCGTGCTTCGTGTTCTTCATGTTCGCGATGGTCAAGGCTTTCGTGCCGCGCTACCGCTATGACCAGCTGATGCGCCTCGGCTGGAAGGTCTTCCTTCCGCTGTCGCTCGCCATGGTCGTCATTGTTGCATTCGTGCTGAAGCTGATGGGATGGGCGTGATCATGTCCTTCCTCGGTTCCAGCAAATTTGGAGGTTGAAGATGGCCAGCTTGTCCAACGCCGTCAGCTCGCTGTTCCTCAAGGAATTCGTCGGCGCATTCTTTCTGTCGATGCGCTACTTCTTCAAGCAGAAGGCGACGATCAACTACCCGTTCGAAAAGGGTCCGGTCTCTCCGCGTTTCCGCGGCGAACACGCACTGCGCCGTTATCCGAACGGTGAAGAGCGCTGCATCGCCTGCAAGCTCTGCGAAGCGATCTGTCCCGCTCAGGCGATCACCATCGAAGCCGGCCCGCGCCGCAATGACGGCACGCGCCGCACGGTGCGTTACGACATCGACATGGTGAAGTGCATCTATTGCGGCTTCTGCCAGGAAGCTTGCCCTGTCGATGCGATCGTCGAAGGCCCGAATTTCGAATTCGCCACGGAGACCCGCGAAGAGCTTTACTTCGACAAGCAGCGGCTTCTCGACAATGGCGACCGGTGGGAACGTGAAATCGCGCGCAACATCGCGATCGACGCTCCTTACCGTTGATTGAAATTTGAAATGCCGCAGGGCTGGCGTTTGCCGCCCGCGGTCAACATGCACCGGAGCTTTGCCGGCCCTTCAGGGGCGACGAAGCTTCATCGGGCAGGGAAACTCCCGGCTGCCCGGGGGAAGATGAAAAAGGCACCAACATGGGTCTGCAGGCTCTATTTTTCTATCTTTTCGCCTTCGTCGCGATAGCGTCGGCGTTCATGGTCATCTGGGCAAAGAACCCGGTTCACTCGGTTCTGTTCCTGATCCTGACCTTCTTTAACGCCGCGGGCCTCTTCCTGCTGCTCGGCGCCGAGTTCCTGGCGATGATCCTGCTCGTCGTCTATGTCGGCGCAGTGGCGGTTCTCTTCCTCTTCGTGGTCATGATGCTCGACATCGACTTCACGGAGCTGCGTGCGGGCGTTCTCGAATATGCGCCAATCGGCGCGCTGATCGGCCTGATCCTCGCAGCCGAGCTGATCGTCGTCGTCGGCGGCAGCGTGATCTCGCCCGAGATCGCCAAGACCGTCGCCATGCCGATCCCGGCGCTGACGGAACGCACCAATACGGCGGCGCTCGGCGACGTGCTCTATACGAATTACGTCTACTTCTTCCAGATCGCCGGGCTGGTGCTTCTGGTCGCCATGATCGGCGCGATCGTGCTGACGCTCAAGCATCGCACCAATATCCGCCGCCAGAATATTTCCCAGCAGGTTGCCCGCACGCCGGCGACCGCCGTCGAGGTGGTCACCGTCAAGCCGGGGCAGGGTGTCTAAGGACAGGTATAAGGAACAAAGAACATGGTCATCGGTCTTTCCCACTACCTGACGGTCAGCGCCATCCTCTTCACGCTCGGCGTCTTCGGCATCTTCCTGAACCGCAAGAACATCATCGTCATACTGATGTCGATCGAACTCATTCTGCTTGCGGTCAACATCAACATGGTCGCCTTCTCGTCGTTCCTCAACGACATCGTCGGCCAGGTCTTCGCACTTTTCATTCTGACCGTTGCGGCTGCAGAAGCGGCGATCGGTCTTGCAATTCTCGTTGTCTTCTACCGTAACCGCGGTTCGATCGCGGTCGAAGACGTCAATATGATGAAGGGCTGAGCGGCTCATGTTCCTCTATAAGGCTATCGTCTTTCTTCCCTTGATCGGCGCGATCATTGCCGGCCTTTTCGGCCGCGCGATCGGCGCCAAGGCATCGGAATACGTCACCAGCGGCCTGATGATCATCACCGCCGCTCTCTCCTGGTATGTGTTCTTCATGGTGGCGCTCGGCCATCCGGAAGGCGCCATCAAGGTGGAAGTGCTGCGCTGGATCCAGTCCGGCGGCATCGACGTCTCCTGGTCGCTGCGCATCGACACGCTCACCTCCGTCATGCTGATCGTCGTCAACACGGTCTCGACGCTGGTGCACATCTACTCGATCGGATACATGCATCATGATCCGCATCGCCCGCGCTTCTTCGCCTATCTGTCGCTCTTCACCTTTGCCATGCTGATGCTGGTGACCTCCGACAACCTGCTGCAGATGTTCTTCGGCTGGGAAGGCGTGGGTCTGGCCTCCTATCTCCTGATCGGTTTCTGGTTCAAGAAGCCGTCCGCTTCGGCTGCCGCGATGAAGGCTTTCATCGTCAACCGCGTCGGCGACTTCGGCTTCGTGCTCGGTATTGCCGGTGTCTTCGTGCTGTTCGGCGCCATCAACTTCGACACGATCTTCGCCAACGCTGCGAACTTCGCGCCGCATGAAGGTGCTGAAGCTGCCAGCGAAGTGGTTCTGAACCTCTTCGGCATGCAGCTCGACAAGACGCATGCGCTGACGGCCGTCTGCCTGCTGCTGTTCATGGGTGCCATGGGTAAGTCGGCGCAGTTCCTGCTCCACACCTGGCTGCCGGACGCCATGGAAGGCCCGACCCCGGTTTCGGCGCTCATTCACGCCGCAACCATGGTCACCGCCGGCGTCTTCCTCGTCGCCCGCATGTCGCCGCTGTTCGAGCTGTCGCATGATGCCCTGACCGTCGTCACCATCATCGGTGCGATCACCGCCTTCTTCGCGGCAACGGTCGGCCTCGTCCAGAACGACATCAAGCGCGTCATCGCCTATTCCACCTGCTCGCAGCTCGGCTACATGTTCGTGGCTCTCGGAGTGGGGGCTTACGGCGCCGCAATCTTCCACCTTTTCACGCACGCCTTCTTCAAGGCTCTGCTGTTCCTTTGCGCCGGTTCGGTCATCCACGCCGTCGATGGCGAACAGGACATGCGTTACATGGGCGGCCTGCGTCCGCACATCAAGGTAACGTTCTGGATGATGATGATCGGCACGCTCGCCATCACCGGCGTCGGCATTCCGTTCACGCCGTTCGGCTTTGCAGGCTTCTTCTCGAAGGACGTCATCATCGAAGCTGCCTACGCGTCGCATTCGCCGGCCGCAGGCTTTGCCTTCACGATGCTCGTCATCGCCGCGCTGTTCACCAGCTTCTATTCCTGGCGCCTGATCTTCATGACCTTCTTCGGCAAGCCGCGCGCTTCCCACGAAGTCATGCATCACGTCCATGAATCGCCGCAGGTCATGCTGGTGCCGCTCTATATCCTCGCGATCGGCGCCGTCTTCGCAGGCTTCCTCTTCGAGGGCCGCTTCTACGGCGAAGAATATGCCGAATTCTGGAAGGGCGCGCTGTTCACCTCCAAGGAGAATGAACTGCTGGAACACTTCCATCACGTTCCGGCCCTGGTGGCTCTGAGCCCCTTCATCGCCATGGTCGTCGGTTTCGTGATTGCCTGGTACATGTACATCAAGTCGCCTTCGACGCCGCGGGTTCTCGCCCAGCAGCATCGCGTGCTCTACCAGTTCCTCTTGAACAAGTGGTACTTCGACGAGCTCTACGACTTCCTCTTCGTCCGCTCCGCCAAGGCTCTTGGCAAGTTCCTGTGGCAGAAGGGTGATGTCGGCGTCATCGATACCTATGGTCCGAACGGCATTGCCGCCCGCGTCGTCGATGTGACGAACCGCGTGGTCCGCCTGCAGACCGGTTACCTCTATCACTACGCCTTCGCGATGCTGATCGGCATTGCAGCGCTCGTTACCTGGATGATGCTCGGGAGTTCCTTCTGATGACCGATTGGCCTATTCTTACAACGGTCACCTTCCTACCGCTGGTCGGCGTGGTGCTTCTGCTCTTGATGAATGAAAACGGCCCGAACGGCCGCCGGAACGTGCTCAACATCGCGTTGTTCACGACCATCGTCACGTTCCTGCTGTCGCTTCTGATCTGGATCGGCTTCGATAACGCCAATCCGGGCTTCCAGATGATCGAGAAGCATGCCTGGCTCGGCACCGGCATCGGCTACCATGTCGGTATCGACGGCATCTCGATGCTGTTCGTCATCCTGTCGACCTTCCTCATGCCCTTCTGCGTGCTGGCCAGCTGGCTCTCGGTCGAGAAGCGCCTGAAGGAATACATGATCGCCTTCCTCATCCTCGAAGTGATGATGGTCGGTGTCTTCGTGTCGCTCGATATCGTGCTGTTCTACGTGTTCTTCGAAGCAGGCCTGATCCCGATGTTCCTGATCATCGGCGTCTGGGGCGGCGCGAACCGCGTTTACGCAAGCTACAAGTTCTTCCTCTACACGCTGCTCGGCTCGGTGCTGATGCTGCTTGCCATCATGGCAATGTACTGGCAGGCCGGCACGACCGATATTTCGGCGCTGCTCGCCTACAAGTTCCCGCCGCAGATGCAGACGTGGTTATGGCTGGCCTTCTTTGCCTCCTTCGCGGTGAAGATGCCGATGTGGCCCGTCCACACCTGGCTTCCCGATGCGCACGTTCAGGCCCCGACGGCTGGCTCCGTCATCCTGGCAGGCGTGCTCCTGAAGCTCGGCGGCTACGGGCTCATCCGCTTCTCGCTCGGCATGTTCCCGGTGGCGTCCGACTTCTTCGCGCCGATGGTCTTTGCCTTGTCGGTGATCGCCATCATCTACACCTCGCTGGTGGCGATGATGCAGGACGACATCAAGAAGCTGATCGCCTACTCGTCGGTGGCGCACATGGGCTATGTCACCATGGGCATCTTTGCCGCCAACATGCAGGGCGTTCAGGGCTCGATCTTCCAGATGCTGTCGCACGGCATCGTCTCCGGCGCGCTCTTCCTCTGCGTCGGCGTTGTCTACGACCGCACCCATACCCGCGAGATCGCGGCCTATGGCGGCCTCGTCAACAACATGCCGAAATACGCGGTAGCGATGATGGTTTTCACCATGGCCAATGTCGGTCTTCCCGGCACCTCCGGCTTCATCGGTGAATTCCTGACCCTGATCGGCGTCTTCCGTGCCAACACCTGGGTTGCGCTGTTTGCTGCCACCGGTGTCATCCTTTCGGCCGCCTATGCTCTGTGGCTCTATCGCCGCGTGATCTTCGGCGCGCTGGAGAAGGAAAAGCTGAAGGCGCTTCTCGATCTTTCGCCGCGTGAGCAGCTTCTGCTCTACCCGCTGATTGCGCTGACCATCCTCTTCGGTGTCTATCCGGCACCGGTCTTCGATGCGACGGCCGCTTCAGTGGATCTGCTGGTGAATAACTATACGGCCGCCGTACACGCAGCGCAGAACGTTGCGCTGTCGATGAATTGATGACGGGACTATTTGGACATGACCGCTGAAACCATTCTTGCAAGTCTGCATCTCGCCGCGCCGGAGTTGATCCTCGCGGTAGGCGCCCTTGTCCTTCTGATGATCGGCGTCTTTGCGGGCGAGCGTTCCGGGCGCATGGTGAGCGTGCTCGCCATGATCCTGTTTGCCGCCTCGGCGCTCTGGCTGATCTTCATCCCGTCCACGGGCCTTGCCTTCGGCGGTGTGTATCAGGCGGACGGCTTCTCCCGCTTCATGAAGGTTACTGCGCTGACCGGCTCCTTCGTGGCGCTGTTCATGTCGCTCGGCCTTGCCAAGGAAAACCAGCTCGACAAGTTCGAGTTCCCGGTTCTCCTCGTGCTCTGCACGCTCGGCATCATGCTGATGATCTCGGCAAACGACCTGATCGCTCTCTATCTCGGCCTCGAGCTGCAGTCGCTGGCGATCTATGTCGTCGCTGCGATCAACCGCGACAGCGTCAAGTCGACTGAAGCCGGCCTGAAGTATTTCGTCCTCGGCGCGCTCTCCTCGGGCATGCTGCTCTACGGCATGTCGCTCGTCTACGGCTTCACCGGCCACACGCATTTCGCCGACATCGCCCAGGCGCTGAATGTCGAAGGTGCGCGTTCGCTGGGCTTGATCTTCGGTCTGGTCTTCATCCTCGCCGGTATCGCCTTCAAGATCTCGGCCGTGCCGTTCCACATGTGGACACCTGACGTTTATGAGGGTGCACCTACCCCGGTCACGGCCTTCCTGGCCAGCGCGCCGAAGGTTGCCGCCATGGCGATGATGACCCGCATCGTCATCACCGCCTTCCAGCCGATCATGGCGGACTGGCAGCAGGTCGTCGTCTTCATCTCGATCGCCTCGATGCTGCTCGGTTCCTTCGCCGCTATCGGCCAGAAGAACATCAAGCGACTGATGGCCTATTCGTCGATCGGTCACATGGGCTATGCGCTGGTCGGCCTCGCAGCCGGCAACCAGACGGGCGTCTCCGGCGTCATGCTCTATATGGTCATCTACATGGTCATGACGCTCGGCTCCTTCGCGATCATCATGTCGATGCGCCGCAAGGATGGCACCGTCGTCGAAGGTATCGATGATCTCGCAGGTCTCTCCAGCACCAACCCGTTCATGGCGACCGTGCTGACGATCCTGATGTTCTCGCTGGCCGGCATTCCGCCGATGGCAGGCTTCTTCGCGAAGTACTTCGTCTTCGTCGCCGCCATAGAAGCCAAGCTCTATGCGCTGGCGATCATCGGCGTTCTGGCTTCGGTCGTTGGCGCTTACTACTACCTGCGCGTCATCAAGCTGATGTGGTTCGATGAAGCCAAGGGTGAGTTTGCCCGCGTCTCCGGCGCTCTCAAGCTGGTCTACGGTCTCTCCGGTCTGTTCGTTCTCGCCTATGTTCTCATCGGCGGTCCGATCGGCGGTGCGGCTGAGCTCGCGGCAGCGACGCTGTTCTGATGGTGTCTCCCATGCGCCGCCGGATATCGCTCGGCGATTTCCGGCATGAAGCGCTGCCGGAGACCCCGTCGACCAATACGGAATGCCTTGCCCGGGCTCGGGCAGGGGACAGCGGCTTCCTCTGGGTGACCGCCGTCAGGCAGACAGGCGGCCGCGGCCGCCGTGGACGCCCCTGGGTTTCCGAACCCGGCAATCTCTACGCCTCTCTTCTTCTTATCGATCCGGCGCCGATGGAGCGCATGGGCTCCCTGCCGCTGGCGATTGCGGTTGCCGTGCATCAGGCCGTTCGCATGGTGCTGCCGCCAGCCGCCGAGCCGCTCGAAGTCAAGTGGCCGAACGACATCCTGATCGGCCGCAAGAAGACCTGCGGCATCCTCGTCGAGGGCGAGCAGCTGCCGGATGGCCGCTATGCGCTGGTGATCGGCATCGGCATCAATGTTTCCGTCATGCCTGATAATCCGATGTATCCGGTGACCTGCATCAGGGAGCAGGGTGGCAGGGCTTCCCCTGAGGAATTGTTTGCGCATCTCTATGCCTCGATGGCCGAAGTTCTGGATATCTGGAACGAGGGCCGCGGCATCCGGGAGATTACCGCACGCTGGCGCGATGTCGCCTGCGGCATTGGCGAGAAGATTACGGTGAATTTGCCGGACAGGTCGATTTCCGGCCAATTCGCCGGAATTGATGATAATGGGCTGTTGATGCTCGATACCGGCGCAGGCAGGATACTGCAGATCGCTGCCGGTGATGTTTTCTTTGGATAGTAGGACCTAATGGCGAAACAGGACGAACTGGTATTTCTTCCGCTGGGCGGCGTCGGCGAGATCGGCATGAATCTCGCGCTGTACGGCTACGGCCCCGCGGATCATCGCCAGTGGATCATGGTCGATTGCGGCGTGACCTTCCCGGGTCCCGATCTGCCGGGTGTCGATCTGGTGCTCCCCGATATCCGCTTTCTCGCCAAGGAGCGAAAGAGCCTCAGGGCCATCATCATCACCCATGCCCACGAAGACCACTACGGTGCACTGGCCGATCTCTGGCCGGGCCTGAACGTCCCGGTCTACGCCTCGCCGTTCACGGCCGGGCTTCTCGAAGCCAAGCGCAATTTCGAGAAGGACGCGATCGGCGAAGTGCCGGTGACGATCTTCAAGGCGGGCGATACGATCAATGTCGGCCCCTTCAGCATCGAAGGCGTCGCCGTCAACCACTCGATCCCCGAGCCGATGTCGCTGATGATCCGCACGCCGCTCGGCAATGTCATCCATACCGGCGACTGGAAGATCGACCACGAGCCGTCGCTCGGGCCGTTGACCGACGAGACCCGCTTCCGCCAACTCGGCGACGAAGGCGTCCTGGCGCTGATGTGCGATTCCACCAACGCGCTGCGCGATGGTGTCTCGCCATCCGAAAAGGATGTTTCCGCCAGCCTGCGCAAGATCATCGAGAATGCCGAAGGACGCGTGGCGATTACCACTTTCTCCTCGAATGTCGGCCGTATCCGCACCGTCGCCGAGGCAGCCGAGGCCGCCGGCCGCGAGATCCTGCTGCTCGGCAGTTCGCTGAAGCGTGTCGTCGATGTCTCCCGCGAGCTGGGCCTGATGGAAGGCATCAAGCCGTTCATCGCCGAAGACGAATACGGCTATATCCCGCGTGACAAGGTCGTGGTGATCCTGACCGGCAGCCAGGGCGAGCCGCGTGCCGCTCTCGCCAAGCTGTCGCGGGACGAGATGCGCAACGTGGCGCTTGCCGCCGGCGACATCGTGGTCTTCTCCTCGCGCGCCATTCCCGGCAACGAGAAAGCCATTCAGGACATCAAGAACGGCCTCGTCGAGCAGGGCATTCACATCATCACCGACAGTGAAGCGCTGGTTCACGTTTCCGGCCATCCGCGCCGCAACGAACTGCAGAAGATGTACCAGCTGGTGCGGCCGAAGATTCTCGTGCCTGTGCACGGCGAGGCGACGCATCTGACGGCGCATAAGGAACTTGCCGAACAGTCGGGCATCGCCAGCGTTCCCCGTGTGCGCAACGGCGACGTGCTGCGCCTGGCGCCGGGTCCGGCCCAGGTCATCGATGAAGCCCCGCATGGCCGGATCTACAAGGACGGCTCACTGATCGGCGATTTCGAGGAAATGGGCATCGGCGATCGCAAGAAGCTCTCCTATGTCGGCCATGTCGCCGTCAACGTGCTGCTGGACAGCCGCTTCGACATCATCGGCGAGCCGGATGTCGTGGCGATCGGCCTGCCTGTTTACGACGACGAAGGTGATGAACTCGAGGATACGCTTTATGACGCTGTCGTCGGCGCCATCGAGAGCATTCCGCGCGCCCGTCGCAAGGATCTGGACATGGTGCAGGAGGCCGCGCGCCGCGCTGTGCGCTCGGCGGCAAACCATGCCTGGGGCAAGAAGCCGGTTGTGACTGTCTTCCTCAGCAAGGTCTGACCTTATGCTCGGCCGCGTCAATCACATCGCGCTTGCCGTCCCCGATCTCGCTGCGGCGAGCGCCAGCTATCGTGATACCCTGGGTGCCAGGGTATCACAGCCGCAGGCCCTGCCTGACCACGGCGTCACCGTCGTCTTCGTCGAGCTCGAGAACACCAAAGTCGAACTGCTGGAGCCGCTCGGCGATGCCTCGCCGATTGCAGCCTTCCTCGAAAAGAACCCTGCCGGCGGCATGCACCATATCTGCTACGAGGTGGCGGATATCATTGCTGCCCGTGATCAGTTGCTGACATCAGGGGCTAGGGTGCTGGGCAACGGCGAACCGAAAACCGGCGCCCATGACAAGCCGGTTCTGTTCTTGCACCCCAAGGATTTCTTCGGGACGCTGATCGAGCTGGAGCAGGTCTGACCGCCACTCGAAGCACAACCCGATATTCATATTGAATATTTACCTAGGGTTGCTATTCCTCTCGAAGGTGGAGGAACGCAAATGTCGGTCAGATCAATAGGGATCGCCTGTGCTATTTGTCCAGCCGTGCCTGCCGGCGCCCATGCGCAAGCGGCGGTCGATGGCAATGCCCTTACCGCGAGGGCGAGGCATCAGCTCGAATGCTCCGCAGTCTTTCGTCTTCTGGTCGAGGCCTATCCCAGGAACTGGCAAACCCGCCAGCGCGAGCGTATGTATGACGCATTCTTGGTGTTGAGCAGCGCAGGCGAACAAAATCTCGTGCGCGCAGGTCAGCCCAAGCCTGCCGCGGAGGCGATCGTGCAGGCCCGTGTCGATGAGCTGATCAGGCAATTGGAAGACGGCATGCCACCGGAACAGTTCAGCGCGGCCTTGAAGGACTGCACGAGACTCCGTAGTGAGACGCTTCGCGACTGATAGGGCCCGCTGCGGCAGAGTGACCTATTCCCCAGCTGAGCGCGCGGCGTGATTTGAGCTTCGCGCCAATCCACTCTATAAGGCGCGGCGTTGCGATGGTCGCAACGCGATTTGGAACCCACCATGCTGCAGATTTTCTTACAGGGCTTCGCCGTCTATTTCATCGTCTGGTGGATCACGCTTTTCGCCGTCCTGCCGATCGGTCTGCGCACGCAGGCGGATGACAACGAGATCGTGCTCGGCACCATTCCAAGTGCGCCGACACGCTTCCGCGCGCTCTTCGTATTCTCGACGACGACGGTGGTTTCAGCGATCGTCTATGGCGCGTGGTATTTCTCGTCGACCTACTTCGGCTGGGGGTTCGACGCCCTGCCGCAGATCGGCCCAGCCTTCAACATCGAATAGGGCTTTTGCTCAATCTTTGAGCATATGCGTTAGTTCTCTCGAAAATGCCGTCATACGGCTGTCATCAAGATGATGCAAAGAGCTCACGCGGCGGCAAGAGCATCTGCCGCGACGTCAATTCTCTGATGTTTACGTTAGGGAAGGGGCTGAAAAACCAAAAAAAAACAAGGCTAAAAGCCTTGTTTTAAGTATCGCGTGATCCGTAACCGTTACCGGGGCTGCGACAAGCGCGCCTAAGATCTGATCCTCCCAAGACTTGACCGCGAGTTGGCAAGAATTTATCTCCTTGCCTGTTTTGTGAGCTGAAACTAGCTCAAAGAATGGGCTTTGTCACCAGCTTTTTTTGCATTTTTGCTACAGTCGGGTAAAAAATTCCTGTTGACAAGATTTTGATGCAAGCCCTTATAAACACGCGATTTTTTCTGCATTCGCATTTTCCGGACGTTAACTTGCGTCTGCGGAAGGCTGCTTGCGTATCGCGCGGGTTTCTTTCCGGCTGCGAAGCAGATATGAACGCTGCCACTGTTAACGATTGCCGTCGATTCCGCGATTGATGTGGAATCCCAACTGCTCTGGAATCCGTCATGCGTCTGTCCCGCTACTTCCTGCCCATCCTGAAGGAAAACCCCAAGGAGGCGGAAATCGTCTCCCACCGGCTGATGCTGCGCGCCGGCATGATCCGCCAGCAGTCGCAGGGCATCTATTCCTGGCTGCCGCTCGGCAAGCGCGTCCTCGACAAGGTCAACAATATCATCCGCGAGGAGCAGAACCGCTCCGGCGCCATCGAGCTGTCGATGCCGACGCTGCAGTCTGCCGAGCTCTGGCAGGAAAGCGGCCGCTACGACGCCTATGGCAAGGAAATGCTGCGCATCAAGGACCGCCAGGACCGTCCGATGCTCTACGGCCCGACCAACGAAGAGATGGTCACCGACATCTTCCGGTCCTACGTCAAGTCCTACAAGGACCTGCCGCTGAACCTCTATCATATCCAGCTGAAGTTCCGCGACGAGATCCGTCCGCGTTTCGGCACCATGCGCTCGCGCGAGTTCATGATGAAGGATGCCTATTCCTTCGACCTGACGCGCGAAGGCGCCGAGCACTCCTATAAGAAGATGTTCGCCGCCTACCTGCGCACCTTCGATCGTCTCGGCCTGCGCGCCATTCCGATGCGTGCCGATACCGGCCCGATCGGCGGCGATCTCAGCCACGAATTCATCATCCTGGCCGACACCGGCGAATCCGAAGTCTACAGCCACAAGGACTTCGTGAATTTCGACATCCCCTCTGTCGATACCGATTTCGACGACGTCGCCGGTTTGGATGCGATCTTCAAGAAGTGGACGTCGGTCTACGCCGCCACCTCGGAAATGCATGACGAAGCCGCTTTCGACGCCATTCCCGAGAGCGACAGGCTTTCGGCGCGCGGCATCGAAGTCGGTCATATCTTCTATTTCGGCACGAAATATTCCGACCCGATGGGCGCCAAGGTGCAGGGACCTGACGGCAAGGAACACAATGTTCACATGGGTTCTTACGGGATCGGTCCGACACGCCTTGTTCCCGCCATCATCGAAGCATCGCATGATGAGAACGGAATCATCTGGCCGGCCTCCGTCGCGCCGTTCGATGCGATCGTGATCAACATGAAGGCCGGCGACGCCGCTTGCGACAGCGCCTGCGAAAAGATCTATGCCGCGCTCTCCAAGGCCGGCAAGGACGTCCTTTATGACGATACCGACGATCGCGCCGGAACGAAATTCGCGACGGCAGACCTGATCGGTGTTCCGGTTCAGATCATTGCCGGCCCGCGTGCGGTCGCGAACGGCGAAGTCGAAGTCAAGGACCGCAAGACGGGCGCCCGCGAAACGATGACGATCGACGCGGCGATCAACAAGCTCTTGGGCTGATATCGGAGGCGAAATGGCAGACGCAGCAGTGGACCAGCGGGGTTCCAAATCCGGTTTCGGTTCGGCGAGTAAGCCATTTTCCACCTTCGAACGCATGGTCGCCTGGCGCTATCTGCGCGCCCGGCGAAAGGAAGCCTTCATTTCGGTGATCGCCGGCTTCTCCTTCGTCGGCATCATGCTCGGCGTCGCGACGCTGATCATCGTCATGGCCGTGATGAACGGGTTCCGCACCGAGCTGATCTCGCGCATTCTCGGCATCAATGGCCATATGATCGTCCAGCCGGTCGATGCGCCGTTCACCGACTATGCGGCGCTGACGGAGAAATTCGCCGCCGTGCCCGGTATCCGCATGGCTCTGCCGCTGGTCGAGGGCCAGACGCTGGCGTCAGGCCAGGGTGGGGCGGGCAGCGGCGCGCTGGTGCGCGGTATTCGCTCCGAAGACCTGACCAAGCTGAAAACCGTCTCCGACAACATTAAGTCCGGCGATCTCGTCGGCTTCATGTCCGGGCAGGGCGTGTTGATCGGCTCCGGCATGGCCAACCAGCTGGGGCTGCAGGCAGGCGACACGATCACGCTGATTTCGCCGGAAGGCGATGTGACGCCGATGGGCGTCAATCCGCGCGTCAAGTCCTACACCATATCGGGTATCTTCGAGATCGGCATGTCGGAATATGATTCCGCCATCATCTACATGCCGCTCGAGGAGGCGCAGCTCTATTTCAATTCGGAAGGGCTGGTGCAGTCGATCGAGCTCTTCGCCAATAATCCCGATGATATCGACAATCTGAGGCCGAAGGTGGAGGATGCCGCTGGCCGCCAGATCGCCATCACCGACTGGCGCCAGCGCAACCAGACCTTCTTCTCCGCGCTACAGGTCGAGCGCAATGTCATGTTCATGATCCTGACGCTGATCGTTCTGGTCGCGGCGCTGAACATCATCTCCGGCCTGATCATGCTGGTGAAGGACAAGGGCAGCGATATCGCCATCCTGCGCACCATGGGCGCCAGCTCCGGTGCGATCATGCGCATCTTCTTCATGACCGGCGCCGCAATCGGTATCGTCGGCACGCTGGCAGGCGTTCTGCTCGGCGTTGTCGTCTGCATCAATATCGAGTCGATCCGCCAGTTCTTCTCCTGGATCACCGGCACCATTCTCTTCAATCCGCAGCTCTATTTCCTGAGCCAGCTGCCGGCCGAGATGAGCGTCAGCGAGACGACCTCTGTCGTGATCATGGCGCTGACGCTGTCCTTCCTTGCGACCATCTTCCCGGCCTGGCGCGCCTCGCGCCTCGATCCGGTGCAAGCGCTACGTTACGAATAAGGAATGCTGAACTCCATGAAACGCAATGTCGTTCTCAAGCTTTCCGGCGTCGAGCGTCACTACGGGCAGGGCGATACGGTGCTCTCGATTTTGAAGGGCGCGGATTTCACGCTGCATAGCGGCGAAATCGTCGCGCTTGTCGCGCCCTCGGGTACCGGCAAGTCGACGCTGCTGCATCTGGCGGGTCTGCTGGAGCACCCTGATGACGGCGAGGTCAGCATCAACGGTCATGCCTGCAACGGGCTCTCCGACGACAAGCGAACCGCGATCCGCCGCAGCGAGATCGGCTTCGTCTATCAGTTTCATCACCTGCTGCCGGAATTCTCGGCGCAGGAAAACATCATGATGCCGCAGATGATATCAGGCCTGGCGCGCAAGGAAGCTGCCGTGCGCGCCCAGCAGCTCCTCGAATACATGCGCATCGGCCATCGCGGCGCCCATCGCCCGGGCGAGCTCTCCGGCGGCGAGCAGCAGCGCGTGGCGATCGCCCGCGCTGTTGCCAATGCGCCGTCGCTGCTTCTCGCCGACGAGCCGACCGGCAATCTCGATCCGGAAACCGCCAACTACGTCTTCGACGCGCTGGAAGCGCTGGTTCGCCAGTCCGGTCTCGCGGCACTGATCGCCACCCACAATCACGATCTCGCCGCGCGCATGGACCGCCGCGTGACGATCACCGACGGCAAGGTCGTCGAGTTCTAAAGGCGGATCAGACCGCCGCGATAATCGAGCTCGTAAGCGCGCCGTTCTTCAACGACAATCATCTCCATGCCGCGGAAATGGCCGCAATCACCCTCGCTTCGGTCGATATACAGGCCGAACTCGTGCTCATATTCCATGCCGCCGAGAAAGCGTTTTTCACCGCCATAAAGCGCCGAGAGTGCTGCCTTGATCACGGCCCCGGCGCGGCTGCCGTCGATCAGCCGCGGCTCGATGATGTGGCCGAAGTAGTTCATCGCCCAGACGGGCTCGCCGTTCAGCCAGACGGTTTCCTGGCCGGCGAAATCGGTGCCGCCGAAATAGCTGTCGAGATAGCGCCATTCGCCGCGCTCATAGCCGATATCCTGCGATCCCGACCGGCAGGCCGCTATCTTTGCTCCGCCGCCGACATAGGTCTGCGATTTTGCCTCGACGATGAAGTCGTTCAAGAAAGTGAGATACATGCCGCGCCTCCTGCGATATGTCTCGCAGACGCAACGATATTTGTAAAGAACAAAAAGAGAACAAGCGTCAGTTGCCGCAGATCGACTGGCCGGTTTCGTCCTTCCAGTCGGTAATGGCGATAACGCGCGGCTCCGATGTCTGATCCTTGCCTCCTTTCTGCAATTTGCCCGTCAGCGCATTGTAGTCGCAGGTGCCACCGGCATCCGGGTCGAGCGTGTCGTAATCGCTGTAGGTATAGCCGGCGACGACGAACTGGCCGTTGCGATAGGCGAGCGTCAGCGTCTGCTCCCAGCGGTCCCGGCCGATGGCGCTGTTCTGCGAATGGACGGCGATCGACGATTTTCCGGCGGCCTTGATCGACGGCTCCTGGCCGTAGATCCCGTCCACAGCCGTGCTGCCCCAGATCTTGCCGGGTGCGCTGGCAGCGAGCCGCAGCAGATCGTGGTCGTCGCGCAGATAGATGTAGATGCCGAGCTGATCGTCTTCGGCATCCGCCGCGGCCTCGGCAAGCACTGCCAGATCGGGCTTCCCATCGCCGTTCCAATCGCCCACGGCCGCATCGACGATGCGGGCGGGGCCGGTGTCTGCGGCAATAGCGGCCTGGGCCGAAAGCAGGGCGGCGGCAAGGATTGTGAGGCGCATGTTTCTCTCCTGTTCCGCGTTAACCAAACAGAAAACAATTCTGTTGACAACGGAACAATAGCGGAACAAACTAAAAACATAACGAGTAAAGGAGAGCCAAATGACTGACATGATCCGTGACGTCGCAGCATTCACCTCCATCGCAATGTTTGTTGCCAGCTTCTCTCTGATCCTGATGGCGATGTAATTTTTCAGGGGACCGCATGGCTGCCATGCGGTTCCGGGCAGGGACTTCTTCTGGACATCTCCACGGCCAGGACCGACAATGGCACCGATTCATACGGGCGATTGAAGGGACGTGTCATGGCGGATGCAGAGGGCGGATTTATCGGCGGGACGCCGGGTTTCGTTCATCTGCGCGTACACTCGGCCTATTCGCTGCTCGAGGGTGCGCTGCCGCTGAAGAAGATCCTCTACAAGGCTTCGGGCGACAGCCAGCCGGCGATTGCCATCACCGATACCAACAATCTCTTCGTCGCCCTCGAATTCGCCCAGAAGGCGATGGACGAGGGGCTGCAGCCGATCATTGGCTGCCAGATCTCCGTTGATATGGAAGACGGGCTCGAAGTTGAAAAGCGCGGCGGCCAGCAGATGATGGGCAAACTGCCTGCGATCGTCGTGCTGGCCGCAACAGCTGCCGGTTACGAGCGCCTCGTCGATCTGGTGAGCCGCGCCTATCTCGGCGGTGAAGACAACCAGGCGGTCCACGTCCGCGCCTCCTGGCTGGAGGAGGCCGGCACCGAGGGTCTGATCGCGCTCACCGGTTCGCTTGGCGGCCCCATCGATATGGCTCTCAAGCAGGGGCATATGGCGCCGGCTGTGTCGCGCCTGTCGCGTCTCAAGGCGCTGTTCGGCGACCGGCTCTATGTCGAGCTGCAGCGCCACGGCACCTATGACAAGCGCCACGAGCAGAAGATGATCGGCCTTGCCTATGAGCACGATCTGCCGCTGGTAGCGACCAACGAGGCCTTCTTCCCGGCGCGGGACGATTATGACGCGCATGACGCCCTGATGGCCGTGGCGCACAACGCCATCGTCTCCGACGACAGCCGCTTCCGACTGACTCCGGATCACTATCTGAAGAGCCGGGCGGAGATGGCCAAGCTGTTTGCCGATCTGCCGGAGGCGCTGGAAAGCACGCTGGAGATCGCAAGACGCTGCTCCTTCGTGCTGCAAACCCGCAAGCCGATCCTGCCGCGCTTTACCGGCGCCAGCGACGACGCCGACGAGGCCGATCGCGCCGAATCCGGAGAGCTGCGCCGCCAGGCCGTGGAAGGCCTCGACATGCGTCTGGCGACGCTCGGCATGTCGCCGGGCTATGAGGAAAAGGACTATCGCGACCGGCTCGAATTCGAGCTCAGCGTCATCGAAAAGATGAAGTTCCCCGGCTACTTCCTGATCGTTGCCGACTTCATCAAATGGGCCAAGCTGCAGGACATCCCGGTCGGCCCGGGCCGCGGTTCCGGTGCGGGCTCGCTGGTTGCCTACGCCCTGACGATTACCGACGTCGATCCGCTGCGCTTCTCGCTGCTGTTCGAACGCTTCCTCAATCCCGATCGCGTGTCGATGCCCGACTTCGATATCGACTTCTGCCAGGATCGCCGCGAAGAGGTGATCCGCTACGTGCAGAAGAAATACGGCCGCGAGCAGGTGGCGCAGATCATCACCTTCGGTTCGCTGCAGGCGCGCGCCGCCCTTCGAGACGTCGGCCGCGTGCTCGAAATGCCCTATGGCCAGGTCGACAAGATCTGCAAGTTGGTGCCGAACAACCCGGCCAATCCGACGCCGCTGTCGAAGGCGATCGAGGAAGAGCCGAAGCTGCAGGAAGAGGCGGCCAAGGAACCTGTCGTCGCCCGTCTGCTCGACATCGCCCAGAAGATCGAAGGCCTCTACCGCCATGCCTCGACCCATGCCGCCGGTATCGTCATCGGCGACCGTCCGCTGTCGAAGCTGGTGCCGATGTATCGCGATCCGCGCTCAGACATGCCCGTCACCCAGTTCAACATGAAGTGGGTGGAACAGGCCGGCCTGGTGAAGTTCGACTTCCTCGGCCTGAAGACGCTGACCGTTCTGAAGGTCGCCGTCGATTTCGTCGCCAAGCGCGGCATCAAGGTCGATCTGGCCTCGATCCCGCTCGATGACAAGAAGACCTACGAGATGCTGGCGCGCGGCGAAACGGTCGGCGTGTTCCAGGTGGAAAGTGCCGGCATGCGCAAGGCGCTGATCGGCATGAAACCCGACTGCATCGAGGACATCATCGCGCTGGTGGCGCTCTACCGCCCGGGCCCGATGGAAAACATCCCGACCTACAACGCCCGCAAGCACGGCGAGGAAGAGGTCGAGTCGATCCATCCGACCATCGACTACCTGCTGAAGGAAACCCAGGGCGTTATCGTCTACCAGGAGCAGGTCATGCAGATCGCTCAGGTGCTCTCCGGCTACTCGCTGGGTGAAGCCGACCTTCTGCGCCGCGCCATGGGTAAGAAGATCAAGGCCGAGATGGACCAGCAGCGCGAGCGCTTCGTCAGCGGCGCCGTCAAGAATGGCGTGTCGAAGCCGCAGGCCGACAACATTTTCGAACTGCTCGCCAAGTTTGCCAATTACGGCTTCAACAAGTCGCATGCCGCCGCCTACGCCATCGTCTCGTACCAGACGGCCTATATGAAGGCGCATTATCCGGTCGAGTTCCTCGCCGCCTCGATGACGCTCGATATGTCGAACACCGACAAGGTCAACGACTTCCGTCAGGATGCCAAGCGCCTGGGCATCGACGTGATCGCGCCCTCGGTCCAGACGTCGTTCCGGCATTTCGAGACGGGCGAGGAGCGGATCTATTACGCGCTGGCAGCGCTCAAGGGCGTCGGCGAAAATGCTGTCGAACACATCGTCTCGGTGCGCGGCGACAAGCCCTTTTCCAGTATCGAGGATTTCTGCCTGCGCATCGATCCGCGCCAGGTGAACCGCCGCGTGCTCGAAAGCCTGATCTATGCCGGCGCCTTCGACTGCTTCAATCTCGATCGGGCGCAGCTTTCGGCTGGTCTCGATCGCGTGCTCGGCTATGCGCAGCGCGCCCAGGAAAACAAGCTGAGCGGCCAGTCCGATATCTTCGGTGGCGCGCTGTCGTCGGGCCCGGAAAAGATCGCCCTGCCGCCCTATTCGCCCTGGCTTGCTTCGGAGCGGCTGCTGAAGGAATTCCAGGTTCTCGGTTTCTATCTGACGGCACATCCGCTCGACAGCTACAACAGCCTGCTGGACAAGATGCGCGTGCAGACTTTTGCGGATTTCTCGGCAGCCGTCAGGCAGGGGGCGGCCAATGGCCGTCTGGCCGGTACCGTGATTTCCAAGCAGGAGCGCAAGACGCGCACCGGCAACAAGATGGGCATCATCGTCTTCTCGGATTCGTCTGGCCAATACGAAGCCGTGCTGTTTTCCGAGATGCTGAACCAGTATCGCGATATCCTGGAATCCGGAAAATCCTTCGTCATCACCGCCACCGGCGAAGAGCGCCCCGAGGGTATCGGGCTGCGGATCCAGACCATCCAGTCGCTGGAAGAAAAGTCGCTGCAGATGCAGAAGACGCTGCGCGTCTATGTCCGCGATTCCGGCCCGCTGAAGGCGGTTGCCGCCCACCTGAATGCCAAGGGCGAGGGGCTGGTGTCCTTCATCGTCATCAAGGAGGATGGCAAGCGCGAGGTCGAGGTGGCGCTGCAGCAGAAATACCGCATCACGCCGGAGATCGCCGCGGCGCTGCGCGCAGCACCCGGCATTGTCGATGTCGAGCTCGTCTAGCGCGTTACGGTGATGAAGTCGGTTCCGGCGCCGGTCTCCGGGCCGAGGCCGGTATCGGAAATCGTCATCGTCGAACCGGCGGCCAGCATCATGTCCACCTTGCGCCTGGTGTCGTCGGGGATCTGGATCCGCGACAGCGCGTTGGTGATCGGGCTGCCCATGATGATCGAGCCTTCCTGCGTCTTGATGCCGAGGCGCTTCATCGTCTGGGACGGCAGGTTGTTATCAAGCGTCAGGCCCAGCCAGTCTGCCGTGCCGTTTTCCTGATCCACCTTGTGCAGCGTGAAGAAATGCGTTCCGAGCGCCAGTTCCGGGTTCTCGATGGTAACGGGAGCCTCGAAGACAGGCTTGAAATCCTGGCGGATCATCAGCACGCCGTTCGGCGGCTCGCCTTTGCCTACCGCTGCGTAAACTTCCCTAAGGAGAGTATCGCTGGTGAGCGTTCGGTCGCCCTTGAACGCAGTCGGGCGCAAGGCCTTGAAAGCATTGATCGCCTGCACCGTCGAGGGGCCGAGCAAACCATCCGGATTGCCGGCATTGAAGCCTAGCTGGTTGAGGAAGGTCTGGATGTCGATGATCGTTTCCCGCTGGGCGCGGCGGGTGATCAGGATGCGGATCGGCTCGAGGTTCTCAGCGGGCGCTGCCGTTGGCGGGATCAGCGATGCAGACACGGTGTTCATGGCCAGCTGCACTGGCTCGCCATCGGTGCTGCCGATCGATGGGCGTAGCTGGACGTCGGAAAGCAGCAATGCCGGTTCCGGCGCATTCGGGCGGAACAGCGACGGGTGGTCGATCAGTTCAGGCACGACGGCCGCGTTGCTGATGATGACGGGGACGCTGAGATCCGTCATCTTGTAGAGCTCTTTGGCGAAGGCGGCGGGCATGCGCACGCAGCCATGCGAGGCCGGATAGCGCGGCACCGAATTCGACTCGTGCAGCGCGATGCCGGACCATGTCAGCCGCTGCATCCATGGCATCGGTGCTGCCGAATAGAGATTGGACTCGTGATATTTCTTCTTCTCGAGCACCGAGAAGATGCCGCTCGGCGTCGTGTGGCCAGGCTTGCCGGTCGAGACTTTCGAGGTCGCCACGACCTCGGTGCCGTCATAGACCGCAAGCGATTGCTTGTCCTTGGAGACGATGATTTGCAGCGTCCTGGCATCCGCTGCCAGAGCAGGGTTCACCAGTGCGGTTGCCGACAGCAAGCCGAGGCCGAAAACAAAACGCGAGAACATGTTACCCAACCAATACGCAATACTCGAGGGGAACAATATTCAACGAAGTTTAAGGAAGGCTTGATCGCGAGCCTCCGGGGTGGACGTCACGCACTCGTGATCAAGCGACCGCTTATTGTAGTGGGCGCGAATGTATGCAAATCTCGACGCCGTGGCGGTTGGGGAGCCCGGCTATGCACGTCGATATTGTGTCTGCGTTCGACGAACTCGAGAAATTGCAGGGCGACTGGGAGGCGGTCTATGACGCCGATCCGGAATCGAACTATTTCATGTCCTGGAACTGGATGCGGCGCTATTTGCAAACGCGCGCCAACTGGCATGTCCTGGCGGCAAAGCGCACGGAAGCGGATGAGCATTACATCGCATTCCTGCCACTGCAGATCCGCCTGGATTTCGAGCCGGGGAAGGGTTTCTTCAATGCCATACATATGGCGGGCATGCCCTTCTCCGTTTACAGTGGCATTCTTTCCCGCCCCGAATGGTCCGACGAGGCGATGGCGGCTTTCGCAGCCAGTCTGCAGACCTTCAACTGGCGCCGGTTCAATCTCGATGAGATCTATCTGTCGGACCAGCGTCTTTCCGCACTGATCGGCAGTTTTCCGCGCCAGGAATTTGTACCGGCCAAGGTCGTCCGGGCTGACCATATCACCGATGCCGGCGAGAGCATCGATCACGACGCCTATGTGTATATTCCGTTGGCGGATGACTTCGAGACATTCCTCAGTACCCGCCTCAGCTCCAAGGCGCGCCGCAACGCCCGGGTCGCCCTGCGCGATTTGGCGAGCGGCAAGCATGGGCTGCACGTCACGCATACGACCGCCGAGACATTCGAGCAGAATCTCGAGACCTTCTATGCGATGTGGAATGCGCAATGGGGCGTGCGTCAGCCGGATTATGCCGCCGGGATCATTGCTGGTTGCCGCAAGATGCTGCCCGGTTCGCTTGATGACGGATCGCTTCTGGTGCCTGTGCTTTGGGAGGGCGACAGGCCTGTCGCCATGCAGGTCCTCTATCTCGATCACAAGAAGAAGACGATGATCTGCTTCATCGGCAGCCGGGATAGCAACGCGGCCTCTCACAGCCCGGGCTTCACGCTGCATTGTTATTGCCTGCGCTGGGCAATCGAGAACGGCTACCGGAACTACGATTTCGGTACCGGAGATTTTGCCTACAAGTTCACTTTCGGCGGCGAACAGCAGCTGGTGGAGCGTCGCAGGGTGATGACGGTCTCCGAGCGCAATATCGGCGATCGTCTCGACCCACGCTCGCTGGACGCGGCCTGTTACCGCGCCGCCCAGATGGCAGCGAAAGGCGATATCGAAAATGCCGATCTCTGCTGCCGCCAGATCCTCGCCACCGATCCTTCTCATTCCCAGGCGCTGGCGCTGGCTGAAAGCCTCGAAGCGGCACGGCGCCGGCCTGCTGCGGATGTCGAGCTGGAGGCGCTGATGCGCACCGCGATCGCAGATCACCGTGAGGGCGCCCTGGCGCGCGCCGAATCCGGCTATCGCCGCATCATCGAAGCGGTGCCCGGGCACTTTGCGGCCCTGCATCAGCTGGCGCTCGTGCTGTTGCAGCAGGGCCGCCTCGATGCCGCAAAGTCGTCGATCCTTGAGGCGCTGGCCGCCGGGCCTGGCAATGCGGCGGCCCATTGCACCTGCGGCAATATCCTTGCCGCTCTGTCCGAGGATGCTGCGGCTATCGCCAGCTATGAGCGCGCCATCGCCCTCTCGCCGTCCTATGCCGCGGCCTTTAACAATCGCGGCAATGTTCTGCGCCGGATGGGCCGGTTGGAGGATGCGGCGGAAAGCTATTCGCGAGCCCTCGAACTGGCGCCCGATCACGCACAGGCGGCGCTGAACAAGGCGGCCGTGCTGGCGCAGATCAACGCGATGGCCGTCGCCTAACGGTCGCGCTTGCCGCTGCCGAACGTGTAACCGGTCTCGACGGTGTTCTTGCCGAACTTTTCGCGCAGCTTGTCCATCGCCGCTTCGGCGGCCGCGCGGCGGGTCGATTGCTCGTCGATCAGATCGGGCGGATCGGCGCGGCCGGGATCGCAAAGATCGGTGACGCCGATGCCGAGCAGCCGAAACTTAGTGCCGTCGGTCTCCCGTTCAAGCAGCTCAACGCCGGTGCGGAAGATCCGGTCGGCAAGCTGCGTCGGGTCTTCCAGCCGCCTGTTGCGCGTCCGTAGCTTGAAATCCGCCGTCTTCATCTTCAGCACGACGGTATGGCCGGCGATGTCATCCTTCTTCAGCCGCCAGGACACCTTCTCGGAGAGGTTCCGCAGGATCGGCACGAGATCCTCGTGACGGGAAATGTCTTCGAAGAAGGTGGTTTCCGACGAGACGCTTTTCGCTGCCTCGTTGAGATGCACCTCGCGGTCGTCGACGCCGCGGGAGAGCCGCGCGAGGCGCTGGCCCATGCTGCCATAGCGGCGCATCAGGTCCGTCTCTTCCATCTGCTGCAGCTGACCGATCGTCCGGATGCCATCGGATTCGAGCGTGGCCGCGAATGCCTTGCCGACGCCCCAGATGGTCGTCACCGGGCGCGGCGCCAGGAACTCGACAGCCTCTTCACGCCCGATGACCGAAAAGCCGCGGGGCTTCTGCAGGTCGGAAGCAACCTTGGCGAGGAACTTGCAGTAGGAAAGCCCGACCGACACGCTGATGCCGATCTCCTTCTCCACCCGCCGTACGAATTTCGCCAGCGTCCGGGCAGGGGGATCGTTGTGCAGGCGCTCGGTGCCGCCGAGTTCCAGGAAGGCTTCGTCGATCGACAGCGGCTGCACCAGCGGCGTCAGCTCCTGCATCATCGACCTGACCTCGCGGCCGACCCTGACATATTTCTCCATGTCGGGCCGGATGACGATCGCCTGCGGGCAGGCTTCCAGGGCCTTGAACATCGGCATGGCGGAGCGCACGCCATGAATGCGGGCGATATAGCAGGCGGTGGAAACCACGCCGCGCTTGCCGCCGCCGATGATCACCGGCTTGTCGGCGAGTTCGGGATTGTCGCGCTTTTCGACTGCCGCATAGAAGGCGTCGCAGTCGATATGCGCCAGCGTCAGGCCATAGAGCTCCTTGTGCCGGACAAGCCGCGGGCTTCCGCAGCTGACGCAACGGCGCGTCTCCGCCTTCTGCTCGGCAAGGCAGTCGCGACAGAAGCCGGGTGTCTTGTCAGGTGCAGCTAAAGTCATCACGGGAACAAATATTGAACATCGCGACATTACGCTCTAAGTTCTTGAGTCTCAAGACAGAGGAGCGCCGTGGCGTTGGATAACAAACGGCATTTTGGGGCCGTTGGATCGATGAAGACAGCGGATCAGCCGCGGCCACTGCCGCCGGAGGCGCCAAAGTGTTCGCCGATATGAACAGATGCCTCCTCCCAGCCCTTCACCCGGGCGATGCCTTCCATGGCCGAAGGGGCAAAGCGATGAACGTCCGACTCCGGCATCAGATGCAGCAGCAGGCAATCCTCGACATGGTCATGGACCGAATGAAGGTTGCGCACCATGTCGTCGATGAACACGACAGGCACATCGCGGGTGCCGTGCAGCGCCTTGACGATCGGCCCCTTGGGCTGCAGCGAGGCGAGCAGCGGGTAATGCAGCTCGAAGCGGTCGAGCAATCTGCGGCGCTGGTCGCGATAGACGGGCGGCATGGCCGTCAGGAGCACGATGTCGGCGGTGCCGGAAAGGCGCGCCAGAGTTTCTTCGGCAAGCAGAAGCGGCGCCTGCCACTCTTCCTGCCGCTCGAAAAAGGTTTCGATCAGCCGGCTGACCGTGCCTTCGTCAGCCGCTGTCCCGTCCGGCGTTTCGATGTTTCCGTGCAGCTTGAACGACCGCGGCACCAGCCGGTAGCCCTCGCTCTCAAGAAAGCGCTCGAACGGCACGATGAATTGCAGCACGACGTCATCGACGTCGCAGACGATCAGCGGCCGGTCGGCGAGCCGCACATGCGATGTGTCGAGGTGCTCGATCTCGGCCACGGTCAATACTGGCCCGAATCGAGACCGGGCGACGAGAAATGCTGCCAGGCAGCCGTCAGCGCCTCGGGTGGCGTGCCGCTCGCCTGGCAAAAAGCCAGGGCCGTCGGCTCATGCTGCATGACGAAGTCGAGCATGCCGGAAAGGAAGGCCGTATCGTTGATCGCGTTGCGCACCTGGGCCGGTTCAATGCCGGTCAGAGCAAGAAAACGCGAAAACATGTCGGGTTCATTTGCAAGCCAGCCGAGTACGGCGATCGCCGTTTCATACGGATCCCTGGCCAGTTGTTTAGAGGTCTTGAAGTTGCTTTGCATTTCGCTGGGTAAGTTACCTTTTTTTCAACCAAATACCGGTAGCTTGCCGCTATCGGTTTCGTCGAGCCGCGCGTTCGCAGGTCGCTTCTTGTCAAGCGGACATTTGCAGGGACGGAACATAGGAACGAGCTTGCCATGCCCAAACAGGTGATGATTGTAGAAGATAATGAGCTCAACATGAAGCTCTTTCGCGACCTGATCGAGGCCTCGGGATATACGACCATCCAGACCCGGAACGGCATGGAAGCGCTTGATCTTGCTCGAAAACACCGTCCGGATCTGATCCTCATGGACATTCAGCTGCCGGAAGTTTCCGGTCTCGAGGTGACCAAGTGGCTGAAAGAGGATGACGAACTACATGTCATTCCCGTCATCGCCGTCACGGCCTTTGCCATGAAGGGCGACGAGGAACGGATTCGTCAGGGCGGTTGCGAGGCCTATGTCTCAAAACCGATCTCGGTTCCCAAATTCATCGAAACGATCAAGACCTATCTCGGCGATGCTTAGTGCATCGGAAAGAAGCTCATGACTGCGCGCATTCTGGTTGTTGACGATATTCCGGCGAACGTGAAGCTGCTCGAAGCGCGGCTCGTCGCCGAGTATTTCGACGTGCTGACCGCTGCCGATGGCTATGAGGCGCTGGCGATCTGTGATCGCAACCAGGTCGATATCATTCTTCTCGATGTCATGATGCCGGGTCTCAACGGCTTCGAGGTCTGTGAGCGCCTGAAGGCCAATCCGAAGACCTCGCATATTCCGGTCGTCATGGTCACCGCGCTCGATCAGCCGGCCGACCGCGTGCGCGGACTGAAGGCTGGCGCCGACGACTTTCTGACCAAGCCGGTCAACGACCTGCAGTTGATCTCGCGGGTCAAAAGCCTGCTACGCCTGAAGACGCTGAGCGACGAACTGCGCATCCGCGCCGAAACGGCGCAGACCATGGGCATGGACGATCTGCTGCGGGCAGGCGAGGGACGGGCCGAGGACGCAGGCCAGATCCTGCTTGTCGATGGCCGCGCCAATTCGCAGGAACGCATCATCAAGACGCTGAAGCCGATCGCCGATGTGACGGCGATCTCCGATCCGCAGGCGGCTCTCTTCGAAGCGGCGGAAAACGCGTTCGAGCTGGTGATCGTCAATACCAATTTCGACGACTACGATCCGCTGCGGCTTTGCTCGCAGTTCCGCTCACTGGAGCGCACGCGCTTCCTCCCGATCCTGATCATCACCGAGCAGGGCGCCGACGACATGGTCATCCGGGCGCTGGATCTCGGCGTCAACGACTACATCATCCGTCCGCTCGATCCGAACGAGCTTGTCGCCCGCAGCCTGACGCAGATCCGCCGCAAGCGCTTCAACGACCGTCTGCGCGCCAGCGTCAAGCACACGATCGAGCTCGCGGTTACCGACGCACTGACTGGGCTGAATAACCGCCGCTATCTCGACAATCACCTGAACGTGCTCTTCAACCGCTCGATGGCGCGGGGTAAGCCGCTCTCGGTGCTGATCACCGACATCGATCGATTCAAGCAGGTCAACGATACCTACGGGCATGATGCCGGCGACGAAGTCCTGAAGGAGTTTGCCAACCGCATCCGTTCGACCGTGCGCGGCGCCGATCTCGCCTGCCGCTATGGCGGCGAGGAATTCGTCGTCGTCATGCCCGATACTTCTCCGGAGGTCGCGGCAGCCGTGGCGGAGCGCCTGCGGGCCTCGATCGAAGACAATGGCTTCACGTTGAAATCGGCAGGCGAGGAGCTGAAGGTCACGGCCTCGTTCGGCATCGCTTCGCGCCAATCGAGCGTATTGACGCCTGATCAGCTGATGAAGCAGGCTGATCTCGCGCTTTACGAAGCCAAGAACACCGGCCGCAACCGAGTCGTCGCCGCGGCGGCCTGACGATACCGGGCCTGTTTAGCGGGTGGTTTTCCCAGTTTTCCACCGGCAGCAGTGAAAGATTAACAAATTTTAATGATGTCGCTGCCATATCGCAGGCTGTTTTTCAACTAAGACCCCAAAAATGGAGAGCCGATACAATCGTCCAATTTGAGGGGGATTTGTGTTCGTTTTAACGAATAGAATCGTTATCAAAAGTCAGCGTCAAGCATAAATGGTTTTGCGCCAAGAGTTGTGGTGATGTTACTATTCGCGTGAGCGTAAATCGGCTACCTAACGTAACGGAAGTGCGCGATAATTGTACTGATATATATTTCCGGTGTTCTTTGATCGCGTTTTTCTTCATCAAGTAAAGAAACGTGATTCGTTCATTTCGCACCTGCCCCAAAATTGGACTTTTAACCATAGGGACAAGCTCACAAATCTAATCATTAAGAATTTGTTGATTTTCTTTCATTTTCGGGCAAATTATCGAGCCATAAGAAAAGCGCTCCCGAACATGGGATGCCGAGATACCCCATGATGCTCAGGTCCGCCGCATCTCCTGGGTCGTGGGGTCGGTCGGCTAGTTCGCAACTTTAAGCGGTTCCTCGTGCCGCGTTGCTTGCTGGCCGACCCCCTTTCGTAAAAACACCGCCCTTGCCGATAAATCGGTAGGGCGGTGTTTTTGTTTGCGCTAACATTTATCGTGACGGTAGACCGGAAAACGAAAAAGGCGCGCAGCCGTTGGGCGCGCGCCTTTTTCAAAACCCAGGGATCAAGAATTACTTGATCTTGGTTTCCTTGAACTCGACATGCTTCTTAGCAATCGGGTCGTACTTGGTCTTGGTCATCTTGTCGGTCATCGTACGGCTGTTCTTCGTCGTGACGTAGAAGAAGCCGGTGTCGGCCGTCGACAGCAGCTTGATCTTGATTGTGGTAGCCTTAGCCATGGTCGTCCTGCCTTTAATAAAATGAATGCCGTGGCAAGCCGGATGGGCTCCACGGCAAATTCTGGCGCGAAAATACGAATCTCGCCCGAAATGTCAACCTCGCTTTCGAATGAAAAGCAGTCTTATGCCTGAAAGCAGGGCATAAATGCCGAAGAAGCCGGCGATTGCCCAGGCAAATCCGTTATTGCCGGCAACATCGATCGCCGCACCGATCACCTGCGGACCAGCAACGGTGCCAACGGCATAACAGAAGACGAAGGCGGCATTGGCGGCGGCGAGGTCGGAGCCCGTCAGCCGCGAGCCGAGATGGTTGAGCCCGACCGTGTACAGACCGGCCACACAGCCGCCCCAGAAGAGCAGGACGCCTGCCATGAGTACCCAGCTATGCACGAGCAGCGGCAGCATCAGTGAGCCGATACAGCCCATGAAAGCCATAGCTGCGAGCAGGGGGCGCTTGTCCTTCATCTTGTCGGACAGCAGGCCGACGGGAATCTGGAAGATCACGTTGCCGATGCCCATCACCGTCAGCAGCAGGGCAGCCTGCGATTCGGTAAAGGCGGCGCGGGTCGCGTAGATCGGAAACAGCGCCAGGCCGCCGGCTTCGACAGCTCCGAAGATGAAGACGGCGGCGGTCGCCGTCGGCACCAGGAAGACGTAGCGCATGAAATGCAGCTCCGGCTTCTCTTCCAGCACCGGGCTTTCGTAGCGGGCGATGAAGATAGGGATCGCGGCAAGCAGGATGGCGACAGCGCCGACGGCAAAGGGAAGTACGCCGTCGCTGCCGAGGATCGAGAAGAGCAGGGGCCCGGCGGCAAAGCCAAGCGATAGCACTGTCGCGTAGATGCCGAGCACGAAGCCGCGTTTCGATCGCGGCGATGCGGCGTTGATCCAGAACTCGGATAGGATGAAGAGCGTTGTCGTCGCGCCATGAAAGGCGAAGCGCAACGGGAACCACATCCAGAAGTCCTGGGCGTAGTAGAAGCCGATGGCGCTGAGTGCCGAGATCACCACAGCCCACAGCATGGTGGAGGCAACGCCGTATTTATGCGCCAGCTTCGTCGTGATCGGTGCGGCAGCCATGGCGGCAACGCCGGCCATCGCGGTGTTCAGTCCGATCAGCGTCGATGAAATCCCGCGCTTCTCGAGGATGATGCTGAGCAGCGGAAGACCAAGGCCGATCGCTATACCGACGGCAGAGATCGACGAGACGGCGGCAACGAGCGACGGCCAATGGATTTCTTCAACATCGCCCGGCGTGCCGTTTCTCGGCTGAGACATATATCCATCCTTGAATGACTGAAACGAATCACCCGTCTCGTGCCACACAGAAGCGCACAGACATGCCAAATCCAGGTGACGGGCAGAGCTTTAAGGGAAGTCCAGCGCTGATGGCAAGAGATCGAATCGTCGAACATCAGATCAGTCAAGAAAACGCGCACCACTTTATTCGCCGGACAAAGACACAGGCAGGCAAAAAAGCCCGCCATGCGCATGAGCGTTGCCCAATACAAGCGAATTATGTCTGGATGGTGAAGGTGCTTCGAAACGCGCCCTAAGGCTTGTCCCTGCCGGGGATCTCATAGACATCGTGGTCGTCGCTATGACCGCCGAAGCCGTGCAGGCGCAGCGCCCATTGCAGGCTGATGACGCCGCCCTTGATCGGCTGGATGATGAGGAGCGCCGAGAGCAGCGTCGCCGGCGCCCAGATGGCGAAGGTCAGCCACATCGGTAGCGGCCAGACGAGATCGGTCAGCATGTAGCCGCCAAGAATGACGTGGCCGATGACGAAGATCGTCAGATAGGGTGGCAGGTCGTCGGAACGGTGATGATGCATCGCCTCGCCGCAGGCCGCGCAATTGTCCACCGGCTTCAGAAACGCCCGGAACAGCTTGCCGCTGCCGCAGTTCGGGCATTTGTTCAGCATGCCGCGGATGATCGAGCGCGTCAGCGGACGTTCGGCCGCGTCTGTGCCGCCGAATTGGACCGGGTGATCGGGTGCAGGCGTCATCATCGCAGTCTTCCTCTGGCGTTAGCGCCGCCCGCGCGGCGGTCTCGTGCCTGCCTTCTTGCGGGCCTGCATGTTATCGCGGCGGCCGGACTTGTGGAACGAGCGCACCGCCGTCGGCATTGCCCGTCCTTCGCTGACCATCTCGAAGCGCAACGCGCCGGCCAGCGGAATGGCCTCGGCAAGCTTGACCGTGACGGTGTCGCCGAGACGGTAGCCGAGCCCGGTCCGCTCTCCCGACAGCGCCTGATGCGCTTCGTCGTAGATGAAATAGTCGCTGCCCAGTGTAGATATAGGGATGAAGCCGTCAGCTCCATACTCGGGCAGGGCGACAAATAGTCCTGACTTGGTCACGCCCGAAACCCGTCCCTCGAACTCCTCGCCGACGCGGCCGGCAAGATGGTGGGCGATCAGGCGGTCGACTGTCTCGCGTTCGGCAGCCATCGCCCGGCGCTCGAAGGTCGAGATTTCGGCGGCGATATCGTCGAGCGCGGCCTCTTCCTCGGGCGTGATCCCGCCCTCGCCGAAGCCCAGCGAGCCGACCAGGGCGCGATGGACGATCAAGTCGGCGTAGCGCCGGATCGGCGAGGTGAAATGTGCGTATTTCATCAGGTTCAGGCCGAAATGCCCGATATTCTCGGGGCTGTAGATCGCCTGGCTCTGCGAGCGCAGCACCATTTCGTTGACCATCGTCTGATGCGGCGTCCCATCGGCCTTCGCAAGGATACCGTTGAAATTGTTGGCGCGCATGTTGCCGCCCTTGGCGAGCGAGATGCCGAGCGTCGCCAGGAACTCGCGCAGGATCTCCTGCTTGGCAAGCGTCGGGCCGTCATGCACGCGATAGATCAGAACCTGCTTCTTCTTCTCCAGCGTCTCGGCAGCCGAAACGTTGGCCTGGATCATCATCTCCTCGATGAGCTTGTGCGCGTCGAGCCGCGGCGGCACGAAGACGCGGTCAACGGTGCCGTCACTCTTCAGCAGGATCTTGCGCTCGGGCATGTCGAGTTCGAGCGGCTGGCGCCGCTCGCGGCCGCGCGTCATCACCGCATAGGCGTTCCACAGCGGCTTCAGGATCGGCTCCAGCATCGGGCCGGTCTTGTCGTCGGGCTTGCCGTCGATGGCCGCCTGCGCCTGTTGGTAGGAGAGCTTCACCGCGCTCTTCATCATGATGCGGTGGAAAGTGTGGCCGATCTTGCGGCCTTCCTTCGAAAACACCATGCGCACCGCAAGTGCCGGACGATCGACGCCTTCGCGCAAAGAGCACAGATCGTTGGATATGCGCTCCGGCAGCATCGGCACGACGCGATCCGGGAAATAGACCGAATTGCCGCGTTTCAGCGCCTCGCGGTCGAGTTGCGATTTCGGCCTGACATAATAGGAGACGTCGGCGATCGCCACGGTAACGATGACGCCATCAGCATTGTCAGGCGAGGAGTCGGTCTCGGAATAGACGGCGTCGTCGTGATCCTTGGCATCGGCGGGGTCTATGGTGATCAGCGGAACGTCGCGCCAGTCCTCGCGATGCGACATCGAAGCAGGCTTGGCAGCCTCCGCCTCATCGATGACGGCCTGCGGGAAGACATGCGGAATGCCCTGGGCGTGGATGGCGATCATCGAGATCGCCTTCTCGGAGCCAACCGAGCCGACAACCGAGAGAATCTTGGCGCGCGGCAGGCCGAAGCGGCCGAGACGGGCGATTTCGACCTCGACCAGGTCGCCGTCCTTGGCGCCGCCGGTATATTCAGGGTCGATCACCATTTCCTCGCCGCGCCGCTCGATCGGCAGCAGGCGTCCGGCGCCGCCGGGTGCCGCGCGGAACACGCCCATGCTAGCGCCGCGGCGCTTGTCGAGAACCTTGATGATGCGGGCGGTATAGGAGGGGCCACCGCGATCGGCAGCCGGAAAGATTTTCGCGAGAACCCGGTCGCCCATGCCGGCAACGGGTGCCTTGCCCTTGCCCTGGCGTCCTGCCGGTGACGACTGGCGGATGGCGACGGCAGGCGCCACACCCTGGTCATCGGGCCATTCGGCCGGGCGGCCTATCAGCTCGCCATCCTTGTCGCGCGTAGTGATGTCGAGAACGGTCACCGGCGGCAATGCGCCCGGGCGGATCAGCGACTTGCGGGTCTTCTGCAGCATTCCCTCTTGCTCGAGGTCACGCAGCAGATGCTTGAGTTCGACGCGCGTATCGCCCCTGAGGCCGAATGCCTTGGCGATCTCGCGCTTCGATGCCTTCTGCGGATGGTCGGCGATGAAGCGCAGTATGACTTCGCGCGACGGCATGGCGCCGTGGGTGATATCCAATGCTGCAGGCGGGGCTTCGCTGCCCGCACGGCCAACCTTGCCCGGACGCTTGCCCGGGCCTCTTGTCTTCTCGCGCGGTATCTTGCTCACACTCAGCTCTTCTTCGCTTTGGCAGGCGCCTTGGCCTTCGCCGCTTTCGGTTTCGCGGCAGCCTTGGTCTTGGCTGCGGCCTTCGGCTTGGCGGCAGTCTTGGTTGCCTTGCCTTCGGCAGCGGCTGCCTTCGGCTTGGCCTTGCCCTTTGGAGCCGGTGCCTTGCCGGCCTTGGCGGTGATCAGCTCGACGGCTTCCTCGACGGTGATCGCCTGCGGATCCTTGCCTTTCGGCAGCGTCGCGTTGACCTTGCCCCAATTGACATAGGGGCCGTACTTGCCGTCGCGCACGGTAATCGCGCCGCCGCCATCCGGATGCTCGCCGAGTTCCTTCAGCGCTGCCGGCGTTCCACGGCCGCGGCCGCCCGGTCCCTTGGCGGCCTTTTCGGCAATCACGGTGACGGCACGGTTGAGGCCGACGGAGAACACGTCCTCGACGGTTTCGAGGTTCGCGTAGCCGCCGTCATGCAGCAGGAACGGTCCGTAGCGGCCGATGCCCGACGAGATCATCTTGCCGGTTTCCGGATGCTTGCCGATATCGCGCGGCAGCGAGATCAGCGCCATGGCCTTCTCGTAGTCGATATCTTCAGGCTTCCAGCCCTTCGGCAGCGAGGAGCGCTTCGCATCCTTGCCGTCGCCGCGCTGGATATAGGGTCCGAAGCGGCCCGAGCGCAGCGTCAGCTCTTCGCCGGTCGTCGGGTCGGTGCCGAGATTCTTCGGCTCGTTCAGCGCCGTGCCTTCGCCTTCGCCATTGTTTTCCGAGGATAGCTGGCGGGTGTAGTTGCATTCCGGATAGTTCGAGCAGCCGACGAAGGCGCCGTATTTGCCGAGCTTCAGCGACAGGTTGCCGGTGCCGCAGACCTGGCAGATACGCGGATCGCTGCCGTCCTCGCGCTTTGGAAACACCAGCGGCGCCAGCGATTCATTCAGCGAGTCGAGCACGTTGGTGACGCGCAGTTCCTTGGTGTCTTCGATCTGGGCGAAGAAATCCTTCCAGAAGTCGCGCAGAACCTGCTTCCAGTTCAGCTCACCTGCCGAGATGCGGTCGAGCTTCTCTTCGAGATCGGCCGTGAAGTCGTATTCGACATATTTGGTGAAGAAGCTTTCGAGGAAGGCCGTCACCAGCCGTCCCTTCGAATGCGGGATCAGCTTGCGCTTGTCGATCGTCACATATTCGCGGTCACGAAGCGTGGCGAGCGTTGCGGCATAGGTGGACGGGCGGCCGATGCCGAGCTCTTCCATCTTCTTGATCAGCGAGGCTTCGGAATAGCGCGGCGGCGGTTCGGTGAAGTGCTGCGTCGAATTGATCTTCTGCTTCGCGAGGTTCTCGCGGGCATTGATCTCGGGCAGGCGGCCATCTTCATCGTCGTTGTCGTCGCTCTGCTCGCCGTCTTCCTTCTGGTCCGTATAGGCGGCGATGAAACCGTCGAAGCGGATCACCGAGCCGACGGCGCGAAGACCTGCCTTTTCGCCGCCCTTGTCGGCGGTGATTTCGGCGGTCGTGCGCTCGATCTCGGCCGAGGCCATCTGGCTGGCGATGCCGCGCTTCCAGATCAGGTCGTAAAGGCGGATCTGATCGGCATCCAGGTACTTGCGCACCTCGTCAGGCGTGCGGTTGAAATCGGTCGGCCGGATCGCTTCGTGGGCTTCCTGGGCGTTCTTCGCCTTGGTGGAGTAGAGGCGGGCCTTGTCGGGAACGTAACGGCTGCCGAACTGATCAAGGATGGCGCTGCGCGCCGCATCGATCGCTTCAGGCGCCATCTGCACGCCGTCGGTACGCATATAGGTAATGAGACCGACGGTCTCGCCGCCGATGTCGACTCCTTCATAGAGCTTCTGCGCTACCTGCATGGTGCGCGATGCCGAGAAGCCGAGCTTCGAGGAGGCAGCCTGCTGCAGCGTCGACGTCGTGAACGGCGGCGACGGGTTGCGCTTGACGGGCTTTGCCTCGACGCTGTCGACGACATAGGAGGCACCGTCGAGCAATGCCTTCAGCTTGCCCGCTTCCTCACCGTTGCCGATGGCGCGCGGCTGCAACCGCTTGCCATTGGCCGCAACCAGCTTGGCTTCGAACTCATCGCCGCGCGGCGTCTTCAAGAGCGCCGAGATGTTCCAGTATTCTTCCGAAATGAAGCGCTCGATCTCGGATTCACGATCGCAGACGAGGCGCAAAGCCACCGACTGCACGCGCCCTGCCGAGCGGGCGCCCGGCAACTTGCGCCAGAGGACCGGCGACAGGTTGAAACCGACGAGATAATCGAGAGCACGGCGCGCCAGATAGGCGTCGACCAGCGGCACGTCGATATCGCGCGGATCGGCCATCGCGTCGAGCACGGCCTTCTTGGTGATGGCGTTGAAGACCACGCGCTTGACGGTCTTGCCGCCGAGCACCTTCTTCTTGTTGAGCATGTCGAGGACATGCCAGGAAATCGCTTCGCCTTCGCGATCAGGGTCGGTTGCCAGGAACAGGCCGTCGGAGGATTTCACCGCATCGGCAATATCCTTCATACGCTTGGCCGAGGCCCCATCGACCTCCCAAAGCATTTCGAAATCCTGATCGGGCAGAACCGATCCGTCCTTTGCAGGCAGATCGCGAACGTGACCGAAGGAGGCGAGCACCTTGTATCCAGGACCCAGATACTTGTTGATCGTCTTTGCCTTCGCAGGCGATTCTACCACGACTACATTCATGATGATTCTCTAAAAACTGCCGCGTCCGGCGGGAGGATGAGCGCAATACTTGCCGCTTGCAGATTGCCGGTTCTCCGACATGGACAGGGAAATCGCTTCGGTCAAGGGGTTTGCTTCAATTTTACGTTTTGCAACGTGATGCAACCTAAGAGGGATTATAAACGTATTGCAATTTAAGATAATTGCGTTATCGTTTTTCAGGTGTGGTCAAGGCCCCTCCCAAGCCGCCGTCCGTCATTCAGAGACTGTCCATGTCGCCCAAGGGTTTCAACAAGAGAACCGACAAATCGGCTTCGCGCGAAAACATCGCCTTTGTCAGGCAGATGCTGGCGGAGTTGCGTCAGGTTGCCGAAAAGGAAGACGCCAGCATGCTCTGCTATCTGATCGAGATGGCCTAATGTTGAGGCCGGCGAACTTCACAACCGCATGTAGTGCGCTCAATCTCCCATCGCAAGGGAGACCATGCCGCCGGGATGCCGGTGCAGCCGCCCGGCAATATCCAGCTCCAGCAGAACCAGATAGACCGAAGGCGCCGGAAGTCCGGTGTGGCGGATGATGTCGTCAACCTCGACCGGCGCCGGACCGAGCGCATCGGTGATCCGCGCCCGCTCGGAATCGTCGGGCGGCGATAGGCCGGGGCCGTTACTGGCAGGTTCCTCCGCCATCGGTGCCGAAAACAGGTCGAGCTGCGAGAGCGGCGCCAGCGCCTCGATGACGTCGCTGGGCGAAGTGACAATCATCGCTCCGTCTTTCAAGAGGCCGTTGGTGCCCTGGCAGCGCGGATCGAGCGGCGAGCCGGGCACGGCAAAGACCAGGCGCCCGAATTCGCCGGCCAGACGCGCCGTGATCAGCGAGCCTGATCGCGTGGCCGCCTCGACGACGACGAGCCCAAGCGCGATACCGGCAATCAGCCGGTTGCGGCGCGGGAAGTCACGGGCGCGGGGTTCCCAGCCGAACGGCATTTCGCTGATCGCCAGTCCGTTGCCGCTGCAGATCTCATCGAGCAGCGGCACATTCTCCGGCGGGTAGGGCTGGTCGAGACCACCAGCGAGAGCAGCTATGGTGCCGGTATCGAGACTGGCGCGGTGGGCGGCGGTATCGATGCCGCGGGCAAGGCCGGATACGACGGCATATCCCGCGCGGCGCAGTCCCTGGCGATCATCGCTGCAAACTTGGCGCCGCTGATCGAGGCATTGCGCGAGCCGACGATGCCGGTTGCCGGACGATGCAGAACGGAGACGTCGCCCTTGACGGCAATCAGCGGCGGGGCGCCATCGATCTGGCGAAGGGCTTGCGGATAGTCGGGTTCGCCGATGCCGATGAAGCGGGCGCCGAAACGGCTGGCCGTTTCCAGCTCGCGATGCGCTTCAGCCTCGGTGGCGATCTTGATCGCCCGCGTGGCGCCGCCGCGGGCCGAAAGCTCGGGCAGGGCGGCAAGTGCCGCCTCGGCGGAACCGAAATGATTGATGAGTCCACGAAAGGTGGCCGGCCCGACATTGTCGGAGCGGATCAGCCGAAGCCAGGCGATCCGTTGCCGGTCCGAAAGCGCAATTCCCTTTGGCCTTGCGCTTCCGACGTCCATCCTATCCCTTCGCCCCGATCTTGCTTTCCGTCCCGCCGATGAGCCGGGAGATGTTGGCCTTGTGTTTGTAATAGGAGATGACCGACATGATCGCCATGACGGCTGCAACCTTTTCGTATCCAAATATCCACAATGCAACCGGAATGACAAGCATTGCCGTGAGCGCTGCCAGCGACGAGTAGCGGAAGATGAAGGCCATGGTCAGCCAGACAGCGGCAAAGACCAGAACGAAGAGCGGTGCAACGCCGAGAAGCGTGCCGATGTAGGTGGCGACACCCTTGCCGCCCTTGAAGCCCAGCCAGACCGGGAAGAGGTGACCGAGGAAGGCGAAGAGGCCAGCAATGGCGCCGGCTTCAGGGCCTGCGACATAGGCCATGATCCAGGCTGCGACTGTCGCCTTCAGCGCGTCGAGCAGCAGGGTTGCCGCAGCAAGCTTCTTGTTGCCGGTGCGCAGCACGTTGGTGGCGCCGATATTGCCAGAACCGATACTGCGAACGTCACCGAGACCGGCTGCCCGCGTCAGGATCAGGCCGAATGGAATGGAGCCGAGCAGATAGCCGGCAACGGCTGCAGCAAGCGCCATGGGCAGAGTGATCTGCCAGTTGGTGAGTTCCGAAATCATGTCCCCTCCACCTTATATTCTACGGCCTTGTCCCGAAGCCGCTGTCTTAACCGTTCTCGAAGACCCAGATTTCCGCGCCACCGAGCAGCAGCGCGGCCAGCGTGCAGAGCGTCACGAATACGGTGCTCAGCACGATGGTCGACGAATAGTGCTTTGAGCCTCGTTGCTTCCGGATCGGGGCGCCATGATGACTGTCGTTCTCGTTCTCATTCATGCCGCTACCTCCTCAGTCCAGCGAATGCACCTTGACCCCACCCACATAAGTCGCAACCGCCCGGCCCGAGAAACGGGCGTCCTCGAAAGGCGTATTCTTCGAGCGCGACAGAAGCATGTCTTTCGAAACGAGCCAAGGCTCTTCGAGGTCGATCAGCGTGATGTCCGCCTTGGCGCCGGGCTTCAGCGTTCCGGCGTCGAGGCCGAAGATCTGCGCCGGGCGGGTCGACATCGCATCGATCAGCCGCATCAGGCTGACACGGCCGCTGTGGTGCAGGCGAAGGGCCGCTGCCAGCATGGTTTCGAGACCGACGGCGCCATCGGCCGCTTCGCCGAGGGGGAGGCGCTTGGTATCGACATCCTGCGGGTCATGCGAGGAGACGATGATATCGATCTGGCCCTTCGCCAGCGCATCGACCATCGCCACGCGATCGTCTTCGGTGCGCAGCGGCGGGTAGAGCTTGAAGAAGGTGCGGTACTCGCCGATGTCGTTCTCGTTGAGCGCCAGATTGTTGATCGAGATGCCGCAGGTGACCTTCGCGCCGCGGCGCTTGGCAAGCTGGATCGCCTCGACCGACTCAGGCACCGAGATCATCGCCGCATGATAGTTGCCGCGGGTCAGCTGGGCGATGCGCAGATCGCGCTCGAGCGGGATCAGCTCGGCTTCCTTCGGAATGCCCCCGAGACCGAGCCAGCTCGCAAACAGGCCTTCGTTCATCACGCCTGTCGCGCCGAGATATTTGTCGCGGGTCTCGCAGGAGATGACGGCGCCGAACTCGCGGGCATAGGTCATCACCCGGCGCAGCACCTGGGTATCATGAATGCTGGAGCGGCCATCGGTAAACGCGACGGCGCCGGCTTCCATGAGAAGGCCGATTTCGGTCATCTCCTCACCAGCCAGATGCTTGGTGATCGCCGCTGCCGGGTAGACATTGACGAGCGCCTTGTCCTTGGCGGTCTTCTTGACGAACTCGACCAGCGCGATGTCGTCGATCACGGGGTCTGTATCCGGCATCATGATGATGGAGGTGACACCACCGGCTGCGGCGGCACGGCTGGCGGAAGCGATCGTCTCGCGGTGCTCGGCACCCGGCTCGCCGATATGGACGCGGGCATCGACGAGACCGGGTACGGCAACGAGGCCGTTGCAGTCACGGACTTCGGCGCCATCAGGGGCGCCCTGGTTCAGCGCGTCCTTGCCGGCGGCAACGATCACGCCGTCCTTGACGACGATGGTGCCTCTTTCATCGAGATTGCGCGAGGGATCGATGATGCGGACATTGGTGAGGACGAGATTGCTCATGCGCCCACTCCTTCGGTCCGTGGCCCCTGGTTCTGAGAAACAAGCAGGGTCTCCATCACCGCCATGCGCACCGCGACACCCATCTCGACCTGTTCGGCGATCACGCTTTGCGGGCCGTCCGCGACCTCGGATGCGATCTCGACGCCGCGGTTCATCGGGCCCGGATGCATGACAAGGGCATCTTCCTTCGCGGATTTCAGCGTTTCGGCATCGAGGCCGTAGAAATGGTAATACTCACGCACCGATGGCACGAAGGCGCCGGACATGCGCTCGCGCTGCAGGCGCAGCATCATCACGACGTCGGCATCCTTCAGCCCTTCCTTCATCGAATGGAAGACCTCGACGCCCATGTCGGCGATGCCGGCGGGAAGCAGCGTTGCCGGAGCGACGACGCGCACCCGGGCGCCCATGGCGTTCAGAAGCAGGATGTTGGAGCGCGCGACGCGCGAATGCAGCACGTCGCCGCAAATCGCCACGATGATGCGCGACAGCTTGCCCTTGGCACGACGGATCGTCAGCGCGTCGAGCAGTGCCTGGGTCGGATGCTCATGCTGCCCGTCACCGGCATTGACGACCGAGCAGGAGACTTTCTGTGCGAGGAGCGCGGCGGCACCCGCGCTCGAATGGCGGATCACCAGCACATCGGGGCGCATCGCGTTCAGCGTCATCGCCGTATCGATCAGCGTCTCGCCCTTCTTCACCGACGAATTGCCGACCGACATGTTCATGACGTCGGCGCCAAGCCGCTTTCCGGCCAGTTCGAAGGAGGCCTGCGTGCGTGTCGACGCTTCGAAGAAGAGGTTGATCTGCGTCAGACCTCTCAGCGTCGACGTCTTCTTTTCTCTCTGTCGGCTGATCTTGACGGCCTCGTCGGCCTTGTCGAGGAGAAGGGTGATATCCTGCTCGGTGAGACCTTTGATACCGATGAGGTGGCGGTGGGGGAAAAAGACCATGAACCTGCCTCTTGCTGTGTCGGTGGGTCTATAATGAGTGCCGTCCGCGGCTGCAAGCTTGTGCTGTGGGCAAAGCTCTGTGTCCCCATGCAATTTTGCCGCAAATCCGCTAGAGCTGGAGTTGAAATCGTCAAGTTCCGGTTTCCATTTATCTGGCTCATGCAATAGAAGCGACTCATGACTCCCGCTGAAGAAAAACTCGCCGAGCTGAACCAGCCAGGCCTCTGGTCCGGTATCAATGCCTACCGCTCCGATCCGCTGATCGTCGACCTGACGGCAACGCTGCCGCGCGGCACGCGCGAAGACCTGGAAAACATGGGCCGCTATGTCACCTCACCGGAGGCGCAGGAACTCGCGCGCATGGCGAACGAGGGCGTGCCGAAGCTGCGCACCCATGGGCCGCGCGGCGAGCGTCTCGATGTCGTCGAGTTTCATCCGGCCTGGCACGCGCTGATGCGCCGATCGATGTCCGTCGGCTTGCATTCTTCCGTCTGGGATCCGCAGGCCGATGCCGATGCCAAGGACCAGTCGCACAAGATCCGCGCCGCGCGCTTCTATCTGACGGCGCAGCTGGAATCCGGCCATCTCTGCCCGCTGACGATGACCAGTGCCTCAGTGGCCGCACTCTCGGCGTCGCCTGCTGTCCAGAAGGACTGGGCGCCGAAGATCCTCTCGCGCAAATACGATTCCTCGAACAAGCCCGCCATGCAGAAGTCTGCCGTGACCATCGGCATGGGCATGACCGAGAAACAGGGCGGCACCGACGTCCGTTCCAACAAGACGACCGCCGAAAAGGTCAGCGAAGGCATCTACCGTCTCTCGGGCCACAAGTGGTTCATGTCGGCGCCGATGAGCGACGCCTTCATTATGCTGGCGCAGACCAAGGACGGCATGGGCTGCTTCCTGGTGCCACGCCTGCTGGAGGACGGCTCGGCCAACGGCCTGCAGTTCCAGCGCCTGAAGGACAAGGTCGGCAATCGCTCGAACGCCTCCTCGGAAGTCGAGCTCAACGATACGTTCGGCTTCCTGCTCGGCGGCCCAGATGCCGGCATCCGCACCATCCTCGACATGGTGACGCTGACGCGGCTCGATTGCGCGCTGGCATCCTCGGGCATCATGCGCGCTTCGCTCGCCGAAGCCGTGCACCACACCCGCGGCCGCAGCGTCTTCGGCAAGATGCTCGTTCACCAGCCGATCATGACCCGCGTTCTCGCCGACATGGCGCTCGACGTGGCGGCGACGACGGCGCTTTCCTTCCGCTTAGCCGATGCCTTCGACAAGGCACGCAACAACGCAGAAGAGGCCGCCTACGCCCGCGTCATGACACCGGTAGCCAAATACTGGTGCTGCAAGATCGCCCCGGCGCTGATCTATGAAGCGATGGAATGCATCGGCGGCAGCGGCTACATCGAGGAGCGCCCGATCGCCCGGCACTACCGCGAAGCTCCGGTCAATGCGATCTGGGAAGGCTCCGGCAACGTCATGGCGCTCGATCTTCTCAGGGTTCTCTCGCGCGGCAAGGATCTGTTCGAAACGGTCTTCGCCGGTCTTGCCCGCGATCTCGGCCCGGCCGGCAAGAAGACCATCGACGTGCTGCGCGCGGCGATGGCGCTTTGCGAGCGCGACGAGGGCGCTGCCCGCCTGCTGATCGAGCAGCTGGCGCTTGCTGCCGCTGCCGCAGAGCTCTATCGCCTCGGTGCGGGCCGGATCGCCGATGCCTTTATCGAGACACGTCTGGCAGGCGGCTGGCGCGCCACCTACGGCATGCTCGATGCCCGCTTCGACGCGAGCTATATCGTCGATCTGCTGTATCCGCCGGCAAGCTGACCGATGGCAACGATCCGCAACGCACGCCCCGATGATCTCGAGGCGATTTACGAGATTTCATTGCTGACGGGAGAGGCCGGGCAGGATGCCTCGGCGCTCTATCACGATCGGAAGATGATCGGTCACATCTATTCGGCGCCTTACGTGACGCTGAGCCCGGAGACGTCCTTCGTCGTCGAGGATACCGATGGTGTTGCCGGCTACGTCGTTGGCCCCTACGATACGCCTGCGTTCGAAGACCGTCTTGAAAGCGAATGGTGGCCCGCCTTGCGCGCCCGCTATCCGGCGCCGCAAGGCGATCCGGAAGGCTGGAATGCCGACCAGCGCCGCAGTTTCACCATCCACAATCCGCAGCGCGCTTTCGCGGCGCGCGCCGCCGAGTTCCCAGCCCATATCCATATGAACATGCTGCCGCGGCTGCAGGGGCAGGGGCTTGGCACCAGGCTTCTCAATCGCTGGATGACGTCGGCCCGCCAGGCCGGGATCAAAGGCGTCCATCTCGGCACCAATGCGGGCAATATCGGCGGGCAGCGCTTCTGGGCCTCGCGCGGCTTCGAACGCCTCGCCCAGCCCTTCGTCGATCCCACGGATCGCTCGATCTGGTTTGGTCAGTATCTTTGATGTCTCCGGATGGAGACTTACGCCGTCAGGCGTAGGGCGTTCCCGCCATCGCGGCTTTCACGCCGGTGCTTCCCCGATCGATCATGGCAAGGAAGAGGGCGGTCGCCTTCTCTGAATTCCCGTCCTGCCGGAATGCCCGATGTGCCTGAAGGAAGGCGACGCTCCAGGTTGCCAGCAGCAAGTTGGCGGCGAGATCGGCATCCGGGTCGGATAACTCGCGCCCCACGGTCTCCGCCAGTCCAGCTGCCACCGCTTGCGCCAGCTCGTCGCGGATCGCCCGGGCACGCGCTTTCAGCGTCTCGCTGCGCTCGACCGTTGCAATGAAGCTCTGGCTGCGGTTGGAAAATTCCACATAGGGCCGCTGTTCGGCCACCAGTTGGTGCGCAAGCAGGCGCAAGGCCTCGACCGGCGGGACGGATGGATCCCGGTTTTGCAATGCATGGCGCAACGTCTCCCGCCCTTCCTCATCGCGGTCGAAGAACATGTCCTCCTTGCGCGGGAAGTGATTGAACACCGTCATCCGCCCGACATCGGCCGCAGCCGCGATGTCATCGACCGTCACATGATCGAAGCCCCGCTCGAGAAACAGCCGGTCGGCGGCAAGAGAGATGGCCCGCCGGGTGGCGAGGCGTTTGCGGGATCGCCTGTCGTCAAGCGGATTGGAATCGAAAGTCGCGTTCATGTCCGCATCATAGCGCAGTTTGTATACTGAGTACATATTTGCATTGACAGTCTGCATTAGCAAGATTTATATACTGAGTACATTTTAAAACTCGGTATAGCGCAGCCTGCCATGAACAAGGCACTCGTCGTCATCTTCACCACCATCGGCCTCGACGCGGTCGGGATCGGTCTGATCTTCCCCATTCTTCCGCGGTTGATCGCGGAAGTGACGCATGCAGGCAATGTCGCGACCTATATCGGCATCATGACCTCGCTATACGCGGCGATGCAGTTCATCTGCGCGCCGGTGCTCGGCGCTCTCAGCGACAGGCTCGGCCGGCGGCCGGTGCTGCTGATCTCGATGACAGGCGCTGCCGTCAACTATCTGATATTGGCCTTCGCGCCTCATCTGTGGATGCTGCTGATCGGCCGTGCCGTCGCCGGGCTGACAAGCGCCAACATCTCGGTCGCCAGCGCCTACATCACCGATATCTCTGCGGAGGAGACACGCGCCCGCCGCTTCGGATTGTTCAACGCCACCTTCGGCATCGGCTTTATCGTCGGCCCGGTTCTCGGCGGCATCCTTGGCGATTACTGGCTGAGGCTGCCGTTCATAGCTGCCGCAGTTTTCAACGCCAGCAATCTGCTCCTGGCGCTACTGGTGCTTCCGGAGTCGCGCAAACCGAGCCGCGAGCGGATCGATCTCGCCGCCCTCAACCCGCTTCGCCCGTTCCGCTGGTTGATCTCGATGCGCGGCTTGCTGCCGATCATCACTGTCTTCTTCATTTTCAGCGGCGTCGGCGAGGTCTACGGCACCTGCTGGGCTTTGTGGGGGCATGACGTGTTCGGCTGGAACGGCCTGTGGATCGGCCTCTCGCTCGGCACCTATGGCGCCTGCCAGGCTCTGGCGCAGATGTTCCTGCCGGGGCCCGCCGTGAAACTGCTCGGCGAGCGCGCTACCATCCTGACCGGCCTTGCCGGCACCTCACTGGCGCTTGCTGTCATGGCCTTCACCACGCAGGCGTGGATCGTCTTTGCCGTCATGCCGGTCTTTGTGTTGGGCGGCATCGGCGTGCCGTCGCTCCAGTCCATGGCAACACGGATGGTGAGCGGCGAACAGCAGGGGCAGTTCCAGGGCCTGCTCGCCTCGGTCGTCAGCCTCTCGTCGATCGTCGCGCCGCTTGGCTTCTCCAGCTTCTATTTCGTCGTGCAGCAGCAATGGCCGGGCGCAATCTGGCTGTCGGCGATTGCCGTTTACGCGATAACGGTACCGATCGTCCTCGCCCTCAACATTCCCCGAATGAAGACGGCCGAGGCCGTCTGAGGGCAGACGAGGCCGTGATCGTTGCATCACGGTCTCCGCAATCTGCCGAAAAACCTTGGGACTATCCACAATCTATCAAGGCCTTGTCCGTTGCCGGGGCAGGGTGCCGTTGTTACTCACCTTGTAGTGACAAGAACGGAATCGGCTTCGATATGCTTGACGACACCATGGTTTTGGCACCCGTTGCCGCCGAACCCGAGAAGCGCATCCGCGACCGCGGCGCGACCGAAAAGACAATTCTGAAGGCCGCCAAGGCTCTGCTGGCCGAAGAGGGCTTTCAGAATTTCGGCATCAACGCCGTCGCCCGCCGCGCCGGCTGCGACAAGCAGCTGATCTACCGCTATTACGGCGGCCTCAACGGACTGGTCGAGGCAATCGGCGCCGATCTCGGCACCTGGGTCAAGGACCGCATCCCCGAAGATACTGGCGGCATGTTCCTGCTGACCTATGGCGATCTGATGGAGCGGCTGTCGCTGCTCTTCCTCGAAGCGCTACGCGACGACCCGCTCGTCCGCCGCATCGTCGCCTGGGAAGTTTCGGAAAATACCGAGCAGGTGAGGCGCCTCTCGGAGGCGCGTTCCAAGGCGCTGGCGCAGTGGCTGGAGCGCATGCGCGGTTCGCTGACCCCGCCGAAGGGCGTCGATCCCGTCGCCACCAATGCGATTCTCTTCGCCGCGATCCAGCATCTCGTCCTTTCTGCCTCGGCTGGCGGACAGTGCGCCGGGCTGGCGCTGAAGACCGCCAAGGACTGGGACAAGGCGGCGACGGCGCTGAAGCGCATCGTTCGCGGCGTCTACGGCTGACGGGCGGCCGGCTCATCCACAGGCACCCGCCCCGCTGTTAACCTTAACAAATGGTTTACGTTGCGCCCTCGGCGTTAAGGCGACAGGGTACGGGCAGTTAAATTCTTAGCTGTCAGGACCCATGATGGGAACCAGAGCCGCCAAAGCTGCGTTGCTTGTTGCCGCGATGATGTTTTTCGCGGTGCTCGCCCTTGATATCACCGTTCCCGCGGTCGTCCTGAGCGTGATGGCATTGTCGACCTGGGTTGTCGGTCTCGAAAGTCCGGCTGCCTGGCGTCACCGAGGGGAGGCCGCATGAAGTGGTTCCTGATCTTCTGGTTGGGCCCGATCGTTTTCCTGAGCGGCTGGTACTGGCTTTCCTATTACGACATGAATTTCGGCATCTTCATGCTGAGCCGTCAGGTCCATGACCTGACCTTCGAAGTCTATGGCCAGGTTCTGGGCGTGCCGCCGGAAAGCATTCCGCCGCTCGTTGCCCGCGCCATTGCCGTCGACAGTCTCGTGGTTCTGGCGATCATCGCGTTCCGCAAGCGCAAGAAGATTGCCGCCTGGTGGGCCGCCCGTCAGGCGTCGAAATCATCCGCTCTCGAAAGCGCCGACAGCCTGTCCAGGGCGCCCTGAAGAATGAAGCTCGCCGCAGCGGAGTCGATCCGCTCGGCCCGCTTGGCGCGCGACACGTCCATCTCCAGCAAGGCCCGTTCAGCCGCGACCGTCGACAGCCGTTCGTCCCAATAGACGAAGGGAAGGGCGGTCTTCTGCTCCATGTTGCGCACGAAGGCGCGCGTTGCCTGCACGCGCGGACCCGCGGACCCGTCCATGTTCATCGGCAGGCCGATAACGAAGCCGGCAACCTTTTCCTTCTCGGAAAAAGCCAGCAGCACCTCGGCGTCGATGGTGAATTTCTCGCGGCGGATGACGGGACGTGGCGTCGAGAAGCGCCGTCCGAGATCCGACATCGAAAGGCCGATCGTCTTGGTACCGAGATCGAGCCCGGCGATCGCCTGTCCGGGCTGCAGGAATGCAGCCATCTCTTCGATCGTCATCACCGTCATCGGCGTTTCATCCCGTCAAAACAAATTGAAGCCTGTGGCGGCTTTTCTTTGCAGCCATATCGGCTATGTCCATAACAATCGAGACCTGCTTTTGCATCACATAATAAAGGGACGCTTTTCATGAAGATCACCTGGCTTGGCCACTCCGCCTTCCGCATCGAAACCGGCAAGGCAAAAATCCTCCTCGACCCCTTCCTGACCTACAATGCCTCCTTCGAGGGCCAGGACATCAAGGATGTGTCGGCAGGCATCACCCATATTCTGCTGACCCACGGCCACGGCGACCATGTCGGCGACACCATCGCGCTCGCCAAGGAAACCGGCGCCACCGTTCTCGCCAATGCCGATCTCGCATCCTGGCTTGCCGCCAAGGGCGTCTCGAAGATCGAAATGGGCAATACCGGCGGCACGATTGCGCTCGGCGGCTTCTCGGCCACCTTCACCAATGCGCTGCATTCCTCGGCGCAGGTCACCGAAGACGGCATTGCCCATGCGCTCGGCAACGCCAACGGCCTGATGCTGCATTTCGACGACGAAGCCTCGATCTTCGCGATGGGCGATTCCGACATCTTCTCCGACATGGCGCTGATCAACGAGCTGCACCAGCCGGATATCGGCCTCGTTCCTGTTGGTGACCGCTTCACCATGGGCGGCGCGGTGGCGGCACTCGCCTGCCAGCGCTACTTCAACTTCAAGACCGCCGTCCCCTGCCATTACGGCACCTTCCCGATCATCGACCAGACCGCCGACAAGTTCGTCTCCGGCATGGAAGGTTCGAAGACGGAAGTGAAGGCGATCAAGCCTTCCGAGAGCTTCTCGATCTGACGAAAGCCCGTTGCACAAGGCGGACATGGTCTTTATAGCGAGTGGGAAATTTCCCTTTCGGAGTATGCCATGTCCGTCGATCTTGCCACCGTTAAGCGCGTTGCGCGCCTTGCCCGTATTGCCGTCTCCGAAGACGAGGCAAATCGCATGGTCGGCGAGCTGAATGGCATTCTGGGCTTCGTCGAACAGCTGTCCGAAGTGAATGTCGAAGGCGTCGAGGCCATGACCTCGGTCACGCCGATGGCGATGAAGAAGCGGACCGACCAGGTGACCGATGGCAACAAGGCGGACGACGTCGTCGCCAACGCTCCCGTCACCGACCACAATTTCTTCCTGGTACCGAAAGTCGTCGAATAAGCGCTGCCGCTTTTTCCGATCCCCGCTGCCATCAAAACGATCCGAGTAAACACTATGAGCGAACTCACCAGCCTGACCATTGCCGAAGCCCGCGAGAAGCTGCGCGGCAAAGAGATCACCGCCACCGAACTGACCGAAGCCTATATCTCGGCGATCGATGCGGCGAACGGCGCGCTGAACGCCTATATCAAGACCACGCCCGATCTCGCCCGCGTCATGGCCAAAAAATCCGATGAGCGCATCGCGGCCGGCCAGGCAGGCGATCTCGAAGGCATCCCGCTCGGCATCAAGGATCTGTTCGCCACAGTCGGCGTCCACACCCAGGCCTGCAGCCATATTCTCGACGGCTTCGAGCCGCGCTATGAATCGACAGTCACCCAGAACCTCTGGAACGACGGCGCCGTCATGCTCGGCAAGCTGAACATGGACGAGTTCGCCATGGGTTCGTCGAACGAAACCTCGCATTACGGTGCGGTGATCAACCCCTGGCGCGCCTCCGGCTCCAACCAGCAGCTCGTTCCGGGCGGCTCGTCCGGCGGTTCGGCAGCTGCCGTTGCCGCCCATCTCTGCGCCGGTGCGACCGCCACCGATACCGGCGGGTCGATCCGTCAGCCTGCCGCCTTCACCGGCACCGTCGGTATCAAGCCGACCTACGGCCGCTGCTCGCGCTGGGGCACGGTTGCCTTCGCATCCTCGCTCGATCAGGCCGGTCCGATCGCCCGCGACGTGCGCGACGCCGCAATCCTCCTGAAGTCGATGGCCTCCGTCGACGCCAAGGACACGACCTCGGTCGATCTGCCCGTTCCGGATTACGAAGCCGCACTCGGCAAATCGCTGAAGGGCATGAAGATCGGCATTCCGAACGAATACCGCGTCGACGGCATGCCCGAGGAGATCGAAACGCTCTGGCAGCAGGGCATTGCCTGGCTGAAGGATGCCGGTGCCGAGATCGTCAACATCTCGCTGCCGCACACCAAATATGCGCTTCCGGCCTATTACATCGTCGCCCCCGCCGAGGCCTCCTCGAACCTCGCCCGCTACGACGGCGTCCGCTACGGCCTGCGCGTCGACGGCAAGGACATCGCCGACATGTACGAGAAGACCCGCGCTGCGGGCTTCGGCAAGGAAGTCAAGCGCCGCATCATGATCGGCACCTACGTGCTGTCGGCCGGTTACTACGACGCCTATTACATCAAGGCCCAGAAGGTCCGCACCCTGATCAAGCGCGACTTCGAAATCGTCTTCGACGCCGGCGTCGATGCGATCCTGACCCCGGCCACACCGTCGTCCGCGTTCGGCGTCGCCGACGAGAACCTCGCCGCCGATCCGGTCGCGATGTATCTGAACGACATCTTCACGGTCACCGTCAACATGGCGGGCCTGCCGGGCATCGCCGTTCCCGCCGGTCTCGACCACAAGGGCCTGCCGCTCGGCCTGCAGCTGATCGGCAAGCCCTTCGACGAGGAAACCCTCTTCAAAACCGCCCACGTCATCGAACAGGCAGCCGGCAAGTTCTCGCCTGCCAAGTGGTGGTAAGCGGCCTAACAATTCGGAAAATGACCGTCGCCGACCACATTGTGGTCGGCGAAGTTGGATTTGCGGCCTGGTTGTCGAACATAAAGGGAGAGGAAGTATTCTCCGATTCCAGCATCGTCGCAGCCGCCCGAAAGGCCTTCGTCGATTATCCCGCGTCAGCCAAAGGCGATGTCGCGGTTGCCGAGATTGGCGGCAAGGTCGTAGGCTGGGCTGCCCGTGAAGATGCGCCCGCTTACATTTCAGACCTCTGGGTCGATCCCGCCTTCCAGGGTCGCGGCATCGGGGCAGTGCTACTTGCGCATTTCGTCAGCGTCATATCCGGTGAAGGCTACCGTATCGTCAGGATTGACACCCGCGCCACCAATACCGGCGCCATCCGCCTCTATGAGCGAGCCGGCTTCTCGATCGTCAGGCGCGGCTTTGAACGCGATGCGAGCCTGGGAGTAGACCTTGAAATGGTGAAGCTCGAAATGCATCTCAGATAGGCAACGCGGAGAGGTGGCCATGTCCAAAACTGATCTCGAAAATCTAATCGAAGCCCTCGACCGCCTTGCGGCTGCGGGCTTTGTCATGGGCGACGAATGGACCGATGTTCACAACATCTGCCTGGCCCACGAAGGTCAGCGCCCCTTCGACTGGGGCCATGCTCTCTGCCATCGCATCGAGGGCGACGACTGGAACGCCGACTACTGGTACCGCCGTGCCGGACGGGCTCGCGGAACAGGAACGCTGGCTGAAGAGTGGGCGGCGATGAAGGCTGAGTTGGCAACTTCGTAGCTCCCTCATCTCTGTGCTTGTCACAGAGATCCAGCCACGGCGCGTCTGCGCCGTGATAAAGAGTCTTACGCGCTATGGACATGGCGCTGCTTGATTCCTGTAACGAGCACAGGAATGAGGGCAAAGTGAAAAGACTGGCCCATTCAAGAGCCAGCCTCCGGTTTCCTTACCCTATCCTGCTCCGCCCTCACCAGCACCAATCCCCGCTCGGTAATTCGATACGGCTTGCCGCCCTGTGAGCGGATGGCCCGTTTCTGCTTGAGTTTGCGGAAGGTGAGGATGTCGATGCCGGAGAAGACCCAGCCTTCTCTGGTGAAAAGTTGAAGCTTCTCGATGGTGCGGTCTTCGCCGCGGGTGAGTTCGATCCGGCCGCCCTGGGCGAGCAGGTGCAGGATGCGCTGTTCGGTGCGCGAAATGTCCATTGTTGTGTTGATCCGGTCTGGCGCTCGAAAGCGCACAAAAAAACGATCCGGCGTTCAAGGCGAACGGCGGGGCTTCGTTTTTTTCTGGCCCATGCGCGCAAGCAGCTTGCGGGCAGGGCCCTTAGCGGGTCTCTGACGAGTTCAACATAAGGTTTGCCTAACCCACGCACAGGTTGCCGTCAAGCGCGCCAGATTCGCAACGCGCCTGCAAAAACGGTGCGAAAGCCGCGCAAACCGATGGAAAAACTGGCGATTCGGTGTTCTACTTTGATCATTGAACGGGGGTTCCATGATCCACATTCGCAATGCCCGCGAGGGCGAGGCGGACCTTTTGAGTGAGATCGGCCTCAGAGCCTGGCAAAAGGCGATGGTGGCCATGGGCGAGACGGACGCGCTGCTCGATGCGGCGCGCAGTGCCTTTTCGAATTTCACCCGTAACAGCTGGCTGACGATTACCGTGGCCGAACTCAACGGCCAGATTGTCGGCTGGGGCGCCCGGGAGAAGTTCGACGAAACGATCTCGGATTTCTGGATCGATCCGGCCTTCACCCGCCAGGGTGTCGGCGCAGCGCTGCTGGCGCAGATCGAGACGGATATCGCCGACCAGGGTTTCTCCAGCGCCGGCATGCAGACGCATTCGGGTAACAACGAGGCTATCAACTTCTTCCAGAAGCACGGCTATAGCATCCACTGGCTGTCGATCGTCTACAACCCGAAGCTTGATCGCGACGTACCCTCCGTCGGTTTGACCAAGCCGCTCGAGAGCGGGGGCGACGGCACTTACGGGCCGGACTTCTAAGTAAGCCCCAATCGTCCGGCTGCGACGAAGACGGCAAGCCCACCGCATACCACGGCATGAAGCAGCGCAATTCCCATAAGAAGCGTGCGAAACGGCTCCTTCTGCGTCTTGTGCCGCAGCAGGCGCTGGGCAGTGATCGCGCCCGGACTGCCGCCGAACAATGCCAGCATTAGCAAGGTCCGCTCGCTGACGCGCCGGTGTCCCAGGCAGGCGGCGCGCTTGTCGATAAAATAGGTGGCGAAGACGAAGAGATTGTAGGCGAGAAGCAGGGCACCGAGTTGAAGCGCGTGGGAGGAGATCATACATCCATGCTAGCGCGCCGCTGTTAACAGCGCGAAAACGGGAGCTGCGCACCATACACGCCGAAAGCCTTGCACCGGCAAGCCATTTCCTTTACCTCACCAGATGAAAAGAACAGCCTTTCGAAGAGTATCACATGACCCTTGTCGACGTTCGCACGCCTGATCCGAAACGCTTCATTCCCGGCGCCACCGGCGATTGGGAAGTCATCATCGGCATGGAAGTCCATGCGCAGGTGCTGTCCAATTCGAAGCTGTTCTCCGGTGCGTCGACCGAGTTCGGCAAGCCGCAGAATTCCAACGTCTCGCTGGTTGATGCCGCGATGCCCGGCATGCTGCCTGTCATCAACGAGGAATGCGTTCGCCAAGCAGTCCGCACCGGCCTCGGCCTGAAGGCGCAGATCAACAAGCGCTCGCTGTTCGACCGCAAGAACTATTTCTATCCCGACCTGCCGCAGGGCTATCAGATCTCGCAGTTCAAGGATCCGATCGTCGGCGAAGGCCAGATCGTCATCTCGCTCGGCCCGGATCGTCAGGGCCAGTTCGAAGACATCGAGATCGGCATCGAGCGCCTGCATCTGGAACAGGACGCCGGCAAGTCGTTGCACGACCAGCATGCGACCATGTCCTATGTCGACCTGAACCGTTCGGGCGTCGCCCTGATGGAGATCGTCTCCAAGCCCGACATGCGCTCCTCGGACGAGGCCAAGGCCTACATGACGAAGCTGCGCTCGATCGTGCGCTATCTCGGCACCTGTGACGGCAACATGGACGAAGGCTCGATGCGCGCCGACGTCAACGTTTCGGTTCGCCGCCCCGGTGAGGGTTTCGGCACCCGCTGCGAAATCAAGAACGTCAACTCCATCCGCTTCATCGGCCAGGCGATCGAATACGAAGCCCGCCGCCAGATCGCCATCCTTGAGGACGGCGGTACGATCGATCAGGAAACGCGCCTCTTCGACGCCGGCAAGGGCGAGACGCGGTCGATGCGCTCCAAGGAAGACGCACATGACTATCGCTATTTCCCCGATCCGGACCTGCTGCCGCTGGAATTCGACGACGCCTTCATCAAGGCGCTGGAAGTCGATCTGCCTGAATTGCCGGACGACAAGAAGGAGCGCTTCGTGCGCGAACTCGGCCTGTCGATCTACGACGCCTCGGTTCTCGTATCGGAAAAGGCGATTGCCGATTATTTCGAATCCGTCGCTGCCGGCCGTGATGGCAAGATAGCCGCCAACTGGGTCATCAACGACTTGTTGGGCGCTTTGAACAGAGTTGGCAAAGATATTGAATCGACTCCGGTTTCGCCTGCCCAGCTTGGCGGCATTATCGACCTGATCAAGGCCGAGACCATCTCGGGCAAGATCGCCAAGGACGTCTTCGAAATCGTGCTTGCGGAAGGCGGCGATCCGGCTGAGATCGTCGAAAGCCGCGGCATGAAGCAGGTTACGGACACCGGCGCCATCGAAAAGGCTGTCGATGAGATCATCGCCGCCAACCCCGATCAGGTTGCCAAGGTGCTCGCCAAGCCGACGCTGGCAGGCTGGTTCGTCGGCCAGGTCATGAAGTCGACCGGCGGCAAGGCCAACCCGCAGGCCGTTCAGGCGCTGGTCAAGGCCAAGCTCGGCATCGTCGAGGAATAACCGGCGTCTGCCGAAGAGCGTGAGCGGCCCCGGATCCCGGCGCCGCCAGGAGAAAGCCTTGGTGTATTTTGTCCGCACCGCCGGTGAGCGCGATCTGGAGAAGATCCGCGCCGTGCTGGTGGAGAGCTTTCATGCGACCTACGACCGCTTTTATGGCGGGCCGAAGGTCGATGAACTGATCGCCCACCTGTTTTCGCCGGCGGCGTTGAAGGCGCGGCTGGCAAAGAAGAATGCCGAATTCGTCGTCGCCGACAGCGGCAAGGATATCGGCGCGGTCGGGTATGCGGCAATGTCCGCCGATCTGGCGAAGACGGCGATCCTGCATCTCCTCTATGTGCGTCCGGCGCTGCAGCGTCAGGGCATCGGCCGCGACATGTTTGCCGAGCTGGAAACCTGCTTTCCGGATGCGGAGATCATGCGTCTCGAAGTCGAGCCGAAGAACGAGGATGCGATCGGTTTCTACAGCAGGCTGGGTTTCATCGAGGCGGGCCGCAACGAGAACGTCGGCCCCGGCCAGTCGGGTATTGCGACGCTGGTGCTTGAAAAACATCTTCCCGCCCATTGAGACCATCATGACCGGCAAGCTCATCATCCGCGAGGCCCGGCAGGACGATCTTGCTGCGTTGATAACGCTCTTCGCCGCCGACGATATCGGCGGACATGGCGATACGACCGACGACAGCGCTTACGCCGACTACCTCAAGGCCTTCTCGGCGATCGCCGCAGCGCCGGACCAGACGCTCTATGTCGGCGAACTGTCCGGCGAAGTCGCCGGCACGTTTCAGATTTCGATAGCGACGACGCTGACCGGCCGTGGCGCGTCCTTCATGATCATCGAGGCGGTGCAGACGCGCAGTGACTTGCGCGGGCAGGGCATCGGCGGGCAGATGATCGAGTTCTGCATCGCAGAGGCAAAAAGCCGCGGCCTTGTCCGCGTCCAGCTGATCTCGAACGGCAAGCGCAAGGATGCCCACCGGTTCTACGAGCGCCTGGGCTTCGAGCCATCGCATCTCGGCTTCAAGATGGCCTTGAAATGAGCCTTTGCAAATCTGGAATCACTGGACAATCCGGTCTTCCGGCGGCATAAGCGAGTGAACGAATTCCAGTCCCGCTTGACCTCTGGCAAGCACAAGGAACAGACATGAAGAACTTCCTGCTGCACATTTTCACCTGGTGGAACCACTACACGCTGGGAACACGGTTTGCGCTTCGCGGTTTCAAGCGTGTTGGCGAAGATGAGCTCGGCAATGTCTATTACGAAGGCGGCCTGTCTTCTTATGGTCTGCCGAAGCGCTGGGTGATCTATAGCGGCTATGCCGAAGCCTCGGCCATTCCTCCGGGCTGGCACGGCTGGATGCACCACCGCACCGACACCCCGCCGTCGAAGGAAAACTACGCCGCCAAGGAATGGGAAAAGGCGCATCGCGCCAACCCGACCGGCTCGCCGCAGGCCTACCGCCCGCCGGGTTCGCTGTCCGCCACCGGCGAGCGTCCGCGTGTTACCGGCGACTACGACGCCTGGACGCCTGGCAACTGAGCTCGCCGACCGCAAAGCGGGCCGTTCGGCCCGGCTTTTGGCCACAATTGACCTTTACCCGCAGGTTGGCCGCAGAAGCTGCGGCCATTATCATGAGATGCGGTGGAGACGGGTAGATATGCAGCTTTTCACGCGGAACCAGGTCCTGCGTGCCGCCGGGATCGCCCTGGCGCTTGGCTCGCCGCTGTTGCCGCAGATTGCTTCTGCCGCGCGCATCGAAAACCCTGTCGCCGTCTTCTCAGGTCTCGACAAAATCACCGGCCGCATCACCACCTTCGACGTCTATGTCAATGAAACGGTCCAGTTCGGCGCGCTGCAGGTGACGCCGAAGGCATGTTATTCGCGCGACCAGTCGGAAGCGCAGAAGATCGACGGTTTTGTCGAAGTCGACGAAATCACGCTCGACCGCAAGATCCGCCGCATCTTCACCGGCTGGATGTTTGCCGACAGCCCGGGTCTGAACGCCGTCGAGCACCCGATCTATGACGTCTGGCTGAAGGACTGCAAGGCGCAGTCGGACGTGCCGGCGCCGGATGGCGCGGCGAAGGCTAAGTGATTTCCTGATTACTGGTTTGGGCCATTGTGGCCTGCCCTCGTCCTTCGAGGCCCTTCGGGCACCTCAGGATGAGGGGCGGAGCATGGCTTGCGTTTGCTTCCTACGCGAAGCTCACGAAGCCCTCATCCTGAGACGGGAGCGAAGCGACCCCAGAAGGACGGGGTGCGGGTGCACCTATCCCGCAGTAAGCCAGCTTCACGAGAGCCCTCATCCTGAGGTGCCCGAAGGGCCTCGAAGGACGAGGGCGGGCGCTCTCCTAAAACTCCAGATGCGGCGAATCCATCGCGGCATCCAGCATCACCGCATATTCATCCTTCGGCACGTCGATCGCCCCGAAGGTCTTGAGATGCTCCGTGGTGAACTGCGTATCAAGCAGCCTGAACTCTTTGTCCTTCAGACGCTCGACCAGATGCACGAGGCAGATCTTCGAGGCGTCGGTGCGCCGCGAGAACATGCTCTCGCCGAAGAACGCGGCACCCAGCGAGACGCCGTAGAGCCCGCCGACAAGCTCGTCGCCCTCCCATGCCTCGACGGAATGCGCATGGCCGATGCGGTGGAGGGTCGAATAGAGCTGCCTGATGGTGCCGTTGATCCAGGTGCTCGGGCGCTCGGAGGTTTCCGCCGCGCAAGCCGAGATCACCGCATCGAAATCATGATTGAACCGGATGTCGAACGGTTTGCGGCGAATGGTTTTCGCGAGGCTTTTGGAAATGTGGAAATCGTCGAGCGGGATCACCCCGCGAAGTTCGGGCTCGACCCAGAAGATCTCCGGGTCATCGGCCGATTCGGCCATCGGGAAGAGGCCGATGGAGTAGGCGCGCAGGAGGATCTCCGGGGTAATTCCTGGGGACTTCCTGCGCGACCCTGCCATTCGTGATCAGGCCGGCTTGGTGCTGGCGAGATACTGTTCCAGCCAGTGGATGTCGTAGTCGCCGTTCGCGATGTCCTGGTTCGAAACCAGATCCTGGAACAGCGGCAGCGTGGTCTTGATGCCATCGACGACGAACTCGTCCAGCGCGCGGCGCAGACGCATCATGCATTCGACGCGGGTGCGCCCGTGCACGATGAGCTTGCCGATCAGGCTGTCGTAGTAAGGCGGGATCTTGTAGCCCTGGTAGGCGCCGCTATCGATGCGAACGCCGAGGCCGCCCGGTGCGTGGAAATGCGTGATCGTACCGGGCGAGGGCACAAAGGTGCGCGCGTCTTCGGCGTTGATACGGCATTCGATGGCATGGCCCTCGAAGTTCACTTCCGCCTGCGTCACCGACAGACCGCCGCCCGAGGCGACGCGGATCTGTTCATGCACGAGGTCGATGCCGGTAATGGCTTCGGTGACCGGATGCTCCACCTGCAGACGGGTGTTCATTTCGATGAAATAGAACTCGCCGTTTTCATAGAGGAACTCGATCGTGCCGGCGCCGCGATACTTCAGCTTCTTCATGGCGTCGGCGCAGACCTGGCCGATCTTCATGCGCTGCTCGACGTTGAGCGCTGGGGAATTGGCTTCTTCCCAGACCTTCTGGTGGCGGCGCTGCAGCGAGCAGTCGCGTTCGCCGAGATGGATCGCATTGCCTTCGCCGTCGCCGAACACCTGAACTTCGATGTGGCGCGGCTTGCCGAGATACTTTTCCATGTAGACGGCTTCGTTGCCGAAAGCGGCAGCCGCTTCGGTGCGGGCCGTCGACCAGGCTTCGATCACGTCGGCTTCGGATTTCGCGACCTTCATGCCGCGTCCGCCGCCGCCGGCCGTTGCCTTGATCAGAACGGGATAGCCGATTTCGGCCGCCGTCTTGATGGCGTCTTCTTCGGTCTTCACTTCGCCGTCGGAGCCGGGAACGACGGGGATGCCGAGTTCCTGCGCCGTCGTCTTGGCGGTGATCTTGTCGCCCATGATGCGGATGTGATCCGCGGTCGGGCCGATGAAGGTGATGCCGTGAGCCTCGAGAATATCCGCAAACTTGGCGTTTTCGGACAGGAAGCCGTAGCCAGGATGCACGGCATCGGCGCCGGTGATTTCGCAGGCTGCAACGATCTGGTGGATGTTCAGATAGCTGTCGCGCGACGGCGGAGGGCCGATGCAGACACTTTCGTCGGCAAGGCGCACATGCATGGCGTCGGCATCGGCGGTGGAATGAACCACGACGCAGGGAATGCCGAGCTCCTTGCAGGCGCGCAGGACGCGCAGCGCGATTTCGCCGCGGTTTGCAATGAGGATTTTCGAGACCATGATGCCCGCCTTATTCGATGACGACTAGGGCCTGGCCGTATTCGACGGGGCTGCCGTCTTCGACGAGGATTTCCGTGACCTTGCCTGACTTCGGCGACGGGATCTGGTTCATGGTCTTCATCGCTTCGATGATGAGCAGCGTCTGGCCTTCCTTGACGGTCGAGCCGACTTCGATGAAGGCGCGTGCGCCCGGAGCCGGTGCCATATAGACGGTGCCGACCATCGGGGCGCTGACCGTGTTGGCCGGGTTGCGGGCCGGGGCAGCGGCGGCTGCCGGAGCGGCCGCAGGTGCGGCGGCTGCAGGCGCAGGCGCATAGGCCGGAGCGCCGCCGATCGGCGCCTGGACATATTGAACATTGCCGCCGCGCGAGACGCGGATGCGCAGATCTTCCTGCTCGACTTCGATCTCCGTCAGGTCCGTGTCGTTCAAGATGTTCGCGAGGTCACGGATCAGTGCCTGGTCGATACCCGATTTCTTTTCAGCCATGAGTGTTTGCCCTGTCTTCTTCTTATGCCGTAAGGTTCTTCAGCGCGTGAAGCGCCAGAATGTAGCTGTGAGGCCCGAAGCCGGCGATCACACCCTTGCAAGCAGGGGCAATCATCGACTTGTGGCGGAATTCTTCGCGTGCATGCACGTTAGAGATATGGAGCTCGATCACCGGAATGGAAATGGCCTTGATCGCATCATGCAGTGCAATGGATGTATGCGTGTAGGCTCCGGCATTGATCGCAACGCCTGCAGCCTTGTCGTTTGCTTCATGAAACCAGTCGACGAGCGCACCTTCGTGGTTGCTCTGGCGGAAATCGATATCGAAGCCGAGTTCCTGGCCCGCAGCCCTGCAATCCGCTTCGATGTCCTTGAGCGTCTTGCCGCCATAGATGCCGGGTTCTCTTTTGCCCAGCATGTTCAGGTTGGGCCCGTTCAGGACGAAAATGGTTTGCGTCATCGAGTGTTCCATTAAATGCACGAGGGCAACCTATAGACTCCCCATGCCCTTAATGAAAGCCCTTTGGGGTAGGCAGCCGGAATCGTGCCATATTTGTCCACATGGCTGAAACGCTTAGATTTTGGCGATTTGATGAGCGTCGCTCTCAGCAGCTCGTCTTGCCGCAGGTGCGCATGTTCTTGACCTTGGCTTCCAGGTCGTCGAAACCGACCGCGCCCTGCACCAGCTCGTTGCCGATGACGTAGGAGGGCGTGCCGGTGATGCCGAGCTTCTGGGCAAGGTCATAGGCATTCTGCACCGAAGACGTGTCGGGGCTCTTTTCCATCTCGGCGCGGATCTGCTTTTCGTTGACGCCGAGCGAGGAGGCCGCTTCGATGGCGCTGTCTTCGTCGGCGCGGCCTTCGCTGCCGAGCAGAGCCATGTGGAACTTCTCGTACTTTTCAGGCGCCAGCTTGCGGAACGCGTCGGAAACCTTGTGCGCGGCAACCGATTCCGGACCGAGGATCGGGAATTCCTTGAGCACGAAGCGAACGTTCTGGTCCTTCTTCAGCATCGTCTGCATGTCGGTCAGCGCGTGACGGCAATAGCCGCAATTGTAATCGAAGAACTCGACGATGGTCACGTCACCCTTTGGGTTGCCGATCGAGATATCGTCCTTGGCTTCGAAAATGCTCTTGCTGTTTTCGCCGATCACCTGGTTGGCTTTGACGAGGCGGGCCTCTTCCTGCTTCTTCTGCAGGGCGTCCTGAACGTCGAGCATGATCTCGGGATTCTGGATCAGGTATTCCTTGATGAACTCGCCGAATTCCTTCTTCTGCGCATCGTCGAGAGCAGCAGCGGGAAGGGGCATCGCAAAGCTGGCAGCGAGCGCAAGGGCGGTGAAGGTTTTCGGAAAGAGAGCCATTGTGTCCTCGTCGGCTGATCGAATGCGATGCCGCTTCATAACATCGCCCGGTTAATGGGCTGAAACGTTCGGCATCAAATTACGGTGTGCGGCCCGGCCATCAAACAGGATTTTTCTGGATCGCGGCGCAATCGCGGGATTGTGATGCACCTGATAATGCGGCAATTGTCTGGCCGCAATTGAATATCCGGAGTTTTAGCCCTTGTTTTCCGTATCGAAGCGCAGCGAAGTCGAGCCTTTCCACGCCATGGACGTTCTGGCAGAGGCGACCAAACGGCGTGCCGCCGGTCACCCGGTTATTTCGATGGCGGTCGGCCAGCCGTCGCATCCGGCACCCCAGGCAGCACTCGATGCCGCTCGCGCGGCACTGGCAGAAGGCAAGATCGGCTATACCGACGCACTGGGGACGGCGCGGCTGAGACACGCGCTCGCCTGGCATTATCGCGACCGCCATGGCCTGGAGATCGATCCGGCGCGGATCGCCATCACGACGGGTTCCTCGGCCGGTTTCAATCTCGCCTTCCTGTCGCTGTTCGATGCGGGCGATGCCGTGGCTATCGCTAGGCCCGGCTATCCGGCCTATCGCAACATCCTCGGCGCGCTCGGGCTGAAGGTGATCGAGGTCGCAGTGACGGCCGAGACGCATTTCACGCTGACGCCCGAAAGCCTTGAAGCGGCGCAGCGCGAGAGCGGCGTCAAGCTCAAGGGCGTCCTGCTTGCAAGTCCGGCAAACCCGACCGGAACGGTCACCGGCAGGGCGGCGCTGAAGGCGCTTGCCGATTATTGCGCCGCTCAATCGATCGCCTTCATCTCCGACGAAATCTATCACGGCCTGACCTTCGCCGGGGAGGAGACCAGCGCGCTGGAACTGACAGACGAGGCAATCGTCATCAATTCCTTCTCGAAATACTATTGCATGACCGGCTGGCGGATCGGCTGGATGGTGCTGCCGCGACGGCTGGTCCGCCCGATCGAGCGCGTTGCCCAGAGCCTCTACATCTCGCCGCCGGAACTGTCGCAGATCGCCGCCACCGCTGCGCTTGGAGCGGCTGCCGAGCTCGATGTCTACAAGGCGAGCTATGCCGCCAATCGCGATTTCCTGCTCCGCCGCCTGCCGGAGATCGGGCTGCCGGTGGCATCCCCGATGGATGGTGCATTCTATGCCTATGTCGACGTGACGCGATTCAGCAATGACAGCATGGCCTTTGCCAAGCGCATGCTGGCGGAGATCAATGTCGCCGCGACGCCGGGCCTCGATTTCGATCCGCTCGAAGGCAACCGGACGATGCGCATGTCTTACGCCGGCTCGCAAACCGAGATCGCCGAAGCCGTCGAGCGCATGGCCCTCTGGCTGAAATAGAGTCCGCGCTCAAGCGCTTAGACGCATTTCCTGACTCATTTTGTCAGACAGGTGAATCAAGATCTGAAGAGGCTTGCTGCCGTGAGGCAAAGCCGGATTGGCCTTCTCGACTTATCTCGGATGCCCCTTTCCAATCTCTCCCGGATACGGAATCAAAAAAGCCGGCTGTGTCACCACAGCCGGCTTTTCATTGATCAATCAGCAGTCTCTCAGAAGAAGCCGCGGCGCTGCCACCAGCCGGCCTTCTTCGGCTTGCCGTCGCCCTCGGGCTCAGCAGCTTCGCTGCGCGTCGATTTGACGGTCGGCGAGGAGGAGGAGACGTTCGAGCCGCGATTGGCGCGTGCCGACTTCGCTTCTTCCGTTGCCGGGGCGTCGAGATCGGCAGAGGCTTCCACCGTCTCGGCTTCGGGTGCAGGTTCGGCAGTTGCTGAGGCAGCCGGAGCTTCCTCGGCAACGACAGGCTCTTCCACCGGCGAAACCTCGACAGCCTTTTTGCGGCCACGGCCGCGGCCCTTGGCGGGCTTGACGTCCTCAGTGACGAAGGCGCCGGTTTCGACGGCTGCCATGGCGGTCTGGCCTTCGGCGGCATCTTCGGAAACGGCCTCGATCACTTCAGCCTGCGTCTCGGCTGCCGCGCTTTCGGCAGCGTCACCTTCGCCGGCTTCGCCATCAGCGTCCGTCTCGCTGTCGGTGCCTTCGGCACTCAGTTCGCCGTTTTCGTCACGGTTGCGGCGTCCGCCACGCTTGCCGCGGCGGCGGCGCTTGCGGCGCTGTTCGCTCTCGCTGTCGGTTTCGGCGCGGGCTTCCGCGGTGCCGGCAGCGGCTTCGTCGCCCTCTGCGCCTGCATCATCCTCGTCGCCTTCACCGTCGTCGCCCTCGTCACCGGAGGCGTCGTTGGCCGACTGCTGTTCGTTTCCGCCACGTCCGCCACGGCGGCGGCGGCGGCGCTTGCGCTTGCGGTTGCCGGCCTCGCCATCGCTCTCGGCGCGTGCCTGCTGGGCAGGACGCTCGCTGGCGGCTGGCTTTTCTTCCAGTTCTTCGTCTTCTTCTTCGTCCACCTCGATCACGACATCGTCGTCGTCATCTTCAGGGATGGCCGCGAAGTTGAACAGGGTTTCGATCTTCACCGGATTTTCGACCGGCTCGCCGCGATCGATCGCAAAGTGCTGCGATCCGACGCTGTTGTCGGCGCCGATGATGATCGCCACGCCGAAGCGGGTCTCGTAATCGACGATCGACTGGCGCTTGTGGTTCAGAAGATAGAGCGCGATGTCGGGCGTGGTGCGCACGATGATGTCGTGCGTCGTGTTCTTCAGCAGATATTCTTCGATACCGCGCAGCACATGCAGGGCGACCGAAGACTGCGAACGGACGTGACCGGTACCGCCGCAATGCGAGCAGACCTGGGTCGTCGATTCCAGAACCGAGGCACGGATACGCTGGCGCGACATTTCGAGAAGACCGAAATGCGAGATGCGGCCGACCTGGATACGGGCGCGGTCGTTCTTCAGGCATTCCTTCAGACGCTTCTCGACAGCGCGGTTGTTGCGCTTTTCTTCCATGTCGATGAAGTCGATGACGATCAGGCCTGCAAGGTCGCGAAGGCGAAGCTGGCGCGCGACTTCATCGGCTGCTTCGAGGTTCGTCTGCAGAGCCGTATCTTCGATCGAATGCTCGCGGGTCGAACGGCCGGAGTTGACGTCGATCGAAACCAGCGCTTCCGTCTGGTTCATGATCAGGTAGCCGCCCGACTTCAGCGTCACCTGCGGCTGCAGCATGCGGTCGAGCTGCGCTTCGATGCCGGAGCGCGAGAAGATCGGGTGGATGTCACGGTAAGGCTGAACCACCTTGGCGTGGCTCGGCATCAGCATCTTCATGAAGTCTTTCGCTTCACGATAGCCTTCTTCGCCGGCAACGATGACTTCGCCGATATCCTTGTTGTAGAGGTCGCGGATCGAACGCTTGATCAGCGATCCCTCTTCATAGACGAGGCAAGGGGCCGTCGACGCCAGCGTCAGCGTGCGGACGTTTTCCCAGAGACGCATCAGATATTCGAAATCGCGCTTAACCTCGACCTTGGTGCGGTTGGCACCCGCCGTGCGCAGGATGACGCCCATGCCCTGCGGCACTTCGAGCATCCGGGCGATTTCCTTCAGGCGCTTGCGGTCCTGCGGGTTGGTGATCTTACGGGAAATACCGCCGCCACGCGCCGTGTTCGGCATCAGCACCGAGTAACGGCCTGCGAGCGACAGGTAAGTGGTAAGAGCTGCACCCTTGTTGCCGCGCTCTTCCTTGGCGACCTGCACGAGCAGGATCTGGCGGCGCTTGATGACTTCCTGGATGCGGTACTGCTTGCGCGGCTTGCGCTGAACGCGATCGGGAACTTCTTCCATCGCGTCCTCGGCGCCGACCGATTCGATCACTTCTTCCTCGTGGTCATGATCGTCGTCGTCATCGTCGTCATTGCCGCGGCGGCGGGAATCGACGTCTTCGGAAATCGAGTCGGTCTCGACCATGGCAGCCATCGAGCTGCCGTTCGAGTCGTCGTCGCTATCGACGGAGGCAACCGGCGCTTCGACATCGGTCGGGACGGCATCTTCGGTCGCGGTGGTCTCGACAACCTTCTTGCGGCTGCGGCGCGGCTTTGCAGCCTTCTTTACCGGAGCGGCGTCTTCAGCGGCCGGCGCAGCTTCCGCTTCGATCGCGGCAGGGGCTTCGGCCGTAGCGTCTGCTGCCGGCTCGTCCTGGGCGACGATGCCGATGTCGGGCTGGTCCTGGTTGGCCGGATCGTTCATCGGCGCGGTTTCGACGTGCTCGACGTCATCGTCGCGGCGATGCTCTTCGGCTTCCGCGCGCAGCAGCGCCTGGCGATCGGCCAGCGGGATCTGGTAGTAATCAGGGTGGATTTCGGCAAAGGCCAGGAAGCCGTGCCGGTTGCCGCCGTAATCAACGAAGGCGGCCTGTAGCGAGGGTTCTACCCGCGTTACCTTTGCAAGATAGATGTTGCCGCGAATTTGCTTCTTGTGCTGCGACTCGAAGTCAAATTCTTCTATGCGGTTCCCGCGAACGACAACGACGCGCGTCTCTTCCTCGTGAGACGCGTCGATAAGCATTTTGTCTGCCATGTAAGCTGTGCTCCTCGGCGCAGCCTCATACGCGCATCCCCGCCAGTGTCTGAGACAGGCGGGTTACGGTCAGGAGGGGTTGCGCCGGATAATGAAAGTCGCGCTTGGTTCGGGAGGGCAGGCAGCAGCCAGACAACAGCGGGGAAGATATTCTCCCGGGGCCTGTAGACTTTGGATAAAACCTGCTGCGACACCATTATGACCAAGCGAGATCGACAATACTAAGACCCGTAGGTCCGATGAGTTTGCTCCTCGGAGCGGTTGGTGGCTATCCACCGATGAAGTTTCCGCATACGCCGGAAAAATCAGAATCCAGTTCACTCGGAAAGAAACACGTATGACGGCGGACGATTGCCGGTTGCGGCGCCAGGTCCTCTCAGGGGTTGGCAGCCTTCGCGGCGACTCTATCCCGTCAGCACTTCTAACCTGAAATCGTTGTATGGTTTCTCTGTCACAATAGCAAGGGAAAAGCCAAATGTGCCATAATATTGATGGATTTCGGCACGCATAGAAAATCGGGGATCCGCGGTCCCGATTCGATGCGCTATGCTCGGCGCCGGGCAGGCGCCGCCGGGCGGCGGGGATCATGTGCCCCGGGGACATATGCAATGACAAATAGGGTGTGGCGGTCGATTGTTTAAGAGGGAGCGGCCCGTAGCGGGGCAATCCGGCAACCGGAAGAATGTTTTTGCGGCGGCGCTCGCTGCCGCGGCGCTGTGTCTCGGGATGGCGACCGCCATCGCAGCCGACGGCGCCAAGCCCGAGCCGCTGCTGGCCTACGGTGCCCGGATTATCGGCGATGACGCCCGCACCCGCATCGTCATCGATTTCGACCAGGCCCCCAGCTTCTCCATCCATTATATTGCCAATCCCGAGCGCATCGTCGTCGATCTCCCGGCGACCGCCTTCGGTTTCGATACCAAGCAGCTGGAAGCGCGCGGTCTCTTCAAGGATATCCGCTACGGCGCGATGGGCGAGGACAGCGCGCGAATCGTGCTCACCGCCATCAAGCCGGTGAAGCTGGCGATTGCCAAGGTTCAGCAGGATGAGGACGGCAAGGGGCACCGCCTGGTGCTCGATGCCGAGATGACGTCGAAGGAAGCCTTCGCCGCGCTCGTCAAGGCTCAGACCTGGAACGGCGCCGATGACCAGCAGGTAACCAGCGCCATTCCGGCGGCAGAGGCCGCCAAGCCCGGCGATTTCGTCATCGCCGTCGACGCCGGTCACGGCGGCATCGATACCGGCGCGATCGGCGTCGATACGAAAACCGAGGAAAAGCAGGTGACACTGGCCTTCGCCAAGGCGCTGGCCGACCGGCTGAACCGCGAGCCCGGCATCAAGGCGTTTCTGACCCGCGACAACGACGAGTTCCTCTCGCTTTCCGAGCGCGTGCAAATTGCCCGCCAGAACCATGCCGGCCTTTTCATCTCGCTGCATGCCGATACGCTGAAGCAGAAGGATATCCGCGGGGCGACCGTCTATACGATCTCCGACAAGGCATCCGACAAGCTCGCTGCCGATCTCGCCGAACGTGAAAACCTCTCGGATCAGATCGCCGGCAAGGAAACCGTCGCCGAGCCGCCCGAAGTGGCCGATATCCTGCTCGACCTGACACGGCGCGAGACGCAGGCGTTTTCGATCTCGCTGGCCGAAAGCGTCCTGAACTCCTTCAAGGACCAGATCGGCACCATCAACAATCCGCACCGCCATGCAGGTTTCCAGGTTCTGAGGGCGCCCGACGTGCCATCGATCCTCGTCGAACTCGGCTTCCTCTCCAATGTAGAAGACGAGAAGCTGCTGCTCGATGAGGCCTGGCGCGGCAAGATGGCGGACCTGATGACCGATGCGGTCAAGCGTTACCGCTCGTCGGTCGTCGCCAATGGCGGCTGACGCCGTGGCGAACATGTAACAGCGTGGACGAAAGCCGGGGACGGGACTGGAATGGGGCAGGGGAGCCCTATTTTGCTCACATTCAGGCCGTTACTCGCCGCTATGTTTCTGACCCGAGAGGCGGATTCGGCTTGTCGCAGTGCCGCTCATGGAGTAAGCCGCGCGCAATGTGTAGATTGCGCGCTCCGATGCGATGATATCGCCTGTGCCGATTGAAGATTTGGAATACCGGTAGCCCAATATGATCAGACTTCTTGGATATTTCTTCGGCATTGCTTGCGTCATGTTTCTTGGCGCCGCAGCTGTCGTTGCCGTCTATTTGGCAAACGTCGCGAAGGATCTCCCCGATTACGCCGTGCTGAACAGCTATGCGCCGCCGGTTACTACCCGCGTTCACGCCGGCAACGGCGCGCTGATAGCCGAATATGCCAAGGAAAAGCGCCTGTTCCTGCCGATCCAGGCAATCCCGGACCGCGTCAAGGCGGCGTTTCTTTCGGCCGAAGACAAGAATTTCTACAATCACCCGGGCGTCGACCTGACCGGCCTCGGCCGCGCTATCCTCGTCAACCTGCAGAATTTCGGTTCCGGCCGCCGCCCGGTCGGCGCTTCGACGATCACCCAGCAGGTCGCCAAGAACTTCCTTCTGACATCCGACCAGACCATCGACCGCAAGATCAAGGAAGCGATACTCTCCTTCCGCATCGAGCAGGCCTATTCGAAGGACAAGATTCTCGAGCTTTATCTCAACGAGATCTTCTTCGGCCTGAACTCCTACGGCATTGCCGGCGCGTCACTCACCTATTTCAACAAGTCGGTCACCGAGCTGACGATCGCCGAAGCCGCCTATCTGGCGTCGCTGCCGAAGGGCCCGGCGAATTATCATCCGTTCCGCCACCCCGAAGCCGCTCTCGAGCGCCGCAACTGGGTCGTCGATCGTATGGTCGAGAACGGCTATGTCAGCAAGGAAGACGGCGAAGAGGCGAAGAAGCAGCCGCTCGGCGTCAACGCCCGCAGCACCGGCCCGTCGCTCTTCGCATCCGATTACTTTGCCGAGGCCGTGCGCCGCCAGCTGATCGACCAGTATGGCGAAAAGACGCTGTATGAAGGCGGTCTTTCCGTCCGCACCTCGCTCGATCCGCAGATGCAGCTTGCCGCCCGCAAGGCGCTGCAGGACGGCCTGACCACCTATGACGAACGCCGCGGCTTCCATGGCGCGCTGAAGACCATCGACACGACATCGGATTGGGGTAAGGCGCTGGCCGATATTCCGGCACTCTCCGATGTGCCCGAATGGCGCCTGGCCGTCGTTCTGGCGGTTTCCGACGATGGCGCGGACATCGGCCTGCAGCCGCCGAAGGATGGTAGCGGCAAGATCGGTGCCGAGCGCGAGCGCGGTACGATCACCGCCAAGAACATGCAGTGGGCCTACCGCTCCTCGACAGGCGACCGCAAGACCGCCAAGTCGCCGGAAGGCGTGCTGTCTCCAGGTGATGTGGTTTACGTCGCGCGTCAGGGCGACGAGACCTCGACATCCTACCGCCTGCAGCAACCGCCAAAAGTTCAGGGCGGCCTCGTTGCCATGGACCCCAAGACCGGCCGCGTGCTCGCCATGGCCGGCGGATTCTCTTACGGCCAGTCGGAATTCAACCGCGCGACGCAGGCGATGCGTCAGCCGGGCTCGTCCTTCAAGCCTTTCGTCTACGCTGCCGCCATGGACAACGGCTATACGCCGGCCTCCGTGATCATGGACGCGCCGATCGAGATCGTTTCCGGCGGTCAGGTCTGGAAGCCTGAGAACTACGGTGGCGAAGTCGGCGGCCCCTCGACGCTGCGCTCCGGTATCGAGCATTCGCGCAACCTGATGACGGTGCGCCTTGCCAATGACCTCGGCATGAACATCGTCGCCGAATATGCCGAGCGCTTCGGCATTTACGACAAGATGCCGCCGCTGCTCGCCATGTCGCTGGGTTCCGGCGAAACCACGGTGCTGCGCATGGTCTCGGCCTATTCGGTTCTTGCCAATGGCGGCAAGCAGATCAAGCCGACGCTGATCGACCGCATCCAGGACCGTTACGGCAAGACCATCTTCAAGCATGAAGAGCGCGTCTGCGACGGCTGCAATGCCGGCGACTGGCAGAACCAGGAAGAGCCCAATATCGTCGATAACCGCGAACAGGTTCTCGATCCGATGACCGCCTACCAGATCACCTCGATGATGCAGGGCGTCATCACCCGCGGTACCGCCGCAGGCAAGGTCGATCTCGGCGGCCGCGACGTTGCCGGCAAGACCGGTACGACCAACGACGAGAAGGATGCCTGGTTCGTCGGCTTCACGCCGGATCTCGTCGCCGGTCTCTACATGGGCTTCGATACGCCGGCTCCGCTTGGTCGCGGCGGCACGGGTGGCGGCCTCTCTGCGCCGATCTTCAACGAATTCATGCAGGCCGCCGTCAAGGACATGCCGCCGTCGAAGTTCGTCATTCCGCAGGGCATGAACCTCGTCGCCATCGACCGCAAGACCGGCATGGCGGCGCAGGAAGGCGATCCGAACACCATCATCGAAGCCTTCAAGCCCGGCACCGGCCCGGCCGACAGCTTCTCGGTCATCGGCATGGACGGCACCATGGCGCCCGAGGAAATTCTCAAGACCTCGCCACAAGCCAATCAGGCGGTGCAGTCTGGCGCCGGCGGCCTCTATTAACATCATCCGCAGAGACGGTGCGGCGGCCGCGGGCTTTACATCCGCGGCCGCCGCAACTATTTGACGGGCCAGCTCAAGACCAACGCAAAGAAGCAGGACAATGCGCGCCGAGATCATAAACGTAGTCGATGAAACCAAGCAGGCTATCACCCTGCTGAGGAGGCATCTTTGACTGGGACCAGGCGATAAGACGGCTGGACTGGTTGAACAACAAGGCAGAGGACCCGAACCTCTGGAACGATGCCCAGGAAGCCCAGAAGCTGATGCGCGAGCGCCAGCAGCTGGATGACGGCATCAATGGCGTGAAGCAGCTCGAACAGCAGCTGAACGACAATATCGAGCTCATCGAAATGGGCGAGGAAGAGGGCGACGAAGGCGTCGTCAAAGACGCCGAGGATGCGCTGAAGGGCCTGAAGGCCGAAGCTGCGCGCCGCCAGGTGGAGGCAATGCTCTCTGGCGAAGCCGATGGCAACGACGCCTATCTGGAAGTCCATTCCGGTGCCGGCGGCACCGAGAGCCAGGACTGGGCCAACATTCTGCTGCGCATGTATACGCGCTGGGCCGAACGTTCGAAGTTCAAGGTCGAGCTTCTTGAAGTTCACGATGGTGAAGAAGCGGGCATCAAGTCGGCGACGCTGCTCGTCAAGGGCCACAATGCCTATGGCTGGCTGAAGACCGAATCGGGCGTTCACCGCCTGGTGCGTATTTCGCCTTACGACAGCAATGCACGCCGCCATACGTCCTTCTCGTCCATCTGGGTCTATCCTGTCATCGACGACTCGATCCAGATCGACATCAACGAAGGCGATTGCCGCATCGACACCTACCGCTCGTCGGGCGCCGGCGGCCAGCACGTCAACACCACCGACTCCGCCGTGCGCATCACGCATATGCCGTCCGGTATCGTCGTGCAGTGCCAGCAGGAACGCTCGCAGCACAAGAATCGCGCCAAGGCGTGGGACATGCTGCGCGCCCGTCTTTACGAAGCCGAACTGAAGAAGCGCGAAGACGCGGCCAATGCCGAAGCCGCCTCGAAGTCGGATATCGGCTGGGGCCACCAGATCCGCTCCTACGTGCTGCAGCCCTACCAGCTGGTCAAGGACCTACGCACGGGTGTTGCCAGCACCGCTCCGGGCGACGTGCTCGACGGCGAACTCAACGAGTTCATGGAAGCAGCGCTTGCGCACCGCATCAGCGGCAAGCCCGATGCCGTCGTCGACGACATCGATTGAGCCCCGCAGGCCGGACAATCAAAAAAGCCCCGGACATCCGGGGCTTTTTCGTTCTAGAGGTTCAGGCGGAAATAGACGCCGTTCCGATGCGGCCGGTAGTAGCGGTCGCGATACCGCCAATCGCGATCACCCCGCCAACGCCGCTCGGCCCGCCAATCCCGGTGGTGACGGCGATCATAGCGCCAGCTGTCGCGATAACGCGGACGATGATCCCTATAGTAGCGGCGATCCCGGTGCCGGACCTGAACCACGTCGCTCTTCTCGACGGCAGCCACCGGCGCCTGAGATCGCGGCATCGCCGCCGCAGGTTCGACGGCAACGAAGGCCGAACCGATGGAAAGAACAGCAGCAACCGCCAAATGGACGATTTTCATAGCGCATCTCCTTGCTATTTCATGACCCAAGGTGACCCCGCGGGCCTGAACTCGCTCTGAAGACGGGCTTCATGTCCGGTTCATCGAAGAGGACAAGAGATAGAGCGGCTTGAGCAACGAGAGATGCGACGGCGCACAGATAGCATCAGCGTCGTCGTGGCTTGCCTGCTCGATCGCAAGCCCGGCAAAAGCCTTCTATCGTTTAACAGTGCTTGGCCTATTCGATGGAGACGGACATGGATGAACCATTTCCCGCTATGTTCGAGCAATATGTGCTCCTGCTGACCGCAAAGCGCACGATGCTGAGAGCCGAGGCGGCAAGTGTCACCACGCTCGTTGCCGGTTCGTCGCATGGCGATTTCGGCTTCGATCCGGCGTATCTGCCCGGATCTTTCAACCTGTGCTGCCGATCACAGGATCTGAAATACTCCTACTTTCTCTACAAGACCCTTTCGGAGCAACTCGAGTCGCTCCGCACCATCGTTGTCTTCTATTCGGTTTTCTCACCGGGATGGGTGCTCGATCGCTCGCGATCCGAAGGCATGATCTCGGTGGCTATCAATGAGCTGTTCAATCTCGGATTGGACTACCAGGATCCGTCGCTTACCAGCCTCTACGAAACCGTGGTGGGCAAACTTGGGGATTTGTCCGTGGACGTTTCGGGGCGCTCCGGGTTTCTGCCCGACTATAACAAGAGCTTCATGCCTCCGCGCATGACGACGGAACAGCGCGTCGCAGATCACATGAAGTTCAATCGTCGGGAAAACGCACTTCCTTATCTCGACATGTTGATCAGCTTGTCGGCGCAAAACCGCCACAGGCTGCTTGTCGTCGTTCCCCCAGTCCGAAGCGATTTCCGGATTCGCGCCCCAGGTGCCGAATTGTTTCGCGGTCTGAAGCAGCGAACCGATGGGCATGCTCACGTCCAGGTGCTTGATCTCTATGAGCACGATGATTTTGAAGACGGCTTTTTCGGAGATATGGATCATCTCAAGCCGTTGGGTCCAGGCACGGCGCTGCTGTCGCGTCTGGTTGACGAGGCCTTGAGCCGCGGGTCATGAGCGGGGCGCAATCGCGCCGTGCGCCATGTTTTGGGAGCGCAGCGTCAAATTCTGGAACAGGCACCCGCCTGCGGAGCAGGCGCCATCCGGCTACGCTTCTGATTTCGCTATGAGTGAGTGGTGCCCCCGGCAGGGTTCGAACCCGCGACCCCCTGATTACAAATCAGGTGCTCTACCAACTGAGCTACAAGGGCAATGCGTGCCAACTACCAGATTCTGAATTCGTGTAAAGGCAAAATCCGGCATCGGCGCGAATTCGTGAACGGTTTCGGCTGCAGAATCATGGAAATCGTGCTGGGCGACAACAGCGGTTGGCGGAAACTATCGCGCCCCGCCGGGGCCGTTTCGCGGAAATGCCGGATGCTCACACTTTGTCGCGTTTCCGCACTTTGTATTGATGTGCAAAACACCTTGTCGCACAAGCCCTTTATCCTTTAGCTAGGCGAGCATAACAAAGGGCATTGAATGGGCCGGTCATTTCAGACGCTTGGTTTTCTGGCTTCCTCCACGACTGAAGCGCTTGCTGCGCGCGAGGAGCTGATTCGGATCTACGGCGACGTGCCGGCCGAAGAGGCGGATGTGATCGTCGCGCTCGGCGGCGATGGCTTCATGCTGCAGACGCTGCATGGAATTATGAACAGCGGCAAGCTGGTCTATGGCATGAACCGCGGCTCCGTCGGCTTCCTGATGAACGATTACCGCACCGAAGACTTGCAGCAACGCATCTGTGCTGCTGTCGAAAACGTCTTCCGTCCGCTGCAGATGACGACGGCCAATGCCGATGGCACGAATTCCGAGGCGCTCGCCATCAACGAGGTGTCGCTGTTTCGCCAGTCCTATCAGGCAGCCAAGCTTCGCGTCGAGGTGGACGGCCATGTCAGGCTGCCGGAATTGATCTGCGATGGCGTGATGGTGGCGACTCCGGCGGGCTCCACCGCCTACAATCTTTCCGCACACGGCCCGATCCTGCCGCTGGAAGCGCCGCTTCTGGCGTTGACGCCGGTCAGCGCCTTCAGGCCGCGGCGCTGGCGTGGCGCGTTGCTGCCGAACAAGGTGACGGTCGATATCCATATCCTTGAGGCCGAGAAGCGGCCGGTGAACGCCGTTGCCGATAATTCCGAGGTCAAGTCGGTGCTGCATGTGCGCATCGCCCAGTCGGAACACATGACCGCCCGCATCCTCTCCGATCCGGATCGTTCGTGGTCGGACCGCATTCTGGCAGAACAGTTCGAGGACTAACGATGAGGGCAGGGACTTTTCTATTGGCGGCCACGCTCCTGACGGGCGCAGGGATTGCCAAGGCGGCTCCAGGCACAGAGACGATCCTGCCGTCCGCTGTCACTTTCGCCACCAGCACGGGATATTGGGAAGAAAGCAAGGCTGACATCGCTATCGAGCGCACGCCCGAGACGTCAGGCAAACCCGTATCTGCCGATCAGGCGGCGGCAAAACCCGGAGAGTCGCGTCATGGCTATTACAAGCTCTTCTCCGTCCGCCAGGATGACCGCACATCGAAGGTCTACCTGCAGCAGGTGGCGCAGACCGATGGCGGGCCGCAGATCGTCTCCACGGTTGAACTGCACGAATTCACCGATCTCAAACCCTATGTCACCGATATCCGTCCGGAGAACTCGACTGGGATCATCAAACAGCCCGGACTGTTCGCCACCGTCTATTTGAAGACCGATCCGGATGCCGAGCCGGATGGCTGGACCGTGCTGATCGACGAGTTCGGAGAAATTTCCGTCGAAAAGGCGACCAACTGACAAAAAAGCCCCAGCGATACCGGGGCTTTTCTTTTGCTCGGCCGGGGGCCGGCCTACTGCTGCACAGGCTCGTTGATGCTTGCCTCGATCTTGGCGCCGTTGCCGGTCTGTCCGGTGCCGGATGGCGCCATCATCACGATGCTCAGCACCGAGCCGACCATCAGAACTACGACGGCGATCATGATTCGCATGCGTTCTTCCTTGCATTAACCTGCGGGACAAACGCGCGGAGATGTTTGAGGTTCCGGAAGCCCTATTGCACAGGGGCTGGTGCAGAGGGGCCGGGGGCCGAGGGGGCCAGCGGATCGGGCTGGCGCACCGGATGGGAGGGATCGACCCAGACGAGGCTGAGAATGATGCCGACGAAGACTGCGACGAACAGAATGCCAAACAGGAGGGGCCGGATTGTCATGCCGGATCGTTTCCTTCTCTCTTGCTGTTTTCGGTTCGCCGACATCTAGAGCGTTTCCTGGTTATATTGAAGCATTCTGCCGGAGCAGGTTTTTGACAGGGCAAGGGCGATTGGCGAAGGGCATACCCAATGGTACGGTCGAGCCGATCGCCTTTGATCCTGGCGGAAAGATGCCCGGCCCCTGCGGGGTTGGCTGAAACGGGCCGCCTGATCGACAGGCTGGCTTGGCCGTAGATCTGGCTACGACGAGCGCCAGCCGGTCGACCATCCGACTCCGTTTGAGCCAACAGAATGCTTCAATATAACCAGGAAACGCTCTAGCCCCGGCATGCGTTCATTTTGAGACCCCGGTTCTATTTTGCGAGATATTGCCGGGCCGCATACATGGCGATTGCAGCCGCGTTCGAAACGTTCAGCGACTTGATGGCGCCGGGCATATCGAGACGGGCAAGCGCGTTAACGGTTTCGCGGGTCTTCTGACGAAGCCCTTTGCCCTCGGAGCCTAGAACGAGCGCCACCTTGTCACCGCTAAACGTTCCCTCGAGCGCCGCGGGACCTTCCGAATCGAGGCCGATCGTCACAAAACCGAGCTTGTGCAGCTCGCCGACGGCGTCGGCCAGATTGGTGATCTGGATATAAGGAATCAGTTCCAGCGCCCCGGAGGCCGATTTCGCCATCACACCTGATTCTGTCGGGCTATGTCTCTGGGTGGTGATAACCGCACCGGCATTGAATGCCACTGCCGAGCGCATGATGGCGCCGACATTATGCGGATCAGTCACCTGGTCGAGAACCAGAAGCAACGGGCTGTCCTTCAAAGCTTCCAGTCGGCGCACGGGCAGGGGCCGCGTCTCCAGCATCACGCCCTGGTGGATCGCATCGGGGCCGAGCACTTTGTCGATATCCTGCGGAGACACCATCTCGACAGGGATCTTCATGTCCTCGGGATTGATCTCGAGGCGCGCCAGCGCATTCTGCGTCACGGACAGCTTGATGTTCTTGCGCTCGGGATTTTCGAGCGCCGCGCGAACCGTGTGCAGGCCATAGAGATAAACCTGCTCCGGCGCCAGAACCGGCGGCTTCCAGTCGTCGCCGCCGCGCTTGCGCTTCTGCGGGCCAGGGGTCGGTATGTCGCCGCGCTCGCGCTTTGCATCGCGGTGCTGGCGGCGCAAGGTCGCATAATGCGTATCCTTGGCGGTTTTGTCGGTGTCGGGCTTGCCGGTGAATTTGTTGTCTTTGCTCATGCGGCTTTTATAACGGCGGCAACTCTCCGCGCATAGGACTTCTTTCACAGAGGGCCTTTCAACAGGCGATGAAATTTTTCACATTTTTTCCGCAGTCATCGTGTTGACATGAGGAAATCGTCCGGTCATATACGCGGCGCAGACCGAGGGGCGGCAACGCCAGACGGTCGCAAGCTTGGTCTTCCGATCCAGACGAAACGAATGGAGAGATGCCCGAGTGGTTAAAGGGGACGGACTGTAAATCCGTTGGCTCAGCCTACGTTGGTTCAAATCCAACTCTCTCCACCATTCGTTCTCTGGTCGGGCCAAGACCAATCCCGCGGGTATAGCTCAATGGTAGAGCAGCAGCCTTCCAAGCTGAATACGCGGGTTCGATTCCCGCTACCCGCTCCAGTTTTTCCTTTTAGCTTCAGGTTGTTGCGCCGCGCTTTTGGCGGTGGATCTTGCGTTGCGTCAATTGCTTCCCATATGGGCAGCAAACCCCGGAATGCCGTTCGCAATTAGGTCTTGCGCAATCTCGCCGAAAGCCTTAAACGGCGGCACTAAACCGGTTCGCCGGGGTCACCCATTTCGTTCACAGGAAGCATTCAAATGGCAAAGAGTAAGTTTGAGCGCAACAAGCCGCACGTAAACATCGGCACGATCGGCCACGTTGACCACGGCAAGACGTCTCTGACGGCAGCG